>JAIOZK010000001.1 GCA_021740625.1 Bacteroidales bacterium
AGGCAATTCATCTGGTCCATTATTAAATCATCAAGTTGACTTCGGGTTTGTGAAAGTATCCATTTTATTACAAAATCCAAGAGAAGCGTCGGATTCATATCCGCCGGCTGGCGGACCCGAGTTCAAGTCTCGGCCTCGCTACTAATAAAAGGCAATCTTAGCATGGTTGCCTTTTTACACATCCTTCATGATATTAATTAACAACTTACCAACACCCACATTTCGAGTATCATTTTATTGTAGTTTCGATTGGTAATAACCAAAACAAATTGCATTTATGGGAGGATTCTTCGGCAGCATTTCCAAAACCGACTGTGTCAGCGATATTTTCTATGGAACAGATTATAACTCGCACCTGGGCACAAAAAGGGGTGGCATGGTTGTAAAGAATGGAAGAAATTTCACGCGTTCCATCCACAACATTGAAAGCTCATATTTCAGGACCAAATTCGAGCCCTACCTGCACGAGTTCAAAGGGAAAAGCGGATTGGGAGTTATATCGGATACCGAATCACAGCCCATTATCATACACTCTCACCTCGGAGAATTTGCCATCGTTACTGTGGCAAAAATTGCCAATATTGAAGCATTGACAAAAAGAGCCCTGAACAAGGGCACATATTTTTCTGAGACGAGTGACGGTGAAACCAATCCCAGCAAACTTACAGCAAGCCTGATCAACGAGGAAGAAAGCATCGAAAAAGGCATTGAGAATGTTTACGACAAAGTAAAAGGTTCCTGTTCCATGCTGATATTGACCACCAGGGGAATTTATGCAGCCCGCGATAAACTTGGCAGAACACCTATCGTACTTGGACGAAAAGAAGGCGCTTATGCCATGAGTTCAGAATCTTCCTCCTTTTCAAACCTGGGATATGAAATCGAAAGGAATATCGGTCCGGGTGAAATCATTTTCGTCACTGCCGAAGGATACGAGCAAAAAAGGAGTCCCAATAAAAAAATGCAGATCTGCGCTTTCCTTTGGGTTTACTACGGATATCCCAGCTCTTATTACGAAAATATCAATGTTGAGGAATGCCGCTATCGTTGCGGTGCCTGCCTCGCGAAAAATGATGACATTGAAGTGGATTATGTTTCAGGAATACCGGATTCGGGTGTTGCCCATGCCATTGGTTATTCCAACAAAAAACAAATTCCATACAAGCGTGCTTACGTTAAATATACACCCACCTGGCCCCGGAGCTTCATGCCTCAAAGCCAGGTAACCCGCGATCTGGTAGCCAGGATGAAACTCATTCCCATCAAAACCCTGATCGAAAACAAAAAAATTGTTTTTTGTGATGATAGTATCGTTCGTGGCACACAGCTCAAAGACAACACAAAAATATTGTTTGAATACGGCGCCAGAGAGATCCACATCCGCCCCGCCTGCCCTACCTTGATTTTTCCCTGCGAGTTTCTGAACTTCTCAAGATCACGCTCCACCTTAGACCTGGCAGGGAGAAAAGCCATCAAAGAAATCGATGGAAATAATCTGGATCACCTGAATGAATATGCCACACCAGGCACCGACCGTTACGAGGCAATGATCGAAAAGATTCGGCAACGCATCGGTGTTACATCACTGAAGTATCAAAAACTCGACGACCTGGTGGAGGCGATTGGTTTGCCCAAAGAACAACTTTGCACGCATTGCTGGGATGGGTCGAGTGGGTTTTAGGGAGACTCAGTGACTGAGTGACTGAGAGACAAGGAGACAGGACGAATCGGCGGCCATTGAGGAGAGCGGAACAGGGAAAGAGTGAAAAATATTTGATCATTTTGATATTAAGAAACCTGAAAGCGCCCGAAAAACCTTTCAGCCTTGAAATAAACATAAATGGAGAAATTAAATCCCGTCCTGCGATTGAAGCAAGCTTTTTAAAACCGAGACAGTGCAACAATAGAACAATTGAGCAATAGAACAATGGAACAATGGAAAAATCAAACCATCATCGATAAAACAGCAGCTTTTGTGAAAGAAAGCCTGTCGGGCGCGGAAGGTGGGCACGACTGGTGGCATGTGCAACGGGTCCGGAAGATGTCAATATATATTGCCAGACACGAAAAGGCGGACCTTTTTGTTGTTGAACTGGGAGCGCTACTTCACGATATCGCAGATGCTAAGTTTCACTATGGCAACGAAGAAATCGGCCCGGAAAAGGCAAGGGGGTTCCTTCAATCCCTGTACCTGAAAAAGGATATCCTTGACCACATTGAAAATATCATCCGCAACATCTCTTTCAAAGGAGGCAATCATAGCCAGCAATTCAGATCAAAAGAGCTGGATATCATTCAGGATGCCGACCGCCTGGATGCCATGGGCGCCATCGGCATTGCCAGGGCTTTTAATTATGGAGGATTCAAAAACCGAGAAATTTATAACCCTGCAATAAAACCCGATCTGAACATGAGCCGGGAAGAATACAAAAAATGCAAGGCACCTACCATCAACCACTTTTATGAAAAACTGCTTCTCCTGAAGGACAGAATGAACACGCCTACAGGCCAAAGGTTGGCAGAAGAACGGCACGACTTTATGGAAAAGTTCCTGGATACGTTTTATGAGGAATGGAAGTTTGGCGAAGTATGATATGATGATGGGGCGATGGAGGCGATGGGGCGATGGAAGCGATGGGGCGATGGAAGCGATGGGGCGACGGAAGCGATGGGGCGATGGAAGCGATGGGGCGATGGAAGCGATGGGGCGACGGAAGCGATGGGGCGACGGAAGCGATGGGGCGACGGAAGCGATGGGGCAGCGGAAGCGATGGGGCGATGGAGGCGATGGGGCGACGGAGGCGATGGGGCAGCGGAGGCGATTGGATTGAGATTGTGGCTAAATTTGGAGTAATAAGTAAAGAGTATGAAGTAGTAAGACAAGGAGACTTAGTGATTAAGAGAGATTGTCTTAACCTGAAACCTGCAACTTGCAACCCAGCAAATAAATCCACATTTTTATTAATTCATAATAAAATTTGGCTTACATTTGCTCTACATCATAAGCAGCAATTCTGATGTACAAGGGTTTATTGGATTTAAAAAAACCGCGCCTGTTATTGGTGAATCCGGTTAGCAGACACAAAAAGGGATTTGCCATCAACAAATCCTCGCGCTTTGAACCAACGGGGCTGGGCATTGTGGCGGCGCTCACACCTGATAACTGGGAAATTGAATTACTGGATGAGAATTTCGATGAGTTTGAATTCCGTGAAGCTGACCTGGTCGCCCTTACCGCCTTCACCGGGAATGTTTACCGTGCCTACGAACTGGCCGGCATCTACCGCGAAAAAGGAATCCATACGGTACTCGGCGGCGCTCATGCAAGCATGATGCCTGAAGAAGCAGCTAAATATGTGGATACGGTTGTAGTGGGTGAAGCCGAAGGAATATGGCCAGAAGTAATCAAAGACTATGAAGCGGGTAAAATTAAAAGGCTATATGAGGCAGAACGCCTGCCCCTCAATCCTCCCATTCCCCGCAGAGACCTCTTTAACTCCGGATACATACAGTCGCTTATTCAAACAACCCGGGGCTGTCCCATGGACTGCGAGTTTTGTTCGGTCACGGCCTTCAACGGCAGAAAATACCGGTTCAGGCCGGTGGATGAGATCGTAAAGGAATTGAAATCCATCAACAGGCAAAGGGTCTTTTTTGTGGATGACAACATCATCGGGCATACCAATGCCTCGAAAGACCATGCGAAAGATCTGTTCGAAACCATGATCCGGGAAAAGATTAAGGTAAGCTGGTATTCACAAACAGATATGACCTTCGGAAAAGATCCCGAAATGGTCAAACTGGCAGCAAAAAGCGGATGCCGCATGGTACTGATCGGATTTGAGTCGGAAAAAGCCGAGGAACTGAAAAATATGCGCAAAAGCATCAATACCGACATGAAATTAAAATACCGGAAATATCTCCGCAACATTCATCGCGAAGGCATTATGGTGATGGGCACTTTTATTTTCGGCCTCGACAGCGACAATGTAAGAGATCTTTACAGGAGGGCGCGCTTCGTGAACCGCTCGGGTGCTGATATTCTACAACTGACCATTCTCACCCCTTTCCCCGGCACTAAACTCTATTACCGGATGAAGGATGAAAAGCGCATTATCAAAAACAACTACCCAGAGGACTGGCAACACTACCATTTCTGGGAAGTATGCATGCAGCCGGGAAATATGTCCCCGGATGATCTGTCATTCAATATGACCAATGTCTGGGAGTACCTCTACAGCAAAAAAAACCTGCGTAAACTATTCCTGAAGTCATTATTTAGAACAAGGCGGCTGAATATTTTCAAATGGTTTTCTTTTCGCAAACATGTGATCTGGGCCTATGTAGTAAACTGGATATACAAAAGGATCACGCTGCAATATTCTAAAAGACCTGAAGGTATTCCAGATATTCAAACACCTGTCCCGGATCTAAAGGAACCTGCCACCTTATCTTCGGAGAAAAAAACAATAAGAGCTTGAGTTAAACTTGAGTTTTCAAGGGTTTGCATTCTGTTCGAACTAAAACCCATTTTTTCAACAGGCCAATTTGCAATCCGGAAATATCAGGGAATAACAAAGAGGTATTTGATCTGTTATTAAAAATCACTACACCATCAAACAATTTGACTTTCAATTTGTTAATTTGATATGAAAACACATGTAATCATTGGTGCCTCCTCCGGGATCAGACAACAGTTTGCAAAAATGCTGGCAGAAGCCGGAGACATGGTGATCGGCAACTTTAACAAAACGGAACCAAAGTTCGAACATCCCAATATCTCCTATCATCAGTTTGATGTGCTGGACAGTGAAGATAAAATAAAAGCAAATGCAGACAGGCACTCCCTGAAAAAGATCGGGAATGTAGAGGATATCGCCGGCATGGCAGCCTATCTCTTGTCTGATCAGGCAGCCTGGATCACCGGGCAGGTCATGCATGTTGATGGCGGGATGTCGTTAATAAAAGGATAAAGCAATGAACTTAAGAGGTGAAACATTTCATAAAATAGATCTGGCTGTTACCAGGTGGATGGCAGCCAGCGGATTTAGATTACTTCGCTGGAGCATCGGTCTCATTTTTTTGTGGTTCGGCGGATTGAAATTTTTCCAGGGAATGAGCCCTGCCGAAGAACTTGCCATACAAACTATCCAGGACCTGAGTTTCGGGCTTATCTCGGAACAACTGATCATATACGGACTTGCAGTCTGGGAAGTCCTGATCGGGATCGGATTGCTCTTCAATATTTTTATGAGGGAGACTCTGCTGCTGCTATTTCTGCAAATGATCGGCACCTTCTCCCCTGTATTCTTGTATCCTGAAAAAGTATTTGCTATCTTTCCATACGCATTGACGCTGGAAGGACAATATATTATCAAGAACCTCGTGATCGTCAGTGCCGGCATCGTGCTGGGCGCCACCGTCCGTGGCGGCAGGTTCGAAACAAACGAAAAACAGGCACAAAAAGACAAATAATGAAAATACTACTGACAGGGACCACAGGTTATATCGGCAAAAGGCTTCTGAACGTCCTGCTGGCAAAAGGTTATGAAATCGTTTGCTGCGTTCGGGACAAACAAAGATTTGATGCAACTCCATATGACCCGGGCAAGGTTAGCGTCATCGAAGTGGACTTCCTGGATCCAGGCACCCTGGGACGGATACCCGAAGACATCGATGCTGCTTATTACCTGATCCATTCCATGTCGGCAGGCAATGCTGATTTCGAGCAACTCGAAAAAGAAACAGCGCAAAATTTCCGTGACCGTTTGCAGCAAACGAATATAAAACAGGTGATCTACCTGAGCGGCATTGTAAACGAGGATAAACTTTCCAAACATCTCCGCTCCCGCAAGCAGGTGGAAGACATACTGAAACAGGGAAGCTATCACCTGACCACCCTGCGTGCCGGGATCATTGTCGGCTCGGGCAGTGCTTCCTTCGAGATCATCCGCGACCTGGTGGAAAAGCTGCCGGTCATGATCGCCCCGCGCTGGCTGAACACCCGCTCACAGCCCCTGGCCGTGCGGAATGTGTTGCAGTTCCTGAGCGGTGTTCTGCTGAGAGAGGACACGTATGACCAGAGTTTTGACATCGGCGGTCCCGAAATACTGACCTACAAGGAAATGCTGCTGAAGTTTGCCAGAGTCAGGAAACTGAAAAGGTTCATCATACCCGTCCCTGTGATGACGCCCCGTTTATCCTCTTACTGGCTTTATTTCGTAACATCAACTTCCTACAAGCTGGCCATCAATCTCGTAAACAGTATGAAAGTAGAGATCGTGGGCAAGGCGAACGATCTGCATGAGCGACTTGGCATCGAGTTGATCTATTATGAAGATGCTGTAAAAAAAGCCTTCGACAAGATCGAACAGCAGGAAGTCCTATCCAGTTGGAAAGATGCCCAGTCCAGCAACCTGCTGCGAAACGGTATCAGCAAGCTTATCCAGGTACCCGAATACGGATGCTACAGGGATGAGAGATCTGCAAAGGTCAGAAGCGAAGCAGCCACCCTGGAGAAGATCTGGAGTATCGGCGGAAGGAACGGATGGTACTATGCCAACCGCCTCTGGGCGCTGCGTGGCCTCATGGACAAAATGGTCGGTGGCGTGGGCTTGCGGCGGGGCCGCAAGAACCAGACAGATTTGAATGCCGGCGATGCGCTGGATTTCTGGCGTGTACTCTGGGCCAGCCGGCAAGAAAAAAGACTTTTGCTTTATGCAGAGATGAAACTTCCCGGGGAAGCCTGGCTGGAGTTTCACATCAGGGATGGGGTTTTATACCAGACAGCAACTTTCAGACCTCTTGGCCTGTGGGGCCGGATGTACTGGTTTGCAGTATTGCCCTTTCACGGGATTGTTTTCAAAGGAATGATCAATAAAATTGCAGCATAATTATGGGATTCTATCAATTCAAAAGACAGCAAAAATTACCGGGAAACATTGAGGAGATCTGGGATTTCATCTCCTCCCCGTCCAACCTCAAGGTGATCACCCCCGAGCATATGGGCTTTGATATTATCACTGAAAACCTCCCGGAGAAAATGTACCCCGGGATGATCATCGCCTACAAGGTAAGCCCTCTGCCCGCTTACAAAACCACCTGGGTGACCGAGATCACCCATGTGCGGGAAAAGGAATTCTTCGTAGACGAGCAAAGAGTAGGACCCTACAGCATGTGGCATCACGAGCATCATATCGAAGCCATCGAAGGCGGGGTGCTGATGACAGACATCGTATCTTATCAACCTCCCTACGCATTCCTGGGCAGCATCGCCAACAATTTGCTTATTCGCAGACAACTCAAAAAGATCTTTGCTTACCGCAAAACAGCCATGGAAAAGATCTTCGGCAAAATGCAATAATATGAAATCTGCCAGCCTGATTTTCCCCCATCAACTTTTTCGCAACAACCCATGCCTGGGGAAGGACAGGCAGGTTTTTATCATCGAGGAGAGCCTTTATTTCAGGCAATATAAATTCCACAGGCACAAGCTGGTCCACCAGCGGGCCAGCATGAAATATTACCAGGATTTTCTTGAAGCGGATCACAGCTCAACATACATTGATGCTTCAGATGAACGAACCGATATTCGGACCCTGATCCCTTCCCTGAAAAAGCAGGGCTACACTAAGATTCATTACACCCTTACGACAGACGACTGGCTGGAGAAACGGATCACAAAGGCTGCGAAAGAGCATGATGTAAAAGTCGTGCCTTATGAAACGCCCATGTTCCTGAACACGAAGAAAGATATCGCGGCTTATTTCTCCGGGAAGAAAAAAATCTTCCAGGCCCATTTTTACAAAAAGGAAAGAAAGAAAAGGAAGATACTTCTGGAGGAAGATGGACAGCCTACCGGCGGAAAATGGTCCTTTGATGCAGAGAACCGCCAGAAATATCCTGCCGGGAAAAAGCCGCCGGAGATCAGCTTTCCAGCCCGCACACCTTATTACGAAGAAGCCATTGCATACACGCAAAGAAATTACCAGGACCTTCCGGGCGAGGTGCATGATCGTATTACCTATCCTCACACCCACAAACAGGCCACGGCCTGGCTGCAGGATTTCCTGCAACAGAGATTCCGGGAATTCGGGACTTACGAAGACGCCCTGGTCGGGCAGGATCATTTCCTGCACCACAGCCTTTTGAGCCCCCTAATGAACAACGGGCTTTTAACACCTGCCCAGGTGCTGGAAGCAAGCATTGCCTGTGCCAAGGATCACGACATCCCCATGAACTCAGTGGAAGGCTTTGTGCGCCAGGTCATGGGGTGGCGGGAGTTCATCCGCGGTGTATACGATAGCAGAGGGCGTAAAGAAAGAACGAAGAATTTCTGGGGATTCAAAAAGAAGATCCCGGCTTCCTTCTGGAAGGGTGAAACCGGCATCCTTCCGGTCGATATTACCATACGGAAGGTACTGAAAACAGCCTACGCCCATCACATCGAACGACTGATGGTGCTGGGCAATTTCATGTTGTTGTGTGAGTTTGACCCGGATGAGGTCTACCGCTGGTTCATGGAAATGTTCATCGATGCATACGACTGGGTGATGGTGCCCAACGTATACGGCATGAGCCAGTTCGCCGACGGCGGCCTGATGTCGACCAAACCCTATATCAGCTCCAGCAATTACCTGATGAAAATGAGCAATTACCCGAAAGGTGAATGGCAGGAAACCTGGGATGCCCTTTTCTGGCGTTTTATGCATGTTCACCGGGAGTTCTTCCTTTCCAATCCCAGGATAGGCATGCTGGTCAGAACCTTTGACAAAATGAAGCCAGAAAAACAAAAGGAATTGCTGAAGAGAGCTGAGGCATATCTTGATAAACTCGATTAAGAATCCCAACAATTCTGTAAGTTAGCAATCAGTCACCATCACAATTTGATCCTACTACTCCCCTTACTGCCACTACCACTACCACTACCACTACTCCCACCCCCAAACTCATTATTGATGGTAATATAGCCCGGGTAATCAATACTCCTTCCCGCCACGATCACTGTGGGTTTGGCTTTTACTTTTACCCGGGTAGGCTGGTTTCCCTGTCCGGCAAGGTTCAAACCGAAATTAATAATGGCATCTTTGGATTCCCCGGAAAGTACGTTGAAAAGATCCACATTGATGTTCAGGGGCAGATCGTTGATCCCGCCATTGGGTGGTATTTCTATCCGCTGATTCGTTGTTCCCTTTGTCATTTCTATATCATCGATAAACAGGATCCAATCCAGTTTGTTCAGGGCTGCCGTTTGCTGATTGGGATTTTTGGTTTCAATGTTCAAGCGGAAATCCAGCGGCATTTCCTTGTTCACAAATGCCATGGTGAGCTGGGTGATATCCGAAAGACTCAGGTCGGAAAACTGGTCCTTGTTCTGCACATTTACCCCGGACAGCCGGATATTCTCGATGGTACTCAGCCTGAAATCACATTTGCTCAGGGTATACATCTGTTGTGCCTGCTGCAGAACATCACACGCATGCAAACTGAAGATCATCAGAAGTACAAGCAATATCTTTGTATTTTTACTTGACAATGAAATCATCTTTTCTTTTTCTGCAATATTACCACAAATAGTTTTTTCATCCATACCCAATCCATTATTTTACATTAATTTTGCATTTAGATCGATTCTAAATAATATGCTATACATCAACCGGACATCCACGGATCCTTATTTTAACCTGGCGGCGGAAGAATATGTGCTGAAAAATTTCAGCGAGGATTGCTTCATGCTCTGGCAGAATTCCCCATGCGTTGTCGTTGGCAAGCATCAGAATACGCTTGCAGAGATCAATTACGAATATATCAGGAAAAAGAACATTCCTGTTGTAAGAAGGATTTCAGGAGGCGGCACCGTATTTCATGATCCGGGCAATCTGAATTTCACTTTTGTACAGAACATTAAAGACGAGAATCTGGTCAATTTCCGCAAATTCACTGCGCCCATCCTGGCCGTGCTGGAAACCATGGGTGTCCATGCCAGATTCGAAGGTAAAAACAATTTAACCCTTGCTGGCCTGAAATTTTCCGGAAACGCCGAACATGTGTACAAAAAAAGAACACTTCACCACGGCACCCTGCTATACTCCTCCCGCCTATCCGAGCTGTCGGATGCCCTGAAATTTGATCCGCACAGGTACACCGACAAAGCAGTCAAATCCATCCGCAGCCGGATAACCAACCTGCAGGACTTCATGAAGGAAAAGATCAGCATTTCAGAATTCAAAAACAGGATCAGGGATTTTGTGCTGGATCAATACAGCGATACCAGCGATTATGAGTTTACAAAAACCGACATTGAAAATATTGAAGAACTGGTCCGTTCAAAATACGCCACATGGGAATGGAATTTCGGCTACTCCCCGAAATACAATTTCAGGAGATCCATTGAACACAAGGGAGGAAAGATCACTTTCAACGTGGATGTAAAAGAAGGACATATTCAAAATGCCAAAGTTAGCGGCGATCTTATCAATGTGGAAACCATAAGCGATTTTGAAAAAAGACTGACTGGTATCCCCCACCGGGAAAAAAATATTGCGAACAAATTGCATGATCTGGATGTTAAGAAGTATTTCCACAATCTTGGAGAAAAGGAAGTACTACAGGGGTTCTTTTAATAGAAGATATCGCCCATGACCTGCAACTTGTAACTTGCAAAATGCAACAAAAACTTTGAAACTTGAAATTTGAGATTATGAATGCAAAAGAAATATTCAACAAACTCTGGAAAGATTATACGGAACAAAATCCTTCAGCAAAAAAGGTATACGATCTTTTCAGCAATGAAGGGGAAGATGTACAGAATGACCACATCGCCTTTCGCACATTTGACGATAAGCGGGTAAACATCGATGTACTGGCAAAGCCATTCCTAAAGGCAGGCTACGAAGAAAAGGGCGAATATCATTTTGAGCAAAAGCATCTTTATGCCAAACATTTCGAGCACAAAGATGATACAAGCATGCCCAGAGTTTTTATCAGCGAGTTGATCACGGAGGATTTCAGTAAATTCCTGCAGGAAAAGGTAGCAGAGATCATCAATCAGATTCCATCAAATTTGCTGGAATCAGATGAATTGATCCATTCCGGCAGACAATGGGATAGGCCATCTTATGAGAACTATCAAAAGCTCAGGGAAGAATCCGAATACGCTGCCTGGCTATATGTATACGGTTTCCGGGCCAATCACTTTACCGTCAGTATCAATGCATTGAAAAAATTCGACAGCATTTACAAAGTCAATCAATTCCTGAAAGATAATGGTTTTTTAATGAATGACTCAGGCGGCGAAGTAAAGGGGAAACCGGAGGACCTGCTGGAGCAATCCAGTATTAAATCAGAGATCATCAAAGTGGATTTCCAGGAAGGAACTTACGAAATCCCTGCATGCTATTATGAATTTGCAAAACGATATCCCGATGAGCGGGGCAATCTTTACAGCGGATTCATTGCTAAGTCGGCTGATAAGATCTTTGAGAGTACGGATTATTATAAGAAGAAGGCGTAGATTCAATTCTATTTCAATATCTCCTCAAACTTCATATCCTGCGAAGCCAGCACGAACATAGTTGTTGGTAAGTCTTTGATCTTTTCCGTGAGGTCCTGGTAATAAGCAATGAAGTTTTCGCCCGGTGTTGCAAGTCCCAGGATCATCAGATCGGCATCGCTTGATTTTTCGTGTGCGATCTGCTCAAAACTTTTTCCTTCAGATAGCATCACACTGATATTGAGCTTCATCCGGAAGTTCTTTGTAAGATTTAACAGGTTTTCCTCCAGTTCCTGTCTTGCTTCTTTATCTTTCACAATCATCCTGATTACGATCTGCGCACCATACCATGGTATGCTGTGTTGCATCAAATAGGCCAGGATGATCATCAGGGCCCCGTTGTAGCGGATACCTCGCAACCACAGGTCGATTCTTTTGTTTCGCCCGAATTGCCTGTTCTCATTAAATTTTACTACGATGATATTTTTCCGGGACTCGTGAAAGTAGCTGATCATGCGCGCAAAATCATCGTGATGCTCCTTGCGCTCGGTGCTGCCCAGCATAACTGTATTTGGAACAAGGTTTCCCAGACCATAGGACTCCGACAGCTTTATGGCTCCCGAATAAGTATCTGTTGCATTGATTACCCTTACCAGGCAATTTATACCTTTGACTTTCAGGTATTTTAAAACCTGTTCTTCCATTCCGCTCCTCCGCTCGGTATTTGTATTCTGGTCAGTAAGAATTGTAGACACCGTCATGATTCCGCGGTTTTGAACAAGTGAATTGGCCAGCGCGATCAAATGCCATCTTTTGGTGGGTGCTCCCGAAAGCACAAGCAAATGCGGACGCCAGTTCTTTGGATCCATCGTTTTTTTAAGATGCATCAGGCCATAACGAATCATACCGAGTACCATTCCCTGGCGAAGATCTCCCCAGGAAGCGCTCAGCTTCCTTTTTTCAAGCATTACGAAAACAAGCACGACCACAACAAAAGCGATGAATGTAGCCAGGGGATTGATCAACAGCATGACAGCGATACAACCAAATGCACCCAGGAAAGAGAAAACCCAGTGTACTTTAAAAGAAGGTCTGAAGGAAGGACTGTCAAGCAGTTTCTCCAATCCTGCAGAAATGTTCAGCAAAGCATATGTCGAAAGAAAAAACATCGACAGTATGGGGGCAATGAGGTTCAGGTTGCCAAAATAGACTGCTGTCAATACAATGACCAATGTAAATGCTGTACCATTTCTTGGTATATTTCCTTTTTTACTGCTGATGCCCAACCACCTGAGCCATTTTGGAAAGATATTGTCGAACACCATGGCCTGCAACACCCTGGGCGCCCCCATGATGCTGCCCAGGGCACTCGACAGGGTTGCTCCCCAAACGCCCAGCAAAATAGCATTACCCCACCATGAAATACGTTTCATGATCAGGGGATCCTCAATCAGGCTGGTGGTATCGGCACGTTGATAGAGTATTACAGGTAAAATCATGTATACGATATATCCCGCGCCAACTGCCAGGAAGGTTCCCCGGGGAATGCTTTTCACCGGGTTTTTGAGATCTCCCGACATATTCACACCCACCATGATACCTGTTACCGCTGGAAAGAAGACCGCAAAAACTGTCCAGAAACCTTCTTTCGGAAGCATGGTTTGTACAACATTCGCATCTTCCAGGGGTTTTCCAAAAAGCAGGGATATCAGAGAAATAACAATGGCTGCCAGGATAAAAAACTGACTCCTGACGGCAAGTTTGGTGGAGATCAATGCCAATCCGGCGATGAATACAGTCACAATAATCCCAACGGATGTCTGGTTGAACTGTGGAAAAGTATTGGCAAAACTCTCTGCAAAACCAATGGTGTAGAGGGCAACGGAAAATGTTTGCGCAAAATAGAGTGGAATCCCGATGGCGCCTCCCACTTCGATGCCGAGACTTCGGCTGATCATATAATAGGCTCCGCCTGTTTTCACAAACTGATTGGTCGCAATGGCAGCAATGGAAAGTGCTGTTAAAAAAGTAATGGAGGTGGATAGGGTTACGATGATCAGGGTGTTGGTGATCCCGACATTGCCGACAACCCAACCCATTCTGAGATACATAATGACACCCAGTACGGTCAGGATGGAAGGGGTGAATACACCTGCAAAAGTACCGAGCAATGTCTTCCCGGATTTTTGCTTTTCACTGATAATTCCACTAAGCTTATTCGACATTGATCATTTTTTTGGCGAATACAAAAATACACTAATATTGAAATGAAATCTCTGCCTCCACCATGCGTTCGTATTCTTTTTGTTTGATCCGTTTATCATGGTTTCTGAAGGTAAGCATGGCAAGTGCTTCCCAGAAAAACACCCATCCTCCGATGTAAAAACTTTCGGTTACCGTGATATAAAACCAGTCGTTGTGGTCGAGTGAGCGCAGGAAAAAACCCAGTGCAAGGGATACGAATGATACGAGGGTAAAAACCAGCACGCGTCTCAATGTTTTCATTCTATGCTTGCGCTGATTGAAGATCAGAAACAGGAAAAAGTTGCGCAATCCTTCCCTGATTTTTTCTTCGGTTTGTTCATCTTTCTTTTCATTGTTGACCTCAAAACGAAGAACAATATCAAATTTCAATGGAATGTCAGAAGAACAGTTTTCCAGGAAACTCCTGAGCAAGGTATTCAGATCCTTTCTTTTAAAAGGCGCCGGGTCGAGCTCATTGAAAACCTCCCTGTAGTTATTGATTGCCAGGTGGATAATGTATTTTCCCGTTTCAGGGTCTTTGGGATATATCCTGTCAAGAAGATCTGTATTCATGTGGGGCAAGATACAAAATAAAAAAAGAGACATTCAAATATTGAATGTCTCTTTTTTTATTTGTGATTCGGGAGAGGCTCGAACTCTCGACCCACGGCTTAAAAGGCCGTTGCTCTACCGACTGAGCTACCGAATCATCCGTTTTTCAAACGAGGGTGCAAAAGTACTCAGCTTTTTTTAAATATCCAAAAGCGGGATGGGATTTTTTCTAAACTTCTCCTTTACCTTCACGCAGGATCAGCATTTCCTCCCCGGTACAATCGATCACAGTTGAAGGTTCGTTGTCGCCAAGTCCACCATCGATCACAATGTCAACGATCTTCTCGTATTTTTCATGGATCAGTTCGGGATCGGTGGTATATTCAACCAGGTCATCCTCATCCTTGATACTGGTAGTCATGATCGGGTTTCCGAGTTCTTTTACAATTTCACTGGGAATATTGTTCTGGGGTATTCGGATGCCCACTGTTTTTTTATTGTTTTGGAAGATCTTCGGTATTTTATTCGTTGCTTTCAGGATAAAGGTAAACGGACCTGGCAGACTTTGCCGGATGTATTTAAAGACATCATTGCTCATGGGTTTTGTATATTCCGACAATTGGCTCAGATCGTGAAAAATAAAGGAAAAATTGGCTTCACTTTTCTTGATCCCCTTGATCCGGGCAATCTTTTCGATAGCTTTCGGATTGTTGATATCACAGGCCAAACCGTAAACGGTATCCGTAGGAATAACAACAATGCCTCCATTGGCAAGGCTTTCTACTACTTTCTGTATCTGGCGGGCACTTGGATTGTCAGGATGAATCTTCAGCAACATATATTCTGGTTTTTATGTAAAGATAACAAAAAAACGGGTAAGCTACTTATATCGCACCGCTCAACCGTCTACCCTTGCTTGCTTCCGCACCTGGGGGAGTTCGACAGGAGCTGGTCGTATAAGACTTACCCGTTTGCAAAAATACAAAATCAATAAAAGCTGACCAATTATTATCAAAACTTTTCTACCCAATTCTTTAATTTAGTAAGTTTGCATCATAACCAAAATCAAAAGAAATGGCAGAAAAATCAACCCCAGTCTGGAAAACTTCCCTGAATTTCGGTCTGATCACCGGTGTTATCATCATTATTTTCCAGCTTATACTTTACCTTACTGATAGTTTAATAAAAGAGGAATCAAGCTGGTTAAACTTCCTCGTTTATTTAATTCTGATCGGTGGAATTATTTGGGGATCCAAATCCTACAGGGATTTGCACAACAATGGGTTCATCAGTTATGGAAAAGCCTTCACTACAGGTTTCCTGGTGGCATTTTTTGCATCAGTGCTCACTGCTGTGTTTACTTTCCTGTTGTATTCAATGGACGAATCCCTGGTGCAGGAAATGCTGCTCAGGGCGGAAGAGACTCTTTATGAACAAAATCTTTCTGAGGGTGACATTGAGAATGCCCTGAAAGTTCAAAAGATATTTGTATCACCGCCGATAATGGCGCTGATGAGTTTGCTCTGGATGACCATCATTTCGGTGGTACTGGCTTTGATAACTTCAATATTCATCAAGCGGGAGGAAATACCTGCATAAGGAAAGCATGGAAATATAAATGAATCTAAGCATTATCATACCCCTGTATAATGAGGAAGAGTCCCTTCCGGAACTGCACGAATGGATCAGACGTGTTGTAAAAGAAAACAATTTGAGCTACGAGATCATTTTTGTGGATGATGGCAGTAGCGACAATTCATGGAAGGTGATCGAGGGAATTGCAGGAAAAGATCCCAACGTCAAGGGGATCAAATTCAGGAGGAATTATGGAAAATCGGCCGCGCTCAACAGCGGCTTTGATCTGGCCGTTGGCGAAGTGGTGATTACGATGGATGCAGACCTGCAGGACAGTCCGGATGAAATCCCTGAATTGTACAAGATGGTGCATGAAGAAGGCTACGAACTGGTTTCCGGCTGGAAGAAAAAACGACATGATCCGCTTGGAAAGAAAATTCCTTCCAGGCTTTTTAACTTGACCACCAGGAGAATGTCGGGCATCAAGCTGCACGATTTCAACTGCGGACTCAAGGCTTATAAAAATGAGGTGGTCAAAAACATAGAGGTATACGGAGAAATGCATCGTTACATCCCGGTGATCGCCAAATGGGAAGGCTATAAAAACATCGGGGAAAAAATTGTGAAACACCGTGCCCGCAAATACGGTGTTACAAAATTCGGAATGAGCCGTTTTATCAAAGGTTATCTGGATTTACTTACCATCAATTTTGTTTCGAAATTTGGAAAACGCCCCATGCATTTATTCGGAACCCTCGGCTCCCTGATTTTTTTCCTGGGTTTTGTGATCGCCGCCTATCTTGCTTATGCAAAATTCTTCCTGGAAGAATACCGCATGACGGAAAGGCCTTTGTTTTATTTCGGGTTGCTGGCCATGATTATCGGAACCCAGCTTTTTGTAGCTGGTTTCCTGGCAGAGATGATTTCACGCACCGGCAGCGAAAGAAACCAATACTCTGTTGAAAAAATGATTGATAAACCAAAAGAATAAAGTTTTTTCATGCCTGAAAAAATGAAGATCATCATCATCGGTCCAGCGCATCCCTTGCGGGGAGGATTATCCAGTTATAACGAACGCCTGGCAAGAGAATTCATCAAAGAGGGGCATGAAGTGCTGATCGAAACATTCAAGTTACAATATCCAGGGATTTTATTTCCGGGCAAATCACAGTATTCAGAAGAAAAAGCACCAGAAGATCTCAACATCAACATCAGCATCAATTCCATCAACCCACTGAACTGGATTCGTACCGGAAACAGGCTGCGAAAAGAAAATGCCGATATTGTAATCTGTAAATTCTGGCTTCCCCTCATGGGCCCATGCTTCGGAACCATTCTCAGAAAGATCAGAAAAAACAAAAGATCAGTCATCATATCCATACTCGACAATGTAATCCCGCATGAGAAAAGACCAGGCGACCGCCTGATGACCAAATATTTCCTGAAAGCCGTGGATGGCTTTATTGCCATGTCAAGAAGCGTGCTGAACGACCTGGAAACATTTGACACGCATAAACCAAAACTTTTCAACCCCCATCCCCTTTACGACAATTTCGGAGAGATCATTCCGAAAGAAAAAGCCAGAGAGCAACTGCAAATCCGTTCGGATGAAAAAATCATCCTGTTCTTTGGATTCATCAGGGATTACAAAGGTCTAGACTTACTCATCAAAGCCATGGATTATGATAGGATCCGGGCAATGAAGATCAAACTACTTGTAGCCGGTGAGTTTTATACGGATTCTAAACCCTATTACAAATTGATTCAGGACGGAGGCCTTGAAAATAATGTGATCATGTCGAATGATTTTATCCCGGATTCGAAAGTTGCCAGGTATTTTTGCTCCGCCGATGTGGTTGTGCAACCTTACAAAACGGCTACCCAGAGCGGTGTCACACAAATTGCCTATCATTTCAACAAACCCATGATCACGACCGATGTAGGTGGACTGGCTGAGATCGTTCCCCATGAAAAAGTAGGTTATGTGATCAAGCCAGAAGTAAAAGAGATCTCCAAATCAATTGTTAAGTTTTACGAAGAAGAGAAAGAGATTGAATTCACAAAAAATGTAATAAAAGAAAAAGAAAATTACAGTTGGGATAAAATGACGGATAAGGTGTATGCGTTGAAAGAAATCCTGGACAAAAACATAGGAGTTTGATCAGATGAAAGTATACAGAAGCAAATCACCCTTAAGACTCGGCCTGGCCGGTGGTGGCACCGATGTTTCACCCTATTCCGATCTGCATGGCGGAGCCATCCTGAATGCTACCATCAGCATGTTTGCACATGCTACCATCATGCCCCGCGACGATGGCAAGATTATCTTTCACTCTGTGGATAAAGATCAAACACTTGAATCGAAAGCTGAAAACAGACTGGAAATCAAAGACCAGCTTGCCTTGCACCATGGAATTTACAACCGCGTCATCAAAGATTATGTCAAAAAGCCTTTGTCGTTTGAATTATCGACTTTCGTGGATGCACCTCCCGGTTCAGGACTGGGAACCTCCTCCACCCTGGTGGTCACCATTCTGGGAGCTTTTGCAGAGTGGCTCAAGCTGCCCCTGGGAGAATACGACCTTGCCCGGTTGGCCTACGAAATCGAAAGAGTTGACCTGAAAATGGCCGGTGGAAAACAGGATCAATATGCTGCAACCTTTGGCGGGGTAAATTTCATGGAGTTTTATAAAGATGACAAGGTGATCGTGAATCCGCTGCGCATCAAGCCAGAATACCTGAATGAGTTGTCGCACAACCTGGTACTGTATTACACGGGCACCAGCCGCCTCAGTTCAAAGATCATTGAAGCACAGCAAAGCAATGTCGACAAATCCGACAAAAAATCTGTAGAAGCCATGCACAAACTCAAGGAACAGGCTGTGATGATGAAAGAAGCCATTTTGCGGGGAGAGATTGACAAGATCGGTGAAATCCTTGACTTTGGCTGGAAATATAAAAAACAAATGGCTTCGGGGATCAGCAATCCCATGATCAACAAAATTTATAAAACTGCAAAAGAAAACGGGGCCACTGGCGGCAAAATATCCGGTGCGGGAGGAGGCGGTTTCATGATCTTTTATTGTCCGGGTAATTCACGTTTACAGGTCATTGAAGCACTCCAGGAATTCGGCGGACAATTCAAGCGTTATGAATTCACCAAGCGGGGCCTTACCAGTTGGAACCTCTGATTTTCAGTTTACGAATTGTTGCCGGGAGTTTGCAGGAAACATATATAAAATTTATAATTACCTAATATTGTAAGCTTATTTTAATTGCATACTTTATGAAATACTGCATGATATTGATCATTGCAATGACGCTGGTTTCATGCAATGAAGAAACAACCGAAGAAAAAGCCGCCAGGATACACCAGAAAGTATTAACAATTGATTCTCATACAGATACTCCCCTGCGGTTTACACGTTCTGATTTTGATCTGGCTGAAAAACACGATCCGCGGGAATCAAGGAGTAAGGTAGATTTTCCCCGCATGCAGGAAGGAGGTTTGGATGCTATCTTCATGGCGGCCTTCATCGGACAGGGTTTGCGCGATGACAGCTCCAACCTGAACGCAAAAAACAGGATCATCAGGATCTTTGATTCTATTGAGGCAAACGTGAACAGGTATCCCAATCTGGCCGGGATCGCCTACGAACCTCAAGATGCATATGAACTCGAAAAACAGGGAAAACATGCTGTTTATATCGGAATAGAAAATGGATATCCCATAGGAAATGATATACGGAATGTCAAAGAATTTTACGACAGGGGTGCCAGGTACATCACCCTTTGCCACACAAAGAATAATGATCTTTGTGATTCATCAACAGACACAACGGAACACAATGGTTTGAGTAATCTGGGCATTGAAGTGGTGAAGGAAATGAACAGGCTTGGAATGCTGGTAGACGTATCCCATATTTCCGATTCCAGCTTTTATGACGTGCTGGAAGTTTCTTCGGCCCCGGTCATTGCCTCACATTCCAATGCCAGAGCGATTTGCGATAGCCCAAGAAATCTGAATGATGAAATGCTGAAAAAACTGGCTGAAAACGGTGGCGTTGTGCAGGCTTGCGTGCTAACATCCTATGTTAAAGATATGGGTCATAATCCTCAGCGAGACAGTGCTTTCAATGCGATCCGGGAGAAGTACAATCATTTCAGGAACCTCAATGATGAAGAAATGGAACAGGCCCGGAAAGAATGGTACGCAACAGATCGGCAATTCCCGAGAAAACTTGCCCGGGTTGCAGATTTTGTCGATCACATCGACCATATTGTAAATATTGCCGGGATCGATCATGTGGGCATAGGAACAGATTTTGATGGTGGCGGAGCCCTGGAAGACTGCTACGATGTGAGTGATATGGGGAACATCACCGTGGAACTCGTCAGAAGAGGCTATACAAAAGAGGAAATCGAGAAAATTTGGGGTGGCAACTTTATGCGTGTATTCAGAGAAGTTGCTGCTGCTTCCGAGCATCAATAGCAAAGATTCTTAATTGCTATTCAGATTATTTCTTTTTAATTTTACCTGGGGTTTAATGAATCATATTCAACAATGAAAAAAACGCTCACGATTATAATTATTATACTGTTTACAGGTGCATGTGAAAACGAAGAGATCCCCGATGCTCAAAGCGTAATATCGGATTTGTCATTTGAATACCTCTGGTCGAGCGATACGGTAGCCCGTTACAGGTTCCTGAACGAATCGAGTGGTGCTGACAGTTACCGCTGGGAGTTCGGTGACAACCTCGCCTCCGACAAATCGAATCCGGAACACGAATATTTCCAGGATGGACATTATAAGGTACGCTTGCATGCTTACAAGGGGAATAATGAAGACATCTCAGATACCATCCTGAAGCTGGAGTTTAAAAAATTACCACCAGTGGCTGATTTTGAATTCTATCAGACGCATGTTGATACTGCTGTGCAAGTCAGTTTTATCAATCGTTCTTATCATGTACATACATGCAACTGGAGATTCGACGACGGACATGGGTCATCCCAGATAAATCCCGTTCACTATTATAAACAAAACGGAGACTACCAGGTACGCCTGAAAATCCACAATGCCATCTGGGAAGTGGACAGCATTATCAGGACTGTAAGTATCATCATGAAATAAAACGAATTCCTTACGCTGCTTCTGACTTCGTCACACCCAAAATAATAACGTAAACATCCTGCATATCATCCTTACTCCAGCTTAAAAGGAATGTGAAGATATATATTTATGTTCCTTCCCGGATTGTAGATCCCCATGGGCTTCAAACTTGACAAGTGATCCACATAAGTTTCATCCAGCAGATTATTCACATTGATTCCCATTTCCAGTTTTTGCCTGGTCCAATCCAGTTGTGCACCTATGCCGGCATTGAGGAGATTGTATGCCGGAGTTTTTGATTCAAAGGTGGCAGGGCGATCCTGTTTAAGAACACTATGGATTTGCACATTGATAAAAAAATTCCTGAAAGGACCGGCCTTTTCAAAGGAAAAACGGACCTCATTTATCAACTTGCTGGCTGGAATGAGGGGCAGGTATGCTCCATCCGATCTTTCTCCTGTAACATTGGAGAAACTCGATTTCAAATGGAGCCAATCCATGCCTACCGGATGGTAATGAATGCCAGCCTCGAGCCCGTATAATCTGGCATTGGTTTGTTCATAGAGGTATACAGATGATCCCCCAACTGGCGCGGTATCATTGGTCGGGGAGAGATAAATGTAATCCTTGATATTGTTGTAAAACAGCGCCAGGTCAAAACTGAGGTGGTCTGTATGGACATGCATACTGAAGTCCAGCTCCCCGCTACGCTGCGGGCCAAGATCGGGATTACCCCGCTCGAAACGGCCGGCATGCAAACCGTTGGAGGTCAGCTCCGAGAGATTCGGCGCCCTGAATCCAAGGGCATAATTAATCCTGACCAGCCAGGCAGGTGTCAGGTAGTAGGTTAAACCAACAGATGCACTAAGATTCCCGAAAGTTTTATCGACTTCTGGCAAAATCCGGTGTTCATCTTCATGTTCTTCTTCATCCTCACCATGAGAATGGCCACCACGGGCCTCCATTTCAGGGCTGTCAATAATTCTGTAATCATAGCGTATTCCGGCCTGTGGATGGAACTTTCCCCAGTGCATACGACGGGCAAAAACATAAACCGAATAATTGGCCATGTTTGCATTGGGCAGAAAAACGGTTTCCCGTTGATTGATGTTCTCATTATCCTGGTTCATTCCCTGGAAACCAAACAGCAGATCACTTTTTTCATCGCTGGGTAAATACAGTTTAACATCATATGTAAGTGTATTCAAACGCATTTCAACAGCCGGCTCATCCTCTTCTTCTATCAGGCTTCGGTAATTGCTCTGGTAAGCTGCGCTCGCATCAAGCTTGAACCTGCCCAGCATAAATTTGGATTTTGCATGCAAAAGATGATTTTCCAGGTCTTGGTACCAGGCAGACAAATTTCTACCCCTCTCTTCAATCAGACCTTCCTGAATCACATCCGGTACCAGCATGCCTGGCTTTGAGTGTGCGTAGTCGTAATACAACTTAATGCTTCCTTTGCTGCCCAGATGACCTGCCGAGAGTTTCAACGCTTTCTCTTTAAAGCGTGTGTTGGGAGCATAGTCACCATTGCCCTGCATATAATCTGCATTATCTTTTACCCCCAACCTGAGTATTCCATAATAATTGCCCTTTGTAGCTCTGACACCCAGGTCGCTGCTCAATCCGAGTGTATTTGAATTAAAACTGGCATTGTAGTCTCCTGCCATGCTTCCCTGTATAGCAGGTTTCTCAGGAATAAAATTGATCACACCACCAATGGCATCTGATCCGTAAAGCAGGGAAGCCGGCCCTTTTATCACTTCCACTTTTTCCACTCCGAATTCATTCAAGCCCAGGGGATGATTCACGCCAAACTGATAATTTTCCACCCTGACGCCATCGTTCAGCACCAGCACATCATTCATAGAAAGTCCGCGGATCACAGGCTTACCGATCCCCGATCCCCGGGAGATCAAATCCACCCCGGGCAATACCGAAATGGCTTCGAGGTAATTTGGCGTACCCATTTTCTGAAGACTACTCCTGTTGACCACATCTATTTTAACAGCATTCTCATCCTGTGTGGAATAATAACCACCACTGATCACCACTTCCTCGGAAAGCAGAATATCGGGTTCCATCAAAATGTTAAAAGTGGTTTTATCTTCATCGAAATAAAAATTGAGTATTCTGCTTGCATACCCCACAAAAGAGAACTGAACATTCAACTTTGCCTTAGGCAAATCAGGTACAAGGAATTTTCCGTTTTGGTCGGTCACATCCCCGCGCTGCAATTCGGGGAAATATACATTGACTCCGGGAAGCGGTTCTCTGGATTTTTTGTCAACAACAGTTCCGCTGAATTTGTATTGTGCAAAAACCGGCACACAAAAAAAAATCAGAAGAAAAATCATGCTAATTTTTCTCATAAGCTTTTGATAATCAAATCAAAATTAAAAAAACAGAATGAATAAAAAGGTGGGCAAAGCTTATGCAACAGGCGGAGCGCGGCTGTCATTCAGCATGCAGGAGTTGGTCGTATGAGTGTTGCTTACCGATTGAGAAATCACAATACACGGAAGATCATGCAGGATCATGGTCTCAAATGGCTCACTGATCCCCGGCAGCAAATAAAGCATTTCATCAGAACAATTGTGCAAACGTTCGTGTACGATTCGGATATCTGATGGATATTCGTATTTTTCATGCTCATGATCATGCAAACTGATCCAGAGCTGCCCCGGGACCAAACGGAAAGTCAGGATTAATAGTAAAAAGCCGGTGTAGAATTGTCGATGCATTTTAATTGGCTGCAAAACTAAATAAAATCAGGAGATAAGCAAGTTAATCAATAATCCAGTTCAAGACACCTCAATGATGCGGTATTCGGTGGGTCTTGGTACACCTTTGAAGTCTTCCAGGTACTTTTCCGACACCTGGTCGATGGCCGAATTCATGATGTTGCTGTGTTTGCTGTCGAAATCCTGTTTCACCTTGTTGTAAAAACGTTCACTCATTACGATCCGGTTGGCTTTGGCTTTGGATGTGAGCCTGGCAGCCAGATCAATATCCTGACCGTAATAATCGTTCGCTCCTTCCAGAAAACTGATATTGTAAACCTCGGTACAATAATGAATGGCCACTTTGCATGGCAGAAAAAGACCTTCTATAGGAAAGTTCTTGATATTATCCAGGGTGGCATATATCTCCTGAAGCAGGCTGTAATAGTCCTTGAATGCGGCTTTCCGCCCGAGTTCTTCGTCTGGTATAAAAAGCATGATCTCATCCCCAATGCCTTTTACCACATTATCCGGGAATTCGTTGATAATGGAAATAAAGTTAAAGGTATTGTTCAGTTTTTTTCCCCAGGATTTCAGATCCTCGCGATATTTGATCTGTGTGGATCCTACGATATCGATAAAAAAACATGTACCCGGACAAAGCGGGATATTTTCCAGTACATTTTCAATTTCCTTAGAATTCGGATCCCTGAAATGAATATAGCTCATCCTTGAAAAGTTTCTAAAACAAAGATAAAGATAAAAACAAAAGCATTAAAAAAAGCCACACCTGAGGCATGGCTTTATCATTTCTTGCAGTGCAATATTTAGGATCCGATTTCCACCAGCTCAATTTCAAATACAAGTTCTTTGCCTGCCAGGGGATGATTGGCATCGATCACAATGGAATCGTCTTTCACATCGGCAACCGTAACCCTGAATTCTTTTCCTTCCGGAGTTCTTGATTGCAACTGCATTCCAATTTTGGGTTGCAGGTCCTCGGGCAATTGATCATTGCTGATTTCCTGGGTAAGCTCCTTGCGCTTTTCACCATAAGCTTCATCCGGTGTCAATGTAATTTCCTTCTTTTCACCCTTTTCCATTCCCATTACAGCTTTTTCAAAACCCGGTATCATTTGACCTTTGCCTACTTCAAATTCCAGGGGTTCCCTTTGCAAAGAACTGTCGAACACCTGTCCATCTGTAAATTTTCCTGTGTAATGAACCTTAACTTTGTCGTTGTCTTTTACTTTGGTCATAACTTCATTCATTTTTTATGAAAAATGCTTCCTTATAAATCTTTGGAAAAAGATCGTCTTTAAGAAAGGATTCATCAGATTTTCAATAAAATGCAAAGTTACGAAGAATAACACAGACCCCCAACCTTGCGATGGATAATATCCCGTCGTGAGGATAATTATGATGTAATTTTCCGGGGGATGGTTACATGGCAGCCTCGGCCTGATCGCGGTTCTCGTAAATATCAAAGATGCTGGTAAAACCGCTGATCTTAAATATCTCCTTTATTTCATCCTGCATTGAACAAACAAAGAATTTTCCGTTAAGTCCCTTGATCTTTTTCAGGAACATCAGAAAAACACGCAAACCCGAGCTACTCACATATTCCAGGTTTGTACAATCAAGGATCAGGTTCCTGGCACCTGCATCCAGTTTCTCCTGGAGATTGGTTTCCAATTCCTGGTAATTCGTTGTATCAAGCCTGCCGGCAATTTCAACAATCGTATATTTTTCTTTCTTGATATCGGCAATTTCCATTGTTCAATGATTTTTTACAATTATAATAATTTTAACTTGTTTCTTGTTCATTCGGATCCTGAGATCTGACATAATCCAGGATTTCCTGTGTTTCATCACATGCTGTGGCAATGTAGTTGTAATCGATCGCATAATTATTCAAATACTGCAAAATAAGCCTGTCCCGGTTTTCGGATGCAGGCATAATCCCGGCAAAAAAGAATCCCAGTTTTTCAAATTCCCGGCAAAGTTTCGCTGTTAAAGGGTCTGCCAAAGGCAGGTGCAAATAAATACTCAGTATTTCTTCCCGGCATAACTTTTTTAGATTCCTGGCTACTTCGGGAACAGCATCGCTTCCGAAGGACCTGATATAAATATCCGCAACCAGACTGTTCATATTGGTTTGCAGGTGGATGACACTGGCTTGTTCAGGAGGTTTCAAATCCTGCGGGATCTCCCGTATTTCGGGATTTCCCCGGATGAATCCATAAATTTTCCGTATCATTTCCCGGTGTTCGGCAGGTGGATAGACCCAGTGTTCCTGAGGTTCATTCATGTAGATCATTTGCAATACCACACTCTCACGCTGAACTTTTTTTTGTTCAATGCCTTTGTATTTCCTTTCCTTGCCACTGCTCACGAGCAATGCACTGGGCATCAGGCCATGTTTCAGCATGGATCGCTGTGAATAGTTGTGGGTACTTATTCCCCTTCCGAAAACACCGGTAAATTTTCTTTTCCTGGCTTCGTTCAGCAAAGCGATATTCAGTCCGTTCAAACATCCTTGTCCACGGTAGACAGGTTTTGTTGCAGCTACGCCAACCTGCGGCAGAAAGGGGTCTTCTTCCCGCTCCAGGGCACAATGCGACATGATATCGCCATTTTCATCATTCAAGGCAACAAAGGAGATCAGATCGCCGGATTTATTCATTGCCCGCACCCTTTCGGGATAATAAATGGCTTCATGGACATAAGTATAACCATAAGATGTATATGCACATCTTGACACTTCAACCGCTTCTTCAGGTTGCAGACTCCTGATGGTATACTTTACGCTCCCCCTGGGCAGTTGCTCATATTCTCTTTCGGCAACAGCCCTGGCCTTTTCTTCCTCATTCAGGATTTGCTCCAGGTCGCGGTTGTGCCGGTATTTGAATATACGCGTCTCCTTGCCCTCTTTTCCATGATTGATAAAAGAAAATTCATCCATATACTGTTTGAGCAGATACATGCCAAGTCCTTCATCCGAAAGATCCTGCATAAATTTTTCTGGCGAAAACTCCGCAATTACATCAGGATCGAAAGGCAGGCCTTTTTCAAATACGGATATTCCCAGGCCCAGGCTTTCAACAGAAAAGACAATCTTAACTTTTTCCCGTTCACCCTCCTCAAAAGCATATTTGATGATGTTGCCGACAGCTTCTTCAACGCCAAGCTCGATCTTTCTGATGTCGACTTCCTCAAATTTCATTGCAGTAGCAAGACTTTTCGCCAAATCAATTACCACAGCTAACAGATCATAATTGTTGTAAATGACCAGCTCTATTTTTTCATGCTCTATTTTCACGTGAATTGTATTTGGTTAAACGCAATACATTTTTATTGTCCTGCCGTTTGTAGGAAATCTCATCCATTACCGATCTGACAAAATGAATCCCCAAACCGCCTATATGCCGCTCTTCAGCCGGTTTTTCAAGATCGTCAGGAGGAGGTGTCTGCAATGGATCAAAAGCCTTTCCTGCATCGGTAACCGTGATGTTCACACCTTGTTTAAGTTGATCAAACTGAAAGATGATATCATGTTCCTTATCATCATCAAAAGCATAGAAAACAATATTGGAGAAAACCTCTTCCAGGGCCAGGTTAACATTAACTCCCATATTTGGAGGCATAGACCATTTCTCCAACAACTCATCAATGAATACATTCAGTTTTTGCAATTCATCCACCCTGTTTTTTAGCACCAGTTTTTCCATCATCAGGTTTTATTTCTTAAGAAAATAGGTAAGGGATAAAATTGTAATATCATCAGATTGCTGGGCATCCGCCACATAATGCTTGACATCATACAGCATTTCGTTCGTTATCTGGTCGGGCGATTTCCTGCAATGCTTTTTCAACAATTCCTTCAAACGCTCATCACCATATGCTTTGTCGTCGATATCCATGGCTTCCGGAACACCGTCGGTATAAAGCACAAGATTATCTCTTTTTTCGAGGCGGATGCTGTCAGACTGATAATCAATATCCTCAAAAATGCCCAGGGGTGTTCCATGAGTTTTTTCGAGAATTTCCATCCTGCAATCGGAGCGCAACAAATAAGGATAATTATGCCCGGCATTACAATATTCGACCACACCACTTTGCAGATCAATGATACCGATAAAAAAGGTTACAAACATACTGTTCTCATTGCCCTGGCAAAGTTCCATGTTCATGCTCTTTACGATATTTTCAACTTTGGCTCCTTTTGTTGCTTTTGCCCGCAACAATGTCCTGGTAATTGCCATGAAAAGAGAAGCAGGTACTCCTTTACCGGAGACATCGCCAATGGCAAAGCACAATTTATAATCATCGATAAAGAAGAAATCGTACAGGTCGCCCCCAACATCACGCGCTGGATCAAGGATGGCATAAAGATCGACGTCTTCCCTTTCCGGAAAAGGAGGAAAGATCTTTGGGATGATGCCCTGTTGGATATCATGGGCAATCTTCAATTCGCTTTCGATCCGTTCTTTTGCTGCCGTGGTTGCTTTCAGGCTTTGCATATATTGCTTGAGTTCCACCTGCATATGATCGATTGAGCGGGTGAGCTGGCCGATTTCATCATTCGATACGGTTGCGGGGAGATTCACCTCAAAGTCGCCTCCCCCGATATCCTGGGTGATCCTGGCCAATCTTGAAAGGGGCTTTGTGATCCGCTTGGAAATGATGATGATTAAAGTAAGCAGGGCCACAATCCCGATGATCCCGATCAACAAAAGACTTCGATTTAATTTGTAGAGATCGGCAAAAAGCTCGTCTTTGGGAAATATTACGCCCAGAGACCATCCTGTCACACTGAGCGGGTAATAATACATATAACCGTCTTTGTTCGTATAAACCGAGCTGTATTCGGTAAATCCGCTTTTTCCGGCAAGCATTTCTCTGCCTACTTCCCTCAAATGAGGTTTATCATATTCTTCAGCAATGCTGAAAATGGTTTGATGCATTTCAAATTTATCATTCGGATGGGTGACGATGGATCCGTTTGAGGAGATCAGGTATGCATAACCTGTTTCAAAAAGCTTTATGGAAGACACCAGCTTATCGAGCCATTCGAGTGAAATATCCACAGTAACGATACCGTGCAATTCTTTCTGATTGCTATTTTTCCTGTAGAAAGGAACGGAGTATGTGCACATCAGGATATTTCCACCGCCTTCATCAAAATAGGGCTCCGACCAAACCGGCTTATTTAAAACAGCAGGAATCTGGTACCAATCCCAGTAAAAATACTGATAAGAATCATTGCCGAGATTCTCACAAACAATCGAATCATCTTTTCTGTAACAATAGGGTGCATAATACAATGAATCGGGAAAGTACTGATAAGGTTCAAAAGCTACACAGGAACCGAAGATTTCCGGATTCTCGGTTACGATCATTTGTATGTAACGGTTAAGTTGTTCTTTTGAAATATTAAAATTCTCAAAAACTTTGGCTTCATTTTCCGGAATTTTTGAGACCGTTTCCAGCTCGCCTTCAATTTTATTAACGGTTGCCCTGGCCAGATCATCGGCCTGCTCCTCCATGTTTTTGACCAGTACTTTTTTTGAATTGTAATAGTTGATCCAGAGAATAACACCAACAATGACTACTGTTGCAGTAACAATATAAAGTGCCAGCTTGAAGCCTAGTCCTTTATTTTTCATTTTTCCGGGGATGTTTTGTTGAATTCATCGTAATCAGGTATGTGTTCAATCGCAGCTGAATTAAGGAGTATTCGGGCTGTCTGGTCATAATCAGCTTTCTTGAGTTGCACATTAATAACACCATTATCCGCTTTAAAAATATCTTCCATTCGGTTTAACATCCATTTTTGATGTGCCCGGTTGGCAGGAATATTAGCCGCTTCCATATAACTGATCACCAGATCGAGGGCTTCCTCTTTGTGTTCGAAAGCATAGTTCCAGCCATCAATGCTGGCTTCGACAAAGTTTCTGCAAACATCGGTATTTTCATTATAAAATTTCTCAAGGCAAATGATACCATCTTCCGGAAAATCCAGATCATGATCATGAAACTCAAAAACATTCAATTCATCTTCGTTGATTCCAAAATTCAGCACCTGGTGATATTCATTGTACCACATAACACACATAACATCCACTCCATCCTTGAGAAAAAGATTTACTGTGCTGGTAATGGGAACAATTTCAGCTTCTATGTCATATTTGTTCAGAAATGCCCGGGGCAGTTCCTGAAAATCGGAACGCCACACGCCTATCCTTTTGTTGTTGAAATCTTCCGGACTGGTAATCCCACTTGATTTTTTTGCAATATAAATTAATGCTGAGCGCTGCGACATCTGGGCAATATTTACAACTTTAACACCTCTTGCCCTGGCTTTGATCGCACCGGAAAGAAACATGGAAGTAAACTCCGCCCTGTCCTCAGTGAGGGTGGGCACGGCCGGAAAGTTCGGGCCACCCATCAGGATGGTAACATCCAATCCATATTGTTCATAAATCCCCCTTTCCTTTGCCATATAATAACCGGCAAACTGCGCCTGGTGAAGCCAGTGCGGCATATAACGAACGCTTGTCAATTCCTGGGCATTCGTATGGTAAGCGGCACCCGGCACAAATGCACCCATTAAAATCAGCATCAGTAATATTGCCGGATTCGCTTTTGCAAGGAAGTTTCTAATTCTCATCCCGAAATTGAATTAATTCTTAGCCAGATCAAATATAACAACTTATTATCAATAATCAATTAAATCTCCAAAAGCAGATCAAGCTTGTTTTGAAGCATTATAAATTAATGATTTGCAGAAAGAATTTGCATGCAATTATTTACATTTGTACATAGAATTTCAGAACCGAATTACCTATTTATGAAAAACCAGATTAACAAGATCATTCCGCCTGCAGGCTGGAGGGCACCCTTTGCAATCCTCACAGGTGCGATGTTTGGTTTATTGTTTTATGCGTTTTATGCCAGCCGTGCATATTCCTACCTGTCTGATGATCCCAAGACCTGTGTTAATTGTCATATCATGGCACCCGAGTATTCCACCTGGGCGCACAGTGCTCATCGCGAAGTGACCAATTGCAACGACTGTCATGTTCCGCACGACAATGTATTCAGAAAATATTATTTCAAAGCCATGGATGGCTTGCGTCACGCCTCCGTTTTTACCATGCGGGCCGAACCACAGGTAATATTCATCAAAGAGGCTGGTATTGAGGTTGTTCACGAGAACTGCATCCGCTGTCATGAAGAATTGATCAGCAACCACAAAGTATCTGCTGCAACAGATCAATTCACCAAAAAGTTTGAACAAAGACTTTGCTGGGATTGCCATCGTTACTCTCCGCACGGAAGGGTAAAAAGCCTTTCAAGTACGCCCTTTGCCAGGGTACCGGTACCTGAAAGCCCAGTGCCCGATTGGCTTAAGGAAAGAACAAACAAGAACTAATAATACAATTAATAATTAATAATATAGAAGTATGGGTGATCAAAAAAGAAAATCATGGGTAAACTGGTTGTTGTTCCTTGCAACCATGGTCATTGTATTTTTACTGGGCCTCCTGGCTTCCTCCATTATGGAGCGGAGGGCAGAAGCTGTATTTGCATATGAACCGGTTGTGGATATTACAATGGATTATGAACCCCGGAATGAAATCTGGGGAAAGAACTATCCCCGGGAATACGAAACTTATTATCAGACATCGGATACCTCTTTCAGGACCAAATACAACGGCAATGTGTGGATCGATATGCTGGAAGAGGATCCGCGTATGGTGGTGTTGTGGGCAGGCTATGGTTTCTCCAAGGATTACTCACAGGCTCGTGGCCATGCTTATGCCATTGAGGATATCAGAAACACCTTGCGAACGGGTGGCCCCATGAAGCCCGATGAAGGCCCCATGCCCAATACCTGCTGGACCTGCAAAAGTCCGGATGTTCCGCGCGTGATGCAGGAAACGGGCATTGCCGAATTTTACAATGGGAAATGGGCTTCCAGGGGTGCACAGATTCACAATCCCATTGGTTGTGCCGATTGTCACGATCCGGAAAGCATGGAATTGCGGATTTCGAGGCCAGCCCTCATTGAAGCATTTGAACGGCAGGGAAAAGATATTTCCAAAGTCACCCACCAGGAGATGAGAACCCTTGTATGCGCCCAGTGTCACGTTGAGTATTATTTTAACGAAGAAAGTCCTGCTCCCGGTGTACCTTATCTCACCTTCCCCTGGGACAAAGGAACCACGCCCGAAGAAATGCTTGAATACTATAACAAGATGGAATTTGCCGACTGGACACACAAGATCAGCAAAGCCCCGATGCTCAAAGCCCAGCATCCGGGTTATGAAATATTCAAAACCAGCATTCATTATGAAAGGGGTGTATCCTGTGCTGATTGCCACATGCCTTACGTAAGCGAAGGAGGTGTTAAATACACCAACCACTGGATGACCTCTCCCCTGCGTCACGTTTCCACTTCCTGCCAGGTATGCCACAAAGAAAGCGAATCGACATTGTTCAAGAATGTTTTCGACAAACAGGACCGTGTGATCGAGATCAGGAATAAAGCGGAAAAAGAACTTGTGAAAGCACATGTTGAAGCCGGAGCTGCCTGGAAAGCGGGAGCCAGCGAAACTGAAATGTATTCTATCTTACAGGACATCCGCGAAGCCCAATGGTACTGGGATTATGCCGCTGCAAGTCATGGCGCTTCCGCCCACGCTCCTATTGAAACCTTGAGAATACTGGGAAATTCGTTAAATGTAGCCAAAGAAGCCCGGGTGAAACTTGCCAGATTGCTTGCTTCCAAAGGGATCACAGAAGAAATACCTTATCCGGACATTTCTACAAAAGCCAAAGCGCAAGCATTTATCGGACTGCCAATGGAGAAACTCCTGGAACAAAAAAGAGAATTCCTGAGAGAGATCGTACCTGTTTGGGATGCTGAAGCTGAAGCAAGAGAAGAAACATATCCAGAATACGGTGAGTAAGGATTGCCGGAACAATCACTTCGAAATTCATTATTCATGATTAGACATTCGACATTTTTTGAATTTCGAATTTCGAATGTCTAATTTCGAAATTAGGGAATTACAACCTGTATTCCTATGCATCAAGTTCCGATGCAAAGTTGAAAGAGATATAATTATCATACGACCTGCACACATCCTGTGCAAAGGCAATAGCAGTATGCAAAATTGCTTTCCAGCTATCTTCGTGGAGATGTGGCAGGTCTTCCTTATGAATGCAGCGTTTCTCGAATGCGAAGATCAAACCTGCATTAAAGGCGTCGCCAGCACCTATGCTGCTCAACACTTTTATTTCCGGTACATTCAGGAATATTTTATGACCATACCCCATCAACCATAAACCCTTTTTGTTGATGGTATAGATCAATATTCTCTTTGCGGGATTGATCAGTTTGGCAGCTTCATCAAATGTATTCGCAGAAAAGGCGGTTTTGAAATCCTCATCAGAAGCACGGATAATATCTGCCGATTCTATGTTTTCACTGATTCTGTGGCGGACCAGAGACATTTTATCCCGGTGCGGTTTACGAATATTGGGATCATAAATGCACAAGCAATTTTTCCTTTCGACTTCCCGAAGCAATTTCACGATGTAATCCCTGTTTTGATCTTCCAGAGAAAAGAAGGATCCGAACAAAAAAATGTCGGAATGCTTAAAATCAGGAGTCTTTTCAATTAAAGCATCCGGTAAAACAGCCTTATAAAAGGAATAATCTGCATCTCCATTTTCATCAATAAAAGCAAGGGAGATGGTGGTTTTAACATCATTGTTTTGGGTGATCATATCTACACGGACTCCATTCTCCTTCAGAAAAGTCAAGATCAGGTCTCCCACACGGTCCTGTCCCAATGCTGTGATCAATCGTGGCTTCCTCCCGGCCCTACCCAGGGAAACAACTGTATTCAACATGGAACCGCCAGCCTTTGCAGCAACTGGCTTATCCACATTAAAAATAATATCATAAACGGTTTCACCGATTGCGTACATGTATGCAAAATAATAAAAAAAACAAATCAGGCAGAAGATATAAAATCATTCTTCCAGCGCTATCAGGATTTCTTGAGCTTTTTCAGAAAAGTTGTTCTCTTCGATTTTGATCCTGGATAACAGCAGGGAAGCCCTCTCAATCTTTCCCTGGTGCAGGGTTGCAAGTGCCTCATACCACTCAGCATATTCTCTCAGGCGCAAATGATCCGATTTTATTACCCGACTGAAATAATGCACAGCCTCATTGTATTTCCCCTCCTCCATGAGGGAAATGGCCAGCAGAAAATTCGCCTGAACATCACCAGTGTGGTTTGTAATGTATGATTTTGAAAACCGAATAGCCTGCTCATACTGCCCCTCTTGATAAAACAATATTCCTTCCTGCAGTTTATTTTCTTCAAAAGATCGGAATTGCTCAAACGCATAGCTTGTATAATACTTCCTGAACAGTCTTTCATGTTCAGGCCTTAGGAGTTGGAAAAGCAATATACTTCCCACCGCCAGCAATACAACAATGAGCGCGGCAATAGCATAAATGCGTTTAGTACGCTGAAAATTCAGCGGATGTTTCACCCTCTTCTCACGATGTATTTCATTTAACAGTTTTTTGTACTGTATGAATTCCTCATCATCAAGGGCTCTGTTTATATTCTTCTGAAGCTCATAGGCTTCCCTGAGCCCGGGATCCTCCGATAACTTTCTCTCAAACTGCTCTCTTTCTTCAACAGACATTTCACCCCTGATATAATCATCCACCAACTTGCTGGCCTCTTTCGTTTTCATTTCTTTTTATTTTTCATGATTGCCTGATAGCGTTTATCGCTTTTGATCCATTGCAGGAGTTTTTCCTTGCATCTGTGTTTCTTTTTCCTTACCAGGTCGTATTGCGAGATGTTCAGCAAATCGCATATTTCCTGGTTGGAATAATCCTTCAGGTGAAGCTTCATTATCTTCCTGCATCTCTCATCCAGCTTCTCTACATATTCTCGGACCAGGAGGTATTGCTCTTCTTTGTCCGTATTCACTTCAATGCTTTCCTGATTTTCCTCCACGAGCTGAAAATCGTAGCTGCGATTCTTATGGTACTCAAACCTCCTTCTCTCCAGGGTTTTCAGCCATTTGTTTTTCCAGATGGCATACAAATAGGTACTGAATGCACATTTAAGCTGCAACTCGTCATTCCTGATCTTCTCAAAAATAATCAGGATTGTATCTTGAAAGATATCCCAGGCATCATCGTCCCTGCCTGAATTGTGCAGCACCATCCTTCTCAATGCAGGATAATAGTTATCATAGAGATATTCTATCATTTTCCTGTCTTTTCTCCGGATGCCATCAATTATTTCTTTATTCGAATAAATACCCACAATGAACTATTTGTTTATACCTTTCAGGCCAGATTTGTCCACAACCAAATCAAAAATTTTTTAATAATTTTATTAATAATTTTAATTTTTATTACACTCGACTAAAAATGTAAAGCAGATGCCCAGTAAATTTACACTTAATAAGAGGATTCTAAGTTTCAAATTTGCGTTTAAAGGTATAAAACATTTATTAATTAGACAGCACAACGCATGGATCCACTTGATTTTCACAGTACTCGTGATCATTGCAGGTTTTATCTTTGGCATCAAACAGATAGAATGGTTGTTAATCTGCTTTGCCATCGGATTTGTATTTACTGCAGAGGCCATGAACACAGCAACAGAATTAATGGTTGATAAAATTTCACCAGAGCAGGACAAACAAGCCGGGCTGATCAAAGACCTGGCCGCCGGCGCAGTGCTGATCTCGGCCATCACTGCGGCTGCAATAGGACTGATCATTTTTATACCTAAAATATTTTGAGTTATGTTATTGATAGCAGACAGCGGATCATCCAAGATTGACTGGGCCACCATCGATAAAGGCGGCAATGTCAGGTATTTCGAAACAGAAGGATTCAACCCCTATTATAAGAAAACGGAGGAATTATACAAAACCGTGGAAAAAGAGTTGCTGCCCATGATCGATAAGGACCTGGTGGAGGAAATTTATTTCTACGGTTCGGGTTGCTCTACCGACAGCAAGAAGATGAATGTGGAATACACCCTCAAAGAATCCTTCGGTCATATTGCTGTTTTTATTGAACACGATCTGTTCGGTGCTGCCAGGGCATTGCTTGGCAAGCAGGAAGGTATCGCCTGTATTCTGGGGACCGGTTCTAATTCCTGCTATTATGATGGAAAAGAGATTGTGGAAAATGTTCCTTCCCTGGGTTATCTCTATGGTGATGAAGGCAGCGGTACCTATATCGGAAAGTCGTTGATCACAGCTTACCTGCAAAACAAACTCCCGGGAAGCCTGAAAAAAGGTTTTGAGAACAAGTACAATATGAGCCTGGAAGCCATCCTCGACGCATCATATAATAAAGGCAGGCCCAATATTTTTCTATCTTCCTTCAGTGGATTTATTTCAGAGCATATTTCAGATAATTTCCTGAAAAACATGGTACGGGTTTCTTTTGAGGATTTTTTCCACCTGCAAATCCTGAAATACAAAAAATACGACAAAGCAACCATCAGTTTTACCGGTTCGGTGGCTTATGTTTTCAGGGATATATTAACCGAGGTTGCCAAAAAGTTCAAGGTAAAAATCGGGAAGATTGAACGCAAACCGATTCACGGACTGGTCGAGTTTCACAGGCAATAATCAACGGTACTGCTTAGCTGCGAATGCAAGAAATATTATTAATTTAGTGAAGGTTTCACTTTAAGTGAAGGTTTCATTTTTCAAAAAAAGCAAAAGCCAATAGATCATTGATTATTTTGTGAGCGAGAGCCTCGCTTAAAACGAACTCATTTCAGGAAGCGGAGGCCTTGCCTGGGTTTAACCCCTGGTTTCATTCCCCAAGCTCCGCTTTCCATACTATCTTGGCGGTTATCTGAATTTAAAACTAAATGGTGCTAAAAAATAAGCCTTGACAAAGCGGTTGAAATAAATCTGGTTTAATGCATTCATTCAAGTAGTTTATCTTCTGACAACAATTTTTTTTACGATACTATGGTCACCGGAAATAATCCTCAACAAATAAATCCCGGGAGAAAAGCTTCCGACATCAATTTCCTGTGCACCTTTCAGCCCGGTCAATGTCATCATTTGCTGTCCACCTGAATTCACAAGCATCAAATTAAAATTCATTCTTTTATTTTGCGGATACAGGGTAACCCGATCTTTTGCAGGATTGGGGCGAAGCGTAAATTCATTTTTTACTGCCGGGTGTTTATCGGTAGATGTTACCAGGCCCTCTTCATCAGTCTTTAGCAGATAATAACGTTTGAGATCCTGTTCACTTTTACGCGTCATGCCGGCAATGGCAAAACCTCCATCGTCGGCCTGGTCGAGGGCATAGCCGGCAGCAGTGCCCAGTCCGTGGAAATACCTTTCCCAGATGATCTCTCCATCAGTGCTAATTTTATACAGCAAGAGGGTTTCGGATGCGGATTCAAATTCCAGGATCTTCCCGCATACAATGATATGTCCATCACTGGAAAGTATAGCGTCTGCAAAATGAATGGAATAATCCTGCTTAATGTGGTGTATTTCCAGCAGGGTCCCGCCGGTACCGAAATTCAGGATCACCCCTTCTGCCAGATTGTTATCCGGGTTTACAGTGCTCGTAACTGCAGTGATATTCTCATTATCCTGTTCCAAAAGTGACAAATAATAGGGATTTACAAGCTGGTTAAGAACATCGTGGGGTATCATCCACTCTTCATCAAAGCCGGCGCTGATCGATTGCAGGTAGAGCACGGAAGTTTCACCGATAAAACCGGCACTCAAGTATCCACCATCATCCTTCTCTATCAGGCAAATCGGAGAAAGGTCTTCATCATGAGGATAAGAAAATGTGTTTAACTGAATACCGTTACTGTCGATCTCATGCATCATCACGAGCTCCTCATTCCCATTCATTGAAACACTATTATTGAGAATGATCGTCTTTTCATCGGCATTGATGATAAAATCCACCGGGAATGAATAATCATACATTCCGGAATACCATTCGTCCCAGTTGCGTAAACCGTCAAAATTTGTCTGCACCAGATAGCATAGGATATTGCTCATGAAAGGATTGTAATAAGAAGGCCCGGCCACATAGCCAAGTCCGGGCTGTTCAAGCATTTTGTATGGAACCTCCTCCTGTACATAGATCCAGTTTGTCTCAAACCATAGGGAGTCCCCTTTCTCATCTGCCTTAAACATAAAAATGGAAGGCCCGTAGCCGGCATCAAATGTTATTCCTGCCGAGATATAGCAGCCGTCGGAACTTTGTTTTACCGACTTGCCATATACATGATAAATTCCATCAAAGGAATAATCTTTTTCAAATGAAATCTGGGAGAATAAAAATACCGGCAGGCAAAAAGCCATGATAAATGTGGATGCAATTTTCATAATCAATGGGATTGGTTATAAGTATTCTGATCAAAATCCAATATTGGCTACAATATAAGCAATCTCGATGGAAATTCCAAAAGAAAGCAGAGGACAGATCCTTCACAGATAAAATTCCACAGTGTGTATTATTGCCCGGGATTGAAGGCGACCGTTGCTTTCTCGGGAGCCAGACCCTTGCGGGAAGCGAGGGCCTCGCCTGCCCCAGCTCCGAAGCTCCATGCTCAAGGTTATTTTTTCTTCCTTCTCCAGTACACCTTCAACCAAACCACCAGGCCGGTGATCAGCAAGCTCAGTGAGAAAATACCGAACAAGGGGATGAACAGTATATAAAAATCACCGAAGAGGAAACGGAAGAATCTTGCTGTGTGTACTTCCAGCATCACATTCCACAAGGACATGGGCTGGTTTTTTACCTTTTTGGGCATAGGAGTAAAACCTTCCGGACTGCTGATGGGAATTGCACCGCGGTCGTAATCGAAAAAATATTCCCGGCCCTGCGAACCTGCCAGGTAACCGGCCACGACCTGCTGACCCAGCGGTGGCCCGGAGGGATTGTAATCGATCCTGGTACTTTTGGTCACATAATTCTCAACATAGTTCATGGAGGGTATCCAGCGGAAGAGACCGCTGAAACTGCCGACCAGGTATTGTCCCGTACCTTTCTGTTCAAATACATTGATCCCCATTACACTGACGGGTGGTTGCACCGGAAAATATTTCAGATCGCTGGAAAAATCATCTTCCGAAAAATAAATGCCTTCATTGGTACCGATAATCCATCTTTCAAGCGCTTCATCATAGATAACGCTTCTCAGCTTGTCGAACCATGGATTGGGATTGTCGAGATAAGAGTATTTGATCTTGGCCACTTTGGTATTGGCAATGGTGATCAGAAGAGGTGGTCGCAGGAACATGCCGGCAAGCGTATTGATGATGAGGATGGCCACCAGCCAGATACCGATCTTGTTGTGCCACCTCAAGGACCATTTGTTGAGGCGGGCATGTTTTTTAATAGGTTTATTTTTCTTTCTTCTTCTTCGAAAAATGTAGGGCATAAAGAAGTACACAACTCCCGTTATGGAAAGAAAGATAAAGACCAGTCCTACGAAATCGATAATGAGTTTTCCGGGGAGGCCATATATTTCTCCGCTGTGGATTACCCAGAGGGTGCGGAAAAGACCTACTTTGTTATCATAACCTTCCGGTGGAGGAAGGGTGAGTTGTTGCCAGTCATAAACGCAATCATTATTCACCAAACCAAACCAAAGAAAAGAACGCGTCATGACGATCAGGCTGTCACCCTTCTCCCGAAGATCGGTTATCCGCTCCTCGTGAGCCGGAAGGTGGATCTTTGTCCATTTGTTATTTTTATAATCAAACTTATAAAGACCGAAATAGGTGCCGGCAAAAAGTTTGCCGGACTGAATCATTAACACTTTTGAAATTTTTTTATTGTCTACTCCACTGGGAAAACCGTGGTTAAAACTTTCGAATCTTTCAAATTGGCTATCTGTCAGCCAGATGCCAATATTACCGTAAAGAAGAATTGAATCCTGCCCGATTTTTTCAGCACCACGAACAGCAGCCAGGTTCCAGTTTTCGTAGGCATATTCTGAGGGTAACACATTCCTGTTCACATCCAGTGGGGAAAAAGTTCCCCGGTGGTTCAGCACAATACCAGAAATCGCCCATAAAACAAAGAACACTGAAAAAATCAATCCCAGCCATTTGTGCAACCAGCGGGATATCCTGGCCCTGCGCTTCTTTTTCATATTCGTTTCTACTTGCTAAGAAGAATTGTCACCAACTATTATTAAAATCCCAAATAACAAATTTCAAATAACAAATAAATCTCAATTACCAAAATTCAAATACCGAAACTGTTGTCTGTAGTTAGGTTTTGGTTCTTGGGTTTTTGAACTTGGTACTCCTGACCGTCAGGCAAGTTATATGTTTTTTGGTGTTTTGGATTTGGAATTTTCCAGTTCATTTTTTTAAAAAGTAATTCTTAAACACACCATCCTGCTCATCCGTCCAGGCATCGAAGCCCCTTTCCATTACTTTATCGATAAGCGGTGCCGGCATAAAGGAGGAGATCAGGAGGTATATTTCACCCACCTCCAGCTCTTTCGTTTCTTTCAGTACTTTTTCAAGAGGATGTCCACCGTTCCGGATCACGGGTCGTGCATCAAAGCTCAGTTTCACTTTTTCTTCATCCAGCCAATCAGGCGGGCCGGCTTTGATACTTTCCTTTTCTTCCACTTCAATATCAGCCTGACCGGCTTCTTTTCTTAATGAGTTCACAAGCCTGTCGACAGGAATTCCACCTACCCTGGCTGCCTGCTGCAGACTGGTTACGCGGGCAATCGTCATGCGTAATACAGGATTTTTCAGTTTTTTAAATTCAGGTGCGAGTTCAACGAGTTTGCTTTCCAGTTCGGGATAAACTTTCAACAGTTCCCCGACTTTTGTTTTGGGTGTAATGATCAGTTTATCACTCATTTTCTTTTTTCTTTCCGTATGACAATATTCTTTGTTCTCCTTCCAGTTTTCGTTTATCGGTCAGATCCTGTGAAACCTCAAGCGTTCCTAAATACTCGCCTTTTTCATTGCGCAGGGCGAAATATTCGATGTGGATAAATTTCCCTTTCATTTGAATCCAGAAAGGCGCCCTGTCTTGTTTACCGCTTTTAAAATCTTCCACAATATCATCCACAACATTCACACTTGAGGGTGGATGGCACAAACGTACGTCCCTGTTGAGGATAGCCCGGCTGCGGCTGAAAACTCTTTCTTCACCCTGTGAGAAATACTTCACTTTATCGTTCCTGTCCACTAAAGTCATGTCGATGGGCAGGGTATTCAGAATGGCCAGCAATTCCTCGGCGTTCATGCTGCCGCTGGGAAGCTGAATGGTTTTCTCATCCGAACTGGCTTCGGCTTCTTCTTCTACATCCTCAGGAGTCCATGTTGTTTGCGGATCGTAAAGACAAAAGCCATATTCGCGGGTTTGCCTTGAAACCTCAAACCACTCCCGGTCTGTTAGTTTATCCATGGACATGGGAAAGAGAATTTCTTCCTCTTTCATGGTCATATCTGCCACCGAATCCGAAGCAGGTTTCAAGACCATTTCTATCAGCGTCCGTGCCTCTTCCCTGCTCACAGTCGTTTCTTTCAGTCCTTCGATAGCCGCCTTGAGCAATTCACGAGTTTCATCATGTTTGCCCCACATCACCTTGGGCGGACCTGTAATGCCCTTTTGCTCCAGGTAAGGAAACAACAGGTTTTCCTTTCTGAGATAATGCTTGTCCACATCCATCAACTGGTTGAACATAGCTCGCAACTGTATAAAATATTCTGGTATATCTTCATCCGAAGAAAGTTCACCAAGCCACTGGTATCTTTCTCCCAGTTCCCTGACGACCTTCAGAAGTTCCCGGTTTTCTTTCAGGAATACGTCTACCGGATGACCTTCCGGGATCTCTTTTGCCCCGCTGGTGTCGATGGCGCCCTCCAGTGCCTGTGTGTGCAGATCGCAAAATTTCAGTACTTCTTCATCGGTTAGCACACCTTCTGAGATCAGTTCCTGCTCAACATCCACCACTTCCTGGTAGGGCACCCTGGCCATCAGATTGATCAGCCTTTGCCGTACTTCTTCGGGAGCTTCCCCTTCATGCAATTGAAGAATCATGTGCTTGAGAAGCTCTTTACGCTTTTCAGAGTTATTCAATAATTCGCTCATTATTTATTGTTTTGTGTTTTGTGTTTTGTGTTCTGTGTTTCGTGTTCTGTGTTCTGTTTTTCGGGTTACTGCTACTGCTACTGCCACTACCAAATCCTCTCGTATATCAAATAATCAAATTCAAATTCATGTTTTTCATCTTTGTTGTGATGGACGATAGAAACCAGTTCCCATTTGCTGAATTCAACATCAGGAAAAAATGCGTCTCCTTCAAAATCATGTCTGATCATGGTGAGATAGAGCCGGTCGGCCAGGTCGAGGGTCTGTGCATAAATTTCGGCCCCGCCTGATACGAATAATTCACTTTCCCCAGCCAGGGCAGCTTTTACGATTCCTTCCTCGATACTGCTAACCACATCGGCATATTCCCCATCAAAATGTTTTTGATTTGTTACAACCAGTACCTTATGATCTTTCATGATCTTTTTATAGGTGTGGAAGGTTTTCCTCCCCATGAGAACATAGTGCCCCTGCGTTTTGTCCATAAAATATTGGAGGTCATCGGGCAGGTGCCAGGGCATTTTGCCTTCCTTTCCGATCACCATGTTATTGCCCATGGCTGCTATCAGTGATATGTCCATTCCGGTTCTCAGGCTTTGCATATTCATCCAGTGTTTTTTCTCTCAGAAACTCTCTGAAATCTATTTTTAGTTCATTGATCTTATGTTCAAACACACATTGTGCAAAAGGACATTTTTTTCTATTGAAAGCGCATTCGGTAATTTTCATTTTCCCCGAAGCCAGTTCATATATTTCAAGCAAATTGATCCTTGAAGCATCTTTTCGCAAATAAAAACCTCCCCTGGGTCCTCTGGCAGAACCCAGGTAATTATTTTGCTGCAGAAGCAGTAAAATTTTCGACACATGATGCCTTGAAGCAAACAAACGACTGGCAACTTCCGAAGCATTCAGCGATTTCCCTGAACGAACAAACAATATCATACTGTAAATAGCCAGATATGCCGCTTCGGATATGGAACCAAATCCTTTCATGTCTGTTGCTTTTGCAAATATAGCAATTAAGTATTTGTTTACTGATTAATTTTAAAATCCGTCCATATCCAATTCACAAAACGCAATTAAATCCCAAACTCTAAATTCAAAAACTGTTCGGATAAGTACCCAAATCATTGGGATTTCTCTACCTCCATTTTGATTGCATTTGGGAACAAAATATTATTCTCCAGATGGATATGCTTGTGCAGATCATCCTCAAACTCTTCCAGTTTTTTAAAGGCAACGATGTAGGTATTGCAGGCATGAGGCGGATAATCATAATTATCACTTAATTCACGAATTTTCCGGAATGCTTCTCCTGCGCTTTCATGTTCATGTTCCATCATGGTGATTGGATTCTGAACCGAACCAAAAGATCCACAACCACCCCCTCCGGGATATTTCTCAGGATCCACCATGTTTTTTATGTAAGAAAAAAGAACATGTTCCTCTTTCATCATATGCTGTTCAAGCTCTCCCGCCAAACCAAGAAATAGTTCATAAATATCTTTTAGCTCGGGATTGGTGTCATAATGAACTTCTGCGATTTTCTTTGTGTATTCTTTGAGCAACGGAAGGTTTTCCGCTACATATTTATGATGCACGTTAATGATGTATTCAATAAGCAAGTCCAGCGACATCCTATTGAAATCAACACTGCTGTCATTTATTTTGACTGCCTCTTCCAGATCATTGCTTATCTCCTGAATATCAACACCTGCATTTTCACACGCTTCCTTCAGGCTAATCCTTCCTCCACAACAAAAATCGATTCCGTGTTTTTTGAAAACCTCAGCAGTTTTATAATTATCGGTTACAAACCTGCTTACTGACTCATACTTTATATTTTCTTTTGTTATATCCATGTCTCTGTTGTTTTTGATTAGTAATTAATTTTTGTCTTGAATACTTTCATTTCGTTTTTTCGCAAAATACCTGAGCATATAAGCGAGAATACTGCCAGTACTATGAATATGATAAAGCCATTGGAATATCCTTTCACACCCTGCAGATCAACAAACAATCCCATCAGGGGTGGGATCACAAAGCCACCAAAAGCTCCGAGTCCGCCGACAATACCGGCCGCCCCGCCAACCGCTTCTTTTACGTAATGGGGTACAAGTTTAAAAACACCGGCATTGTTAACTCCCATGCCAATGGCCACAAGTATTAATCCGATCAATGCAGTGATCATATCAGCGGAAAAAGTTAACATCCCTGCGCCAAGCAGCAGGATACTGATTGCAATAAAAATAGTTTTGATGCCACCTATCCTGTCTGAAAAAATCCCGCCCGGAACACGAATGACAGATGCCAATACCGAAAACAACATGGTCAAAGCTCCTGCTGTTTGCAGATCTTTTCCAAAATATTCCTGCCAGTATGTAGGGAACCAGACCGTAAGTGCCAGGAATCCTCCAAAGGTTGTAAAATAAAGCAAAACCAATGGCCATGTTTGCCATATCCGGGCCGCTTTCTTCAATCCACTCCAGGCACCGCCGGATGGAAAAATCTCCTGGCCGTTTATTTTTGCGATTTTCCGTGCTTCCTCTCCTGAAATTTCTTGTGATCTTTTTATAATCTGAAAATAAAAGGCATTGGGTGTTATGGAAACATAAAGTATAATCCCAACGATCAAAAAAAGCAACCATACCAGATAGGTGCCGGTTAGCATCAGGGTTCCGATCAGTAAGGGTATCAGCAGGGCAAACAAACCGGGGGCAATGTTTCCGAAACCTGCATAAGCTCCCAGGGCCCAGCCCTGTTTCTTTTGCGGGAACCAGTACGACACCTGACCAATGCCTACTGAGAAAGTAGCAACACCTGAGCCAATGAACAATGCCAGGATCAGCAAAAGGGGATAATGTGCCATATTCAGGTTTTCCTGACCTGTGGTATAAAGCAACAATGCCAGTCCGGCCATGCCAATTGCTGACAATAGCAACAAAATGGTAAAGGGCTTTTTACCACCGGTGCTATCGACCCAGGCACCAAAGGGAATCCTCAGCAACGAGCCCGACAATTGTGCCATGGCAACCAGCAAGCCAAGTTGCAGATTACTCATTTGCATATATTGATCAAATACCTTGGCCGTTGGTCCAAATAGTGAAACGGCGGCGAAGCCGATAAAAAATCCCAGGGTAGCGCCTGTTAGTCCTTTGTTTGGTGTTCCTTTTAGTTTCATAATTCAGGTACTTGATTTCATATTTTATTCAAAAAAATAATCATCTCTAAATACTCCTTTTATTCCAAATTACTAACTGATATCTGCGCCAGATATACGCAAGCGGCAATACCAGGAAATGCATAAACCTGGTGAACGGGATCATCCCAATCAATATGAAAGCGGAAATGATGTGAACCTTGACCATAAAGGGCATAACCGACACCGCTGCAATATCGGGATTAAATGTAAAAATGGACCTGAGGTAAGGTGTCAACACGGATGCAAACCATGAGGACCCCCAGCGAAAGGCCAATGCGATCCAGATACCGGAAACAATTTGCAACAGTAATATCAGGTACACAAATAAATCCATTTTATTTGTTACATACCAGAGTCTGGGAGTAGATATTCTTCTTATGATCAACATCAGTAAGCCTGATAAGGTGAGTAATGCAAAGGCAAATGCCGACAACTCCAGGATGAATAAACGAATGGGCATGCCGTTCCAGATCATCACAGCCCTTGGAAACAAAAATGCAATCAGGTGACCGAAGAATAAAAAGACAAGTCCCCAATGAAAGGGCAGGCTGCCATAAAAAAGGTTTTTCCCTTCCAGGAACTGGGAGGAAAGCGAGGAAACTTTAAACCCTTTCGACCAATAACGATAGGCCGATCCCAGTATCATAACCACCAGGACAACATAAGGCAAAACGATGAAGAGCAAGGTATTGATCATATCATTAAAGTTTTATGGATTTCTTTGATTTCTTCATTGAGCAACCGATGCAATCCAGAAAATCGGACTTAACACCGGTTTTTATTTGGTATTGCTCAAAAGGAGCTCCCTCAAAATCTTCTTCCAAAATAAACAGGAGCATTTTTAGTAAACCTTTGTAAACATTGGATTCGGAATGAAAGTTCCGGATCATCTCCCTGATCGCAGGGATCAGCAGGCTGTATGAAAACTCTCTTACAAATTCCCTCTTGCTGCTTTCGCTGATCAACATCAGGACATTGGGAAGATGATCGGGCAATTCGTTGCCCCAGCCCAGGGAGGCATTTCGGTATTCCTTTTGCAATGCAACCAGAAATTCTCCACGCATGTAATCTTCACCGAAAAGGACATATCCAATATCGAGATAGCAGAGCGCCTGTACGTCAAATGTCTTGATATAAAATTCTTTCAAGGTGTCCGTATGTTTTCCGGTTACATGATCCTTGAAGGCATCAATATAAGGTCTGATATCCGGATAATAGATCGTGATCCCCCTGAAATGCCCCAAAGCATCCTGCAAACTGCAGGAAGGGTATTCGAAGAGTTTCGCAATGAGCTTATAATGATTGAAATTTGTCCTTTTCATATCATAATCCTCTTTTTGGTCTTTCGGTAAATCCCAGCCCGGCTTCTCCTTTGTATTCGTGTGTATCCTCCATCATTTCAATGGCTTCTTCGCGATGTGCCGGCGGTATCACAAATCGTTCATCATACAATGGCAGTGAAGTAAGCCTGAAAATAGCATCAGCAGTTTCCGGGCTCAGTCCGGTATCTTTCAATACTTTATTCGCCTCCTTTTTATTCATGTCACCTACTGTTTTGTTTCTACGGTGCACCCTGACAGCCATCATTTTTTTCAGCACTTTTTCGATGATCTTTGTATCTCCTGCCGAAAAAAGGGAGGCAAGGTATTCCATTGGCAATCTTGATTTCTCAATGGTAGCCCAGAGTTCATCCGAAGTGGATTCGTATACATTATTCACCATGGAAGCCATTGTTGGCAACAATGGCGGAACGTAGAACAGATTGGGCAGGGTACGGAATTCAGGATGCAAGGGCAATGCAAGCTCCCATTCTTTTGCAAACTTCCATACCGGGGATTTTTGTGCCGCTTCAATAGTAGATTCAGGAATCCCTGCTTTTTTAGCTTCTTCAATGACTTCTTCATCAAAAGGATCGAGATAAATTTCCATCTGGGCATTCACCAGGTCTTTTTCACCGGCATTGGCAGCGGCTTCAATTTTATCGGCATCATACAACATGACACCCAGGTAACGGATCCTGCCCACACAGGAATGCATGCAAGCCGGTATCTGTCCTGTTTCCAAACGTGGATAACAAAGGATACATTTTTCCGACTTGCCGGTTTTCCAGTTATAATAACTTTTTTTATATGGACATGCCGAAACACAAAAGCGCCAGCCCCGGCATTTCTTCTGGTTGATCAGCACGATGCCGTCCTCTCCCCTTTTATACATGGCCCCGGAGGGACAAGCCGCAACACAAGAAGGATTCAGGCAATGATTGCAAATACGGGGCAGGTAGAAAAATGTCATGCGTTCCAGCATGAACAAAGCTTCCTGTTCTTCTTTCGACACATTCTTAAAATTGACATCATTGCGTGCATAATCCGGAGAACCGGAAAAGTCATCATCCCAGTTGGGACCGGCTTTTGGGGTCATCACTTCCCCGGTGATATCGGAAACCGGCATGGCCGTTGGCTGATCATCTCCTTCAGGCGCATCGAAAAGATCCTGGTAACGATACCGCCAGGGTTCGTAATAATCATCCATGGCCGGGAGCTTTGGATTGTAAAAGATATTTCCAAGACCTTTCTTTTTGCCGGCACTCTTCAACTTCGGTTTTTTCTTTGTCTTTTCCCATCCGCCGCCATATATTTCCTGGTCTTCCCACTTCGTGGGGAAACCGGTTCCTGGCTTTGTTTCCACATTGTTCCACCACATGTATTCTGCTCCTTTGCGGTCGGTCCAGGTATTCTTGCAGGCAATGCTGCAGGTATGGCATCCGATACATTTATCAAGATGAAAAACCATGGAGATTTGGGATCGTATATTCATATCGTTGTTTCTTAAAATTTAACTTTATCCATTTTCCTGATTACGCAATGTGTATCCCTGTTCACACCAACCGGGCCCCAGTAATTAAAATGATAGCTGAACTGTCCGTAACCACCCATCAATAGATTGGGCTTAAAATGCAGCCTGGTAAAGCTGTTGTGCCCTCCTCCCCTTCTTTTACGAGTTTCGGATTTGGGTGCAGCGTATGTCCTTTCGGGTGCATGATACACGATACTCACACCCTTTGGTATTCTCGCGCTCACACAGGCTCTGGTGCAATACACCCCATTGTCGTTAAAAACCTCAACCCAGTCATTGTCTTTAATACCCATTTCCGCAGCATCTTCCTCACTCAGCCAGCAGGGTTCCATGCCTCTGGAAAGTGTGAGCATCCTCAATGTGTCACCATAAGTTGAATGGATATGCCATTTACCGTGCGGGGTCAAAACATTCAGCACCCTGGCTTTTCCTTCTGCTACAGATCTTTTTAATTCTCCATAAACCTCTGGCGTTGGTGAAGGTTTATAGGTTGGCAAATGCTCCCCGAATTTGATATAACCTTCATGATCCAGGTAAAAATGCTGACGACCGGTAAGTGTTCTCCATGGCACCAGTCTTTCAACATTGTAGGTATAAGCAGAATACGCCCTGCCCTTATGCATCAGACCCGACCAGATGGGGGAATTATTGTACCGCCTGGGCTGTGATTGAAGGTCTTTGAAATTGACTGAATGGATATGGTTTTCATCCCCCATTTCCTGCAAACTCAGGCCGGTCTTTTTCTCGGCATTGGCATACGCCCTCTTGCTCAGACCGGAATTTGTCAGTGAAGAGAGCTTCAGAATAGCATTGCACATTTCCTCATCCTCGTACAGGCTTGGGTATGATCTCCCTTCCAGTTGGCCAAGATGTTTTTCATCCTGCAGCATCTCTTCGTACATATCCTGGCAGTCAAATTTATTCCCGTGCGCTCCCAGACCATTTCTAACATTCTCACCAAGGTTAATGAATTTATCATAGACCTTGGTATAGTCCCGATCTATGATCTTCATATCATGCATGGTTTTTCCGGGAACAGCTTCACACTCTCCCTTCGACCAGTCTTTGATCTCAGCCTGGCTGATTTCCCCGGCTGAGTCATGTGCAATGGGTGTATTCACCACATCCTTAAATTTGCCAGGTAAAACTTCTTTGGCCAGCTCGCTGGTCTTTTTGGCGATCTCCCTGAATATAGCCCAGTCACTCTTCGACTCCCATACCGGAGCAATCGCCTTCGATAAAGGATGTATGAATGAATGCATATCGGTTGAGTTAAGGTCATCCTTTTCATACCAGGAAGCAGCCGGCAATACAATATCGGAATACAGGGCCGAGGTATCCATGCGAAAGTTCAGATCCACAACCAGGTCCATTTTCCCCCGGGGTGCTTCATGGTGCCAGTTCACATCCTTTACCTTACCTTTGGCCGATTCTTCTGCAATGGCATTGTCGTGTGTTCCCAGGTAATGTCTTAAAAAGAATTCATGTCCTTTGGCACTCGACATGAGCGCATTCCCCCGCCAGATAAACCATATCCTGGGAAAGCTCATTTCGTCATCCGGATCTTCCACGGCATACTTCAAATCACCGGATTTAACGGATTCAATAATGTAGTCCTTTATCTCTTCTTCTGTTCTGGCACCTTTTTCCTCAGCTTCTTTTACAATCTCAAAATTGTGTTTGTTGTATTGTGGAAAGAAGGGCATCCAGCCGTTTTTCACGGATTTCACAATCAGGTCGGCAGTATGCTGTGCCGATAATTCATTATCGGGTACCGTATTGTAATCCGACTGGTTTCCGTCGTAACGCCACTGGTCGGAATGCATGTAATGCCAGATTGGTGTTTGCTGCAGACGGGCAGCTCCATGCCAGTCTTTGCCGGCCATCATCATACCCCATGAGTCCACGGGAGCCAGTTTTTCCTGCCCTACATAATGATTCATACCACCTCCCTGAACACCAACGCTGCCGGTCAGCATCAGCGCCATCGTCCCGGCCCGGTATATCAGGTTGTTATGGTACCAGTGGTTGATACCCGCCCCAATGATGATCATGCATTTGCCTCTGGTGAGCTCGGCCGTTTTGCTCCACTCACGGGCAAATTGCTTAACGGTTTCCTTTCCGGTACCTGAATATATTTCCTGCCAGGCGGGAGTATAAGAATAATCAGGATCATCGTAACTTTCAGGGTACTCGCCTTCCAGCCCTCTGGAAACACCGTATTGTGCCATGATGAGATCATAAACGGTTGTTACTTTAATCTTACCATCTTTTGTCTTCAAATTGCGAACAGGAACCCCCCTTTTAAAAGTTTGCTTTTTCGCAAATTCAGTGAATTCAACCTGCAACACTTCATCATGCTTATCAAGCAAGCTCAGCAGAGGATTGTATTTTTCATCGGTTTCTCCATCCCTGAATTTCATATTCCATTTTCCATCCTCCTTTCCCCAACGATGGCCAACACTACCAGCAGGGCAGATCAATTCATTACTTTCTTCATCAAAATTCAAAAACTTCCAATCGCCATTCTCTGCATTTCCGAACTTCTTTATCCTGTTCGCCCTGACCATCCGGCAGGGAATATATTTTCCTTTTTCTTCCTTCAGTTCTACAAGGAAAGGGCTGTCGGTATAGCGTTTGGTATAATCAATAAAATAAGGAACTTTCTTTTCGTGATGGTACTCTTTCAGGATCACATGGCTAACGGCCATCCAGAAAGCCCCGTCCTGCCCGGCATGTATCGGTATCCAGGTGTCAGCGTATTTGGAAACCATGCTGAAGTCAGGTGAGAATACAACCGTTTTTGTACCATTATGCCTTGATTCGGAAAAGAAGTGCACATCAGGTGTACGGGTCATGCCGAGGTTGGCCCCCATTACAGCAACGAATTTGGCGTTGTACCAGTCGGCGCTTTCGGCCACATCTGTTTGCTCGCCCCAAATCTCAGGGAAGGAATTGGGCAGGTCACAGTACCAATCGTAAAAACTCAGGTTCACTCCTCCCATCAATTGCAGAAAACGTGAACCGGCGGCATAACTGATCATCGACATGGCAGGAATGGGTGAAAAGCCAGTGATGCGATCAGGACCATATTTCTTGACGGTGTACATATTCGCAGCCGCAATTATTTCCAGGGCTTCATCCCAACTCAGTCTTCTGAAACCACCCTTTCCCCTGGCTTTCTGATACCGCTCTCTTTTTTCCTTGTCTTCCTGAAGACATTTCCAGGCTTCATAAGCACTGCCCTTCTCCTGTTTCAGTTTCTGATACAGATCCAGCAGGGCACCTCTTATCAATGGGTATTTAACACGAATGGGGCTGTAAAGGTACCAGGAGAATGAAATACCCCGCTGGCATCCTCTTGGTTCGTAGGGTGGCAGGGAAGATTCCAACAATGGGTAATCCAGCGCCTGGGTTTCCCAAACCACGATGCCGTCTTTCACATGAATATTCCAACTGCATCCACCCGTACAGTTTACGCCATGTGTGCTGCGTACAACTTGATCATGATGGAAACGGTTCCTGTAAAATTCTTCCCATTGTCTGGTTTTCGGTGAAACGATGTCTTTGATCCAACTCATAATCCGGTTTTTAATGAATTTCAATTTGACGATTGTAAATGGCATCATTCACACTGCCTCTTTTTCTTCTTACCCATATCAGAGCGATAATGCCGATAAAAATCATCCATAAAAAGATCCCTGTGATCACAAAATATTTCGCATTATCCCTGGGAATCTGGTAAATGGCCTCTTTCGATGAATCAGCCAGAAAAGCAGTCAGGGCATTAACTTCCTTATCTGTTAACGGATGGTTTTTGTATGAGATACTCATTTCGGGGAAGGGTGGATTGACCAGAATTGCCTGGATTCCCGGTATACCCATATTATTATAGGAATCCGTCAGATTGCGGGCCAGCGATCCTCCGGCAATAACCGCATCGTGTTTGATGGTATGACACGAAACACAGGATGCGCCACCATTTTCAAGCTGGCGCGTACCCTTGAAAAGGGCAAGTCCTGTTTGTACATCCGCTTTTGTATAATTGAAGGTGCTTTTCTCTCCGGGCTTGTTGGTTTGACCCTTTGTTTCCATCCCAGTATCAGAGGAGCTTTGACCGGAAATGTAATCCAGTACTTTTTCAACTTCTGAATTGTCCAGGGGCTGGTCGGGCATAGGAGTTTTGTTGTATTTTTCAAAAACTTTAACAGCTTCAGGATTCCCATCCTTTATCATTGTTTCGGAGGACTGTATAAAGCTGATCAGCCAGGTCTGACCTCTTTTACCAGTTATGCCCTTGAGGTCTGGTCCGATCAAATCCCCACTGCCAATGGTGTGGCAGGCGGCACAATACTGATTATAAAGATCTGCTCCGTTTTGAGCTTTAGCTCCTCCTGCCATGATTAGAAAGGCAGAAAAATAAATCATGAGCGCGATATTCCTTCCTTTCATTTTATTTCGGTATTAGTGTACTTTAATTCATATTTTATGGCAAAAAAAATTATCCTTTGATCATGGTCAGTATCATTTTAAACTTTTCTACAGCACGCAGGGCATGGGGCACATTGGCCGGCATGATAATGGAATCGTTCTTTCCCAGTTCATAAGGCTTACCGTCTATAGTTATTTCCGCTTTACCATCAATCACCTGCACCAGGGCATTAAAGGGAGCGGTATGTTCGCTCAGGCCCTCATCCTTGTCGAAGGCAAATAGTGATACATTGCCTGCATCATTCTTTAACACATTTTTACTTACAACTGAATTATCGGCATATTCGACCGATTCTTCGAATTGAAATACTTTTGATTTGTCGAATTCTTTTGATTTCATTGTTCTATTGTTCGATTTTTCGGTTGTTATATCATTTGAACTTCAGTTCATACTGCCGATCTTCTTTTCCATTCAGCAAATCAGCCACATTAAAACCCAGGTCTTTCTGATTGCTTTTCAGACAGCTCACAGCCTGGTTTAAAAAGGAAAATTCACCATGATCCTGTAAATGTTTAAGATTGGCAGCAACTGTATTTCTGCCCTGCTTTACCATTTCTTTTATTACGGCCTTTTCATCATAAGATTCCGCTTCTCTCTTTTCCACTTCAATAGCTTCAATAGCATCCACAGGACATTCCCCCTGGCAAGCTCCCAGCCCATCACACATCAGATCACTGACCAGTCGTGCTTTCCCATCAATGATCTGCAACGCACCCTCCGGGCAAGCCGGAATAAATAATCCGGAACCGTTGCACCTTTCTTCGTCTATTTTTATTATTTCCCTGATCATTCAATTTATATGTATTTAGGTATTTGATTACGCAAATATATATAATATATTCTGACATCACTGAATTTTTTCCATGATTTTTTCTTAATCAGATTCATTTTAAATAAGAAAATTTTAATTTTTTGTTCACGGCCTTCTTATAATCTTTTTTTACTTTTGCCCGGTTGAAAAGTCCAGTTAGTCAAACTATTGTATACAAGCTAATTACATATATAACGATGTGTCATGGAAAATAAGCTGCAGGAATTAACCGAGAAGCTGTATGCCGAAGGAATTGATAAAGCCAATCAGGAAGCCGATGAAATAAAAAAGAAGGCAGAAGAACAAGCTGAAGACATTAAAAAGCAAGCAGAAAAGGAAGCCGAATCAATCATACAAGATGCCAAAAAGAAAGCGGAAGAAATTAAAAACAATCTTGAATCTGAATTAAAGCTTTCTTCGAGTCAGGCTATTACTGCATTAAAGCAAAAGATCACCAACCTGATCACTGCCAAAGTTATAGATAAACCGGTGGAAGAAACTTTTTCTGAAAGCGAGTTCATCAAAGAAAGTGTGGAAAAAGCAATTGAGAACTGGAAGCCCGGCGAGAGAGGCACAGCCGATCTCACCATTTTACTTCCAGGAAAAACAGAAGAAAAGCTTAAATCTCATTTTCTTTCCAAAGAAAATGAAATCCTCCAAAAAGGATTTGAAGTCAGGTTTGATGACAAGCTATCCTCAGGGTTTATGATCAAACCGGTGGAAGGAGGATTTAAGATCAACTTCACGGATGAAGATTTCAAGAATTTCTTTAAAGCATACCTAAGGCCACGTTCCAGCGAATACCTGTACGAAGAAAAGAAATGAGAGTAAAGAATCATTATTATTGCTTAATTGCCGGATTGCCAGAGCTGATCCCCGATCAAACCAAATTATGCTTTTCCCCGGGGGAGTTCAGGGAATATTTATTCGAGGAATTAAAAGGAACGGATCTGGAGCTTGTTAAAACACTTTATCTGCCACACGACCATAAAAATCTGCTGATCCTTTTGCAAAAAAAAGACGAACCCTTCGATACGCTTGGAAATTACAGCAGTGAGTTTCTGGAAGAAGCTTTAAAAGAACCGGAGAAACTACCGGAATACCTGGAAAAGTTTATTCACGCTTTCAGGGACGAGTCTCCACTTCATGAAAAACTGAGCTGGGAAAACCAGCTCACATGCGAATATTATCACCACCTTACAGGCCTTGAAAATAAATTTCTCTCGGAATATTTCGAATTCGATTGGAATCTGAAAAACGTGATGACCGGCCTTGTGACCAGAAAACACGACCGTCCTCTTGAAGGAGAACTCATTGGCGAACATGCTCTTACAAAAGCGATCAGCAAAAGCCATGCAAGAGATTTCGGGATTGCCAATGATTTCCCAGAGGTTGAATCCCTGATCAGCATCTTTGAAAAAACCGACCTGCTTGAACGAGAGAAAGAAATTGATTTACTGAAATGGAAACACATCGATCAATTGAATACATTCAATTATTTCACCATTGAGGTAATCCTGGGACATGTGCTCAAAACAGAGATGGTTGACAGATGGCTGCAGCTCGACGAAGAAACCGGGCGCAAGATGTTTAATCAGCTTCTGGACGATCTGAATAACAGTTTTAAATTTCCGAAAGAATTTAATATAAATGGAAGAAAAGGTTAGTACAAAAGGAAAAGTTAAATCGATCATTGCCAACCTGGTGATTGTAGAGGTGGATGGTCCGGTTTCCCAAAACGAGATTTGTTATATCAAGCTGCAAGAAACCGACCTGATGGCTGAAGTTATCAAAGTTAGCGGCAATACGGCTTATGTGCAGGTTTTTGAAAGCACCCGAAGCCTTAGCATCAATACCGAGGTGGAATTCACCGCTCATATGCTTGAAGTAACGCTTGGTCCCGGATTGCTTTCCAAAAACTACGACGGGCTTCAAAATGACCTGAATACGATGGAGGGCATCTTCCTGAAAAAAGGTGAGTACACCAAAGCTCTTGATGAAAGCAAAAAATGGGATTTCAAGCCGCTGGTCAAAGAGCATGATCAGGTTGAGGCAGGAAGCTGGCTTGGAGAAGTGGACGAAAACCACCAGCCCCACAGGATCATGGTGCCCTTCAAGATGCAGGGCACCTACAAAGTAAAAAGCATCAAAGGGGAAGGTGCATACACTGTGAAAGATACCATTGCCGTAATCAGTGATACGGAAGGCAATGAGTTTCCCATCACAATGACGCAAACCTGGCCTGTAAAAGTACCCATCAGAGTTTATAACAATAAGCCCCGCCCCTATCGTCTGCTCGAAACAGGTGTTCGTACCATTGACACACTGAACCCAATTACCGAAGGCGGTACCGGATTTATTCCGGGTCCTTTTGGCAGTGGAAAGACCGTATTGCAGCACGCCCTGTCGAAACAGGCCGAAGCCGACATCGTGATCGTAGCTGCATGTGGCGAACGTGCCAACGAAGTAGTTGAACTTTTTACCGAATTCCCCGAGCTGGATGACCCACGCACCGGCCGTAAGCTGATGGAGAGAACCACCATCATCGCCAATACTTCCAACATGCCTGTAGCAGCCCGTGAAGCTTCCGTATACACAGCCATGACTCTGGCTGAGTATTACCGGCAGATGGGCCTGAAAGTACTCTTGCTTGCCGACTCGACTTCCCGCTGGGCACAGGCCCTGCGCGAAATGTCGAACCGCATGGAAGAATTGCCCGGTCCCGATGCGTATCCCATGGACCTGACAGCTATCATTGCAAGCTTCTACGCACGCGCCGGATATGTTTATCTGAATAATGATAAAACCGGATCCATTACCTTTATCGGAACAGTTTCTCCCGCAGGGGGTAACCTCAAGGAACCTGTTACCGAAGCAACCAAAAAAGCTGCCCGTTGTTTTTATGCACTTTCTCAGCAACGAGCCGACAGCAAGCGTTATCCGGCCATCGATCCCATCGATAGTTATTCAAAGTACCTGGAATATGACGAGGTAAAAGAATATATGAATGAAAACATCGATGAAAAGTGGACCGATAATATTGAAACGGTAAAAGACATCCTGATCCGTGGCAGGGAAGCATCCGAACAAATAGACATCCTGGGTGATGACGGTGTACCGATTGATTACCACATCGCTTACTGGAAATCCGAGATCATCGATTTTGTGATCCTTCAGCAAGATGCTTTTGACGATATCGACGCTTCCACGCCCATCGACAGGCAAAAGTATATGCTTCACAAAATTCTGACAATCTGCCATACCAATTTTGAATTCGAATCTTTTGAAGACACGGCTGAATATTTCAAACGTATCATCAATGAATTGAAACAAATGAACTATTCCGAATTTGAATCGGATAAGTTCAAAAACCATGAAGAACAACTGGAAAAAATCATTGAAGAAAGGAAAGTTGACTAATGGAAACACAGGCATTTCAGAAAATATACACACGCATCACAAGCATCACCAAGGCAACCTGTTCGCTGAAAGCAGCCGGAGTCGGTTATGAAGAACTGGCAGTTATCAACGGCAAACTTGCACAGGTGGTTAAGGTCATCGGAGATGAAGTTACCCTTCAGGTTTTTGGAGGTACAGAAGGTATCCCAACAGATGCTGAGGTTGTGTTTTACGGTAAGCCTCCTTCATTGAAAGTTAGCGATGAGCTTTCTGGCAGGTTTTTTAATTCATTCGGCCTCCCCATCGACGACGGACCCGAGGTGGAAGGCGAAGAACGTGAAATTGGTGGGCCAACAGTGAATCCGGTCAGAAGGCAGCAACCTTCTGAGCTTATCGCCACAGGCATTGCCGGTATCGACCTGAACAATACCCTGGTAAGCGGCCAGAAAATACCTTTCTTTGCCGATCCCGACCAGCCTTACAACCAGGTGATGGCCATGGTTGCCTTGCGTGCCAAGGCAGATAAAATCATCCTGGGCGGAATGGGACTCACCAATGATGACTATCTTTTCTTCAAAAACGTATTTGACCAGGCCGGCGCCCTCGACCGAATCGTTTCTTTTGTGAATTCAACAGAAGACCCTCCGGTAGAGCGTTTGCTTGTGCCCGATATGGCGCTGACAGCAGCCGAATATTTTGCAGTGGATAAAAACCAGGATGTTCTTGTGCTTTTGACAGATATGACCCTGTATGCTGATGCCCTTGCCATTGTCTCCAACAGGATGGATCAGATCCCGTCAAAAGATTCTATGCCGGGCTCTCTTTATAGCGACCTTGCCAGAATTTATGAAAAAGCCGTACAGTTCCCCGAAGGAGGCTCCATTACCATTGTGGCGGTGACCACACTCTCGGGTGGAGATATTACCCATTCCATCCCGGACAATACTGGCTATATTACCGAGGGTCAGTTATTCCTCAGGAAAGATACCGATATCGGTAAAGTTATCGTTGACCCCTTCAGAAGCCTTTCACGACTGAAACAACTGGTGATCGGTAAAAAAACAAGAGAAGACCATCCCAGTGTGATGAATACTGCAGTGCGACTTTTCGCAGATGCATCCAATGCCAAAACAAAGCTTGAGAATGGTTTTGACCTGACTGACTATGATGAACGAAGTCTGGAATTCGCGAAGGAGTATTCAAGAAAGTTGCTGGCAATCGATGTGAATATTGATATCGATGAGATGCTGGACACAGGTTGGAAGCTATTCAACAAATTCTTCACCAAAGCGGAAGCAGGAATCAAGGAAAACCTGGTTGAAAAATACTGGCCTGAAGAGGAAGGTCTCGAGCAAAAGAAATCGGGCAAAGAAAAAGAAGAACCGACAGAAGCTTAATGAATTTGTATTGAAAAAGCAGATAAAGCGTGAAAATAAAATTCCAGTATAACAAAACATCTTTACACCGGCTGAAGAAACAGTTGGCCATCAGGGAAAGGGCGCTACCTACCCTGAAGAACAAGGAGTCGGCCCTGCGCGTTGAGGTAAAGAAAGCCAAGGACGAGGCCGGTTATCTGGATAAACAACTCAGCGAGAAAATGCAGGCATATGAGCATATGGTGGAACTATGGAGCGAGTTTAATCCCGAACTGGTTCACATATGTGATGTTAAAACCAGCACGAAAAAAATTGCAGGTGTAAAAACACCCATATTGGAGGATATATCCTTTAGTAAAAAATATTTCAGCATATTCAATAATCCCAAATGGTATCTCGATGGCATTCACATTTTGCAGGAGCTTTCCCGCATTTCCATTGAAAAGGAATTCTTTATCCGCAAAATGCAACTGCTGGATCATGCCCGGAAAAAAACCACACAAAAGGTAAACCTCTACGAAAAAGTTCAAATACCGGGATTCCAGGATGCCATCAGGAAGATCAACCGTTTTCTGGAAGATGAAGAAAATCTTTCAAAATCTTCACAGAAAATTGTAAAAAGCAGAAAGGAGGAGGCCGCCTGATGATCGTTCCTATCAGAAAATATACATTCCTGGTTTATCACCGTGATTACGATCAATTTCTGGATGATCTCGCGGAACTGGGCGTACTGCATATCGTCGAGAAACAAACCAATCTGGATAATAAAACCCTTGAACAACTCGATCAGCTAAAACAGGTCAAGGAAGCTATCACATTTTTGAAGCAGAGAGACACAGAGAAAAAAGCCTCAAAAACAGAGGAAGATGGTATGGAACTGGCCCGGGTTATCAAGGAAAAACGGAATAAACTCGAAGTATTTTCTCAGAGACATATCGCATTGATCAAAGAAAAACTTCAGGCCGGGCCCTGGGGAGATTTTTCAAAGGATACCCTAGACAAACTGCAACAAGAAGGGCTGAATTTTAAATTCTATATAATTTCCCAAAAAAAATTCAACCCTGCATGGATACAGGAACATCATGTGGCCGCGATCAGCCATCACCAGTCACAGGTTCATTTTGTTGTTGTAAATAAAGAAGATGAAGAAGCGTTCGAACCGCCCGAAGCCGAACTGGTTAAACTCCCCAAACGGCCGATATCGGCTGTAATGCGTGAGCATAAACAGATAGAAGAGCGAATTAAGAAAATCAACGAAGAACTCGACCAGTTTGCCGGATCTGCAATACCACACCTGGAAGAAGCTGCGAAACGCCTTGAAACCGAGTCGGAATACAAAAAGGCCATGCTGAATACCACTGAGCAGGCCAATGGAAAAGTTAAAGTACTGGAAGGTTTTGTAACTGTGGACAGGCGCAATGCACTGGAAGAATACCTGGAAAAGAATCATATCCTTTATTTGTCGCGTAAACCCGAACCCGAAGATAACCCACCGATTAAACTAAAGAACGGTAAATTTGCAAGGCTGTTCGAACCCATTGCAAAACTGTTTGCCCTGCCTTCTTACAAGGAGCTGGACCTGACTCCGTTTTTTGCTCCGTTCTTTATGTTGTTTTTCGGCTTTTGCCTGGGAGATGCTGGTTATGGGCTGATATTTATCATACTGGGCTTTATCATTAAACCCAAACTGAAACCCGATCTAAAACCCATTGTAAGCCTGGCTCAATTCCTGGGCCTAGGGACTGTCATTTTCGGAGTTTTAACGGGGACCTTCTTTGGCATGAACCTGCTCCAGGCCGACATACCTGCGCTGGAATCCGTAAAAAGCTTCATGCTCAACAGCCAGCAGGCATTTTACCTTGCCATTATCATTGGCGTCATCCAGATTCTTTTCGGGATAGGAGTTCATGCTGTTAACAGGACCCGTCAATACGGCTTTAAATATGCTCTTCCACAAATCGGATGGCTGATGCTACTGCCCGGGCTGGGTTTATATTTTGGATTTGAAGCATTAGATTTGATAGGAATTATTCTGATGTTTGCTGGTATTTTCCTGATCATTTTCTGGAGCGATCCCAAAGCAAGTATCTTCGGGCGTATCGGGAAAGGATTATGGGATCTTTACAACATCACAGGTGTTTTCGGAGATGTACTATCTTACATTCGTCTTTTTGCATTGGGTGTTTCCAGCGCCATCCTCGGCTTTGTGATCAACGACATTTCGATGTCGATCCAGAGCGGGTTGCCTTATGTTGGTCCGGTGTTGATGGTGATATTCCTTTTGATCGGACATACGGCCAATATTTTCATTTCATCGCTGGGGGCTTTTGTGCATCCCATGCGTCTGACTTTTGTTGAATTTTACAAGAATGCCGGATTTTCCGGCGGTGGAATAGCGTATAAACCATTTAAAAATAAACTTAAAAATTAAAGGAGAAAGAGGTTATGTTATCAACAGCTATTATTCTGGCTTATATCGGACTGGCCCTGATGATTGCACTGGCCGGGATTGGAAGTGCCATTGGGGTTTCCAAGGGAGGCAATGCAACAGTAGGTGCCCTGAAGAAAAACGATTCGGCTTTCGGTAGCTATATGTTGCTGAGTGCTTTGCCGGGAACCCAGGGACTGTATGGCTTTGCCGGATTTTTTATCGTAAACAACCTGGGTATCATCGGACCGGAAATGACGTTGGTACAGGGAGCAGCGATTTTTGCAGCCGGGCTGGCCCTTGGTTTCGTGGGTCTGCTTTCGGGTATACAACAGGGCGGTATTTGCGCCAATGGGATAGCCGGTATCGGAGCAGGTTATGATGTATTCGGTAAAACGATGGTGCTGGCGGTATTCCCCGAGCTTTACGCCATTGTAGCTTTTGCTGCTGTCTTCCTGATCAGTACAGGGCTTTAGGATATCGTAATCAGACAGCGCAGTATCCACAATTCATTGGACATACATGGTAATTTGTCAATTCGTATGGTTCCTACATTGATTCTGATAGAAGCTGTGCAAAAAGTACGGTATTTCGTCAGGCTGAGCGCCTTGCCTGCCGCCTAAGCAGGGAATCGAAGCCAAAAGAACGCTTATTTTCAATGCATCTCGACTACCAACCTGTCGGCAGGCATGGCGTTCGATGTGACCCGGAAAATTGCAGGTTTTATTTTTTGTCAAAGAGGCAGATGGGCTGATCAGGTGAATAGTTGAACAGACAGGACACATCTTCGATTGCCTTATGAATGCACAAGAAGCAGTTGCCAAATTTATCAGAAGAAAAACTTTGGCAATTAACTATAATTCAGCTATCTTTTGATTAACAATATGCAAAATATCCTTTTCCCTTTGAACAGCCTTTTCCTCAAGCTTTAATCCCTCGTCGATCAGCTTGCTAACGAAGGATTTGTCTTCCACACCCGAAGCGTTGATCTTCACGTTAAGATATGCCCCCATGATGGCTGTACGGGCGCATAGCGCACCAACACCTGCATCAGAAACTGAATTGGGATTACCGGTCTTTGCCATGGCTTCGATCACCTCAAATGCATCGTAGGACCTTTGCATTACTTTAAAAGGAACTTCCATGGCATATTTGGAAGCATCTTCGATGGCCTGTTTGCGGATCTTCTTCTCTTCATCCGTACTTTTGGACATGCCGAAAGCATCCATAATCTTGTTGAAGGCATTGGTGTCCTCATCCACCAGGTGTACAAGTTCATCCTTGATCTTTTGTCCTTTTTCGGCCCAGTTGGAGAACTCTTTCCAACGCTCGTCCCATCCTCTTTTATGAGAAGAAAGATTGGCCACCATGGTTGCCAGTGAAGCACCCAGTGAGCCAACATAAGCAGAAATAGAACCTCCACCAGGGGCCGGGGACTCCGATGCCGTTTCGTCGGCAAAATCATCCAGGGGCATATCGACGAGTTTTTGTCTGCTGTCATCTTCTATCATGTACTCAATGATCTTATCCTCCGGTTTAAAAGGCTTAAGTTCATCCAGTCCCATGGATTTAACGGCAATCTTGATCAGCTCTGATTCGGAAACACCCAGGGAGCGTTGTTGTTTGGTCAGGAAATATTTCCCGGCATCCAGCATGGCCTTGAGCGGGATCAGTCCTACAAGTTCCGAACCGGTCACCCGCAATCCCCTGGCATTGGCTTTTTCATAAACTTCATCAAAGGCAACATGTACCGGGGTAATGCTGATGTTGGTCAGGTTCATGGATATCTGCGCGACACCGTATTCCTCAATGAACCAGCCAATGGCTTTCACAGCTTTCAAAGAACCAGGAATCCACACTTTATTTCCTTTTTCATCTTTCACGATTTTACCGGTAAGCGGATGACCTTCTCTTTTTACACGTCCCCGCTCACGTACATCAAATGCCACTGCATTGGCCCTACGGGTGGAAGTTGTATTCAGGTTTACATTGAAAGCAACCAGGAAATCCCTTGCCCCAACAGCAGTAACACCGTGCCTTGCATTAAATTTAGCAGGACCAAAATCTGGTTTCCATTCTGGTTTCTGTAATTTATCGGGCATGCCTTCGTATTCACCTGCACGGATGGTAGCCAGGTTTTTCCTTTTGTCTTCCGTTGCTGCATTTTCATAAAGGAAAATCGGAATTTCGAGTTCCTCCCCAACTCTTTTTCCCAGTTTCTTTGCATATTCAACGGTTTCTTCCATGCTGATGTTGGAAACCGGCACCAGGGGACAAACATCGGTTGCTCCCATGCGGGGATGTTCTCCCTTATGCTTGCTCATGTCAATCACCTTTGAAGCTTTTGTAATGGCAAGAAAAGCCGCTTCGATGACCGGCTCAGGTTCTCCCACGAAAGTCACAACGGTTCGGTTGGTGGCTTTTCCGGGATCCACATCCAGAAGCTTTACGCCTTCAACACTTTCGATCTCATCTGTAATTTGCTTAATAATACTCATATCGCGGCCTTCGCTGAAATTGGGCACGCATTCGATCAGTTTCTTCATATAGTTAATCTTTTTCTTTAGATAATGTTTTCAGTTCAGGGTTTCAATTTTCATTTTTTTATAATTTCTCCATTCAAAATTACGGAATCTACTTTATTCGACCCATAATAATACGGCATAAATTCATAAGTGGGGATTTCTCTGGTGATGAACACATTGGCTCTTTTCCCCACGGCAATACTCCCCAGCTCATCACTCAGATCCATGGCATAAGCGCCGTTGATGGTTGTCGCGTTGATGCCTTCTTCCGGGAGGAGGCGATATAAAATACTTCCCATGGAAAGGATCAACTGCATATTACCGGATGGAGAAGAACCGGGATTAAAGTCACTGGCCATGCAAAGCGGGAGCCCTGCATCGATCATTTTGCGGGCCGGGGCGTAGATCATGTTCAGGAAAAAAGCAGCACCCGGTAAAATGGTTGGCATAGTTTCCGATCCAAGCAGGGCTTCGATTTCCTCATCTCCCGTATATTCCAGATGATCAACTGAAAGTGCATTGTATTTCACGCCTGCCTGTATGCCGCCTGAATAATCCAGCTCGTTGGCGTGGATCTTTGGCCGCAGGCCATATTTGATCCCGGCCATCAAGATTTTCTCGGTTTGTTCTACTGTAAAAAATCCTTTGTCACAGAAAACATCGATGTAATCGGCCAATTCTTCGGCCGCCACCTGCGGGATCATTTCGTTGATCACCAGGTCAACATAATCATCGGGATTATCTTTGTATTCGGCAGGAATGGCATGTGCACCGAGAAAAGTGGATTTTACCGTCAAAGGAGAAGTATCTTTCAACCTTTTTATCACACGCAACATTTTCAGCTCGGATTCGGTTGTCAGCCCGTAACCACTTTTGATCTCAACGGCACCTGTTCCAAAGCTGATGATCTCATCCAATCTTTTCATGGATTCCTCATAAAGCTCTTCTTCCGGCATTTGTTGCATCATGCGGGCGGAATTCTTTATACCGCCTCCTCGCTTTGCGATTTCCTCATAGGAAAGACCTTTGATCTTATCAATGTATTCGATCTCACGGGTTTTGGGGAAAACCAGATGGGTGTGGCTGTCGCACCATGCCGGGAACACCATTTTGCCACTGGCATTGATTTCTTCAAAGCCCTGGTAATTTTCTTCCTCCAGATCTTTCATCTTTCCGAATGAAGCTATCCTTTCATCCTGTATAACCAGGTAGGCATCCTTGATCGTTTTCATCTGTGCCATATCCTGACCGGACCTCCATTTAACGGGTATTTCTTCTACCTGAACCAATTCCTTGATATTCCTGATTAACAAAGCCATCATGTTGTTTTTGGCAAAATTACAAAAAGTAAAGTGCAAGGATGCTTGATTTTATGAAAGAAAGATTAATTTCATAAATCTCCATATTCAGAATCTGATGATTTGCTATTATTATTTAATCTTTATACAAATTAACATTTAGACTTGATTCTAATGAATGAAATTTCGTATACTTGTATTGTTATAATTCTCCTGTAGCTCCCCCTTGCAAATTGTAACACATGCAATTTCAATTAATTCAACCAAAACCTACAAAAAATGAAATCATTTTATCAATCAAGATTTTTCATAATGCTTATAGCTTTAGTATCATTTCAATTCCTGAGTGAAACAAAAGCACAGCAGCAAAGATCAGAAACAACTGTATATACTACGGGAGGTGAAAATGAAAAAATACCTGTCTGGTTAGATCACAACACTCTTGGGAATTCAATTATAACAGAGCATCTATTTGAGGGTTTTAATATCCCAACAATAATAATATCAAGACCTGAAATAGGCTTAATTGATGCAGAAAGAAGGCTATACATAAACGGTTTAACAGAAACAAATTTCCTGAGAATTTCACAAGATTTCACAAAAGGGTATATCCTAAAAAGCGATGAACACGGAAACGCTTTATGGATAAGACCTAAGTGGTGGTATAATGAAAACAAAAACATAATTTATTCAGAAAATTTATCTTCCGTTAATATTGGTTACATACCGGAGGATCAAACATACAGCGGTAGCGGAAAACTTAATGTTGTAAATGATCCTAATTTTATAAAAAATATTGGTATTAAAGTTACATCAGGACCAACTGGTGAATACCCTCCATTTACTGATGCAGGTTTTTTTGTGGGCAGTGAAAACGGAATATACTCGTATTCTGAAAACGGCAATGCAATTTTTGCCGAAACAATGGACGGATATGGTGTTTTTCAGGCTGGTGGACCAGAAACCAAAAACTGTTTTTTATCAAATACAGGTATTAATAGAGAAGTACCTCTTGCTAACTTGCATATTAGTGACAAATTGACTTTGCATGAAATTAATACTGAAGATTATATAGCTTATAATTTATATGGTGACAACAGAAGGACATATAGTGATCATTCTTCAAAGCTTAGTTTTGGGAATGATGGTTCTATTTCGTTAATGACCTCTGAATCCGGCGCTTCAAGTTACCAACCGGACTGGAATTTGGGTTTGTTTATTGATTACGAGGGCAAAACAGGAATTGGCACAAGCAACCCCACTTCCCACTTCGAAGTTTTTGGTGAAGTGCAACCAAAATTTACCCTATCGAATCCTAATGGAAATCTAATTATTGCAATTGCAGACCAGCCAGGAGATTTTGCCCCAGGTTCACAACCCATGGATGTTGTTTTCAAAACGCATGATATTAACAATCATCACGGAATGATATTTAATATTAATGACAATTATGGAGATGGAGACGGCTATATAAAATTTAATGATTACCTCAACCACTCAACCTTGAGCATCTATAACAATGGTAAAATTGGAATACACCAAGATAATCCCTCTGCATTACTACACATCGAAAACCCTGGCGATCCGGGTGACAAACTTTTGCAAATAGGCGATAACACTTATTTTACAGACACTGAACTGAAAATGAACGGTAAAATAGTTCTTGGAAATAATCCAATAACTCCTGGTACTTACCGCTTGTACGTAGAAGATGGAATCCTGGCTGAAAAAGTTAAAGTTGAGCTTACCACAAACTGGTCAGATTTCGTATTTGAAGAAAACTACCCATTAAAACCCATTGATGAACTGGAATCATTTATTAAATTAAATAAACATCTTCCTGAGATTCCATCTGCCATGGAAGTAGAAGAAGACGGGATTGACCTTGGAGAAATGGATGCAAAACTTCTGCAAAAAATAGAAGAACTTACCTTATACATTATTGAACAGCAGAAGCAAATCGAAGCTTTGAAAACAGAAGTTGAAGAACTTAAAAAATAAGCTGCCATGAGATATTTCTTCTTAATAATTACAACCTTTTTTGGCTTTTGCCAGGCTTTTAGCCAGAGTCCAATACAAGGTGATTTTTTTGAATTGGATGAAAATCTGACCGGTACAGGCAATTATATTTATGAGGCAGGACAGTATGTTTTAATGAAACCGGGATTTGAATATGATGCCATAACAACAAACGACCTTTTTGAGGCTTATATAAACCCGTTTATTGTTGAATTACCAGATGAAGGAGATAAATATGGAGGCCCAAATCCGGGCGATGATGGTGTGGTTGGAACTTTACCAGGAAGCTTAAAAGTTACGCCGACCGGTGCTGCAAATTATTCAATTCCAATTGAAGTGCCACCGGGAATTAACGGCATGGAACCAAGTATTTCTCTGATTTATAACAGCCAGGGAGGAAATGGCTACTTGGGCGTTGGATGGAGCTTGTCAGGTCTTTCAGCTATTAGCAGAGTAGGAACAACAATTTATAATGATGGATTTGTTGATGGTGTTGATTTTGATGATAATGACAAGTTTGTACTTGATGGCAACAGGTTAATTGCAGTTTCAGGTACATATGGTGGAGATGGAACAGAATACAGAACCGAAATTGAAACTTTTTCGAAAATTGTTTCCAGACATGAAAATGGGGTGCTTGCAAAGTTTGAAGTTTGGACAAAAGATGGCCAATACGTACAGTATGGATATACAACGGATAGCAGGTTTGAATATACAAGCTCTTCCGACGACGTACTTATTTGGCATATTAATAAAGTAGTGGATAGAAGAACAGGTAATTACATTGAGTTCATTTATAACGAAACAACTGGTACGGATTATGCCGAGATTACAATAGATGAAATACTTTATACAAAAAATGATTGTCAAAATTGTAACCTGACAGTAAATAAAATTAAATTTAATTACACGGGTTCACGACTAGATCCCCACTACTATTATATTCAAGGAGGGAAGATACAACAGACTAAGCTACTGGATAATATAAGCTGTTTGTATAATGGGGCTACTGTATATAGAAAATACAGCCTTAATTATAATACCAATACCGCATTGGCCAGCAGACTAGAAAGCATAGAACTTAGTGGTACAAAGTCAGACCATTTCAATGCAACTACTTTCACCTGGGGGAATAATCCTCACTCAATGGATTCTACTCTATTTGAATTTTACTATCAAAGATCAAAGTTTTGCTTTTTTGATTTTAATGCTGACGGAAGAACAGATAGAATTAGAATGACGTATCAGTATGACAGTATTAACAATAAAATTTACGAAGCATGGGCAATTAAGAAAAAACTAAAAACAGGAGGTTTCTCCCAGGATATATCCTTTGACCAGCCTATTAGTGAAAGGTTTCAATATTTTGTCAAAGGAGGAGACCTGAATGGCGATGGATACAACGATTTACTGCGAATTACGCAGAAAATATATGATCCAACTCCACCATTTGCTGTGGATTTTGACTATATTGATATGATTATGCTTGGTGGAGAAAGTGGTTTTACATTATTGCCTACCTTTTTAGAAAATCATACAGTACAAATTGGAAATCTTAATAACTTTCTAATAGGTGACTTTAATGGAGATGGTATCGCAGAGTTTGTAACAATTAATAAGAACCATCACACGGACAATATTAAGTTCTATAAATATAAAGAAACAGCCCCATATTATGAATATATTTGTTCCAGGAGCTTTGATTTTGGAAATGAAAAAAGTAAAACAAGTGTTATCCCGGGTAATTTTAACAGAGATGGAAAAGTTGATCTTTTGTTAACAAGACAAGTGGATAATAACGAGAATACATGCTACATTTTTAGCGTTGATATTGATGAAGCGAATTGGGATTATATATATGTATCAGGTTATCCAACCGTCTGGCACCGTATTTTCCCAGCTGAATTTAACCAAGATGGGATAACAGATATAATTACCTATAATTGGTCCAACCCAAATCCGGAATGGGAAGCTAAGTGTTTTAACGGAAAAGATAGCTGGGTTCACTTTGATGAAATTGATCTTATGATATTGGGTGAGGATGAAGATCCCTACGAGCCAACTGTACAATACAAATTTGGAATTATTGTAGACGATTACAATGGAGATGGGAGATCGGATGTTCTTCAACTTCATAAAGAGAATGATTTCGATGAGGCCGCATTTTTTAAGATAATATATTCCAACGGAAGCTCTTTTGTGAGTAGCGAAAACTTTGAAGGAGAAATCTTCTGTAGAGCAGGTATTAACTTGTTTGGTGGATCTCATGATAATAAAAATCTCTACACGCACATTGACTTTAATGCTGATGGTGTCAGTGATTTGTTTGGTTCAAATGCTCTTTCTAAGGATAGGATTTATTATTTTGATGATGAATCAAACCTTGATAAAAACTTTAGTGTCAATAAAGTGACGGATGGTCATGGGTTTATGGAATATGTTAAGTATGTTAGTTTGCCAAACCATCCAACCTATTTGAAAGGTTCTTCTGCAAACTTCCCTGTTATTGATATTGAACAACCTATTAAAGTTGTTTTGTTAACTTACAACTCATTACCGACTTACAGTTTGAGAAACTATAATTATAAAGGAGCAAAGATTCATTTGCAGGGCAAAGGATTTCTTGGATTTACTGAAACAGTGACAGAAGACAAACTGTCCAACACACAAACAACCAGTGTCTTTGGATATAATCCTACTTACTTCAATACCTACTTATTAAATCAAAAAACAGAAATTCTCTATACCAGCACAGTATTATCACAAACAGAATTTAGTAATCTTGTTCATGCTTTTGGCAATAAAAGAATCTTACCTTATCAGGATAAGTCTTATACAGAAGTTTTTGATACAGATGGAGATCATGTAAAATCTGTAAAAACGGACTTTTCTTTTGATCTCAATTATGGCCTAGTTGAGTATGTTAAGAAAATGACTTCTCCCGAACCCAGAAGTATCACTTCTACTGATGACCAATTTTATTTCTGGGAGATCAAGGATATTGAATATGATACTCCCGATCCAACGAATCACATCTTTGGGTTTGTCACTGATAAAACGGAAACAATGAGTTTCTATCCTCATACAGATTATATTTACAAATCAACGCTAAATACCGAATACATTAAAACATTCATCGGTACGAGTAATTTTCCGGTTTTATGGAAAGAGATTGTTGAAAATGATCCTCAGCAGATTAAGTCTTTTACTAAGGTTTATACCTATGATGATTTTGGTAATATAACCAGTATTACTTCATCCGCACCAAATGATCCTATATATAGTTCAGCAAGCAGGCTTACAAATTTTACTTACAGTGACTCCTATGGCTATAGGTTCATGACCGAGAAAACATCTGTTGGTGCAACAAATCATGTTGAGAGTTACACCTATGATCCTGTAAGCGGTGACGTGCTCACATCAACCGATATGAACGGATTGACTGCCAGTTTTGAGTATGATGGTTTTGGTAACAGGATCAAAGAGGAATATGCTGATGGAGTTATCCGTAGAAATACGATAAAATGGGTGACTTCTCCACCTGCCGAATACCCGGATGCACTATACTTTAGCTGGACAAGAAGTTCGGGCTCAGGTGCAAATAAGGTTTATTTTGATAAGTTTGGTAATAAGCTTCGTGAAGAAAGCTACGGGATTCACAACGGACAAAATACAAAGGTATTCTTAGATTATACTTATGACTTATATAATCGTCTAAAATATGAATACTTACCATATTTTGATGGTGAGAAATGTGAAACCTGCAAAACCTATTATCAATATGATAATATCAGCAGACCACTGGTAACTACACATCCTGACGGTACCCAAACGACTTATTTGTACGATGAATTATCCACCAAGGTGACCCATGAAGGTCAAAGCAATACCAAAATAACTAATGTTCTGGGATGGCCTCTAAGCAGTGAAGATTCAGACAATAATATTGTTAATTATGCTTATTCTATGGGAAGCCGGTTAACAGTCATAAATATCAATGGTAATTCCGATACCCAGGTTGGAATTCATAAAGATGAATTTGGTGACAGGATATCCATGAGTGATCCAAGTCTTGGTAATATTTCTTATGAATACAATGCATTTGGTGAATTGGTTAAGAAAACCGACAGCAAAGGCACAATTACTGAATATGAATATGATGAATTTGGCCGGGTCACGAACTCCATAATTGGAGATGACGCCAATTATGAAACAACTTATGTATACGACACCGAGCCAAATGGAATTGGAGAACTAAGCAGGGTATACAATGGATATGGGCATGAGAGCCAGTATCATTATGATGGATTAGGAAGAATTATTCAGAAAATTGAAACGATACCAGGCAAAGATCTATATGCTTACAGCTTTACGTATAATGAATATGGCAGGCCATTAACCATGGAATATCCGGGTGGATTTAAGGTATTGAATCATTATAATTCCATTGGCTTACGCGATAAAATATACCATGATACTGATAAAACTCTTTTGTGGGAAAAGAAGGATGAGGATGCGACGGGAATTACTTCTGCATTTGAACTGGCTGCTGGAAATATTTCATTTGAATACGTTTTTGATGATCATACAAAAAGGCTTGAATCGATTACAACGAACAGTGGTTTGCTACAGGATCTGGATTTTGTATGGTTAGATAACGAAAATCTGCAATACAGGTATAAGAATATGGGAGATCCTGTAGACGAAATTAAGGAAGAGTTTATATATGACGCCCTGAATCGCCTGACAGATGTTAAGCTGAATGGCGATCCAAAACAAAGCATTACATATGATAACTCTGGTCTGGGCAATATTGTTAGAAAAACAGGAGTGACCACAGTGGAAGATATTAAATATGGTCCGCTTGGTGGTGACCCTGATGCAAGTGTTTATGCACTTACACAAATCCCTCAAGCTGATCAGGCTTTTGATGGATCATTGCAGGAAATAAGCTATACAGTGTTTGATAAGGTTTCATCTATTTCACAGGGAAACTACGAGATGGATATATTTTATGGTACCGACCTGCAAAGACTGAAACAAGAAATAAGACTAAATCAATCTATTGTTGAAACCAGGTTTTTTGTGGGCAATTTATATGAGATGCTCGAACTCAATGGAGGAAGTCAAGTTAAAAAGCTTAACTACTTAAGTGGACCGGACGGTGTTTTTGCGATTTATATTGAGGATGAAATAAATGGAAATCGTTTCAATTATGTTCTAAAAGACCATTTGGGCTCTTATAATGTAATAGCCGATGAAAATGGCAACAAACTTGAAGAATTGAGTTTTGATGCCTGGGGGCAGCGGCGAAACCCAAATGATTGGAAAAATGAAAATGTACCTACAAGTTTTTTGTTCAGGAGAGGGTTCACAGGACACGAACACCTGGATGAATTCGGTCTGATCAATATGAACGGCAGGGTATATGATGATGCCCTTGGCCGTTTCCTCAGTCCTGATCCTTTTGTACAAATGCCGGATTTTTCTCAGAATTTCAACAGGTATTCTTATTGCCTTAATAATCCACTAATCTTTACAGATCCCAGTGGTGAAATCATTTGGGCTCCGATTATTATTGGTGCAGCATTAGGAACATATATGGGAGGTGCTATTGCAAATGAAGGAAACTTCAATCCTTTCGAATGGGATTATAGTTCCGGTAAAACATGGGGGTATATGTTGGGTGGAGCTATAGTAGGAGGTTTGAGTGGTTATGTTGGTGGAGCTATTGCCTCCGCAGAAATTCCTATGTCAAATACTCTTGGAATTGCTGGATCTTCGTTAACAAATTCAATCGGAACGAATATTTATACTGGTGGAGAGACAGATATTAGTATAAGCTTAGGAGTAGTCTCGTATAATTTTACCCAGGGAGAGATGGGTTATTTAGGCAAGAAAGGAAATTCAGCTCTTGAGAATATTGGATATACTTTCGGTGCATTGGCTAACTTATCAGATGCAGTTTCGTTATTTAGTGGTGGTGGTCAGAATGTTGATGTTAATTCTGCAAGTACTAAAGATGATTGGTGGGGCCATAGTTCTATAACTGATAAGAATGAAAATACATTAGTATCTATTGGCCCAGACAGTCAAGTTCAAAAAGCTGAATCTCTATCAGACACATGGAAAAACTCTATTAAAGGAGCTAAAATTTGGGATTCATATGTTGGAGACAAAGGAACTTGGTCAACAAGAATAAATAACGTTAGTACAAGTGCAATAAACAACTATGCTTCAGGTATAACACGCTGGGATTTATTGTTAAACAGTTGTGTAGGCCATACAACTAAAGCTTTAATGAGAGCCGGAATCCCAACTATATATGCATTTCATCCACATATGTTAAATGTGCAATTGTTTATTAGGCAATTGGGGATTTATTCAAGCTCTTATCTTTATCAATTTGAATAAACTAGAAGGTTATGAGATATTCAGTAATAATAATTATGTTGCTTACTTATATGAGTTTGTATGGACAGAATCATAGTAAAATTCCAAAAGAACTATTATTTAAGTTGGATAGAATGGGTCTTGATGGAGCACAGCTGCTAAATAAATATGAAAGTGCTTTCCTGAATATAGTTTTCAAAGACAGTTTAAATGGGTTTAGTTTTACAAACAAGAAAGTGGGATTTATTAAAATTTCTGGTGAAAATGGTAAAATGCATTACTTCGAAATGCAAAAAGGATTTTTTACTGATGAGAAGCAGCCATGTGATAATGGCACATTATATATATTCAATACTAATCAAAAGAAAGAAAGCGGTGGTTATGATGCTGCAATTGTTTATTGGAGCAAATTTTTACTACCAGTAGATAAGGTAGTTAAAAAGTTAAAGAAACAACTTTGAACAAAGTACTTTGTAATTTTAAAGTCTAGCATATCAAAGGATTTAAGTTTATTAACAATAATTAAATAAAGTGTAATATGAAATCAGCATTTTTTATTGTAATTCTTAGTATGGGCTGTCATTTTTTAAAAGCTCAGACAAATTATACATACGATGCCAACGGCAACCGCACCCTACGAAACACCGTCTCCCTTATGTCCCAACCGGTTGATTCTATACAACAGGACTCCATCAACATCCTGGATGAAAAAGATTACCTTTTATTGGAATCTAATCATAAAGAGGATCTGGGAGAACAAAGCATCATCATTTATCCCAACCCCACAGGCGGGGCATTTGCAGTCAGGGTAACAAGCATGCCGGCAGCATTGGAAAGAAAAATGCTTTTGTACAGTATTGGTGGAAATGAAATTTACCGGTCTGAAGATTTTGATGAACTCACGGTGATAGACCTGTCGGGAAAGGAAAATGGTACCTATGTACTGAAAATACTGCTTGGGGACAAAAGGAGTACGTGGAAGATCATTAAGCAGTGATACAAGGTTTCATTGTTTAACCGCAAGGTTCGCAAAGGGATACCAAAGTTCGCCAAGAAATTATCTTTCGGTCTTTGTCTTTGCGTTCTTTTTCAAAACCTTGCGCACTTTGCGGTTAATCAAACTTTTACTATGATGGTTACCGTTCATTGGAATTTTGCATTTTTGCAAAAACTTTCAGTTCATGAAAATCAGCAAAAAACAACTCATCCTTTTAGGTTTTGTTAATATCCTTTTGATCGTAGTCATTTCTTTCCTTGTAAATTATGCCTATTCAAAGTATTACTGGCAGGACAGGGTAAGCATCAGGCCCGGGGAGGAAATTACAGATCAGGATACGATCGTTGAGGCCTATGTGGGGCAGTCCTATAAAATCGGGACGGCATTCGAAGTTTATAAAAAAACAGATCCTTTGTTAAAAGTTGTCAGCAAAAAGCACGGGGCCCTGGAACTGGCTGTGGCTTCAGGAGATGAACATTTTTCCGATCTCGCCAGGCCCCGCGATGCCGTTATCAGAAAAACCGGAGAAGGCAACCTGATCCTCTCCATTCCATCCTATACCCACAAAAACACTCGCTCCATCATCATCGGGAATGAAAGCAAAACCTTTATGGAGTTTAAGAATTCCGACAAGCTGCTGATCAATACGGATAATTTCCGTTTGGATAGCTCAGGCAAGTTAACAGTCAGAGACATTCTTCTCGGTTTTCAGGATGCAAAAAATATAAAACAACAAAATATTTCGTATCAGGATTTGATTGACGGGATTGATGCCGGAAATAACAGCCTGCTTCAAAATAAAAATTTAACAATTTACCTGCAAAACCTGAATTACGCATTGCTAACAGCCTATCAAAAAATAAACCTGCTTACAAATGAAATTCAAAATTTAAAATACCAGTGAACAAAGTAAGGTGTTGGCCATTTACATTTTTTTAACATAATCCTGACAACCCCTTGTGATTTGCCTTTGTCTATTCTGATGTATGGAATACAATATTTTATATATGTTACTGCGTTTTATTTAACGAAGAAACCATTATCTTTGCTTTCTCAAAGATCTAACTTGAATGGAAAATAGAAAAATTATGAAAAGATTTACACGTTTTACGGCTTTCATATTCTTAGCTGTTGCTTTAATAACTGCTAACTCATCAATTGGTCAAACTTATCAGAAGTATTTTAAAGACGGAGAAATTTATTTCAAATACAAACAGGATGTTGAAATTGATTTTGAAGTCCAGGCAGACAGAAGTGTTGACATAGAAGACACTAAAATTGCTCGTGAACTTAGCGAGAAGTACAATATTCAAAAGATGTGGCGACCCTCAAATTTAAAAACAGATCGCTTGCTCAAAACCTTTGCAATTTCTTTCACACCCTTTTCTAAAATTGAAGAAATTATAGAGGAATTGAAAAAATATCCTGAACTTGAATACGCTGAAAAAAAACCTTATCATTACATTGATTACACACCGAATGACTCCCTCTATAATTTGGTTAGTGGCCCGGGAAATTGGAACTGGCATCACGATTTGATCAATTCTGAGCAAGCCTGGGATATCACCCAGGGAGATGAAGAAGTTGTCGTTGCTGTGGTTGACAATGCTGTATGGATTGATCACCCGGACATTGCCGATAAAGTCGTTGCACAAAGGGATGTAGCACATCATGATAATGACCCGAATCCAGATACGGGTGGTTCACCTGCTGACTGGTCGCATGGAACACATGTATCTGGACTGGCAGTCGCTGCAACTGATAATGAAACCGGTGTTGCTGGTGTTGGTTTTAATTGCAGTTTATTCGCAATACGGGCATCCGGTTCCAATCCAAATGGAATTTCGGCAGGATATGAAGGGATAGAATGGGCAGCAGAACACGGAGCTGATATTATTAATTGCTCCTGGGGTGGTCCATATATCAGCCAATTTGAAAGGGATATTTTGAATGCCGCACACGATATGGGTGTTATAATATTTGCAGCAGCCGGTAATGACAATACGACCCAGGCACATTATCCATCCAGTGCAGAACATGTTATTTCTGTTGCATCAGTTGATTATGACGATACGAAATCATCTTTTTCAAATTACAGCACAAACGTTGACATTTCTTCTCCGGGTGGTTTTTGCTCCCCAGGACCTGCAGGATTATTAAGCACAACTTATGATGAAACCAGCATGGGCTTTTATGATACTTATTATGGTACATCCATGGCTTCACCGGTAGCCGCAGGTGCTGCCTCTCTCATCCTGGCTGTAAACCCGGAACTTACACCCGATGAAGTTGAAGATATCATGAAAAACACAGCCGTTGATATCGATGAAATCAACCCGGGCTATGAAGGCATGCTGGGAGCCGGCAGGATAGATGCTTACGAAGCAGTTCTCAATACACCTTATGCGCCTGTCTCAGAATTCTCAACCCCTGTTACCGTGATCACTCCCGGAACAGCCATTGATTATATGAACGAAGCGGAAGGTATTCCGGATACTTATGCTTGGACTTTTGATGGAGGAACACCCGAAACATCAACTGCAGCAAATCCACAAGAGATCACTTATAACGAAGAAGGAATCTTCAACGTGAGCCTTACAGTTGAAAATGAGTTTGGAACAGATGTGCTGCTGAAAGAAGAATACATCACCGTTACCAGCACCCCAACACCTTATGTTGATTTTGCGTCCAGTGAGGAAAACACCTGCATTCTGGATGCCGTTTCATTTACTGACCTTTCACTTTACAATCCCACGGAATGGCTTTGGGAATTCAACCCAGGCTCCGTTACATACCTTGAAGGAACGGATGAAACATTCCAGAATCCCGTGGTACAGTTTGATGCTCCCGGGTATTATGAGGTTACACTAACCGCTACCAATGAGAATGGTTCATCAAGCCTAACAAAATCAGATTACATCTGGGCCCAGGGCATCAACCTGCCTTTCGATGAAACATTTGAAAGCGGTGAGACCAGCAACTTCACCCTTACAGCCAATGAAAAATCCAGCGTTAAGATCGACAGCAGAGGCGCGGCACCCGGAAGCGATTACGGATTGCATTTCCAGGGTAATACTGCCATTGGCGGATGGACAGGCAGCCCAACCGAAACTACTCCTGAGCAAGCCTGGGAAGAAAACACAGATTTTCATGCAACAGCCAGCAATTGTGCTGTGGATGCCACCGGTGTTTCAGGCATTGCCATGACACTGGATCTGAAACAAACCTATGCTTTCGGACCCAAAAACTCATGGTTCAGGGTGCTTGCAAATGATGAGCAGATAAATGATATCGTCGGAACTGCCAATTTTAACCCACAAAGCGAAAATGATCCCTGGGAAACGAAAATGTTCGATCTTTCACAATTCGGCAACTCCTTCTTTTCCCTGAGCTTACAATCAGCCTGCTATCTCGCTGATTATTTCTATGAAGGCAAAGGCGACAATGTGTTCGTTGACAACATCACCATTTATAATTTTACCGGTGAAAACGAGCAGGGCAACGAGGCCAGTGCCCTGATGTACCCCGTTCCGGCAGTAAACCATGTCAACATTTCGGTTGCCGGCATCAAGGAAGATTACACAATCAATATTTACAATGTTCAGGGGCAAAAAGTCTTTGAAAAGACCAATATCGAGTACGTGGAAAATGCAGTTGAAACGATCGATATCACAGGACTGAATCGTGGAGTTTACCTCCTGAAGCTTGTTACAAATAATAACGAGCTCACCAAAAAGCTGATTGTTAAATAATAAGATTATTTCTAACGTATTGTGCAGTTTGAGTGCAAACAACTGTAAACCAAGTCACACTGAGCGGAGTCGAAGTGTGACGGTCCAGTCTTCGATTCCCTGCCTAGCCGGCAGGCAAGGCGCTCAGACTGACAGCCAATAATATACACAATCAAAGCGCAGAGCGTATTAATTATAATTAATCTAAATAACTCCCAAGGTATCAATCAATCGATAAGATTTATACTTTTGGGGCTATTATTTTAAAACCTGATTATTAACACATTTGAAATGATGAAACCAAGGAATTACTTCTTTTTGATAATCTTTCTGACAGGCTTTGTATTTTCGGTACAAGCCAGGAAAGTAGAACAGCATGAGGCTGAAAAAGCAGCCATCAATTATTATTACGAAACGCACAACAAATTTCGCGGAAGCCTTGATTACAATGACATTGTGATCAAAACTATATTCACAAAACAGCAGAATGGGGAAGCTGCCTTTTATGCATTTGATTTTAAAGGCGGTGGATTTGTAATTGTGAGTGCCGAGGATGCCACCTATCCCATCATCGGGTATGCATACACCGGCAAGTTCCCGGTAAACCTGAACGAGAATCCTAACTACAACAGTTTTTTGCAAAGCTATGTGGAGCAGATCGTTTTTGCACGTGACAATAATATTGTTGCCGACAATTTTGCCCAAAACATCTGGGATCATCTTCTTTTGAGTTCCGTTGAAGAGCTGAACAGCAGCCGGGACGGCAATCGCAACGTTGAACCCCTTGTTTCTTCCATGTGGAACCAGGATGATCCTTATAATTACTATGCCCCAGAAGATGCAGCCGGTCCCGGAGGACATTGCTATGCCGGTTGTGTTGCCACCTGTATGTCGCAGGTGATGCATTATTGGAGATATCCTGAAACGGGAGAGGGGTCTCATAGTTATTATGCCACTGGTTATGGCACGCAAAGCGCTAACTTTGGAGCTACAAACTACAACTGGACCTCCATGAAAAATAGCATCGACAACAGCAATCCTTTTGCTATCGCTGAATTACAATATCATGCTGGAGTTTCTGTTGAAATGAACTTTAGTCCCAATGGTTCCGGTGCCTCATCAACTGATGTTGACAATGCCATGCGGGATTATTTCAGGTATGGCAACGCCACATACATGGAGAAAGGCAATTATTCAACAACAAACTGGATCTCTATCCTGCAGGATGAACTCGACCTTGCCAGGCCCATGTATTATTCAGGGTTCACCAACGACTGGTCGGGACATGCATTTGTTTGCGACGGTTATGAAGGCAATCTCTTCCACTTCAATTTCGGATGGAGCGGCTCAGGAAATGGCTTTTACTCCCTTTACAATGTGAATGGTTTTTATGTTGACCAGCGGGCAGTTAAGAATCTCTATCCCACAGAACCGGATTATCCTTATTACGCCAGCGGTCAAACCCTGATCACAGAAAAATCGGGATCCATTACCGATGGTAGCGGCCCGGTTGAAGATTATCTCGACAACACATCCGCCAGTTGGCTGATCAATCCACAAAACGATCAGGACTCAATTAAAAAGATCAACCTGACATTTGGCATGCTGGACACGGAAGAAAATGATGTGATTACCATCTATGACGGAGAATCCACAAGTGATCCGATTATTGGAACATACAGTGGCAACGAAACCCCGGGCGGAACCATTAGTTCATCAGGCAATAAGATGCTGATCACTTTTGAAACAGATGGAAACGGCACAGGAGCCGGATTTTATATTGAATTCTCCTCATCCCTTCCTTCATTCTGTTCCGGAATGACCAACTTCACAGAAGCCACAGCTTCTTTTTCCGATGGAAGCGGTACTTTCAATTATAACAATGGCTCTACTTGTATGTACAGAATAGAGCCCGACTGGGCCAATGAGATCACCCTCTATTTTGATGCTTTCGAAACTGAGGAGGATTACGACATGGTGAAGGTGTATGACGATCAAACCCTGATCGCCACACTCTCAGGAAATGAAATCCCGGATCCCATCGTTGCCAGCAGTGGTATCATGTTCATTACTTTCAACACCAATGGTTTTGTTACCTATGATGGATGGGAAGCATATTACGAGGTGAACAATGTGGGTACTGACGAAATGGCAAGCATAAGCAGACTTCAAATCTATCCCAATCCGACAAAAGACATACTGAACATCAGCCTGAACAAGACTGCCGAAAAATCCCTGGAAATTGAAATGTTTTCAGTGACCGGAAGCCGGGTACACCAGGAAGCCATTGAATCAGGCTCTGGCATATTCGACATCAGTATTGATGTAAGCGATTTACCCAAAGGGATGTATATCGTCAGATTACACGACGGGGAAGAATCTGTGCACAAAAGAATTATCATTGAATAAACATTAAGCTTACAAGTCTTTTTAGAAATGCCATCGTTGATACGGTGGCATTTTTTTTTATAATTTTATATTCAAATCAAATTCTATTAAGATGAAAAAAGCATATACAATCCTGATACTGTTCTTTTTACTGTATTCATTTCATTCCCATGCTCAATTGATAAATTCTGAAATGGCTGCTCATATAGCAAAAAACTTCTTTTACGAAAGGATCAATGCCGGAAATCAAAGGAACTATCAGGATATCCGGATCGATGAAGAACACTCTATATATGAATCAGGGATTGCTGTGCTGTACATATTCAATTTTGAGAAAGGAGGCTATGCCATCATTTCCGGCCATCAATCCGCAAGACCGGTACTGGGTTTTTCATTGCATGGCAAATACAGCGATTTAGATGTTCCCCCGCAGATGCAGGGATATTTGCAGCATCTTAGCTCCCAGATTTATGAAAACTATCTTCAAGACGCCCCTCTCCAGGCTGCTGAGGAATGGAATCGACTTATGAGCATTGATCAAAATCGCCTGGAAATATTCAATGGCAGGTCGGTGGAGCCTATGCTTTTTACCACATGGAATCAGGACATATATTACAACGAAATGTGCCCGCCCGACCCATCAGGCCCCGGCGGTCATTGCTATTCCGGATGCGTTGCAACTGCCATGGGGCAGGTGATCAACTATTTCAGGTGGCCACTTTCAGGTACAGGCTCCTATTCATATGAATGTCCTCCTTATGGCACCCTGAGCGTAGATTTCAGCGAAGCTGAATACACCTGGAATGAAATGCCCCTGGAACTCAATGGCAGCAACATGCCGGTGGCGGAAATATTATACCACCTCGGTGTTTCGGTAGATATGGTCTACGGTCCCAACGGCTCGGGCATGTATAATCACAAAGCGGCCTACAGCCTGCGGACATATTTTAAATATTCCCCGGAAACGGAATATGTCTATCGTGATTCAACCTCCATGGACTGGGATTCTTTGCTTTTGAGTCATCTCGACCGAAACATGCCCATGTACTATGCAGGCTGGTCGGTGCCCAATGTGAACGGGCATGCCTTTGTCTGCGATGGTTACCAGGAACCCGGTTATTACCATTTTAACTGGGGATGGGGCGGTTCGTACGACGGATACTTTTACACGGACGACCTGACACCGGGGGGCTCTTATTTTAATGATGCCCAGGAAGTCATCATCAATGCTTTCCCCGATACTGCCAGTTATACATATCCATATTATGGCGCGGGCCTGGATACCCTGACAACATACCATGGCACACTGGATGACGGCAGTGGACCGGTCTATGATTACCAGGACAACTTTTACCATCAGTGGCTCATCAAGCCTGCCGATTCCGTTGAATTTATCACGATTGATTTCCTGAAATTCGAAACAGCAGCAGCTGATATACTGACCGTATATGATGGCGAAGACAGCCTGAGCCCGGTACTCGGGACATATTCAGGAAATGAGCTACCCGATCAGATTGTTTCAACAGGTGATGCACTTATGCTGTCCTTTTTAAGCAATGCAGATACCACGGCACCGGGCTGGTTGCTAAGCTATTTTTCCGAGATACCGGTATATTGCTCCGGACTGAGTACGATGAATCTTCCTGTGGATACTTTCAGCGATGGCAGCGGCCCGGCAGTCTATCACAATATGACCAATTGCCTCTGGAGAATTCAGCCTGAAGGCAATACAGAGATCACCCTGCATTTCCTGGAGTTCAGTACGGAAGCTGAAAATGACGTGTTGAAAGTATATGATGGTACAGATCTCCTTGCTGAACTATCCGGAGATGAACTGCCGGAGGACCTCACCGCATACAGCGGTTCCATGTTCCTGACCTTTTCTACAAATGCTACGATCCGGGAACAGGGATGGAAAGCTTATTATGAATCAGATGCCCTTGGCCTTGAAGAATTCAAAAGGGGGTCGGAAATCTTGATCTATCCGAATCCGGCAAATGAAACTCTTTGGATTCACCCTGTTTCTGATCAGGATCAAATCAATATTCTCATGTATTCGATGGATGGAAAACTGCTGAAACAGGAACAATTGCATGGAAGTACCGAATATCCAATCAAGCTGAGCGGATTGGAGGCAGGTATCTATTTCATTCATATCCTCACGGATGAAGGGCAATTTGTGAAAAAGCTTGTGAAGAGATAATTTTTAGGATGCGGGATCATAGGTGATATTCCGGAATTTAAGCCAATGAAGAGGATGTTCAAAAAGTGTCTCGCAGCTATACAGGTCACATGGAGCCTAGCAGAAATGAGATGATAATCAATGATCTTTAGGTTTTGAATCAGCCTGACGAAATATCATACTTTTCAGACAGCCTTTTCATGCTGCGCTGCATCTGCTTTACAAGATTATTCACCGGTAGTTCTGCCATCAATCTGTAAAAAAGGCACAAGCTTCTTTTTTCCTTCCATGCATTCCATGATGCGTTTTTTGAATTTCCAGCATGTCATTTGCCGGGTGTGAATGTTATCGGAGATTTTATAAGTGGATACCTCCGGATCATGACACACCATAAATGCGATCTTAAAAGCTTTCTTCAAGGGAATACGGACATTGTGAAAGACTGTATGTGAAGTGGCCGATTCCTCGCTCTTACATCTTGTACAACGCCTGCTGTATGGCTTCTTGCCCTTGCAGTAATTTGTATTGCCACACTTTTTGCAAACCCAGTCTTCACCCCATTTTTTATTTGCCAGAAATTCGAGACAGCTTTCCTCATTTGGAAAGCACTTTTCGAATTCCGCCTCTCCCATCGTTTTAAAATAACTTTTCATTATCCTCTTTGGAATAGAGTTTGATACAAAGATAGAAAAAAAGTGATATTAATGCGATTTAATATTAAATTTTTTATATATTTGCAAACGAATTTAATAACGAAAAAGAAATGAAAGAACTTAAAATTTTATCGATTGTTTTGGCACTGGTATTCTTCGCAGGATGCAGCAGCAAAGGTGGCAATGAAGAAAAAATGAACACCTCCCATAATGCAGAGATGACAACGGCGGAAAAGGGAAAACCGATTCATCTTAATTATGAAACATTCAAAGAAAAAGTATGGGACTTTGAAAAAAACCCCAAAGAATGGGTTTATGAAGGAAGCGAACCCTGTATCATAGATTTTTATGCAGACTGGTGCAAGCCCTGTAAAAAGATCGCCCCGATCATGGAAGAACTGGCAGCCGAATACAAGGGGAAAGTTAAAATATACAAGGTGGATACACAAGCAGAAAAAGAACTTGCCAGGGTATTTCAGATCAGGAGTATTCCGGCAATCTTGTTTTCTCCCGTGGAAGGCAAACCCATGATGCAAACAGGAGCGTATCCAAAAGATATGTACGTTAAGGTGATTGAAGAAAACCTTTTGAATAACAATCAAAAAGACAAGCAAAAAAAGGAAAACGATTTATAAATTATTAAGCAAGAAAAATATTATGGAACACTTAACAAAACAAACATTTTTAGACAAAGTATTCAATTACGAGCAAAACAAAGAATGGAAGTTCGAAGGCAAACGTCCTTGTTTGATCGACTTTTATGCCGACTGGTGTCAGCCGTGTAAAATGGTTGCGCCCATACTCGAAGAACTTTCAAAAGAATATGATGGCAAAATTGATATTTACAAAGTAGATACTGAACAGGAACAGGAACTGGCAGCAGCTTTTGGTATCAGAAGCATCCCTTCATTGCTGTTCTGTCCCCAGGATGGACAACCGCAAATGGCCCAGGGAGCATTGCCAAAAGACACCATGAAACAAGCCATCAACGATATTCTGCTGAAGGAACCGGCAGATGCCAAAAATTAGGTTCTGAATTTGTTATTAAATGCGAAAAAAGGCAGACGGACGTGGTTCTTCTGCCTTTTTTTATGAGGCTTACAGGTTCTGCGGACACTGTCAGGTCTTTTACATTTTGTACTTAAATATCCCCCATGACCTTCACTGTGAATAAATCGTCCTGTATGTCAATTCTGGGTTAAAGTAGAACAGCGATTTGGTCTATTGGCAGATCACCCTAATTCTTTCCCATTCAGCAATTCATTTATTGAACTATTCACGCATTCGTGACTAACTTCCCCGCTGACCTGTGTACTGATGTATTTCTTAAATTTGCCAAATAAAATCATTTGAACATGGCTTTGTTCTCAACTGCATATTTCCCACCACTCAGTTATATGAAGGAACTGATCCATGCCAGCAAGGCCAGTATTGAGCAGCATGAGACTTACCCCAAACAGACCTACCGGAATCGTTGTTATATTTACACTGCCAATGGCAGGCTCCCTCTTATTGTTCCCGTAATTAAAACAAATGGCAACAGGACAAAAACCAAAGACATCAAAATCGCTTATGATGAAAAATGGCAGCAAAATCATATCAGGGCCTTAGAATCGGCATATAGTGCTTCCGCATATTACCTGTTTTACAAAGATGAAATTGAAACGATCATTTCGGGCGGTTACGAATATTTGACAGATCTGAATAACGCAATTCTGACAAAATTGCTTGATTTGATCCATATCAAAAAGCAACTCAGTTATACAAAAAACTTTCAGAAAGAGAGCAATCAGGAAACTGATCTGAGAAATGCTTTTTCACCCAAGAAATGGCCCCATGCGACAGTCAAGAAGTACTTCCAGGTATTCAGCCACAAACACGGATTCATTCCCGACCTCAGCATCCTGGATCTGCTCTTCAACCTGGGCCCCGAAACCTACAACCACCTCTCATCCAATTATTAATTATTAATTATCAATCACTTACCCTGTTCCGGATACTCTATCCGGGCATGATAGATATTCTTCAGCCTTTTCTTCAGTATCTCCTTGGCACGGGTAATATCACGCATCGTGAGATCTGTATAAATGAATTGTTCTTCTTCCACCTGTTTTGTAATGATGCTGTCTACAAGCTGGTTGATCTTCTTTTCATCCATCTCCTTCATACTGCGTGATGCAGCTTCAACCGAATCCGCCATCATGACCACAGCAGTTTCTTTGGAATAAGGTCTTGGACCAGGATAGGTATATTTTGAAACATCAATTTCTTCATCAGGATTTTCCCGGATATGCATCAGGTAAAAATACTCCACTTTTCGCGTACCATGATGCGTACGGATAAAGTCGACGATCTGTTTGGGAAGATTTGCCTTGCGGCCTTTCTCTACACCCAGGGTTACATGACTGATAATCTTTTCTGCACTTTCTTCGAAACTCAACTGATCGTGAGGATTGAAACCATGGCTCTGGTTCTCGATAAAGTATTCCGGCATATCCATTTTTCCAATATCATGATACAAAGCCCCGGTACGGGCAAGCAAAGCATTGCCTCCAATGTCATACAACACCTCATCTGCCAGGTTGGCAACCTGCAGGGAATGCTGGAAGGTTCCGGGCGCTTTCATGGAAAGTTCACGCAATAGTTTGGAGTTTGTATTGGACAATTCCATGAGGGTTACATCGGTGATCAAACCGAATAATTTTTCCAGGATAAATATAAGCGGATACGAAAAAAGGGTCAGGATGGCACTGCCTGCAAACAAGCCGAAATACACAGGATTGATGCTGTCGAATTTACCTTCCTGGATCAGGATCAAACCAATGTACACAAAAGAATAGGTGAGAAAAATCATCATAGAGGTGAGGAAGAACTGGGATCTCCTTTGCAGATTGACGACACTGAAAACAGCAATAATTCCGGCAATGAGCTGAGAAAAAACAAACTCAAAACTATTGGGCACCAGAAACCCAAGTGTTATAATTGTAATGATGTGTACATAGAGGGCAAGCCGGGTATCGAAAAAAGCCCTGATCACGATGGGTATAAGACATATGGGCACCAGGTATAGAAAACTGACATTATACTTCACAACCAGGGATGTAATAAATACCATGAAAATGATCAGCAGGAGCACCAGCAGTATCTTTTTCAAATCCATGTAAATATCTTTCCTGAAAAACAGCAGGAAGAATACCAGCACGATCATGGAAATGGCAATCAGTACAATCTGCCCGATCACAATCAACGCAGCAGAGGAAGATGAACCCAACTGGGCCTGATATTCCCCTTTCAACGACTCCAGGATCTGGAATTTCTCATTGGTAACCAGTTCACCCGTAGAAATAATCCTTTCACCCGATTGCACCATGCCACGGGTCAGCGAAAGGTCATCCAGGATCAGTTCCTTCTCCTTTTGGGTAGTAGCTTCATCGTACAAAATATTTTGCACAAGCAATTGTTCCAGTACCGAACGCAAGAGGTTTACATTGACACCCTGATTTCTGTTCAATCGCTTATTTATATGTTCATAGGCCGATTGGATCGTGAAAAAGTCAGACAATTTTTTCAATTCCGCCACATTGTTTTGCAAAAAGTTAATCTCAAAGTTCGATGGTTTATTTTCAATATCCGGGCTCAGTTTGATAATCCCTTTATCAAGAACATCGCGGAGTATACTTTTCCCTAGTTGCCTGTGCCGGATGCGCTTTTCAGACAGGGAGTCTCCCATCCGGTTGATCCAGGTCCTCTCAAAAACTTCATCATAATCCTTCAGGGAATTGGCCGTAAGTACTGCATCAAAATAAAAATAAGGATGGTAATCATCGAGTAATTCTTCGCGTTCTTCTTGCAATTCATCACTGGGTTTGATAATGGCAAAATCAAAAGGTGCGTAAAGATCCTCATGCATCCAGGGTTTGCCTTTCTGGAATTCATATTTGAATTTACCTTCCTTCGGAAAAATCAAAACAAGCAATGCAATACTGATCAGAAAAAGCAGCGTACGTAAAATGCTTTTCTGATTGCTTTTAAACCATTCAATAATTTTCTTCATCTAATTTTACCTAATATTCAAAACGAATTTAAAAAAAATCTTGGCAGCAAGCAGATGTTTCCTTAATATTGTTTTGACAAAAGCGAACGGGGAATTGCAAACAAAATTTTATTCCTCTAAAAAATACATGAATGGATTTCGGAATAGTTTTACTAAGTGTTATCCCGCTAAGGTTTGAACCGGATGACAGGTCAGAGATGATCAACCAATTGCTTTTCGGGGATTTGCTGGTAATCACCGAAAAAAAGAAAAACTGGTGGAGGATCAGGTCTGTTTTTGATAATTATGAAGGCTGGGTAGACAACAAACAAGTTCAGTTAATCAGCGAGGAGGAATTCAACAGCTTGAAACAGGAAAACAAACATTGCAGTCTGGATCCCGTTTCAGTGGTTAAAAACAAAACGACCGGGCATTACCTTCCAGTGGTTATGGGCAGTAGCATGCCCGGTATTAAAGACCAACTGTTCACATTGAATGATACTGAATATTTGTATGAAGGCGGCATGTCGCAGGAGAAATTCAGCAGAGAACATCTGATTGAAACAGCGCTTTTGTATGTGGATGCACCCTACCTGTGGGGGGGCAAAACCCCTTTCGGGATCGATTGTTCAGGATTGATACAAATGATCTTTAAGATCAACGGTCATGCAATCGAAAGAGATGCCGCGCAGCAGGCAAAAATGGGAGAAACCCTGAGCCTTTTGTCAGAAACCAAAGCGGGAGATCTTGTATTTTTTGATAATGAAGATGGAGAAATCATCCATGTAGGCATGCTTCTTACGCAGGAAAAAGTAATTCATGCTTCCGGTAAGGTACGGATCGACAGCATTGATCACCATGGAATTTTCAACGCTGAACTAAAAAATTATACGCACAACATACGGCTGATAAAATCCCTGATCTGATTTATTTTGTTTTAATCTAAATTAATTCCTTTGGCCTACATTTCCAAAAGAAAAGGCTACTTTTGCAACACATTTGGTCATTATTTGACTTGTAAATTCTTCAGGGCAGGGTGAAATTCCCGACCGGCGGTGAAAGTCCGCGACTCCCGTCCCGATTAATATCGGGAATACCGGGACTGAACCGGTGAAACTCCGGTGCCGACAGTAACAGTCTGGATGGAAGAAGGATTTATGAAGTTTAACTGGCATAATTAAAGCCTTAAGCTATTGATATTCGACAGCCCTGAAGTAAGCTTCGGGGCTTTTTTTATGCACAATGATTTAAAAAATGATTGGATCATATCTAAAATCAACGCTGGCAGTATTTATCCTGATGCTGACAATTCAGGGAAATTCTCAAAATTTGATCAGAGGAAGGGTGCTGGACGCAGAAACAAATGCAGCACTTCCGTATGTGAATGTATGGGTTGAAGAGTTAAAACGCGGAACAACCACAGATTTCGCCGGACAATACAGTTTCCGTTTACCCGATGGGAACTATCAGATCCGCTTCACTTTCATGGGTTATGAAAGCCGTGTGCTGGAGGTCAGTATTACCGGTGATCTCAGAATGGAAGACATTACCCTGCAAGCTGCAAATATTTACCTGGATGAAGTGAGTATCATGGCGCCGCTGGCCCGGAAACGGAAAACACCGGTTACGGTGAGTAATATTGAAAAACAAACCATTGAACAACAACTGGGAGATCAGGCCTATCCGCAAATCATGAAAATGGTTGCCGGGGTTTACCCCACCCGTTACGGCGGTGGCAGTGGAGATGCCAGGATCAGCATACGTGGTTTTCAGCAGGAAAATATTGCCCTTCTGCTGAATGGGATCCCCATTAGCAGTGTGGAAAACGGGCTGGTCTATTGGAATAACTGGATTGGATTATCGGAAGCAACAAATTTTATCCAGGTACAAAAAGGACTGGGAGCCTCCAGGGTGGCACTCAATTCGGTGGGTGGCACCATCAACATCATTACCAACACCACAGAAGCTAAAAAAGGAGGAGCACTTTCCTATTCAGTCACCGATTATGGAAATTCCAAAACAACCTTAAACCTCTCAACAGGTAAACTGGAGAATGGTTTGTCGGTAAGCTTCATGGGGTCCCATACCAAAGGCCCCGGATATGTGGATGCCACTTATGTGGAATCCTGGGCCTTTTTCCTGAGCATGGGCAAAGAATTCGGAAAACACAAATTGATCTTTACAGCCCTCGGCGCACCCGAAAGACATGGTCAGCGAAATTCAAAACTATCCCAGGAGGAAATCAACCGGCATGGTATCAAATACAACAAAGACTGGGGAAGTTATAACGGCAAGATCAATAATCTGTCGGAGAACTTCTATTTCAAGCCGCACTTCACCCTGAATCATTATTGGAACATCAACAAAAAAGCCTTGCTGGCTACATCTGTTTATTTTTCTCCTGGCAAGGGAGGTGGTAAATGGTCGGATACATTTCAGCCCAATCCATATCAACCCAGCAATCCTTCTATTCCCGAATACCGAAATCCCAGTGGGCAAATCGACTGGCCAGGAGTATACCGGGACAACTTCAACAATACAGATTCGGTGGTGCTGGCCAATGGAGATACCGTCAGCGGTTTTTCAAAGAACGTCCAAACTGATTTCCTGGCAAGCCATATATGGACCGGCATTATTTCTACCCTGGAACACAAATTTTCTGATCGGCTCTCCATCACTGGAGGAATCCACTACCGCTACTTTAAGTCCAAATTACAACAAATGGTTAGGGATTTGCTCGGTGGAGAATTCTACACCGACAATTATGCCTGGGCTGTTGACGGTGTTGCCGGAAGAGATCAGATCAAAAAAGTAGGTGATGTTATCAAGGTCGACAATGGTGCCATCATCCATTTCGCCAATGTTTTCGGGGAAGCAGAATATGTAAACGGGGCTTTTTCAACCTATCTTTCCGGAAGTATTTATAACAACTGGTTTCAGCGAGAAGACCGTTATAATTATGTACAGGACATCAAAAGTGATGTTGTTAGCATGTTGGGGTATGATGTCAAGGGAGGCGCCAATTACAACCTGAACGAGTTTCACAATGTTTATTTCAACACTGGATATTTTTCGCGGGTCCCCTATTACAAATTTGTTTTTGGAAATTTCACCAACGAGGCTTCACGCGATCTGGAAAACGAAAAAATAACGTATCTGGAACTTGGCTATGGTTATCAAAAGCAAAAAACCAGTGTAGATATAAATGCCTATTACACCTACTGGGCCGACAGATCATTCCTGGCCAACGAATACAACCAGTTCCTGGATCCCGTTATGATACAGGGACTTGACGCCCTGCATCAGGGACTGGAACTGGAGATCAGTCAGGGAATCGGAGAAAAGATCAAGCTGGGTGCAATTGCCTCCCTGGGCGACTGGAAATGGAAAAACGATGTAAGCGCCAGGGTTTTCAATGATGATAATGTGGTGATTGATACGGTTCAGATTTATGCCGACGGTTTATATGTGGGAGATGCACCCCAGTCACAACTCGGACTCAAAGCCGATATCATCCTCCCGAATTCCTTTAAACTTGCTGTTAACTGGCTCTATTATGATAAACTGTATGCAGATTTTAATCCGACAGGAAGAAACAATCCAAATGACAGGAGTCAGCCATACAGGATGCCGGCTTATTCACTAACGGATGTTCATCTCACATATGATTTCCATGTGTTTGAAAAAAGAAGCCAGGCAGGCATCAGTTGCTATAATATTTTTAATGAGGAGTTTATTGTCCGGGGTGAAGATGGAGAAAATCACGATCTGGATTCCTTCAGGGGATTCTGGTCCTTTGGCAGAACTTTTAACTTTTTTCTGAAAGTCAATATATAGAGTATCCTTTTGCACAGACCCTTTTAACAAACAGGGCTATTTTTAATAAAACATCATGTATTGTTAACAAAAAGTTAATGTAGACTTATGTATAAGTATTTAATTTTACGGTTCCAAATAACCAAAAATCAAAAAACAAAATTAAATGCTTATGAAGACTGTGTACAAGTTATTTACGATGCTTACACTGGTGGTGATCTCTTCGGGTTTGTTTGCCCAGGGAGTCACTACCTCGGGTATTAACGGCAAGGTGAATGATATCAATGGAGAAGCCTTGCCGGGCGCAACGATCAAGGTGATTGAAGATAATACCGGAACGGAGTACGGTACCATCAGTGATTCCAAGGGTTTTTACCATTTACCCAATATGAACGTTGGTGGTCCTTACACAATTACGGTTTCCTATGTTGGTTTTGAACCCTTCAAAAAAGGTGATATTTACCTTTCACTTGGTCAGACTTTCAAGATTGATGTACAATTGAGTGAAAAGGCCATGGAGCTTGAAGGAGTTGAAATCATCGGGAGCAGAAATGATATTTTCGACGGCAACCGGACAGGCGCCGAAACCGTTGTTACCAACAATGAAATTACAACCATGCCTACCATCGACAGAAGCATTGGAGATTATGTACGCATGACTCCTCAGGCTTCCTTCACCGGTGGGGGTGGAATTTCCATCGCAGGACAGAACAACAGGTACAACGCAATTTCTATCGATGGTGCCGTGAATAATGACGTTTTCGGATTGGCAGCCACAGGTACCAATGGTGGACAAACCGGCGGTACTCCCATTTCCATGGATGCAATCGATCAGTTCCAGATTACCCTGGCCCCTTATGATGTTCGCCAGGGAGGATTTGCCGGTGCAAGCATCAATGCTGTAACAAGAAGAGGATCAAACGATTTTGAAGGCAGTGCTTATATGCTTTACAGGAACCAGGATTTTGCCGGCAAAACACCGGGTGAAATTGAAACGGATGAAAGAACAAAACTTGCTGATTTCACAGCCAATACTTATGGCATGCGCCTGGGCGGCCCCATCATCAAGAACAAGTTGTTCTTCTTTATCAATGCTGAATTCCAGAGAAATGAAACACCCCAGCCTTTTAGCTTCAGCGAATACAGTGGTGAGTCAACCCTGGAAGAAATCACAGCACTGGGTAATTTTGTTGAAAATAAATACGGATATAATCCGGGCCAGTTCCTTGAAAGCACGAAGAAACTCGAAAGTGATAAACTTCTTGCACGCTTCGACTGGAACATCAATAAAAATCACAAGCTGATGATCCGTCACAGCTATGTTAAAAACGTTGCAACCGATCCCTACAGATCGAGTGGAAGAGCGATTTATTTCAGCAATTATGGAGAGTACTTCCCAAGTACAACCAACTCCTTTGCCGCTGAATTAAAAAGTAACTGGAACAAATTCTCAAACAATCTTATCGTAGGATACACTACAGTACGTGATAACCGCGACCCGATCGGTGATAAATTCCCAACGCTCAGGATCTATGATGGCAGCGGAACAATTTACATGGGCTCCGAACCCTATTCAACAGGGAATCAGCTTGATCAGGATATTCTAACAGTAAATGAGAACCTCACTTATTACATGGGAGCACATTCAATCACTTTCGGTGCCAATGTGGAATTGAGCAAAACATACAACCTCTTTATGAGAAAAGCTTTCGGAGAATATCGTTTTGCTTCGGTTTCTGATTTTATGAATGATTCTTCCGCCATACAATACGAAAGAGGTTATTCTCTCGTGGATGATGTAGTGGGAGATGGTTCAGAGGCTGCTGCTGACTTCAGAACTTTGCAAGTTGGTTTCTGGGTACAGGACGACTGGCAGGTGAACGATAAATTCAAATTAACTGCCGGGTTCAGGGTAGATGTTCCTATGTATCTTGATGAGCCCAATGCTCATGGAAAAGAAGCCATCTGGAATGGATTCAATGATACCACCCTCGCCAAAGTAAGAGCATACGGTTACAACACCTATGGAGCTGAGGCGGGCAAAATGCCTGAACCACAGTTTTTGATTAATCCACGGATTGGTTTTAACTGGGATGTTAATGGAGATGAATCACTGCAAGTCCGTGGTGGTGCCGGTATGTTCACAAGTCGTTTACCGCTGGTATGGCCAGGAGGCGCTTATACAAACAACGGTTTGACCGTTGGTGGTGTTTATTATAAAAGCGCATGGGGGCAGCCAATTCCCTTTAGGCCGCAGTGGGATAACCAGTATACTGCCCAGGATTTCGGACAAAAAGATGCCATTCCTTCCGGCCAGATGGATTTGTTCGGCAAGGATTTCAAATACCCTCAGGTTTTCAGGACAAGCCTTGCAATTGACAAAAAACTTCCCTGGGGTCTGATCGGAACTGTTGAGGCATTGTATACCAAAACCATCAACAATGTACTGTATTTCAACCTGAATCAAAAACCGGCCGAAGGTAAATACCTGACAGGTACTCCCGATCACAGGCCGCTTTATCCCGGTGAAAGCATCGAACCTGCCTACACCAGGATAATGCTGGGTACCAATACAAATAAAGGATATTCATACAACCTCACGGCCCAACTGACCAAACCCTTCAAGAATGGATTCACAGGAAGCCTGGCTTACACATTCGGAAGAACGATGTCCTTAAATGATGGAACATCTTCACAGAATTCTTCTCAGTGGCGTTATATGGAAAATGTTTATGGTTTGAACCATCTTGAAATGAGCTATTCTGATTTTGATCTCGGTAGCAGAATCCTGGCATTCGTTTCTTATAAGAAGGAGTATGCCAATAATTTTGCAACAACGATTTCTGTATACTATAACGGTCAGTCCGGAAGCAGGTACTCATATGTATACAATGATTATGGTGACCTGAATGGTGAGGGAGAAAATGCCGGAAACCTGATCTATGTTCCCAATGATGCATCGGAAATCAATCTTATAGATATTGTTGACGATGGGCAGGTTGTTAAAACTACTGAAGAGCAATGGGATAACCTGAATGCCCTGATCAAGAGTGATGACAAACTCAACGACCGCAGAGGAGACTATGCAGAAAGAAACGGCTCGAGACTTCCATTTGAAAGTACTTTCGACCTGAGGATTGCACAGGACTTTTACCTGAAGGCAGGAAAACAAACCCATACATTACAGGTTTCTCTTGACATCTTTAATTTTGCCAACCTCCTGAACAAAGATTGGGGTGTAAAACGCTATATTTCTTACGGAGCATACCAGTTGTTAGATTTCGAAGGGTATATGGAAGATGGCACAACGCCTCAGTTTTCATATGACGGCCCCGATGATGTTGAAGACATTTATAACATTGATGATTCTGGATTGTTCAGCTCAAGGTGGCAGGCACAAATCGGAATACGCTACATCTTTGGTAAGAATTAATAAAATTTGATTAATATTAAAGCCGCAATTTTTAATGATTGCGGCTTTTTTTTCTTTTTCATAAATATATAATCATGAAATTTAAAAAATCACGAATCATAAATTCCATTTTCTTTTGTTTCATTATTCTGTCCTTTTATTCATGCGGAAAAACTTCCAGTAAAAAATCATCCACATACACACTGCTTGTGTCCATGGATGGCTTTCGCTGGGATTATGAACAGATGGCCGAAACACCTACTTTGGATTCAATAGCCAGGACAGGAGTAAAAGCAGCATCCCTCATTCCCTCCTTCCCCACCAAAACTTTCCCGAATCATTATACACTTGCTACCGGATTGTACCCGGATCATCATGGCATTGTGCTGAACGGATTTTATGCGCCTGACCTCGAAAAATATTATGCCATCAGCAAACGTGAAAGTGTCGAGAATCCTGCATTTTACAATGGTGAACCTATCTGGGTAAGTGCCGAGAAACAAGATCTTATAACAGCCTCTTACTTTTGGGTGGGTTCTGAAACCCCCATTGAAGGAATCCAGCCCACGTACTGGAAACAATACGAACACAATTTTCCGTTTGAGCAACGTGTTGACAGCGTGATAAAATGGCTAAATCTGCCGTATGCAAAACGACCACATCTGGTGATGCTCTATTTTCATGAACCCGATCATGTGGGACATGTTTACGGACCGGAATCGGACAGCACCTTAAAAACCGTTGAATCACTTGATGCCCTGCTTGGCCGGTTATGCAAAAAACTCAGACAACTTGATATAGCCGACAGCCTGAATTTAATTGTCCTATCAGATCATGGCATGGCATCTTTCGATGATGTTGTTTTCCTGGATGATCACATCGACACAGCCTGGTTTGAAGAAATACAGGGATGGAACCCGAATTATGTTTTCAAGGCTAAGTCCGATTATTACGACACGGCCTTTGCAGTATTATCTGCAATTCCCGGTATGCATTTATGGAAACATGGAGAACTTCCAAACAGATTGCATTACGGGAACAACCCCAGAACCCTCGATTTTATCGCAGCCGCGAAAAAAGGCAAAGGATTGATGTTTTCATGGAACTATCGTGAAGAGGATGGTACAGGTGCACATGGCTACGACAACCAGCTCCGTGACATGCATACGATCTTTTATGGAAGCGGACCGGACTTTAAAAAGAACTACAATTCAAAAGCATTCGAAAACGTACATATCTATTCCCTGCTCGCCGAGATCCTGGGTATTACACCAGCCCAAACCGACGGAAGCATCGACAGTGTAAGGCACATTCTGAAACCATAATGGATTGAACCATATAAGGCATATGAGTTCATATAAGTTGGGGAAATAAATGCTAACTGCCGGCTACTTTTTACTGCTTACTGCTTACTGCCGATTGCCGACTGCCGACTACCACTCCCTACTCCCCCTCCACCTTCTTTCTTGCCTCCGCCTTCACCTGGTCGGCCTCAGCCTGTGCTTTACGAATGATATTATCAGCTTTTTTATCGGCTTCCCTGACCATTTTGTCCGCTTTTTCGTAGGCTTCGTCCTGAAGCTTTTGCGCAGCCTTTTTTGCAGCGGCTTCTGCCAGCATGCCTTTTTTCTTTCCTTCATCGATCATTTGCCTGGCCCGTTTGTCTGCGTCCTGCCGCACCTGCCCGGCAGCATTCCTGGCTTCCGATCTAACTTTATCAGCCTGTTCGTGGGCCTCAGCCATGATGGCATCCGCTTTTTGCTCAGCCTGCTCCAGGATCTCCTTGCTTTTATCCTCAACAACCTGCTTAACTTCCTCTTTTTTCTCTGCTACTTTTTCCTTGATCGTTTCTTGGACCTGCTTGCCCAAATCCTGCTTGGTATTGGAGAGGCCAAAATCCAGTTGAGGATTGCTGGTGGTTCCTGTAATGTTTACGACCAGAGCAATTAAATTCCCGAGGTCAATCTTGCCAATATCCGAATCGCTGAGAAACTGGTTCAATTGATCCGTAGCCTCTTTCCCAAAACTGCCCCTTGGAACATCAAGATCCATGGTATAGTCAATGGATTGGTCAAAAGAGGTGTAACCGCTGATTTCTCCGTTCACACGCCCCATTTTAACATCAAAGGGTTCTACATTCAATTTACCATCTTTGATGTTGAAAGAAAGATTGACCATATTCATTTCCATCTGTCTGAAAAGATCAACATTCAGCTTATCGGAAAGTGTATTCAATGTTTTGGAGTTTTCAAGTTTTGCATTCATAATTTTCAAAAACCCCGATCCGTTCAGGGAAGCATAAACCGGCATATAATCATTTTGCAGTAATCCTGAAATATTCATTCCTGTCGATACATTTCCGCTTGCTTTCTCCAGGACCGGTGCATAATGTTTCATAAAAGACATGCTGTTAACCGCTTCGCTCATTTTGATATCAGCAACATCCAGGTCTATATCAAGTCGTGGTTTCTGATTCTCTTTTGTTGAATACTTCCCATTCATCCTGATACTTCCGCCAAAAAGATCACCTTTCAGGTTCCTGAATAAAACCTCTTCATTTTTGATGATTACTTCCGCCAGGATGTTTTTCATATCATAGTTCCGGAAAAGCAGTTGTCCGATCTCAGCCTGTAAATCAAATTCAATTCCCCTGGGCACCTCAAAAATCTCAAGAGAAGCTGTATCCGTCTGCTCTACAGAGCTTTCTACTGCTTCGCCATCTGGCATCAATTCGTTCAAATCCAGGTAAGAAGAACTGGTCGTAAGACTTCCCCGTATTGTATCATTCTTAAAGACATATCCAAGATAATTCTCCAGCTTTCCCCGGGCATTGAGATTACTTTTCCCAATTTGCATTTTCAGGTTCACCAGGTCAAGATAAGACGGGGAGAAATTCATTTGGACAAGTTGTAATTTAACAGATTCAGGCAAATCACCGCTCTTATAGGTAACATTATTCACATACATGGATCCCATGGCCATAAAATCCTCGTATTGTTCTTTTTCAATAGTAGAAAGATTACCCTTAAAGCTCATATTGCTTTCTATTGTCCCCTGAAGTTCTTCTCCAGTATCCAAGGGATAGAATTGATCGAGATTATTCAGGTCAATCACGGCATTCAGCTTTGCATCCACGTAAGGATCGGAAACCGGTGTTTTCAAAAACAGCCTCATATCAATGGGATTGCCCGCCATTTGCATTTTAAACTTTTTAACATCCACGATGGTATTGTCTGCAGATCCACCGGGATTGCTGATTTGGGTGCTAATAAAAATATCCTCAACTGATTGCGGCAGATCCGGGTAATGAAACATGGCATCCTCTACCAGGAGATCAAAATTGAACTCGGGCAACTTGTCCTCCTGATAAAGACCTTTAACAGATCCGTTGATGGTAACCGTTCCTTTTGTTTCAATGTTCTCAAAATCTTTTTTATAGATGGCAGGAACCAGCGACAGGAGATTCCTGAATTTGTTATCGGGGGCTTCGAAGGTCAAAGTAAGGTTGTAGGCATCTTTGAGCATTGAAACCGATCCGGCGAACCGGAGGACAAGCTCATTGATGCTGATCTCATTGTCTTTCAGGGTATAGATTTCATTCTTCAGATCCGCATCAATCCCTGCATTTATGCTTACGCTGGCATCATCAACGTATCGAATTCCATCATAAATAAAATTGAATGAGTGAATACGGGTATTTGTCGACATGCTGGTAAAATCAGCAGCAAAGTCACCGCCCAGGCTGTGATCCAGTCCATTCATCATCAGTTTCATCCCGGAAGATTCATCTTCGTATGTAAACTTACCCCCGTTTATCTGCAGCTTTTTCAGTCTCAGCATAAAATCACCCGATGCTTCAGTTTCGGTTGTCTCCTGGGTTTCTTCATCACCTGCTGCCATGATATCCCAGTTCACACTGCCATCTTTTCGGGCTTTCAGGTGTATCACAGGATCTGTCAATTCGATCTTCCTGACCTCATACTGATCTCCTTTAAAAACGCTAAACAGCCCAATCGATACTTCAAATGATTTAATTTTTGCAAGCGTATCTCCGGCAAATTCACCTTTGTTGGCAATCGACAAACCTTCGATGCCCAGGTTAAAATTTGGAAAGCTCCTGAACAGGGATAAACTGTAGTCATCGAAATTTATTTTTGCCTCTACCTGCTTGTTGGCTTCCCGCAGTGCTGTATCTATGATTTGTTTATGAAATACAAAAGGTATTGCAAACATAAATGCGATCAGGATTACAATAACGATCCCTATAACTTTTAGAAATGTTTTCATTTTTCGTAAAATTTAATTTTTATGAAAAGATACGAAATATTCTCAATGATATGCATTAAAAATCAAGAATTGATCTGTAAGGACCACGGCAGTCATGGCTTCAACGATCGGAACTGCTCGTGGAACAATGCATGCATCGTGTCGCCCACCTGCCTTGTATTCTGTAAAATTTCCTTTAACATCCACAGACTGCTGCTTTTTACCAATGGTGGAGGGCGGTTTAAAGGCTACAGAAAAATTCAGATCCATGCCATTGGAAATTCCTCCCTGTATACCTCCTGAATGATTGGTTTTGGTTTTGATACCGGAATCATCCTTAACAAAAACATCATTGTGTTGCGAAGCTTTCATACCGATCCCCTCGAATCCTGCACCAAAGTCTACTCCCTTGGTTGCATTGATCGTCATCATTGCTTTGGCTAGCTCCGCATTGAGTTTGTTGTAAACCGGCTCACCCAATCCTACAGGAACACCTTTTACAACACAGGAAACAACGCCTCCAATAGCATCCTCCTCCTGCCTGACCTCATCCAGAAATATCACCATCTTTTTTGAAAGATCGGCATCCGGACAGCGAACTTCCGATTTTTCGATCCTTGAGAAATCATTCAGATCATATTTGTTTTTCATTGCAAGATCACCAATGCGGGAAACATATGCATGGATTTCTATACCCGTTTTTCTGAGAAAAAGTTTAGCAAGGGCCCCTCCCACAACACGGATGGCCGTTTCTCTTGCGGAAGCCCTTCCTCCACCTCTGTGATCACGAATCCCGTATTTCTGCTGATAGGTAAAATCTGCATGTGAAGGCCGGTAAACATCTTTCAGTGTATCATAATCTTTCGAACGGGCATCCTTGTTTCGGATGATAAAAGCAATGGGTGTTCCTGTTGTTCTGCCCCCGCTGATCCCCGATAAGAATTCAACCTCATCCGGTTCGGCCCTCCCAGAAGACCAGGAGGCCATGTTTGTTTTTCTTCTCAATAATTCGGTTTTAATAAAATCCATGTCAATTGTGAGATTGGAAGGACATCCATCGATCATCCCGCCAATTGCTGGTCCATGGGATTCACCGAAACTGCTTAAACGAAACAAATTGCCTGTTGTATTCCCGGCCATAATGAACAAAATTAAAAATTATTGCTATCCTTGTTATTAACAAGCAAAGCTGAAAATTGGTTTTGTAAAAAACAAATTTCTTAAATAACTTTGTATCAGACTTGTATTTTTATGAAAAAGATCATACCATTTATTGTATTTATTTTACTGGTGTTTGCTGCCTGTGAAAAGGAGGAGTTTACGGAAGGGCATTACGGATTATCAGAGGATTTTACCAGCTACTGTTATTTCGAACCCGGTTCCTACTGGGTATATAAAATGCCTGCGGAGGGATTGCTTGATACCATTGTTGTAGACAGTCTCATTCAATACACAGGTGTTAACGGGCTTGATGAGGATAGCGAAAAGCGTTTTAAATACGATGCCATTGAAGAATTTATTCAAACACCCAATTTGCTAAACTTTCGGAAATGGGAACTTGCTGCCAGTCTGCAGAGTGAAGAAGGAAAGGCAAATGTTACCAACGAATTGCTCAGGTTGTATTTTACCAGCAGGTATAATATCATCTTATATCTGGGTGCAGAAGAGGGAGAGATCATTGATTTTGGGAAAAATGAAGGTTATTACCAGCATGTTGGAATAATGGATCAATATGTTGTCAATGGCAATTATTTTGCCGATGTTTACCACAGCCGGGTATATGATTCCCTGCATCCTGAAGGGATAAGAATCTATGACTTTTTTATTGCCAGGAACCATGGCATTATACAATACAAATGGCGTTCGACAAGCGACAGCGTACAATGGAACCTGATCGATTGGGAGCTGGACCAGTGACTAAAATATTCCTATAATGTAAGCTTATCTGTTTTCGATTTGGGAAGCACCTCTGTTCTGTGAATTTTAATCCTGTGAATTCAGATATTTCAATTTGGCTTCAAATACCTGGAGATCCTGTTTGGCTTTATCGATCTTTTTCATGAATTCTTTTTTCAGGACATCAGCTTTTTTGCTGTCGGCCAGGAAACCCACATTATTTTCCCATAAATGAATATCCTCCCTCAACTTACTGATCTTGCCATTGAGGAAGTTTCTCTCCCGGCCCATGGCTCTCCTGGCGTTGGGATCTTCCTTCAGGTTCTCAACCTTGTTTTTATATGCCATGGTGCTGATCTCCATGGCACTGATCTTAAGCTTTTCAAGTTGGTCATCGATGGCTTTTCGAAATTCATTCTGAATACTGTCCTTTTGCTTAATGGGCACATGTCCGATGTCCATCCACCTGCGCTGAAATTCTTTGATAACATTCAGGTTTTCCTTCTTATCATCGCCGAAAGGATGATTTTTCAGATCTTCAATAAGTTTCTTTTTATCATCAAGGTTTTTGGCTTCATGCTCATGAATATTCGAGAAATACTCTGATTTCTTGTTGAAAAAATGATCGTTAGCGGCACGGAATCTTTTCCATATCTTATCAGAATATTTCCGGGGTACCGGACCGATCTTTTTCCATTCGCGCTGCAAATTAATGAGATCATCAGTAGTTTTTTTCCAGTCGGTATTATCCTGCAGGGCCTCAGCCTGTGCACAAAGATCAAGCTTCAGATTATAGTTGTTGAGTTGCTGCTCCTTTACCTGGTTAAAAAATTCACGCCTGTTTTCGAAAAAAGCATTCAGAGAGGACTTGAAACGATCCCATATCTCATCATTGTGTTTTTTGGGTGCCGGACCAATGCTTTTCCATACCTTGAACAACTCATTCATTTGCCTGGTATTTTCCTGCCAGTCCTTCATACCCTTATTTTCCCTGCCCAGGATATCTTCAGCCTTTTTGCAGAGTGCCGTTTTGGCTTCCAGGTTCCCCTCCTGCTGTTCTGAGAGCTGGGCATAGTGTTCTCTCCTCCTTTCATTAATTTTATCTGTTGCAGCTTTGAATCTTTCCCATACCTCATCCTTTTTGTCCTGGGGAATGGGGCCAATTTCTTTGAACTTTTCATGTAATTTCTGAAGTTCCTTGAATGATTTGATAATGGAAGTTTCGAGCAAAAGTTCCTCTGCTTTCTCACAAAGCTCGATCTTGGCTTCCAGGTTCTTTTTAAGGTCAAGGTCCCTGAGTTCCTTGTTGATCTTTACCTTGTCAAAAAACTTCTCAACAAGAAAATGATAGCTTTGCCAGAGATTGTTCACCTCACTGCGGGGCACCATTCCGATCTCTTTCCATTTCTCCTGCAGTTCCTTAAACTGATCATATGTTTTCTTCAGCGTTTCTTCCGAGTTGATCAGCTCTTTCAGATCCTCCAGTATTTGTTTCTTTTTCTCCAGGTTTTCCTGCTTACTTTTTTCAAGCTCCTTGTTGAACCGGGATTTATTTTGCCTGTATATGCTAAAGGCCAGGTCGAATCTTTGTTGTAGGTCATCTTTTTCTTCAGACTGTTCCCCGCTATCTTCTTTGATAGACTTTTCGATCTGTTCCTGTTGTTCGTTCTTTGTTTTATTCAGATAAGCAACTTTGATCAGGGCAACCCTTGTTTTGATCTTGCTGATATCGGTTTCCTTGACTACTTCTTCGAGGATTTTAACCAGCTCCTGCCGGCTTAACTCATCAAACTTTTGCTGAGAATCGGGATCTTCATCAATGTCTTCATCCTCATCATCTTCTCCTCCATCTTCCTCTACCGACTCTTCAGCTTTACTGTCAGAAACATTGTTGTCTGCTTCTTCTGTCTTTTCTTCTTCCTCTGTTGCTTTTTCATCAATTTTTTCTTTTTCGGCTACAACAGTGGTTTCATCTGTTTTATTCTCTTCGGTTTGTTTTTCCTGATCAGTAGTTTCCAGTTTCTCTTTCTTTTCTGTTTCCGCATCCTGATTCAATGCGTTTTTGTCCTTTTCAGGTTGAGAAGTTTGTTCAGTCATAAGTAAAAAATTTGTTGGCATTCTCCACCCCGATTATACAGGGTTTTGATTCGTTGTTTTTTTATTACTATTTGATTTACAAAAAAAACCTTTTTACCTTTTGGCAAAAGAACTGCAAATTTAAGAATTATTTATTATTACGCTGATTTAAATATCTCATGAGGTAATGGATAACAACTTGTGTATAATCAGTCGAAAATAGAGCGGTTGAACAATATATATCCAAAATTCAGGAAAACCGAGAAGGAATCACGTGTACGGTCGTAATAATTAACACTAAGACTGAGCGGGCCAACCGGGCTGAAGAAAACAAGGGTGGAAGAGCCGATAACCGACCTGTCCTCAAACTCCTTTCCAAAAACAGCTTTTCTGGTTAGGAAATCCTGACTGATCTGCCTGTAGGGTTGCATGACATATCCTTCGAGTCGAAAATCCAGGTTTTTCATGATTGAGAAAACTGCTTTTAATCCCAGAGCTCCGTAATTAAACGCCCGGTAGTTGGGTAAAAAAAGTGTTTTGATTTCCGGAATGGGTTCAAAAGCTTTTGCGGCCAGGATACTGGAAGTATAATTGTTAAATAACTTTTGGTTTGAAAGGTAAAGTTCCGAATAGAACCCGAATTTGATGCTCTGGAAAGAATCAAAATAATTATCATAAATCATATTCAGGCTGAAATAGTCATGTTTCTGCGTTGCAAGCTCGTTTTCTTCCATGGTAGAACCAGGAGTATTGGTTTCCTTTCCTGTGATGTAGCGCATGTTCAGCATCAACCTGGCACCTGCGGATGGAAACTGCTTCCGGTTCAATGAATTTAATTCGACTTTGAAGAAAGGGCTGACCAGATCGAAATGAGTCACATCAGCCGTGTCAAGTCTTGTAAAAGTATTGGTCTGATAGTATTCTTCCTTTACCCGCCCGAAATTAAGTCCGCTAAGGATCTTTCCTGTATTTCCAAAAGGAAGTCCAAGTTGCAGGTACGTAAGATTCTCATTATCGATCAGGAAAGAAGGGTCTTTGTCCTCAAAAAAATACGTTGTGTTTTTAAAATAATCCCGGTGATTGTATATATAACCAAATTGAATAAAATAGGGCAAACGACTGGGAAAATCGAATTTCCCATCAAACTTGAATGAACTGTAAAATCGGCCGAAATAAGCATTGGTATAGAGACTCGTAGCCACTTTTCCCAGTGAATTATACTGTAGTCCCACGAATGCTTCATTGACTGCGCTTGTGGAAATATTGCCTCCGAATTCGGCAACAAACTGTTCAGTCCGATCCACATTCAGATAGAGATCATAATACCCTGATGACGTATTGTAGGTAAGTTGAGGATAAATAAAATCGAACTTATTATCAGCAATCAGGCGGAAATATCCTTTTTTAAGCTCATCCATGTTTATGTAATGTTCGCCCTGCATCAACTGTTTTGCAATATAAATCGATTTGGGTCTGTTCACTCCCCTGGTATACACCGTATCGATAATCAGATCGGGTTGCCGGTTTTTGAATTGTTCACGCATTTCACGCAAATCAGCATGTTTGCGTCTGGTTAGGATCAGTGATTTTATGTCGGCCATTTGCCGGTAGGCTTGCACGTATCCGCTATCGACATAACTTTTTGCCCTGGAAAAATCGATCACGTTTACCCTGCCAATATTATGTTCGATGATCAGTCCATTTTCCTGTCCTATGGTATAATCTGTATTCATCATCAGCATATTCTGGATTTGCGAGATGATGTTATCCTGGGAAGGTGATGAATAATTGCCTGCTGCTTTGCTTCCGATGATTACATCAGGACCAAAGTCCTGTTTCATGATATCTGCCGGAAAGTTATTATACATACCACCGTCAAACAAAAGTTTGTTATTTATTTTGATCGGTTTAAAATAGAAAGGGTAAGTCATAGAGGCCCTGACAGCACTGCTTAGCGAACCATCCTCAAATAATACAGCTTTGTTAGAATCAATGTCGGAGGCAACACAGCGAAAAGGGATCATGAGGCTATCGAACTTATAATCGGCAACTGCCGAAGGACCTGCAAAATATTCCATAAAGGCATAATCCATGGAATACGGAGAAACGATATTGGTCGGTAAAATGCTGCTGAGGCTTTCATCCAGGGTAAATGGGACATTGATCCAGGAGGCATTTGGATCCTTTTCTTTGAAAAAAAACTTATATTCTCCGCTGATATCTCCACTGGCCCATTTTCTGACTTCTTCGGAAGTAAGAATATCCTCAATTTGTTCGGGGGTATATCCGCTTGCATATAAGGCTCCAATAATGGCACCCATAGATGTACCGGTAATATAATCGATCGGGATCTGGTTTTCTTCAAGAGCTTTCAGCACACCAATGTGACATACGCCTTTGGAACCGCCACCACTCAAGACCAAGCCAACGCGCTGTGCATTCATCGAAATACTGGCAAAGAGCAAGAATAAAATGGTAAATCGAACAAATATTTTTCTACAATCGAAATTCATCAACATCATACTTTGCAATGTAAAAGTATTAAATGTTTCAAAAAAAAAGCAGGTTTCTCCAACCTGCTTTTCAATATAATTTCGAAAACAATTTTATTTCATTGCCTGGTCCAGATCATGAATGATATCTTCCACATTTTCTATTCCGACAGACAACCTGACCAGATCATCAGTAATTCCGGCTTTTATTTTGGATTCCTTGCTTAATTTGGAGTGGGTCATAGAAGCCGGATGCTGGATGAGAGTTTCAATTCCGCCAAGAGATACTGCGAGCAATGCCAGTTTTACCTTGTTCATCATTTTTTCTCCTGCTTTAAATCCACCTTTCAACCCGAAGCTGATCATGGCACCCGGTCCCGACATTTGTTTTTTTGCCAGTTCATGTTGGGGATGAGACGCAAGTCCGGGATATTTCACCCAATCAACAGCAGGATGATCTTCAAGAAAATGAGCCACTTTGATTGCATTTTTCTGTGCACGCTCAATCCTGATCGCAAGTGTTTTCAATCCTCTTCTTACCAAAAATGCCTGAGAAGGATCCATATTAAAGCCCATGTTTGTCAGCACCGGCCGGATCTTTTTATAATGTTCTTCTGTTTTGGTAACGATCATCCCTGCTACAACATCTGCATGACCGTTGATAAACTTTGTCATGGAATGCAAGACAATGTCTGCTCCCATATCCAGTGGTTTTTGAAGATACGGACTGCAAAAGGTATTGTCCACACAGAGGGGAATCCCGGATTCATGGGCCAGTTCAGCCACTTTCCTGATATCAGTGATTCCCATGGTTGGATTTGCCGGGGTCTCCACATAGATCAGCTTTGTATTCGGTTTGATTGCATCCCTTACCTTCTTCCAGTCGGAAGTATTCACAAATGTAGATTCAACATCGAATCGGGGATAAATACTTTCGAGCACTGCCCGGGAAGGACCATAAACTGCATCTGAACTCACAATATGGTCGCCCGCCCCCAGGTAAGTCATATAAATGGTATTGATCGCTCCCATGCCTGAGGATGCAGAAATACCATCAAATCCATTTTCAAGCACGGCCACTGCGCGTTCAAGATCACGTATTGTAGGATTGCCAAGCCGTGTGTAAATAAATCCATCCGATTGACCGGAAAAACACTTGGCCCCATGTTCGGCACTTTCAAATTTAAAAGTTGAAGTTTGATAAATGGGCGTAACAGCGCTTCCAAGGCCATCTTCAAAATCACCCGCGTGAATCAGTTTGGAATCGAATCCAGCATCTTTAATATCCATAACTATTTTTTTATTTTGTTTAAATTCTATGATCTCCCCTGCAGCATACCAGGTCAGTGATCGCAAAGATTTTCACCGGCCTGTAAATTATCATGCAACAGATCCAACACAAGTTCTTCTGCTTCCTTTTGAGGAGCCCCCACGTAAACATTGATCTTATTCTGTAGAAATAAATTGATGGCTTTTTGGCCCATTCCGCCGGCAATTACATCATCAACATTTTGTTGTTTCAGCCATAAGGGAAAAACGCCCGGTTCATGTGCCGGGGGATTTACCACCTCTTTGGAAGCGATTGATTTGTCTTCAATTTCAAAAAGCGCAAATTGCTCACAATGTCCGAAATGAGCAGCCATAATGCCCTGAGACAGGGGAATTGCTATTTTTCTCTTTTCCATCTCATTATTCATTTTGTTTCTTTATTTTTAAGATTTTCTGGTGACCGGCCGAACCTTCACGTACAAGCGAAACCCCGCAATCAGGGCAATTGTTAAGACGACAGGGCACACCGGCAACATGTTCAAATTGACGGTTGCATGCAGGACAGAGGCAATAACCCGACTTTGAATTTTGATTATTGTCGAAATTTCCAGGCCCGCCATGTATAGCCTCTTCAGGTTTTACCGCATGAATTTTATCCGACCCGCAGACCTTACATTTCAGAAGACTTTCCTGACTGACAGGAATTTTCATTTCGCTTCCACAACAGTCGCATAAAAACCATTGATCTATGAACTCAACCGAACCTCCCCCGATTACGATAGAAGCCGATTCGGTGAGTGCCTTGGCAATTTTTCTCCGGGCCGATTCATAAATCCTGGTGAAAGTCGGCCTGGAAACATCCATGCTGCTTGCAGCTTCTTCCTGCGACATACCCTCGTAATCACATAATCTGATAGATTCATACTCTTCAAAAAAAAGTACTACCGACTGCCCTTTGACCACTGAAGGCCCAAAAGGTCTGAGGCCTTTCACATGCGGAGGCCTGCCCATTTTCCTGTTTCTTTTCGGACGTGGTGTCATATTCCGGCCACAAAGATAATGAACATATGATCATTACTTCCGGTAAAATTATTTTTTTTCAAAAAATTTATTCGTGTCATTTAATACAATACGATTCAAAATCAGAAGGGCCAGAATTTGTTGTCGAACCATATATCTTCCTTGAGTTCTTCGTTCATCCTGTGCAAAAGCTTATGATGAGTCCTTTCCCAATCTGCCAGCATCTGATACATTTCCTTTTCATTTTCATCTTCAGCTTCCTCTGCCCTTTTCGAGTATGTTTCAATGGCGCGGTTTTCGAACTCAATGGCCGCAGAGATGGCCGCAGCTTCGTAATCAGCAGCACCTATCTCCTTTTTAAGATCTTCCGAAAGAATTTTATTCACTTCTGTTTCATCAGCTTTTAAATGCAGCTCATTTTTCAGAAATTTCCTGTTTTTCTCATAATGAGCAAATTGCTTTGAAAGAAATTCTATGTGCTCATCTTCCTCCTCGGCCAGGGTTGAAAAAATTTCTTTCACTGCCTTGCTCTGAGTTTGCCTGGCTACTGTTGAATAAAATGCCTTCCCCCTCTTTTCCAGCAAAATGGCGGTCTTTAAAATTTCTGTTGCTTTCTTTTGTTCCATATCCATTTTTTATTTGTTATCGTCACAAAGTTAGGATTTTCGCCGGAATGCTATCTATTCCACTTTAAAATAACAAGAAGATGCTGATCATTTCCTATTTTTGTGTGATGGCTTTTTTAAAGGAAACAGCAAAAAACATTGAGAGCATATTCACAGAATGGTCAGGAGAATCACCAGCGGAGATAAACCCTCTGCCCGGATCAGGTTCCATAAGATCTTATTTCCGGGTGAAAGGAAAATCAAAAAAAGCCATTGCTGCTTATAATCCTGATAAAAAGGAAAATGAATCCTTCATATATCTCAGCCATCACTTTTACAGCAAGGGCTTGAATGTTCCTGAGATTTACGCTTTTCGCAATGAACTTAATCTTTACCTGATTGAAGATCTGGGTGATGATATTCTATTCGACCGCATACTGGCGGAAAAAAACAACTTAACAAGCGGGACAAAAGAACTGATCAAATCAAGTTTAAGGAGTCTGGCCGAATTACAGCTCAGGGGTAGCCGTGGAATTGATTTCTCAAAGTGTTATCCCCGCGCCAGGTTTGATGCTCAATCAATACAATGGGATCTTGAGTATTTTAAGTATCATTTCCTGAAAATATTTGACATACCTTTTGACGAGCAAAAACTGGAAAATGATTTTCAATCCCTGAAAAATATGCTCTTGCAAGCCGGGCATCAATATTTCATGCACCGTGATTTTCAGTCACGCAACATCATGATCAAAAACAACACACCCTGTTTCATAGACTACCAGGGTGGCAGAAAGGGACCTTTGCAATACGATCTCGTTTCTTTCCTTTTCCAGGTGAGGGCTGAATTTCCATGGGTATTCAAGATGGAGATGATCGATTATTATAAGCAGGAACTGAGCAAATGGATAAAAGTTTCAGGAAAGGATTTCGATCATGAGCTTTTTCTTCTTGCATACCTGCGCCTGATGCAGGTTTTTGGTGCCTATGGTTACAGGGGGATCATTCAAAACAAGAATCATTTTCTGATGAGTATTCCATTTGCATTGAAGGCCCTGGAGGAACTGAGAAGGAAGGTAGAATTACCAGGTAATCTTCCGGAAATCAGAAAAATATACAACTACATGCTGCACATACAAACCGGCATGCCGATCCAGAAAATGGAGCCCGAAAAACTGCAGCTCAGCATATCAAGTTTTTCCTTTAAGCATGGTACCCCAAAAGATTATACAGGAAACGGTGGCGGTTATGTTTTTGATTGTCGTGCCCTGCCCAATCCCGGAAGAATTGAAAAATACAAAAGTTTTGATGGAAAAGATCATGCTGTCATTCAATATCTGCAGGAATTTGCGGAAGTAGAGACATTCATCAAAAAATGCCATGATCTTGTCAATATCTCGATCCGGAATTACCTCGAAAGGGGTTTCAAACATTTATCGGTTAGCTTTGGTTGTACGGGGGGACAACATCGAAGTGTATATTGTGCTGAACAATTGTACCGACTGCTGAAAAAAGACTCCAGACTGAAACTGAATATCTATCACAAAGAATTAAAGGATTGATGAAGGTGAAAAACAATATGCAAACCCGTAAAGATCTGATTATGAAATGAAAGCAATGATACTTGCAGCCGGAAAGGGAACAAGGCTTCACCCGATCACTGACAACATCCCGAAAGCCCTTGTGGAATTCTCCGGGAAAACCTTGTTGGAAATACAAATCCATAAATTGATGCAGGCAGGCATCCATGATATCATCATCAATGTTCATCACTTTGCAAGCCAGATCATTCAATACCTCATAGAGCACAAAAACTTTGGCGCCACGATCAGCCTGTCGGATGAAAGCAATCAACTACTGGATACGGGAGGTGGCATAAAAAAAGCCTCATGGTTTTTCCAGGATACGGAAGCTTTTCTTGTTCACAATGTGGATATTATTTCCGGAATAGAGCTGAAGGATTTTATACAAAACTTCAGAAAGCGGCGGGCTGATGCGCTGTTGGCCGTAAAAAACAGAGAATCAAGCAGGAAGCTCCTGTTTGACAAGAATATGCATTTGAGAGGCTGGCTGGATAAAAAAGAAAAAAAAAGCATCCCAACGGATGTCGACAAAAAAGTCAATAATCTGAGTGAGTTTGCTTTCAGCGGCATCCATATAATCAGAAGCAGCCTGGTAAAACAAATGCCCAAAAAAGACCGGTTCTCCATCATAAAGGCATACCTTGATATGGCAAAAACCAATAAAATCGCAGGATATGACCAGGGCTCCTCTCTGTGGTGGGACATCGGGAAATATGACCACTTTCACGAACTACGCAAAAATAAAGCGTTACTAGAACTTATAAATACCAAACAATGAGAGCTTTTCTTGAAAAATGCATCGAAGCAATATACAGCAAACATGGCAGCAGCCTTGGCGATCTTTGCATTGTATTACCCAACCGCCGTGCAGGTTTATTCCTGAAAAAGCATCTCGCCAACCAGATTGACCAGGCTGTTTTTATGCCGGAAATTTTTTCTATTGAGGATTTCGTTTCCCATCAATCCGGGCTTACGATCCTCGACAACCTCAGCCTGTTATTCGAACTTTTCGAGGTACACAAGAACATCAATACCACAGAAGATCAGGACCTGCATCAATTTTCAGACTGGGCATTTCAGGCTTTGCATGATTTCAATGAAATTGATGAGTACCTGGTGGATGCTGCTGATCTTTTTAGTTACCTTTCAGACACCAAGGCCATCGAACTCTGGAATCCTGAAAAAAAATCACTTACAGATTTCGAAAAAAAATACCTGTTGTTTTTCAGGTCCCTGGAGAAATATTACATCCTGCTCCGGAAGCGTCTGGAACAAAAGAAAATCGCCTATCAGGGAGCCGCCTATCGATATCTCGCAGAAAATATACAAAAGATCCAGGATGACATTGGCTATAAAAAGATATACTTCCTTGGATTCAACGCCCTGACACGTTCCGAAGAAAAGTTTATCGGTCATCTGGTACAAACGGAACAAGCAGCCATTTTCTGGGATTCGGATCATTACTATCTGGATGCCAGGCATCAGGGATTCTTGCATGAAGCCGGAACTTTTTTGCGCAGTCATTTTAAGAATAGAATATTCAGCGATGCGAAATGGACTTTTGAACATTTCAAAACGGCGAAAGAAATTCAACTGAGTGGTGTTCCTCAAAATATTGGACAGGCAAAACTTTGTGGGGAAATCCTCAAACATGAACTCAGCGAAGAGCAGCTTAGCAACACCGCCGTGGTGCTGGCAGATGAAAGTCTTCTGATTCCTTTGTTGAACTCAATCCCACGGGAGATCCGTGAACTCAACATAACCATGGGGTTCCCGCTTGAAAGCGTACCCCTTTACACTTTTTTCGACAAAGTGTTTCAGCTCAAGCGGAATGCCCTCAACTTAAAAGATATCAGGAATGTATCTTCCGGGCAATATCACCTGAAAGACCTGCTGGCGATATGTCGGCATCCGCTTTTACAAAATCTGAGCGAAAAACTCTTCCAGTTGAGACAGCACGAATTGAATTCGAAATTATTTGAGTTTGTCAAATCAGGTAAAGTTTTGCTGGGTCATCAGGAAATTCTGCAACACTTCTCCTCAGGAACCGGAACCTTCATGCACTACCTGCTAAAAGACTGGCGCAACAATGCAGTTCTTGCACTGGATGGTATCTTCAGCATCATTGAAAAGCTGAGACAAGCCATAAGCATTTCCGGCAAAAAAGAAACGCTACAGGTTGAATACCTTTATCATTTTTCCCTGATCTTTAAAAGACTGAAAAGCATACAGGAAGAATACCATGTTCTGGATTCCGTGGAATTGTTGCAGGTCATTTTCAAGCAGATCGTACGAAACTCCAGTCTCCCATTTTACGGAGAGCCTTTAAAAGGATTGCAGATCATGGGTATGCTTGAAACCAGGACGCTGGATTTCGAAAACCTGGTTTTGCTATCGGCAAACGAAAACATACTTCCTTCGTCGCGCAGGCAAAACTCATTTATCCCATTCGAGATTAAAAAACAATTTGGCCTGCCAACTTACAGGGATCGTGATTCAATATATGCTTATCACTTTTACCGGCTTTTGCAAAGGTGTAAAAAAGCCTATTTAATTTATAATACGGAAACAGACCAACTGGGTGGAGGTGATAAAAGCCGTTTTCTCCTACAACTTGCACGCGAACTTCCTGCATATAATCCGGATACAAAGATCAAACAGAATATTTACGGTTCGCGGATCAGGGATTTGAAGCGAAGCAATGAAATCATTATTGAGAAAACAGACATTTTGATGGACAAGTTGAAAGAAAAGTCCTCCCATGGCTTATCTGCCAGCAGCCTCAACCAATTCAGAAAATGCACACTTCAGTTTTATTTTTCATCCATTCTTGAATTGCAGGAAGACAAGGAAGTTGAAGAAAGCATAGATGCGGCCAACCTGGGAACCATCATTCACGACAGCCTGCAGCACATTTATTCGGAGTTTCAGAACCAGGTATTGAACAGTGAAGTTTTGCAGCAAGCCAAAAAGTCCATCAGTCAAAAAATTTCATACAGTTTTAAGAAGAAGTTCCCGGGAGGAGAAGCAAAGCACGGTAAAAACCTGCTGATCCTGAAAGCTGCTGAATCGCTCATAGAGAATGTTCTCCGCCATGATGCTGAAATGCTCAAAGATCATGAACTGATCATTCAGGAACTTGAAAACAAAGTAACACTCGAGTTTCCATTGAATGATCAAAAAGATTTCAAGGTCAAGCTGAAAGGTTATATCGATCGAATGGATATGTTTGATGGCAAACAGAGACTTCTCGATTATAAAACTGGTTATGTTGATAAAAATGAACTTTCCGTGAGCAGCGAAGCCGAAGTGAAGGATAAAAAATTCAGCAACATTGCCTTTCAGCTTTTGTTTTACGCACTAATACAAATACATAAAGCCACACAGAAACCGAAAGGTATTCAAGCTGCTGCAATGTCGCTTCGAAAAAATAAAGACCTGCTGATCAACCTTCAGATTGACAAGAATAGAAATATCGATAAGGCAAATATCCTGTTCTTTGAAAATCAACTCACGTCACTTCTGGCTGAAATCTTTGATAAAGAAAAACACTTTGAACAAACCAATGATGTTGAAAACTGCCGGCATTGCGCTTATAACATTATATGCAACAGGGAGTTATAAACAAATGGCAGCACTATTGATAATTATTGGAAAACCCTCCTGATATTCCAACTTTTCTACATATATTTATAGCAAATAAAATGATTCTAATCAAGCAAGCTGTAATATGCAAGACCAAGAACCAAAATTCAACATCCTGATTGTTGATGACAGAAAAGAGAATCTAATCACCCTCGAAGGCATACTTGAAAGCCCCGAACTGAATATAATCAAAGCCACATCCGGGAACGAGGCACTTGGCAAGTTGCTTGAGCATGAAGTTGCCATGGTGTTGATGGATGTGCAGATGCCGGAAATGGACGGATTTGAAACGGTGGAGATCATGCGTCAGAATGAAAGAACCAGGGATATTCCGGTAATATTCGTCACGGCCATCAGCAAACAGCGAGAGCATGTTTTCAAGGGATACAAAACAGGAGCGGTGGATTATTTATACAAACCTCTTGATCTCGAAATCCTGCAAAGCAAGATACAGGCTTATATAGAGTTTTTCAAGCAAAAGCTTGTGCTGGAGCATACAGCCCGCAAGCTCGAAAAAACCGTCCGGGATTTGCATGACGCAAAGAAACTTGCCGAAGAGGCTACAACAGCCAAAAGCAGTTTCCTGGCCAGCATGAGTCATGAAATCAGAACCCCGCTGAACGGTATTATCGGAATGGCCGACCTGGCCCTGATGGACCAGGATTTATCCGAATTGCAAAGCGAAAGAATCAGAGATATCAAACAATCCGGCGAATCACTGCTTGACATAATCAATGAAATTCTGGATATATCGAAAATAGAAGCCGACAAGCTTGAGCTTGAAAACATTGAATTCAGTATCAGAGAGGTGCTGGAAAAAGTAACACGCTTGCTTTCCGTTAAAATATTCCAGGAAAAACTGGAATTCGTTTGTGAGATTTCACCGGAGATGCCTGATATGTTAATCGGCGATCCTGTAAGGATCAGGCAAATACTGATCAACCTGGTGGGCAATGCCATAAAATTTACCGATGAGGGAATGGTTGGGGTTTATGTGATACTCAAAGAGATCAAGGATGATGTGGCAAAAATTGAATTTTCAGTAAAAGACACGGGTATTGGTATTGCGGAAGACAAGCTGGACAAGCTTTTCAAATCCTTCAGCCAGGCTGATGTTTCGACCACAAGAAAACACGGAGGTACCGGACTGGGACTGAACATTTCAAAACGCCTGGTGGATATGATGAACGGAAAGATCGGAGTTGAAAGCGAAGCAGAGAAAGGCAGCAGATTTTACTTTGAACTGGACCTGAAACTGGGGAAACAAGACGAAGCCGCATGGAAACTTGATATCGACAGCAAAAAGCAAATCAATATACTGGCGATCGATGACAATGAAGAAAGCCTCAGGGTGATAACCAACCTGCTTAAATTTTGGAAACTTGATGTTGACAGTGCAGGCAAATGCGACGATGGCCTAAAAATTATAAAGGAAAAGGCTGCAAAAGGAGAAAAATACGATCTTATCCTGATGGATTATTTCATGTCCGAGATGAAAGGAACCGAAGCTGCTGAAAAAATTGCCAGTGAAATTGACAAAAAGTTCATTCCTGAGATCGTTTACATAACAACCCCACAATATGCTTACGCCGAAAACAAAATGAAAGACATGGATCTGCATCTCGAAAATACCCTCACAAAACCGGTACATCAGCGTGAATTAAAATCCCTCCTGATGCGGAAACTCAGCCAGAAATACAGCGACTCCCAAAGTACCGGAAAGAAAAAAGAGAGCAAAAAGCAAGAAACGAGAAAAGATAGTCACCCCATTCGTATCCTGGTTGCAGAAGATCAGCTGATCAACAGGAAAATCGTAAATCAACTACTGTCGAAAAAAGGCTGGCGTGTAACACTTGCCGAAAACGGTAAGGAAGCTGTAGAAATGAATAAGGAAAAAGATTTCGACATAATTCTGATGGATGTTCAAATGCCGGAGATGGATGGTTTTGATGCCACAAGAATGATCAGAAAGCAGGAAAAAGATAGCACGCACACACCCATTATTGCTATGACGGCCCACGCCATGAAGGGTGATAAGGAAAAATGCCTGGCCGTGGGAATGGATTTTTACATTTCCAAACCTGTCAATCCAAACGAGCTTTATGAGGCTATTGAAAAATACGCCCTTGCTGAAAAATAAGTTCACGTTTTTTCTTAGCATAAGACATTTATTATGAGCAAGAACCAGGAACATACAGGATTTGAGAGACTGAGGAAGTGGTTAAAAGCAAATATGTATATCGGTGTTGGTAAATCTCTGCTTCTCTGGTTTCTGGCCATTTCATTCATTCCCCTGGCCACAATCAGTTTCATTAATTATTTATATGCCTATCTTGGGTTAACGGTTGTTGCAGAAAAATCAATCGTGACCACCTCCCAGCTCCGGGTCGAATACCTGAATACCTTTTTCAGGGAGCTTACCACGTTTACTGAAATCCAGAGCGAACAATCCGACAACCTTCAATTCTTCAGTGAATTGGAGAAGATGTTCAAACGTTCCGGCAAAGACCTGAAGAACTTCACCAACTCCACCGAGTGGAAATCCTTTACTGATAAAAAGCGCAATGATCTTGAACATTACATCGACAAACAAGGATATTATGATATCTATTATATTGAAAAGAACGGCAATATACTTTTCTCAGTAAGGGAGGAAAACGACCTGGGCACCAACCTTTTCCATGGAAAATTCTCCAGCACCCTGTTCAGTCGGACAGCCCGCGAATCCCTGCGTAAAAAAGAGCTCCTCTTTTCCGATCTTGCGTTTTACCAGGCATCCAACAACATTGTTTCCGGCTTTTTCTGTGATGTTGTGATGGATACCAGTGGAAAAGCATCGGGTATTCTGGCAGTACAGATCACCATGGATAGAATCAACAAAATTATCCAGGATGATGTGGGGCTTGGGGAAACCGGACAGGCCTACCTGGTGGGTTCTGACCTGATGATGCGTTCTGCGACAAGGCTCGAAGACAGGGATATTATACTGCAGCGGGAAGCCAGGACTGAGAAAACCGTGGAATGGCAAAAGTATATCAGAAACAAGGATGATGAGCAATATATCGTTGACAGGAACCTGCAAGCAGAAAAAATTACATCATACCCCAACCTATCCGGTAATTATGTTCTCGGAATTTACAGAAATCTCGATTATCTGGAACAATTCGGTGTTCACTGGGCTTTGATAGAAGAAATCGACAACGATGAGGCATATGCTTATGCACAGGACCTTTCCGACATAGCCAAGGTTTCTTTCATCGTTACCATCATCATAGTGTTTATCATTGCGATCCTGGTTACCCGGAAGTTCGTCTTCCCGATCAAAGCCCTGTCAGCCTGGGCCAAACAGGTGGCAATAGGCGATTTAGTGCGTAAGGAGATCAGGGCACCGAAAAATGAAGTCGGCGAGATGGTCGATAACTTCAATTCTCTTGTTGAGTCTTTGAGATTATATGCCAAGGTGAGCGAATCCGCTGCAGTGGGTGATTACACCAAATCCGTAATCATCAGAAGTGAAAAAGACATCCTTGGCAAATCCATGAACCAGATGGTGGAAAGTTTCCGGAAAGTGGTTGAACAAGCCAACAGCATTGCCCAGGGTGATTACTCAACGAATATTACACCCCGCAGCAAGCAGGATACGCTGGGCATAGCGCTTTTTGAGATGACCAATACCCTGCGAAGTACTTCCAGGGAAATACAGGAACAAGACTGGCTCAAAAGCGGTATCAGTAAACTCGAAGGTAAACTCAGCGGCCTCAAGGATATCAAAGAACTAACATCCGGGATCATCACTTTCATGGTACGCTACCTGGATGCTCAGATCGGTTTAATCTACATTGCAGAGAATGAATTGCTCAACCTGACTTCAAGCTATGCATTTAGAAATGCTGATAAGAAATTCAATCAATTCAAATTCGGTGAAGGACTTGTAGGACAAACCGCGCTTGACAAGAAATCCATAATGATTACAGATCCCGATCCCAATGTCCCCAACTTGAATATTGGTACGGAAAAAAAGGAAAAGATCCATTACCTGATAACACCCTTTATCTTTGAAAACAAAGTGATGGGAATAATTCAACTGGGCAGGATACAGGAATTTGACGAACTGAGCCGGGTATTCATCGAAAGATGCCTCGACAGGATTGCCATTGCGGTAAATACTGTACAAACGCATTCCCGGGTTGAGAAACTCCTGGAGCAAACCCAGCATCAGGCAGCAGAGTTGCAGTCGCAACAGGAGGAACTCAGGCAGACCAATGAAGAACTGGAAGAGCAAACCAAAGCCCTGAAGCTTTCTGAAGAAAACCTGAAAAGCCAGCAGGAAGAACTGAAGGTGATCAATGAAGAACTTGAGGAAAGGACCAATGACCTGGAATTTGAAAGGGATAATATCAGGAAGAAAAACGAAGAACTGAAGAAAGCCCGGGATGAGATTCGAAAAAAAGCGCATGACCTGGAAATGGCCAGCAAATACAAATCGGAGTTCATGGCAAATATGTCGCATGAATTGCGGACACCACTGAACAGTATACTTGTGCTATCGCAGTTGCTGGCCGATAATAAAAAGGAGCATCTTACCGACAAGGAAGTGGAATATGCCAAAACCATCAATTCTTCAGGGTCCGACCTGCTCGATTTGATCAATGAGATCCTCGACCTGTCAAAGGTGGAATCCGGAAAACTTGACCTCCATATCGAAGCAATGTATCCCGATCAGATAAAGGACTATATCATCAGGAACTTCAAACCCATGATGGATGAAAAAAGCCTGGAATTGAAGATCAGGATCGAAAAAGACATTCCCAGATTCATTCATACCGATCCACAGCGTGTTTTACAGGTAATTAAAAATTTTATTTCCAATGCAATCAAGTTTACCTCCAGTGGCAGCATTACACTCAGGATATTCAAGGCCCCGAAAGAAATCAGTTTTTCCAATCCGGCTCTAAAATCCGGATCTGTCATTGGAATTTCGATCATTGATACAGGTATTGGGATTGCAGAAGATAAAAAACAACTGATATTTGAGGCTTTCCAGCAGGCAGATGGAACCACCAGCAGGAAATATGGCGGCACAGGTCTGGGGCTTACCATTTCCAGGAGTTTTAGTGAACTTCTGAATGGAGAGATAATCGTGGAAAGTGAAGAGGGGAAAGGCTCTGCTTTTACACTTTATTTACCAGAGAACTTTGGCAATAAAAAAAGGACGGAAAAAGAAACAACCCAAACAGAAAAACCAAGAAAGAAGAATACACCTGCTTTGAGCAATTCTGAAAAACCCGATATACTCGACGATAAATACGAAGAGATAGGAGACGACCGCACATCTATCAGCAAAGGTGATAATTTCATCCTTATCGTTGAAGATGATGTAAACTTTTGCAAGGTCTTGATAGACCTGGCTCATGAACGCGGATTCAAATGTATGGTGGCGCTGGATGGTGAAACCGGTCTTCATTATGCCGATTATTTCGTTCCGAGCGCCATTTTACTGGACATTGGGTTGCCCGGCATGGACGGTTATGAAGTACTCAAGCATTTGAAAGAAAATTCAAACACCCGACACATCCCTGTGCATATTATTTCTGCCTCGGATAAAACGATGGAAGCAATGAAGATGGGAGCAATCGGTTATCTCACCAAACCGGTAAGCCAGAAAAAACTTGAAAGTGTTTTTAAGAAAATAGAAAATATCATTTCAAGACCCATACGAAAAGCCCTTGTTGTTGAAGATGATCCAGGCATGCGGAAAAGCATTGTAAATCTGCTTGACGAAGGCAACGTTTCCATTGATGCAGTCGGATCGGGTGAAGATGCATATGATTTGCTTAAACAGGGTGATTATGAATGCATGATCCTGGACCTTGGACTGGAAGATCTTTCAGGCTATGAATTGCTTGAAAAAATCCGCAAAGACAGAAAGATTAAAGATTTACCAGTGATCATTTACACGGGTCAGGATTTGTCAAAAGAAGAAAGTGACAGGCTGAACAGATATGCTGATTCCATTATTCTGAAAGGAGCCAGATCTTTTGAAAGGTTGCTTTCGGAAGCAACTTTGTTTTTGCACCAGGTACAGGAAGAAATGCCCAAAAGTAAGCAGGAAATGCTGGCTGAAATCCAGGAGAAAGAAAACATACTGAAAGATAAAAAAATACTGATCGTGGATGATGACATGAGAAACGTGTTTGCACTGACCAGTGTTCTTGAAAACCATGGAATGCAAACCATCGTTGGCAAGAACGGACGCGAAGGCATAGAAAAACTGAAGCAGCACCCGGATACCGACCTGGTACTGATGGACATTATGATGCCCGAAATGGATGGTTACGAGGCAATGGAAGAGATCAGAAAAGACAAGAAATTCAAGAACACGCCGATCATTGCGCTCACTGCAAAAGCCATGAAGGAAGATCGCGCAAAATGCATTGCAGCAGGTGCAAACGATTATGTTGCCAAACCGGTAAATCCCGATAAACTTATTTCTTTGCTCAGAGTGTGGCTATACAGTAAAAAATGAAGAAAGACAATTCCGAAATATTAAACGACAATTTGAACATTGAAATCGAATTGCTGCTGGAAGCCCTGTACAGAAAGCATGGTTATGATTTCAGGAATTACGGTAAGGCTCACATTAAAAGACGTGTATTACACAGGCTGGCTGCCTCCGGCTTGAATTATGTTTCAGATCTGCAACACAAGCTGATTTACGATGATAACTTTCTGAAATTACTCCTCGACGACCTGTCCATTACCGTCACTGAAATGTTTCGCGACCCGGATTTTTACAAAGCTGTGCGGCAGGAAGTTTTTCCGATTTTAAAAACATATCCCTTCTTTAAGATATGGCATGCAGGCTGTGCAACAGGACAGGAGGTATATTCCATGGCGATCATGCTTCAGGAAGAAGGATTGCTCGACAGGGCCCAAATCTATGCGACCGATTTTAACAACATTGCCCTGAAAAAAGCCAGGGACGGCATTTACCCTGTTGATAAGATCAAAGAGTATACACAGAACTTCCAGAGAGCCGGCGGCAAATCATCTTTTTCAGATTATTACACGGCCAGGTATGATTCAGTAATCCTGGATCAAAGCCTTAAGAAAAACATCGTTTTTGCCGACCATAATCTTGTTACCGACAGTGTATTCGCTGAGGTGAATATGATCGTGTGCCGCAATGTATTGATTTATTTTAACAAAAACTTGCAGGAACGTGTATTTTCCTTGTTTGAGCAAAGTCTCATACCAGGCGGTTATTTATGCCTGGGGTCAAAAGAAAACCTCAGATTCTCAAATATTTTCAGAAATTTCGAAGTTGAGAATGACAAAGAAAAAATCTATAAAAAGCAATACCATACACGAACGATCAAAAAAAATAATGTTTGAAGCAGTAGTAATCGGTGCATCAGCAGGTGGCTTAAATGCCTTTAAAACATTCCTTCCAAAACTGGAAAAGAATTTTTCATTGCCACTTATGCTGGTTCAACATATCAGTCCGCAATCAGATAATTATATGACTACTCACCTGGATAAATTGTGTAAAATTAAAGTAAAGGAAGCAGAGGAAAAGGAAACCATCAAAAAGGGCACTGCATATTTTTCACCTCCGAACTTTCATATGCTCATCGAAGAAGATAAAAGTATTTCATTTTCAGTAGAGAATAAGGTCAATTACGCCAGACCATCTATTGATGTATTGTTTGAAACAGCTTCCTATGCTTACAAGAATAAGCTAATAGGCATTATTTTAACCGGGGCCAATAATGATGGAGCCGCCGGATTAAAGAAAATCCAGGAGCTGGGAGGATTTACCATTGTACAGGATCCCGAGGAAGCAGAAGTTGACACCATGCCCCTCTCTGCAATCAAGATCATGAAGCCTGATAAAATCCTGAAATTAAAAGAGATTGCTGATTTTTTAAATAAGATTCATAAAAACAACAAAAGAATTGCCTAATTTTCTATCTTTGATTATTTAGAATAGCTATGCCATCAGTTAAGGTCAATAACATCGAAATATATTATGAGGTTCACGGAGAAGGTGAACCTATGATTTTAATTTCGGGTTTGGCCGGCGACAGCCAGAGTTGGCAGTTTTCCATTAACACCTTCAGCAATCATTTTAAAACGATCATTTTCGATAACCGTGGCGTTGGCAGAAGTGACTCACCTTCCCCTCCTTACAGCATTGAAGAGATGGCAAAAGATGTGATTGGACTTCTGGACTTTATGGATATTAACAGTGCGCATATCGTCGGGCATTCCATGGGAGGATATATAGCACAGCAAATTGCTATTCAATATCCAGAACGAGTCAAAAAGCTGGTATTGGAAAGTACTGCACCTTTTTCATCCAGGCGAAACATCGGACTGTTCAGGAACTTTTATAACTGCTGGCGATCGGGAATTGACATGGAACTCTGGCTTCAGCAGTTTTATTACTGGGTATTATCGCAGAAATCAGTTGAAGACAAAAAGTTCTTCGACTCTATCGTAAAATACACGCTTGATTACCCCTACCCCCAGCCTCTTGAAGGTTTTCTGGGACAGATAAATGCGATCGAGAATTTCGATGTAAACGCCCATTTGAATAAGATCGTTGCAGAAACCCTGATCGTGATTGGAGAGGAAGACATCCTCATCAAACCCAAAGAAGCCGAATTATTGTACCAGGGAATCACGCATGCATCCTACCCAAGTTATATAGAAAAGGTTGGGCATTCAGCACACCTGGAAGCGCCCAAAGCTTTTACTAATACGGTTCTTGGTTTCCTGTACAAGTATGTACGTTAGATTCAATCGAACTGGCCCTCCTTAAAAATCAGGGCCTCATAAATGTATATTTCAGCATTTTTCCAGCCTTTCCATCCAATCCTGGCTTTGTCTTTTGCACAATGTCCCAGGAATTCTTCAAGTGTCCAGTTCGTTTTATCAGCTACCTGCGGAAGGAATGTACCGGAGGCATATCCCTTTTTAATATAAATTCCGTGCTTACCCAGCTCAATTTCATCGATTGAATCGATCCTCTTCATGGGTGTTAAAACAGAAACTTCTATCTCTATGTCTTTTAACTCATCAGCTTCCACTTTACTGAAACGTCTGTCCTGGGTTGCCGCTGCAATTGCCATCTGTTGCACAACAGCATAAAGGGGCTCTTCAGGTTGAAATCGCCCAATGCATCCCCTCAATTCTCCATCTTTGTGCAAAGTGACAAATGCACCGAGCGGCATGCGCAGGTTTTCCGTCATTTCTTCATGTTTGATGTCCGGGGTATTTCCTTCCGTGATGTAAGATTTTATGGTTTTGCGTGCGATTGAAAGGAGCCTCTTTTTATCTTCTGCACTCAGTTCAAATTCCTGATCCTTCTTTTTTTTTTCGTAAACGGCAATCGAATAATAACCGACTACTTGCTGCTTGTCTCCGTATGCCTGGTCACCAGAATTCATGTATTGTAAATCCTCGTATACAAGGTTTTCCTGATTCCGTGTAAGATTGAGCAAAGCAAAGACCGAGCTCCAGCCACAAAGACTGGTAGCCAGGTTGTCGATATTTTTACTACTGTTCGCACTGAGGGTTTGTTCCAGTGCATCGACTGAATTTTTTGTAATGGCCGCTGCAGTCAGACTGTCGATCTGTTTGGCATCTTCATAAGCAGGATAATGAGAAAAATCGGTACTGATCACAAACAAATTGTTTTCATTGAAATATGGGCGCAGGGCATCTGCAATTTCTGCACAATCCTGTAATTTTTGAGTTCCTGCTACTATGGGGACGATTTGGAAGTCATTCTTCAAATGATACTGCAAAAAAGGCAATTGTACTTCAAGACTGTGCTCATATTTGTGAGCAGAAGCCTGGAAACTAAAAATATCATTGTCACGGATCAATTCCTCGGCCAGCTTCTTATTCACCCTCACTTTGCCAAGGGGTGTTATATAATCCCCCTTTGCGTAGATTGAAGCACCCTTAAAGGCCTCCCGGTGGCTTGAAGCCATTACAAACACATTATCATAATTTGCATTTTCAGGGATCTGATTAAAACCGGAAGCCGCCACCTCACCGGAAAAAACATATCCGGCATGGGGCACGATGATGGCCCTGACATGATCATCTTGTTTTGGCCTGGCCTTTTTGAATAGCTCGCCGAGTTGCTCCCTGAGCTCCACAGGATTATCGATGTAAAACTTTCCAGCTGCATAGGGTTCCCTGTCGCCGGTTTGTTCCTGTGCCGCTGAACTCATTGAAAATAAACCCATCATCAAATACATAAAGATTCGTTTAATTAAATTTTTCATTTTCGTATTTTAGTAAAAAATCCTTTGATTAATTTGCATGAACGAAAATCAAGCATTAAGATAATGAAAATTACCTTAAGAGAAGAATAAAAAGCAGATTTTTTATCAGATCGTGAAGAATAAAACACATGCAAGATAGAATTGATAAACACATTATAATTTCGGCAATAGCCATCCTTGGTTTCAGCAATATATTGACACAAATCCTGGTGTTGCGTGAATTTTTATCTGTTCTATCAGGCAATGAACTTGTCATTGGCATATTGCTTTCGAACTGGATGCTGATTACGGGTTTGGGAGCATACCTGGGTCGTTTTACCAGGCGAAGTTTTCAAAAATCCCGCATCATCATTTTACAAATCGCTTTTGCCTTTCTTCCCTTGCTCACTGTATTCATATTGAACACAAGCAGGTTTAATCTGTTTACCCCCGGGATAGAACTGAATATACTGCAAATACTTCTGCTATCCTTCATCATATTATTACCTTTTTGCATCATATCCGGCATCCTGTTCAATCTTTTTGCAGCTTATCAGGAAGAATTTCAGAATCGGGCAGCCGTCAGCAGAACATATGCAATTGAATCATTTGGAAGTTTTACAGGAGGCCTGTTCTCAGCATTTATCATGATATATTATGTTGATTTGTACACAGGTCTGATTTTTATCATGATGATTAATTTAATGATCATGATAATATTTGCGTTTTTTATATCCATGAAAAGCGGGCTCGCAGTCCTGTCCACCTCCGCAATACTTGTCCTGGTGACCCTGTATTTCATCCCCGTAGATCTGAACAAACACAAACTATTCAGCAGTCAGGAGATCATTGAGAACCGTGAAAGTGTTTTCGGGCAGGTTACAGTGACCCGGAGTGGGGATCAGTTGAATTATTATGAAAACGGTGTTTTGCTTTACAACACTTCCGATATAGCGGGAACAGAGGAAATTGTCCACTTTGCTTTTTCCCAGCATCCCGCTCCAAAAAAAGTACTGGTGTTTTCAGGGAACTTTGTTGCCTTGATGCGGCAAATAAAAAAGTATCCTGATGCTGAAGTTGATTTCATTGAAATGAATCCGGTCCAATTCGAACAACAGAAAAAATTTCACAATGAAGCAGATTCGATGGTTTATGAAAATGTCAGCCTGATCCTGGAAGACCCGGTTCTATATCTGAGAACATCGCAGAAAAAATATGATCTCATCATCATGAACATGCCGGGGCCGTCAAGTGCAATGATCAACCGCTATTATACGAAATCTTTTTTTAAAAGAGTGCATGATCATCTTTCAGAGCATGGTGTTTTTGCGTTTTACCTTCCCCCCGTAGAAAACTACCTAAGCGATCAACTGCTGGCCCTCATCTCAAGCATTGTGAATACCCTGAAAATGGAATTTCAGCACATTGATATCGTAAGCAGCAAAAGGATCTATTTGCTGGCATCCGCTAATTCTTTGTCAGCAAATATTCTAGACACGCTCGAAAAACGGAATATTGAAAATGAATTTGTGAATGGACATTATTTCAAAGAAGATCTTGTCAGGATGCGCAGTGAAATGATCCGTGAAAAGCTGTTGGATGAAGCCCCATTGAACAAGAACTTCAGACCAATTGCATATTATTATCAGATCAGACACTGGTTGCATCAATTCGATATCAGCATGGATTACATTTTCGCCTTGATGATCGCAATGATCATCCTGGTGCTCATACTAATCAAACCCATTAATTTCGGACTTTTTACAGGAGGGTTTACCGCCTCGGCCCTTGAATTCCTGATCATTCTTTCTTTCCAGGTCATTTACGGATACTTGTATCAATTTGTAGGATTGATCATTGCTGTTTTCATGCTTGGCTTGTATTTCGGAAGCAGCAAACTGACAAAACTCTTTAAACCCAGAGGCCAAAGAGAATTTTTAATCATACATGCATGTATTGGTATATCTGCTTTACTGATCCCCCTGCTGCTGAAATCACTCGACGATAAAATGTTCAACCAGTATATTATCCAGGGCATCATATTGTTGCTGACCATCCTGATCGGCTCCCTAACAGGTTTGCAATATGCAAGTGCGTGTTCACTTTTCGATCAAAAGGCAAACAGGATTGCTGCCAGCACGTATTTTTCTGATATGGCCGGCTCTGCCTTCGGAATTTTGATCGCATCGGTATTATTGGTACCTTTATTCGGGATCATGAAAAGCGGAGTAATCTTGCTTGTATTTAATGCGTTTTCCATTTTGAACATCATGATCAGAAGCAAAGTTACCCAATTGAAATCATAAAGATTTTTGCGAAATATGACGCAATTCAGTAAAAGAGAATTTATTAAAACAGGATTTTGCAGTCTCTGCGGACTGGCTTTTGGCATACCTGCAATGGGTAGGATGATCGGCAAGAATAATGCAGGATTTCTGGCCAAACTGCCAGAAGAGGAGTTGTGGAAGTGGAGCAAGGAAGCCATGTATTATATCAGCACCCCGCGCGGAATCAAATGTTTGTTATGCCCGCAGGCCTGTGTGCTGAAAGAAGGGGAAGTGGGAGATTGCAAGACAAATGTAAATTACGGTGAAAAACTTTATTCAATAACGTATGGAAATCCATGCGCCGTACACGTGGATCCCATCGAAAAGAAACCGCTCTTTCATTTTCTACCTGAAACACTTGCCTTCTCCATTGCCACAGCAGGATGCAACCTGGCCTGCCTGAACTGTCAAAACTGGGAGATATCCCAATCTTCACCAAAAGAAACCAGGAATTATGATCTTTTTCCTGATCAAGTGGTTAAAAAAGCAAAAGAATACCAGTGCCAATCCATTGCATACACTTACTCCGATCCGGTAGCTTTTTATGAATACACCTACGACACATCAAAACTTGCGCGGGAAGAAGGTCTGAAGAATGTTCTGATTTCCGCAGGTTATATCAATGAAGAACCTCTGCGGGAACTTTGCAAGTATGCAGATGCAGCCAACATTGACCTCAAATCCTTCAGCAATGAGATCTATGAGATGCTGAATGCCGGGACACTAGAACCCATCCTCAACACATTAAAAATACTGAAAGAGGAAGGCATCTGGCTTGAGATCACCAACCTTGTAGTGCCTGATTGGACGGATGATTTTGATATGATTAAAAAAATGTGTGCTTGGCTTGCCGAAAACGGCTTTGAAGATACCCCTTTGCATTTTAGCCGCTTTCATCCTACATACAAATTACAAAAATTGCCGCCCACCCCAAGATCAACGCTTATGAAAGCAAGAGAAACAGGTTTTTCCGAAGGATTAAAATATGTTTATGTTGGGAACATCCCTGGTACGGATGCAGAAAATACTTACTGTCCGAATTGTAATAAACTGATAATAAAACGCAAAGGATTTTCAATTCTGGAAAATCATATTGTAGACGCCAGATGTGCTTATTGTGAAACCAAAATAGCCGGACGATGGGAGATATAGATCAATGTGTTATGCATATATTCTGCGTATTCATGGGTCTTATTTTTATACAAAACGGATTGCAGATTTATCTGAGAAAGACTTTTGATCTGGATGGGAAAAGAAAAGCCGAATCAATCACCACTCCCCTATTTTGATTTTTAGTCATTGCCATCCGGATTTTCATTTCCCATTCCTTGCTTATAAGCTTTCATTTCCTTGCGCTGCTCTCGATTATTGTATCCAAGGGTGGATTCCACACCACTGAGTACTCCTTTCCAGAGATAATTGAATATGGATTTCTGAGGATCACGCTGGTAAAAGATCTGTCCCACGCGTATAGGCCTTCCAAAGCGCCGGTTATTTGATTTTAGCAAAATATTATTCGCCAAAAAAGTCAGGATGCCGTCACCAATCCCACCCCTGTTTCCTTTTTGCCTGTTGATCATTTTGATCTTAAATTTGCGGTAAGGAAAATAAAGATGACCTATCGCATAATCCTTGTTTCCAAATATATTGACTGTATCTACCGAACCGTTCCCGCTCTTAATCTCCACGCCAAATAAATTGACCGAAAGGGAATTGAATTCCGGAAGATTCATCCTGGTCAAATTGGCATGAAAAGCAAAAGTATCCGAGGGATGATTTAATTTCAGATTTAACTGGGCATTCATCAGTCCTTTGTTCATGATTTGCCCCCTGGCACTCAATCCCATTACGGGGTTTCTTAAAATACGCATGCTATCATTGGTAATATTGGTGAGTCTTACCTGCATATCACTGAAGTGAATTTCGCCCGGATTGACTGATTTTTCCACCATCTCACCATACGTAATCCTTGCATTATTCAGCCACAGCGTATCGATCATCAGGTCGAAATCAAGTGATTCGAGGAGATCCTGGGGCATCGGACTGGTATGCCATTCCGGGAAAGGTACGCGTTTATCCCGAAATGCCTCAAATCGTGTGTTATTGACTTCTACTCTAATTGCATTCAGCTTTTGATCATTCAGCAAATCCCGAAAATTCAACCCCCTGATTTTTATTCCCTGGAAATCAACATCCATGCGGTCGGTCTGGTAGCCCAGCTCCCTCGAAAATGTATATTTTGGATAATTGGGGTGAATTGCAAAATCTCCTATGTCAAGCCTTTCCTCTCCGGTTGAAATAACAATATCTTTCAGAGAAAAGGTATACATGCTGTCGGTGGAATATATTGTATATTCAGATTTTGTGAGATCAATGCTCTTTGAAAACAAAAAACCAGGCTTTGCGATTAAACTGGAATCAATTTTAAAGTTGTGAACCTTTCCACGTATATTATCCAGTGTAAAGCTTTTTTCCTTCTCCCTGTTATGGAATGTGAAATCAACATCCAAAAGATCAGTTTCACCAATATTCACAATATGAAAAGGAGAAGGCAATGAAATACTTCCATCAGGTTTTCCTGTTCCTTCATTTGCATGTATACCCATTTGCATGCGAGTACTGTCAATGACCAGGTGCCTTATGATAAGACCCTTGCCCCGAAACAAGGAATCGAATTGCAATCCTTCAAAACTTAACTGCCTGTTCAATAAAATCATTTCACTGCTCACTTCCGAAATTGTATCAAAATACTTCAAATTATGCACTTGCAATTCCTGATCCTGGCTGCTGGTATACAATGAATCAATCCGAATACTTGCATTGTTTTTTTCAATTATTGAATTGACATTTTTCAACAGAATATTAAAATGATCGAGAGGCAGTTTACTTACGAGGGGTTTAAGGATCAAGGAAGAGTCAAAGTTCAGATCATAAAAGTAAGCCGAAAGATCAGTGGAAAGATAAAACTTTCCTTCTTCGATCAGTTGCATATCGGAGTTTTTTACAGAGATTTTACCAATGCGGTAAGAATCCGCGAAATCGGGTATACGAATTACAGGAGCAGGTTTGTTGTCTGCGTTTGTGTCTCCCCGAGAATAGATCATTATTTTAGAAGTGGGTAAATCTAACTCCGCAATATCTACATCATGTTCAAAATAATAATTGTCAAAATCAACACCATTCGCTATAAGGCGGGGGATTTTCACACGCGTATGCTGATTTTCTTCCGTGGAATCTAATTCTGCCGGTGCATATTCTACACCCAGTAAATCTATAGAATTACTACTCTTTGAAACCCTGATCTTATCAATACTGAAATCAAAGCGTTCGTTTTTGATGGGAATCCTGATATTGTCAAAATTTAAATCAAAATCTTCCGCATAAAAAAGCTTTGATTCTGAAGTTTCAAAAACGCTATCCAATTTAACCCCAACAAACAAAGCATCAATATCCCTGAGGTGAAAATTATCATCTGCATCATTCAATACTACAAATGATGCCGATAAATCTTCCACACGGAAGGAGTCCAGCTTTATAAGTTCCAGATAATTCCGGACCTGTCTTTTAATCTTATGATGGACTTCATGTAATTTTTGGGTTTTTTGAATTTCAGGATCGATCAGAAAGTTGAAAGCCGGTTGGATTATGCTTGTATATCTTACATCCAGTTGTTGCCTGTTTATTATATTCCAGTAGTCAAAATCATGCAGTTCAAACGATGACAGGTGAAGATCACGCAAATTAACTTTCTGCTTCTTTTTATTGTTTGCAAGGATTGAAGCTTTTATCTGACTGATCTTCAGGTATTTATTTTGTGAATTAAAATCCAACTCACCAGCATTTAAGCTGAGGTTTTCATGATCATCAAAATCCAGATCATATAGTTTAAGATCGAGAAAACCCGGTTGTTTGAAACCACTTGTATCGATAAGCAGATTTTCTGCGTAAATATCAGATCTTGTCCTGATTGTGGCATTTTTTCCTGTAGAATCAAGAAAATCCAGTTCAACTTTTCCGTTGGTAACTTCAATTGAAGCAAAACGAAGGTTATTTCCTGGCCTTCTGCCTGAAGTTGTTGATCCGTTTTTTAAAATTCGTTTGTACAGATCAATGCCCTGAACTTTAAGATCACCGAACTTGTTGAAATCACCATGGATTAGGCTCCAAATCGAAACTTCGGTCAATGTGAGATCTGGAATAGTTAGGATTAGTGTATCCTTAGCTTGGCCAGGATCAATGAGATTTACTTTTTGTAACTTTAACTGCTCTTTTTCAGCAGAATACTCCAATCCTCCCATGGATAAAGACATCTCAGACTGGTTTTTAAGAGAACTGTTTTTTGCAGTGATCTGAACATTACCCTTCACCATCTTTTGGGGTCCTAAAAATGCAATGTTTGAATCAAGAACAATTCTTTCTATTAATAAGGAAAGATCACTGACATGAATCAATTGGTTTTGCTGGTCCTTCTTTTGCTCAATATCCAGGTTCCCATCCATTAGCCGAAAGCAATCAACGCTTAACTTTTTGACCAATGGTGACAAAAGCTCATAAATCTTGTTGTTGCTGTAGTTGTATGTATTGGGACTTAAAGACTCTTCAGTTTTGTTGTAATGAACAAATGCTTTGTGAATGAGAATACTATCGATCGACAAATCTTCCCCTAAAGCGAGCTTTCTGATCTCAAAACCTTTTACCTGTGTAAGCGGTGTAATAACTTCCAGTTTTCCCACAGGATTTTTGGCCATATCTGGCTTTGCCTCAAATCCAGAAATCTCAAATAACTCCTCTGAAGTTGTCAATCTGATTTTTCGTGCAGACAGAGCATGGTTCTTGAGGATCTTCCTGAATCCTTTCAAGGAAACATCAATATGTTCAGAAAAAAACAAATTTTGACGGCTGGTATCACTTGTCTCATCCAGTTCGAAATTCGTTAACTGTATATCAAAGCTTTGAATGGATGAGTTTATGGAAGTATCGTAAGGAAACTTATATATATCAAGAACTCCATTGCTGATTTTAAAAGTATCAATGCTGATTTTTTCAAAAAACTTCATTGCCGATTGGTGCATGGCCTTTTTTAACTCAATGTGCGGATTTTTGGTTGTATTTGTATCACCGGTATAAATTTTTATCAGCGGACTGCTGATGGAAAAGTCCTGTATGAGTAGTTTACGGGAAGGATAAATTTTAAATATGCTAATATCTCTGATCTCAAGCGTATCAATAATAATTTCATAAACATTGTGCTTTGCATCATCCACAATTACGGTGGTATCTCCTTTCAGAAAAAAGTCCAGCAACAAAATAGAATTATCACGCAAACGGTAATCAATTTTGGAGAAACTCAATTCGTATTTACCATTGCTCTTATCATGCACCGCGTCTTTGATGACTTTCTCAAGGATATGTTCCTTGAAAACAAAGATGGATATCAGGAACAGGATCACGATAATAAGAATAACATAAAGCGCGCGCTTTTGCCAGCTCCTGCCTTTCTTCGATTTTTTTCCCTCTCTTTTTTCAGTTTCGCTCATAAAGTTACTTTCTAATAAGCCTTAAACGAACCGGCAAATGATCGCTATAACCACCTTGATATCGGGGGCCGGTATATGTTCGGTAAGGCTTGTACCCCAATCCCTTTTGATCCGGTACCAGAAGATAATCCATATTAAGTATATCATAATAAGTATTTGTTCTTAAGCAGGATTCTTCCTTTAAAAGATCTTCAGATACAAAAAACAAATCAAAAATATACCACTTTTCCTTAAATTTAAGACTTCCTTCAATGTTTTTTGATGAATTTGGTCTTAAATTCTGTATCTTGCCCTGAAAATAATCAATGAAATTTTCAAGACTGGCATCTTCTGCCTCATCATTAAAATCGCCGCAAATAATAATACTGCCATCTGTTTTCAATATATTCAAAGAATCTATCCATGCACTCAGTGTATGGGCTGCATGCATACGGTAAGGTTCAGAGGACATGGCCCCCCCATACCTTGAAGGCCAGTGATTGACAAATATATAAAGCGTATCAAAACCAAAAACTCCTTTCACAAATAAAATATCCCTTGTTTTATTATTTCTGTCGAACGGAAAAACAATTGTTTTTGTCTTGCTGAGTAAAGGTTTAAACTTGTTTTGCCTGTATAGAAGGGCTACATCAATACCACGTTCATCTTTGGAATCGTAGTGAATAATTCTGTAATTCAATTCATACAATGGGGTGTAATGAAGTAATTTTTCCAACACCACCCTACTCTCAACTTCAGCCAGTCCTACCAGAGCTGGTGGTTCCCATTCGCCAGCACCAATGATCACTTTGTAAATGGAATTGATCTTTTTGTTCAGCCTGTAATGGTTCCAGTTTTTTTCGCCCGCCGGGGTAAAAGAATCATCATCGGTAAGACTGTCCTCTTTCAGGTCAAATAAGTTTTCAACATTGTAAAACAAGAAATAATCCTGACTGGCAAGAATTTTAGCTTTATCTGATTCCTGTGAGCAAACTTTAGTGATAAAAGGTTCAATAATCAGGCAGATAGACAAGAATGCAAAGCATATAAATACTTGTGTTGTTTTCGTTTCCATGGTTCGATTTCGTTATTCAAGATACAAAGTTTAAAGATAAGAACTTTTCTGAAATCATGCAATGTGATATTTTCACGATTCAATGATATATGAGGCATTTCAGCAACCGTCCGAATATTGAAGGCCTTGATTGATAATTAACTCAAATTATTCGTATAATTGTGGATCGAATTCATTGAAGATTGCTGGGCCGCAAACATGTGCTGACATGGCATTTGTTGATAAATTTTAATATACATGAGTTATTGACTAGCAAGCCGTTACGGTATTTTTTAATAAATTGTTAAATTTATTAGAAATAAATGGGTTACCTTTTAAGTATAAACCGAATTAATAATTGACCAGTGAGGGAATACAGTGTTGAAGAATTACTAGAGGGGATCAGACAACATAACACAGATGTCCTAAAGTTCATTTACAGGTCATATTATCCGCAAATTCAACATTTGGTTGTGACAAACAGCGGAAATGACGATGATGCACAAGATATTTATCAGGACGCACTGATTGTGATTTATAAAAAGATCCTCAAAAACGAGATTCAACTGGTTGATTGTTCTTTTGGTACTTATTTATACTCGATTTGCAAACTTCTTTGGTTAAAGCAGCTTGAAAAGAAGAAACAAAACAATGATTTTTATCCTGAGGATGATGTTATTGTAGATGATAATGAAGAACTCTTACAAGAGTTTGAGCAGATGGAAAAATTCAAGCTTTTTCAGAAGCACTTCAGAAGTTTAAGGAAAGATTGCAGAAAAGTTCTGGAGTTATCACTTGAAAAAGTACCCTTGAAAAAAATTGCAGAAATCATGGGATACAAAAGTGATAAATATGCAAAAAAGAGAAAATACCAATGCAAGGAAAAACTTGTAGACAATATTAAAAAGGATCCCAAATTTAAAGAGTTTATATAATGGATACTAGAACAATAAAATTAATTGAAGAATACCTGAATGATGAATTGGAAAGCGAAGCGCTCAAAGCATTCCAAGCAGAGCTGAATGAGAATCCTGAGCTGATGAAAGAAGTAAAGTTGCACAGTGAAATAAATCAGGCAATTATGGACAAGGACAGCCAGAAACTTCGCAATGAATTACAAGCAATTCATCAGGAACTCAAAAGAAAGCAACTTGCGGCAAGAATCATTAAAGTATTGAGTAAACCGGTGTATGCCAGTAGCCTTGCAGCAACCGTTCTCATTGCCATCATCGTAGCCGGAATATTGTTCTTTTCCGATGCAAATACCAATAGCTCCGAGGGAATTTTTTCAAATTATTATCAGGCTGACGATGCAATCATGATGGTCAGGTCGGGAACAAGCCCCGAAGACATCAACCTTAAGGAAGCGCTCTTAGCCTATCATGAAAAGAAATATGACAATGCAATTGAACTTTTGCAGCATCAAAACAATAATATTCTGGCAAAGTATTATCTGGGTTTGTCCTATCTTGAAACGGATAAACTGGAAAAAGCCATTGAAACATTTCAGTCGATCATCGAGCACAAAAACAATTTATTCGTTGAACAAGCCGAATGGTATTTATCATTATGCTACGTAAAAAGTGCCAGGGAAGAAAAAGCAAAAATATTGCTCGAGAAGATTAGCGATAGTAAAAGTATTTATAAAGAAAAGGCCGAGAAGATTTTAAAGAAGATTTAAAATTCGGCCTTTGATCCTTACCTGGATTCCAAAAACCCCCGAAAGCCCCATTGAAAAATGGGGCTTTTTTCTTTTTATCCGATTTCCGGTTGAGTAAACGATAATAAACCAAATGATTATACTCAATTAAGGATTGAATACTTAAAAACTAAATTGTGAACTGTTTTTTTTCTTTCTCCTGTTTCTGATACAATAAATACTAACAACAATCAAAACCAATGCAGAAAATGAGATGATAAGACTGGTATAAAACTTCTCATATTTGCTGAATAAGGAAGCATCATCACCAATCGTGACATATGCTGACCAGAAATAAGGGTGAGCCCGGTATTGGGGTGATCTGGAAAGATAGTCAAGTTTTGCCTGTTGCAAAGCCTTACTTTTGGTCATACCATTTTCCAGGTTTTCGTAAAATGAAGTCATAATTTCAGCACCTGATTTATCTTCAACTTCCCATAAGGTCATAACAATGCTGGGCACTCCTGCATAAATAAATCCCCTGGCAAGGCTAATTACACCTTCACCTTTCCGCAATTTTCCATAACCGGTATTGCATGCGCTTAATACGGCCATATGCGCATTAAGATTCAAATTGTAAAGTTCGTAAGCGTATAACTGTCCGTCATTAATTGTATCTTCTGAATTTGTAAATACCAGCCTTGAATACATTGGGTTTACATCGTCTACAATCGTGTGCATTGCAAGATGCAACAAATCAAATTCCCCGGCCTGATTTTTAAAATTTGTTTCTGTTGCCTTGTTGCCGGCAAACACAGATCCCCTGATCAATTTCGTTATCTGGTTAACTTCTTTTTCCACATTTTGCAAAGGATCCAATTCCTTAAAATCTCCCGGACCTGAAGCACGGATCTCGCTACTTGTTTTGGAATATGTAGGTGCAAATGCCAGCAATTTCTTTTTCGCCTTGTCAGGGATTTCGGCTTCAAACAATATCGTTGCAGAAAAGGTATAACTTAATGGGTGATCTTTAATCAAATAGGGCAAACCACGGTAATCCATCAGGTCAACCACCGGAATATTTTTGATGAGAGATTCGAAAGGTATGTAATTCAAACTTCCGTCAGGAACAACAATCAGATTTTTACCTTTCAGGCTGGCCGCAACAGGTCCAATCAGCTTTTTGAATAAACTGTGTGAAACATGTAAAAATTCGTTGTATACTTCCAATGAATGATGGAACAAACTTCTCTGATAAAAATCAACAAGAAAGTTAATGCTATTGTTAAATTCTTCACCAAGGTTCATTGAAACTGTTCGGAAATCTTCCTTGGCAATCATAAACAGAACCAGTGTTGTATCTTGCAGGGCATATTCGAGAAGCACATCGTTATTGGCCAAATTATCCTGAATATTTTTAACATTCATTACATTTGTTTCATATTTCAAACTATAATAGGATGGGTAGTTTTTTTCAAATCTGGCGATCAAATTATCATACTTTTTCTTTAAGTCAAATATTTTGTTTTCCCAGAGTATTACTTTCGACTGGTTTTGACTCACTTTATTCCTCTCATCATATACCAATTTTTCATACGAACTGATGTTCTCTCGCAAACTACGCTCTTTTTCTTTAAGAGAGTCGGGTATGCCACCGATATCAATTGCCTCCATGTCCCGCATCGATGCTAGCAAAACAGCAGATCTACTTTTTTCAGAAAACTCAAAGGCTTCTTTCAGGTATTCTTTTTTCGAGGTTACATAATAAAGTTTTAAGCAAGTGGAGATTGCATTCTGAAAAATTTCCCTTACATCATCGGTATACCTCAACATACTCTCTTCACGCAAATTAAGACGAATATCATCAACAATATTAACCGCAGTGCGATATGCATTCAGGGAAGCTTTCAGGTCTTCAAGATTACCCTGATGCTGATAGCGTTTTAAAAATGCTTCGGATTTACCTACAAGCATGGGCAAAAGTTCATTTACTACAATCAATCCCTCCAGTGGAGGGTTGATGTAAACATTGTTTTGACGGAACTCGGGCAGAAACGCGATAATTGCATTCTGATAACTTTCCAGTGCATTGGTAAAATTTTTCCTTTTCATGTAATAATCGCCCAAACGGAGATAAACTTTTGAAATATAAGGGCTTTTAAAATCAAAATTTCTATTAAAAATATTGAGGGCTTTTCTAAATTCCTGATATGCCTGATCAAGATGTCCTTTCTCCAGATAAAAATCACCTATTGCCAGAAAGGAATTCCCCAGTTCGTAATGATACACTGAGAGGTTTTTTTCAGCATGTTCGATGGATTCACGATAGTACTTTTCTGCCTCTACAGGTCTATCCATCAATTCAAAAGTTTTTGCAATATTTCTGTAAACAATGGTTTTTGAGACTGGATCCTTTGAGATTTTTTCACTTTGCTGATAATAATCAAGGGCCTGTTCATAGTTCAGCATTTCTGCGTGAACAGCTCCAATATTATTTAACACCGTGGAAATATACTGATGTCCGGAATCGAATTTTCCACGATAAATCTGCAAGGCTTTTTTATAGTACTCCAGTGCTTTATCAAGATTTCCTTTGCGTTTAAAAATATTACCCTTGTTCACATAAACCACCCCAAGTCTGTATGAGTCGGATAGATCATTACGTATAAAAATTTCTTCTGCCCTGTTAAACAATTTCAGTGATTCCTGGTATTTTGAAAACTGAAAGTTCAAACGACCCATGTTGGCATATAACCTGGCTAAATAGCTTGAATAAGGATCAAGGAATCCCAGAAAAAAATCAAGACTTTTATTGAACAGTTGCAAAGCCTGATCGAAATCTCCTTTGCTGGCATGAACAATGCCAATATTTTGATAATAAACTCCTATATCAGGATCTGTTAAATCCTTTTTATGGTTTAAAGCAATGTCAATTGCTTTTTGATAATATTCATTTGCTTTGTCGAAGCGTCCCAGGTAAAAATTATACAATCCTATATTGTTGTATGTTTTCGCAAGAGAAGTGTCACTTTCGCCGAAAAATTCAATCCTTGTCTTTGCAGATTTCAGCAAAATTTCAATTGCATCATTGTGAGACCCCTGGTCTCCTGTGGCAGTTCCAAGCACATGGAAATATTCAGCAATATGCGGAGATTTTTGAAAAGTTTGAAAGCAATCATCCTTTCTCAGTTGATGCAGCATTTCCAGGGCGCGAACATAATCTTCTTTTTTTATCAATGCATCTGCTTGCTTAATACGAGCAAGCATATAAAGTGTATCATTATCAATTTCCCGGGCAAGGTGGTAAGCTTCATCAAAACAAATCAGAGCTGAGTCGTAATTGCTATTTTGTAAATAACCCTTACCTTTTTTGATCAAATTGAAGATTGATTGTGGATTTTTCTGAGCATAACAATCAGCAAAGGATAATAAATAAAACACTCCAAACCAAATTAAAGCCAAGCGTATTTTATATTGCTTTCCATGTTCCACTTTCAAGATAAAATTGATGTGATAATTTTTCTAAAAGTAGCCAAAAATCCAGAATTAACAACAAGTAAATCTAAAAAAATAAAAAAAAAGGATGTTGCAAAATAACATCCTTTTTTTCTAATTGAAAACGAAATTTTACATCTAATACTTTACCTTTTAATCAAAAGGAGATCGTTGGTATCTAAATGAAAATTTTTGCTGTTAAAACTTATTTTGTACAGATACATTCCTTCATACAAATCACTTACATTGATAACTTCATTAACGTATCCACTCACAGATTTTGCCTCCATGTTTCTGATCAGTTTCCCCGTTAAATCAAACAACTGAATATTCAAAATTCCTTTTTCGGGTAATTCAGCACTTAAATTTACTGTATTTATAGCGGGATTTGGATAAAACGTTTCAATATTCAAGCTGAGTTTTGAAGTGTTAAGCAATGGTGATGATAAGGTATAGGTAATATTCTCAATACCCTGGCCTTTGGAATCTATCACGTGGCTGGCCGGGTCAATGCCAAGCCGTACTTCCTTTTTACTATTTTTTAATACACCACATATTGTAATATAGTTTTCTCCCATTTGCGTGAGCTCCGATCGCTCAGTATCCATCCAGCTAACCTTAACTTTATTTTCAAATACTTTATAATTTAGTTCCTGCAGTTCAGACTTAACATCAGTAATTTCGATGAGATCTTCAGGATAATCCAGTGCCAGATAAAATCCACCAAGATCACCATTATAATCCATGCTGATGGGTATTTCAACATTGGGATCATTGACTGCATAGCTTTCATAATTTACATCCAGATAAGGAATTGATCTTGATCCAGGCAACCAGGAACCATCAACATCACCTGAGCTTGAACCACTCGTACTGGCTCCATCACGATTACCACCTCCGACAATAACCGTTGTTTCTTCAAACACCCAATCCCCGGCAGGGAAAGGATAACCATTTATGAACCATCCGACCACTATGGTAAAAAAGTCATTCATGGTAATTTCACCGTCAGCGTCCACGTCCGCAGCAAGAAATTCTATTGTATTAAAGGTATAAAGGCCAAAAATATTCAATAATATGAGGTGTGCATCCTGTATTCCAATGCCACCCGCATCCAGGTCAGTCGCAAAGCTGATCTCGTAAGTTCCATTGGGAACACCCAGAAAGGCATAGTTTCCAAGATAATCAGTCGTATCAACTCCAAAAAGGTTACCGTTCGAATCAATCAAACCTACGTAAACATCAGACAATGGCAATGTTGGATCGCCATGATAATTCACAGTTCCACTGACAGAACCGCCCTGTGCAAAAACAGATGTACTTAATACCAAACCGCAGATAGCAGTTACCACCTTATGTAAAAGTTTCGTTTTCATTATTGTATATTTTAATAAGTAATCATTTAGCAATTGCTGATAGTTTATTCCGTAAAAGGTGAAAAGGTAACCCATTTATTACGAAAATAATTAAAATTTATTAAAATCATGCAAATGCATAGGAATGCATTCAGAGCTCTGTACTTACTTATTCAAGGAAAACATAATAAATTACACTTCATTTTATCCGACTGTTTTTTTTTGATAATGAATGGATTATTTGAAATTCAAAAACATCTTTTTCATTTTAATTAAATAAAATCTCTTTAAACAGGGTTACATTTTACGATTTTCAGGAATTAACTAAAGTAAAATAAAACGCACAGTTTTGGATGGAGGAAAATAAAACCCTAACAGGAACAAAAGAACTTTTGGAGAAGCGGATTGAATTGCTCGAGAAAAAACTCAACATTAAAACTGCAGAAGTTGAAAAATTGAAAGCCAGATTTTTGTCTAATATCTCCCACGAAATCAGGACTCCCATGAATGCAATCATGGGCTTTTCATGTTTATTAAAAGATGCAAGTTTGAGTAAAGATGAAAAAGATTTCTACCTGGAGGCCATTCTCAAGAGCAGTGAAAATCTGATGAGAATCATCGAGAACATTATCCAGGCCGCCAGGATTGAATCCAATGATGTCGAAATTCTTGATCAGGAAGTACAGGTGAATACTCTGATAAAGGAAATGTTAAACAAATTTGAGGCATTGAAAAAGGATTTGGGCAAACAACACATTGAGTTCAGGTTTCTGGAAAGATCGAATCAAAAAGAACTAAGCATTAAAACGGATGCTGTTAAACTTCAGCACATCTTGCACAATCTAATTGAGAACGCCTTAAAATTCACGAATGAAGGATTCATTGAAGTAGGATACAAATTAAAAAGTCCTGGAAAGATCGAATTTTATGTAAAAGATTCAGGCATCGGAATTCCCAATCAAAAGTTAAGTACAGTCTTCGATAAATTTACACAGGCTGAGTGCAATTCAAAAAAGAAACATAGTGGTATCGGAATCGGATTGAGCATTTCAAAAAACCTGACCGAAGTCCTGGGTGGTAAAATGGATGTGATATCTGCTGAAGGCATGGGATCAACGTTTTCTTTTACACTGCCTCTGAAAATTATACCGTTGCATAATTTCTCAGACAATCTTTACCAGAGATTCTCCAACACATGGCCAGAACACCATTATAAATCAATCAGCAATTCGACAAATTACTGGAAAAAAAACATCTCAGTTCATTCAAAAAATTTCAAGGTTGTTTGATTTGAACTGAAGATGGTCAGGGGAGCATCGAAAGCGCATGACATTTGTTGTGCGCTTTCTTCTTTTCAAACAGATAATTTATAAATTTGCTAAAAAATTACACAGTGATCAAAAAACTATTTTTTACTGCAATTGTCTGTTTTTCGAATTTTGCTTTGATAAGTCAAAACAACAACTATTCGCTGCATTTTAAAGTAAATGGCCTGATGGATACCGTGGTTTACCTGGCCGGGTATTACGGTGACAGAAATACAGTTGTTGATACGGCATACCCTAAACAGGGCAAATTCGAATTTGAAGGAAAAAATGAATTGCCTGGCGGAATTTATTTTCTGGTTGATCAGGATAAAAGCAAATTATTTGAATTTATCGTAGACCGTGATCAGAATTTTACAATTAAAACCGACACCATTTCTTTTATACATAATCTTAAAATCAGGGGGTCGAATGAAAATGAGTTGTTCTTCAATTATGTGCAATTGAGTGAATCTTTGCACCAGCATGCCGGGGAAATACGAAGAAAAATGCAGGCAGAGGCTGCTGAATCTGAGCGAAATAACTATAACAATACATTAAAAGAGATAAACGACAGCATTAACCAATTTAAGCAGCAGTTTGTAGTGAATCATCCCGATCACCTGATGACACTAATTTTTAACGCGCTTCAGCAACCAGATATCCCGGATACCCTGGATCAAAGCAATCCCAACTTTAAAAGAATACAGTATCAGCTCTATAAAAATAATTACTGGAACAATGTTCCCCTTCATGATCCCAGAATTATCAGAACGCCTGTCTTCCAGAACAAGCTCAAAACTTTTTTTGATAAAATTGTTTATCAGCATCCTGATTCCCTTACCAATGAAATAGACAGGGTACTGGCGAAAACAGACACCTCCGATATAGTTTTCAATTACCTGATCTGGCATTTCATCGAACAATACGATCAGGAGGAAGTAATGGGTATGGATAAAATATTTGTTCACCTGGCAAAAACCTATTTCGGTGATTCTACCCGTGTGATAACATCTGAATCCATACTAAATAAAATAAGAAAGCGTGCGGACCAGATAGCGCCCCTGCTCATCGGTGAGCCCGCACCCAACATGATACTGCTTGATACAAACGATCGCTTTTATTCATTTTATAACATAGAGTCTGATTTTATCATACTGTTTTTCTACGATTTTGACTGTGGTGTTTGCAAGCAAGAAATTCGCATACTAAAACCATTGATCGATACAATACCTCTCAATGTTGAGGTATTCGCAGTTTGCACAGATACAAACCTGAAAAAATGGAGAAAAAAAATATATGAATATGATATTTCAGATTGGGCAAATGTGAATGCAACCAGGAGCATCACCGAAAATTACCACGACCTGTACGATGTTTATGCTACTCCCATGATCTATGTCCTGAATCGGAAAAGAGAAATAATTGCAAAGAAAATAGCTGTTAATCAATTATATCAGTTTTTGATACATTACAACCGGAAAAATGAATGATTTGTATAAAATTTTTAAACTTTTTAAGAGATTTACCGTATATTCACAAGCTGATTTATTTGAATGCGTAAGCCAAAATACTGTAAAATGATTGAGATTTTCACCAAAAGGAATTTACCTGCTTTATTATTCTTCCTGCTACCAGCATTCTTTCTGACAAAACAATCTAATGCGCAATGCCCGGCTAATGCAGGTTTTAATTATTATGTACAAAGTTGTAATACTTATCAGTTTACTGATCTATCCACAAGCAGCAACCCCAATTATGTCATTGTTGCATGGTCGTGGGACTTCGGTGACGGAGGAACTTCAAACATTCAAAATCCTGTGCACACTTTTGCACCCGGAGCTACGTACAATGTTACACTTACCGTAACGGCCGATTCAAGTGGTGTTAGCTGTACCGATGATATTACGCATCCGGTTACAGTAGATGATCCACCCGTAGTTTATTTCAGCTGGGACCCGGACCCAAGTTGTTTTGGTGAAGCAACCAGTTTTTTTGGTAACAGCAGTGCCAACGTTGTTTCCTGGAGCTGGGATTTTGGAGATGGTGGCGCATCCAGTATCCAAAATCCCATTCACTTGTATACCAGTACAGGTACGTATACGGTTACTGTTGAAATAACAGATGCTAACGGATGTACAGCAACAGAATCCCATGATGTGGAAGTAGTAGACATACCAGGTGTTGACTTTAGTTTTGCACCCAACCCTAGCTGCGTGGATCAGCCAACCGATTTTACCGGTACTTCCACCGGGAACATCACTTCCTGGGACTGGGATTTCGGAGATGGTTACACTGCCAATGTCCAGAATCCAACCCACAGCTTTGAAAGTTCCGGTAACTACAACGTCTCTCTTACCGTAACCGACGTTTCAGCTTGCACCAACACGGTCAGTTATCCAGTTCAGGTTAATGCACTGCCCGATCCTGATTTTCAGCATTCAGCTCCCACTTGCCTGGGTGACACAACGCATTTCAACGACTTCAGTACAACTCCAAACGGGTATATCGACTCCTGGGAATGGGATTTTGGAGATGGTACAACCATTACCATCAATTACCCGGACGATCCCAATGTTTCTCATCTTTACACCGACGATGGAGATTACCTGGTAAGTCTGACGGTAACTGATTCTGACGGATGCAGCAACTCCATCACAAAAACAGTTTCTGTGGTGCCAAACCCCGTTGCCAATTTTGCATACACAAACGCCTGTTACGGAGAACTTGTCGAATTCACAGATCAATCATCAGCCAACAATGGAAGCCAGATCGTAGACTGGTTCTGGAATTTCGATGATCCGGCTTCAGGGTCCAACAATACTTCAACATTACAAAACCCCACACACCTTTTTACAGATGCCGGGACTTATGATGTTAGGCTGGTAATCCAGAATCAGGAAGGCTGCGCAGATACTATCATTGAAGCAGTAGATGTTAACACTCCGGCCGGAGTGGATTTCACTGCTGACAGAGATACCGCCTGTTTGATGGAAATTATACAATTCAATGGGATTGGTACCGATATTGTTTCCTGGTACTGGGAATTCGGGGACGGTGGCACCGACATTGTCCAGAATCCGCAGTATGCCTACTTCCAGGCTGGAACCTACAATGTGACCCTAACTGTAACCGACATCAATGGTTGCACGAATTCAGTGACTCACCCTGTCAATATCAAGCAATTACCAAATTCACTTTTCGATGCTTCCTCTCCAGCCTGCATGAGCGACTCTGTTTATTTTACAGATTACAGCACTTCTCCATCGAGTTATATTGTTACCTGGCACTGGTATTTTGGAGACGGTACCGAAGAGATCATCAATTTCCCTGATGATCCCAATGTTTCGCATCTTTACACAAGTGCTGCAACATTTCAACCAAGCCTGGTTGTTACAGATTTGTATGGATGTACCGATTCAAGCAGCATGGAATTGGAGATCGTACCTTCTCCCATTGCTGACTTTGACTACAGCGATGCCTGCTACAATGCACCCGTTCTTTTCGAGGACGAATCCCTGCCAAATGGTGGTGGTAATATCGTGAATTGGTACTGGGATTTTGGTGATCCCCTGACTGGTGTTAATAATTTTTCCAACCTGCAGAACCCAACCCATATTTTTTCTGACTCGGGAACTTTTGTAGTATCACTGCAGGTAACAAATGCAACAGGTTGCCAGGATACCATATCCAAAGAGGTTTTTATCAATTCTTTACCCAATGTTGACTTTACAATCGAACCCGACTCAACCTGTGTCGGAAGCATTACGAATTTTTATGGAACAGGAACGAATATTGTTTCCTGGTACTGGGAATTTGGGGACGGCGGAACTGCTAACCTGCAAAACCCGCCGCATATTTATACCGAACCCGGAACTTATGATGTTACCCTGACTGTTGTAGATATTAACGGATGTTCGAATTCGGTTACCCATACGGTATGGGTAAATGATCAGCCAACGCCGCTTTTCAGTGTCGAAAACCAATGTTTTACTGACTCTACGTATTTCTATGATGAATCTTTTGTCAACAACAGCATCATTACAGAATGGTTCTGGGATTTCGACGATCCTGCTTCGGGAGCAAATAATACCTCCACGCTTCAAAACCCCTCCCATTATTTCACGAATTTCGGTACTTATGATGTGAAACTGCTTGTAACGGATATAAACGGATGTGCAGATTCTTTGATCCGGCAGATCAGTATTTTTGACAAACCGGTTGCGGATTATACCTTTGATATTATTTGCGAACCACATGGTACCGTATATTTTACAGATGAATCAGAACCAGGACAGAATGGAAGTGTTATCAACTCCTGGTTCTGGGAGATCGATGAAGGATACTTCTCAACGGAACAAAATCCGCATTACACTTTTGCATATTCTGATACATGCTACCCGGTTACATTAACGGTGACAGATCTAAACCTCTGTTCCGCAACTTATGTGGATACAGTTTGTATCAATGAAGAACTTTCGGTAGATTTTACTGCAAACGAAGTTTGTCTGGGTGAACCCACATTTTTCGATGCTTCCTACCTGCCTGCTTTGGATAGCGTCGTAAGCTGGAAATGGGAATTTGGGGACGGAAGCACACCGCAAACTTCAGCCTATGATACTATTTCATATACCTATAATGAGGCGGGCAATTACCAGGTGGTATTAACAGCCACAAGTATCAACGATTGCCAGGCAACGGCCTATCACACAATCACAGTGAATCCCCTGCCCCAGCCAGATTTTAGCGCAACGATTGCCAAATGCGACGAGCCCACTAAATTTACAGACCTATCGCTGGGCGGTGGTGGCACTGAAATCATTTCATGGTCATGGAATTTCGGGGATACTGCATCCGGCAGCAACAACTTTTCGACACTGGAAAATCCATCACATATTTACGGACCTGAAGACAGCACCTATTATGTCACACTGAGTGTGACCAATCAAAATGGCTGCACTGATTCCATTACGCTGCCGGTTGACAAAAACCCTTGCGTTACCGCCGGATTTGATGTTAGCAGTGATCCGCTATGCAACGGACAGGAAATCTGTTTTACAGATACTTCCTTTATTTTTGAGGATGCCGGAGATATTACCGAATGGCAATGGAGTTTCGGTGACGGACAAACCTATACCTACGCTAATTATCAGCAAACAATTTGTCATCAATATGATTCCGCAGGCCTCTATAACATTACGTTAATCATAACAGGCGATATTGATGGAACCATCATTATGGATACAACCCAACGCTCAATATATGTCAATCCAAGCCCTACAGCACAGTTCGTGAATTCGGCGGGCTGTGGAAATACTGAAATTCAGTTCACTGACGAATCTCTTGAGAACGGACTGGAGATTACACAATGGCACTGGGACTTCGGATACCCGATGATGGATGATGACACCTCCACACTGCAAAATCCAGTCTTTATTTACGGACAATCCGGGACGTATGATGTGGAATTTATTGTGACCAATGCAGCGGGTTGCATGGACACTTCTGTAAAAACACTTAATGTTTTTCCAAGGCCTGCTGCCGGATTTGAATATGAAGCTCCCTGTATTGATAATCCAACCTTCTTTTACGATATTTCCGACACTGCTTCCTCGCAAATAATTCAGTGGGCCTGGAACTTCGGGGACAGTCTCAGCATGAACGATACAAGCAATTTGCAGAATCCTTCATACTATTTTGATCAAACCGGTTCTTACGATGTAAAGCTGGTCATTACAGATCAGAATTTATGTACAGATACACTCAATGAAACAATTCAGATTTATGATCGTCCGATAAGCTCATTTGTGTTCGAAGAAAACTACCAGGGTGTCCAGGGTCAGGTTTTCTTTGAAAACTTGTCTATTGGTGCCAATTCTTACTTCTGGAATTTCGACAACGGAGATTCATCCTATCTAGAAGAACCCACAACCAACTACGATGAAGACGGTACTTATAATATAATGCTGGTTGCTTATAATTCAAGAAATTGTGCTGATACATCCTATTTTGAATATGATGTATTTCTGAAAGGGCTCTATATACCAAATGCATTTGCACCACTCAGTCCAAATCCTGATGTAAGGCTGTTTAAGCCCAAAGGCTATAATCTAAAAGAATTCAGGATTGAGGTATTTTCACGCTGGGGCGAACTGGTATGGAGCTCCACCGAACTCGACAATGAAGGAAGACCTGTTGAGAGCTGGGATGGCAGATACGATGGAGATCTTCTTCCCCAGGGAGCATATATCTGGAAAGTAAAGGCTGTCTTCAGGGATAATACCATATGGGAAGGAAGCGATATTGGCGACGGCAACACCAAAACCTATGGCAGCGTAAGCCTGGTGCATTAATCTTTTTATAAAAGACTTCATTGTTTATATAGGAAGTATTTATCCTGTTGTCATTATTTTTATGGTATGAAACTAATGCTGACCATACTCACCGGATTGATCTTTTTTATATCTGGTATTGCCCAGTCCACTGATCATGAATACGATCAGGAAGATATCCTGCTTAAGGTGATTTACTCCTTGCAATCTGATGGAAGTGGGTTTTATGAAAAGGGGGTGTTCCCTTCCCAAAGACTACACCCGGTACTTAACAAGAAGTATGAAGACAACAATATTTTTTTTACCGGACTCATTGTATTAATCCTGCAGGATGCAAAACCCTACCTTAGCCAGAAAAGCCGGGAAATAATCGATAGCATCACGCAAAGAGCAACCCGGAATTACCAGGAATACAAAAACAAGAAAGGGTATCCCATTTACAATTTTTGGCGCACCAGTCCATCCATGCATTTCCCAAATGACGTGGTTTTATCAAAACTCAAAAAATTCAAATTGCCCGAAGATTTTGATGATACGAGCATTATTTACATGACCGATGAACATGAAGACGAATTGTCTGCTTGGCTGAAGTCAGAAATGAAGAATCATACAAACATGCACCGTCATCAAATTCAAAATACCTTTGAACAGTATCAGGAAATTCCGGCTTATTCTACATGGTTTGGATTGAACATGCCAATCGACTTCGATATTTGTGTGCATGCAAATACCATGAGTATGGTCTATGATTACAATTTTGAACTGAACAAATATGATTCAGCAAGCATGTTCCTGATCAGGAATATGATTCTGAAAAATTATCACCTGACAGATCCTGCATACATTTCCCCACATTATCAAAAAGCATCCACTATATTATATCATGTTGCCAGACTCATATCCTATTCAGATGATGATTATTTCGATCCGGTAAAACCCAGGATCATAGGAGATTTGCAATTACTACTCAGGGATTCGGAGAGCTTTATGGAGAGCATCATCCTGAGTTCCGCCCTGATGAAGCTTGGTGTTTGCCCGGAAACAAAAATAGAGTCTTCATTATTGGAATCCGACATAGGTTCCTACCATTTCTTTGTTGCCAATATGGCCTCAACCCTTGGCAATCCCTGGAAAAAATGGCTGGGGTATACTGATATTTTCGACTTTCCCTATGAATGCGAAGCATACGATTATGCTCTGATCCTTGAAAACATCATTCTTTACAAGCAAATGAATTGCGAATAGATTTGCTAAAATGGCGAACATTCCAGTGTTTCCTCAATGATCTCTCTGCCACGGAAACTGCTCCCCCCTTCATTGATCAGCCTCAGTTTGTCAAATTCAAAGATCATGCTAACCTCGTGTGTTGGTCCGGCAAATGAAAAAGCTGAATTCACTTGCATATCATAGCTGTACATGATCTTCATCCGGGAATTTCTTCCCATGGGGATCATCAGGCCGGCCATTCCTGACACATCTGAGTAACTATCATACTCCAGGCTTTCATTCTTATACCACAAACCAAAATACATATTCCTGATATACATATTGATACCAACCGAATAAAGCGTCATGTTGGCCTGTTGCATATAAACAACCCCGGGATTCAGCTTAAAGCTGACTTTCCTTTTAAAATACCCTTTATAATCACCAATATCAAATATGATATCACCGTGTCCGACATATCTTCTGGCCAGAGGCGCACTTTCCTCGAAAAAGGACTGGTTGGGTTCCGTAAGATGGTAACCTGACGCGCCAAAAGTAGCCGTTGTATTATCACCATGGACCTGGAACAGAATTCCAAAACCAAAGTCGGGATACGACAGGGCGTTATCAGAAGGAGGGATAAATGTTGAAGGGTTTACATTGCCCTGTATATCATCCAACTGACCTGAGAAGATCATCTTTTCCCAGTTCACCTCCTTTCTTACATACGAAAGCAATGGTGCTGCCTGCATAACAAAATTGCTTGCAAGCGGGATCCTGACAGATGGCGCCAATCCTACGGACAGGCTTTTCAGATAGCCAATCCCTCTTCTGTCCTGGTTGATGATAAAACCAAGACCACCCGAACCCGGTATATTTCTGTCTGCAATATCAACAGAAAAATTATAATTATGGAAATCTCCTGGAATGTTCACCCATTGCCTCTTATAATGGAGCCTGGCCTTCAACCCCAGGTTCAATCCCGAAAAAGCAGGATTATAATATAGGGGATTGTTGTAAAACTGCGAAAAATGCGCATCCTGGGCCGATATTTTTACAGGAGCTATAATGCTCAGTGCGAGGCAAACGAGTGTAAATTTAATCAGTGTTTTCAAAGCAAAAAGTATTTAACAAAACAAACCAAACCCGAAACTTGATACGTGATCAAGGTCAAATTGTTTCAACAAAACCATTCCTGGTGGGATATAGTGGATTCGAACCACTGACCCCCGCCCTGTCAAGGCGATGCTCTAAACCAACTGAGCTAATATCCCGTATCACGGACAAATGTAGAAAAACAATTGTTTAGTTACAAGATTTTTATTTCGAAATCAAGAATTTAAAAAGATTCCAGTTTAATTTATCCATATTGAATAATTTTTATAATTTTGCACCCACTTTTAACTAAAAAATAAAGGAAGGTATTAAAAGATGATTATTATCCCTGTTAAAGAAGGTGAAAACATCGACAAAGCTTTAAAAAAGTACAAGCGTAAATTTGAAAAAACTGGCGTTGTAAAAGAACTCAGAGAGCGGCAAAAATATACCAAGCCCTCTGTTGCAAGGCGTCAAACCAAGATGAAAGCCATCTATATTGAACAGTTGAAAAACGAAGCTGAAAATCAATAGGGTTTTCACTTTTTAAGGTTTAGGGAGAGGGAGAAATTTTGATCAATGCGAATTATTTCGTATATTTGATCAAAAGGTTCTTCCTCTTTTTTTATGGCATATGACGGAAAGGTTTATCAATTATATACGGTACGAAAAAAGGTTTTCCCAACATACAATTCTGGCTTATTCAAACGACATCCGGCAATTCACTTCCTACCTGAGGGATGCTTTTGAGCTGCGAAAACCAGAAGACGTGAAGCCCGAAATGATCAGGTCCTGGATTATTCACCTTATAGAAAGCAAGATCAGCAATCGCAGCATCAACAGAAAAATCTCCACCCTGAAAACATTCTACAAATTCCTGCAACAGGAAGACAGGATTGAGCAAAGCCCCTTTCTTACGATCATTTCACCAAAAAATGCAACAGAATTACCACAATTTCTTGAGCAGGATTCTATGACAAAACTTTTCTCTGATGATCATTTCAGTAATGATTTCAACGGACTAAGAGACAAAACGGTACTGGAAGTATTATACGGAACAGGAATACGACTGAGCGAGCTGGTAAATCTAAAAGAAGATGATATCGATTTTTACGGAAAAACACTTAAAGTTCTGGGAAAAAGAAATAAAGAAAGGCAAATTCCGTTAACAAAAAGACTAGAAGGCCAACTGAAATCATACCTTACTATGAAGGAGCAGGTATTTGCGGATACAGAAAAGAACAATCATTTATTTGTAACAAGCAAGAACCGGCAGGTATATCCCAGGCTCATTTACCGCATTGTGAACCGCCATCTTTCTATGGCTTCTACCCTCACCAAAAAAAGCCCGCATATATTAAGGCATTCATTTGCCACCCATATGCTAAACAATGGCGCAGATTTGAACGCCATCAAGGAAATCCTCGGACATGCGAACCTATCTGCCACGCAGGTATATACGCACAGTTCGATTGGTCAACTAAAATCAATTCACAAAAATTCCCATCCCAGGGAAAAAATAAAGGAGGTATAATTATGAATGTAAACATTAGTTCTGTACACTTTAAAGCAGATAAAAAACTGCTTTCATTCATTCAGAATAAGATTGACAAACTGTCCAATTATTACGACGGTGTATTGGGAGGAGATGTAAAACTGAAGTTGGAAAATGGATCCAATCCCGAAAACAAAATAACAGAGATCAAAATACTCATAAAAGGCGAAGATCTTTTTGCCAAAAAGCAATCCAAATCATTTGAAGAAGCAACCGATCAAGCTGTAGAAGCCTTGCGCAGGCAGTTACGAAAGTACAAGGGTAAGATTGTCGAAAAAAATCGGAAATAAATTGAAAAAGCCCTGTTTTTTCTTTGCGTATTAATTTTATAATTTATATTTTTGCAGACCTTTTCAGACAAAGGTCTGTTTTTTGTTTATTGAAGCAGGTTTCAAGGCAAATGATGCCTATGTAGCTCAGTTGGTCAGAGCAGCTGATTTGTAATCAGCCGGTCGGCGGTTCGAATCCGTCCATAGGCTCACGTTCTTAACAGATTTGAAAACACGGGGAGATACCGAAGCGGTCAAACGGGGCAGACTGTAAATCTGTTGTCTTAGACTTCGGAGGTTCGAATCCTCCTCTCCCCACCGCGTCAACCGTAGCTTTGGCAAAGATTGGCCATGCCAGCCGTAGCTATAGCGAAGGCCGGCCACGTCAACCGTTGTTTCAGCGAAGGTTGAGCTCGTCAGATGCAACGTATACAGGCATAATTTAGCCTGTTATCAGCGCAGGCTGACACCGTCATTCCAAGCTCAGGCACAGAATGACATCGTTCTTCAAAGCCCCGGCGATGAAGAACAACACCCTTTGAAACGAAAGCGAAGAGGGATAAGAGAAGCGGAAGTAGCTCATATGGTAGAGCGACAGCCTTCCAAGCTGTAGGTGGCCGGTTCGAGCCCGGTCTTCCGCTCAATTTAGGCCAATGTAGCTCAGGGGTAGAGCACTTCCTTGGTAAGGAAGGGGTCACGAGTTCAACTCTCGTCATTGGCTCTAAGTTAAAAACAGTTTAACTACAAAAATAAATTAAAGCTTTTTGTTATGGCAAAAGAAAAATTTGATCGCGCGAAACCACACGTCAATATTGGTACCATTGGTCACGTCGACCATGGGAAAACAACTTTGACTGCCGCTATTACAATTAACCTGCAAGATAAAGGATTTGCTGCATTTAAATCTTTCGACGAGATTGACAACGCTCCGGAAGAAAAAGAAAGAGGTATCACCATTAACACAGCACACGTTGAGTATGAAACCGAAAACAGGCACTATGCTCACGTCGACTGTCCCGGTCACGCCGACTATGTGAAGAATATGGTTACCGGTGCTGCCCAGATGGACGGCGCCATCCTCGTTGTGGCTGCTACAGACGGCCCCATGCCACAAACACGTGAGCATATCCTGCTTGCTCGTCAGGTAAACGTTCCCAGCATCGTTGTTTTTATGAACAAAGTTGATATGGTAGACGATGATGAACTTCTCGAACTCGTTGAAATGGAAATCCGCGAACTGCTCGATTTCTATGAATTCCAGGGTGAAGAAGCACCGATCATCCGTGGATCTGCACTCGGAGCTTTGAACAAAGAAGAAAAATGGGTCGAAAAGATCTGGGAACTCATGAAAGCTTGTGATGAATGGATTCCGCTGCCGGCACGTGACGTGGACAAGCCATTCCTGATGCCTGTTGAAGATGTGTTCTCAATTACTGGCCGTGGTACCGTTGCCACCGGTAGAATTGAAACAGGTGTGATCCACACAGGTGATCCAGTTGACATCATTGGTATGGGTGCTGAAAAACTCAAATCAGTTGTTACTGGTGTTGAGATGTTCCGTAAAATCCTCGACGAAGGACAGGCTGGTGATAACGCAGGTCTGCTCTTACGTGGTATCGACAAGAAAGAAATCCGTCGTGGTATGGTGATCGCTAAACCCGGTTCCATCACACCGCATTCACACTTCAAAGCTGAAGTTTATGTGCTGAAAAAAGAAGAAGGTGGACGGCATACCCCATTCCACAACAACTACAGGCCGCAGTTCTACTTCAGGACAACCGACGTTACCGGTGAGATCATTCTCCCCGAAGGTGTGGAAATGGTAATGCCAGGCGATAACCTGACCATCGAGGTAAAACTCATCGCAGAAGTAGCCATGGACACAGGTCTGAGGTTTGCTATCCGTGAAGGTGGCAGAACAGTTGGTGCCGGTCAGGTAACTGAAATTATTGAATAATAAAAAGTTCTTTAAATATACAATCACTTCATTAGAGATATCCTTTTAAGGATGTCTCTAATTGTGGTTTATAAGGCTTTTACGGGTGTAGCTCAATTGGTAGAGCGACGGTCTCCAAAACCGTAGGTTGTGAGTTCGATTCTTACCACCCGTGCAAAAAGAGCAAATGAATGGCAAAGTTTAGAATTGCAACATACATAAAAGAAAGTTACGACGAGCTGTTACACAAAGTATCCTGGCCAAGTTGGAGTGATTTACAAAGTAGTGCAATCGTGGTATCCATAGCTTCCCTTATAATTGCCTTCGTGGTTTATTTGATGGATATCTCATTTCAGGCAATCCTGGAAAACTTTTATAAGCTTTTCTAGATTGTTGCTGAAGCACACATATGTTGAATCACTTAATTAAAAATTCCTGATTGGATTATGAGTGAAAATACAAAAAAATGGTACGTCGTTCGGGCAATAAGCGGAAAGGAAAATAAGGTAAAAGAGTACCTTGAAAGCGAAATTAAACGTCTTGAACTGGACGACTATATTACGCAAGTGCTTATTCCCAAAGAGAAGGTGTACCAGATCAGGAAAGGCAAGAAGATCAGCAAGGAAAGGAATTATTTTCCCGGTTATGTGCTGATCGAGGCTTCTTTGGTGGGTGAAATACCCCATATTATTCAGAACATCCCCAATGTACTGGGATTTCTGGGTACCAAAGGAGAACCGGATCCTTTGCGCCCCTCGGAAGTGAACAGGATCCTGGGGAAAGTAGATGAGCTGGCTGAACAGGGCGAAGAAGTGAACGTTCCCTTCATCGTTGGTGAATCAGTCAAAGTGATCGACGGACCCTTTAACAGTTTTAGCGGTATCATCGAGGAAATCAATGAAGAGAAAAAGAAACTGAAAGTGATGGTGAAGATCTTCGGAAGAAAAACTCCGCTCGAACTGGGATTCATGCAGGTTGAAAAAGAGTAGCAACAGGGCGCTATCAAATTGTTAAAAACAGGAAAAGGAAAAAAGCAAAATGGCAAAAGAAGTAAGCGGATTAATTAAATTGCAAATCAGAGGAGGCGCAGCGAATCCATCACCACCTGTTGGCCCTGCACTGGGTGCCAAGGGAGTGAATATAATGGAATTCTGCAAACAGTTCAACGGAAGAACCCAGGATAAAGCCGGAAAAGTTCTTCCCGTAATCATTACTGTTTACAAGGATAAATCCTTCGATTTCATTATTAAAACACCGCCCGTTGCCGTGCAGTTGCTTGAAGCCAGCAAAACCAAAAAAGGATCCCCCGAATCGAACCGGCAAAAAGTCGCTTCGGTTAGCTGGGATCAGGTGAAGGAAATTGCTGAAAACAAAATGCCAGATTTAAACGCATTTACCGTTGAATCAGCAATGAGAATGGTAGCAGGTACTGCAAGAAGCATGGGAATCAGGGTGAAAGGAAAAGCTCCTTTTAGCGAAAATTAATCCCGTATAAAACTGATCTGATATAATTCAGATATTAATCGATTATTCGAAATGGCTAAACATACAAAAAACAGAAAGGCAGCTTTAGAAAAGATTGACAGATCCAAAGCTTATACCATTGCCGAGGCAGCCGAACTCATTAAGGAAATTACCAATATGAAATTTGATGCCTCCGTTGATATGGATATTCGCTTGGGAGTTGATCCCAGAAAAGCTAATCAGATGGTTCGTGGAACTGTTACCCTCCCGCACGGTACCGGAAAAACTGTCAGGGTGCTTGCTTTATGCTCCCCCGACAAAGAAGAAGAAGCAAAGGAAGCGGGTGCCGATTTTGTTGGACTCGATGAGTTCGTCGACAAAATCAAAGGTGGCTGGACGGATTTTGACGTGGTGATTTGTACGCCCAACGTCATGCCCAAAGTAGGCCCCCTGGGTAAGATATTGGGCCCCCGTGGGCTCATGCCCAACCCAAAAACAGGTACAGTTACCATGGATATTGGTAATGCCGTAAACGATGTAAAAGCCGGTAAAATCGACTTCAAAGTAGACAAATATGGTATCATACATGCATCCGTTGGCAAATCATCTTTCGAACAGCAAAAGCTGATTGAAAATGCAAAGGAGTTAATGACTACGATCATGAAACTTAAACCTCCGGCCGCAAAGGGTACCTATGTAAGAAGTGTTTATTTGTCCAGTACGATGAGCCCGGGTTTGAAAATTGAACCCAAATCATTTACGGTGTAATTCTTTCATATTAAACTGAATATTAGCAGTTATGAAAAAAGAAGAAAAAAACCAGCTTATCGACCATATTGCAGAGGATCTGAAGCAAAGTAACTATTTCTACATTACCGACATCTCCAATCTGGATGCTGTCAAGACTTCAAAGCTCAGAAGACTCTGCTTTAACAAGAATGTTAAGCTGGAGGTTGTAAAAAACACATTGCTCAGAAAAGCAATGGAAAAAGTTGATGACAAGGATTTTGATGAATTATTCGATATTCTCAAGGGCCCCACTTCAATCATGTATGCCGAAGCGGGCAATGTCCCTGCAAAATTAATCAAAGAATTCCGCAAGGAATCAGATAAACCCGTTATCAAGGGCGCATTTGTGGAAGAAGTCGTTTATTTGGGTGATGATAAACTGGACATGCTTGCCAGCATAAAATCCAAAAACGAACTTATCGCCGATGTTATCGCATTGTTGCAGTCACCGGTTAAAAATGTTATTGGATCGCTGCAATCGGGTGGTAACAAACTATCCGGAATTCTGGAAACATTATCTGAAAAATCAGAATAATTCAATCATAGTAAAGAAATTATTTTAAAAACAATTAAAAGTAAATAAAAATGGCAGATTTAAAAGCTTTTGCAGAACAGTTGGTTAACTTAACTGTAAAGGAAGTAAATGAATTAGCAGATATTCTTAAAGAGGAATATGGTATTGAACCCGCAGCAGCCGCTGTTGCTATGGCCGGACCCGCAGGTGGTGGTGAAGGCGAAGAAAAAGAGGAACAAACCGAATTTGATGTGATCATCAATGCTCCCGGGCAGTCAAAATTGGCCGTTGTTAAACTGGTTAAAGAACTGACAAGTCTCGGACTTAAAGAAGCAAAAGAACTGGTTGATTCAGCCCCGAAAGCAATTAAAGAAGGTGTTTCTAAAGACGAAGCTGAAGCATTGAAAGCTCAATTGGAAGAAGCTGGAGCAGAGGTTGAGGTTAAGTAAGTAGTTATAAAGAAAAGGTAGGGATTGATCGATCAATTCCTGCCTTTTTTTGGAACGGGCATTTGTAAATCCCTTATTAATTAACTGAACTACAAACTTAAAAACATAAAACCTTGGCAGTAAAAACAAAAGATAGAATAAGTTTCGCCCAGACAAAAGCATACGCTGATTACCCCGACTTTCTTGACATTCAATTAAAATCTTTTCAGGATTTTTTCCAACTGGAAACAAATCCTGAAAATCGTGTTGATGAAGGCCTGTACAAAGTATTCAGCGAAAACTTCCCGATCACTGACGCGCGAAACAACTTTGTGCTTGAATTCCTGGATTACTTTATCGATCCGCCCAGATACTCCATGGACGAATGTATCGAACGCGGATTGACATACAGTGTCCCACTCAAGGCAAAATTAAAATTGTATTGTACGGATCCGGATCATGAGGATTTCGAAACGATCATCCAGGATGTTTACCTGGGCATGATTCCTTATATGACCCCTCGTGGAACATTTATCATCAATGGTGCGGAACGCGTTGTTGTATCGCAGTTGCACAGATCACCCGGAGTCTTCTTCGGAACCAGTTATCACGCCAACGGACAGCAATTGTACTCCGCCCGTATCATTCCCTTCAAAGGATCATGGATGGAATTCACAACCGATATAAACAATGTTCTTTTTGCCTATATCGACAGGAAAAAGAAATTGCCCGTTACTACACTCTTGAGGGCCATCGGTTATGAAAGTGATAAAGAGATCCTGGAAATATTCGACCTCGCGGAAGAAGTGAAGGTGAGCAAAGCCGGACTGAAACGCGTAATCGGCCGCAGACTGGCAGCCAGAGTATTGCGTTCCTGGATAGAGGATTTTGTTGATGAGGATACAGGTGAAGTCGTTTCCATTGAACGTACCGAAGTGATCGTTGATCGTGAAACCGTACTGGAAAATAAACACATCGAGCAAATCACCGATGCCGGTGTCAAAACCATCCTTCTGCATAAAGAAGATGCCAATGTAAATGACTATGCACTAATCTTCAATACTTTGCAGAAAGATACAACCAATTCGGAGCGTGAAGCCGTTGAATATATTTACCGGCAATTGCGTAATGCAGAACCACCGGATGAAGAAACAGCCAGGGGAATCATCGAAAAATTATTCTTCTCGGATAAGCGATACGACCTGGGTGATGTGGGAAGATACAGGATTAATAAAAAACTGGAACTTGATGTTTCTGAAGATATCAAGGTATTGACCAAGGAAGATATCATTTCAATCATCAAATACCTGATCGAACTGGTGAATTCCAAAGCAGAGGTTGACGATATCGATCACCTGAGCAACAGAAGGGTTAAAACCGTGGGCGAACAGCTCTATTCACAGTTCGGTGTTGGACTTGCACGCATGGCACGGACCATACGCGAAAGGATGAATGTACGGGATAACGAGGTGTTTACACCAACCGACCTGATCAATGCAAAAACACTTTCTTCTGTTATCAATTCCTTCTTTGGTACCAACCAGCTTTCCCAGTTCATGGATCAAACAAACCCGCTTTCAGAGCTGACCCACAAGAGAAGGGTTTCGGCTCTCGGCCCCGGTGGTCTTTCAAGGGAAAGAGCAGGATTTGAAGTACGTGACGTGCACTACACGCACTACGGACGTTTGTGTACCATTGAAACGCCGGAAGGGCCCAACATTGGTCTGATATCTTCACTCTGTGTGTATGCCAAGATCAATAAGCTCGGCTTTATTGAAACTCCTTACAGGGTTGTGAATGAAGGCCAGATAGACCTGGGTGAGCAACCGGTCTACCTAAGTGCCGAGGAAGAAGAAGACAAGATCATCGCACAGGCCAATACGGTGCTGGAAAAAGACGGAAAAAGCTTCAAGAACGAAAAAGTCAAGGCAAGATATCAGGCCGACTACCCAATCATTGAAAGGGAAAAGGTAAACTTTATTGATATCGCGCCTAACCAGATCGCTTCCATTGCAGCTTCACTGATCCCCTTCCTGGAACACGATGATGCCAACAGGGCGCTCATGGGTTCGAACATGATGCGGCAGGCTGTGCCCTTGCTTCAATCGGAAGCACCCATTGTGGGTACAGGCATCGAAAGACAGGCAGCCAAGGATTCGCGGGTACTCATCACAGCAGAAGGTGACGGGATCGTTGAATACGTTGACGCCAATGAGATCGTGATACGCTACTCGAGAGCCGAAGAAGAAAAATTGGTAAGTTTCGATGATGACGTAAAAAGATACAATCTTACCAAGTTTGCAAGAACAAACCAGAACACCTGTATCAACCTGATTCCTTCCGTCAGGAAAGGAGACAAGGTAATCAATGGACAGGTACTCTGCGAAGGTTACGCCACAGAGGATGGTGAGGTTGCTATTGGCAAAAACCTCATGGTGGCATTCATGCCCTGGAAAGGATACAATTTTGAAGATGCCATCGTATTGTCGGAGAAAGTGGTGAAAGAGGATATCTTCACATCCTTGCACATTGAGGAGTTTACCCTGGAAGTGCGCGACACCAAGCGTGGTGTAGAGGAGCTGACAAACGATATCCCAAACGTAAGTTCAGAAGCTACCAAAGAGCTTGACGAAAACGGCCTGATCAGAATCGGCGCTGAAGTCAGGGAAGGTGATATACTGATCGGCAAGATCACACCAAAAGGTGAAAGCGATCCCACCCCTGAAGAAAAGTTACTGAGGGCCATTTTTGGTGACAAAGCAGGCGATGTAAAAAATGCATCCCTGAAAGCACCACCTTCAATGAATGGTGTCGTTATCGACAAAAGATTGTTCTCCAGGATCATCCGCGACCGTAAGTCAAAATCGAAGGAAAAGGATGTTACAGCCGTACTGGATGAAGAATACAAACAGAAACAGGCAGAATTGAAATCCAAACTCGTGGATAAGCTGACTGTTCTGGTTAGTGGAAAAACATCCCAGGGTGTATTCAACAAATACAGCGAGGAGATCATCCCCAAGAAATCCAAGTTCACACAGAAAGTTTTGATGGGACTTGATTACGTGGATATCAATCCGAACAAATGGACAACGGATAAACACAAAAATGAACTGATCAAGGTCCTGATCAACAATTATATCATTAAATATAAAGAACTACTGGGTGTTTATAACAGGAAGAAATTTGTTGCCACCGTTGGTGACGATCTTCCCAGTGGTATTGTGCAAATGGCCAAAGTTTTCATCGCCAAGAAGCGCAAGCTGAAGGTTGGTGATAAAATGGCCGGACGACACGGCAACAAAGGCATTGTGGCCAAGATCGTACGCGAAGAGGATATGCCGTTCCTGGAAGACGGAACACCCGTTGATATCGTATTGAATCCTTTGGGCGTACCCTCCAGGATGAACCTCGGTCAGATTTACGAGAGTGTTCTCGGCTGGGCCGGAAAGAAACTGGGGCTGAAATTTGCCACCCCGATCTTCGACGGAGCCAGCGTTGATCAGATCAATGATTACCTCAAACAGGCCGGTTTGCCCGCGAACGGAAGGACCTATCTTTACGACGGAGGTACCGGAAAACGATTCGATCAACCGGCCACAGTGGGATATATTTATATTCTGAAACTCCATCACATGGTGGATGACAAGATGCACGCCCGTTCTATCGGACCCTATTCACTCATCACCCAGCAGCCACTCGGTGGTAAAGCACAATTTGGTGGTCAGCGTTTTGGTGAGATGGAAGTTTGGGCACTCGAAGCTTTTGGCGCTTCCAATGTGCTGCAGGAGATACTCACCGTGAAATCGGATGATGTGATTGGCCGTGCCAAAGCCTATGAAACCATGGTAAAAGGCGAGAATATGCCTGTTCCCAACATCCCGGAATCTTTCAATGTACTTGTACATGAATTGAATGGACTGGGATTGAATATAACATTCGATTAAGCCTTTCCCGGCTTAATCGAATCTTTTTTTATTTAAAAATAAAGGAATTCTAAAATATGGCATTCAGAAAAGAAACCACGATCAATAGCAATTTCTCATCCATTACCGTCAGTCTTGCCTCTCCCGAGCTGATTCTGGAAAGATCAAGCGGTGAAGTGCTGAAACCGGAAACCATCAACTACAGAACGTACAAACCCGAAAGAGACGGGCTTTTCTGCGAAAGGATTTTCGGACCGGTAAAGGACTGGGAATGTCATTGTGGAAAATATAAACGGATTCGATACAAAGGTATCGTTTGCGACAGGTGCGGTGTTGAGGTAACCGAAAAGAAAGTGAGAAGGGAAAGAATGGGACACATTCAACTGGTTGTCCCGGTTGCACATATTTGGTTTTTCAGATCACTGCCCAACAAGATTGGCAATTTACTCGGACTGCAGAGTAAAAAGCTTGAATCCATCATATATTACGAAAGATATGTGGTGATCAATCCGGGTATCAAAGAACGGGATGGTATCAAATACCTGGACTTCCTCACAGAAGAAGAATACTTCGATATTCTGGAAGCATTGCCACCGGAAAACCAACATCTCGACGACAGCGATCCTGATAAGTTCATCGCAAAGATGGGTGCGGAAGCAATTCATGACTTGCTCGCCCGTCTCGACCTGGACAAGACATCTTTCGATCTCAGACATAAAGCCAATACAGAAACATCGCAACAAAGAAAACAGGAAGCCCTGAAACGCCTCCAGGTATTCGAAGCTTTCCGCGATGCCAAAACAAGGATTGAAAACCGTCCCGAATGGATGATCGTAAAAGTTGTACCGGTAATCCCGCCTGAGCTGAGACCACTGGTACCACTGGATGGTGGCCGTTTCGCCACCTCCGACCTGAACGATCTTTACAGGAGGGTGATCATCCGCAACAACCGTTTGAAGAGATTGATCGAGATCAAGGCACCCGATGTGATCATGCGCAATGAAAAACGCATGTTGCAGGAGGCAGTCGACTCATTGTTCGATAATTCAAGAAAAGCCAACACAGTCAAAACAGAATCCAACCGGCCGCTCAAATCATTGAGCGATAGCCTCAAGGGAAAACAGGGCCGTTTTCGTCAGAACTTGCTTGGTAAACGTGTCGATTATTCGGGACGTTCAGTAATCGTGGTGGGTCCGGAACTAAAGCTCAACGAATGTGGTTTGCCCAAAGAAATGGCTTCCGAACTTTTCAAGCCATTTATCATCCGCAAGCTGCTGGAAAGAGGAATTGTGAAAACAGTTAAATCTGCCAAAAAAATCGTCGACAGGAAAGATCCTGTAGTCTGGGATATTCTCGAGAGCATTCTGAAAGGTCATCCTGTGATGCTGAACCGCGCCCCTACCCTTCACAGGCTGGGTATACAGGCTTTCCAACCCAAACTGATCGAGGGCAAAGCCATACAGTTGCACCCCCTCGTTTGTACCGCATTCAACGCCGACTTCGACGGTGACCAGATGGCAGTACACGTGCCTTTGGGAAATGCAGCCATCCTGGAAGCCCAGATATTGATGCTGGCCTCACATAATATTTTGAATCCTGCCAATGGAGCCCCCATTACGGTTCCATCCCAGGATATGGTTCTCGGCCTTTATTACATTACCAAAGCCCGGAAAAACACCAAAGAACATCCGGTCAGAGGTGAAGGCATGAAATTCTACGGACCTGAAGAAGCCATTATTGCATACAATGAAGGCAAAGTGGACATGCACGCCATCGTAAATGTGATGCTGAAAGTCAGGGAAAACGGAGAACTTGTTAAGAAAATTACAGAAACCACCGTTGGAAGAATACTCTTCAATGAAGTGGTACCCATAGAATACGGTTATATCAACCAGTTGCTTACCAAAAAAGCATTGCGTGATATTATTGGCGACATATTAAAAAGAACAGGAACAGCCAAAACTGCCAAATTTCTTGATGATATCAAGGAGATGGGATATAAAATGGCCTTTGAAGGAGGATTGTCATTCAACCTGGATGATGTAATTGTTCCAAAGATCAAAGAAGATCTGATCCAGCAGGCAAATGAAGAGGTGGAAGAGGTGTTGGCCAACTATAACATGGGGTTCATCACCAACAACGAACGTTATAATCAGATCATTGATATCTGGACACACACCAACTCCAAATTAACCCATGCTCTGATGGAAAAAGTTTCCAAAGATCAGCAGGGTTTCAATGCCGTTTACATGATGCTCGATTCCGGTGCCCGTGGCTCCAAGGAACAAATTCGTCAGTTGTCTGGGATGAGGGGACTAATGGCGAAACCGCAGAAATCAGGCGCAACCGGAGGTGAGATCATCGAAAACCCGATCCTTTCAAACTTTAAAGAAGGACTTTCGGTGCTGGAATATTTTATTTCAACGCACGGTGCCCGTAAAGGTCTGGCAGATACTGCGCTCAAAACTGCTGATGCCGGTTATCTGACCCGTCGTCTTGTAGATGTTGCGCAGGATGTTGTTGTATCGGAAGAAGACTGCGGAACATTGAGAGGATTGACCACCACAGCGCTCAAGAAAAATGAGGAAGTGGTAGAAACTCTGTATGACAGGATACTGGGACGGACAACCCTGCACGATATTTATCATCCGCAAACAGGAGAATTAATCGTAAAGGCCGGTGAAGAGCTGAATGAAGAATTGAGTCAGTACATAGAGGATTCACCCATAGAGGCAGTTGAGATCCGTTCTGGGCTTACCTGTGAATCCAAGCAGGGTATTTGTGCCAAATGCTATGGCCGCAACCTGGCTTCCGGTAAAATGGTGCAAAAGGGAGAATCTGTAGGAGTAATCGCAGCCCAGTCAATTGGTGAACCCGGTACACAGCTCACATTGCGTACTTTCCACGTGGGGGGTACTGCTTCCAATATCGCAGTTCTTTCCAAGATCATGGCCAAATACGATGGCATCCTGGAGATTGATGAACTCAGATCGATCGATTATAAAAACAAAGAAGGCAATAAATTCGACATCGTAGTCGGGCGTTCTGCCGAAATGAGGATTCTTGATAAAAACACAAAGGTAATCCTCACTTCAGGAAACATCCCTTATGGTTCTCACCTTTACAAACATGATGGAGATACCGTAAAAAAAGGCGAACTAATTGCTGACTGGGATCCATACAACGCCCTGATCATTTCTGAAGCAAGTGGTACTCTGGCATTTGAGAATATTGTTGAAGGCCAGACCTATCGCATTGAATCTGATGAACAAACCGGTTACTATGAAAAGGTGATCGTGGAGTCCCGCACAAAATCCAAAAATCCGAAGATCCTTGTAAAATCCAAATCGGGTGACACCCTAAAAACATATGATATTCCTGTTGGCGCACATATCACAGTTGAAGAGGGACAAAATATCACTGCGGGTGATACGCTTGTCAAGATACCGCGCGCTGTTGGAAAATCAGGTGATATCACGGGTGGTTTGCCCAGGGTTACGGAATTGTTCGAAGCAAGGAATCCTTCCGATCCGGCCACGGTTTCAGAGATTGATGGTATCGTTTCTTTCGGAAAGAAACTGAAACGCGGCAACAGGGAAGTGATCATTACCTCGAAAACAGGCGAAGAGAAAAAATACCTCATCGCTACTTCAAAACAAATCCTGGCACAGGAGAATGACTATGTGAAAGCAGGTACACCCCTTTCCGAAGGTGCTACCACACCCGCTGACATTCTTGCGATCAAGGGTCCCATGAAGGTGCAGGAATATATCGTGAACGAGATACAGGAGGTTTACCGCCTGCAGGGTGTGAAGATCAATGATAAACACTTTGAGATCATCGTACGCCAGATGATGCGTAAGGTAGAAGTGGTTGATCCGGGTGATACCAAATTCCTCGAAGGAGAACTGGTCAACAAAATCGACTTCCAGGAAGAGAATGATGAAATCTTTGGCAAGAAGGTAATTACCGATCCGGGCGATTCGGTCAATTACAAATCAGGACAGATCGTGAGTGCCCGCAAGCTGCGTGATGAAAATTCGGTATTGAAGAGGAAAGACAAGAAGCTGATCGAATCCCGGGAAGCCCAGCCGGCAACCGCCAAACAGGTATTGCAAGGTATTACGAAAGCATCCCTGCAAACCAACAGTTGGATTTCCGCTGCTTCCTTCCAGGAAACGACCAAGGTGCTCACACAGGCTTCCATACAGGCAAAACGCGATGATCTACTCGGACTGAAAGAGAACGTGATCGTGGGTCATAAGATCCCGGCCGGAACAGGTCTCAGGGAATATGACAAAATGATCGTTGGCTCCATGGAAGAATACGAAGCAATGATGTCGGGGAAGACCGAGGATTTCGATACACCTGAAGAAGAATAAAATATTTTTAAAATAAATCAAATGGCCGTTGCTAAACCAGCAGCAGCCATTTGCTTAAAATGATAAGTTATGGCAGACAAAAAAGAAAATAAACAAAAGCAAATCAACATCGAATTAAGCGAAGAGATCGCAGAAGGCATTTATGCCAATCTTGCAATGATCACCCATTCCAACGCCGAATTCATCGTTGATTTCATCAAGATGATGCCGGGTATTGCAAAGGCAAAGGTAAAATCACGCATCGTGCTAACACCACAACACGCGAAAAGATTATTACGTGCCCTGCAGGACAACATACAGAAGTATGAAAAAATGCACGGAGAGATCAAAGAGCCGACGCCGGGAGAAGGCATGCCGCCGATGAATTTCGGGGGGCCGACGGCACAGGCATAAGAATTTTGAGTTTTGAATTTTAAGTTATTGAACAGCTTTCTGAGTAGGAGGCTGTTTTTTTTATCTGACAATATATTAATCTGTACTTCCATAACCACCAGGCTTACTGGAATCAAAAACCAAATAACTCTCATCCGGAGAAATGTATGGATGACTGACCGGCATATTTCATTTTATTTATCACTGTATCGGCTGTCGCTATAGTTTTTCGGCTCTTGAAACATAGTCTAATTGTTATTTCATTGTTTTTTCATTCAACCTGTCTGCTGCAATTATTCGATTGGTATAAGAATTTATTGTCAGTCTAAGATTTCTATAATTGTTGTTAATGTATATATTTTTTCCTGTTTTATGAAATTTTGCTTTGTCCGTTTCTATGTTAGAATTACGATGTTGAATAAGCCCTCTTGGTACAGATTTTTGCTTTCCTCACTTCAAAACACCTTCCCAAAAACAACCAAAAGCGTCGTAAAGTACATAGCAAGGGTATGGATTTAGTTCAACCGGGAATACTCGCTGGGCACTGCATGCCGCTCATATTCCTATGTATTACCAAACGTATTTCTTATTTTTTTATCACTACTGTCCGGGTAAAAGCCCAGAGACTCCTCGCTTTCGCTCGGAGTGACAGTTTTTCAAGTATTTGGGAAGGGAGAGGGGGTACACTGGCGGCTTTGCCGCCAGTGTACCCCCTCTCCCTTCAGATATCCCAAATTACCATTCATCCCGAGCGAAGGCGAGGAATCTCCATAAATTACCCGGACACTAATGATATAAAATTTTGAAATTTGAAATTCTTCGTGGGGGGCGGTTGTTTATTTATCGGTTAAGCAATGCTTCAATTTTCGGATCGAAATCATAATATCCTTTTCGCTTTGCTTTCCTGAAATATCGAAGTGCTTTCTTTTCATTTGCATCTTCTTTATTTAACAGTACCAAACCATAGTAGTAGTTAAAATCAGGACGTTGCTTGAATTCGTCTTTAATCAAATCGAAAGCTTTTAATGCGGTTTTATAATCTTTTAAATGGCAGTAAATTTTACCCTGTAACAATAGGCTGTAAGAATTACCGTCAGCTCCTTCCAGATGACCTTCGATGTATTCCATCTGCATGGTGATTTTCTTGGCGCTATCCAGCAGATTTAACTTGATCAGTGATTCAGCCAGTAAAAACTGCCAGAGTGTTCCCCTCGGTTGCAACCTGCTCAGACTATCGTAATAATTTGCCGCTTTGTGATATTCCCCAGTTCTGAAAAGCAAAAAACCTTTCTGCTTAACCAGCCAGGGATCGAGGGCATTCAGGTCAAGTGCAAGATTCACCTGTTCCAAGGCTTTATCAAACTCCTGATTCTTCTTATAGGATTGAATCAATCCAAAATACGCATCACAGAAGTATTTATCCCTTGCAATGGCTCCTTTGAAATAAGCAATGGATGCCGGTACATTTTTATAAAAATTATCAACTGCCTTGCGATAATAATCCCGTGCGATCTCATCTTTTGAATGACATTTATAACCTTCATAGGGAATGATAATCGGGATCAGGAACTGGGCCGGCAAATTAATGCTTATCAAAACCAATAGAAGGAAAAAATAATGTTTAGTTTTCATATTATCATCAAAAAATGGTTACTTCCTCAATGTAAATCCCACAGGAACTTTCAAAGTATCCGAATCGTACATATTCAGATACAATTAGATATCTTCTTTTTGGCCCGGGTAAGTGGTCTTATACATACCCACATTGGATGAATACCTGCCTGCATCCCATGAGCCAAGCAACAATATCAGAAAAAGTTGGATAAAACTGTACTTCATGATAATGGTTTTGGCTATGATGGATAAATTTATAAAGAATTATATACCCATGAAGAAAATATGTAATTTATCAGGATTATAAATAGGCGGGGCCACTTTGCAAGCATAACTGGCATCCAATAGACGAGAGCCTCACTGTAAGTGAGACCCTCGTCTTTTCCTGCTGGCTGTAATTCACCAACTCTTAAGTTAATACCATTCTTAGCGCCTTCGCGCCTCAGCGGTTAAACAACTTCGCGCCTCCCAAAACAATTCCTTAGCGCCTTCGCGCCTTTGCGGTTAAACAACTTCGCGCCTCCCAAAACAATTTCTTAGCGCCTTCGCGCCTTTGCGGTTTTATTTCTTAGCGCCTTTTACTTTGTTTTATCGGGAAATGACGGCTTCTCCGGCAACTCCTCGTAATCCTCCAGTTCTTTCAGGGCAACTTCAATGGCCTTGTTGAGTTGCTCATCTTCGCCCATGTATTCTTTGTAGGGATCATTGTCGATCTCTATATCGGGATCTACGCCATAGCCTTCGATCACCCATTTTTCGCCGGCCAGGTCGTAAGGTGCAAATTCGGGCTTACGCAAGTCGCCACCATCGATAAAAGGCAGTGAGCCACGAATACCCACAACACCGCCCCAGGATCTTACACCGATCACCGGACCAATTTCAAGTTGTTTGAACTGATAGGGAAACAGATCACCATCGGAGGCAGAATAGCGGTCGATTAGCAAAACTTTAGGCCCCACGTGGATTTGAGCTGGCCGTGTGGTTATGCTTTTAATATTTCTTGCTGTTCCCAGCATTACCAGTTCGCGGTTGAGGCGCTCGATGATCATAGGCGATACATTGCCACCACCATTGCCCCTGTCATCGATGATCAGAGCTTTCTTGCTTAACTGAGGGTAGAAATATTTCACAAACTCATTCAAACCACCTGGGCCCATATCCGGGATATGGAGATATCCAACCTGTCCGTCGGTTGCTTCATTTACCTTTTTGATGTTGTTGCGCACCCAGGTAAAATAGTATAATTGAGACTCATCATCGGTTGGAATCACCAGGACTTTATGAGCGCCTTCCTCTTTGGGTTTGTCATTTACCGCAAGTTCAACCTGCTTGCCAGCCGTATTGATCAGACTAAGATAAATGTTTTCCATGTCATTGGTCGGTTCCCCGTTCACAGCGATGATGTAGTCACCTTCTTCCACATCAACACCCACTTCTGTAAGGGGCGACCTCCCTTTGCTGGTCCAGTTTTCGCCTTTCAAAATCTTATCAATCTTATAATATCCTGATTTATCTCTTGATAATTCGGCTCCCAGCAAACCAGTCTTGATCCGTTCGGGTTTTGTTTTATCACCACCACTCACGTAGGCATGACCAACATTCAATTCTCCGATCATTTCCCCAATGATGTAATTCAGATCATCCCGGTTTCTTACATATTTAACCAGTGGCTTGTATTTGTCATGAATAGCATCCCAATCCTGTCCATGCATATTATCTGCATAAAAGAAATCACCCATCTGCCGCCAGGCCTCATCAAAGATCTGTTGCCATTCGGCCTGCATTTCAACCCATACCTTCATGTTGGAAAGATCAAGGTAATCTTCGATTTTCAAAGGAGAAGTGGGTAGATTTGTTATGGCATATTTACCACCACCTTTTGAGATCAGGATCTTGTTCTGATCGGCAGAAATAATATAATTCCCGAAATCACCAAGTTTGGTTTCCTTTTCCTTTTCCATATCATAGAGATAAAAACCTATCTTAGCCTTTTTGGAGGAATAACGCACGTAATATACCTTATCCCCGATGGCATGAATGGAACGGTAATTTCCCGCGCTTGCAGGTATATGGATAATACGATCCATGATCCCGTCAAAGTCAATCTTTACATCCTCATCTTTGCCACCGTCTTTTTCAGCATCTCTCTTTTCATCCTCTTCTCCAACCTGCTCAATTTCCACCTGATCATTTTCAGGGGCCAGAGGTGATGGCGTATCTTTCTGCAGTGTCAGGAAATAAATCCCTTCCATATCCTGGTAGGCATGATTCCATTCCGTACGACTGTATATTGGATTGAAATCCCTGGAAGAGGCAAAGAAGAGATATTTTCCATCCGAGCTAAAGGAAGAAGAACCGGCATCGTACCAATCGCCGGTCACAGCATGATTTTCATTGTCCTCCAGGCCATAGATATAAACTTTCGACGAAGCCTTGTTCCTGGGGAGTGTATAAGTAATCCATTTGCTGTCGGGTGACCAGGCATAACTCCTGATTTCCCAGGCTTCGGCCTGTGTTACTTCCGTAATCTGCTTTGTTTCAATGTCGATGAAACGCAACCGCAATTCCTTGTCACTCCAGAGCAGTTTCTTGCTGTCGGGCGACCAGATCGGGTTGTATTCATATGTATTGCTACCCTCTGTCAACTGCACGGGGGATTCACTTCCATCCTGTTTAATGATGTAAAGTTCGTCTTCTCCACTCATGTCAGAAATAAACGAAAGATATTTTCCATCAGGCGACCACTCAACATTCCTGTCGTGTGCTCCCGGACTCTGGGTCAGGTTTACAGTGATGCCATTCTCTGCTGGAACGGTAAACACATCACCCCTGGCTGTAAAAGCAGCTCTTTTACCCTTGGGTGAGATCGCATAGGAAGTGATCTTTTTGCTTGCATCCTTCATCTGGTCGCGAGCCAGAATGAAGTCATTGGCAATTTTCACTTCAATTTTGTTGATCTCACCGCTGTTCAGATCATAGTAATAAAGATAGCCCCCGTTTTCATAAACAATGGCATCCTTGCCCAGGGAAGGGAACTTGATGTCATATTCTGTATAATCAGTGATCTTTTCTGTTTCGTCGGTTTTAAGATCATATGCGAATAGGTTCATGGTACGGTCGCGATCCGACAGAAAATAGATCTTATCGCCATGCCACATTGGAAAAATGTCCTGTGCTTCGGTATTGGTAATATTCCGGGATTCTTTTGTATTAAAGTCGAAGATCCAGATATCATCGGCCATACCACCCCGGTAATATTTCCAGGTTCTGAATTCACGAAACACCCGGTTATAGGCTACTTTATCCTGATCGGGTGAAAAGCTGCACCATCCACCAACTGCAAAAGGCAATTGTTCGGGCAGTCCACCTTCCTTTGAAATTTCAAAAAGATGACCTTTGAATGCATTGAAACTTTTCATGCGGGAACGAAAAACAATCTGATCATCATTCTTCCAGGTCATCACGATATTATTCGGTCCCATGCGATCGGAAATATCATCGCGCCCGAGGGTTGCTGTATAGGTAAGACGCTTGGGAATGCCGCCTTCTGATGGGATAAGATAAACCTCGGTATTTCCATCATACTGACCGGTAAAGGCAATATTGCCCCCATCTGGTGAAAAACGGGCAAAAGCTTCATAACCTTCGTCATTTGTAAGCTTCCGGGCAATCCCCCCGTCTTTTTCAACTGTATAAAGATCTCCGGCAAAGCTGAACACTACCTGTCCGCCATGGATGGCCGGGAATCTCATCAATCTTGCTTCCTCCTGTCCTCTGCTGCTCATCATTCCTGCAGCCAAGAACATTACTAATAAAATCCAATTTCTCATATCAATAAGTTTTTGTTAATTGATTTCTGCTTAAGCATGAAATATGCCATCGATGTAAGTCTTTCAAAAGTAATATTTTATGTTTATTCAATCTCATCGGTTTTTACGAAAACGTACGCCAGCGTTCATATTCGAACACAATTTATAAACCGGATACTGCAACTGCAACTGCTACTGCTACTGCCACTGCCACTGCCACTGCAACTGCAAATGCAACTGTCGAATGCCGACTATCAACTCAAACCTCAACCACCTCATTTTCTTCACCAACATAAACCAGTACAGTTTTTACATTTTGGTAGCCCATATCTTTCAGGATCGAGGCATACTGTTTAATTTGACTTATATGTTTCTTCTGCTGCTGACCGGTTTTATAATCCAGGATAATGGTTTCAGAATCCTTGAATACAACACGATCGGGGCGATATGATTTTCCATCGGGCAACATGATTTCCTTCTCCGCATAAATTATGCTATCTTTTTCAAAATAAGGTTTTAATTCCGGGCTCTCCAATAGCTTGTTCAAATATTGATTCAGATCAGATCTTTCCAAGTCGTTGATCATTCCCCTGAATTTAAATTCATCCAGAACACTGTCCAGGTCATTTTTGGTATGAATGCGTGAGAGAACCAGATGTACCATTTTACCGTACTCTCTCTTTTTATCAAAATTTTCAACATCCCATTGATCGGGAGCTGCTGTAGAAAGTAAAAGACGTTCCCGCCAATCGTATGAATGAAAATCCTGCAATTCATTCAATACATTTATCTGATCAGTCTTCCGGGACTTTGGTACCTTTTTCCCGAATTCAAACTCATTTTGGTTATTGTCGATTAATTTATGATCTGTTAAAAAAAGTGTTATCAGTTTTGGAATTGAATTGATCTCATTTTTTTTATCGGGAGCATGCTCAGAGAAAAGGTAAAGCCTGTCACTTGCCCTCGTCATGGCGACATAAACCAGGTTCAACAGATCAAGCAGGGACTTGTTCATTTCTTCCTCGTAGAGCTCCCTGAAATCGGTTTGCATTAGTTTTTTCGAAACTGGCAGATATGCCACACTAAGTTTGTCTGCAACAACTGGTTTAAGATCCACCCACATACTGTTAAGAGAGGATTTGAGATGATTGTTGGCAAATGGATAGACAACAACAGGGAATTCCAGTCCTTTGGCTTTATGAATCGTCAAAACCCTGATTGCATCCATGTTTTCCGGCATCACAATGGTAAGTTTGCTTTTTTTCTCCTCCCACCATTCCAGGAAATTGTCAAATCCTGGATTGTTCTTTCGTGAAAAATCAAATACCGCATCCAGGAAAAATTGTATGAAGGGATCCGGCTTTTCATCAAAGCCGAAAATGCGGATCAGCTCTTCGCAAAGATCGTAAATTGATAAACTTCTCAAATAATCCTTGCTAAATCCGTACCCCCATTCCTTCAAAAGACCCATCAGATTTTTATGCATATCCAATTCCTGATCAGAAAGATCCCCTTTTGACTCCTTATCGTTCAACCCAAAAAGCACATTGTTTTCGATCATCCCTGATCTCATCAATTGCAGAAAGGTCGCGATATGCACTTCATTCAGCCTGGCTTCCGGATCCTGAAGGTATTTGATCAAAGAAACAAGAAAATTGAGATGGGGAGAATTTCCCAACAAAAGCGATTCGGAGGAAACCACAGGAAACTCCTTTTCCAGGAGAAAAGCTGCTGCAATTCCTGCTTCATGATTGCTTCGGCAAATCACGGCAATGTCACGCAAAGCAAAATCATCCCGCAATGCATCTTTCACGGCTGATAGCAGTTGATTCAGGTTAAATTCCTCAAAATTTTCTTTGGCATTTTTTTTGTCAAATAGACAAATTTTTACATATCCTCTTTTCTCGTATTGGCCGGCAGCCTGTACATGTTTTTCGTAAATCCGCTGATAAGACTCTGCCAGCGATTTTGCAGCAGATTCAAAAAAATCATTGTTGAACTCAATGATATCCCGCGCCGACCTGAAATTGTGATCCAGCACATATTCTTTATAATTTCTTTTGAGCATGGATTCACGCTCCCTGACCAAAGGATTTTCAGCGGCACCTGGAATTTCGGGCAACACAGCAAATTGTTTCACATCTCCGTTCCTGAAACGGTAAATAGCCTGTTTACCATCACCCACCACAAGGTTAAAATTATCCATGGCCAGTGAGTTCTCCAGCAGTGGCAAAATATTTTGCCATTGCAGTACTGAAGTATCCTGAAATTCATCTATGAGAAAATATTTATACTTTTCTCCAAGTCTCTCATAAATGAATGGTACCGGTTCGTTCAGCACAATCTCAGCAATCCGTCGGTTGAACTCGGAAATATGCAGGATGTTATTGCTTTGCCTGACCTCGTCCATCCAGAAGGATATTTCGTTTAATACAGCCAGGGGATAAATATTGTTATACAAGATTTTAAACAATTGATACTTTGGATTTTCCCGCTCAATCTTTTCCACTATCTTATGGTATGCCTGGCTGAGGTCTGCTTGAATTGCATCTATAATTTCTTTCTCAGCAACGGTTGTTTTTCCTGAAGTCCATTTCCCATTAGCTATGGTTTTTGCTGCATGGCTGTTCGGCTCTAGTTTTGAAAAATCTCCATGCGCAATGCGGTCAAAATACGAATAGATACCATTTTTACCGTAGTGGAATGCTTCCGGCCTGATCCGTTTTTTTTGTATAATCGTCATACACTGAGCTGCAATGCTTTGCAGTTCATTTTCAAAACTTGCGTTAAAGGCTCTTAGTTGATCATGAACATGTATAAAATCATCCCTGGAAAGTTGTTTTAATTTCCGGATATGCAATTGCCCATCTTCCTTCAAGAGTGAACTGGCAAAGGACCTTAGTTCCCTGTCAATGTTCCAGCTTTTTTCCTGCTCCACTTTGTCCATGGTATAACTTAACAGTATTCTGGTAAGCTTTTCGTCAGATCCAATCGTACTGATCATAAGATCTACGGCACGTGCAATCAGTTCATCTTCTTCCAGTTCCACCTCAAAATTCAGGGGGAGATAAAGATCGTGGGCAAATGTTCTAACAACACGATGGACGAAGCTATCAATGGTCCCTATAGCAAACTCGCTGTAGTTGTGGAGAATGAGACCCAGTACATTCTGTGCGCGCTGCGCAATTTCATTTTCCTGAAGATCGAGCCTGTTTTTCAAATCGGGAAGGATAACCTGCATGGGTAATTTATTTCTGTGATTTGATGGGTCCGAAAGCATCTCCAGGTACTGCATTACCCTTTCCTTCATTTCATTAGCAGCCTTGTTCGTAAATGTTATTCCCAGTATGTTCCTGAAGGAATTGGGATCAGATATAACCAGCGTGAGGTATTCCCGCACCAGTGTGAAAGTTTTGCCGGAACCAGCCGATGATTTATAAACACTGAAACTCATTCGTTTTATTCAATTTTACTTTTTCACAGGATTAATTGGTGTCGGAACCAAGATGTAAAATTGCTAATTTACTGAATATTGGTTTCGGGTTCAGTTTTGTCTTTCTTCTTTTTTCGGAACAATTCACCAAAGGTATTGAATTCTTTTCGATAGAAAATACCAATTCCCTGGGTGTAGGGGGCTATATCGTCAAAGGTCGTAACATCATAGAGGGAATTATAATTGGAACGGTTAAAAGCCCTTACCCGGAAACGGCCGTCCTCGGTAAGTTTCACCTCTACATTAACGTCTCCCACGATATTACTGGCATTTCGCTGGTCGTCGCCGATCACACCAAAATTACCATCAATGATCACACGGTTGTTGAACAACTGGGTTGACAGGGCTACTTCCAGTTCTTCCTCGGAGATCTCATCACCCGGACGGTAATTCACCCCAATATCAAAATCCTTGCTGATCTGTCCCAGCCAATTGCTCAATTGATTGGAAAGCAAACTAAAGGAAGACTGTTCAAAAGTCTGGGTTTGAAAACTAAAACTGCCCAGCACCAGCAAGGAAATCATTTGCTGGTTCATCTGGGCTTCGTTGTTTGTATCCAACACGGAATAGACCAGTTGTCTGGTTTGATCATCAACACCAGGCAATTGTATGCTGAAGTGTATTTCGGGGTCGAATAATTGTTCCCTCAACTCGATGATACAATTCACATTTACCCTTTTACTGAAATTGGATGTACTATCGACCTGCAAACCCAGACCGGCCAGTGAGGATTTCACCCTGTAGATCGCTCTGACCCCGATCTCTGCATCGTACGGACTGCCTGTCCATGATATCTTCCCGCCCTCAAGAAGGTCAAATCTTCTTTTAACAAGGTTTCTCAGGGTAAAAAGAAAACTTCCGCTTTTGATGACATAATCCCCGTTGATGCTGAAATCGCCCTGCGGATTAATACCCAGGATAATGTTGCCACTGCCACTGGCTTTCAGGTTACCCAGGTTGGCCGGCAGAAACAACTGAATCTGTGCATCTGGTGTGGCGGTCAGATCCAGGTTAAGGTCGAGGCCTTCCAGCTTGACTTTGTATTCTTCTTTCTTCCTGCTTGTATCGGCAGTATTTACAAATACTATATAATCCCTGTCGTAGATCTCGGTTTGATCGGTAATTGGTATTTTAACATCGGTACCTTTTTCTGTTTCCGCGGTTATGTTCAGACGCAGATTATCAAATGGCCCATTTATCTCAACCACACCGCTTGCAAAAGCGCTTCCATAGAATACACTGTTTTGACGACTGTTTGTATTCATCACCGCCAGATCTTCGGGGTAGATGCTTACATCAAGCTTCATATCATCAAAATATTGATGGCTCACCTTGCCTTCTACCCTGGCCTTGTTCCCGAGCGAGTCATACAATACCATATCTTTCAGAACAAAAGCATTCTCTGAGATCGTGATCTGGTTTGTAAAATCAAAAGGAACATTCAGATAGTTGATTCTCATTCCTGCCCGCATCAGGCTCAAAGAGCCTTGTATTTCAGGTTTTTTCATATTTCCACCCAGTCGAACATTTCCAGAGGCAAATCCTTTTAGATCATTTGCCAGGTCGGAAATCAAGGGAGCTATGGACCTCAGATTAAAATTATCAAGGTTTAAGTTAAAGTCAAGATTATCTTCAGATTGCTCGGGAAGGTACTTGCCACTGAAGTTCATCACTTCTGATGAACCGGTACTTCCAACTTTGAGAATTTTCACTGAAGCCTGTAAGGCATTGTTGCTATTATCCCAATTTGAAAAAATGCTTAAATCTCCCAGCTTCACTTTATTTGCTGCAAACTCCTTTATTTCTATATCGCTGATAAAATTGGGTGCCTTGTACATATTGATCAGATTCACCCCACCGTTGATCCGGCCATCCAGATCAAAGGGTGAGTCCGCCATCAGCAGGTCGAAGTTGCTGAAGCGCCAGTCACTGAATATCAGCGCCATGGTATCAGCAGGATTTTCAGAAACAGCACCATTTACGGAAAAACTTTGCCCCGAACTCTTAATTTCAAAATCCTTTATGTTGATGGAAGAAGTATCGATCGAAACAAAATTGTCTTTGTCGATTCTCCAGGCAGAGTCATTCACAAGGAGATCTGCCCGAGTAATCCGGGACTCAATCATGGGCAAATTTACAAATGAAACATACCCCCTTACATCTCCCTTATTCTCATCATCAATTTCCCGGTCATCCCAGGCCAACCGGAACAAAATACTATCCTGACGGATGATGGAAGCAAAGATGGTGCTGTCCATGCCCAGACTGACACTGTCATTTTCAGTGGCCTCTTTAAAAAGCAAATTGCCAGCCCCCATCATGATCTCAATCTGTCCGGGTTTTGCATCACTGTTCATAAAAAATTTATCAAAACGAAAGCCAGCATAATAAATAGTGTCTGCATGTGCACTAAGCGATAATATGTTTTCGCGGGTATCCAGGTTACCTTCAACTCCTGCCAGTCCGTTCAGATCCAATCGTGGCAAAAACAGGTCTGTCAGTTCATCTGTCTGCTTTAGTTTAATTTCAAGCATTAATTGCTGCTCGTGGAAATTAATTCTGTTTTTCGGTGAATCCCGCACGATAAATTCAAGATAATGATCCAAATACCTTTTCAGGGAAGGGAACAAATCGGAAAAACTGAATGTGCCCCGAATGCTGGCATCGGCATAATCTGATTTTAGCACAATATTTTTTGCTTTCAGTGAATCATGCCTCACTTCCAGTCCCAGGTGCAGCATATCATATTTCTTACCGGCTTCCAGGTAAACAGTGCTGTCGACATCGAGTTCCCCGGTCATTTCGTCCGGTTTAAGTCCCCTGAAATTTGCACGTAACACAGTCGAAAGGATCATCAACGAATCTCGTGATGCCATTTTCAATTTGTAAAAATCGGCACTATCGATATCTGCATAAAAGTCGAATACCGGAATTTCCTGGCTGAAGTCAACTTTTCCTTTGAAATCCAGGTCGATTTTTTCATCCTCAACATGCAGAAAACCATTGAATTTTTTATCTGCAAGATTTCCCTCTATCCTGATCTTTTCAAACATTTCGCCCTTGAATTCCAGAGAATCCACCGTACCGTTCAGTTCAACCTGTGCGGTTTTCCCGGACAAGCCGGATCCTTCAATGGCCGTATTCAGGTTCATTGTTCCAAAATAATCTGCAATGCCCAGAAACTTCCCGATATGAAAATGATGTGCCCGGAGATCACCTGCATAATAGACAGAATCGCTGCCCGGCTTGTGCGTAAGAGCAATATCGGTATTCAGATTGCCAATATTTGTTTTGATGAGTGAGTTGGCCACGAAATCATTGTAGAATCCAGTAAAATCACCTTTCAGGTTGATCCGGCTCACCACCCCAAACTGTTGTGGGACCTGTATGGGTGCATCACCCGGAATATTAAAAGCATGGATATCTTCTACGGTAGTTTTTAATTCGCCAATATCAAAATCAACAAAAGTTTCATAAATATCGGGCAAACCGTTCAAGGTCAGGTTGCCTTTTAAACTTGTACTTTTCCCGAAATCGAATTTAAAATTTTTTGCCCTGAGGGAGCTGACCGGGCCTTTGAAAGTACCAGAAATCTCAAATTCATTTCCCAGTTCAAACAAAGAAGGTGCAAAATAACCAATATCATAAAGATCAAGCCTGGAATTCCCGATCACAGTTTCGATCCTGACATCGGTGAGAAAATCCCCGAAAGCATTGAAATCATCGTAAATAAATTTCAGATTCATGGAAAGTTCGGAATTGTTGGTGATCATTTTTAAGTGCTCCACTGTGAGTCCGGCAGGGCTCAGTTCAACCATTCCTTTGAATTTTTTAAGATGGAATCCTGATCGTTCATCAGCGCTCAGATTCTGGATGTCGCAATGAACTGTATCACCATTTAGCTGAAGCCCGTCAATGTTTAAATTGATATGCTTCACATCAAGATTGCTAAAATCCATTCCGGTATCCTTCCCGGGTTTGTTAAGGTCCATCAACCTGAAACGGCTGTCATAGAGTTTGAGGTTATTGAATTTCAAAACGAGTGGTGGCGTGGTATCGGCATTGGTTTCATCAGACTGAAACTCCCGGATGATGAAATCAAAACTCATGGCTGTATCCCCCTCATATTTGATCAGTGAAATATCGGTCTGATCAAGGAATACCTGGTCAAAGCGCAAAATTTGTTTTTCCTTATCAAAATCACCATACCGCACTTTAATCTGCCTGGATCGTAGAATATCAGCTCCCTGCCTGTCTTTAATCAACACATCTTTCAGTGTTAGACGAAGCAGATAGTCAATATACATACCTCTAATGCTGATATCGGTATCGAAGCGTTTGGAAAAGTAAACCGAGGCAATGCGGACGGCTACATCCTGAACAGCCGGCTCACGTAGAATTGCAAAGAGAGAAACGGGCAGGGTGATCAGTCCCACGAGCACATATAACAATATTTTGGCAATCCTTTTTTTGATAGTTTTGTACCGCTTTTAGGTTTAACTGATTATGAGCATTTATATTTTAGGAATCGAATCTTCATGTGACGATACATCGGCTGCTATCAGCAGTGATACGAAAATTTTATCCAATGTCACTGCCAACCAGGAAGTACACCAAAAATACGGAGGTGTTGTACCTGAGCTTGCTTCACGAGCACACCAGCAAAATATCATTCCTGTAATACACAATGCCCTGAAGGAAGCAAATATAAGCAAAAATCAGCTTCATGCCGTTGCTTTTACACGAGGACCGGGACTTCTGGGCTCATTGCTTGTAGGGGTTTCTTTTGCAAAATCATTTGCCCTCGGGCTTGACATTCCCCTAATCGATGTGGATCATATGCAGGCCCATATCCTGGCTCATTTCATCCGGGAAGAAAGCAAATCCAATCCTGACTTTCCTTTTTTATGCCTGACCGTTTCAGGCGGCCATACCCAGATCGTATTGGTAAAGGGTTATTTCGACATGCAGATCATTGGCAAAACCCTGGATGATGCCGCCGGTGAAACATTTGACAAAGCTGCCAAGATCATGGGGCTTCCATATCCCGGCGGACCGGTGATCGACAAACTTGCGCGCGAAGGAAATCCCGATGCATTCGACTTTCCTGAACCCAGAATTCCAAAACTGGATTACAGCTTCAGTGGATTAAAAACTTCCATACTGTATTTTCTGAGAGATCGCCTGAAAGAAGATCCTGATTTCATTGAAAAAAACAAGAAAGATCTCTGTGCATCCATACAAAAAGTCATCATTAACACACTGATGAAAAAACTTTTGAAAGCCTCTGAAGAAACCGGCATCCGGCAAATCGCCATTGCGGGTGGCGTTTCGGCAAACAGCGGATTGAGAAGTATATTGAAAGAAGCAGAAAAAAAGCATAACTGGAATACTTTTATACCGAAGTTTGAATATACAACAGATAATGCCGCCATGATTGCTGTGAGCGGGTATTTCAAATACCTGAAAAAAGAATTTACCGGACAGGAGGTGGCGCCGTATACCAGGCAGAAGTAGCTGCCTGATTATGCAGGCAAATAATGACTTTATGAATTCCTCAGAAAGTTACAATTAATAACATTAACTCTATTCCAGCACCTCAAACCCATCCTCCAGGTCATTGAAGAATTTCCCGGTAGCGGGATCATATTGAAGATATTGTGCTTTGTAGTTCTCATCCACGATCTGTTCATCTATATGCCTGTTCAGGAGGTAATCAAAGGTATACATGGCATATTCCGTTCCGAGGACAACTGCAAAATCGTAAATATCTTCCAGGTAAAGTGAATCTACAGTATATTCAAGTTTTACATCCCCTGTCAGTACATTCTGCCTGAACTGGCCATAGAGGTCGTCGGTAATGTAATGGGTGGCAAAAAGGAGCTGTTCTTTGCCCTGTTTTTTTTCATTCACCCTCTTGATCTCAAACCAGGCATTGCAATTGATGGCATCCAGCGGAATATTTGCTGTGTAGGTATCAAAGCCTACCATTTCCTCGAACTCGTAATCATAGAAGTATTCTTCCAGCTCAATTTGGGCCATATTGATCACAAAAGAAGTGGTATCCTGCTGCATAAAAAGATCGATATAATCCTGTGTAAAAATATCAAATCCATATGCTTTCATTTCATCAATATATTGATTCACCAACTTCTCCAGAAAAACAGAATCATCGATATATTGAAGAAACTCACTCCTGTAAAACAGCACAGAATCAAACTGAGCATCTGTATACTGATCAGCATCCTGAACTTCCTTCTCTTTCAGGCTCTTTTTAAATACATAATCAGGTGTGAACAAAAGGATTGCACCCTTGGAATCATTGTCGATGTAATCGCGGGCAATTTTGCGCTCAATACTGCATGAAGCAATGAAACCCAGTAAAAACAGGAAGATCAGTGTATAAAATATATATTTCACCTTTTTTTTAAACAACTGAATAAATATAACAGTTCAAAAAACAAATTATTTTTTGCCTGCCAGCAGTTCTTTACCAAAATTCAGTCCGTATTCCTCGGCTGCCTTGAGGTCATCTTCAGATGGTGTAAATTTGATAAAAACACCTTCCTCAAAATATTTCAGTTTCAGGTTTTTCAAACCTTCCCGGATGAGGTTCTCATTTTCGCCGCTCCAGCCATATGAACCAAAGCCTCCAGACAGTTTGCCCTTATCCCGGATTGGTGTCAACACCGCAAAAAGTTTGTATATGGGTAACAATATGTTCTGGTTGATCACCGGAGACCCAACAACCAAACCGGTACTTTTGGTAATTTTTGCTTCCAGTTCACCGATTGGAGCATGTTCTATGTCCTGCACATCCACTTCAATATCGCCGGCCTTTCTGATTCCTTTGGCTATGCTCTCAGCCAGCATTCCGGTTTTATTGTATGCTGACACATAAGGAATAAAAACATGCTGACCGAGGGGTTGTTTAACAAATTCGGCTGCCCATTTTTCCGAAAGATCTACATATTTTTTCCAGTTAGACCGCAAAACAGGACCATGGCCTGTGCATATGGCATTGATCTCCATACCGCGGATCTTATCAATGGCTTTGAGCATAAATTTGCTATATGGTTTCAGGATCACATCAAAATAATACTTGAAGGCATCATCGAACTTTTCTTCATTCACCTGATCATCAAAAATCTCCTGTGTACAGTAATGCGCACCAAAAGAATCGCAAGTAAAGAGCAACTTATCTTCTTCCAGGTATGTATAAATGGAATCGGGCCAGTGGAGGTTGGGTGCACTGATAAATCTGAGCATTTTGTTTCCGAGATCCAGTGTATCACCCTCTTTCACGACCAGGTGTGGGAAATCATTCCCGATCAGATCTTTCAGGTAACGGATGGCATTTCCGCTGCCCACAACCGTTGCATCTGGTGCCAGGTTTAGCAAATTTTTCAGGTTCCCCGAATGATCCGGTTCGGTATGATTCAGTATGATGTACTGTATTTCCGCGGGATTGACTACACGTTTTATCTTATCAAGATAAACATCCCAGAATTTCTCTTTCGTTGTTTCAACAATGGCTTTTTTTTCAGCATCGATAAAATAGCTGTTATAGGTAGTTCCGTATTTGGTTTCCATAACGATATCAAAAGTTACGATATCCTCATCCAGAACACCTATCCATTTTACGTCTTCATTAATGTCGATTATCTTGTTATCCAGCATGGTATTAGTTTTTTACAGGTCCAGTGTCATTTGCCAGCTATCATTCTCATCCCCTTCGGTCTTTGTATTCGTTTTGATTTCGGATTCATTGCTGGCATGTTCATTACTTTCCACGTTCTTTTCAGTATTTTCATTTCCCTTCAACTGATCTTCCGTTTCTGCAACTTCAGGCTGATCTCCGTTTTCTTTTTCCGGCTCCTGATAAGGCAGGGGATCGATCAGTTTGATATTCCGGATCTCTTTCCCGGAAGCTCTTTTGCCCCTGGCTGAAATGCTTTTCACAGCAATAAATTCATGCAATTCAACAATCTCATCCTCAACAGGTTTTTTAGCTTTTTGCACAAATTCAATCTTAACCCTGGGATAAACATCCAGTGAAATGGCAAGCATTTCCGAATCCCTGTGATCGCCTATAAAACCGAAATCCTTGTTTATTGCAATATTTTCCTCAAGTTGGAATCGCTTAACATAATATTTTTGTTGATCTCCTTCATAATAAACCACAGAAATGATCTTTGTAGGATCAAATTTCTGTATCATGATCATACCTTCATCAAAGTGGGTAGAAACATCGTAATGGGTAAACTTCAGGTAACCCTCTTTCATTATGGTGAGTATCTTATCCTGTCCCCTGAAAGCGCCCAGGTATATACCTCTTTCGTCGGTATTTAGTCTTTTCACGGTATCATCATACCATATATCGATGGCACCGAGGGTGGAAACGCCTTCTTCCTTTTTCACGATATCCCGGATGGAATGTCTTGTCAGTATATTTCCTTTCGCTCCGCGCCCTTTGATGGCAAGCTCGCTGAAATCAAATTCAAAAGACAGCTTCCTCAACTTGGGTTTGGGGCGATGATAGATCTTCACCACTTCTGCTTCTCCGTTGGGATTGGCTGTAAAATAAAGGGTCTTAGTCCCTTTGGTACCTTTTGTCAGATTGTATTCCTTGTCGCGGGTAACGCCCAGCACGGGAAATCTTTTAATATAAATATTTCCACGATAGCCATCCCTGTATATCATGTTGTAAATGGTGCGGTCGTCATTTCTTTTGAAGACATCGATGTGTAGCACATTTTTCCCCACGAAAGTCTTGGGTGCCACTTTGGTTACCACAAATGTACCATCCTCCCTGAAGACAATCAAATCGTCGATATCGGAACAATCGCAAACGTATTCATCTTTCCGCAGGGATGTTCCGGCAAAACCCTCCTCCCTGTTCACGTAGAGCTTCTGTGTGGCAGCAGCCACCATACTCGCTTCTATGGTATCAAAATTTCGGATCTCCGTTTTTCTTTCCCTGTCCTTGCCATATTTCTTTTTGATTTGCCTGAAATAATTGATTGCAAAATCAATGAGATTATCGAGATGGTTCTGGACCTCCTCAATTTCACCTTCGATGGCTTCGATCTGCTGCTTTGTTTTGTCGGAACTGAATTTGGAAATCCGCTTGATCCGGATCTCTGTCAGTTTTACAATATCCTCCCTGGTAATTTCTCTTTTAAACTTATCCTTAAAAGGATCAAGACCTTTGTCGATGGTTTCCAGCACAGATTCCCAGGTCGTGCATTTTTCAATCTTGCGGTATATCCTTTCTTCGATGAATATTTTTTCAAGCGACAGGAAATGCCATTCTTCTTCAAGTTCAAACCTGTGGATCTCCAGTTCCTTTTTCAACAGGCTTACGGTATTGTCAGTAGAGATTTTCAGTATATCACTGACTCCTATAAACTGTGGCTTTCCATCATATATCACACAACAATTGGGAGAAATGGAGACTTCGCAATTGGTAAAAGCGTAGAGTGCATCAATGGTTTGATCGGGCGAAATGCCCTGGTTCAGGTGAATATTGATCTCGACATGTTCGGCGGTGTTGTCGTCAATCTTTTTTACCTTGATCTTGCCTTTGTCGTTGGCAGCAACAATGCTGTCGATCAGGCTTGTTGTAGTGGTTCCGAATGGTATCTCGGTAATCGACAGGGTTTTATTGTCTACTTTGTTGATTTTAGCTCGCAGCCGGATCCTGGAACCTCTTAATCCGTCATTATACTTTGTAAAATCTCCCATACCACCTGTCAGGAAATCAGGGAATAATTCAAATTCCTTTCCCTGCAGGAAGCGAATAGAAGCATCTATGAGTTCATTGAAATTATGAGGTAAAATTTTGGAAGCCAGTCCCACAGCGATTCCCTCAACCCCCTGTGCAAGGAGAAGCGGAAATTTCACAGGCAGTGTCAGGGGTTCTTTGTTCCGGCCATCATAGGATGCTTTCCATGCAGTGGTTTTGGGATTAAAAACAACTTCAAGCGCAAATTTTGAAAGCCGTGCTTCAATGTACCTGGGTGCTGCGGAACTATCCCCCGTGAGCACATTGCCCCAGTTACCCTGGGTATCGACCAGCAATTCTTTTTGGCCGAGTTGCACCAGGGCATCCCCGATGGAAGCATCACCATGCGGATGATACTTCATGGTATGACCGATGATATTGGCTACTTTGTTGTAACGCCCGTCATCAAGCTCTTTCATGGCATGCATGATCCTGCGCTGAACAGGCTTCAGGCCGTCTATCACATCAGGCACTGCCCGTTCCAGTATGACATAAGAAGCATAATCAAGAAACCAGTTCTCATACATACCCGAAAGCTTCAGGGCTTTGTACATTTCACCCTGTGATGCAGTTGTTTCTTCCTGGTTTTCCTGAATTTCTTCTTCGTTCTGTTCTTCCGTATTCTTGTTTTCCTCTTCCGCCATTTGCTTCTTCCGCCTTATTTCCAAAGTCTGATAATTGCAATTTCACCAGCCAGAAATGTGAGTGCTAAAATAATAAATAACTTCCAAAAACGGGTGCCTTTGTTAATATCTGTTACCGCTTTGGTGACAGATACATTTTCGTTTTTAAGCACTGAAATATTGGGTTGTCCCAATTCTTTTATTTTATTTTCCAGGCGATCCGGATCATATACTTCCAGGTTGGATTCCTTGCGATTGTAATTGAATGAAATCCCGTCAATTATTTTATTTTCGAAGAGAACCTGGAAATTACCGGCCTTTTTGATCTGGTCATGCGGATCCACATAGGTTCGGAAGTTCTTACTGCTCAATCCCGGAATAAATTCAAAATCACTGTTGGCATCAGCGATCCTGATCACATCATCTTCTCCGCCGGATGAAAAATCGATCTCAATCTCATACGTCTTGCCAATATCATATGATAAGTTTTTTTGTTCGCCAGCCGACAAAGCAATTTTATACATAACCGGAACAAAAAGGGCATGCCTGACAAAGTTTCCGGATTTATCATCAAAAGGAACATTGGATACGAATACATCACCTTTTTCAAAAGAGGCGCCGGATAAAAACACATTACCATTCTGCAAAGTTATCAGAGGGGTTTGAGAAATCCGGGTGCGAGAAGTTTGCCTGTAGTGTAATTGGGAAACGGGCAAATCCATATTGTCGGGAACTTCTTCAAAAACATCATCAAAGAAAGGATCCTGCAGGTTTAGATAATCCACTTTTACCTTTGCAGTGTCCAAAACAGTGAACTCGTTCAGGCCGAAGTCGGAAAGAAGCCCGTTATATCCAGACAATGCTATATCTTCTGATGACGGAACGATCAGGACCGATCCGCCATTCCTGACAAACTCCACTGATGCATTCTGTAATCCGCTGGGAATACTCTCGAGGTGACTTAAGATCAGAAGACCGTATTGATTGATACTTGAATAATCGAGCTGATTCAGGCGCACAGCATGCAGCAAAAAGCCGGTATCATTGTCAAACAAAGCATTTATGTAGGGATTTCGGGCTTCCTGGTAGACTTCCAGAATATCAATCTCTGGCTCTGCACGCATTGTTACGAAATAAGTATCATCGAATGAAACCGGGTAATCGTTCAGGGAAACATATCCCTGCAACAGTCCTGCCTGGTGCACAGTGAACTGCAAATTGGCAAGCGCTGATGCATTTTTTTTGATATCAATGCTTGCAACCGCGCGTTGCCTCTGGTTAAGATTTAATTTCAGTGGCAGTTTCTCAACATCGGACTCGGAATTGTTTCTAACCCTGACAAAAAGATCTACCTCCTGTCCGGGTAAAATAATAGGATCTTCAATCCAACAGGAATCAATAAAAAGGTTCTCGAATGCATGTGGCCGGAGCGGTACAAGGAAAACACGCTGATTCGTATCGAATGTAATTTTTTCTAAATCCGAGGAAACTTGCTGGAAATCTGAGATCAGGTATATGAGTTTATTATATGACTTACTTTCTGACAGTTGCGATGATGAGCGCTCCACAACTCCTGAAAGGTAGCGGAAGTCAGGTGATATTCCGGTTTCATCTGCAAAATCTGTAAAATCTTCCAGGGAAACAAAACTGCGGTGCCTGCCAGAAAAATCATTGGTGATAAGTTGGAATTTATCAGAAGCTTTGAATGAAGCAGCGATATCAATAGCCTTGTCGCGAGCTTCCTCGATCAAAACTCCATCGACAGACTCACCCTGCATAGAGAATGAATTATCAATATAAATCAACACGGATGATGATTCCTCGGGATTGATCATTGAGTTGGGAGAAGGTATATAAGGTTGCGCAAATGCCAGCACAATGCAAATGATGGCCATTATCCTCAGCAGCAAAAGAATCAGATGTTTGAGCCTTGACCTCCGTTTCGTCTTTCGTTGCAATTCCCGCAACAATTTCACATTGGAAAAATATTCCTTCCTGTACCTCCTGAAGTTGAAGAGATGTATGATGATCGGAATGGAAATGGCCGCCAGGGCATACAAAAAACCGGGATTTACAAATTGCATAAAAAGTGTTGCTGAAATTTATTAATAAACAGCACGAAGGTAAGAATATTGTCAGAGGGTGTTTTGTGTTTTGTGTTCTTCAATCCTTCATCGGTGTTCGGATATTCTCTTTCAATTGTTTCATTGTTCTATTTTTCCTGTTTTCAGTCGAGGATCTTCGCCCGCAGGAAATAATTTCGAATCTTGATGATACACCATTTTTAAACACTATATATCTCCTGTGGGTTTAAAATTAAAACAGCGAGAGCCTTGCTGGAAGCGAGGTTCTCGCTGCCAGCATCTTACTGCAATAAAAATCCTTAGTTTTCCCTCAGAACATACTCGTCATATTCCAGTTCAAAGCGCAGCTTATGTTTTGATTCTTCAAGTGCCAGACCATTGAACAAATCCTTCATTTTACCTGTCGGGGCTTTGGCTGCCAAATTTGTATATAACTTGAAAGCTGATTTTTCTTTCTTCATGGCGATCATAAGCGCTTCCTGGTATGACATATTGGGATGCGGTTCCACATCCACCAGATAATCAGCGATCTTCAAATCTCTGATCTCGGTATCCCTGACTTCAAACGTACCGGTTTCTTTAACATTCATCAGTTTCTTTTTGTGCCCCATTTCCTCTCCGGCAAATTGAGTAAACACTTTTTTCATTTCCTCATTGGATGCATTGTTTGCAAGTTCGGTATAAAAATCCACAGCTTCCTGCTCTGAATTGATCGCAAAATCAAGAATGTCGTCGATATTTTTAAATTCTTCCATTATATTGAATGTTTGTTGATTATTTACAGTAGATACTACAAAGATAAATTATCCTTGAAATTAATTACATACATATGGCTAAATTAACAGGTAAATAAAAAGCTACCCTGATACGATCCCAGAGTAGCTTTCTCATCAAATAAGCTTTATGCCTATTCGTCTGCTTTATTTTTCTTTATCTGTTGCTTAATACGCATCCCGTAGAAAGAGCGGTATGCAAAGAACAATCCTGCAACCAGGAATACCAGGCCGATGATGGGAGAATAATTGGTCCTGCCAGATTTTTCTGCATGCATGATCATTTCAATGGCTATCTCTGCTGCAAGCAATCCAAACAAAGTGGAAAACTTGATGATGGGATTCAGTGCAACAGATGATGTATCCTTGAAAGGATCACCTACAGTATCTCCTACAACCGTTGCTTCATGAAGTGGTGTATCCTTTTCTTTCAGATCCACTTCCACGACTTTCTTGGCATTGTCCCAAGCACCGCCGGCATTGGCCATGTACATGGCCTGGAAGAGGCCGAACACAGCAATGGATATCAGGTATGAAACAAAGAAGTTGGGATCGAAGAACGCAAAGGCCAATGTCAGTGAGAAGATCACGCCGAATATATTCCACATCCCCGACTGGGCATATTTGGTACAAATCTTTACCACATTTTTGGAATCCTGCATATCGGCTTCTTTTTTGTCCAGATTGATGTGTTTCTTGATAAATTCAACAGCACGGTAAGCGCCAGTTGTAACCGCTTGCATGGAAGCACCTGTAAACCAGAAGATCACGGCACCTCCTGTAATAAACCCGAGGATTACCTGGGGATCGGTGAGTTCGAGTTGCAGCAATCCCACCTTCTTCAAAAGAAGAATGATGGAGAATATCATGGTTGTTGCACCGATCACCGCTGTACCGATCAGCACAGGTTTTGCTGTAGCTTTAAATGTATTTCCTGCCGAGTCATTTGCTTCGAGATGGTATTTTCCTTCTTCAAAATTAGGTTCAAAACCGTAATCATTTTTAATATCTTCTTTGATATTCGGAATCTGTTCTATTCTGGAAAGTTCAAATACTGACTGCGCATTGTCGGTCACAGGCCCATAACTGTCAACCGCAATGGTAACAGGCCCCATACCCAGGAATCCGAATGCCACCAGCCCGAAGGCGAATATAGATGGGTAAATCATAAATTGATCCATTCCGAGTGTACTTACAAAAAAAGCACCTACCATTAATAATACTATGACAAGGCCTTTCCAGAAGGCACTGAAATTTCCGGCAACGATACCTGACAGTATGGTCAGGGAAGCACCACCTTCACGCGAAGCGGTAACAATTTCCTGCACATGCCGTGAACCGGAACTGGTAAATGCTTTTGTAAATTCGGGGATAATGGCCGCTGCCAGGGTTCCAAAGCTGATGATGGTAGCCAGCTTCCACCAGAGGTCAGTAACGACTGCCCCGTCGGTCATGGTCAAATTCCCTATCAGCACGTAACTTACGATAAATGTCACAACAACAGATAGCAGTGAAGTGATCCATACCAGCGAGGTCAGTGGTATTTCAAAATTAAATTTTTTCGATTGTCCAAAACGTGCTTTTGAAACACCCTGGTTAACATAATATGAAAGCAGGGAGGTGAAGATCATCAAAATCCTCATGGCAAAGATCCAAACGATTAGCGTTGCCTGAAACTCAATGCTGGGGATTGCAAGCACGATAAAAGCGATAAGCGCCACACCGGTTACACCGTAAGTTTCAAACCCGTCTGCTGTGGGTCCCACGCTATCGCCGGCGTTATCACCGGTACAATCAGCAATTACACCAGGATTTCTGGGATCATCTTCAGGAAGTTTGAAAACGATTTTCATCAGGTCGGCCCCGATGTCTGCGATCTTGGTAAAAATACCACCTGCAATTCTGAGTGCAGAAGCACCGAGGGATTCACCGATTGCAAAACCGACAAAACATGCACCGGCGCTATCACCAGGCATATAGAGAAGAATGATAAGCATCATGACCAATTCCACGCAAACAAGCAGCAGTCCAACCGACATTCCCGATTGCAGGGGAATGGACATTACCTCGAAAGGTTTATTTTTTAAGGCAGCAAAGGATGTCCGGCTGTTGGCCAGGGTATTGATCCTGATACCGAACCAGGCCACCCCATAAGAGCCCAGTATACCAATGACCGTCCACATCAGAATCAGCAATACTTTTGGTACGCCGATTCCCGCAACAAGGCCCAGGAAATAATACGCAATCGCCGCTGCAACGATCAGAAAAAGGATGAACAGAAACCTTCCCTGCTGCAGGAGATAAGTCTTACATGTTTCATAAATAATATTACTAACATCCAACATGGCCTTGTGCACCGGGATCTTTTTGATCGTTGAATACTGATAAAGCCCAAACAATATTCCGATCAGGATGATGATCGACCCCCAGAGCAGCAGGGTAGATCCATTGATTCCCAGGGCCGGGAAAAAACTCTCCTTAAGATCCGGAATGGGTAAATCTGCTTCACTAGCAAAAGATAAGGCCGGCAGCAACAACACCGCCAATAAGCTTAGGATTTTTCTCATAATAAATCGGATTTTGGTTAATATATTTTAAGGTTGGCTAATGTAAGAAAAAAACCAAATCGCCGCTAAAAGCTTTCTTATTATTTATCAAAAGGAAGTATTTTTGACTATGTTTAAAATAATTCCTACTTTTATTCATTAGTAGAGGGAAGGTAGTATTTATGGACAAAATCAAGCTTGAAATTATCGGGATGTCATACAGCCAGTCGCAAAGCGGAGCGTATGCACTGATCATGGGAGAAAAAGAAGGGAAACGGCGATTGCCAATCATCATCGGAGGATTTGAAGCGCAGGCCATCGCCATTGAACTGGAAAAAATGAAACCTTCCCGTCCGCTAACGCACGACCTTTTCAAGAATTTCGCCGATCATTACAACATCAAAATCAAAGAAGTTGTAATCAATAAATTCCAGGAGGGCGTCTTCTTTGCTAAACTGGTTTGTGATAGCAATGGAGAACCCAGCGAGATCGACAGCAGAACCTCCGACGCAGTTGCATTGGCCATACGTTTTAATTGTCCCATTTATACCTACGAACAGATCATGGCAGATGCAGGTGTCGTCATGGATGATAAAGAAAAAGGAAGCAAAGAAAAACGAAAACCAACCACCGCCGAAAAAAAAGAAAAAGGTGGATATGCAGCGCTTTCTACCAATGAATTGTACGATTTACTGAAAAAAGCGGTTGATAAAGAAGAATATGAAAAAGCTTCCGTAATCCGTGATGAGATCAACAAACGAAAGTCAACCAGTTAAATTTCCTGCAAACGGAACCATCCATCGGATGGTTTTTTTTATTTTTGACCCCTCAACAAAGGATACGGGCAGGATGAAAATCAGGATCTCATTGTTTAGCATTTTATTTTTGATCATTTCGAGCACGCTGGGGCAGAACACTGCCAAGCGCATCAACCTGATCACACAAGAATGGAAACCCGTTGCCGTGCAACAAAGCCCGGAGAAAAAATTAAGCTCCTTTGCAAGCACGGACTATTTGAGTTTCTTTAAAGAGGACAATATCTTTAAAGAAAAGATTTCAACACTCGATATATTGGCAAGTGGTCATTGGCAGCTTGACAGTAATTTACTGATCCTGGAGTATGATCTTGAACCCATTTCCATGGAAATCGATTCAGTGGTTTATCATGTGGATGATGATCGGCCTGAATTGATCTATTACCAGGATGGAAAAGAAATCACCCGTTTCCGGCAAAATGCACTTGAAGCTGAAAAGAAAAAGGAAGCATATGAGATTGTCGAATTGTCGGAAGATAAACTGATCCTCAGAAAACAAAAAATTACTTATGAATACGCCAGCAACAGTCACGATAAAACTTTTGCCCTCAGCAGCTCTGGCTTCAACCTAAAATCCCTCTTCCGGGGTATCCTCGGACTGTTCACGGTTATCTTCCTGGCATTTCTGATGAGCAGCAACCGCAGGGCCATCAGTTGGAAAATCGTGGGAGTCGGATTGCTGGTGCAAATCATCATCGCTATCGCAGTTTTAAAAGTTCCTTTTATTCAAGACTTCATCGAATTTGTGGGGCAGATGTTCATCAAAGTCCTGGATTTTACAAAAGTGGGCAGTGAGTTTCTATTCGGGGGATTGCTTAATACCGAAACATATGGATTTATTTTTGCTTTTCAGATCCTGCCGACCATTATCTTCTTCTCTGCCCTGACCAGTGTTTTGTTCTATTACGGGATCATACAGAAGATCGTTTATGCCCTGGCATGGCTGATGACGAAAGCATTGAAGATTTCGGGAGCGGAAAGTCTTTCTGCCTCCGGTAATATTTTCCTCGGGCAAACGGAATCCCCTTTGTTGATTAAGGAATACCTGCCCAAAATGAACCGTTCGGAGATCATGCTGGTGATGGTAGGCGGTATGGCAACCATTGCCGGAGGAGTACTTGCTATATACATCGGTTTGCTGGGAGGGGATGACCCCGCCGAACGAATCCTCTTTGCCAAGCACCTGATCACAGCTTCCGTGATGGCGGCACCCGGAGCTGTGGTTGCAGCAAAAATCCTGGTACCACAAACAGAACCCATCCAAAGCGAGATTAAGATCACCCAGGAAAAAATCGGCTCCAATATCCTCGAAGCAATTGCCAATGGCACCAATCAGGGACTTCGACTTGCGGTGAACGTTGGGGCCATGCTCCTGGTCTTCCTGGCCTTCATTGCTATGTTGAACTTCATTCTTTTCAAGATCGGAGCATGGACCGACCTGAATCCCCTGATCGCGGACATCAGCAACGGGCAATTTGAAAAATTCAGCCTGGAGTTCCTGCTGGGATATGCATTCACACCTGTAGCCTGGGCCATTGGTGTTCCTGCAGCGGATATGACGCTGGTGGCACAGCTTTTTGGTGAAAAGATCATCCTGAACGAAATGATCGCTTACGTTAGCCTGAAAAATATGCTGAACGCGGCTAGCTTCTCCTACGATAAATCAGCCATCATCGCTACCTATATTCTTTGCGGATTTGCCAATTTCAGCTCCATCGGCATACAGCTTGGCGGTATCGGTGCTCTGGCTCCAAACAAAAAGACCATGCTGTCGCAGCTTGGTTTCCGCGCCCTGGTCGGCGGAGCGCTGGCCTCTTTGCTTTCGGCTACGATTGTGGGGATGATTCTGGGCTAGCGTAAGGCAATAGCCTGCCTTTCGCTACACTATTGTGAACGATGCAAGGGCGGCACTCGGCAGAAGGCAGTCAGCATTTAGGCATAGACAAGAAGGAACTCATAACTCAAAACGCAAAACTTCTCCTGTTTATCTTTTGTTCATAAAAAACATCGATACTTTTCAATATTTTATCATTAAATTTTCATCTTTGAAGCAAAATCAGACATTTGCGAATGAAACAATACTTAGAACTCTTAGATCATATACTGAGCAACGGCATTGTTAAAAAAGACCGCACCGGGACCGGTACCATCAGCACATTTGGATACCAGATGCGTTTTGACCTGGCGCAGGGCTTTCCGGTGCTGACCACAAAAAAACTTCACTTAAGATCGATTATTTATGAATTACTGTGGTTCCTGAATGGAGATACCAACATCAAATACCTGAAAGATCATAAAGTCAGGATATGGGATGAATGGGCCAATGAGGAAGGGGACCTGGGGCATATTTATGGCTACCAGTGGCGCTCATGGCCGGCACCCGACGGGAAAAAGATCGACCAGATCTCCGAGGTGGTGAAATCCATACAGGAAAATCCTGATTCCAGAAGGCACATCGTGAGCGCCTGGAACGTGGGTGAACTCGACAAAATGGCTCTTCCCCCCTGTCACGTGCTCTTCCACTTTTATGTCGGAAACGGGAAGCTATCCTGCCATCTTTACCAGAGAAGCGCAGATACTTTCCTGGGTGTACCTTTCAACATTGCTTCCTATTCACTCCTCACCATGATGATGGCACAGGCAACGGGTTTAAAACCGGGAGAATTTATCCATACCTTCGGGGATGTGCATATCTACCTGAACCATATTGAGCAGTGCAAATTACAACTAACAAGAAAACCCTATCCATTGCCCCGGATGAAGATCAACCCAAAAGTGAAAAGTATTTTTGATTTTCAATATGAGGATTTTGAGCTCGTGGGGTATGAGGCACATCCGCATATTAAGGGGGAGATTTCGGTGTAGATTTTAGTTTTGCTCCCGAAAGCTTTCGGGAGAGTTTTGAATTTTGAGTTTTGAGTTATGAGAAATATTTCCATTATTGTCGCCATTGCTGCCAACAACGCCATAGGAAAAGACAACCAGCTCTTGTGGCATATTTCGAATGATCTGAAACGGTTTAAGAAGATCACTCAGGGTCATCCTGTGATCATGGGAAAGAAGACTTTTGAATCCCTTCCGAAAGCTCCCCTGCCCAATCGCACAAACATTGTGATTACGGATGATCCGAATGAGACTTTTGACGGATGCATTACGGTTTATTCGATCGACGAAGCGCTGGAACATTGCGATAAACAGGAAGAAAGCTTTATCATCGGTGGTGGTTCCATTTACAGGCAATTTATGCCTCATGCCAGTAAGCTATACATCACAAAAGTTCATAAAGATTATGATGCGGATACATTTTTCCCTGAGATCAAGGAAAAAGAATGGAAACTTGTCGAAAAGGAAGAAATAAATGATGATCCACAAAATGATTTCACCTATTCCTTTCTCACTTATGTGAAATAATAATCCGGGAGAAGAGTTATTTTCATAACAAACCCCTGATAAAAGAATGAACAAGTATTCTATATCCATACTATTAATTGCGCTGCTATTGCTATTTGCCTGCAAAGATGACAATACTTCAATCAACTTGAATCCCAACCTGGAAGCCGCCAAAAACAACACCCTGGCCGAAGACATTGTGCACGACATATTTGCGATTTTACATCAGGCTGGCTATGACAGCAGCTTGCATGCCAATGGGAGCAAAGAGATTTTTGCTGCTACGGTTATGTACCAAAAAAGCAATGATTCTGTCAGTATTCGTGTTTTCTACCCCAGTTGGTACGTAGTATGCCCTGACAGCCTGAAAAGGAAAGGACAGATTACCCTTCATCTGAGCGGAGACTTTGGTGAGCCTGGCACCAGCGGCAAAGTTAGCTTTGTAAACTTCGGTGTAAGCAACATTGTTTTATCAGGAAATTTGCAATTTCAAAACACCACTCCGAATGATTCAATACCACAGTACGCTCTTAGTACGGGAAACATGTCATTTTTGCTGGGTGACTCCTCCAGCAGCATTCAATGGCAATCTGAAAAGAATATCGTATGGTATGCAGGCTCTGACTCCCCGCAGGATTTTTCCGATGATGTTTTTCGCCTGAGTGGAACAAGCAGTGGTACTTCAGTTGGTCAGAAACCCTTTTCTTCACAAACAACAAGCCCGCTGATAAAAAGCAAACAATGCAGGTGGATTCATGGTGGATCCCTTGATTTCAGCACACCCGGAATGGAATGTCAACAGGGGGAAATCGTTTATTACGAAGGTGGCTCCTGCCATCAACAGTTTGACATGTATTTTGAGGGAACCCGCTTTTACGAGGAATTCATCAAGCTGTATCGACAGAATTGATCAGGTTTTCCTTTTTTGCTTTTTTGCCGCGGGGAAAAGAATATTGTTCAGGATCAGCCTGTAGCCGGGTGAATTCGGGTAGAGGTCCAGCTCGGTAGGAGGATCGCCAATAAAATGATGATAATCCTCCGGATCATGTCCCCCATAAAAAGTCCAGGTTCCTTCTCCAAATTCACCGTGTATATACCTTGCCTCATTCGCCGTTTTCGTTTCTCCCATGACGAGTACGTTTGGTTTCAGGGTATTTTTATTAAAGGCAGTGGTTTGACCCATAAAGCCCTTGATCACCTGGGTATGGTTCTGACATAACATGGTCGGTACCGGATCCCACTTGGCGGAAAATTCGAAAAGGGTAAAGAAATCGTTTCCTTCCCTTAAAGATTTTGGGCGTGTTTGCGTTACATCGATTGAGGATATTTCATATTCGAATGGGTTCATGCTGATGTCGAAATCCTCAAATGCAAAACAATTATTATAATTCAATTTTTGTTGTGCATTTGCTTCGGGGGGATCTCCGTCGAACATTACATCACATATATCCACATTGCTGGCCGCGAGGGCTACATCATAACTATCCGGTGCAGAGCACATGGCAAACAGGTAACCCCCTCCTGCTGCAAACTCCCGGATTTTTTTGGCTACCGCCAGCTTCAGATCCGAAACTTTTTCGTATCCGAACTCCCTGGCAATTTGCTCATTCACCCGCACATCTTCCTGGTACCAGGGATAATCCCGGTAGCGTGCCCAGAACTTTCCATATTGACCTGTAAAATCTTCGTGGTGCAGATGAAGCCAGTCATACATGGGCAAAGCACCATTCAAAACTTCCGGATCATAAACTATATCATAAGGTATCTCGGCATAAGTCAGAGCCAGGGTAACAGCATCATCCCAGGGTTGCTTGTTTTTGGGGGAGTAAACCGCAATCTTCGGAACTTTGTGAAGTTTGATCTCATCCATGTTTACTTCAGGCTGGGCTATCTCATTGAGTATGGCAGAAGCCTGCACATCGGCGATGATCTCGCTGCTTACCCCCCTGATCACACATTCACTTTCAAATTTTTCATTGTAAGGAAACATCCAGCTCCCGCCTCTGTAATTCAACAACCAACTGATTTCAACCTCGTGTTCCAGCACCCAGTAGGCAATGCCATAGGCTTTCAAATGATTTTTCTGTTTGCTATCCATGGGGATCAACAAGTATGCTGCATTCAGATTAAATGCTAAAGAAATCAGAAAAACCAGGATGATAAATCTTTTCGAAAAAATCTTGGATTTCATGTATTCTCAACGTCTTCGGCAGCGTCTAATTGTTCGTATACAGAATTTTTACTTTTGAATTCAGGAAGAATCTCTTTCATTCTTTTCACGATCTTGAAATTATCCTGTTTTAGATACAAGGCGATCAGCTCATTGATCACCTTTTCTACATACTTGCGTTCGTATTCCTCTACCCTGGCGATCATAATCTGGGGGTGATGTGTAGGCAATGTGTTTTCCTTATCATTCAGAAGTTCTTCGTATAATTTTTCGCCGGGGCGCAAACCAATGTATTTGATCTGTATATCTTTCCCAAGTTCAAGTCCGGACAATTTGATCATTTTCCTTGCCAGATCGACAATCTTCACCGAATCGCCCATATCAAAAATATAAATTTCTCCTCCTTTTCCCATGGCACCGGCCTCGAGGACAAGCTGGCAGGCTTCGGGGATGGTCATAAAGTAACGGGTAATCTCCGGGTGGGTAATGGTAACGGGCCCACCGTTCTCAATTTGTTGCCTGAAAAGTGGAATCACAGAACCGTTGGAGCCCAACACATTCCCGAAACGGGTTGTAATAAAACTGGTTTTGCCATTGCTGAGAGATTGCACGTATATTTCGGCAATCCTTTTGGAGGCGCCCATTACGTTGGTAGGCTTAACAGCCTTATCGGTTGAGATCATGATAAATTTTTTCAGACCAAATTCAACGGCCAGATCAGCCAGTATTCTGGTTCCTTCCACATTGGTATGGATGGCCTCCGTGGGGTTGTTCTCCATCATGGGTACATGCTTATAAGCGGCTGCATGATAGATGATCTCAGGATTAAAAGTGTTGAAAACTTTACGCATCCGCATTTCATTGCAAATATCAGCCACAATGATCTCATAATTTAAATCGGGAAATTTCTCAAGGCATTCCAGCTCCAGGTGAAACAAGGGTGTTTCCGACTGGTCGAGCAAAAGCAGTTTTCCCGGTTTAAAGCGTGCAAGCTGTCTGAACAATTCACTGCCGATACTTCCTGAAGCCCCGGTAATCAATACGGTTTTACCATTCAATTCCCTGTGCAGGCTTTTCTCCTCAAGCTTGATCACCTCCCGACCCAGCAGGTCCTCGATGTTGATCTTCTTGATCTGATTAAAGCTCAGCTCACCATTGATCCATTGAACGATCGGAGGAACATTCATGACTTTGACATCATACCTGATACAACTTTCAATGATCTCCTGCTTCCTGGACTGCTTCAAATTTTGTACTGAAATAATAACCTGCTCCACATGATTTTTTGCAAGCAGACCATCGAGATTGCCTGTTGGTATGATCTCGGTCCCTTCCAGTTTTTTACCCGCTTTCCGGGGATCATCATCCAGAAATGCCAGCACCTTTAGCTTTGAGCCGGCATCTCTTTCCAGAACACGTTTGGTAAGAATACCGGCCTCTCCGGCTCCAAAAATGATTACCTTACTTCGTCTTCCGCTCGGGCCCGAAAGCTCAAGATAAGTGACCTTTGCGATAAGCCGGACGGCAGCAGCCCCAAAAAAGCTAAGTAAGAATTCTATTATGATAATGGAAAAAGGAATGAAAAAGATGTTACCAAAGAAAAAATAAGTAACAATATCAACTGAAACAAATATCACACTCCCGATGATCATGACAATGATCAGCCTGACAATATCCTGGGTGCTGGTATAACGCAAAATCCCGAAATGGGTCTTCCCGATCAAAAAACTTATCAGCCTTACCGACAGCATGATAAGCAAAATCCATGGCAGGGGTTTTAATTCATAATCGGGTATCTCAAAATTAAAGCGGATCAGGTATGCCAGGATCACAGCAAAGAACACGATCACCACGTCAATGGTAATGATCAGCCAGCGGGGCATGTTTTGTCTGTCTATCAGCATCTGTATCCCTTTTCTTGAGTGCTTCAAAGATAAAACATTAATCTGAAGTGTATCGAAGGGATTTTTTGTGAATCAAATCACAATAATCCATGCGTATTTCTTAATTTTGCCTCTTTACTAAAAAATTAAAAAGTATGAAAGATACTGCATTAACAAAGATTCACGAACAGATGGGTGGAAAGATGGTAGCATTTGCCGGCTATAACATGACTGTTCAGTTCGAAGGTGTAAATATTGAACATGAAACAGTGAGAAAAGGTGTTGGCGTTTTTGATGTATCCCATATGGGAGAGTTCTGGATCAAAGGTCCTAAGGCTTTTGAATTGGTCCAAAGGATCACCAGCAATGATGTTGCAAAACTTTTTGATGGGAAAGTCCAGTATTCGTGTTTCCCGAATGACAAAGGTGGAATTGTGGACGACCTTCTGGTTTACCGCATGAATGAAGAAACCTACCTGTTGGTGGTGAATGCTGCCAATATCGACAAAGACTGGGAGTGGGTCAAAAAACAAAATATCAATGATGCCAATATACGCAACGCATCGGATGAAATTTCCCAGCTTGCCATTCAGGGACCAAAGGCACTGGAAGCCATGCAAAAGCTGACCGATGAAAATATTATCGACATGGAATATTACACCTTTAAAAATCTTGAATTTGCAGGTGTGAAAGATGTGATCCTTTCTACTACAGGATATACCGGTTCAGGGGGGTGCGAAGTTTATATAGCCAATGAAGATGCTGACCAGGTTTACAAAGCTGTTCTGGAAGCCGGCGAGGAATATGGTATTAAACCAATCGGCCTGGCAGCCAGGGATACTCTCCGGCTGGAAAGCGGTTTTTGCTTGTATGGCAATGACATTGACGAAACAACATCCCCCATCGAAGCTGGTTTGGGCTGGATTACCAAACTCACCGATGGCAATGATTTCATCAACAGGCCATACATTGAAAAACAGAAAGAAGAAGGCATCACCAGAAGGCTGCGGGGCTTTGAAATGATCGACAAAGGCATTCCCCGACAACATTACGAAATTTGTGATGCGGATGGAAACCAGATTGGAGAAGTTACATCCGGTACCATGTCGCCCATGCTGAAAGTCGGAATCGGAATGGGATACATACAAAAAGAACATGCAAAATTCGACACGGAAATATTTATCCGGGTAAGGAAAAAACTTTTGAAAGCAAAAGTCGTGAAGATTCCTTTTTACAAGGGATAATGCAGATTTCCACATCAAGCCACTTAACAGCAAATTCAATGAAAAAGTTTATTTTGATGACGATGATAGCAATGTTTGGCCTGATGGCCTGTAGTTCCGGAGAAGGAAAAAAGGAAGAAGACAAGAAAGATGAATTCAAATATAAGATAGATCAGTTTGCCGATCTGCGAGTGATGCGCTATCGGATCCCGGGCTGGGAAGAGCTGAGTCTGAAACAGAAAAAACTCATCTATTACCTGAGCGAAGCTGCCAAAGCAGGGAGGGATATCGTTTTCGACCAGAACTTTCAATACAACCTGGCCATTCGCGAAACCCTGGAGGAGATCTATAAGAATTACCAGGGTGACAGAAATACGGAGGATTTCAAGGACTTTATGGTTTACCTGAAGAGGATCTGGTTTTCCAATGGCATCCACCATCATTATTCCACGGATAAGATCATGCCTGACTTTTCAGAAGGTTATTTCATGGAACTGGCCAGAAATTCAAAAGATGCTGAATTCCCTGTAAAAGAAGATCAAAGTACTGAAGAATTTCTTGAGTGGATCAAAGCGTATATTTTCGATCCGGAGATCGCCGCCAAAAAGATCGTTACCGATCCTGATAAGGATATCGTTGCCGAATCAGCTACTAATTTCTATGCTGAGGATGTAAACCAGAAGGAAGTACTGAAGTTTTATAAAAAAGTAAAAGACCCGGAAGACGATACACCGGTTTCATATGGCTTGAATACCAAAATCGTAAAAGAGAACGGAAAAATCAAGGAAGAGGTCTATAAATTTGGCAGTCTCTATGGACCTGCCATTGAAAAGATCGTTTACTGGTTGGAAAAAGCCAAAAAAGTTGCCGAGAACGAACAGCAGAAAAAAGGTTTTGAAGCATTGATCGATTATTACAAAACCGGTGATCTTGAAACATGGGATGAATACAATGTACGCTGGCTGAACGACGGCAATGCCTTTGTGGATTATGTGAACGGATTCATCGAAGTTTACGGCGATCCCCTGGGCATGAAGGCCACATGGGAATCAGTGGTAGACTTCAAGAATATGGAAGCCACCAAACGTACAAAGATCATCAGCGAGAATGCACAGTGGTTTGAAGACAATTCTCCCGTCGACCCGAGATTCAAGAAGAAAGAAGTGAAAGGCGTTACGGCAAAAGTGATTAAGGTTGCTCAACTTGGTGGCGATTGTTACCCCACCACACCCATTGGCATCAACCTGCCCAATGCCGACTGGATCCGCAAAGAACACGGCTCCAAATCCGTTACCATGGACAACATTACATATGCTTACGACCAGGTGGCCATGCAAAGCGGATTCCTGGAAGAGTTTGCCGCATCACAGGAAGAGATCGACCGGCAACACAAATACGGCAGCCTGTCGGATAACATCCATACGGATATGCATGAATGCATCGGTCATGCCAGTGGACAATTGCTGCCCGGCACGAGTTCCGAAGCATTGCAGAGCTATTCATCGGCCCTGGAAGAATCCCGCGCCGACCTCTTTGCCCTGTATTACATGATGGATCCAAAAATGGTGGAACTGGGTTTGCTGCCTGAACTGGAAGCGGCCAAAGCCCAGTATGACGGATACATCCGCAACGGTTTGATGACACAACTTACCAGGATTGAATTGGGCAAGGACATTGAACAGGCGCACATGCGCAACCGCCAGTTGATCAGCAAGTGGTGCTATGAAAAAGGCAAGAATGACAATGTGATCGAAATGTTCAAAAAGGATGGCAAAACCTATGTCATGATCAATGATTACGAAAAACTGCGTGAGCTGTTGGGTGAATTGCTGGCCGAAGTTCAGCGCATTAAATCGGAAGGGGATTATGAAGCAGGAAAAGAACTGGTGGAATCTTATGGTGTGAAAGTAGATCCCGCATTACATGCCGAAGTTAAGGAACGTTATGCAAAATTAAACCTGGCACCATATGGTGGATTCATCAATCCTGACATCATCCCAGTAAGAGAAAACGGAGAGATCGTGGATGTGAAAGTGGAATATCCGGATGATTATGTGGAACAAATGATGGAATACTCGACGGATTATTCGTTTTTGCCAGTGTATAATTAGGTTTTGAATGTCGAATCATAAAGTTTTTGTCCTGTCCTGTCCTGACAGGTCTAAGATAAAAAAAGGGCAACCCTTTTAAAACGCTGCCCTCCGAATTTCAACTTTCTATTTTCAAATTATATTTCCTCGGTTTCCACCAGTTTCGCCAGCAAATCCCCGTAAGGGATGCTCAGATACTTATTTCCTTCATATTCGATCTCTGTCCCGGCAAAAGCTTTATAAAATACCGTATCACCTACTGAAATCTCGGGATTGTCGATGTTCCCGATCGCCAGCACTTTTGCATACTTTGGTTTTTCTTTCGCTGAATCCGGAATGATAATGCCTCCGGATGTTTTTTGTTCGCCTTTTTCTTCATTAATATCCAGCAGAACATTCTGATTCAATGGTTGTAATTCTTTCATTGTTTCTATTTTTTATTTACAAACACTTATTAATTTTCTTATTTCAATTATTTTCCAATCAGTTGGAAAACGGAAGCTGGAAGTTAGAAGTCGGAAACAACTTGCATCCTGCAACTTACAACCTGTAACTTGCAACCTGTAACATGCAACCTGCAACTTGCAACCTGTAACTTGCAACCTGTAACCAGCTTAACCCTGGATCCCCAACATATTATTAATCTTTGTCTTATCAAATCCCACAATGATCTGTCCGTCGATCTCGGTCTGGGGCACACCTTGCTGTCCGCTTCTTCTCACAAGCTCCTCGGCGGCGCTCTGGTCAACTGAAACATCCACATCGGTAAATTGAATACGATGCTTACGCAAATGGCTTTTCAGGGTATTGCACCAACTGCATGCAGGCGTTGAATACACCGTTACCGATTTTTGTGCTTTGCCTTCGGAAGCCTCCGCATAATAAAGACTGCTTTCGAACAATGATTTATAAAATTCCGGAGTGCTGCAGCCCTTGTTGGATTTAATAAAATCTTTGCCTTCGAAGATCAAAAGCGATGGAGCAGTTTTGATGCCGTATTCGGTATGCACATCCCTAACCCGGCTCACATCAACCAGGAATATGTTTAGTTTGTCATACTCCCTGCTTACTTCATTTATGCTTTTCAAAGCACATTCACTTAATTCTGAATCTTTCTTGTAAAGCAATACGTATGATTTTTCCTTTTCTTTTAAACTGCCGAACAATTCCTGCTGACTTCTTATCTCTTTCATGTTGAATCTGATTGATAATTTATTTGCCTGCCTTTTATCAAGATACATGCCATGGCATGCATCTCCTGAATACTTATATCTATAATTAGAGTCTGTCTATAAACTCGTCCTCCTTCGCAAACCCCTCTAACTCTCCGCCTGAGGCGGAGAGAACCATCCAACCCCTTGGTTGTGTGGGGGATTTCCCTTCAGGGGACTAAGGGGGTGCGGAGGGTGGTGGTAAAATTGAGACTTTATGGACAGACTCTAATTATGACTAAATGTACTTTACAAGAATTGAGACATAACTCATATAGAAATATTTGCTTATGTCATTTTAACAAATATGACAGAATTGCAGTTAGGATTCGGGATGCTGGATGACTTGATACTGGATACTCGAGGGTGGTGTATCAAGTATCAAGAGATATTCTCAGCAACAATTCAATTTTCTTTCTCCTTCCTTCTGATAATTAAAAACTTTTACTAATTTTGCACCTCATTTTTAACAGATACATATAATTAATTTAAAATCAGAATTATGAACCAGTACGAAACCGTTTTCATTTTAACTCCCGTTTTGTCTGAAGAACAGATGAAGGAAGCGGTGAACAAGTACAGGGGATTTCTGAAGGACAAAGGTGCCGAAATGGTTCACGAAGAGAACTGGGGCATGCGTAAATTCGCTTATCCGATCCAGAAAAAATCCACTGGCTTCTATCACCTGTTCGAATACAAAGCTGAAGGCAAAGCTATCGACACATTGGAAGTTGAACTTATCCGGGATGAACGCATCATGCGTTTTCTCACCGTAAAGCTCGACAAACATGCCATTGCTTACAACGAAAAGAAACGTCGGAAAGCAAAAGAAGCCAAAGCAGAACCCAAGGAAGAAGAAACCAGTAACGAACCTCAAAAATCTTAAATCATGGCACAAGGAGATTCAGATATTAAGTATTTGACCCCCATCGCGGTCGATACCAAGAGAAAAAAATATTGCCGCTTTAAAAAAGCAGGCATCAAATACATCGATTACAAAGACGCAGACTTCCTGCTGAAATTTGTGAATGAACAGGGTAAGATCCTGCCCCGCCGCATCACCGGTACTTCCACCAAATACCAGCGGAAAGTTGCGCAGGCCATCAAGAGGGCCCGTCATTTAGCACTAATGCCTTACGTAGCTGACCTGTTAAAATAAGGAGGATTGAACATGGAAATTATTTTAAAAGAAGATATAAGCAACCTGGGATATAAAAACGATCTCGTTACCGTAAAACCCGGTTATGCCAGAAACTTCCTGATCCCCAAAGGGAAAGCTATTATAGCTACGACTACGGCCAAGAAGGCCAGGGAAGAAATGCTGAGGCAAAGAGCGTTCAAGGAAGAAAAGATCAAGAAGGAAGCTGAAACTGTAGCAAAAGCACTCGACGGCAAAGAGATTCGTATTGGTGCCAAAGCCGGTACTTCAGGAAAGATCTTCGGTTCGGTGAATGCATTGCAGATCGCTGATGCCATCAATGAACAACTGAAAATTGAGGTTGACAGAAAAAACATTGAAGTGGACGGTGAATCTATCAAAGAACTCGGAAATTACACGGCCAAAGTAAAACTTCATAAAGAAGTTGAGGCAGAGGTGAAGTTTGAGGTTTTTGCTGAATAAAAAAATGCACATAGATTTGATTTTGAGAACCCGGCTTCTGGCCGGGTTTTTTATTATCCAGCACCAAACAACAATTTACAAATAACAAATAAACACCAATATCCAGTGACTCAATGACCAAAAGTCCCGGTTTGTAGCCGGAATTTTGAACAATAAACCATGGGAGTCGGAATACATTTATTGCTTCATTTTTACCCAGATGCACCGTAGTTGTTACGTAGTTAATACGTAGTTCATACGATTATTTACGTATCAACTACGCACTAAAAAGCTCTTTGCTCCGAATGGAAAAGCATCTGCTTTTGTATCGCTTGAGTAAAAGAATTTAAATAATGAAATTGAAAGTGTGGCCTGCCCGTCTTAAGAACCCTTCTGACGAACAGTCAGCTTTTTGATGAATCCAAACCGGGGCAAGGCCTTCATTATGATTATTCATGGGCTCAGGAATTCCTTTTGCTAAGTGTTATTGGATGCCGGGAGATGGAAATTTTAAATATCAGTGATTTGCGGATGATTTTACAGCCTTCATTTTAACGCATTCAATTGCTCATAAATAATCTTTGCCACGAGCTTGTGCCCCTTGCTATTAAAGTGCACATCGCCTTGTAAATAATAATTCTTTATTACATCTTCTTCTGGCAGTCTGCCAAAGAAAACTGGAAAAAGGTTGATGAAATGAACATCGTTCTGCTCACAAAACAGCTCCCAGAACTGAACCTGAATGCTGTTGAAGTCGCCCTTTAGTAGCTGCAAAGGCCAGGGATAGACACAAACATGCATTTTGATTCCATGCTCCATGCACAGATCAGCCAGCCGGGTCATGTACCATTTTTCCAGGATAAATCCTTCGCGGCCCCATCTTTCAAAAGTCATCTTATCCAGGTACCAGTATGCAATGTTGTGGAATTCCTCCCGTGCAAGCAATTCACTGTCGTAAAACTGATCAAAGAAAGTAGCATACAGATCTGTTTTTGGATTTTTTACATCCCTCCGGGCCAGCTTATAGAAGTGATCCAGCTTTTGTCTTTCCAGGATACCGGATATGGCGTGACAGGAAAAGGAATGTTTCTTCCAGAACCTGCAAACATCATAAAAAGCCTTTTGCCAGGCGGATTGGATCTGCGGCTCAAAATCCTGGTAGACCAGTTCGTTTTGCACATCGGATATATCAATACAAACTACCAGTTCGTCAAAACCCAAGCCTTTCTGCTCGATCAGGTATTTTGTTTTATAAAAATAGAGTTTCGGACTGTAACTGACTGCCGCGGCATTCAGCACTTCCACTCCATCTCTACTGTACCATTGATCAATGAGCCCGGCAAAAGTATCAGGATATTCCACACCCACACCTTCGGTATGAGAATCTCCGATGAAGAGGATCCTTTTTTTTTCAGGATGTAGTTCCACTTTCCTGCAGGCATCATCCCGGAAACCCAGGGAGTTCGTATAAAAAGTATAATACAATTGATTATCCCAGGTGGTGCGCACTTTTTGTTCCGGCATAAGGTCATGATGATAGTAAGGATGGGCGACCCTGAAAGAATGTATATCCTCCGGGATCATGAATATTCCCATCATGAAATCAATGATCCCGAACAAAAGCAGCAAAACAATCATGATGCTGAGTGCCGGATATCTTTCAAATATTCTTTTCTTTTTTTTTGCCTTCATCAGGTATCTCAAGATGGGTTACAACGCATATGCCTAAGCAAGATACGAAAACTATGTAACAAAATGAAAGCAGATGTGCCAGCAGGCTCTGGCATTTTACCACATGGCAAATATGCCTTACTATTTTCACTTTTTCGGTTTGATCGGAATATCTCAGAAGGCAAGTTCCAATCATCCGGCAAGCAGAATAATTACTAATTTTATCTTTTCAACATTTTAATATGCTTTCAAAAAACCAGATAAAACACATTCGTTCCCTGCACCAGAAAAAATTCAGGAATGAACTGGGGCTATTCATTGCCGAAGGTCCGAAGCTGACTGAGGAATTGCTTCAAAGCGGGTACAGGGTCAAAGAAGTTTATCTCCTGGCTGATGCCCTGCCGGATTTCCAGAAAAACTACGCCACAAACAAACCGGAGTATTTTGAAGTGAGCAGAAAAGACCTTGAAAGGATCAGCACCTTAAAAACACCCAATGATGTGCTTGCTGTCGTTGAAATCCCTGCTATCAAGCCTGACTACAGCAAAATCTTTGAGCAGGCAATCCTTATACTCGACGATATCCAGGACCCAGGGAATCTGGGTACCATCATCCGCTCGGCCGACTGGTTTGGCATCAAAACCATCCTTTGTTCAAAAAACACGGTTGAAGCATTTAATCCAAAGGTGGTGCAGGCCACCATGGGTTCGATTTGCAGGGTGGATGTTTTTTACCTGGATCTGGCGCTGTTCTTCGAGCGGGCCCCTACCTCCTACCCTTTTTATGGCACCCTGCTCGAAGGACAAAGCATCTATCAATTCGATTTTGAGAAAGCCTGCGCCATCATCATCGGAAACGAATCCAGAGGGATCAGCCGGGAAGTTCAAAATTTTGTCAAAGAAAAGATCAAAATACTTCCTTACCAGAGGGATGATAAAGAAACGGCAGAATCCTTGAATGCTGCAGTAGCCGCCTCCCTGGTGATGGCAGAATACCGCCGGCAGCAATCAAAAAAAACTTAACGTATGGACAACAATTACGTATCTATTTTGTTAAATTTGTAACGGAAAACAAAAGGAGAAAAATGATCTGGAAATTATTACTGATATCAGCTGTTTTGATTGGGATTGCCATCGCGGGCATCGCCATTAAAATGTTTTTACAAAAGGATGGGGAGTTCAAAAAACAATGTGGAAGTACTGATCCTGCTACAGGACAGAAAATAGGCTGCACATGCGGTGGTGGCGAAGGAAGCTGCGAGAACAAAAGTTTAAAAGCGAATGCATCATCCCATTAGCAGATCCTTTTTAACTTATCTAACAAAATCCATGTAGTTTTCTTTATTTACCACTTTATACTGAGCATCAGGGTATGTCTTGCTAAAACTGGCCGGAGGTTTGATTTTTTTACTTGAGTGCCATTTGAATTCATAAGCAAAGATTTTTCCATCATATTCTTCGAGATAATCAACTTCCTGCTGCCTGGTAGTCCGCCAAAAAAACACACTTCTGTATAATTTATGGTACTCCAAATATTTTAAACGCTCCGAGACCAAAAGATTCTCCCATAAGGCACCTACATCATTTCTGAGCTCTAATGAATTAAATTGATTTATTATGGCATTTCTTATTCCATTGTCAATGAAGAAAATTTTCTTTGATCTTTTTAATTCATTCCTTAGATTTCTTGCATAGGAAGGTAAACGGAAAATAATATAAGCTTCTTCGAGTAAATATATATAACGCTCAATGGTTGACACATCAGCCTGAAGCATATTTGAAAGTTCCCGGTAAGATACCTGATTGCCTATCTGAAAGGCCAATGCTTTTACCAGCTTTTCAAGCAAATCGGGTTTGCGCAAATCTTTTAAGCGAAATACATCTTTGAACAAATAATCAGAAATAAGTTCCTGCAATACTGCTCTTTCATCCCCGGCCCTTGTGACCACTTCCGGATAGGAGCCAAATATCAAACGGGTGCTTAATGATCTCTCCAACTCCATTCTGTTTGTATATTTCTCCAGTTCTTCAAATGATATGGGAAATAATTTATACGTCCACTTTCTACCTGTAAGTGATTCTTTAATCTTATCTGTTAATTCAAAAGAACTTGAACCTGTTGCTATCAACTGAATTCCTTCACAATTATCATGAATAATCTTCAGAACCAAACCGGAGTTTTCAAGTCGTTGGGCCTCATCAACTATCACAATGTTACCTGCAGTGAACAACTCAACAGCACGGGTTGAATTTAAATTATTTAATATTTCTCTGTCATCAGGATTATCAGCATTTATCCATATGGTTTTATTCTTGCTGCTTTTCTGAATCTGTCTCATTATAGTAGTTTTGCCAACCTGCCTTGCACCCAGCAACAAGATTGTTTTCCCTGAGAAAAGCCGGGAATTAATACTTTCTAATAATGTTCGTTTTATCATTTTATATGGTTATAACCGACAAATATACGCATTTTTGTCGGTTATAACCATTTTTTTTCCACTGTTATGCGATTCTCTACTATACATCCTGTACCTTTAGTGTTAAATAATTAACAGATTTTGCTACTTTTGCTAACTTCAAATGAACTAAAAACAATACTAATGTTATGTCTAAAATGCAAACGATCAGACCCACAAACTTAAAACACTTACTCATTCTTTTGGCCGGCTTGGTGCTTTTACTATCAGGGTGTTCAACCCAGGAAACAAACCCGCTTTTAACAGATTTTGATACTCCTTTTGCGGCACCTCCTTTTGATGAGATTAAGAACGAATATTATCTGTCTGCTTTCGAGAAGGCCATACAAGAACATAATGGAGAAATCGAAGCAATTACCAGCAATAAAAAAGAAGCAGATTTTGAAAACACCATTGTGGCTTATGACAATTCCGGCGAATTGCTTACACGCACCAGTAAAATATTTTATGGTCTAAACAGTGCCAATACCAATGCCGAATTGCAGGAGATCGATAAAAAAATAACCCCTATGCTGTCGGCACACAACAACGATATCCTTTTTAAGGAGGCACTTTTTGAAAGAATAAAATCAGTTTATGACCGACGCCAGGAGATGAATCTCAACCGCGAACAAATGCAGGTAGTCGAGAAGATCTATGATGATTTTGCCCGCAACGGGGCTGCCCTGCCTAAAGAGCAACGTGACAAACTGAAAAAGATCAATGAGCAGATATCCTTGGTTTCGCTTCAATTGAGACAAAACCACCTGGCCGAGAATAACAGTTTCAAGCTCGTGATTGACGATGAAGCCGACCTTGCAGGTCTTCCGGATCATGTTATTTCAGCAGCCGCAGAGGAAGCAAAAGCCTCCGGGGAAGAGGGCAAATGGATATTCACCCTGGCAAAGCCCAGTTGGATACCTTTCCTGCAATTTTCCGAGCGCCGTGAGCTACGCGAAAAACTGCATAAGGCATACGCGAACCGGGGCGATAACAACAACGAAAACGATAACAAAGAACTTTTTAAAGAACTGCTGATGCTTCGCCAGCAAATGGCAGAAATGCTGGGATATGATAATTATGCAGCATATTTCACCAGCATCCAAATGGCACAGAATCCGGACAATGTTTATGACTTCCTTTACCAGGCCTGGGAACCCTCCCTTGAACGTGCCAAGCAAGAACGAGAGGAATTGCAGGCCATCATCGAAAGACAGAACAAAGATTTTGAGTTGGCGCACTGGGACTGGTGGTATTATTCCGAAATCTTAAGAAAAGAAAAATACGATCTGAATGAAGATGAACTGAAGCCTTATTTCACCCTGGATAATGTTCGTGAGGGTATTTTCAAACTGTCGAACAAACTTTACGGGATCAGCTTTGAAAAGCAAAATGATGTACCTGTATATCATCCGGAAGTTGAAGCTTACGAGTTGATCGACAATGACGGTACTTCCCTGGGCCTGCTATACATCGACCCCCATCCCCGTCCGGGCAAAAGAAGCGGCGCCTGGTGCGGAACCTACCGCAGCGGATATTATGAAAATGGTAAAAAGGTGAATCCCATTGTTACCATCGTAATGAATTTTACCCGCCCCACCGGCGATAAACCGGCCATGTTGAGCTGGGATGAAACCGGGACCTATTTTCATGAATTCGGACATGCCCTGCATAACTTCTTTGCGGATGGCAGATACCAGCGCACCAGCCGAAGCGTTCCGAGAGACTTTGTTGAGTTGCCTTCACAGATCATGGAAAACTGGGCCGGAGAACCGGAACTACTGAAAACCTATGCAATCCATTACGAGACAGGCGAACCCATTCCCGATGAATTGATCGAAAAACTGGACAAGAGTAAATATTTCAACCAGGGATTCATCAAAACAGAACACCTGGCCTCAGCCATCCTCGATATGGACTGGCATACCAGCGATGTCAACATGGATACGGATGTGAATGCATTTGAAAAAGCCGCCCTTGACAGCATCGGACTCATCAAGGAGATCGTACCCCGCTACAGAACCACCAACTTCGGACACATTTTCAGCTCAGGCTATGCTGCCGGATACTATGTTTACAGTTGGGCAGGGGTGTTGGATGCAGATGCTTTCAATGCATTTAAAGAATCAGGCGATCTTTTTAACCGCGAACTGGCAGAGAAATTCAGGAAATACATATTGGCTGGGAATGCACTCTACGAAGGCATGGACGCCTATGTGGAATTCAGGGGAAGCGAACCTTCTATTGATCCTTACCTGGAAAGAAGCGGGTTGAAGTAAGATTCATTATTTTGAAAGACTAAAGTGATTGAGGCCTGGTTTCTATTCGAAACCAGGCCTTTATTATTTCCAAAAATCCAAAAAAATATATTAAATTTTGTCGGATTAATTTGACAAATTTTACCAAATCTGTCGGATATATTCCACAAATTATAAAATGAACTGCCCCGAGGCAAGCCTGCGGGGTATCAATATGAGACATTCATTTGATTCGTCCCAAGGAGCGGGGAACCTGACCGTCAGGCAAGTTATACCAACGAGATCCCTCGACAGCGCCTCCGCTGAGCAGCTTCAGCGCTTGCGGAAGCTCGGGATCCCTGCCTGGCCGTCAGGCAGGAGTTCGACTTTGCTTTTTCAGTTCGCTATCGCTCATAAAAAAGATCCGGGCACTGGTAGAACCATGCCCGGCGTTTATTTATCTGTTCACATTTTGGCTTTTCAATATTGTATCTTCAGCAGTGGACACAAATCAAAACCAAATCAAAATGAAAAACAAGTTTACTCTTATACTCTTATTGGTAATAAGCTGGCAGTGCAACTCAAATGCACAGGCAAGGCTTCAATCAGTATCCGAAACGACCATGTACCCTCCTCATGAGCTGATCCGCAACAAAATGTCAGCAGTGAACATTCCGGGAATGCAGGTATGCGTTATTGGAATTGACACCGTTTTATGGCATCACAATTATGGTTACGCAAACCTGAATGACAGCACCCCGGTGACGGATTCCACTCTGTTCAATGCTTTTTCGATCGGGAAGTCCATCACAGGAGCCCAGGTATTGCAATTGCAGGAAAAAGGAATGATCGGGCTGGATGAGAACATCTGTCATATCGTACCTTTCAACCTTGACAACCCCTATCTTGACTATGACAGCGTCAGTATCCGCATGCTTATGACGCACACTTCCAGTATCAAGGATTATAATTTTGAAAATCATGTCGTTCTTGGAGACCCTGCCGAGAGCCTTGCATCATTCATTGCAAATTACCTGGATCCTGAAGGAGACTATTATTCACTGGGCAATTTTATGATCTATCCGGGAGGAACAGCTTACAGTTATACCAACATTGGGATCGGTTTGAACGGCTATCTTGTTGAGGTCCTCAGCGGGATAGACTTTGACCAGCATGTACATGATTCCATTTTCATACCCCTTGATATGCAAAGGACTTGCTTTTTTATTTCCGACCTGAACATCTACAACCTGGCCATCGGTTATGATCCTGACGGAAGTCCCAATCCGCATTATGGCTGTTCTCCCTACCCCGGTGTTTCCATGAGATCAAGAGCCCTCGAACTTTCAAATTTTGCGATCGTGATGATCAATGACGGGATATTCAGAGGAAAAAGAATCCTTGAAAAGGAGACCATCGACAGCATGTGCGTAGTGCAGTACCCTACCCTAAGCAACAGCGGTCTGGGATTGTATCGGTACCAACTGCAGAATATAATGGACACGGTTTGGGGCCACCGGGGCGGCGGAACCCTGGGCTATGCCGCTCATCTATTATTCAACCGGGACGAACATACTGCCGTAGTGGTTATGACCAACTCCAGCACCTTTGTTTTCGACATCATGGATGAACTCTTCACCTATGCCGAATATCTCCGTGATTCCACTACCGTGCATATTGAAGATATTCGTTTTAGCGAAAATATAGCCAGCCTGAATATTCAACCCAATCCGTTCAGAGATCAATGCCGGATCAGTTATGAATTGCCGGTGGCATCTCATATAAAACTGGAAATTTTCGATCTGCATGGCAATAGGGTGGCAGAAATACTGAGCAATCAACAGCCTGCGGGCAAACAGGAAGTAATCTTCAACACAGGCAAACTCAGACCCGGGATTTACATATGCAGGCTGCAATGTGATAAGAACAACATTAGTAAAAAGATCATAAGGCTTTGATGAGGCCGTCCAAAAAGTACGTTATTTCGTCAGGCTGAGCGCCTTGCCTGCCGGCTAGGCAGGGAGTCGAAGCCTAAATATCGTTAATTATCAGTGCATCTCGACTGCGCTCGATGTGACTCAAATAACTATTAGGCATTTTTTGGACAGTCTTAAATAATGAATATCGAATATCGAATAACAAATTAACAAATTAACAAAATGACCCCAAAACAACATCTTCTTTTGCTGCTCACCCTTTTAATGATTCCCTTCGGCCTGTCTGCCCAGTGGAATTTCCAGAACCCTTTACCCACAGCACATAATTTATACGACATCTGCTATATCAATGAACAGGAATCCTTTGCAGTGGGAGCTTCGGGGACCATCATGAGCAGGAATACCACAGTGAACCCGGACTGGGAACTCCTCCCCTGCCCGGTGCAGGAAAACCTGAACAAGATCGCAATGGAAACAGATGGCATGGCATTTATAGCAGGAAATAACGGAACGGTATTAAGATCTGCTGATTACGGGGAATCCTGGATTACACTGAACACAGGCATAACCACAAACCTCAATGACATTGCTTTCATCTCGCCGGACAGGGTCTGGGCAATTGGTGCAGAAGGGATGGTGATCCATTCAGAAGATTCGGGTGAAAACTGGGCTGTGCAGGAGCTTGAATTTGATTATGGTCTGAATTCAATCTTCATGCACAATGCAGAAGAAGGCTGGATCTGTGGCAATCATTTCTCCCTCTACCATACAACAGATGCTGGCCAGAACTGGGATCTTGTTGAACATGACAAAGCAGGAAGCGATGAAAAATGGGAATATAACTTCTATACCAGAATTTGTTTTACAGACAGCATGAATGGGTGGTGCTGTGGTTACACAAATATAAATGAATTCTTTTCAAAGATCATTAAGACGACCAATGGAGGAAACACATGGACAGAATGCTTCTATCAATCTGAGGGAATACTTACTGATATCCATTTTTTTGATGATTCCTGCGGACTCATGAGCAAAGACGGTGATCTTTACAGCAGCCAGGATGGAGGCTCACACTGGGATATGCTTTACGAAAACCTGGGTAGCAACGGTATCTTCTTCCTGAACGACAGCCTGGGCGGTTCCGTCGGGAATACCGGCAAAACAATGGAAAGCTGGGATGGCGGACAAAGCTGGTCCGGCAATTCCCACAGCATAACCTACAATGATCTTAATTCTTGTTCCTTTGTCAATGAAGACAAAGGCTGGATATGCGGTCCTGAAGGGGCAATATTCTTTACAGAGGATGGAGGGGATACATGGATACAGCAAGAAAGCAATGTTGATGTTTATTTAAAAGAAATCCTCTTTACCGATGAGATGCATGGCTGGGCCCTCGGCAGCAAACACCTGATCAGGACCACAGATGGCGGGCAAAACTGGGAAATATTGCTGACCCAGACAAAATACGACAGCGACATCCATTTCGTTGACTCCCTCAATGGCTGGATGGTAGGTGATGGCCCGTCGGTGAAGCATACGGATGATGGTGGAATAAGTTGGAACGGTCAGGCAACCGGATTCCACACCTGGGATGAGATGTATGCCGTCTGCTTTTCCGATGAACTGCATGGATGTGCCGCCGGAAGTCGCGGGATGCTCTGGACAGTTAATGGTGGAGACACATGGACTGAGTCCAATACATTCCTGCACCAGGGCAAGGAATTTTACCTTCTTGACAACCGCCAGGGCTGGCTGGTTTACAGGGCGTCAAACGCCAGTTTAATCTATAAGACGGAAGATGGAGGAGAAAACTGGACCCGCCTCAGTACATTCTTCGATCACTATTTTACATCCATTTATTTTATTGATCGCCTGCGCGGATTTGTAAGCAATGATGGTTACAATGGTGGCATTTTTTATACTGAAGATGGAGGGATTACATGGGAAGATATCCCGGCAACCAATGACTTAAGATTTCATTGTTTAGACTTTGGGGATGAAGAGAACGGATGGGCCGTCGGAAGAAATGCTGTGATCATGCATACGGACAATGGAGGCATTGTCGGCATTGATAATCAAGAGCTACCGGAAGAAGTTGACGTTGAACTGATCGTTTATCCCAATCCCGCAGATGATCTCATCCACTGCAAGCTGAACTTCGAAAAGTCCAGCCAGGTAAACATGGCACTATTCAATGCACAGGGAACATTGATCTGGCAAATTCCGGTAAAGGAATGCGGAGGTGATGAAGACATTCCAGTCAATACAGCAAAGCTGAAAAGCGGCATCTACTTTTTACGCCTGCAAACAAACAACAAAAGCATCACCCGCAAGATCCTTAAACTTTGAACAAAAAACAAATAATGAATATCGAAGATAGAATTTCGAAATGACCAATGACCAATGACCAAAACAACAAATCAAACCAAATCAAAAAAAATGAAAAAAATTGTCTATCCCTTAATTATTTGCGTGGTACTGCTCTGGGCAGCTTGTGATCCCCCCACTTTCCAGATTGAACACCCCATTGAGGTGAAAACAATGGATACGATCTTCATTCCATTTACCTTTGAACGCTTCTGGCCGGGAGAAAACTATCTGGAGTTGCTAAACGAATTGCCTGACTCAGGACTTCTTAAAAAGAAAATTGTTGAATACACCCAGACAAGCAATCGCCTGCATGATTCCCTCTGGTTTGGCATCAAAATGCCTGAAAACTGGACAGTAATTGACAGTTTTCCTTTTGTGGCTTACGACTCCCTGCCGGCCAGTATCATCGACAGTGGACTTTTTGTGTACTCCCTGAAACATGTACAGGAAATGAACAACACCCGGCCACCGGGGCCAGGATACAAATGGATGGCATGGACTTCCGATGCCCTGGCCATGGATCGGGGTAAATTATGGTCGGGCATCCAACTGATCACTGATGACACATGCGGATATATCTACCTAAAGTATGTTTCAGGATACAATCCAATGATATTAACCCAGGTATCAGACTCAATGCTCACTGCTTGCGGAGCCATGAACGAAACATCCCGGGTATACACAACGGCAGATGACGGACCGGGTAGCCTGAGATATGCAATCTATAATACAAAAGCCCGGGGCCAAATTTCCATGGACATAGATGCAGGGGATACCATTAAACTTAACAGCAGCCTCCTGATTCGAAAGCCGCTTGTTTTGAATGGAGCCATTGATGACAGCTTGCGTGCCAACATCCAGGGACCAGATTCCTCCCACTGCATTGTGGCTCAAAATATCCCGGGCGGAGGGGTTACTGATTTTCTGGTTGTGAGTAACGCCAATATTTTTGGGGCAGGCAGGGATGGAATTCATAATACCGGATCACAAATTAGAATCATGAGAAGCAAAATATATGACAACCAGGGCGCAGGTATTTACGCGGGTCCCGGGGGAGGATTTTTATATTTGTATTCCTGTGAAATACACAACAATCAGAACTCCGGTGTGCGATTTTCACAAAGAGGCAGCGAAAGCACGATTTCCTCATGCTATATTCACGACAATATTGCCGAAGAAGGAGGCGGGATCTATATCTCTTCCGAAGAATCGACGGAAGTCCGGATGGAAGACTGTCTGATCGAAAACAATTCAGCCCTTTACGGGGGAGGCATTTACAGCAATGGCGATAATGTTAACATTCTGTTGTTATCAACAAAAGTCAGGAAAAATTCAGCCCAGGAAGGCGGTGGTATTTATTCCAGGCACGCTCATATCGGTGCTGGCTACGCTCAAACAAATATGAGTGATATTTACCTCAACCAGGCAATAACAGGAAAAGACATCTACTGGTGGAATGATCATCACCTCAACATTTACATAGATACTTTCACAGTACTTTATCCAACCCCCATTTATATTTATGCCATAAATGAAGAGGGAATTCCCCAAAGTTTTGATTATGAAATATTCCATGGTATCCTTGATCAATTCTCGCATGACTTTTATGTTTCTCCTGAGGGTCATGATGAAAATGACGGAAGCAGCTGGGAAAATGCCAAGCAAACCATAAATTCAGCCCTGGAAGCCTGCCTGCCGGATCACCCAATGAGTATTTACCTGGATTCCGGTCAGTATGCACAGGGATTTTATGAAGAGAGGTTCCCGATTGTTTTATTCGGCAAGGTCAAACTACAGGGAATGGGCGCGGAGAAAAGTATTCTGGGACCGGCACCCGAAGTCCTGTTGCTTTGGAATGGCGAGAAAGCAGAAATTCGTGATCTGGGTATTAAAACCTCGAAAACCGGTATCAATTGCTATGCTGACAGATTAATACTGGAAAATGTGAATATGCTGAAAGATTCATCCGGAAATGCAAGGGGTATTGATGCAAAAAACAAAGCGATAAACATCAAGCATAGTCAATTTAAAGGTTTGCACATAGGAATACATTATGCATCCAGCGTCAACATTCACAACAGTGAATTCAGGGATTGTGCACATGCCATCTATTATGATGCTTACAACCTTGAAAAGCCAAAAATGTCCTTTGTATCCAACAGCCTGTTCAGTAACAACGAATGGGTCTTCAGTGATTGCGGCAGATTAACGGGTGAAAACCTGGAGATCGTTAACAACGGAAATGTTGGCAGAATGCGAGATTACTTTAAGCTGATCAACAGCAAGATTTCCGGTAACACTAAGGGGATTGAATTTCAGGGTGACAGCCTCATCCTGGACAATTGCAGCATAACTGGCAATGGAACAGGGGCCCAATACACTGATTTTGCGGGTGGGATTAACTGGTACTGCCAACCAGAATCACCGTTTCAAAAGATTTACCTTCGTTTGTTAAACTCCCGTTTCGAGAACAACACTGGTGAATATGCCGGCGCCTTTTCTTTTCGTTATTTTCACCCCCACGCAAACCACGACATAACAATAACCGACCACCTGATTCGGAACTGTATCTTTGAAGGGAACAAGGTAACAAATCAATCTTTTGGTTCCGGCAGCGCCCTCTATGTTCGACCAGATAACGACGATCAGGAATGTACGCTGGAAATGAATATTGTCAACTCACAATTTACAGATAATGATTGGGCCAGGGCAGTCATCTGGACTGAAAGCAAATGTCCTTTGAATTTCATCAACTCCACGCTGGCCAACAACAGCAGCCGTTATGGCATTGTCAACGCTTACAATGACACCATTAAGGTTATCAATTCCATTGTAAGGCACGGAGAACCCGGTCCTTTCTTCTTCCAGGAACTTCCGCCATTCATTGCATATTCAAACATTCAGGACACACTGACAGGACCGGGGGTTATTGATACCCTGCCGCTTTTTGACAGCCTGGGCATTTTTCCCTATCAGCTCCTTGCGGGTTCTGCCTGTATTGGAAGCGGCTCAATGGACACAAACGGTTTTAACCTGCCGGATCTTGATCTTGCAGGAAATCCGCGTATCACAGATGGCAGCATCGACATGGGAGCTTATGAATGCCTGTATACCGGTATCAGCAGACCAAAAACTGAAGTCTTTCATTTAGAAGTTCTCCCGAATCCCATGCAGGAAAGTCTTTTGTGCCGTTTCAGGCTGAGAGAAGGTAAAAAAGTCAGCCTCGAAATTTTTGACCAGCATTCCCATTTGGTCTATCAATTACAAGAACATTGTTTTGCAAGCGGGAAAAATCAATTAAGAATCGATCTTAAAAACCTGAGCAGCGGAATTTATTACCTCCGTCTGCTGACAGATGAGGAAGTGATCTCGCGAAAGATCATCAAACTTTAATCTACTAAAAACCTATCAATTAATAATAAATGAAGCACAAATTTTAATAATCATGCATCGGATCCTCTAAATAAACTTGCGAATAAACAATGAATTTATCTATCTTCGATAAAAAGATCAAACCAAAAATGCTCAGGACCATCATTGTTGATGATGAATTGCATGTCAGGGAAACACTGAAAAGCTTTCTGCATAAGTATTGCCCCCCGGTAAAGGTTATTGGTGAGGCCGGAAGTTTTACACAAGCCAACAAACTCCTGCAAAGTGTCACACCTGATTTGCTTTTGCTGGACATACAACTGGGCGACGGGAATGGTTTCGAACTGCTTAAACAATACGGATCCCCGGATTTTAAAATAATTTTTATAACGGCACATGATCAATACGCCGTGCAGGCCTTTAAGGTAAGCGCGGTGGATTTCATCCTGAAACCGGTCAACCCCCTGGAACTGAAAGAAGCGGTGGAAAAAGCCAGGGAGGTTTTAAAAAACGAATTACGGATCAAGCTTGAAGCTTTGGAAAGCAACCTCTCGGCCAATCATAAACATCACAAGAAGCTGGTCATAAAAACCCTGGAGAACATCTACCTGCTCGAAACAAGCCAGCTCACCCATTGTGAATCGGAGGGTTCTTACACCCGTATTTACACAACAAATCAGGAAGTCATTCTTTCTTCACGAGGGATCAGGGAATATGAAGATATGCTTTTCCCCGTGGGATTTTGCAGATGCCATCGCTCATATGTGATCAATCTTGCACACATAAAAAGATTTGAGAAATCTGAAGGAGGCTCGGTCATTCTTACCGGTGACCATAAGATCCCGGTTGCTTCCAGGAAAAGGCAAATGTTGCTGGAGCTCTTTGAAAGCTTCACTGAATAAAACGGGCATGTGGAAACGTTTAATCTGTTTCATGATTCTGTCAACCAGCCTGGCTAATGCATATGCACAGGCATTCCAGGATATCGAATGGTATGATGTGGATAGTTTGTTATCCGTACTGCCTCATCAGCATGGAGTAGAAAGACTCAAAAGTCTGAACAATCTTGCAGCTTCTCTCTCATTCCAGGATGCAAAGCAATGCAGTCGCTATGCTTTAGAAGCCCTGGAGCTCGCAAAAGTACTGAATCATCCGGAAGGCACTGCAGCAGCTTTTCGGAACCTGGGACGCAAAGATTTTTATGCGGGCTACTACCCGGGTGCTCTGGATTATTACCAGAAGGCTTTGCGCATCTATGATAAAACCGGGAAAGATCGCCTGACGGCAAGGACAATTGTGGATATCAGTACCACACATTTCTTTGCCGGCAATATCGAAAAAGCCCTGGAGATCATGGACGAGGCCCTCCGGATATACAGAAAGAAAAATAAAGACGGGAGCCCGGTAGGCAGTGCCAGAGACACAATCACGATTTATTCACGCATAGGCCTGCCATACCGGCTTACAGGAAGATCGGATCAAGCAAGGCTGCTGTACCTAAAATACCTTGAGGTCGGGAAAAAAAACAATTTCGAAATCACAGATATGATGGTACACCATGGCTTACTTGCCATGTGTTATTATGAAACAGGAAATATCGATAGCTGCATTTACTACTTCCGCCTTTCACAACAATTTCCGGATGCCAATATGAGCATATATGCCCTGAAACATGAGAATTTACGCCGGATGGCAGGCATATATCTCGATCCTGTGATAAAACAAAGACTGCATCCGTCTTTCATGGATTATAAAAATCCAAACAAAGGATCAGAGCCGGATTACAGCATGACAGACACGGCCATCCATTATCTGAAGACATCCTTCAATTGGTTCTCACAACAGGGCTTCCTGAAACAATCGCAACTGGCTTCAAGGCAACTGGGTGACCTGTATTCCAATCTTGACAGCCTGAAACAGGCCGAACATTATTACTGCAAATCCGAGGAACTTTTGAATGAAATGATCAGCAAAGGATCCTATTACCGCTATGATTCACTGAAATACGTTGTTTCATGGGGAAGTGAATTATACCTCCCTTTCACCAGAAAAATGATCAGGGAATCTGTCTACCGGCAGGCCAACATGTTGTACAATCAAATATATCGGTTTTATCAGCATCAGAACCGCCTTGAAGATGCCATGAAATACCTCATCTTTGCCTCGAACGCCAAAGATACGCTTCAATTACTCGAAAAAAACCGGGAGGCCATTGAAATCCAAACCAAATACGAAACAGAACAAAAAGAACAGGAAATATTTCAATTATCTCAGGAAAATCAATTAAAGGAACTCCGAATCAGGCAGGGTATCATCATATTGCTTGCGCTTGTCGGGTTGCTCATGCTGATCATCCTGGTTTCCATCCTTCTGTTACGACAACGCAATCTTCGCACGGAACAAGAACAATTGCGCCTGATGCAAAGGATACTTCGATTGCAAATGAACCCCCACTTTATTTTTAATTCACTCTCCAGTATCCAGCATCAGGTCGTGCAAGGGGACAGTGAAAATGCCAGCATCTACCTGGCCCAGTTCTCAATATTGATTCGGAATGTTCTACATAATTCCATTTACGAATACATTGAATTAGAAGAAGAGTTGAAAACGCTTGAAAGCTATCTGTCTCTGCAACAGCTTCGCTTTAATAAGAAATTTGATTTTAAGATTGAAACAGATAAAAAGATACTGAGAAAGGGAACCGAAATTCCCGTAATGATGCTTCAACCCTTTGTGGAGAACGCCATAGAACATGGCGTAAAAAACAAAACCGGCAAAGGCCTTATCATTTTGCGGGTTAAAATGGATAAAGAACATCTTCTTTTCGAAATTGAAGACAATGGTATCGGGAGGGAGAAAGCAGCGGAACTACTTCGACTACAAAACCCGGATCATCAATCCATGGCAACAGGCGCTATAAAGGAAAGGATCAGCATTATGAACCGGAACAATAAAAATAAATACATACTGCTCGTTACAGATCTGAAAGACAAAGGAGGAAAAACACAGGGAACACTCGTCCGTCTGTGGTTGCCTTTAACGGACTGAGTAGCCTGTTTGCAAAACAAAAGAATTGACAAGTCAGGAGGCAGGCAGACGGACAGGATCAAAAGGGCGCTTTATACATAAGCATGGGAATTTTTATTCAAATGGAACATCAAAAAGTGGGTAATAATAAACTTGTGCGGACAATTCGCAATAGAGGCAATTCAGTAAAAACATGAGCAGAACAGGACTCAGTGCAGATTTCTTCATCCCCCATGTTTTACTATCATTACAATGCGTCATAATCAGGCAATGTTATAAAACGGGTGGGATGCATCCCTCAGCACGACCAATTCCTGTAAAAAATACAAAATCTAAAGATACACAAACAAAACTTTGGGTATAAAAATAGTTGAATTCAAAAAAGCAATGATCTATTTATGCTTTTCTTATGAAATTAAAGACCATTCATATCAACGGTACATCAAGCTCCTCATCCCCGAAGTCATATACGTTTGATTTTTACCTTCTTCATCCGAATAGATCAGGTAAACTTCCAGGTTTGCTTCATGTTCATTCAGGTAGTTCTTCGTCTTTTCCAGTCCCATCACCATGAATGCTGTTGCATAAGCGTCTGCAGTCATGCAGTCCGAAGCCAGAACGGTAGCACTAAGCAGGGAGTGTTGCACAGGATAACCGGTTTTGGGATCAAGGGTGTGTGAATATTTGATACCGTCTTCCACATAAAATTTCCGGTAACTGCCGGAGGTGGCCAGGGCTTTATCACGCAAAAATATTACGGCCTGAAGTTCCCGCGGGGCATTCATATCTTCTGCCGGTTTTTCGATACCCACTTTCCATTGCTCTCCACCCGGCTTGTTTCCTTCTGCATAAACCTCACCGCCGATATCCACCAGGAACCTGTCAATATCCTTTGAACGCAAGAAGTCAGCCAGCAGATCCACGGAATAACCCTGGGCGATGGCATTAAAATCGAATTGTATCCTGGGATCGGATTTGATCACTTTCCCATTCGCAATCTTCACTTTTTCATAACCCACAAAATTTAGAATGCTGTCGACAATATGCTGGTCCATCTTCATCTTATTCTGAAAGCCAAAGCCCCAGGCATTGATCAAAGGTCCCACCGTGAAATCAAAAGCCCCATGGGTTTTTTCTGCTACTTCAACGGATTTCTTAAAAATAACCATAAAGGGTTCGTTCAAATCTACGGTCGTATCTCCCCTGTTCACCCTCGACAAGATTGAATTTTCCACCCACATGGATGCCACCTGATCAAAATCTTTTAAAAGGGAATCAATCTCGTTTTGAAGATTTCGACCCTGCTTATCAAAGTATGTAAGGGCATAATAAGTTCCCTGGGCTTCGCCGGTGAAGGAGACTTTTTGGTGACTTTCACAGCATGACAATAAAAGAAAAATGATTATGAAATACAATAACCTCCACATAAATGCCAAATTTTAATATGACAAAAGTATAAAAGTAATAGCTCTCAATTTCATAAAAGAAATGACAACAAGTTCTGCTTTTGTTATTATTTTTTATTTATAATCATTCTTAATTTCATCCAACAGGGTTACTTTTTCCCTATTTCAGGAATAAATATATTTAGGGGTTGATAAAGAGCTTGCCGGGATCATTTAAACCAATAAAACCAAATATGCTCCATGCATCCCATAAATACATTGAATTCTGCTTTCTTTGTAGAGAGAGAGAGAGAGAATAGGAACCATGTTAGCGGAATAGAAAGCTTAAGAAGCGACAACAAAACCAATGAACTCAAACTAAGAAAATATTTGAGTTATTCTAAGATTTTTCCACCTTAGAGATTTAATAAAAAAAGCACGCCTTTACATCTTCAATCAAATATGTTAAATTTAAATCTTAATTGTTATGAAAAAGGTAATCAACATATTATTTCTATTGATTTTAGTGTATTCATATTGTTCAGGACAAAGCGATATGTATCAGGATACTACTATAATCAATGATTCAACAATAATTGTCCAAAATTTTACCGAAATTGACAGTAGTTTTTTTTCAGAAAGAGTTGTCCATCTTAACAATACCATAATTGGCATCGCTAATTCTTTTGAGAGCATAAGAGAAAACAATTCAGATGGGAATGAATTTATTGAAAACATATCCATTCCTGAAAGTTATAGCAGCAGGCCTTATGATGGTGTATATAACCCCAATGACGACTGTTATTATTTGTATTGTGGTACAAGAGTTCTGCGGTTAAACGCAAATACGTATGAGGTAACCTACACCTACGATATTTCTAATTATGGGATATTCGATGTGAACTCAACAAATTTACCTGATATACCAAACTTGAACAAAATTGCATTGAATGAGACGGAAAATAAAATCTATTGTGTAACCGAATCGAATGAATTAATTAGCATAAACTGTAACAACCAGACAGTTAGCGACCCAATAACCGTAGATTTTGATGATAATAATACCATTTCATCTGTCTATTATAATGAATACGCTGACAGGGTATACTGGATAATAAACACAACACTCTATCATAAAATGTTGGTCTTTGACGGCAATTTGGGTTATTATTTGGAGAAGTCCTATTCGTACGATATAATTAGTGTTTTGTTTAATAATAACGACCTTTTTTTAAGTAGCTCAAATTCTGTTCAATGGTACAATGCATCCAATTTGCAATATATAAATTCATATAATCATGGAAATGCGTCAACAGGAACCGTTATGGTTATTAATCCCAATAACTCGAAACTTTATGTTTATTATAAAGAAACTTACGGTGATAATGTAATTGATATAATATACGTATCTCCTGATAATTTTCAATTAATAGATCAGGTCACAGATTTACCAATTATTGATGCAATAGATGGAGCTTATGATCAGCAAAACAATTTGGTTTTTTTTGGTGGAGTGGCACAACAAAACAGTGGGATAGTGTTCTTAATTGATAATCTTCACGATGTTATCGGTACTTATAGTGTTCCCTTGGTAATGCGGATTACATATAACAACAACAATGGGCTTACCTATGCCTCCGGAACCTATATAACCTCATTTTCCGGTAATAATTTTTTAGGTACTATAGGTATAGATGCACTTGCGGATGAAATCGTCGTAAATGAATCCAATAATGATATCGGAGTAGTAAGCATTGACGGGGGATCAACCCGAATCTTTGATCATTCGCTTTCATTTGTTTCCAATAAAAATCTTGGTTCAAGAATTTGTTACGGAAGCCTTGCCGAATCCCTAAACAAATCATTATGGTTAAACAGCCTTTCCTACAGTAGCTTTGGGACTGCCACACTGATTGATCATAACACAGGTGAATATCATAATTTTACAATTGGGGCATGGTTAAATTCACTGGCTTATAATGAAGAAAATATGAAGTTCTTTGTTGGATTTAATCACGATTATTTAGGCAGAGGTGTTAGTGTAATTGATGCTGAGAATAATACCTTGATAACTACATTTAATGATCTTCATCCCGTAGGCATTTATTCTTCAGGCGATTATGCTTATATCGGGTCCAATAACAAAATTCATATCATCAATGCGAATAACTTAAACGTAAATACGCTCGAACCCTCTGGCAACTACAGAGTAAAACATTTTGTTGAAGATGAGGAAAATGTATATGCGCTTGCCTATAATACTTCGCTCCCGTCAGGTAACAAGGTAATTGCTATCAGAAAATCGGATCATACGGTTATTGCCGAGGTGCCTGTCGATCAATGGGCATACGATATTTGTATTGACACGGATAGGGGTAAGATTTATGTGATAAGTTATCAGAGCAATAACATCAATATCATAAACACAAATGATTTTAGCAGTACAGACTGGTTGTTTGCTGGGCAGTTCTATCCCAACGAAATCGAGTTCTGTTCCAGGGATAATCTTTTGTTTTGCAGAGGAAAAGATGTAAACTATAATGAATCTGTAATCCTTGTTTTGGATTGTAGCGACAACTCCCAAAAGGGAGTATTAAACTATTCAGGAATGAATATGAAATATAATGAATCTAACAACTGTTTATATGTTCAGGGGTATGTAAGAAATAATAATACAAGTGAATTGTATTGCAGGGTCATTCATTGTTCAACATTGGAAATCATTGATGATATTTATTTGCATCAAAATGCCGAAGGATATATTTTCTCTTTTTTGGAGGCTGGTGATATATTGTATAATACGACTACCAACGAAATCTATATTCCAAACCAAGGCTTAAGCAATTTCAGCATCATCCAATGCTCCGATGATATTCTTCCCTTGCAGGAAGACCGCGACGGCTGGACCTGGCTCTCCTTCCCACGCCTCAACAGAACCGGAAATCAGGGTGTGCCCGTTGACGACGTGCTGGGCAATGATGCCGGCGGCAACAGCCTTATTTTACCGGGTGATTATTTTGATGGCGATTTTAAAACAAGGCCCCAGAATAGCGAATTCATGGATTATGCAGAGTTTAATTATGATAATGATGTATGGGTTCCTGATCAAAATGATCCCTTAAATGAAGTAAAAAGTACCTATGGCTATAAAATCTACCTTGATCCCGATCAGGAATATGTCAGGTTGCAGGGCAGCATGCTGGACCATGATCACCCGGATGCCTATATCGAATTGCATGAAGATTATGAAGACAACTGGACAGGTTACTGGCTTCCCGAAAGACAAGACCCTTTCGATGCCATACCACAGTGGGTTTTGGATGAACTGACTTCATTCAAATCGCAAAGCTGGGCCTGTGCCAAATACTGGGGAGATGGCATTCCAGAGCCCTACTGGCTATGCGCCACACAAAAAGATGATATTATGCTTTCATATGGTGATATGGTGGTGATGGAAACCGGTACCGATCTTACTTTCCAATGGAATCGTTATGGAAGCGGGAACAATGATGACGGGCGTTCAGCACCCGAACAATACCAGTATACAGAGCAATCCGATTACACCTCTCTTTTTGTCGAATTGGATACTACGGAAAACCCACAAGAGATGGGAGCTTTTGTGGGAGATAGCTGCGTGGGTGCAACCAAAGTGCTGGAAAATGATACACTGGTGCTGATCCCGGCTTATACCGATGGCTTAAGCGGGGATATTACATTTCAGGAGTATTATGGAACCAAGGCGACTTCTGCCAAAAGAGATGATTATTATGTAAACACTTTCATATCGGGTAAATGGGAAAAGCGAAACATACATACAAAGGAGAACAATGATTTTTACCTGATATCCCTTAAGGGAAAGAAAAACAATGTACATATTCCCCAAGAAAGCTCCTTTGGATTAAGCTGCTTTCCGAACCCCGTATCTGCAACATGCAGGATTTCATATACCCTGCCCTCGGAACAGCATGTAAGACTTGAGGTATGTGATATTTTCGGAAATACTGTAGCTGTGATCAGAGATGGATTAAACAAGTCCGGGGATTATGAATTAACGTGGAAAGCTGTATATTCTTCAGGTCAAAAATTACCTGCAGGAGTATATATCATACAATTGAAAGTAAATGGAAGAACGGAAAAAACAAAGATCGTGATCGGCGGATAAATATGAATCCGGCAGTTTCAGCTATCGGGCATAAAACCTCTTGGCTGAAACTGCCTTACAAAATTTAACAAAATCCTTATGAAACAATTGATGGCCATAGTATATGTTTTGATAAGCCTGCAAGCCGCATCGCAGATCATTACAGTGAAACAGGACGGAAGCGGGGATTTTACGATCATACAGGATGGCATAGATGCCGCAACCTCCGGAGATACCATACTGGTGTATCCCGGAACCTATTATGAGAATTTGAAGATCATTGATAAGAACCTTGTACTGGGAAGCCTGACCCTGACCACGGGAGATGAATCTTATATCAATCAAACCATCATTGACGGAAATCAACTTAGCTGTTGTATCAATATTACCGATAATACAGAAAAAAACACAATCTGTGGTTTTACAATGCAAAATGGCAATGGTTATAAGTTTGAGCCTAACGATAGACATAGCTATGGCGGAGGATTGTACATAAGAGAATCTGATATTGATATTCATCATTGTGTAGTCAAGAATAATTTTTCATTTGGACATGGCGGGGGAGTCTTCATTTATGAATCTAATGTTAATATTTTTTGTTGTTCAATTGACCAAAATAATGCTTTCTATGGTGGAGGGGGTGGTATTAGTGTAGGGTATTCCGATATATACCTTTCTAATGCTACGGTTAAAAGGAATTATTGCAGTGGTCATGGAGGAGGAATAGCTTTTGTTTCTACAAATTTCATATGGGATACTTTGAACCGTTGCAATATTTACCTGAACCATGGCACAACAGGTACTGATATAAGCAAGGGTGTCAATTGCCCTCCCCTCCACCTGGTTGTGGATACTTTCACAGTTGCCGATCCTGACAGGTACTATGTAATTTCAACTTTACCTTACAGGTACCCTGTTAATGATGTTACCTATGAAATCAATGCCTGGGTTGTAGAAAGGGAAAACCAAAATCTTTATATTGATCCGGTCAGTGGCAACAACGAAAATTCAGGCCTAACACCAGATGAACCTTTAAAAAATATAAATTATGCCCTGTTAAAAATTGTGTCCGATAGCATTGATCCTAAAAGCATTTACCTGGCAGATGGTGTATATTCTCTCGCAAGCGGAGAAAAATTCCCGATGCCCCTCCGCCATTATGTTTCCCTTATCGGGGAAAGCCGTGATTCCACCATCATCGATGCACAGGATACAGCCTATCATTTTGAAGGAAACCCCTGGACAAAAAATTATTCCATCAAAAATCTGACACTTTCCAATGGAAATGCAAATAAGGTGGATGCTTACCAGGGCTCGATCGGCCTTTTTGACAATGACAACATCACTTTTGAAAACCTGCTGGTTTATGATAATAAAGGAAAAAGTGCCAGTGCTATTGGGATTGGCAACTCAAACAATGTGCTGTTCAAAAATGTAGATTTTGTTGAAAATGAAGGACAGGCATCCCTTGGATTTGGTATCAGCTATGGAAATGAGCAATTAACTGAATTTTATGATACTGCCCATATCATAAATTGCCGCTTCGTTGGAAATACAGGCGACCCCGATGATCCGGAAATTGTCGGAAGCGCTTTTTCAACCAGCGGAATGGATCTTACCAGAGATTCACTTGTTTGCTACCTGACCAACTGCCTTTTCTACGAAAATGTATGCGAGTTGCCCCCTCCCCCGGTAGGATTGGGTCGCGCAAGCCTTGGTGCGGAGAATGCCAGGGTAAATATGCTAAATTGTACCCTTGGAAATAATTTTACGGAGAATTTTGCCGGGGCCAATATGGGTGTTGTGGGAAAGGGTGAATTAAACGTCTATAATTCCATCATGTACGACAATGATTATGCGGAATTTTACATGGCCACAGATCCCGGCTTTGGGCCGCCTGCCCTGAATATTTACAACTCCATTGTGGAGGGAGGCGAAGAAAACATTAGGATCTATACCAATAATTACCATTTACATTATGATTCAAGCAATATGAACACGGATCCTTTGTGGGACACCACAGGCTTTTTTCCTTACGCCCCCACTTATGGTTCGCCCTGTATCAATGCTGGCACTACAGATTTACCCGAGGGATGGGAAATACCCGAAACCGACTTGGTGGGCAACCCCCGCGTTTACGATGGACAAATAGACATGGGTGCCTATGAGTTTGGCCCCTGGGTGGGCGCGGATTATCGTCCACCAGTGCCTCCAAAACCACAACTCTCAGCCAGCCCCAACCCCTTCCACCACGAAACCCGCATCCGCTACCATAGCAAAGAAAAAGGCAAACAAAGTATATTTGTGTATGACATTGGTGGAAATGTCGTGGCCACTGTAATGGACATCACAGGCCAGCCCGGCCGTGGCGAGATCATCTGGAACGGAAGAAACGACTACGGCCGAATGCTTCCCGCCGGGCTCTATGTAGTGGAGTTTGTGGTAAATGAGGAAAGCAAAGGGAGCGTGAAGGTGGTGAAGAAGTGAGGAGATGGTCATTTGGCATTAGTCATTGGGCATTGGTGGCTTGCATGACAAATGACTGATGACCAATGACAAATGACAAATAACAAATGAGGAAAACATCCACCTTTGTATAAGTGCTATGATTTATAAAAAAAAGCCGGAACTTCTCCCGGCTTTCAAAATGTTTATCAAATAATCTTATCCTCCAAAATCGTCAAAGGCGATCATTTCTTCCGGTACGCCGTAATCATCCAGCATTTTGAGCACTGCCTGGTTCATCATGGGCGGACCACAGAAATAATATTCTATTTCTTCCGGTTCGGGGTGATCCTTCAGGTATTCATCGATCACCATGTTATGAATGAAGCCTGTATATCCATTCCAGTTATCTTCCGGCAGGGGTTCCGAAAGGGCGATATGGAATGAGAAGTTCGGAAACTCTTTTTCGATCTCCCTGAACTCATCTATATAAAACAGCTCTCTCATGGAACGTCCGCCATACCAGTAGGTAACCTTCCTGTCAGTAGTTCTCAGGGTGTGGAACAAATGGAAGATGTGTGAGCGCAAAGGTGCCATACCGGCACCACCGCCGATGTACATCATTTCGCGTTTGGTATCCTTGATGAAGAACTCACCATAAGGACCTGATACTGTGACCTTGTCGCCGGGTTTCCTGGAAAAGATATAAGAAGAGCAAATCCCCGGGTTCACGTTCATGAACTGGTTTTTCTTCTTATCCCAGGGTGGCGTTGCAATACGGATGTTCAGCTTTACGATATTCCCTTCAGCAGGATGGTTGGCCATGGAATAGGCACGGAAAATGGGTTCGGGATTTTTCATCTTGAGATCCCACATATTGAATTTATCCCAATCTTCTCTATATTCCTTCTCTACTTTAATATCCTTATAATCCACTTCACATTTGGGCACATCGATTTGAATATAACCACCCGGCTGGAAGTCGAGATTTTCCCCTTCGGGCAATTTCACCACAAATTCCTTGATAAAGGTGGAAACATTATCGTTCGAAACCACTTCGCATTCCCATTTCTTGATACCAAAGATCTCTTTGGGGACACCGATCTTCATATCCTGGCGTACTTTCACCTGACAACCGAGGCGCCAGTTATTCTGCTGTTCTTTCCTGGTAAAATAACCTTTTTCTGTCGGAAGGATGGATCCGCCCCCATCGAACACCTGGCATTTGCACATGGCGCATGTACCTCCTCCACCGCAGGCTGAAGGCAGGTAGATGTCCTCATTCGACAAGGTTGACAATAAGGTGGAACCGGGATCCACTTCCAGTTCCTTTTCATCATTGATGGTAATTTTTACCTTGCCCTGGGGGGTAAGCTTTTTTCTTGCGTAGAGCAACCCCCCTACCAGCAAAAGGATGATCAGCATAAACACGATAATGCTGGCAAGTATTACGATTCCGGTGCTAACTACTAATGTCATATCGTTTTACAGATTTCCGTTAATGATTTATAATTTAATACCCAGAAAACTCATGAAAGCAATTCCCATCAAACCTGTGATAATAAATGTGATACCCAGTCCCCTGAGCGGTGCCGGCACATTTGAATATCTGATCTTTTCCCTGATGGCAGCGATGCCAACGATGGCCAGGAACCAGCCCACACCTGAGCCAAGTCCGAAGGATACAGCCTGCGCAATATTGGGATATTCTCTTTCCTGCATAAAAAGTGAACCTCCCAGGATGGCACAGTTCACTGCGATGAGGGGCAGGAAAATACCCAGAGAGTTATATAGGCTTGGTGAGAACTTCTCAACGATCATCTCAACCAGTTGCACCATGGAAGCGATCACAGCAATGAACATGATGAAAGTCAGAAAGCTCAGATCAACTTCTGCAAACTCCGGACTAATCCATGCCAGTGCTCCGGGTGCCAGCAGGTACTGGTTGATCAGGTAATCGATCGGTACGGTGATACCCAAAACAAAAATAACAGCAAACCCAAGTCCCACGGATGTTTGAACGGTCTTTGATACCGCCAGGTAAGAACACATACCCAGGAAGTAGGCAAAAACCATGTTGTCAATAAAGATCGACTTGACGAATATGTTAAAGATTTCTTGCATAATTTAGATATTTCAAAACAATTTCACCCAATTATTTGTTTCCGATTATTTTCCAGCATCCAGGCATTTAGTTCTCCTCAATCAATTCCCTCGTCTTCGTTCGTTGTATCCAGATAATCACCCCCACGATGATGAGCGCCATTGGCGGCAGGATAAAGAATCCATTATTTTTATAACCAAATTCATAAAAACCTTCCGGGATCACCTGGTATCCCCACAGGGTGCCTGAACCAAATAACTCGCGCGTAAAGCCAACGGCAAGCAATATCCAGCCATAACCCATGGCATTTCCAATACCATCAAGAAAGGAAGGCCAGGGTTTGTTAGCCAGGGCAAAAGCCTCGAGGCGCCCCATGATGATGCAGTTGGTGATGATCAGGCCTACAAATACCGACAATTGCTTACTCACATCGTAAACAAAGGCTTTCAGAAACTGATCCACCAGGATCACCAGGGCGGCAATCACCGTAAGCTGCACAATGATCCTGATGCGGGGCGGAATTCCTTTGCGCATCAGAGAGATTACCACATTGGCCATGGCCATTACAAAAACAACCGAAAGCGTCATCACAAATGAGGGCTTCAGCTTTGCTGTAACCGCCAGGGCAGAACAAATTCCAAGTACCTGAACTGTAATGGGGTTTTCCCTGTTCAGGGGGTTTGTTAATAATTTCCTGTTTTTAACAGAAAACAAAGGTTCCCGATCTTTCTTTGCTTCACTCATTTATCTAATGTGTTTTTTTACAAATGGAACATATAACTTTAAAACATCATTAAGCATATCGCTCACACCATTGCTGGTGATGGTGCCACCGGAAATCGCATCCACACCATGAATTTTCATATCCTGCGGAAGCATATCAATACCGCCTTTAACCACCTGGATAGAAACAAATTCTTTGGTTTTGTTAAAGATAGTCTTACCAAAAAACTGATCCTCAAAAGCCTGGGTATTGATTTCGGCACCCAGGCCCGGGGTTTCGCTTTTATGATCAAAACTAACACCCACCACTTTGTCGAAACCGGAACCAAGTGCGATATTTCCCCAAATGGGGCCCCAGAGGCCTTTACCATATAGCGGAACAATGTAAACGGTATCTCCACCCTGTCGGGCAATATATAAAGGCATATGATAATCATTGCCTTGCGATTGCTTATACAATTCTTCTTTCATCTTGAGTTCAAATGGTCTCACATCTCCTTTCAGCAACTCTCCATCTTGGTATTCGCTCACGATGTCACCGTTTTTGTCAATGGCCAGCTCGACCAGGATATTCTCCCGATACAATTCAATGGCATCTTCAGGTGTGGAGCTAACATTGGCAGCAGCCAATATACCCTGCATTTTATCCACTTTGATATTTTTGGTCTGAAAGGGCTTCAGCAACATGGCGGCGCCTGAAAGCACAGCGGCTACTACAATCACCATTATTGTTGCGTATCTAAAAATATATGCATTTGAATACATAATCAGTCTTCTTTATGCTGTTTCTAATGTATTATCAATTCTTTTCAAGCGTTTCTTTATGTTTGCACGGAGCACATAATGGTCGATCAGTGGTGCAAATACGTTCATCAACAAGATGGCAAGCATCATTCCCTCCGGGTATGCCGGATTGAAAACCCTGATCAGGATGGCAATAAAACCAATGAGAAAGCCATATATATATTTTCCCCGGTTTGTTTGCGAAGCAGTTACCGGATCTGTAGCCATATACACGAGTCCAAACGCAAAGCCACCCATGACAAGATGTTGCCAGAAAGGAATCTGCATGTATTCATTCAGGGCCCAGGCATTAAAAATCAAACCCATTACAATGGCTCCGGCAAGGGTTGATAACATGATGCGCCAGCTTCCCACACCTGTCCATAACAAAATGACCGCACCGATCAAAATGGCCAGGGTAGATGTTTCGCCAATGGAACCGGGGATAAAACCGTAGAACATGGTCATGGTATCCGGTATTTTGTCGATGTGGCCAACCAGTGCATCGCCCAGTGGTGTAGCACCAGAATAGGCATCAGCTTTTTCTGCAATCCATACTTTGTCTCCTGACATTTCTTTTGGATATGCAAAGAAGAGGAAAGCACGGGCGGTTAATGCCGGATTCAGAATATTCATACCCGTTCCCCCGAACACTTCTTTGCCAATGATCACGGCAAAAGCTGTTGCTACTGCAACCATCCACAATGGCACATCGGGTGGCATCACAAGGGGGATCAGCATTCCTGAAACCAGGAAGCCTTCATTCACCTCATGGCCTCTCGATTGGGCAAAGGCAAACTCAATGGCAAGCCCGGTTACATATGAGACCACGATGATTGGAAATACTTTCAGAAATCCAAACCAGAATGTCTGCCAGAAAGCAGCATCTACACCAATTGATAAAAAATGTTGATAACCTACATTCCAGATTCCAAACAAAAGGGTAGGCATCATAGCGATCACCACCATGCTCATCAACCGTTTCATATCCATGGCATCCCTCACATGACTGCCTGAGGCGGTAACTTTGTTTGGAACAAAGAGGAAAGTTTCAAATGCATCAAAAGTAGAGTGCAGTTTTTCAAACTTCCCACCCTTTTCAAATTGCGGTTTAATTTTGTCTATTTGCTTCCTTAATGCTTTCATTCAAATAAAGAATATTGTGAAAAATTAAGTCATTTCTTTTCTCATCAGATCAAGTCCCTGCCTAACGATTTTCTGCATTTCCGTTTTGGATACGTCGATAAGTTCGCAAAGCGCAAAGTCTTCCTCATCCACTTCATAAATACCCAGTTGTTCCATCAGGTCGATGTCCTCCACCATGATAGCCTTGATCAGTTGCATCGGGTATATATCGAAGGGAAAAACTTTTTCATATTCACCGGTCAGCACAAAAGCACGATGGCCACCATGCAGATTGGTGTCCATTCTCCACTTTTTGGAAGGGTTCATCCAGGAGAAAAAGGTCCTGGATGTGCTGAACTTTTGAAAACCGGGCGCGGCCCAGCCAAAAAACTCATAATAATCCCCTTCCGGGATCACCGTTACCTGGTCGTGATAATATCCCAGGTAACCTGTTTTCAGAATTTTTTCACCAGTCAGCACATTACCACTAATGTATCTTTTGTCGACATTGCTGACTTTGCCATCCACCAGTTTATCAATGGCAGCTCCCATTTTTAACCTGTAATAAGATGGCTTTTTAACTTCTGACCCACAAAGGGCAATAATCCTGGTAACATCGTATTTGCCTTCCAAGAAGAGCTTGCCAATACTGATCACTTCCTGCGGCCGCAAGTACCAGATGATGTCTCCCTTTTTAATGGGATCGATTTTATTGGCCTGCACACCCACATTTCCTGCAGGATGCGGACCTTCGAACTGACTGATCTCAACATTCTTAGAATTGCTAAAAACTTTCGACTGCCCGTTAAAAGGCCTGGTATTCAGGTGTATTTTACCGCTTGTTAACTTTTTAAGCACATCCAGTCCTGCCTGAAAAGCATCTCCCTGCCCATGGACGATATAATCATAATCGGGTGCGAGCGGCGCGGAATCGAAAGCCGAGATATAAATGGCTTTGGGATCATCCTTGGGATCAGCGATCACAGAATAAGGACGCTGCCTGATCGCAGGCCACAAACCACTCTTCAGAAGTTTTGCGACAATATCTTCCCGATTCATCCCGGTCACTTCATCCTTCCCAAAATCTATGTACTCATCATCTACATCCGCCTGGATCCTGATCTCGAGCAAAATCCTTTTGGGACCGCGTTTGATCTCAATAACGGTTCCGCTCACCGGTGAGGTAAACTGAATATTATCCCTGTATTTATTGTAGAAAACAGGAGAGCCAGCCTTCACCTTGTCTCCCTCTTTAACCATTAACTTCGGAAATACACCGGTAAAATCCGTAGGCTTCAGGGCATAAGTATCAGCCCGGTAATCGCTTATCACCTTTTCCGCTTCACCGGAAAGCTTCAGATCCAGCCCCTTTTTAATCTTGTATACGTTCGGCATAATTGCTTAATCAAGGATTCTAAAAACTGCAATTTTACAAAAAAATATTCAAAAATACTCTATATATGAACCTGTGTTAATACTTTAACAATGATTTGTCGACAAAGTTATAAAATATCCAAAAATTTAGATAATTAAATATTGATATGTTTGATATTTTTTTAACGTGTCCGCAAATTTAAATTTACCTTTATGCTTTAAAGACATCGATAAAATGATAATTAAAACATTGATCTTCATTACAGCTTTTTCCCTAGGGCCCGTGAGCAATTCAATTGCACAGCAAAACGGGAGCGACAATAAGGATACAGGTTTTGTTCTGAATACAAACTGGGTTTACAAGGACAATATCAAAACTGTTATTCTGGAAAAAAGCATTTCAGAAGGATCTTATCCGGTCATAAAACTGCAGGCAGGTGAAAAGTTGCAATTGGAATTTGACGACCTTCAGGCCGGCGTGAAGGACTATCAATACACGGTATTTCCCTGCAATTTCGATTGGTCGGAATCGGATTTAAAGCCATACGAATATCTCGAAGGTTTTCAAACCGACCTGATTGAGAATTTTGAGAGCTCACTGGGGACTGATTATCCGTATACCCATTATTCCATAGAATTTCCAACTGAATATCTTCAGATTACAAAAAGCGGAAACTATATTTTACAGGTATTTGAAAAAAATCTTGCTCCGCAAACAACCATCATCACTTACAGGTTTTTTGTTGAGGACCCACAGGTAGGTGTATCGGGCGTGATCAAAAAAGCGCTTTCCTCAAGCGATGAGCAGGGATACAATCAGCGGCTTGAAATTGCCGTGGACCTGGGAAACATGCATGTGGTTAATCCATCTCAAAACCTGAACCTGGTTGTATTGCAAAACGGTCGATGGGACAATGGGAAATTCAACATCAAACCTACAACGCTGATCGGAAACAAAGCTGAATACTATAACAATGAAAAACTTGTGTTTAAAAGCGGCAATGAATTCAGGTTTTTCGACATCAAAGATTTTGATTACCATACTGATGATGTTCGATCCATCAAATCAACGCCCATGGGGTATGTGGTGGATCTTTCCACCGACAAAAGAAGAACTTTCCAGCAATATTATTCGGAGCAGGATCAAAACGGTCGCTTCATGATCCGCACGAAAAGAGGGCGTGATCCAGCTTTTGAGGCAGATTACGCTGAAGTCAATTTTTACCTTGCTTATGATTATCCCATAGGTTTTGGCGATCTCTACCTGATCGGGCAGTTAAGCAACTGGGTAATCAATCCAGCAACAAAATTGACATATAATTTTAACCGGAAACAATACGAAACAACTCTCTTGCTCAAACAAGGATATTATGATTACCAGTACGGCTTTGTTGAAAAAGGAAAAGTTGCCGCCGATGTGAGTTTTATAGAAGGTAATTACGTAGATACAGAAAACGAATACATGGTGTTGGTTTATTACAGGGAACCGGGCAACAATTATGACCAGTTGATCGGCTCGGCAATCATCTCAAAATAGCACAGGATCTACATTATAACGACCATATCCAGAAATACTGTTGCAGGTGCCTGAATCAAAAAACCAATCATGGGAACAAATCCCATTTATGGAATAAAAACCAGAAGTCACAAAACACATAAAACTGAATACCAATAGCTTAATTTATGGCATAAATTTTACATAATAAAAAATAGGTAAAATCAGGTTTTCAATTGTCAGAAAAAATGGAACATCATTTAAAAAGTCGTTTTTTGATTTTTACAGGAACAATTTATTTGGTTCTTTTTCTTGCGGCATGTCAGAAAAACAAGCACGATCCTCTGGACAATTCCAAAGATATTGATGACCTTGTTATCGCGGATGATTTCAACTGGAGCACCAGCCAAAGCATTAAACTTCAAATTTCAAATAATGAATCGGGATTGATAAGGATTACCTCCGAAGATGGATCTATAATCTACCATAAAAGTTATTACAACAAGATTGAAGAATACCATACCATTACCTTAAACCTGGCTTCCCATATCAAGAATATAAAAATCAACGGTCAGCGTTTCGAAATTACAGGAAACAATATGTTCATTGATCTTTCCGGAAAATTTATAAACCATAAAAATTATAAAGAATTCAAAATCTTTATCGATGGCCTGGTTTCCCATTGGCATTTTGATGAGAACCAGGGCAACATTGCCAGTGACAGCGAAGGAAGCAATGATGGTGAAATAACAGGTGCCGAGTGGGTACCCGGCATCAATGGAAGTGCACTGGATTACAATGGCGAGAATGGCCAAACGCGCATACCATACAGTGATGAACTGGATATTACTGACAACAGCATCAGCCACTCCCTCTGGTTCAAACTTGATCATGTTGGCGATGACGGTTCATTGTTATTTCACCGGACAAAGTATATCCTGCGAATTGACAAACTTGGCAAAATGCTTTTCGGTTTATACAATCCAGGTTGGAGCCATGCAAACATTGGCTGGGAAAACCGCATCATTGATACGGACTGGCACCATCTTGTTTCCACATATGACGGATCCAAAATGAAAATATACCTCGATGGTCAGTTATACGGTAACACGAATACCTCCGGAAATATTAAATCATCCTCATCGGATGTTTATATTGGGAACCAGTCCAGCATTAACTTTTTTGATGGCATCATCGATGAGGTTTCCATTTATGACAAGGCGCTCACACAGGCGGAAGTAACACAACTGTACACATCAACCCCCGATCCCGGCAATGGTTCCGATGATATCATTTCTCACTGGAAACTCGACGAGAACAATGGTGTAAGCGCTTTCGATTCGGAAAATGGGAATGACGGCGTCATTACAGGAGCCTCCTGGGAAACTGGTATAAATGGAAGTTGTTTAGATTTTGATGGTCAGGATGATTATATCATTATCCCAAATGCTGAAAACCTGAATCCTACTTCCGAATTGACGATCATGGCCTGGGCGAAAACCAACGAAAACAAAACAGCTAAAATTGCCCAGAAAGGCGACTGGGATGGCCATGGTATAAAACAGGATAAATGGAGCGGATGGCATGGAGAAATTCGACTGGCCAACAATAACAGCCATAGCATCAACTGGCAAAACGGAATACCTGTATTTGGTGAATGGTATCACCTTGCTGTTACATACAATGGCAGCATCCTGAAACTTTTTATCAATGGTCAGTTGAAAAACAGCAAAGCGATCAGTGGAATTCTAAAAGTCAACAACAGGACTTTCAGCATTGGCTCGGACAACGGAGCCCAGAAATATTTCAACGGGTCCATCGATGATGTAAGGTTTTATGCCAGTGCGCTGAGTCAGACCGAGATTCAGACGATTTACAACAACCAGGGCAACAATACCACGGATACAGATGGGGATGGTATTCAGGACGATAATGATGATTACCCGAACGATCCGGGCAGAGCATTCGCAAATTACTACCCCGCTTCCGGATATGAGAGCCTGGCATTTGAAGACCTCTGGCCGGGCAAAGGTGATTATGACTTTAATGACCTTGTTCTCGATTACAGGTTTACCATGATCACAAATGCACAGAATAAGCTTTCAGATGTAAACGGCACTTTTATCGTACGGGCGATTGGTGCCGGTTTCAGCAATGGTTTCGGATTTCAATTGGGTAACGAAAACATACAAGAGGAAGACATGGAGGTAAGCGGATATATCCTGACAGAATCATATATCAGCCTTGCTGAATCCGGGTGTGAAACCGGACAAAACAAACCTACCATCATCGTTTTCGACAATGCAAAAGAAATACTTCCGTCGGCTGGTGGATTTGGAGTCAATGTCGATCCTGCAGCACCTTACGTTCAGCCCGACACACTTAACATCCAGATCCTTTTTTCAAATCTCAATTATGACCTGGAGGATCTCAATATTGCATCCTTTAATCCATTTTTGATCATCGATGGTCTCCGTGGAAAAGAAATTCATCTTCCGGGTTTCGAACCAACCTCACTGGCTGATGCAAGTTATTTTGGTACCATGAACGACAACACAAATCCCAATCTGGGAATTTACTATAAAACATCCAATAATTTACCATGGGGTTTAAGAATATCCCAAAGCTTTGATTACACCAGGGAGAAAGCCACGATCATCAGTGCCTATCTGCATTTTGCTGAATGGGCTGAATCTTCGGGCAGCCTTTACCCGGATTGGTATATGGACATCAATGCATACAGAAATAAAGATTATTTATATTTGATTTCAAAATAAAAAAACAATAACAGGCATAATACAACTGGACAAAATGATAAAAAAACGCATTGCTTATTTGGTATTGATCATTGCAATAATATCTGGATTGCAATCATGTAAAAAAATAGATGAAACAGAGAATGAGCCCAAAGACAATGATTCACCGGCCATTGAAAAGCTATTGATCAGCGAGGATTTCAACTGGGAAAGCAGCCATGAGATCCCTGTCAAGGTCAGGGCAAAGGATAATGCCGGCAATCCCATGCAAAACATCAAATTCTCCATTTATACGGATGATCCGGAAGAGGGCGGCAAATTCGTTTTCAGCGGAGCTACCGGTAACAACGGTCTTTTTGAAAGAACATACGAGTTTCCGGCCTATTTCGATTCCCTTACCATCACCACCACATACATTGGCCTGCCGAACATGGTCAGGGTTCCGATAACGCAGAGCGGTGTCGACTTCACATTTGGAGATTTCCGGAAAGCAATTTCTACCAAATCTATCAGCAGTCCCGCAAACATCAACAGCGATTTTGTCTACCTGGGTGGATATGACGGGTTTGGCGTTCCCGACTACCTTGAGGAAGAAGATGAGGTAATCACCCAGGATCTGCTTGACGATATCAACAACACACTGCCTGAGAATGTAAGACTGGATGAATCACACCCACAATACTTTGAAAACCAGCTAACACATAATCTGGTATTGCTGGAAACAGCCGATGTATATGTTACATATGTGCATGAAGGGGCTGGCTATAAAAATGTCCTTGGATTTTACACTTTCAACAAGAACAATCCGCCCCAAAGCCCGAACGACATTGAAGAAGTTACCATCATTTTCCCGAATGTTTCCCATCAATACAGTGGTGGCGGGCTGGTATCCGGCAACACGGTGCATATCGGTCAGTTTCCGGCAGACACCGAGATTGGATGGGTGCTGATTTCCAATGGATGGAATGGAAGTGAAGTTACATCGGGTTACAATACATTCTACTCTAACAAAAGTTTTAATCCCGAAGGAGACCCGGATCTGAGACAACATAGTGTATTTCTAAATGACATTGGCAGAGAACTGATCCTGCTTGGATTTGAAGACCTTCACAGGCAGGGTTGGTGCGACCATGATTTCAACGATGCCGTTTTTTATATTGGCGTAACACCTTACACAGCAGCCGATATGTCGAACCTGGAACAAATCGATTATACAGGACAGGACACAGATGAAGATGGCGTAACCGACAACCAGGATGATTACCCGGATGATCCCAACAAAGCCTTTGACAATTATTTCTTCACGCAGGGTACATACGGTACGCTTGCTTTTGAAGATATGTGGCCGGGAACGGGAGACTATGATTTCAACGATATGGTAATTGATTACAACTTCAACCAGGTCACCAATGCGGAAAATGATGTGGTTGAGATACAGGGAGAATTTGTTCTGAAAGCATTTGGTGCCAGTTTCCACAATGGGTTTGGCATTGATCTGGGCATTTCTCCTTCACTTGTTACATCTGTTAGCGGCTATAAAGCGGATGCTGACTGGCTTGATCTTAACGCCAAGGGCCTGGAGAACGGACAAAGCAATGCCGTGATCATCCTTTTTGATGATGCATATGATTTGATGGCCCATACCGGTGGTATTGGTGTAAATACCAACCCTGCATATGCTTATGTTACCCCCGATACAACCAATATACTGGTAACACTATCAGAACCCGTAGATCTGAATGATATTGGCATTCCACCGTACAACCCGTTTATCATCGTGGATCAGGTGCGGGGCCATGAGGTCCATCTAAGCGACCATGCACCCACCGACCTGGCAGATGCAAGTATGTTTGGCACTTACCGGGACGACAGTGACCCGGTCACAGGCAGATATTATAAAACAGAAAACAATTTGCCCTGGGGAATCAAGCTGATCGAACAATTCGATTACCCCATCGAAAAAGTTGAAATCCTGGGTGCTTACCTGAGGTTTGGCAACTGGGCAGAAAGTGAGGGGACATTATACAATGACTGGTATACCAATGAAGCCGGATACCGGAATGAAAGCAACATTTACGAGATCCCATGATCTGCGCCTCAGGAATCATAACCGTTATCTGCCGGAATCTTTTTACTTTTACGCTTCAATAACAAACAACTAAAGAAGTTTATCAGAACAAAAAGAATTTACTGCGCCAATTGCAATACCTTGCTTTACAAATATCACAAAGTCAGGGAAGGGCATCTTATCAAATGTTTTGTAAAACGCATTAAAGAAGATTATACCCGGGGCGATCTCAAATGCCCGAATTGCGGGGAACAATTTGCCAGGCCCAGGATGATAAGGGGGCAGAAGGCCCATAAGATCATTCAGGGAAAAGTATTTGTAAAAAATTGAACAGGATTGCATTCAAACAGCCGGAATTACAATAGGAGCGTACCATGACGAAGCAAGCCTACCGGGCATCCTGGAATATTGATTTTATTCGCTCCAGGGGCTGGAAAATAAGCAATCATTCGAAATATTTACTGATAATTTCAGAAAGCTCACTTCTCTTTATGGGCTTGGCAATATAATCATTACAACCTGCTTCGATGGCTTTTTCCCGGTCACCTTCAAGCGCAAAAGCAGTTTGGGCGATGATGACAACATCCTGGTTGAATTCCCGGATCTTTCTCGTTGCATCGTAGCCATTCATACCGGGCATTTTGATGTCCATGAGGATCAGGTCAATATCAGGATTTGCCTGCAGTTTGTCGATTACTTCCTGTCCACTTTTTGCCGAAAATATCTTTTTACTCTGCTTTTGCATAAGCAGTTCCAGGTAATCCAGGGCAGATTGATCATCTTCAGCGATCAACAAGACCAGGTCACTGTTCCCAGCTTTTGAAATTCCTTTGTTTTTGCTTTGCTGCTCCATTTCTTTTATTTTGTTTTTGTTGACTGGAATGCTGAAATAAAAAGAAGATCCCTTTCCTGCTTTTGATTTTACCCAGATCCTTCCGCCAAGCAATTCCACATAAGCTTTACAAATGGCCAGTCCCAGGCCAGCCCCCTCGTATGTTCCATCAGAAAATGAATGGGCACGGGAAAATCTTTCAAAAACATCTTTCTGCCTGTCCTCGGGAATACCGGTACCAGAATCAATAACAAAAAACTCCATAAAACCGTTTTTGGGGTAATACCCGAATTTCACACTTCCGGTATCTGTATATTTCAAAGCATTCTTGATCAGGTTGGTAAGGATGGCATAGAGCTTCTCCCCATCGGTATAAATGCTGGACTCCGTGTCGGGAAGGGAGCAAATCATCTTGATCTGCAATCCTTTCTTTTCGGCTTCTGGCTTAAAGAAATCATGCAAGTACGACATTTGCCAGTTCACATTGGTTTCCGAGGTGCTGATCTCAACCTGACCCGCCTCGATCTTCGAAATATTGATCAGGTCGTTGATGATATTCAACATGCGCTCACCGCTTTTTTCAATTACGTTGATATATTGCCGCTGGTCTTCTCCTGAAAGACCCGGTTCTTTGAGCAAATCGGCAAAACCCAGGATACCATTCATAGGAGTTCGTATTTCATGGCTCATGTTGGCCAGAAATGCCGATTTTAAACGATCGGATTCTTCGGCTTTTTCTTTGGCCAGGATTAATTCCCTTTCTATTCGTTTTCGCCTGGTTATGTCCTGAACCATCAACATATAACCGGCTATTTCATTTTCTGAACCATGTAGGGGTGTGATGATATAATCGAATTCTGCAGTACCTGTCTTGCTCGAATCATACTGCCCCATACTTTTCACCTTTTCAAAATCGAAAGTTGCCTGATACCGGATTGCCTCTCCATTCCTGAGCTTTGATTTGTTTTCCTCGCTTAGGCTGGTTCCATCAAAAATATTGAAACGCTCAACTTCTGAGAAGCTCGATATTCCGAACATCTCCAGTGAAGCGGGATTTGCATTAATCTGTAATCCATCAGAACGATATATTTCTATTCCGATTGGAGATTCATTGAAAATGGCTCTGAATTTTTCTTCGCTTTCCCGTATATCTTTTTCTGCAAGTATACGATTCGTAATATTTTGTTTGGTACCAAAGACCTTCAATGGTTTCCCATCATGATCATAAAAAACTTTGCTCACAGATCGCACATAAATCGTTTCTCTGGTAAGTCGGTTTATGGTTCTGTATTCATAATTAAAATCCTTTTTTTGCTCCAGGCATTCCTGAAAGTAATTCAGTACTTTTTCCCGGTCCTCAGGGTGGACAATCCCGGCAAATTCTTCCTGCGTGTACTTTTGATCCGGCTCAAATCCAAACATCTTGCAAAACTGCACAGAACCTTTCCAGTAACCGGTGGTTAAATCTGTTTCGTAACTACCGATTTTCCCAATGGCCTGTGCTTCCTGCAGTTTCTGTTCGCTTTCAATGATGCTCTCCTGAGCCTTTACCTTTTCCGTGATGTCGCGGATGGCAACAATTCTAACTTTTTCACCCCTGAAAACAACATCCCTTCCCTCAATCTCAGCGATGATGACTGCACCATCTTTCCGCCTGGCCTTAACCTGGTAGGGCTTTGCATGGTCCTGTTTTACTTTTTCTGATGCCTTTTTAAAATCCTCCCTGGAAACAATATTCTTGAACAAGTTCTGACCAACAGCCTCTTTTTTAGAATAGCCCGTAATGAACTCAAATGATTTATTGACATCCAGGACAACTCCATCTTTGTGAATAACAATGCCTTCAAAAGTAACATCCGAGAGAAAACGAAATCTTTCTTCGCTTTCCTGCAGGGCATTTTCAGCATTTCTTGTTTCTGTTATATCTCTCAGGATACTAATGTTGTAATCACGATTTCTCCGGATGGCAGTAGAAATTTCCAGTATTTTTCCTTTGAAGTTGATTTCAAACTTTTCGATGGATTTTCCGAGGGTCAGATTTTTCAGGGCCTTCCACAAAACAGGCAATGAAGCCTTGCCGGCAAATTTTCTGGCAAGGTCAAATCCAGTTTTCCCGATCATATCATCTCGTGAAATTCCGGTTATTTCGGTAAATGCAGGGTTCACATCCACAACTCTCGTTTTCGCTCCCGTAATAATTATTGCATCTCCTGCACTTTCAAAAAACTGGCGAAACTTCTTTTCACTTAGCAGCAATTCTTCCCTGGCCGCTTTTTGATCCGTTACATCAATGGCAATAGACAACAAACGCTCTTCCCCATCATCAATGATAATTTCACCAAAATACCTGCACCAGATTTTTTCTCCATTCTTCTTTTTTATCTCAAATTCCAGGTTTGAAACCTTACCTTCCTTTTCAAGTGAACCAATGAGTAATTTTCTTTCCTTCTCAGAAATAAAACCGATTTCGGTAGAAGTTTTGCCGATCACTTCCTTTTTGGAAAAACCCAAAGTTTTCAGAAATCTATCATTTACCTCCAGGTACCTGCCGTCTTCAATTGCGCTGATTGACATGAGTAAGGGTCCGTTGAGAAATGCTTTTGAAAATAATTCGCGTGATTGATGCAACTCCTGCAAGATCTTTCCCTTTCCATTTGCATCAAGCAGTTGTTTTAACTCTTCGTTTTCACGGATCAGATCTCGATTTTTTTTCTCGAATTCCGTGATCCTTTGTTTTAATTTCTCTATATCCATAGATGATCCTTGTTCAATCAAATATATACTTATTGATCATTTCAAATAGATTTTATTTTCGTATCGGTTTACTAATATAATCATAACAACCGGCTTCAATGGCCATTTTTTTTATCAATAGCTAGCAGGGGATGCGTAAAATAAAAAGTGGAACCTGAATTGATCTCCGACCTGAGCCAGATACTACCTCCCAGCAATTCCACGTAGGCCTTGGTTATGGAAAGTCCCAGTCCCGAACCCTCAAATGCTTTCGTATCCTGAATATCAGCCTGAACAAAGCGATCAAAAATGGCATCCTGCCGTTCTTCAGGAATGCCAATGCCGGTATCACTAACATAAAACTCGACATGATTCTCATTTAGCTTTGCTCCGAAACGGATGAAACCTTTGCTGGTATATTTAATTGCATTTTTGAGCAAGTTTGTCATGATGGATTCGAAAAGCGAAGGATCAGTCTGTAAAACAAGTTTCTCCGGAAGGTCTTTTGAGTCAAGGAATAGTTGCAAGTCTTTATCCTTAGCTTCTTTCTGAAAGAAAGCAAAAAAGTTTTGAAATTCCCTGATCACATCTACGGTTTTCATTGCAGGTTGAACCTGTTCTGTTTCTATCCTTGAAATATCAATAAGATCATTCACCGTATTCAGCATTCTGTCACCACTTTTCTGAATGATTTCAACATATTTCTTTTGTTGTTCTCCGGTGAGATCGGGCTCGCTCAACAACCCGGTAAACCCGAGTATCCCATTCATCGGTGTGCGAATTTCATGACTCATATTGGCCAGGAAAGCAGATTTTAATCTGTCACTTTCCTCAGCACGGTTCTTCGCATCAATTAGTTCTTTTTCAATAAGCTTTCTACGCTGAATATCCTCTTTAAGACTCCTGGTTTTTTCTCTTACTTTCTCCTCCAGTTTTTCATTGGCCTCTTCCACTTTTTCACTTTCTTTTTTCAGCAGGTATCGATTAAAAAAATCCTTGCGGGCATAAAACTCAAGGGCATATCCACCAAACATACCCAGTATATTCGCGCTCACCAAAAAGAAAAGGTTGATACGGGCCACATCCAAATCAACCCCAGGAAAAAGGATCGTAGAGACCAGATACGCAATAATGATCAGCCAGCCTGCCAGCGAGGCCCATACAAAGCGTAGTTTGATCAGCATGTAACAATAAAAAAGCACCAGCATGGCACCGGGATAATAATGATGCCTGCCCAGTTCAGGAGAAATGACGGTCATAACAACAATCCCAAAACCTGCAATGGTTGTAGCAATAAAGGCGGCAAACTGCCACCACCGGTGGAAACCTTTTGTAAATGAAAGCAGAAAAACTGCCAAGATCACAGGAATGACAACATAAAAGCGGATGATAAACAGTTCTCTTTTCACCTCAGGCAAGGCAACAACATCCAGAAATGCAAAACTTGAATAATATATGATGCCCAGGAAAAAAGAATAACGAAGCAGGCGAACGGACGATTGGAAGTAATCCTGCCGGAATTTTTGTTCAAGCTCATCCCCAAAAGCGAGGGTGAAAATATTTAGATCCATCCCGGGGCGGGAATTGCCTGAATCCCTGCCAAGCTGCTTGTCAATGTTTACATTTTTCTTGACCATGCTGTTGTCGAACAATTCTTTTCAACCTTCTTTTTTATGCGGCAATCGTCAGAAAGCAGTGTATCTTTACTTCCATGCTTTTGCAGACGATCAAGCCGACATTTGGCATTTTATTGTTTCTCAATTAATTTTTGTATCAAAAGAAAAAGCTCCTTCCTGTTAATGGGTTTGGCGATATAATCATTGCATCCGGCTGCCAAAGCCTTTTCCCTGTCGCCCTGAAGTGCATATGCAGTTTGAGCAATAATCACAACATCCTGATTAAACTTCCTGATTTCCCTTGAAGCCATGTAACCATCCATTACAGGCATTTTTATATCCATCAGTATAATGTCAATATTTTTATTTTTGCGGCATATCTCTACAGCTTCTTTGCCATTTTTTGCCATCAACAGGTTTTTACATTTGTTTTTCAGAATATCATTGAGATACATTCTTGCATATTCTTCGTCTTCAACAACAAGGATATCCAAAATCCCGAGTTTTGTTTTGCCATCCAAATTCAAATTATCTTTATCTTGTTGCAAGTTTGTCTTTGATTTGACTTTCCGGGGTATCTTAACAAAGAAAGTTGTTCCCTGGCCCAGTTCTGAGTTCAAACTGATCTTTCCACCCAGCATTTCTGTATAAGCCTTTGTTATAGAGAGTCCCAGACCAGAGCCTTCGTAGGGTCTTGTATGCGCAAGATCTGCCTGCACGAACCTGTCAAAAACAGCCTTTTGTCTTTCTTTGGCAATGCCCACACCTGTATCCTGCACAAAAAACTCAATCCATTCATTATAAGGATGATAGCCTATAGTTATACTGCCTTGCTCAGTGAATTTAATGGCATTCTTCACAAGATTCGATAAAATAGAATGCAGCTTATCCTTGTCCGTTTCTAAAATAATATCCAGTTTATCGCCTGGTTCAAATACATTCAGGCGTAAACCTTTCTTTTCGGCTTCGGGTTTAAAAAATTGAAAAATATCATTCAGATGCTCATCAATGTTGGATTCAGATAAATTGATATTTACCTGCCCCGATTCTATCCTAGATATATCAATCAGGTCGTTGATGGTGGTGATCAAACGTTCACCACTTTTTCTGATAATATCAATATACTTTTTCTTTTCTTCTGCTGAATAATCATGTTCAGAAAGCAAATCGGTAAATCCAAGTATACCATTCATGGGGGTTCGGATCTCATGACTCATATTGGCCAGGAAGGCTGATTTAAGGCGATCTGATTCCTTGGCCTGCTCCAGGGCTTTAAACAAATCTTCCTCGTATTTTTTTCTTTCAATGGAAATTCCGATCTGACCGGAAATCAGTTCAAGTAATTTTAAGTCTGATTCAGTGAATGCATTTTTATCATCATAACTTTGTAACACCAGGGCACCTGTAACTTTTCCTTTTACAAAAAGTGGTACACCCAGCCATAGCAATGAATCCGATCCGTACTTCTCGATTTCATTTGCTTCTTCAAGCTCTTTTATCTTTGCCTGATTTGCAAAAAGAGATTTGCCGGTCCGGATGATATAATGGGTTAATGTTTTTCCTTCGGGAAAACTGGTAAAATGATCCCGCTCATCCTGAAAAAAAGGCAAACTCAGTTTTTTGCTTTCCTGATCATATAAAGTAATATAATAATTTTTCGTGTCGATCAAGGTACTGAGCTCATTTTCAATAAATATTACCAGATCTTCGATATTCAGGGTTTTAAGGGTTGCGTTGGAAATATTGTAAATAACACTCTGGATTTCCTCTGCTTTTTTCCGCTCACTGATATCATTCGCCAGAGCCAATACAAATTCCTGTCCCCCCATCGTGATTTTCGATAAGGTAATATTAACAGGATAAACAGAACCATCTTTTCTAACATGGCTGGCATCAAATGAATAAGAATCTCCTATCTTTAAAGATCTGAGCCAGTATTTTCTTCTATCACTCCTATGCTCGGCATCGGGATCAATATCATAAACGGTCATTGATAACAATTCTTCTTTGCTGTATCCGGTATTCTTAACAGCCGCATTATTGACCTCAATGATATTTCCATCCAGATCGTGTAGAAATAACATTTCGGCAGCCTGTTCTACCAGGGAACGAAATTTATTTTCACTTGAGGCAATTCTTTCATCCGCTTGGATTTTCTCGCTTATATCAAGGCAAGTGGTCTGATAATATATATTTTTGCCATCTTGAATTACTGATATGTTCAAAATAACATTGATTGTGTTGCCATCTTTCTTTTTCAACCTTGTTTCAAAATTATGCAGCACACCCTCTTTATCCAGTAAATTCTTGATTTTGATTCTTTCCTCAGGATTCTCATACAGATCAGCAAGTTTTTCATTGATAAGTTCTCCTTTCTCATACCCCAGGATTTGAGCAAAAGCACGATTGCATTCGAGTATATCACCTTCCGGTGTGCCCAGCCCGATCCCTATAAGTGAATTTTCGAATAAAGACAGATAACGGTCTTTTTCCAGTTGAAGGCTTTTTTGTGCCTTGCTTTTTTGTGTATTGGTTTCCTGGAGATCAGAATAAAATTTTTGCAATTTTTCGTTGCTCGCAAGCAATTCTTCATTGGAAGTCTGATACTCCTCATTCAAAGCCGCCAGCTCATCATTCTGATCTTTTATATACTCTTCGCTTTTTTTGAGTTCGCTTATATCTCTCATCAGATCAACATATTTGATGATCTGTCCATTTTGATTAAAAACAGGAGCGGATTTTATGGAAAAATATTTTTCAAATAGTGGCTCATACCTTTCTACATATTCGGGCTTATGCGATTCTTTACTTTTTATCAACGGACAGAAATCACCGGGTTCATCCACGCAATGTATTACTTCATAACACTTCCTGCCCACAAGCTCACTTCTCTCTTTTGAGAGTAGATCAAGTGCATTTTGATTGACATCCAGTATTTCAAAATCCCGACTGATTACAATCAAAATATCATCCAGTGCATGGATTGTATTTAACCAGTCATTTTTCAAAATTACTTCCCTTGTGATATCTTTTACTGTGGAGATCACCCCGTCAACTTCGCCTGACTCATTCCTATGAGGATAATAATTTACCAAAAGGAAGCGATCATCCTCGTTTACTCCATATGGAATGACATTTATATATTGGACTTTTTCACCTTGAAGACATCGCTCAAAATGAGGTTTGACTTTTTCTTTGAAATTTTGTTCTCCGACCAGAACCTCAACTTTCCGACCTATGATCTCATCATATGTCTTCCCGAAAAAGTCGCAATAGGCTTTGTTAACAAAAACATAGGCATAGTTTTTATCAACAAGAGAGATTGGTTCGGAAATAATATCGAGGATCTCCTGCTGCACTGTCATGATTGTATAAGATTAACCCGTTCGTTAAAACACCTGTTCTTTGCAGTATCAAATAAGGATTCCAAATCCACAAAACTGTAATAGAAATGTGTAAATATAGCAAAAATCCAGATATGAATTCAAGTGGAATGCGCATCTGTTGTTTCAGAAGGATCTCAATATTTCCGGGATAGTTCGATTAACCAATATCTTTCTGAAATAATTTCGACTGTGTTCAAACAGAAATTTTTATTTTACGATCATGCCGAATTCTTTCATCTGCTCCACCATATCCACGGCTGATTTCTCAATATCCGTATAGTTTAAACCCAGTTCCTTTATACTTTTAGATGCATTCAATTTAATGGGATAACCCACGTTCCTTTTCACAAATCCGCGCTTCATGCCAAACAACGGGCCGATCAGTGATATCAGCCATTTGGGGGATTCTTTTTTCGGAAGTTTATACTGATTACCATATTTTTCCCGGATGATCTGTGCGTAATCCAGCATTGTCATACTACGATCGGCCAGGATGTGCCGTCCTGAAACATACTCATTTTCAAGCGCAAGCAGATGGGCTTTAGCCACATCGCGCACATCCACGAAACCAAACCAGAGCTCGGGCATGCCCGTGGCATATTTACCTCCCAGCAAGTCTTTCATTAAACTGAGACTTTCGGAATCAGACATTTTGGTGAGAGAAGGACCAATCACAAAAGAAGGATTGATCACCACCAGCTTCCATTCCTTCTGAGCCTCATATATTCTCCAGGCTTCTTTTTCTGCCAGCACCTTGGAATATGAGTAAGGCTGGTGTTTTATGGAGCTTGTGTTGTTCCAGTGATCTTCCGTAAACGCATCCAGGCCTTTTTCCTGCATATCAATTGCATCACCATGCACCGCCGCCACACTGGAAGTCAGTACAACTTTTTTCACCGTTCCGGACTTGTTGGCAGCCTGCAAAACATTGCGTGTACCTTTCAGGGCAGGATTGATCAGTTCCTTCTGGGGATCCTTAAAACGGAGTGTAAAGGGAGAAGCAATATGCATGATGGCGTCACAACCTTTTGCCGCTTCATCAAAAGATCCTTCTTTCAAAAGATCAGCTTCCCAAATCTCCAGGGCTCCTTTATTCGCTTCTGCGATTTGGAGCAGATGCTCAAATTTGGTTTTATTGCTTGTATTTCTGGAGGTGAGTCTTACTTTATAGCCTTTTTCGAGTAATTCTTTTACGACCCAGGAACCGATATATCCCGTTCCGCCACTTACCATTATTTTTCTGTTTTCCATATCTGTTTTCTTTTTGATTCAGACAAAGCAAGGAAGGATTTTGTTCAAAGTTACGGGTTCCGTGTTCCGGATTTCTGATTTCGGATTTCGGATTCCGGATTCATGTAGGATTCGTTTTTTCATGATTCCCATACTCCATGATTTATGCCTCAAGCTCATTCAACATTGAATAAAACATCCTGAACGGTAAACTCAGCATAACTGTAAGGACCTTCTTTACGGTGGTATACCGCGTCGGCATGTTTGGGCAGCATCAATCCGTTAATCTCAGCATAATCTTCAACCGGTGTGGACCAGGGCAACTGCACAAAATCTTTCCCCCGCAATTCTGAGCGATCATCGCTGATGAAATCGACAAGCTGTCCTTCTTCATTGAATGTAATCTTTGCAGAAATGCTGTGATCACCGTTGGTGTATACCGCCTTAACATTCAGCGAATCGATTTCCTCCCACTGTATCCTCGTATCAATCAAAGTGCCAGGGGCCATCATGCACATATCGTTGAACATGGTAACGGTTTCGCTTTGATCCATTACCGGGCCGCTTGCATCCACCACCTTGAAAAGACCCAGCAATTTAACTACCATGATGGCTTTTTCATTTTTGTAAAGATGAATACCCCGCACTGGTAAACCAGCTTTTTTAGCCTTGATGTAAAACACCCGGGTCGGATCATCGAAAAAACTGTATTGCTCGGCATGGATCTTCATCCAGTCTTCATCAGGCCCTCCACGCATCCGTCCTTCAAGGAAAATATGCACATTCCTGACTTTTTGCATTCCTGGCACTCCTGCATAGCGCAAATACTTCTGAACAATCTCCGGAAGATGCTGCAGGTCTTTTTCAGTGATCAGATCTGTTTCATTTCCGGCTGTGCGATCGAGGCCAATTCGCACTTCTTGATTAAATTGTTTTTTCATAGTCTGCGAAAAATATATGGCAACTGTTCCAATAACGAATACAATTGCTATGATCATTATGACTTTTGTTCTATTTCTTAAAACTTTCATTCAATTTTATTGATTTGCCACCAAGAATACACAAAGATATGCATTAGCTTTGTTAAAATTTTTCATTGAATCAAAAGGCAATTTTGATCCTGATGAAAAAGAATATGAATCATGATGAAAAAATCTACCATTGCTACAATCATTTTTTTGATGATATTTTTTTCCGCCTGCCACATAGACCAAAACCAGGGTAGTAAAATACAGGAACGCCACGCAGCCACGATCTTTCCCGAGCCTCCCCGTCCTGAAGGACAAAAGGATGTACTGGAATTAAGAGGTGATCCCATCGATACGGTTCGTATTGCTTTTATCGGGCTGGGAATGCGTGGTGAAGCTGCAGTTCACCGCTACACTTTTCTGGAAAACGTAGACATTAAAATCCTTTGTGATCCTGTGCAGGAACATTTGGATAAATGCCAGGAAATACTTCGCGAAAAAGGCCTGCCCGAGCCCGATATCTATACCGGCGAAGAAGACTGGCAAACGATCTGCGAGCGGGATGATATAGACCTGATTTATGTTTGCACCCACTGGGACCTGCATACACCCATTGCCGTTTATGCCATGGAGCATGGGAAACATGTGGCAGTGGAAGTCCCGGCAGCCCTGACCATTGATGAGTGCTGGCAACTGGTCAACACCGCCGAGAAAACACGCAAACATTGCATGCAGCTCGAGAATTGCAATTATGACTTTTTCGAGATAGCTACCCTCGGTATGGCACAAGCCGGACTTTTTGGTGAGATCGTTCACTGCGAAGGAGCCTATATTCATGACCTGCGATGGTTGAACTTCGACGAGGATGGCTACTGGAAAATGTGGCGGCTCAAACATTTGGAAATAGAAGATGGAAACACCTACCCTACCCACGGTTTTGGTCCTATCGCCCATATCATGAACCTGCACAGGGGGGATAAAATGAATTACCTGGTATCCATGTCGAGCGATCAGTTTGGCATGACCAAATATGCAAAAGAAAAATTCGGTGAGGATTCGGAATATGCAAAAACTGATTATGCCAAAGGCGATATGAACACCACGCTCATCAAAACAGCCAAAGGTAAAAGCATCATGTTGCAGCATGATGTAACCAGTCCCCGGCCTTACAGCCGCATCCACCTGGTAAGCGGCACCGAAGGTTTTGCCCGGAAATATCCCAAAAAGGGTATTGCTCTGGAACCCAATGCACATCACTTCTTAACAGAAGCAAAAATGGATTCTTTGCTGCATCTTTACAGTCCAGATTTTGTGAAAGAAATCAAGGAGAAAGCCAAAGAAGTAGGTGGACATGGCGGCATGGATTTTATCATGGATTACCGCCTGATCTATTGCCTGCGCAATGGACTGCCACTGGACCAGGATGTTTACGATGCAGCCGAATGGTCATCCATCATAGAGCTATCCCGCAAATCCGTCGAAAACCAGAGCATGGCCATCAAAGTACCGGATTTTACGAGAGGAGCCTGGAAAAAACTGGAGAAGGTGAGGTATTATGAGTAATGCTGGATGCTAGATACTGTGTCAGTCAATGGAATCTGAAATCTGAAATCTGAAATCTGAAATCTGAAATCTGAAATCTGAAATCACGCCTCATCAAAGATTTCCTTTTTCGCATCCTGGGTAAGTAAATCGAGTTTGCTTGTCTGAAAGGTAAAATACCGCTGCACCAGATAGCTGTATGCCACAACGAATATCGTGGTGATAATTTTCGAAATAGTGGGCCAAATATGCATTACTTCAACGAACAGTTTCAGCAGAAGGTAATTCAGCAGGATGGCACCGGCCACGGTAAGCATATAGCGCAACAGTTGTTTCCGTCCACGAAGCAGGGATCTGGTAAAGGTCACATATTTGGCCAGCAGGAATCCTGTAGTAAAAGTGATCGGAAAAACAAAAATAAATGCCGCAATATAAGGGCTGATGGCAATAAAGCCCAGGTCAACGATCTGCTTATCAAGGATGAAATTGTAGAAGACAAAATAGAGGAAAATATCAAGGACTGTATTGAAGCCGCCTGTTGCTGCATAAGTAAAAGTTTCGTGGGGGATGAATTTCCGGAATGGTTTGTAGAACCAGTTAATGATCCCAATAAAATATTTGCTGTATTGCAGATAGGCCGGGAAGACTATGCTTGGGGGAGGTTTTTCACCTGCCACAGGTTCTTTATCTTTTTGCTTTTCTGACTTTTCTTGTTTCAACAGTCTGAATAATTTTATAATAGGTGGGCAAAAGTAATTGAAAAAGTTCAATTCTTCTTTTATCCTCCTGCCTTGACCAAAACTATTTGTTTACCGGCCTTCCATCATTGACTCGTAAAGGAACTTTCGATCACAGAACTCCAGGATATCGTGCAACTTTTCCTGTACCTCCAGGCTTGGGTTTTCAAATTCATGGGGTGTTATTTTCCTGCATATGCTTACAACATAGAAGTTAATGAAAGATTCAGTAGTATAATTATATTGCCTTGCATTTAGCCGAAGGTGCTTCATGAAAAGGCTGTCTTTCCTTAGAGCAGTCTTTAGATTTATTTTTTTGGCAAGTGTCCAATCCTTTAAATCTTGACCCGAATTAATTTCGTCCACACTAATAGCAAGAGATTGAAGGCAACTGGTTGCATATGTATCTTTAAAAATGTGTTTCATCCACAGCACACATGCTATTCATAGCGCAGCGATTCGATCGGATCAAGGCGTGCAGCTTTTGAAGCCGGTACAATACCTGATATCAATGCAACAAGAAAGCACAAACTCACCCCCAGTATGATCCACAACCATGGAATAATAAAAGCACCGCCAATGATCAGTGTAACCACGTTTCCGATTACGATCCCCAGGACAATTCCCAGAATACCGCCCAACTGGGCAATCACGATAGATTCAACCAGAAACTGGTTGCGAATAATGCGCCGGTTGGCGCCCAGCGCTTTCCGAATACCGATTTCCTGTGTCCTTTCCGTAACGGAAACAAGCATGATATTCATCAGTCCAATGGCAGCCCCCAGCAAGGTAATAGCACCGATGATTGTAGCCGCCCAGGTTACATACTTCATGGAATTGATCAGCATATCGGCCACCGAATCACTTTTGGCAATTTCGAAGGAGGGATCCTCTTCAATCCTGTCTTCCCGGATGATCCTGAACAACCCGGTTGCCTCCCCGATCGCGGGCTCCATCTCCCGCGGATTATTTGCCATCACATTGATGGAATAATTCATATTGGGCCTTGAAAAATATTGCCTGACATTGTTGATGGGCACGATGCACCTGCGGTCTCCGCTGAATCCCATGCTGGAACCCTTTGATTCCAGCACTCCAATAATTTTATAACGGCCGCTGCCGATCGAGATCACCTTATCGATGGGATCTTCATTTTCCTTGAACAACTTATCAACCACTTCACTGCCCAGGATCACAACGTGCGTTCCGTAGAATATTTCATGATTTGTAAAATTCCTGCCCTGCGCAAGCTCAAGTCCGGCTGTTGTCAGATAACCGTCATCCGTACCTATGATCCCCACATTGGGATTGGTTTTCTCCGACCTGTATTTAACGGTCGCTGTACCTGTTCCCCAGATGTGAACCGAAACAGCGGCAGGAAAACCAAACCTTTCCCTGAACTCCATGGCTTCTTTATAAGTGATGGGTCTGTGGTACCGTGGTTTGGTGGTTTCACCCCCGACATGCACACGCATGCTGCGGTTGCGAATTGTAAAGGTATTGGACCCCATCATGGCAAAATTTTGCCTCAGATTCGATTTGATGGAATCGATGGCTGTCAGGATACCCACCAGGGCCATGATACCAAAGCTTATGATCAATACGGTTAAAATGGTACGCAATAGATGGGATCGAATAGACTCCAGCGATATCCGGATATTTTCTACAACAAGTAATTTCATTGTTCCTTTTATTCTTTTGCTCCATACGCCAGATCGCCGGCATCTCCCAGTCCTGGCACAAGGAAGGCCCTTGCGGTCATCTCATGTTCGATGGCTCCCACCCACAGACTAACTTTTTCCTTGGAAAATGTTTTCCTGATTTTTTCAATCCCCTCATCGGAAGCAAGCACCGTAACAACATGTATTTGTTTTGCTTCCCCAAAGGCCGTTAGCTCATGCATGGCCTGCACCATACTTTCTCCGGTAGCAATCATGGAGTCGGTAAGTATAACTGTTTTTCCGTTCAGATCAGGACAGGATACATATTCAATCTTGATCGTGAATTCTTCTTTGTTGTACTTGCGGTATGAAGAAATAAAACCATTCTGAGCCTTATCGAACATATTCAGCATACCCTGATGGATGGGAAGGCCAGCCCTTAACAAAGTAATAAGAACAGGATCATCTGCTATTACCGGTACATTTGAAATGCCAAGACTTGTGCTTATCTCCTTTTCTTCGTACTGGAATTCTTTACTGATCTCGTAGGCAAAAATTTCTCCAATCCTTTCGAGATTTTTTCGAAATCTCATGCGATCCTTTTGTATCTCAACATCGCGCAATTGTGCCAGATAGTGATCAAATAGCGTATTTTTATTTCCAAGTATTTTGAGCATGAGCCCTCCCGAGTTTTGTACCGACTAGCTTCTAAACAAAAATACAAAAAGTTTCATGCGAAAGAGACAGGATTCATGATATTTGAGTTGATCATCTCAACCAATCAACTTCCTTTTCAAACGAAACAACATCCTGACAGCCCATGGCAGCCGATCGATGGTCAACTTCGGGTAATTCGTTTGTTTGGCACCGAAACTTTTGTAAAACCGGGAAAGATTGGGATCATTGGAACCGTCGAAATCCAGTGTCAGGTGGGCATTGGCGTGCCCTTTGATAAAACTGTCGATCAGAAAGGGCATAGCAGCTTGCTTTTTACCCTCCTCCGAAAGGCCGGAAAAAATAAAGATCGCACGGCGGTTGCTTTTGATGAATACAGCACCGGCCAGCAAATTGTTCTCGCCGGAATAAACTCCAACGACCTCCGCCATATTTTTATAAACGCAACTGTATAGCAATCGACGCAAACGGCGATAGTCATTTTCATGCAGATGCCTGATTTGCCGGCCCCGGTTTGCACGGAACAGATCCACCACTTTTTCGATCTTTATATTTTTCACAATGGACAATCCCGCTTTTTCCGCTTTCCGGATATTTCGCCGCATGTTTTTTGAATAGGATTTGGCAAGATTCTGATAGGGTTTGATGAGATCCAGTTCATGATTGACTTGCTGTTCAACTTTGTATTTTTTCTCATCAGGTTTGTTATAGGCATTCAGGAATATTTCCGTATAGCGGAAACGTTCCGGAATCTTCTCCAAAAATGCACTGACAACTTCATGGGTGAGGATATTTTTGGAATAAATTCCAAGTTGCTGGGTAAAAAAGGGCTGATACAGATGATGCACTCCAAAGCTTTTTTTCCAGGTAAGGGGAAAAACGCGATCGTAATCATCCTGCACAAGCGCTTCCCAGTTTTCTGCAACAATATCCAGGAACCAGGAATAGCCGTAAATATTTCCGTTGAAAGACTTGCTGATGCAGAGATCCCACTTCCGCTTGTCAATTCTATTGTATGACAGATGTTTGATCATAAAACGCCCGATAGCTGAAAACAAAATTAGAGAAATAAAGTCAGATACAAGAAGAAATGGATTGAAAGTGAATGAGGGTTGCTGGATTCAGGATACTGTTTGCTTGGTAGGTTTAACAGAAAATGAAACATTATCATTTTTCATGTAAACCTTAGTAGACTGCAATGCAATTGAAACAAAAAAAATCTTATTGCCGCATATTTTTGATTTTCCAACGTACAATGATCAGGGAAGTAAAACCGCTAAATAACAAAGTTTCTCATCGCTTAGACAGATACCCGGTGATCCGCTCGGCATTGCCTGTCAATGATTCTTTATCTTGTCATACAAAATTATCAAGTCCATCATAACTATGTAATCATAGATTTCTGGTTTCATGCGTTATCAAGAATCCAGTATCCAGCATCATTTCACTCTCCTTTAGCCTCTCTCAAGATCTCCTCGTATGCATCAAGCCGATCCTGATCATCCGCCAATGCGTAATTATGCCAGATGGCCATTAAAGGTATTTTTAGTTTTCGGGCAGGTTCGATCAATGGTTTTGTCAGGTCGGGAATCACTCCGGGTGCTACATCCAGGTAATCCAGGAAAGTCGTATCCATGAATGCGAAAGGATGCACCTTCAGCTTTGTTTTTTCTTCCTTTTCCAGGTCATAAAAGTAAAAAGGAGAAGAGGTGCCCGCCCGGAAACCAATCTGAGAGGCATAACCCATGGAATAATCTTCGCTGATGCCAGCATCGATCAGCCTGCGGTATGTTTTAGGGAAATCAAGTTTCAGGAAATGCTGACGGCTTTTGCTAACTGCTTTGCCGGTGATGCCCTCAAGCCTACCTATTTCCGTCTTTAAAGTATTTGTATCCTGATCTGAATAATAAGAAGGATGAATTCCCAGCTCCGCATGCTCCGATGTTTCTTTCAACAAACTTCGCAATCTCCTGTTTTCATGGGAAATATTTTTATCGTATCTGCTGTAATCACCCAGGTTGACAAAGTAAACAGCCTTCAATCCCAGTTCAAAGTGTAAACTCTTTTGCAGGTCGAAATTATCAAAGGGGTCCTTCTGTAACCCCAGCAAGGTTTTTACCCGCCCCCTGATTTCCCGGGGCTGCAATTTTAAAAACAATTTCGCAAACCCACCGATGCTGCGCAGAAAGCCCTTACCCAAATGAGCAAATGCCATGTCGATATCATATGTGGGCTGAAAGCTGTATTCCTGCTCAGGAAAGCGATAAGCGGGAAATTTTTCAATGACCCTGTTTTTGATTTCCAGCATGAGTATATCCACGATGGGTTCCTGCAGCATCCCGCTCCGGAAAAGGATACTGTTTTCTGCCTTGAATCGACCGTGTATATCTTTTACATAATGCGGCAAGTATTCTTCATATCGTGTGATATGATAAAAGATACATGCCAGGGGATCAAAAGGTAATAGCGCTTCCTTATGTTTTACCGGAAAAAGTACCTTGTGTCCTTTCCATTCAAGGATTTCGGGTTGCTGTTTCCTGATGTTATTTTCAAAAAGTAGCGGAGAAGCCTTAATAAAAAGGGCAGCACCGGGATTGTTTTGTGAATATGCGATTCCTGGTATTTCCGCTTCCAGAAATTCAGAACTGTCGGTAAACAACCTGTAACCGCATTTCAGAAAATCCCTGAATACGGTATCCAGCGCATACTCAAGCCGGCTGGTTCTTTTATCACAATAAACTGCTACCATATTTTATTTTGTCGGCAGTTGTCCTGTATTTCCGGATTTTATAAAGATAATCTTTCAACATATCTTTTATGTATGATTTCAGGCTGAAAAATGCAATGCTCCTGGCCTTGTTGTTACGAATATCTTCCCGTATCAGGTAAAAAGCTTCATCCAGGGGCAGCAGTTGTATCCGCATCCCATTGATCTCAGTTTCTTCCAGGACCCCATCTTTTTTCATTTTTTCTTCCAGGGGAGCAAAATCAAGTGTCCAGCCACGTTTTTTTGCATAGATACTGTACTCCCTGCGACTTTTGTTCCCATCCTTGTCGACATAGTCGATCAAAAGGCTTTTATATTTTCTGTATTTAACCTTTTCTGCTTCTTCTACATAATGTGTATAGGTAAGTGCCTTGCTGACTGAAGAGGAAACAAAGATCATTTTTGCTTCCTTGTCTTTAAAAAAAGCAAAAGGAGAATCATAGGCAAAAGAGCTGCTGTTGCTGAGGTCTTCGAAAAAACCTGCATATTTTCCCCAGACCATGAATGAATGCAGGGGATGGTGGGTCCTGACAAAATCTTTTCTTTCGAAAGCTGCCAGTGCCAGGGCACCTGTCCTGGGTTTGGTATTGCGTATATCGAAACAACTTCCCGGGGGCAGATCATGGTTAAATGCCTGCAACAATAACGTTCCTTGCTTACCGATTTTCTCCATAAAGCTTTCGATGAACAGGTTGATATCGAATGAGCCTTCGTATTTTGAAGCCTGTATGGCAAGACGTGTAATATCGGCAGCAAGCACAAGGGTATCTCCCTTTTGCACATCCAGTTGTTCTGCGATTTTCTGATACGGTATATATCCTTCAGGTATCATCATCCATCAAGAAATTTCCGGAATTGAACGATCTCGTATTCGTAGCCGCTTTTCTCGAGGTATTTGCGGCTGTATTCGTTATAATAATTCGCCTGCAGCTCGATTTGCCTGATCCCTTTGCCGAAAAACCATTCCTCCAGTTTCCGCATTAATTTTTTACCAAGTCCTTTGTTCCGGTGTTCGGGCTCTATATGCTGATGGGTAACAAAGCCCATTTTCTCGCCGCCCAAAAAGTCAGGCATAAAACGGATCAGTCCATGCACAAAGCCAATCACCTCGCCATTTTCCTCGGCTACGATGACCGCTCCGAAACGATCGAGTGTTTTTTTTACGGATTTCATCCAGATCTTTTCACCATCACTGACAAGTGGAGTTTTTAAACCTTTGTCTTTTATATGCTCATACATATCCCGGAAGAGCTTTTCCACGCTCTTGAGTGCCGGATCCTCCGGATGGGTAATATTTCTGATTTCCAGATCAGCCATTATTTTTCAAAAGCCTTTAAAATACCTTTCATGGTCGTAAATTCCGCATCTTCCACTTTCTCTTCAAAATTCACTTCCCTTTCAAAATGTTCTTCCATGGCTGTTACCATATCGACAAATGCCATGGAATCGAGCAATCCTGACTGGACAAAATCAAAATCGCGCCTGATCTCCCTTTCATGGATCCCCAATATTTCTAAGCGATCTTTTAGATGATTTAGTATAAAATCCCGGATCTCAATTTCGTTCATAAATATTTCTTTCTTAATGAATTTCTGTCGATCTTGCCATTTGCGTTGTATTCAAATGCCGGGACAAAAATAAACTTTTCCGGTACCATATACCAGGGCAGCACCTCGCGGCATATCTGCAACGCCTGACCTGTGTGCATTTCCCTATCGGTATAAAACAGCACCAATAAACCTGAAGCCTTATTATCTGACTCATGATATGCAGCAACTGTTTCCAGGCTCATTTTCATTCTCAGGACATGTTCAATTTCATGCAAATTCACGCGGTAGCCGCTGATCTTCACCTCGCTGTCTTTTCTGCCCAGAAAATAAAGCCTTCCGTCATTAGCCTGCACAGCCAGATCACCGGTCCTGTACCAGGTTGTATTATTTTGACACAAAAATGATTTACGGGTGTTTTCCTGATCCCTGAAATACCCATTGATTATTTGTGATCCTCCCAGGCAGAGCTCTCCTGTTTGGCCCTCTTTTAAAGGATTTTTATGATCATCAATAATCATGAACTCCTGGTCAGGGAATATTTTTCCTATGCTCAGAATACCATTCATTTCATGACGCATTGCACTTTGACTCATTTCATATTCACTGATCGCTATTGTGGCTTCAGAGGGACCGTATAAATTAATCAGCCTGGATTTTTCCGCTGCTTGCTGCCATTTTTCCGCACTTGACAACATCAGGGCTTCACCGCAAAAGAAACTCAGACGCAAGTCAGGAAACGAGCCTGGTTTCAGCAGGCGGAGTTTTTCCATCATCACTGCCACAGAAGGTACCGAAAACCACACGCTGATCCTTTTTTGCCTGATGTATTTTGACCAGGCGAAAGGCGTATCCGAGGAAGGAACAACCAGGCAGGCCCCATTTGTCCAGCAAACGAAGAGATCGTGCACACTTAGGTCAAAAGTCAGATCGAAGGTTTGTGAAAAGCGGTCGGAACTTCTAAACTGATAAGTGGTATTCATATGGTCAAGATATGCACAAACATTGCGGTTCGAAACGGGAACACCTTTGGGTTTGCCAGTGCTTCCTGAAGTATAGAGCAAATAAGCGATTGCATCTTCACTTTTATCTTCTTCTGGCAATTCACTTGATTTCTCATCATCAATTATAAAAAGCTTGTGATGACCCAAATCCGGTTTTGCATCCCCGATGTTGAAGACAAAAATATTTAAGCTGGATTTAATCCTAATCAGTATTTTTTGCAGATATTCCAGGTTTTGTGCATCTACCAGAATGCTGTCAATTCCGGAATGCAGGATCATTTCCTTGCTCCTTTCCGACGGGAATTTTGGGTTCAGGGGAACGTATCCCTTTCCGGCACCAAGAATTCCCAGGAGGCCGGCATAAGCCGAGAAGCTCCGGTAGGCAAGCAATCCTACAAGATGTTCTTTGGCTCCATACAAAAGCTGAGTTGCAATATTCATGGCCGTTTCCTGAAGCTGCCTGTAAGAATAAGACTTGTCTTCAATTTCCAATGCAGTCTGATTGCTATGCATTTTAGCAGCCTGATAAAACCTTCGGATCAGTATATTATTACCGCTATCATTCTGCATGGAAGATCTTCCTGGTTTTGTTTTCCAAAATTAGTGAATCGCAGAAATATTTGGTAGCCCAGTTCGGAAAGGCAAAAGGTTCATACTTGCCCCAGATTGGGAAAGAACCCGGCAATGCCCCGCGGGTATCGGTTTTATCATATTTCCCCCTATTCTGAATATAGATGAGCAGGTCGATCATTTTTGCCGCTGCATCAAAATATTCCCTGTTATTTTTAAGTGCAGCAAGTTTCAGCCAAACAATGGCGATCTGGGCGCATCCTGTATTCATCATGTATTCTCTTCCTTTCCAATCCTTATCAAAGCGGTTGTTCAGGTAATTGTTTTCAATAAACTTATGCAGGAGTACATCCGTTGGAATGCAAGCAGATTTGATGTATTTGTCATCATGCAGCGCCATTCCACTATCCAGCAGCCCGTCAATGGTATAGGCGATGGTATGCAGGATGGGTTGGTCATTTCTTTTAATGGTATTATCGCAATCCTCGAACCAGCCGTTTTCGAGCTGTTTCAGGTCAACGATCCAGTTTAGGTTACGGATAGCATATTTTTTATACTTAACATCCCCACTTACTTCTGAGAGGTAAATCAACGGGGCATCCACGTAACTGTCGTAAACCCTGGCCTGTCGCATGAGGGCATTTTTTTTCCAGTAGCCGTTTTCATGTTGAATTTCACAAAGCCAGTCCCCTGCCCTCTTAGCAGCATTCAGGTATTGTTCCTTGCCGGTTTTTTTATAAACAGCCAGCATCCCCCGGATAACCTGCCCGGTGTTAAAAACGACCGGGGGTTTGTTTTCATTCACCTTTCCACCCTGCCAGCCTCCGTTTTCATTTTGTATGCCGAGCAGCCATTCGGCAGCATCGATCGTTCTTTCCTCAACAATTTCTTCCGGCAGTACGTCCAGGCTATTGAACAAGGTAGGAATGATATAGCCTGTGGTTTCCGGGTAGGATGCAGACCAGCCATTGATCAAATGAAAAGAACCCATGCCATCATCCTGCATCATCTGCTGTGCCCTCAGCAACCAATATACGGCAGCCTGCAATGCCTCTTTTTTCTGTTCGGGGCTGTTCACCGGCACTTCTACTATACGTTTTCGCCTCGATCTTCTGAAATCATTCAGCAGGAAATTGCGCTTTTGATTGTTGATCAAAGCCAAAGAGAAATACCGGGCATATAATTTCAGGCTGTTTAACATTTGTTTTCTGTTCTATGCAAATATAAGGAAAATGGACATCTGTAGATATTTCATTGTACTCATAAAATATTCGTCATAATGAAATAAGAATTGTCAGGACAGCTCTCTATCTTTTTACTATTTTTGAAATCTAAAACAGGATCGCATTCATGGAAAACTTCATCGTTTCGGCCAGGAAATACAGACCAGCAACTTTTGATACCGTGGTTGGACAAAAATCCATCACCAACACTTTAAAGAACGCCATCAGGAACGGACATCTTGCACAGGCTTTCCTGTTTTGCGGTCCGAGGGGTGTTGGCAAAACCACCTGCGCCCGCATCCTTGCCAAAACGATCAACTGCGAAAATGTAAGTGAAAACATCGAGCCCTGTAATAAATGCGAATCCTGTGTATCCTTTAACAAATCGGCCTCATTCAATATTCATGAACTGGATGCCGCTTCAAACAATTCGGTGGAGGACATACGCAACCTGGTCGACCAGGTACGCATACCCCCGCAGGTTGGGAACTACAAAGTATACATCATTGATGAGGTGCATATGCTTTCGCAGGCTGCTTTCAATGCCTTCTTAAAAACGCTGGAAGAACCTCCTGCATATGCCAAATTCATCCTGGCCACTACCGAAAAACACAAGATCATCCCGACCATCCTTTCCAGGTGTCAAATATTTGATTTTAAAAGGATCGGAGTTGATGACATTGCAGAATACCTAGTCTATGTTGCTAAAAATGAAAATGTTGAGGCCGAAGCCAATGCCCTGCATATCATCGCACAAAAAGCAGACGGGGCCATGCGGGATGCCCTTTCGATTTTCGACCAGATCGTAAGTTTTTCGGGAAACAATATCACTTATCAGAATGTAATCGATAACCTGAATGTACTCGATTACGATTATTATTTCAAAATGGTGGATTTTATCCTGAACAATGACACCACCAATGCCCTGCTCACCATCAACGAGATCATTGAAAATGGTTTCGACGGTCAACATTTCCTGATGGGTTTGGGCGAGCATCTCAGGAACCTGTTGGTGTGCAAGGATACCGAAACCATAAAACTCCTGGAGGTCAGTGATGATTTCAAAGAAAAATATGCATCCCAGGCGGGCAAATGCGAAATATCCTTTCTACTGAAAGCCCTTGAGATCAATAACAACTGCGATATTAATTATAAAGCAAGCAACAACAAACGGCTGCACCTGGAGCTTGCAATCATGCAAATGTGCACGATCACACTTTCCGGATTCCTTGCACAGGAGCCCAATCAAAAACCAGAAACTGTTCAAAAAAAAAAGTCTGAAATAAAGCCGGAACCCAAAGAAGAAAAGCCTGCCCCAGAAAAAGTTTCCCGTTCAGAAGAATCACCCCAGAACTATAGAAAAAAGGTAAGTGGTAACGGGAACAATCTGGGAACCATATCCATCAAGCAAGCTTCGCAAAAAAAGGAGGAAGAAACACAAAAAGCCGAAGAAAACAAAGAGGCATTCAAGCCGGTTTCCAAATTTAGCGAGGATGAACTCAGGGAAGCATGGAAGGTATATGCAATACGCGTTTCTGAAAAGAACCCCTCTTTTGCAGCAGCCCTCACCAAATACCAGCCTGATCTAAAAGATAACTTCAAAGTCGTCTTTAAAACAGATAATAAGATCTTTGCACAGGACAGCGTGTTGCTGGGAGAATTGCTGGGTTATTTAAAGAAAGAACTTAACAATTACCAGGTCACGGTGGAACCTCAGATCACCAGTCAGGAAAAAAATGCGAAAGCATACACCGACCGTGAAAAATTTGAAAAGATGGCAAAAAAGAACCCCAATCTTATCAAGCTGAAAAATGAACTGGATCTGGAGATAGATTTCTAGACACCCTCAAGTCTTAATCAAACGAAGACTTAGACCGGGCTTTGGCCCAGATACAATTGATATACAGTTGCAAATATATACTGCTGAAAATAAACAGAATTATTAATGGGGCTAAAGCCCCTGGAATTTCTTCTGCCCAGGCCGGCCCCCCACGCTGAAGCGTGGGGAAAGTGTTAAGATCAAATCATATTTCAACCAGAATGTGGGCAAGACAGGAATATCTGCTACTTACCCCATGCTTCAGCATGGGGTAATTAAAACAAACTAAGAATTATACCGGGCTTCAGCCCGGAAGTATTTTACACCTATCAAATAGCTATTGTTCACATTCGAACCCATCCTGTTCATATACGTTCATCTTTTCACAAGCAGTCTATAAAACGCTGCAATCAACCTGCTGATTTATAAGACCATATATTCCCTTGCACGGTATTTGATTTTACCGGTAAAACCTTAACCAATTGATAATATTATGAACAAAAGGACGTATTTATTAGTTCTGATAGCGATTATTTCAGGATTAATAACAGGATGTATGAGCAAGAAAACACAACATGAAAATTTAGCGATCGACCCGGCCAACATGGATACCACCATAGCTCCCGGAGATGATTTCTTTCATTACGCAAACGGAGGTTGGATAAAAAACAATCCAATTGGAGATGAGTACAGTCAGTATGGTGCCTTTACAGAATTGGGTGAATTGACAAAAAAACAACTCAATGAACTGATTGATGAAGTATCCGCGTTGGAGAATGTTGAAAAAGGCAGCTCCGAGCAAAAGATCAGGGATTTTTACAATTCGGGTATTGATACGGTCAGGATCAATGAACTTGGCATAAGTCCTATCATGCCTGATTTTGAAAGGATCGATAAAATAAATACACATAAAGGAGTACAGGATGAAATAGCCTATTTGCACAGTCGGGGTATTTCTCCAGCCTTTTCCTTTTTCGGATCGGTGGATCCGGGCAACAGCATGATAAACATTGCCACTTTTAACCAGGGAGGCCTGGGATTGACGGATGTGGAATACTACACCAAAGACGATCCGAAATCAAAAGAGATCAGGAGAAAATATGTATCCCATATAGAACGCATGTTCAAACTGACCGGCATCCCTGAAAAGGAAGCAAAAGAATATGCTATTGATATCATGAAATTTGAGACCGGGCTTGCCGAAGCTTCCATGACAAGGCTGGAAGCAAGAGATCCCATGAAGACATATAATAAAATGAGTTTTGTTAAATTCCAGGAGAAAACACCCGAATACGACTGGCAGGCATATTTTGAAACACTTGGCATTGAAACCCCGGAAGAATTAAACATCAGGATGCCTGAATTTTTCACCGAGATCAACAACAGCATAAAAAATGTTCCTGTGGACACCTGGGGAAAATACCTCAAATGGAATGTGCTGAACAGAAATGCCAATTACCTGAGCGAGGAAATTGAAAAAGCCGATTTCGACTTTTACCAGGCTTACCTGTCGGGTGTTAAGGAAATGAAACCGCGCTGGAAGAGGATGACAGAAAACCTGAGCGGTTACCTGGGTGAACCCCTGGGCAAAATCTATGTTAAAAAACATTTCCCGCCCGAAGCCAAGGAACGCATGGAAAACCTGGTGGCAAACCTAAAAACTTCCCTTGGAGACAGAATCCGGGATTTGAAATGGATGAGCGACAGCACGCGTGAAAAAGCCCTTGAGAAACTGGAAGCCATGACCGTGAAAGTAGGCTACCCCGATGATGATAAGTGGATCGATTATAGCAACTTTGAAGTTGTGGAAGGTGACTGGCTTGCCAATATATACAATGGCCGTAAGTTCTTCAAACAACGCTCCCTCGACAGAATTGGCGAGCCCGTTGACCGTGACGAATGGATCATGCCCCCGCAAACCGTGAATGCAGGATATATACCTGTTTACAATCAGATCGTTTTTCCGGCGGGCATTCTGCAACCCCCCTTCTTTTTCATGGATGCAGATGATCCGGTTAATTATGGAGCCATTGGCGTGGTGATCGGTCACGAGATGACGCACGGATTTGATGATAAAGGCAGACAATTCGACAAAGATGGAAACCTTACCGACTGGTGGCAACCGGCAGATGCTGAAAAGTTTGAAGCCCAGACAAAGATCCTGGTAGACCAGTTCAACAATTTCACCGTGCTGGATTCCCTCCATGTCTCGGGTGAACTAACATTGGGTGAAAACATTGCCGATAACGGAGGCCTGAACATTTCCTGGGATGCAATGCAAAAAGCCATTAAAAATTTGGAACCGGCCACCATCCAGGGATTCACACCGGAACAGCGGTTTTTTCTTGCCTATGCACAGTTGTGGCGGCAGACTATACGAGATGCGGAAATGACCAGAAGGCTGAAAGAAGATGTGCACTCCCCCGGCATTGCACGGGTGAATGCAGCATTGCCCAATATATGGAATTTTTATAAAGCATTCGGAATTGAAAAAGACGATGAACTATACGTTGCTGAAAAGGAGAGAGCCGACATTTGGTAGGTTTATAATTAGGTTTATTTAATTGGTTACGCACATTAACACCCCTTCAGGCAACAATCCCAGGGGCCTCGGAAAGAGGTCCCTTCTTTTTGATATCCAAATTGGAATATTCCACGCATCTTTAAGGAATTGTCTACTTTTGCCCAAAATTCAGATGAATTCATGAAATACATTGCGAAGTTCATACTCTGGATTATGGGCTGGACGATCAGGGGCGGCATTCCCGGAAAGGAGAAAAAGGCCGTGATTGTAGCAGCTCCGCATACCAGCAACTGGGATTATATCATCGGACGACTTGCCTATTTTGTGCTGGGTGTGAACGTTAAATTCCTGATCAAGAAAGAGGTCTTTATCTGGCCCTTTGGCGGTTTGATCAAAATGTGGGGCGGCATTCCGGTCGACAGGGGAAGGAAAAGCAATCTGGTTGAACAAATGGTGAACTATTTTAATGAATATGAAACCCTCTATATGGTCATTACCCCGGAAGGTACCCGCAAAAGGGTGAATCACTGGAAAAGAGGATTCTATTATATCAGTCAGCGGGCGAATGTTCCAATGGCATTAGGCTATGTGGATTATAAAAAGAAAGAAGGTGGACTGGGGCCCATCATATTTCCCTCAGGTGATTATGAAGCTGATCTGAAGAAGATCCAGGATTTTTACAGGGATAAAACAGCAAGGCATCCGGAGAAATTTAATTTATCTGCGGAGAATAAGAAAGGGGTCTAAGACCCGCCGACCAATAATCATGACCAGGACATCCGATATCCTGCATCTACAGTCCTTTCTTTTGGATTTATTCTTATAAATGAAAACAAATACTATCATGATAGACAGGCTCTGCTGGGGAGCAACCTGATCGAAAGCAGCAAAATGTGAGGAAGCCAGTAAAACGCACGCGCATCGAAGCTGGTTGGCTCGAGGCTTTTTTTATTATTTATCCTTAACTGAAATAAGCTGCAGATGGATTTTGACAGAAGCTGCTTTCAAGTGTTTTTCACACGTTTCACCCCACTTAAGAAGACCCAATCGTAACAATTTGAAGAAATTAATAACCCTTGCAAAGAAATTTCCCTTTAAACCAATATTAAACCATAAAAAAACCAGAAAGTTACTTTTGCGTAACTTTCTGGTTTTTAGCGTGGGAGCTACTGGATTCGAACCAGTGACCCCCTGCTTGTAAGGCAGGTGCTCTGAACCAACTGAGCTAAGCTCCCGCTTTGGAGGGTGCAAATATAAAACGATTTTTTCTTCTGATGAAAGCTTTTAAGAAAATATTTTTGTGGATTATTTTGTTTCACGCCAATAGTCGCAAAGACACAGTTGTTATAAAAATAAATCCCTGGTCTTTGCGGCCTTGCGTGAAATAAAAGATTAGCGAGACAATCCCAACATGGCAGCGCCAAAGATAACACCGATTATGATCCAGATGACGATACTAATGGCTAACCAAATTAAGGATGCTTTCGCCCAGTTGGCTTTGTTGGGATTGGTGCTGGAGCCAAAACCCCAGACAAAAAGCATGATCAGGTTTACAAGGGGAATGATCATGATCAATAATGTGACAAACCAATCTCCTACAGTCACTACGGGAGATTGTCCCTGGTTTTGATTCTCTGTATTTTCCATAACGAATAAATTTGATTTAGAACAAATATAGATAAGATGTCGGACAATAGCAAAAAATCAGGATGAATGTAATGTGAAAATAATATACTATTCGTTTAAGCTGATCATATTTAGGATCTGTCGCATAATATCTGAGAATTTTCTCCATTTGTGCTTGCTGATGTCGTAAGACATTTTTTCATCTCCACCAAGCACTAAAATAACAGGAGCATTCTCAACGGCATAAAATTCCTTTATCACTTCCAGGGGGACTTGAGCAGTATAGCGATGCCTCCAGTCCTTTTTATCTTTCTCAATGAACAAACGATGGGTCTTATAAGAATGGCTTTTGTTGCTGAAGTTAAATACAAGTGAGTCTGCTACCATGGCAAGGGGAGAATAATATGTATAGTTCATGGTCAGGCTGTCTTCGCCCAGTTGGTAGGTGAGATCGTAAATAAATTCTTCATTTCCCTTTACACCTTGAAAACCATCAAATGGCTTGATAAAATAAATCATGTTGTTTTCAAGCTTGCTTGTTTTATAATATTTGGAAAGCTTTTGCGCTTGCAAGCCGAAAGCGATGGTACAAAACAACAGAATGGCTAATGTTCTCATAACATTAAAATAAAACTGCCCGTTGCGGCCTTACAACGCACAACGGGCAGTCCGGTTTTCAATTCATTTTATTCACCGTAAACATAAACGGTAAATGTTGCATATAATCCCAGGATATTGGTTGATTCATAATCTACGTGATGAATCTTTGTAATACCTGCTGATTTTGCAGCCGCATCAATGCTTGCATCTCCTGTTGCAACAGCGCCCAGGATAGATGTTGCCTGTGCAGTACCTACCTTTGAAGCTCCGGAATTACCGGTCACAGCCAGAGGAGCTTTCACGTCCTGGTAAAGGGTTGCAAATACAGGTGATTGAACCATTGCGCATCCTGATAAAAGGAACATCGCGATTACAGAAACAAATAATAGTTTTTTCATAATCATTTAGGTTTTAGGTTACTTAATCTTAATTTAAACTTGTTTTAAGTAATAAGATTCAAATGTAAACATAATATCATTAACAGCCATAAACAGTTTTGTTATTTTTTCGTTATCGGAAACATCGGTACCCCAGCATAAATTTCATTCCTTTGCACAAAATAAAACTCGGGAATTCACATTATCTTTTAAAAACTTATGAAAAAGCATCTTATTACATTCTTCATCGGATTGGCATTTAGCGTCGCATCTTTTGCACAGGCACCTCTGGAAACCGGACAGGTTCAACTGAACGCCGGATTTGGCCTTTCGGGTTGGGGAGTTCCAATTTATGCCGGAGCCGAATTTGGTGTTGCCGACAACATCACTGCCGGGGGAGATATTTCTTTCAGACAATATAACGAAGGCTGGTGGAAATATGATTATACCCACACCATCATTACCATTTCGGGCTATGGCAATTATCACTTCAACGAATTGCTGGAAATCCCTTCATATCTGGATTTCTATGCAGGTCTTTCACTGGGATATTCTATCTGGAATACAAAATACAAAGGGCCCGGGCCGGAATATACTTACAACGGAAACCTTGGATCGGGTTTATACCTTTACCTGCAAGCGGGAGGACGTTATTTCTTCACCGAACGCTTTGCTGCAAACCTGCAGCTTGGAGCGGGCAGTACGGCTGGTGCGCGCTTGGGAATTACCTACATTATTAAATAGATATTCAATGTAAGCAGGCTCCGCTCAAGCCAGGGTAAACAATCAAAATAACAAGCCCTCAGCATGTTCCTTCAGGGCAGGTTTACAAAGATTATCCTAACTTTACACAAAAACAGATGGATTATTTCAATTACATAGAGATCATCCTGCTGGTGATCCTGCTGATCATCCTGGTAAAAATATCCATGACACCCGCTTCCTATCCCGGGTCATGGAAAACAGCGGTCAGGGCAAAAAAGGTTCCCGCTCATCTGATCAGGCTGCTCAGGACTTATCCTGATAAGCAGCGTTTATTTATTTTCTGGCTACAGATCAAAAGGATACAGGATCAAAATATTGAAGGGGATTTTGCCGAACTGGGTGTTTACAAAGGTGAATCAGCCAGGCTGATCAATGCAATGGCTCCCGGCAAAAGATTGCATCTCTTCGACACTTTCGAAGGATTTGATGAGAAAGACCTGAAAAATGAAAAGGGTGAAGCATCCACTTACACCAAAGCTAATTTTGCCGACACTTCGGTGGAAACTGTAAAACAGCGCCTGCATCATGATAAAATGCTTGTTTTTCACCCTGGGTATTTCCCAGAAACCGCAAAGAAGATACCTGATCAAAAATACGCATTCGTTAATATTGATGTGGATCTTTACAATCCAACCCTGGCAGGCTTGCAATATTTCTATCCAAGGCTTTCAAAAGGCGGGGTATTGATATTGCATGACTACAACGCTAAATGGCCCATGCTCATGAAGGCAATCGATGATTTTGTCAGAACCATTCCGGAAAATCCGGCACTTTTGCCCGACCGCAACAATTCCTTAATGATCGTTAAAAACAATTAAATATAAATGTTCAAGCTGTCGGGTACAATACCATCGGGTCGAATTCGTATTTTTGCAAAGCCCAATCAATTAAGAATTTGAACAGGATAACAAAAAATACTGTATTTCTCTTGTTAGCCAGTCTGCTTGTAACTGCCTGCAATATCTCCAGACATCTTACTGATAATCAAGACCTGCTGACAAAAAACAAGATGGAAATAGTGGGTAAACTGAAGGAAGTACAGAGCAGTGAAATAAAATCACTCATCAGGCAGCATCCCAATTCCAGTTTTCTGGGTATGGCCAGGATTAAGATGTGGTTATACCTCTGGACTGATCATGAAGATCGCAACAAATTTACAAAGTGGATCAATACCAAGCTGGGAGAAAAGCCTGTGATATTCGATCAAAGACTTGCCGAAGCTTCGCGCTCACAGATTCAAAGGTATCTCGAGAATGTAGGATATTTCAAATCGAAAGTCCGGTATAATAAAAAATTCATTAACAAGCGAAAGAACAAACTTGCCGTTGATTATCAGGTCGACCTGAAAGAACCCTACAGGATTCACGAGATTTCTTACGAAATACCCGATGAGAATATCCGGTTTTATGTTTTATACAACAAAGAAAAATCCTTGTTGAAAAGAGGTGATATATACAATGCCTATACCTTGGAAGAGGAAAGGAACCGCATCAGCCAGCTTTTAAAAAACAATGGTTATTATGAATTCAACAAAGAATACATTTATTTTGAGGTAGATTCTACCATCGGAAACCACAAGCTGGATATTATCGTTAATATTTCAAATATTTCAATACAGGAAAGCTTTGAAGATTCGACTCGGTATGTGGATCATCAGAAGTATTATATCAACCGGATTTTCATCAATACGGATTATAACCCGCTGGCCAGAAAAACTATCCCCTACGACACACTGCATGTAAAGATCTCCGCAGGAAACAAGGATTCCATCCCTTACAATTTTATTTATAAAAACAAAATGAAGATAAAACCCCAGTCGGTAACACAGTCAATATTTATTGATCCCGGCAGGTTTTTCATACTCAACGACGTACAACGCACCTACCAGCGGCTGAACGATATCAGGCTGTTCAAATATGCCAATATTCAATTCAGCAAGGTCGAAAACCAGGATAGTCTTCCGGGAAACAGAAAATACATAGATTGCAACATTCAGCTATCGCGCTCCAAGGTCCAGGCATACACCATCGAAGCCGAGGGAACGAATACCGGCGGCAATCTTGGGATTGGAGGCAACCTGACCTATCAGAACAAAAACATTTTCAGAGGTGCTGAAATACTCTCCGTCAGGCTGAAAGGTTCGATGGAAGTTCAAAAATTAAGCAGGGCTGAAAAAGAAGGCGGAGACAAAAGTTTTCTGTTTTTCAACACCCTAGAAACGGGAGCCGAAGTAGGCCTGTACTTTCCCAGATTCCTGGTACCTGTACGTCAGACAATATTTCCAAAATATTTCAAACCAAAAACCTCCATTACCACAGGTATCAACTACCAGCGCCGTCCCAAATACGACCGATATATTACGAATCTTTCTTTTGGCTACGACTGGAATGAATCCGCAACCAAAAAGCATATTCTTTTCCCCCTTGATATCAACCTTGTAAAGGTTAATCCTTCAGCTGAATTCGATTCCATATTGAACAAGCTGGAAGATGAAAGATTGAAAAACCAGTTCACCGACCACCTGATCCTTGCTGCCAAGTATTCCTTCATATATAACAACCAGCAGATCAGTAAACTGAAAAATTTCCTGTATTTCCGGGGAAATCTCGAAACTTCGGGGAACATATTGCGCCTGACAGACCGCATCGTAAACGCCCCCAAAAATGAAAACGGTAACTATAGCTTGTTCAACATCAGGTATGCCCAGTATATCAGGGCCGACATTGATTTACGCTATTATATACTGCTGAGTGAAGAATCAAGGGTCGCCACCCGATTATTACTTGGCATAGGAGTACCTTATGGCAATTCTGATGCATTGCCCTTTGAAAAAGGTTTTTATGGCGGGGGTGCCAATGGCATGCGGGCCTGGAGATTCAGGTCTCTGGGACCGGGATCTTATATCAATGATGATACCGATTTTGATCGCATGGGCGATATAAAAATGGAAGCCAATGTTGAATACCGGTTTCCTATATATGATTTTTTAAAAGGTGCCTTCTTTGTTGATATTGGCAACATCTGGCTGCTCGACAAGGATCCTAGCTTTCCCGGCGGACAGTTCCAGTTCAGCAATTTTGCCAGGGAAATGGCCATCGGTGGCGGTTTCGGACTGCGTTTCGATTTTGGATTTTTCCTTTTCAGGATAGATGGGGCCGTTCCTTTCAGGGATCCTTCACAACCAGCAGGTGACCGATGGGTGTTTAATAAAATTAAATTTGACAAGATCAACTGGAATTTCGGTATCGGATACCCGTTCTAAAAGTCAGCACGAAAGAAACAGGAAAGACCTATGCCCAGAAAAGAAGTCAGCGAACGTATCATCTCTCTTCTCGAATACGAGCCCACTGCTGGCCAGGCTAATGCGGGTATGTTGCTGTCTGAATTTTTACATGAACATGAACAGACATTGCTTTTGCTAAAAGGTTATGCAGGAACCGGGAAAACAAGCCTGGTTAGTGCACTGGTACGCTTTCTTCCCGAGATCAGGGCGAAGTCGGTTTTACTGGCGCCCACAGGAAGAGCTGCCAAGGTTCTGGCAAGCTATTCAGGCAGCAGGGCCTATACCATACACAAAAAGATCTACCGCCAGTTCACCACCCCTGATGGACGCTCAGCCCTCGCTCTGCAAAACAATCCAGCGATTAACACCATTTACATCGTGGATGAAGCTTCTATGATCCCTGATAACAATATACCTGAAGATTTTGGTTTTTTCTCCCCGCGCAATATCCTGGATGACCTGATCGAATACGTTTATCAGGGAAAGAACAACCGTCTCATCCTGATCGGAGACACAGCACAACTTCCCCCGGTGGGACTGGATATTAGCCCTGCCCTGGATTTAAAGTATTTAAAAACAGCCTATTCATTTAAGTACTATTCCATTGAGCTTACGGAGGTTGTCAGGCAGAAAAAAGAATCGGACATTCTCAACAACGCCACATTGATAAGGAAAAAGTTGTCAGAAGATTCGCTGACCTTACCACTCTTTCTAAAACCAGCCAGCGATGTGAGCAGCATCAATGGCACCGAACTGGAAGAGCATCTGCACACGGCATTCTCAAGAAAAGAAGGAGAAGGTACCGTAATCATTACCCGTTCTAACAAAAGGGCCAACATTTTTAACCAGGAGATTAGGAACAGAATTCTTTTCCGTGAGGAAGAGATTTCAACGGGTGATCTATTAATGGTTGTTAAAAACAATTATTTCTGGCTGCCAAAGGATTCCAAAGCAGGATTTATTGCCAATGGCGACCTGGCAGAGATCGTGCGGATCAGGAAGATCGAAGAAATACACGGATTCAGGTTTGCCGACATTAGCATTCGCCTGATCGATTATCCCGAAGAAAACGACCTGGATGTTAAGATCATCATGGATACCATTCTGGAAGAGGGGGCCTCCCTGTCAAAGACAAAAAAGGAAACGCTTTTCCAGGAAATCCTGAAAGATTTTGATGAGATACCCGAAAAACAAAAGAAAAGAGAAAAGATTAAGCAAAATCCCTATTATAATGCACTGGAAGTTAAATTCGCATATGCTCTCACATGCCATAAAACCCAGGGCGGACAATGGGATCATGTATTTATTGATGCTCCCTATCTGAAAGATGATCAGATTGACAAGGAATTTATCAGGTGGTTGTATACTGCCATTACCAGAGCCCGGCAGCAGCTTTACCTGGTAAACTTCAAAGAGGAGTTTTTTGCAGGCTGATTCAATTATTTCCGGTTGATCAGGCAAACAGCAAAAGCTGCCACGGCATCACCCTCGCCAATAAGCCCCGTCTTTTCGTTCGTTTTTGCTTTTACGGAAATTTGAGAAGTTTCCAGTTGCAACACAGCTGCAAGCTGTTTCCTCATGGATTCAATATGGGGTGCCAGTTTCGGTTTCTCGAGGATCACGGTAGTATCAATATTTTGGATGGAATATCTTTCTTTTTGTAACAACAACATAACTTCCTTTAGGAGTTCTTTGCTATCAACATTTTTATAATCACTGGATGTATCCGGAAAATGCTTTCCTATATCGCCCAAACAGGCTGCTCCAAGCAAAGCATCGCAAATTGCATGTATTAATGTATCTCCATCCGAGTGTGCAACGGCACCTTTCTCATGCTCGATCCTGATCCCCCCCAGCCAAAGATCATATCCTGATTCCAGCCTGTGCAAATCATATCCAAAGCCTGTCCGGAGCATTTTTAATTATTCTGTCCGCTGAAAGCTTCAAAATCGAGGTAAAGTGAAAAACGAAGGGTGTTTTCCAGGGGATTCTGTTGCTCAAGCGGAATGAGGTACGAAACATCCAGTCCGAAAAGATTGTAACGCAATCCGGCTCCCAGGGTAAAGAATTTCCGGTTGCCTTTGGTACGGTCTTCATAGAAAAATCCACCCCTGATGGCAAACTGCTGATCATACCAGTATTCGACACCGAATGAATACATCAGTTCACGCATTTCCTCACTGAAACCTCCTGGTGCATCATAAAAAGACTGTAACATTCCCTTGATAACCGAAACATCCGGATCCATTCCTTCAGCAACTACAAGTTTATTGTCGGGACCGATAATAAAATTCCCGGAAGTATCCTTGGCATAGATCGGAGGAGTAGGTACAAGCAACTTATTGATGTCCACCATAAATGAAAGCTGATTGAATTCGTCCAGATCGAGTGTTATGGAAGGTCCCAATCTGAGGTTGGTTGGCAGAAAATCTTTGGTGGCATCATTATCTGTATAGGATATCTTATTACCAATATTGGAAATGTTTACCCCCCATGCAAGTACTGCATTCACATCAAAAAGGTTGATTTCTTTGCGCCAGTATACTGAAACATCAGCAGCAACGGATGTACCCGCCTTGGTATCCTGTGAACCTACTGTTTGTCCGAGTGTAAGGTTGGAATAGATAAAACGGCCTGCTACAGCGCCGGAAAGGTTGGTTGTCAGTTTCCGGGAGTAAGTTGCCGCGAATGAAAATTCATTGGGCTGGTAGGTACCAATGTCAAGTCCGTTATTGTCGGTAAATACAATATCACCCAGTGAGAAGTAACGCAATGAAGCAGCGATCACCTGGTTCTGGTCGAAGCGATAATAACCTGTGAGGTAAGCAAGGTTGATGTCATTTACCAGATCTCTTAGCCAGGGACTGTAACTGGCTGATATTCCCATTTTCCCGTCGATGAAAGCGTATTTGGCAGGATTCCAGTGCATGCTGTTTGCATCCGGGGTGGAAGAAACGCCTGCATCTCCCATGGCTCCGCCTCTTGCATCAGGTGCAATGGTAAGAAAAGGAACTGCTGTTGTGATGGGATTAAGCTCTAAATCTTTTCCACTTAATTCGTCGTAATTGCCCTGTCCGGAAACCTGAAAAATGATTAGGAATAAACCTAAAAATGAAGCTAATTTTCTCATTCTATTTAAATTATGCATGTGAAGGTAAAATTAATGAGTTTTAAACGTACGTATATTCTTAATATTGTTAATTGATGATGACTAATTTATTTGCCAGGATTCTCTTGTTACCGTCTGCATCGGTAAGTTTCAGGATGTAAATATAAGTACCGTTATCGAGAAGCTCACCCTTTACATTCCTGCCGTTCCATTCAAGCTCGGCTATGGAATTACCGTCTTGAAGAACACCGGCAAAATCGTTCAATAAACGACCCTGCAAAGAAAATATTTTTAATTCAAAGTTCAAGGGACTTTCATAGTCATCTGTTCGGATCTTAAAAGTAGTATTTCCCTGGAAGGGATTGGGATAATTTGAAATTTGCGAGTTCGCGACCTGGGTGTTACCAATCACGAAATCAATGCTTTTTGTACTGGAATTATTATACACATCCCATACTTTCATACTCAGCGTATGTGTCCCTGCATCCAGATTATTTAACGGAAAAATAACACTGCCGCTGGTAAAATCATCCATGGCAGGTGTGTAAAAATCATTTACGATATAGGAATTCCCGGGATCATTGTCGATGGTAATGCTGATGTCGTGGCCAATTCCGTTCCCAAAAAAGTTAATGCCACTGGGATCAGAAATATCTGCAATCAAAACCGGATCTATCCCCACCTGGTCTCCGGATTTAAATCTGGTATGATTCAAATACATGTCCAGATCAGGCCCTTCATGATCAATTGCTGGATTCTCGTTATATCCTCCCACACTGACAACTTTGTACCCGTTGGCATCTTCATAGGTAGCCGTATCCAAAGCATAATAAAGTATCTTTCCATTACCATAGGAAAAATCAATATCCCGGGGCACTACGAATTCAAATTCAAAATCACCCCTGGTAACACTGGCTCTGCCTTCGAATAGACATTTATCTCTTACCTTGTAATTGACTGGTGAACTATTATTATCATTGCCTAATGTACTGTATGCAGTGTATTTATCATAAATCCTGGGAACCACATATCCATTAAAATCTTCCAGTTTGTTGCCGTTTGCATCAAGGATTTTTCCTTTAATGTAAATCTTTGAAAGGGCTTTCAATGTGTCTATCTGCCTCTGTTCACCTGACTCAACCGAGGTTGTGATGGCACGGTAGCGGGGGTAAGCCAGCTTCATCGCAGGATCACCCAGCAAAACAAAGTTCTTGATAAAATTACTGGATACTTCTTTTGACAGCCTCATAATATCGCCTAACCTGGGCATATCGCCCCGTATGCTGTCGAATGTATTTTGATAAAGACGTTTGTTGAGGGTGAAGTTTGTGGAAGAATACGACAAACGGGTGGTGGTAAACAAAGCGATCCCACCTCCTTGCTCATTCAGGAATACCAGCTCGCCAGCCGACTCAAACTCCTGGTTGTCGAAACGACTGAACTCGCATGTAGCCGTGATAAAAACAGGAAGTTTATCCAGATTATCCCAGGAATTTACGGTAGGAATATTGAGTACTTTTTCAGATGACCATCCCAATTCTCCTCCATGACCCGTGTAATTGAAAAGCAGAGCTCCATTTCTAACTGCTTCGTCAATATTTTCATTCACTTCCGGGTAACGGTCTCCACCGGGCAGGGATATTTGCTGGTAAGCATCATGATATATTTTATTCACATGGTATTGCTTACTGGCCGTATCAATGATGGCTGCCAATTTTTCGGCCTGGTTCACATGTGTGTTTCCGTCCTCATCATCTGCGATAAAATAAATCTCATTTCGCCAGTCATCCGTGTTTTCAGCCGATGCAACAATATAGGACCTGATCTTTTCCACGGCCATCCCGGCCTGTTCTGCGGTGTTTACCGGAATCCTTCCAACACCAAGATCAGGAGACCCGATTGCATCAAATCCTTCAGTAGGATCCATCAAGGCATAAAAATCATCCGTAACAAATGAATAGGTTATTTTTAAAGATTCTGTAGACTGGTAGGCGGTAATAAAATTTGGATACAATCCTTCATCCCTGCCTTTGGGATCATAGGATCCATCGCCGAAAAGCATCAAATACCTGGGCCTGTTAACATTTGTGGCCCGGTTGTATATCATCTTCACATAATCTCTTATTGCTGTCGGATCCTGCTTACCGGATGAAAACTCATTGTAAATCTGTTCTGTACTTGCCAGCACATAGCTCAAACCATCATAATTCTGATGCAGGTCTCCAAGTTGCTTTGCATACTCTTCGAACAAAGGATGTGTAACAATGATCAGTTCGGCAGGCTGATGGGCATGCAAATTTTGGTTTGGGATCTCACCGATCACCTCAACCTGCTCAAAGCTGCTGCCATCCCATGCAACAAATTCACGGATGGTATCCGTTTTCAGGACAAAACTCATTTCCTCACCATTGTTATTCACCTGCAATGACACAATGTTGGATGGATCGGTCACTTCCCATACATGCATCTCCTCAGCGGGATTGGCCATAAGAAATTCCGATATCCTGTTGGCCCCTATGGAAGAAGGATCGCTGAAAAACATTTGTCCGCCGTCAAATACCAGATCCCTGCTCAGGTTCATCTCAACATAATCAATCCAAAGATTGGAATTATTATCATAAGGTGTGAAATGCAGATCGATCATCAGCTCATCCCCGGTAGGTGTAAAAGAATAGGTCTTTGTTTCAGACAGGGAATACTGGGAACTCCCCAGATGCACCGTGGGCAATTCAATCTCGTCAATTTCTTCATCATTTACTTTTACATTTAAAAAGCTTTCATTGGGCGTGCGCACAGTGTAGGAAAGGTTAAGCCTGGCTGTTTTTTCGCTGTTGATGTTTTCAAATCCGAAATCCAGACTGAGCGTATTTTCATCTTTCAGAGAGGGGCCTAACCAGAGCTTACCGGTTTTCAGGAGATTGTGCAGGTCTTCTTCGTATAATTTAAATTCAGCAAATGTAGCAGACTGATAATTTGCTGTCAGCCCGGAGGCTGCTTCCTGCTCAATTCGTTTTCCTTCGGCCTGCCCGTAAGTCAGGTAGTAATATGTATGGTCGTCGTACAAATGGGTCTGATGACTGTAAAGCTTTTTAAAAGGATTATATTCCCAGCGGACAGCGCCCAAACCGTAAAACAAAATATAATCACCTTCATTAAATACATTGTCTTCATCACCATGAATAAAGATTGCATTTTCAAGCAGGTCATCCGTTCTTGCAACATTGTTCCTTTCGGGCAACATTCCGTTGCCATTTCCAAACAACTGAATTTTGTCCGGGTCAATTCCATCCAGATTGATCCCAGCTTCAAGCAGATCTTCAAAACTGATTTTATGTATCCCGCTATTGTGAATCTTTATTTTGATCCAATTGCCTGAGGAAAGCACTGATTCGTCAGCAATAACATTGTTCCTGGGATTCGCTATTCCGGCTGTCTTTTCTGTTATTTCCACAGAAAGCATGAATTTCTGCAACAACTCCAAAGCTTGTGCAGCAGGATCCAAACGCATAGGCAAAACCTGCACGAACAATTGCCACCCTTCATTGTATTTCTCAATTTTATAAGATGTCAGGGGAATCGAATCAATCCTTTGATGATCAATAAGTGCTGCATTTTCAGGCAGTTGAACATCCTGATAGACACAATCGTTTAAGCTGATATCCACCTCTACATGATTTGATTCCAGGGGTATGGCTTTGGAATAAACGGGCAAAAGCCCAAATGCATCCGAAAGTTGATAGCCCTGGAATGTAATGGAATACTCATTCATTTCAGGAAACAAACTTTCGCTTTGTGGTTCATTCCACCTGAGCTGAACCTCTTGCTTTACTTGTCCGTAAAGAAGATTGGATAAAAGTATCGCCACGAAAAGAAAAATAGCTGTATGTTGTTTACTCATTCTATTCATTCATTTAAACAATAGACACAAAAAGCCTGAACCCGGTTGCACCTTAATAATTTGTTAAAATAAGTTTGGCCGTTTTTTCATTCACTTCTCCACGCTCATTTTTCACAATCAGCCGGTAAAGATAAAAACCCTCTTTTAATTTGGCACCATTTACCGTATTACCTTCCCACTTTATGGGCGCGGATTTATACCCTCCTGTCACCATTTTTCGCTTGATTTTACTTACCAGCCTGCCTTGCAGGGAGAATATCTGAATTTCAACATCAAGTTCTTCTCCTGCCTGATTATGCTCAAACACAAAAGAAGTTTCATGTGCAAAGGGATTGGGAAAATTCATCAGTTTCTCAATCCTGAAATCCGAGGATTTCACCACCACAAAATCAATTTCGCTTTCGGAGGAATTATTATACACATCCCAGACTTTGAGTTTGAGGGTATGTTCTCCCTCGGGTAAATTCAGGAAAGGATACAATATGCTTCCATTGGTATAATCCCCCAGGTCGGCCTCATAAAAATCATTCAGGACATAGGGTGTTTCATTTTGGCCATCGATCACCGCGGTAATATCATGTCCTATGCCATTGCCTACTGTGTTGATCCCACTTTGATCCGAAAGAAAAGCCAGCAGGTGAGGATCCTGATCGGTAATTCCGCCTTCGATAAAACTGGTATCATTCATAAAAAGGCTTATTTGGGGTCCTACCGTATCCGGGGCATTGATATCACTGAAGCCACCCACGATAATATTTTCATTATACCCTGCACCATCTTTTCCCTGATAAGCAGCATACATGCTGATGCGTCCGAAACCATAATTATAGGCAATGTCTTTGGGCACAATAAAGGTAAATTCAAACTCACCATGCTGAGCTGGTGTTTTTCCTTTGTACACTATATTCTTCCTGAGATAAAAATCTTTTGGGGTACTGTTGTTATCCTGCCCGTAAGTAGTCAGTCGGCTGGCTTTGTCAAAAACAGTGGTATAAACAGTACCATTGAAATCCTCTAGTTTGTATCCGTCGCAACTGTAAACAGTACCTTTCATATTAACCTCAGCCAGTGCTTTCAGCGTATCCGGCACCTCACTTACTTCAAATCCGTTGATTTCGGTAGTGATCACAGAATCGAGTGGATATGCCATTTTGAGCGCTGGATCACCCAACAATACATACTTTCTTTTATTAATCCCGGTAGAAACAGCCGTTTTGGACATTCTCAATATATCGCCCAGTCTGGGATATTCACCTTCGATTTTCTCAAAAGCTTTGCGATAGAATTGCTTGTTCAGAGCCAGGTTTGATCCGGCATAGGTGGCCCTGGCTGTAGTAAACATTGCAATGGCTCCACCTTGCTGGTTCAGGAATACGTATTCACCGGCCGAAGTGCGGGTGGGGTCATCGTATCGGGCAAACTCACAGGTGGCAGTGATGAAGATTGGCAGGTTATCATAATTGGTCCAGTTGTTTATATCACTAATGGACAGGATTTGCTCGTGCGCCAGCCCGAGTTCGCCACCATGACCTGTATAATTAACCACCAGGGCGCCCTGTTCCATCCTGTTGTTTAATTTTTCGGTTACCTCCGGGTAACGCTGACCGCTCGGGGTACTTTCCTGTGTGTAAGAATCCAGGTATATTTTGTCGATATTTAAGTTTTTTACCTCCATATCAACATACTCGGCCAGTTCTTCTGCCTGTCTGACATGCAGGTTGCCGTCTTCGTCGTCGGCAATAAAACTTACCCATGTGCGCCAGGGTCTCATCACATTTTCAGGATTGCCGGCATAATGCAATATCTTATCCACGATGGCATCTGCCTCCTGACTGCTTCTTACAGGTATTCTTCCGATACCGAGATCCAATTCTTCAACAGGAATATTCAGACCTTCACCTTCATCCAGCAAACCATAATAATCATCTGTCACATAAGAATTGATCATGTCGTAAGATGCAACCGACTCCCAGCTTGGGACAAAGTTGGTATTTTCCGGCAACCTGTCTTTATAATCATATGAGGCATCCCCGAATAGCATCAGGTATTTGAATTCATTTCCATCCGAACGATCGTAGAGCATTTTCATAAAATTCCTGATGGCTGTAACATCCTGGGCTCCTGAAGAAAATTCATTGTATACTTCCTGCGGAGTACAAAGAAAAATATTCATATTCTCATCGTTCCTGTGAAAATCAGCGAGCCTTTTGGCAGCATTCATAAAACCCGGGTAGGCGATAACAACCATCTCAGGTGTTGGTATCCCATGGAGGTTCTGATTGGCAACTTTTTCGACAAAATCAGCTTTGAGGAAAGCCGAGCCATCGTATGCAAGAAATTCTTTCAAAACATCCGTTTCTGCCTTAAACCGGTAAGTAGAACCGCTGTAACTACCTTTGATTTCTCTGGGTTGAATCGGATCTGTGACATCCCAGACACGCAAATTCGCGCTGGCCTCACCGATATTGAATTCTGCTACCCTGTTAGTTCCTACTGATTCTGTACTTCTGAAGAGGAACTGGGCCTTTCCCTGTTTCAATTCACGGATGAAGTTCAGTTCCAAATAATCCAGCCATGAGGTGCCGCTTGAATGAGTCCTTATATAGTCGAGAACCAGGTCAATTTTATTCGAAGCCGGGTCAAAGCTGGCATTCATTACTTTGCTACGTGCAAAATCATTGAGCGATCCCTCGATAACTTTTTGAATCAACACCTGTGAAATGGTACTGCCACTTGCAATTAGCTTGAAAGAACTGCTTTCAAACGAGCGGGCCACAACATTCGCCTTTACCTTCACCGGAAAAGATGTATTCAGGTGCTCAATCGTTTTGCTGTATTTAAACTCATCATTTCCCAATGGCTCCAACCACTTGCGGCCAGTCCCGAGAATATTCACATCATCATTCTTGTGAAAAAGAAAATCATTGTAATTATTGATACTGATGTTGGAGAGCATGGAATTATTGTCGACCGTTTCGATTCGCCTTCCCGATCCCATATCTGTCGTAATAAAATAATAGGTATGATCGGAATACACATTGAAGTTTTCATGAAAGGTATTGTCGGCAGGATTAAAATACCATTTTCCCGGAGCCTGACCATAAAACAAAATATAATCACCCGGATCAAAACTGTTATCATTTTCTCCGGCCACAAAGATCGCATTCTGCATCAGGTCGTCATATACAGGCGTATCATTCGATTCCGGCAACATGCCACCACCGTTACCATATACATTAATATTCCTGGGATTGATGGCATCCACATCCAACCCCATCTCCGTAAGGTCATTATATGTTATTTTGTATATTCCGTTTTCTGACAACCTGATCTTATACCAGTTTCCGGTAGCAAGCACTGAGTTTTCAGCATAGTCCCGGATACTTTGCATTTCAGGTGTTACCGCTTTCAGCCTGATGTTTAAATCGAACTTTTTTAGCAGATACAAAGTATCAGTCTGAAAGTCATACATGAGGGGGTGCAGGGATACATTCAGGATGCGGTCATCTCTGGTTTTGCCCGTGCTAATCGTGCTTGTAATCTTTTCCGGAAGTGAGTGCAAATTTAGTTTTTCATATTCTCCCAAATAAATAGCATCAAATTCTTTATTTAGGACCTCAACTTTCGCATGACCCCTGTCAGTTGGCAGTACAATTCTTTTCTGATATGCGGGGATTGAAAAAATACCTTGTTTATATATGGCATCCTTGAAGTGAATTGCCTGAGAAAGATGTTCATTGCTTTCAAGTTCGTAATGATCGATCTGCCAGGAGATTTGACAGGAAGTTCGGATACTGTCCTGGGAGATAAGGGACAGATGAAAGGCCAAAACAATTAATAAAAGCAAAACTTTTCTATAATTCATTTAATTTATGGTTAGGGTTATTGTGTAATGTTTTGTTTCCAATATAATTGAGTTCTAAACGTTTTGGAGGTAGCAATATTGCGGTTTCATTGAAAATGCTTCCCAAAAAACACAGATGATTTAAAAATTGTTTGTATAATTGTAAGCGCAAAAACTACCGAGATTTAACTTATGTACAAGGTACTGATAAAACTAATTATTACGACTACATTGCTCATGGGACTGGGAAAAAGTTATGCTCAGGATCCGAATTTTTCACAGTTTTATGCAAACCCCGTCTATTTAAACCCGGCATTGACAGGAGCTACGGAATGTGGCAGGATCATTTTGAATTACAGAAATCAATGGCCCTCTATCAGCAATGCTTATGTAACTTACAATGCCAGCTACGATCAGGTTATCAATGGCATCAACAGCGGCGTCGGATTATCTTTTGTCGGTGATGTGGAAGGAGACGGTGCCATCAACACCAATTACATCAGCGGATATTACTCATACAAACTAAAGATCAGCGAATCAGTGATGTTGAGTGCAGGTTTTCAGGGCACTTATGTTCAACAAAAACTGAACTGGGATCAACTGGTTTTCGGAGATCAGATCGATCCGGGTACAGGAAATATTAGCCCGATCTCATCGGAAACCCCTCCAGAGAATCTTGACAAATCCTTTGTGGATTTTTCCACAGGAATGGTCATTGGTTACCTGGATAAGTTCTTCGGCGGTGTTGCAGTACATCACCTGACAGAGCCCAACGACGGCTTTTACAAAGAAACCGGCAGCAATTTGCCCATGAAGATCACCGTACATGGAGGCACCAACCTCAACCTGAGCCAGGGTGGCACCGGAGAGGGCTTCGGAGAGGACCTGATACTTTCCCCAAACCTGCTCTATCAGCAACAGGACAAGTTCCATCAGCTCAATGTTGGTGCATACGTTAAGAAATACCCTTTTGTCGGAGGGGTTTGGTTAAGGCATAATTTTGAGAACGCAGATGCCGCCATCGCTTTGATAGGCATTACTTATAATAATTACAGGATTGGCTATAGTTACGACTTTAGCCTTTCCAAACTCAGCAACCGGAGCGGTGGTGCACATGAGATTTCCTTTGCCTGGCAATTCTGCGTTTACAAAGGAGAAAATAGAAGAAAGATCAGGGCAATAAAAGCTCCAACATTTTAGTTATTAACAAGAATTTTGAAAAAACAAATCATTAATTACATTGACAATGAACAGGATTAACAGAAATCTCGCATTACTTTTCGTAATGACTGCAGCAATTTCCTTATTCTCTTGTAGTGAACCCACCCCGTCAAGAACCACAGGATGGCCTTACAATACCCCAGAGGCAGGTGGATTTGAAGTTTCCGAAACACGGGAACAATTTGCAGGTCCTGGCCTCATCTTTATTGAAGGTGGTACATTCGTGATGGGATCAACCCAGGAAGACCTTATGTTCGACTGGGATAATTTTCCCCGCAGGGTAACCATACCGTCCTTCTACATTGATGAAACGGAGGTCAGCAATCTTGCATACCTGGAATACCTGTACTGGTTGAACAGAGTTTTCGGCGAGGATTACCCCGAGGTATACCGGGAAGCCCTGCCCGACACACTTGTTTGGCGCGACCGCCTGGCATACAACGAACCACTGGTCGAAATGTACCTCCGCCATCCTGCATATCACGACTATCCGGTGGTGGGCGTTACATGGGTGCAGGCCAACAATTACTGCTCATGGAGATCTGACCGTGTAAACGAAATGCTGCTCGTAGAGGAAGGAATCCTGGAATGGGACCCCGACCAGAAAAATGAAAACAATTTCAACACGGAAGCCTATCTTGCCGGACAATACGAAGGACTTGTAAAAGAAGGCAAGGAAAACCTGGATCCAACAGGTTCAGACATCCGGCAGGTGAGAATAGAAGATGGAATCCTTTTACCCCGCTACAGGCTTCCCACCGAAGCCGAATGGGAATATGCAGCACTTGGTCTCATCGGGAACACGCTTTACGAAAGAGTTGTTGAAAGAAGAGTGTATCCGTGGAATGGACAACAAGTAAGAACAGACGACAGAAAATATTACGGTAGCTTTGTTTCTAACTTCAAACGGGGAAGAGGTGATTATATGGGTGTTGCCGGCAACCTGAACGATGGAGCTGACATCCCTGCTCCAGTAGGCAGCTACTGGCCCAATGATTACGGTTTGTACAATATGGCTGGCAACGTAAGCGAATGGACACTGGATGTTTATCGCCCCCTCTCCTACCTTGATTTCTCCGATTACAGCCCTTATCGCGGCAATGTTTTCAAAAAGAAAGAAGTTGATTTCGAAGGTTTCCTCGTGGAAAAAGACAGCCTGGGAAGAATACAATATGAAGAAGTTACAACAGAAGAAAGCCTGACCAGAAGAAATTATAGAAAAGCAGATAACATCAATTATAAAGACGGTGACCACCAGTCTCAGATCACCACTGACTGGCTGTCTGAACCCGATCAATCAAACACTTCAGAAGAAATGTATGAATATGGTGTTACCTCATTGATCAGCGATGAAGCCAGAGTCTACAAAGGCGGAAGCTGGAAAGACAGGGCTTACTATCTCAGCCCTGGCGCCAGGAGATTTCTTGACCAGAACGAGGCTTCCTCAACCATTGGCTTCAGATGTGCAATGACACGTGTGGGCAGTCCTGAGCCACCGCAAGGCCGGTAAATAAGTATTAAAATATTTTTAAACCCCATTTCTCCAGGAGATGGGGTTTTTTGTATTTTTAGAAATCATATGGATTTGAAAGAACTTTACCGGATATACCAGAACCATCCTGATATCAGTACAGATAGCAGGGAGGAGATAAATAATGGCATTTTCTTCGCCCTGAAGGGAGAAAACTTCAACGGAAACCGCTATGCAGAAAAGGCCTTGCAGAAAGGTGCAGCATATGCAATTATTGATCAAAAGGAATACATGAAAGGGGATGGCTGCATACTGGTTGATGATGTCCTGACCACTTTGCAACAACTGGCCCTCTTCCACCGTCATCAATTGAAAATCCCTGTTATTGGTATAACAGGCTCGAACGGAAAGACCACCACCAAAGAATTGATCGCGAAGGTACTGGCAAAAAAGTTCAAAACTGAATTTACAAGGGGAAACCTGAACAATCACATCGGTGCACCTGTCAGCATCCTCAGGATAAAACAAGACACGGAGATAGCCGTGATTGAAATGGGTGCCAACCACCAGGGAGAGATTTCGGACCTCTGCCAGATCACAGAACCCCACTTTGGTCTGATCACAAATATTGGCAAAGCACACCTGGAAGGTTTCGGAGATTTTGAAGGCGTTGTCAAAGCCAAATCAGAACTCTATAAATACATCTTACAAAACCATGGAAGCGTCTTTGTAAACAATAACAATCCCCTGTTGAACGAACTGAGCAAAAGTATCCCGAGGATCACTTATGGAGCCATGCCGGATGCTGACTGCCACGGAAAGATTAAAAACCGGGATGGTTTTCTCAAGATCACCTGGAACTCGGCCCTGGGCAATAAAACCATACAGACACAACTTTATGGTGCATATAATTTTGAAAATATTATGGCAGCCATATGTATTGGTAACTATTTTGGCGTTCAACAGGATGATATTATAAAAGCGATTGAAGATTACCAGCCCCATAACCAGCGGTCTGAGATTATCAATACCAGGAGGAATGTAATTTACATGGATGCATACAATGCCAATCCCAGCAGCATGGAGCTTGCCATTCGCGAATTCCTGCACATGCCCGGTGAAAAGAAGAGCCTGGTACTGGGAGATATGCTTGAACTGGGTTCCTATGCGGAAGAAGAACATGCTGTTGTTTTAAACATCTTGCGGGATGAAGAAAATATCCGGGTATACCTGGTCGGACCGGAGTTTTGCAAGGCAAACCGGAATAGGACCTTCGAGAACTTCAACAACACGGAAGAACTCATCAAACATTTGGAAAAAGAAAAACCTTCCGGACGCAAGTTCCTGGTAAAGGGTTCCCGGGGGATAAAACTTGAAAAGGTAATTCCTCATTTGTGAAAACCCATCGCATCATCGGCATGATGTCGGGAACATCGCTCGACGGAACGGATATTGCTTGTTGTGAGTTCCGTGAAGAACAGGGTAAGTATCACTTTGATGTCCTGCATGCTGAAACCATAGCCTATGATCATAGCTGGAAAACAAAACTTCAGGAGCTTCCCCATGTTTCCGCGATCAACCTGATTTATGAACATCGGGAATACGGCAGATATTTAGGCTTTCTGGCCAAGCAAATGGCACTTAAGTATCAATTTCAGCCCCAGCTCCTGGCTTCTCACGGTCATACCATCTTTCACCAGCCCGAGAACAATATCACTTTTCAACTCGGGGATGGAAATGCCCTGGCCATTGCGGCAGGCTTTCCGGTGATAGCAGATTTCCGAACCCGGGATATTCTTTTTGGGGGCCAGGGAGCACCGCTGGTTCCCGTGGGAGATCAATTGCTTTTTCATGAATACAGCATGTGTATCAACATTGGCGGTTTTTCCAATTGCAGTTATGAAAAAGGAAACAGGCGTATCGCTTTTGATATTTGTCCGGCCAACATGGCGCTGAATTATTTTGCAGAAAAAGCTGGTCAGGAATTTGATAAAGATGGAAAGATTGCAAAAAAGGGCAGGGTCCATGAGCAACTTCTTAATGACCTGAATGATCTTGAATTTTATCAAAAGCAACCCCCGAAATCACTGGGGAGGGAATGGTTCGAAACACATTATCTCAAAGTATTTGATCAATACGATATATCAACCCATGATCAATTGAGGACAGCAACGGAGCATTGTGCCATGCAGATTGCCAGAGCCATCGAACAGGTAGAAAGTGGCAAGATACTCATTAGCGGGGGAGGCGCAAAAAGTAAGTTCCTGGTCGAAAGGATCAGAACGTTGAGTCAGAACAAAATCATTATACCGGATGAAACAATAATTGATTACAAAGAAGCGCTGGTGTTTGCTTTTCTGGGACTGCTTCGATGGGAAAATAAAATCAATTGTTATGCCTCGGTAACAGGAGCTTCACGCAATAGTTCCTGCGGCAATATCTTTTGCCCATAAAAAAAAGGGAAGAAACCCCTCCCTTTTTAGCTCATAACCAAATGTTAACCAAATCCATTAATCATCATCTTTTTCCCAATACGGGCAATCGGGATGTGGGCCACGGAAGCCTTTCGGTCCCGGACCAGGACGGTTAAAACCTTGGTGCATTCCTGTACCAAATCGTTGTGCATGCTGATCAAACATCATTTTTTGCTTCTCATTCAGGATTTCCCTGATCTTCTGCCGGTGGGCTGCATGTTTTTTCATAACATCTCCCTGCAAATCGGTAATCTCATCAATTTTAGCATTGATCTTTTTAAGATCCACCTCATCGCCTGTACTTAGTGCTTTCAGTTCAGCTTTTTTAATATCCAGTTGGTTTTTGACAGGCGTTATTTCACTGAAAAAATCCGTCTTCATCTTTTCGATCTGTTCCTCTTGTCCTTCAGTCAGGTCAGGAAGTCTCATGCATAATGATTCCCTGTCCATGTTCCTGAAACCTTTCTTTTTCATCCTGCCCATACCTGGCTGGGCAAATACAGTACTTGCAGCAAGTACCATGATCAACAATGCAATAACACCTGATCTAAAACTTTTACCATTCATTAAACTTTTCATTTTTTTATTGATTTTAATTATACTTTAAAGATTAATTATTTCTCTTATCCTGTCCATGACGATATTTTCTTCCACGATCCGGTCCTCTCCTTCTATCATGAGATGGCATATCATCATATGCGCTCATGCTTTGAATAAATTTCCGGAAAAACTCTTTTTGCTCGGGTCTTATCTTCCCCTTCATTTCCAGGAAATGGCGTACCGTTTGCATTTTCAGACTGCTGTGTAACTCGCCGTATTCTGCAGCCAGCTTCATAAGCTTTATCGTATCCGGTTCTGATTTTGTAATCTCCTCCAGGACCTCTCTGCGATTTATGGCCATGTCTTCACGAATTCCGGCTACTGCTTCTCTGAACCCCATGTGCATTTTAGCAAAACAATCCCTTTGCTCCTCATTGAGTTTCAAGCGATCCTGCAAAAAACGCGGTGGTCTTTCGGGAATAAATCCAGCACTGAACTCAGGTCTTTCAAAAAACCTGAAGTAAAGCATGGTACCCATTGCTGAGGCATTGATAATCAGCAATACGATCAGGATCCATATCAGGGCTTTATGGCTTTTAAAATAATTCATTACTTTTCATTTTCATTCAACAAATATGATTCAATGGGTTCATTATCTATACCACCAAAATAAACAGACTCGGTATAATAATCATATTCTGATTCATAGCCGTTGCCTGCAGCAGCCTGGTCGGTAAATTGGGTTCCGATCAAAATCCCGGATACAATGCTTAACAGTATGAGTAAACCTGCAGCAATGGTTTTCAGTACACCTGAAAAAACGGGCAGTAACTTCCCCGATCTTGCTACTTCTTCGTTTTGGATTTTCTGCTCCAGGCGGGTATAAAAGAATGGGTTGGGCTGAACTTCGCTTTCACTCTTTAAAAAAGCCCATGTTTGCTTAAACTCAGAAAACATCTTACTGCATTCTTTACAGGATGAAAGATGTTTTTCAAACCTTTCTTTTTCATCCCGACTGAGATTATGCTCAAGGTACGCGGCAGTGTTTTTCCTGATAAATTTGCAATTCATTTCCTGTAACATTTATACGTTTGACACCAAAAATTTTTAAAACTTGCATTTATTTTATTTTTTTCTCATAATACCTGAACAGTTTTTTCTGCAGGTTCTTCCTTGCCCGATGGATCAATGACTCCACAGAAGGCAGTGATACGTCCATAACAGCAGCAACCTCTTTATACGACATTTCATTGATCTTATTCAGCGTAAATGCAATCCGCTGGTTCTTGGGCAAACTGTCAATGCTGTTGTAAAGTATTTCCTTCCGTTCCTTGTTTTCAGGGTTATCCGGACTATCCCCGGGATTGTTGGCCAAAGATTGATCTGAAGCAGCCAATCTTCCTGTTATCATTTCCATGCTTCCCCAGTATTGTTTGCGCTTTTTACTTCTGATGAAATTTAGTGATTTATTCACAGCGATCCTGTATACCCAGGTTGACACTTCCGAATCCCCCCTGAACTTTTGTACAGACCTGTACACTTCCAGAAAAACGTCCTGCGAAATGTCCTGTGCATCCTCTTCATTATGAACAAAACCATTGCTGGTTTTCAACACCATCGGGTAGTAAGCCTCTACTATCTGTCTAAAAGCATTCTGGTCTCCTTGCCGTATTCTATCAAGCAGTTTCCCCTGATCCATGCAAATGATTTTCTTGTAAAAATTGCGTTTATACCCATTTGACACCATGAATTTAATAAACTTGTACTGATATTCTATTTTTTTGAGCAAGATTGGAAAAGTGAATTGCCTCCCTTGAAATTTGTTTTGGTTCAAAATTTCCAGATCGATAATGAATCCAGGCTTGCTAAGAAATAATTCAGGCAATTTTAAGTTATTTAACTAACATGAAAATGTTGGTAAAACAAAAGCTGTTTGCTATCGACAGTCACTTTATACTATAATTTTACATCCAAAAATTCAAAATATGTTGGGAACAGTTTTATTACAGGCAGCAACGGCTGCCCAGGCTGAGCAGGGAGAGATCACAATTTCCATCTGGGAGCTCGCTTTAAAAGGTGGTTGGATCATAGCAATACTGGCCGTATTTTCAATCATTGCTGTTTACATTTTTATTGAGAGGTATCTTGTAATAGGCAAAGCCTCTAAGGAAGACCGGAACTTTATGAACAACATCCGTGATTTTATCCACAGCGGTCAGATCGATGCAGCTATATCACTTTGCAAGAACAACAGAAGCCCCATTGCAAGGATGATAGAAAAAGGGGTCTCAAGGATTGGAAGACCGCTGGGTGATATCAATGCAGCCATTGAAAATGTCGGGAAACTACAGGTTTCCAGGTTGGAAAAAAACATTGCCGGACTGGCCACCATTGCCGGTGCTTCTCCCATGCTGGGCTTCCTGGGAACTGTGATTGGTATGATCAAAGCCTTCTACGATATGTCAATGGCCGGTAACAATATCGATATTGCATTGCTGTCGAGTGGTATTTACCAGGCCATGGTTACTACTGTTGCCGGATTGATCGTTGGAATTCTTGGCTATGTGCTATACAATATCCTGGTAGCCCGCGTCGAAAAACTGGTTTATAAGCTCGAGGCCAGGGCAACCGAATTCATGGATCTGCTGCACGAACCCGCAAAATAAGAAGCATCATGGCAATTAAACCAAGAAATAAAAGAGATTTACAGTTCAACATGGCCTCCTTTTCGGACCTGGTGTTTTTGTTGCTGATCTTTTTCATGCTCACATCTACACTGGTTGCACCCAATGCCATCAAGCTATTGCTTCCACAGAGCAACAGCCGTACCATGGCCACGCAAACCGTTACGGTTTACATCAACGAAAGGATGGACTATTTTGTGGGAGAAACCCCGGTTAGCCTGAACCGTCTTGAAAGTGTAATCGATGACAGGTTGAAGGGTGAAATCAAAGCTTCTATCGTTCTCAGGTCAGATCAGACGGTTCCTGTACAATATGTGGTTAATGTTATCGATGCGGTGAACAACATCAACAACAAATACAACACAAAACACAAAGTAATCCTGGCCACAAGGCCGAACCGCTAAAATGCAAAACGAAAAAGACAAAATAAAAGCCACGATAGGCACCATCATCTTTCACTTGCTGGCTTTGCTGGCTTTGATCATATTTGGTTTGTCGACACCATTGCCATTACCAGGTGAGGAAGGAGTAGAAGTCAACCTGGGTTATACCGACCAGGGCATGGGGCTTCGCCAGGAAACAAAGGAGCCATCCACATCTCCTCCACAACCCAAACCACAGGAAAAGATTGTTGAAGAGGAAATAATCGACGAAAGCAGTCCTGAAGAAGTAATGGAAGATCCCGTGATTGAGGATGTACAGGAGGAAGAATTGCTTACCCAGGACACCGAGGAAGCCCCGGCACTCGAAAATCCTGAAGAGAAGGAAGAAATCGAAGAAATCCCGGATGACAAAAAAGAACCTGAGAAAAAGCCGGAACCCAAAGAGGAAGAACCCGAAGAAAGAAAAGAAGAATCCAAACAACCCCAAACAGAAACTGAACAGGAGCCTGAGCAGGTGGAAGAAAAAGAACCTGAACCCAAGGTGAATCCCCGTGCCCTTTACCAGGGACCCACCAAATCCGAAGGTCAGGGAGGCAACGAAGGCCAGACCGGTGAAGCCGGCAACCAGGGCAAACCACATGGAGATGTGAATTCGGAGAATTACGATGGACAGGGAGGTTCCGGAAGTGGCATTAAATATGATCTTGGAGGTCGCGGTCATAAATTGTTACCAAAACCAGCTTATACATCGGAAGACCAGGGCAAAGTAGTGGTAACCATCTGGGTCGACAGGATGGGACGTGTTACCAAAGCCATTGCCGGAGCAAAAGGAACTACAGTAAGTGATCTGCAACTCAGGAAGCTGGCGAAAGATGCGGCCCTTCGGGCAAAATTCAATCCTGATCCGGAAGCCCCGGAAATTCAAAAAGGAACCATTACATATAACTTTATTAAATTGAAATAGAGCTTGTCCAAAAAAGTGCCCTGCAGCCATCTGGGTCATATCGAGTGAAATCGAGATGCGCTGATAATCAACGATTTTTAGGCTTCGACTTCGCTAAGCCTGACGAAATATCGTACTTTTCGGATAAGCTCTCACCATTTGCAAATTCTATCCTGTAAACCATTAGGTTCATTGTAATGATAACCTGATTCATATTATCTTTATGTGACAATAACCAAAATTTAATAAGATGAGATCATGGATGCTGTGGATTTGAATACCATTAACTTTACTTTACAGTACGCAAGAGGTATCAGTAAAGTTGAAAAGAAGGGAAAAAAAGAACAAACCGTTAGTTATGCATTGCCCGGGCGGAAAGCCTTGAAAATAAAGTCGCCAGAAATTAAAAATTTTACTACGGGAATTGTAATGGTTGAGATTTTCGTTGGCAGGGATGGAAACGTCATCCATGCCAGGGTTGTACCAGATAAATCGACAATACACAACAAAGCAATCGTCACAAATGTTGAACAGGCGGCGCAAGAATCAAAATTCTCCGCTGACCCCGATGCACCGAAGAAGACAAAAGGATATTTTACGTACCGCTTTATTAAGGTAGGCAGTGAATAAAAAGCAGGGTCTAAGACCCTGCTTTTTCTATCTTTGCATCATGAACTACGAACAAACCCTGGATTATCTATACAGCCAACTGCCCATGTTTCAGCGTATAGGTGCAGCAGCTTATAAAGCCGATCTGAATAGCACCTATGCCCTCCTGAAGGTACTTGGCAATCCTCACAGAAATTTCAGATCTGTTCACATTGCCGGAACCAATGGCAAAGGTTCTGTTTCACACATGATCGCCTCAGTGCTGCAGGAAGCAGGCTACAAAACAGGCCTTTATACATCTCCACATTTAAAGGATTTCCGGGAACGGATCAGGATCAACGGGAAAATGATCCCCAAAAGCAGGGTTGTATCCTTTGTTAAAAAACACAAGAATGAATTCCAGAGAATAGGTCCTTCCTTTTTTGAAATGACGGTGGGGATGGCATTTAATCATTTTGAAAAAGAAAATGTTGATATTGCGATCCTGGAAACAGGGATGGGTGGTCGCCTGGATTCCACCAATGTTGTTCAGCCGGAACTTTCCGTAATTACCAATATATCATTTGATCATACAACATTTCTTGGAGATACCCTGGAGAAAATCGCTGAGGAGAAAGCAGGCATTATTAAGGAAAACACCCCTGTTGTGATCGGTGAATTGCAGGAAGAAACCCAAGAAGTTTTTCTGAAAAAAGCTGCCGAAAAAACGGCCATAATTTCCTTTGCCGATCAAAACCTGGCTATCCAATTTGTAGATGAATTTACGGAGAATGATCAGCTTCATTACCTGCTTAATATTTCCAAAGGAGGCAGTCCCTACCTGATCAGTATTGAACTGCCATTGACAGGATATTACCAATTTAAAAATCTTCTGACAACACTTCAATCTCTGGAAATCCTAACACAAAGAAACTACAGGATAAGATCGAGGCATATTTACCAGGGAATTAAAAAAGTTAAAGAAAACACAGGATTCCTGGGCCGCTGGCTGATTTTGAGCAGGGACCCGCTTACTATTTGCGACATCGCCCACAACCTTGAAGGGATCAGAAATATATTAGAGCAAATAAAAGGCCTGCAATATGAGCAACTCCATTTCGTCCTGGGCATGGTCAACGATAAAGATATCAATAAGATTCTGGACATGCTTCCAGAAGATGCCACATATTATTTCTGCAAAGCTGATATTCCAAGGGGATTGGACGCAAAAAAGCTGCAAAGCAAGGCAGCATTGTCTAAATTAAAAGGTAACTCATTCGAATCTGTAGATGAAGCTTTCAAAGCTGCAAAAACAGCAGCCCACAAAAATGACCTGATATTTATCGGAGGCAGCACTTTCACCGTCGCCGAAGTCCTGTAAATAACACAAATACAAGCACCCCCGCATATTCTTAATTATTAATTATTTCCACCCCTGCCTTCCGCATCTCCTCCCAGAATTTCGGATAGGATTTTTCAACTTCCTCATGGTTTTTCAGTTCTATCTCCCCGAAATGCAGTGCAAGCAGAACCAGGGACATGATCAGTCGATGATCGTTGCGGCAATCAAGAATTCCGGGTTTGTTTGCTTCTGAACCTGTCAGCTCAAGAGTTGTTTGTCTATCGCCCCGATGCCGAACATTCATGCTTTTAAGGATTTCCAAAAGGGCAGTTAAACGATCCGATTCTTTGTAGATCAAATTGTCCAGACCGGTGAATTCTGCTTTTTGTCTGCGTATGGCACAGGCAAAGATCACGGGAAGAGCAAGATCAATGTTATCCCTGAAGTCGAAACTGAATTTTTCTGTGGTTTTTGTACCCTTTGAAAGCTTTGCTCCTTCTAGGGAGAATTCAGTTTTAATACCCAGAAGCTGAAAAACATCAGGAAGTATTGCATCCCCCTGCAGCTCAGATTTTTTCAATTGTGGAATAAAAACTTCATTCACCTCAGATACCATTAAAAGCTCATACCAGAAGGATGCTGCCGACCAGTCTTTTTCATTTGCTATTTTAACTTTTTTAAAAGCTGAGGGCAAAACATGCAATGAATTATTCCGAGCAACCACATGAATCCCGGCCTTTCTCAAAAGCTCAGCAGTCATGTTGATATAGGACATTGATGGGGGTGAGTCTCCAAACCTGAGCCTGACGCCATTTTTTGTCTCGGAAGCAACCAACAGCACTGCACTCGCAAATTGACTGCTTTGGGAAAGATCCATGGTAGTTTCTCCACCTTTCAATTTACCTCCCCTGATGAGGAGGGGACAACGCCCTGATTCTGCAGCATATTCAATATGAGCACCCAGATTTCTCAAAGTCATCACCAGCTCTTTAATGGGTCTTTCCTTCAATCGTTTGGAACCGGTGATCAAACAGTTCCCGGGAACAAGACTGAGATAGGCAGTCATGAAGCGCAGGACTGCCCCACTGTTACCAGCATCCAATACCGTAGGAATTCCCGAAATATTGCAGTTCTCGATCCATTCAAGATTTTTCTTCAAGCGCAGGGAATCATCCGAGTCTGACAGTTGGTCATATGTCACCAAACCATCAGACAGTGCATTCATTATGAGCAGTCGTGTAGAAATACTTTTTGAAAAAGGAACTTCAATTTCAAGGGATCGAATTACATTTGATTTCCTGATTTTTAACATGATCCTTTATTTTGATAAAACCTGAAACTTTCGTGAATTAAATCAATACCAACTTCCTGCTCAACAATGCAGGAACCAATATCTTCAATAAGACTAAACAGCAACTTGCCATTTTTGTTCTTTTTATCATGGTAAACCTTATTGATGATACGATCTGTTTGATGATTCTCCCAACTTACCTTATGAAATCTTTTGTTGACCTGGCAAACAATATCTTCAAGTGCGGATAGGGGAAAATCCAGTATTTTGGATGAAATGTATGCTTCGCAGATCATACCTGCTGCCACTGCCTCACCATGCAATAAGCCGGGCTGCAAAAAGGATTCAATTGCATGCCCGATGCTGTGGCCGAAATTGAGCATTTTTCTTTCCTTCTTTTCCATGGGATCCTTTTCAACGATCTCCATTTTGATCTGAATGGATTTATCAATCAGGTTCAGGAACTCCTTGTTTGCAGTTGTAAGGTCAAATGTTTTCAAGAACTCCCAGTATGCAGGATCGCTGATAATTGCATGTTTCATGGCCTCTGCAAATCCACTTTTCAGTTCCCTGTGGGGCAGGCTTTTTAAAAAATCAGGAAAGACCAGTACCTTTTCGGGCCATGCAAAAGTGCCCACCTGGTTTTTGACTTCCTCAAAGTTAATACCTGTTTTACCGCCGATTGCAGCATCGATCTGAGCCGTAAGGCTTGTCGGCACATGAATAAAATCAATTCCCCGTTTAAAAACCGAAGCTGCAAACCCGCCCAGGTCGGTGATCATCCCTCCTCCCATGTTGATCAGCAGGGAATTTCTGTCAAAACCAGCGGCTAGCAGTTCACCCCAGATCTTTTCCGCCGATCCAATGTTTTTATTCTCCTCTCCTGCCGGTATGCTAATGTTAGTTCCCGGCACATTTCCCAGTAAGGGTAGACAGTGATCGCGGGTGTTTTCATCCGTCAGGATAGCAATTTTTGAATAAGCTGCTGAACTTTCCCTGAACAGGCGTAGCAGATCTTCCTGGCTGTTAAGTAAATGAATATTTCCGGAGAATTCCCCTTGCATAAGTTTTAAAAGAATAAAGGTAATTCTTTTCGTCGATTCTAAAAAGCCGCCATCAGTAAATCCAGATCCTGGAAAGGCAGGTCGTAAAACTGGCTGATATGTTTTTTGGTCAGTGTCCCATTGTAAAGGAACACTCCCCTGCTGATTCCATAATCATTTCTGAGCATATTCTTGATTCCACCTTCCTCACCAATCTTGATGATGACAGGTGTGAAAAAGTTGCTTAGTGCATAGGAAGCCGTATGCGGAAATTTGGATGCAATGTTGGGAACACAGTAATGGGTAACATCGAATTTTTTAAACACAGGATTTTTATGCGTGGTAAGGTCTGAAGTTTCGAAACATCCACCCTGGTCGATGCTGACATCAATGATCATGGAACCCTGCTTCATCTGTCGCACCATATCTTCTGTGACAATGCAATCTGTAATTCCCTCGTCGGCATAGATGGCACCGATCACGACATCCGCAGATTTGAGTGCTTTCATCAGGATCTTTGGCTGGATGATAGAGGTATATACTGAACTTCCGATATCAGTCTGAATTTTGCGGAGTTTGTAAATGTTGTTATCGTATACTTTCACAGTACAACCCAAACAAACGGCAGTACGAGCGGCATTCAAACCAACGGTTCCGGCACCGATCACCACTACCTCGCTCGGTGTTATGCCGGGAAAACCGCCCAGCATATTTCCTTTGCCGTATTCACCCGTGCACTGATATTCACCGGCAATCAGCATGACGGATTTTCCCACAATCTCACTCATGGCCAGCAAAACCGGGTAGGAATCGCTCTTGTCCTTGATGTATTCAAAAGCAAGTGCGGTTGTTTTCTTTTCGATCTGTTTTTTAAAAAAATTTTTGTTCTGGCTGGTCAGTTGCAATGAAGAGATGATGGTTTGCTGATATCTCAGGAGATCAATCTCATTTTCTGACAGGGGCGAAACTTTCAGGATGATGTCGGCCTGGTAAACTTCGTCTGCTGTGTTGACAATCTGCCCACCTTCTTCACTGTAGTTATGATCACTGAAATGCGCTGTATCTCCGGCTCCACGCTCGATCAATACTTCGTGTCCCTGCTGAACGATCTGCCCAACAGCATTCGGAACCAATGCAATCCTTTTTTCAAGAGCCGTTACTTCTTTTGGTATGCCAATGGTGAGTTTTTTCCGGGATTTAATCACCTCGAGCATTTCCTCCTGGGGTATCAGTTTTTCTTTGCGGCCAAGATCCATATCTTACTGATTTACAACTGTAAAACTACGTTCTCCTTTCTTACCAATTTCTACAATCTTAAGGTATACGCAATTCCCCGGTAAAAGTTCCTCCACCTTTTCGGGCCATTCGATAAAACAATAATGCCCGCTATAAAAATAATCCTCGTAACCCAGGTCGTAGGCTTCTTCCAGCTTGTTAATCCTGTAAAAATCAAAATGATATACAGCTTCTCCTTCACGCGTCTGGTATTCATTTACAAGGCTGAAAGTAGGACTGCTAACGTTTTCATCCACACCAAGCACACGACACAGGGATTTGATAAAAGTTGTTTTGCCGGCCCCCATCACAGCATGCAGGGCAAATACCCTTTTGCCGGGATTCTGCTCAAGCAGCTCTCTTGCAATTTTATCCAGTGCTGCCAATGATTTACAAATCCACTCCTGCCCCATGAGATCGCTATTTTGCTTTTAAGCTGATAAACGGCACCAGCAATTCTTCAATGGAAATGCCTCCATGCTGAAAAGTATTCTTGTAATAGTTAACATAGTAGTTGTAATTATTGGGATAAGCAAAGAAATCATTGGTGCGGCAAAAGGCATATGAAGTGCTTACATTGGCTCTTGGCAGAAAAACTGTTTCAGGCTGTTCAACTTCAAATACATCCTTTTTATTATAGTTCAGGCTCCTGCCGAATTTATATCGCAAATTGGTATTTGTTTCCCTGTCACCAACAATCTTCACCGGATTATTTACGCGCACAGAACCATGATCTGTAGTGATCAGTACATCAATTTTATTTTCGGCCAGGTAGGTAAATATATCATATAAGCTGGAGTGTTCAAACCAGGAAAGCATCAAAGAACGATAGGCTGCCTCATCTTCGGCCAGTTCCCGGATGATCTCCATTTCGGTTCGTGCATGCGAAAGCATATCCACGAAGTTATAAACGATCACGTTGAGTTTGTTTGACATCAGGTTGGGAAGTGACTCGGCAAGTTTTTTCCCTACATTCAAATTCAGCACTTTGTTGTATGAGTACTTGATATTCCTGCCGAATCTTTTCAATTGTTGTCCAAGCAACTCTCCCTCGTACTGGTTCTTGGTACCTTCTTCCCATTCATTGGTCCAGTATTGCGGATATTTCTTTTCTATTTCAGAAGGAAGCAAACCTGCAAAGATCGAATTCCTGGCGTATTGCGTTGTTGAAGGTAAGATGCTGTAGTATATATCATCATTTTCAATCCTGAAGTTTTCCTCGATCAGGGGCTGAATGATCTTCCATTGATCATAGCGTAAATTATCGATCAGGATAAGGAAAAGTGGGTTGTCGTTTTTATCAAGCCTCGGAAAAACTTCCTCACGCATCAGCGTATGCGACATTACCGGTTTTGAATCACGCTTTCCGTGTATCCAGTCAAGGTAGTTCTTTTCAATGAATTTTGAAAAAACCTGGTTGGCCTCTTCTTTCTGCATTTTCAGAACCTCCCTGATGCCTTCGTCTTTTGACCGTTCCAGTTCAATTTCCCAGCGGGTTAACTTTTTATAGATCTCGCTCCATTCCTGGTAATCCAGGTTGTTTGAAATTTCCATGCCGATGTTGCGGAATTCCTGCTGATAAGACAGGGTGGATTTCTCGCTGACAAGTTTTTTGTTCTCCAGATTCTTTTTCAGGGAAAGTAATATCTGGTTAGGTTTTACAGGCTTGATGAGGTAATCGGCAATATTGGAACCGATGGCATCTTCCATGATGGATTCCTCTTCACTTTTGGTGATCATGACTACCGGAAGGTTGGGATATTGGTTCTTGATCTGCTCAAGCGTTTCTATTCCCGACATACCGGGCATTTGCTCATCCAGGAAGACAATATCATATGCGCGGGATTTGATCATATCAAGGGCTTCATCCCCATTGTTGCTGGTATCTACTTCATAGCCCTTTTGTTCAAGGAACATCACATGTGGTTTCAGGATCTCAATTTCATCATCGGCCCACAAAATCTTTACTTTATCCATGTTCAATATGTTTGATTAAAAATAATGGAATAAATCGTATTAATGAAATGTAATATTGTATTTTTTATTGTTCTGTAAAATACTTAATAGTACAAATTTACAATGCAAGAGAAATTATTTTTATCTTGCAGCCGGAATTCTGAAAACACGAAAACTACAACTTACTGAAGAGATGGAGTTCACAGCAAAACAGATTGCAGAAATACTAAACGGAAGCATTGAGGGGGATGAAAATGCCAGGGTGAATAGAGTATCAAAGATTGAAGAGGGCGAACCCGGTTCACTTTCATTTCTGGCCAATCGAAAATACACACCATACATATACAAAACGAATGCAAGCATCGTCATTGTTGGTAATGATTTTGTTCCTGAAAAAGAAATCAACTCCACGCTGATCCGTGTTGAGGATGCCTATACGGCTTTTGCAAGGATACTGGAAACCTACAATCAAATCAGGCAGGATAAAAAAGGAATATCCGATAAAGCGTCGATAGCGGCATCGGCCAGCATCGGCAAGGATGTATATATCGGCGATTTTGTCAGCATAGGTGAAAACGTACGCATTGATGATGATGTAAAGATATATGCCAATTCCTTTGTCGGAGATAATTCCGAAATCGGTAAGGGAAGCAAGTTAATGATGGGAGTAAAGATCTATGATGGCATGCAAATCGGTAAAAACTGCACACTGCATGCAGGCGTAGTAATTGGTTGCGACGGATTCGGCTTTGCCGCCCAGGCCGATAATAATTATAAAAAGGTACCCCAGATCGGAAATGTAATCATTGAAGACAATGTGGAAATAGGTGCCAACACTACCATCGACCGTGCGACCCTTGGATCTACCATGATCCGAAAAGGGGTTAAACTTGACAACCTGATACAGATCGCGCACAATGTTGATATTGGAGAAAACACAGTAATTGCAGCCATGGTTGGTATTGCAGGTTCTACCAAAATCGGCAAGAATTGCATGATCGGGGCACAGGCCGGAATTGTGGGGCACATCATCATTGCAAACGATGTTAAAATAGCCGCCCAGGCGGGTATTCCGAACAGCATCAGGAAAGAAGGTGAAATTGTCATTGGCTCGCCGGCTTTCGACATTGCCAAATTCAAAAGGTCTTTTGTTCACTTCCGGAACCTTCCCGGCATCGTCGAAAGACTCAAAGAAATTGAAAACAAACTGAAAGATTAACAATACCCTGTTTCAAAGATTCTATGCCAATTTCAGGCAGATTTGTCGGCATATACCCAAATAATTTTATCTTTGTCGGCAAATTATGTCCGACAAGCAAAAAACGATAAACAAGCCAGTTACAGTTTCGGGAACGGGCCTACATACGGGCAGATATGCCAATCTGACATTTAAACCTGCGCCTGAAAACCATGGCATTATGTTTCAACGTGTCGATGTAAAGGAAAAACCCATCATAGCGGTGGATGTTGATGCCGTTGTGGATACTTCCAGAGGTACAACAATTGAAAAAAACGGATACCGGGTTTATACCATAGAACATGTAATGGCAGCCCTTGCCGGTGCGCAGATCGACAATGTATTGATTGAAATTGACCAGGTTGAAACACCAATCAAAGATGGTAGCAGCCGGTATTTTTATGAAGCGATAAAGTCGGCCGGAATTGTTGAACAAATAGCCGACAAGCGCTACATAGAAGTCAAAGAAGAGATTATTTACAAAGATCCCAAAAACAATGTTGAATTAAAGATCAGCCCCGACAAGAAATTCAAAGTGGATGTTGATATTGATTATGAAACCAAGGTGCTGGGCAAACAAAATGCTGTCCTGGAAAACATTGATGATTTCGAGAAAGAGATCTCAAAATGCCGGACTTTTGTTTTCCTGCACGAACTGGAATTTTTGCTGAACAACAACCTGATCAAGGGGGGTGATCTGAGCAATGCAATCGTATTCGTCAACCGCCTGGTATCCCAGCAGGAACTGGACCGTCTTGCAGACCTGTTCAACAAACCCAAGGTCAAAGTGTTAAAGGAAGGGATCCTGAACAACCTTGAGTTACATTTTCCGAATGAACCTGCTCGTCATAAATTGCTTGATGTTGTTGGAGACCTCTCCCTGCTGGGGAAACCCATCAGGGGAAGGATCACGGCCAAAAGGCCCGGGCATCACTCCAATGTTGAATTTGCCAAATTAATTAAAAAACATATTAATCATTTAAAAATGAGCACAGAACCTAAGTTCGATTTGAACAAAGAGCCTGTCCTGGATGTAAAAGGCATACAAAGGCTTTTGCCGCACCGGCCACCTTTTCTGTTTATCGACAAAATCCTGGAAATGACTGACACACGCGTTGTCGGGTTAAAAAATGTGACCATGAATGAGACATTCTTCGTGGGGCATTTTCCCAACGAACCAGTCATGCCGGGTGTTATTCAAATTGAAGCCATGGCGCAGTGCGGAGGTGTTCTCGTCCTGAATCCTTACCCGGATCCGGAAAATTATACAACCCTTTTTTTAAAAATCGAAAATGTAAAATTCAGAAAGATTGTTGTACCAGGCGATACCATTGTATTCGACCTGGAGCTTATTTCACCTGTCAGAAGAGGAATTGCCCACATGAGTGGAAAAGCATACGTAGGCAATCATGTTGTTATGGAAGCACAGATGATGGCTTCGATCAAAAGAATTGAAGGAAAATAAAAAAACAGAAGTTTTTCAGCAATGAATCAACCCTTAGCATACGTACACCCGCAGGCCAAAATTGCCAGCAATGTTGTTATTGAACCATTTGTCAACATTGAGAAAAATGTTGTCATCGAAGAAGGTACCTGGATCGGTTCCAATGTAACCATCATGGAAGGTGCACGGATCGGGAAGAACTGTAAAATTTTCCCGGGTGCCGTGATCGCAGCGATACCGCAGGATCTGAAATTCGACGATGAAGATACCATTGTCAAGATCGGCGACAACACCACCATTCGCGAATTTGTAACCATCAACCGGGGTACAAAGGCAAGCTACAAAACAGTTGTTGGCAACAATTGCATGCTCATGGCCTATGTACATGTTGCGCACGATTGCTTCATCGGCAACAATGTGATCCTGGCCAACAATGCAACCCTGGCCGGTCATATCACCATCGACGACTGGGCCATCATCGGGGGCATGGCCGCCATACATCAGTTTGTTAAGATTGGCGCCCATTCCTTTGTTTCCGGAGGTGCCCTGGCCCGAAAAGACATTCCTCCTTTTGTGAAAGCAGCCCGCGAACCCCTCTCCTATGTGGGTGTAAATTCCATTGGTTTGCGGCGCAGGGGATATTCCAACGAGCAAATCAACCAGATACAGGATATCTACCGCATCATATTTGTAAAAGGTTATAATGTGTCCCAGGGGATCTCTATCGTGGAAGCCGATGTGCCGGCAACCCCTGAAAGAGATGACATCCTTTCCTTCATCGCAAAATCTACCCGCGGACTGATGAAGGGATACGGGAAAGTACAAAAGACCGGTGAGTAGTGGATCACCGGCCGTGCAATCTCCATACAGCATCACATTTCCTATTTTTTGATTACTTTTGCACTTAATTTCAGAAAAGCAAAACATTCAACTATGGCAACTACTTCAGATTTTAGAAATGGCTTATGCATTGAACATAATGGTGAACTATGGACCATTGTCGAGTTTCAACATGTGAAGCCCGGCAAAGGACCAGCCTTCGTGCGGACCAAACTGAAAAGCCTGAAAAGCGGCAAAGTTCTGTCACATACTTTTACCGCCGGTGTCAAGATCAACACGCAACGCATCGAGCGGAGACCTTACCAGTTTTTGTACAAAGATGGCACACAGTATCATTTTATGAATTCAGAAACTTTTGAGCAAACCTTCATTGAAGAGGAGCTGATCAATGCTCCACATTTGATGAAAGAAGGACAGCAGGTAGAAATCCTCGTACATGATGAAACAGAAACCCCTTTGAGCTGCGAGTTGCCACCTTATGTTGATCTGAAGATCACATATACCGAGCCAGGCGAAAAAGGAAATACAGCTACCAATGCTTTCAAGGATGCCACCGTAGAAACCGGGGCTACCGTAAAAGTTCCCCTTTTCATCAACAATGAAGAAAAGATCAAAGTAGATACACGGACCGGCGAATACTCAGAACGCGTTAAAGAATAAACCCGAATTCTATGAAATTTGAAAGCCCTCTCAGTCTCAAGGGACTGGCGGATATGATCGGTGCAGAACCCGTCGGCAATGATGATTTTAAAATAACGGGGATCAATGAGATCCATATGGTAGAGCCTGGGGATATCACTTTCGTTGACCATCCCAAATACTATGACAAAGCCCTGAACAGCAAGGCTACCACCATACTCATCAACAAAAAAGTAAAGCAGCCTGAGGGAAAAGCCTTATTAATATCGGATGATCCATTCAGAGATTATGTCAGGATTGTTAAAAAATTCAGACCTTTCAGGAAAAGCAACAATTTCATCTCCAATACGGCAGAAATTGGAGAAGGAACCATCATACAGCCCGGATCTTTCATTGGCAATCATGTCAGGATCGGGAAAAACTGCCTGATCCATTCCAATGTCAGCATTTATGATCATACCTTGATCGGCGACAAGGTGATCATCCATGCCAATTCGGTGCTGGGTGCTGATGCCTATTATTTCCAAAAAAAGAATGGAGCGTTCCGCAAGATGGAATCCTGCGGCCGGGTTGTGATCAGGGATAAAGTCGAGATCGGAGCCCTCTGTTCCATCGACAAAGGAGTATCCGGGGATACCATCATAGATGAAGATACCAAGCTCGATAATCACTGCCAGATCGGACACGACACTTATATTGGCAAGCACTGCCTGATCGGCTCTCATGCCGCTATTGCAGGTGTTACACGCATCGAAGACGATGTGATCCTTTGGGGACGCGTTTCCATAAACAAGGATATCGTAATTGGAAAAGGAGCCATATTGCTTGCCACCTCAGCAGTTGGCAAAAGCCTGGAAGGCGGTAAGACTTATTTCGGTGCACCTGCAGAAGAAGTCAGAACGAAATGGAAGCAACTGGCAGCCTTGAAAAAATTACCTGATTTTCTGAATAAGCATACATAAACAAACCTCAAAATTCGACATTGGGTGTTCGATATTCGAAGTTATAATGAAGAATATCGAATAATGAATTTCGAATTTCGAAGTAAATGTCCTGATCCCTGCTCTTCATGAAGCATTCATATCCTACCTACTACTGATCTTGTAATTTAACCCCAGACCGTAGGAAGTAGAAAGATAGTACAATCTTTTTTCTCCAAAGAAAACAATCTCCATATCAGCAAATGCCCTGAGGTAGAAGTTACCCATCTCATACTTTATGCCCGGGGTAAAGGAGATGGTGGTTGGATAATCAAAATTGGGGAAAATATTAAAAGATCCTCTGATGGTCGGACTAAACCCGTTTTTGGGATGAATATAAGAATAAGAGATCGGGATTTTAAAACTGGATATAAAATCCATTGATTCAGGTGGATCAAGCATTTTTAGTACACCTATCCCAAAAAAACCTTTTTCACTGAAACGCGGATTCATGAAATAAGCATTGACACCAACAAAGGGCCATATATTTTCATCACCAATCAATTTTTTCCTGTAATGTGTATTTTGCACACTTGCCTCAACAATAATGGCCCAGGGCATCCTTTTTTCATAGATGATACATTCCTCGTCCTTGCAAACCATGTTGTGATAACTCTCACCGAAACGGATCATTTTTTTGTGCGTCGGCTGGTTGATGTTTTGAATTTGATCCTCAAGCTGAGGGGCATCGGAAGTATAATAACTTAAAATACCTGTGTACGGTTTCCGCACCACCTGCATCATCTTTCCATCCTGGTCAATAATGTCTTTGACATATCTTAACTCCTTCAGGGGCAAGCTATCCCTGCCCACAAAATAATGTCCCTGCCTTCCCTTATCCTGATAAAAATATATATCAAGTTCTCCGTCGAGCAGGAATTCCAGGAAAAGTTTTTCCTCCTTACCATTGACAAGTACTTCTTTTGAAATGTAGAATTTCCCATCAACAAAATGGTAGGCATAAATCTCAGCGGGAAAATACCTTTCCACCGAATCACCTTCCCCAATCCTGAAATCGCAATAATGAGAATTTTGATAGTAGCTTTTGTTGTCGATCTCACCAAAAAGGGTATCGTTTTCTGTTAACTGAACATAAGCTTCCCGAAAGGTTTTCTGGGCAAACGTCAGTTGTATAGCAAACAACGAAACAAAAAGCAAAATGTTCTTTTCGGAAAATAATGAGCGGTTGGGCATTTCAAATATAATTTGGTTCCGGTCTCAAATATAAGAAATGTCTACAACATACTTACTTTGTTAACAGGATCTTTTCCACCTCCTGATGATCTCCTGCAACAAGTTTCAGTATATACATTCCAGATGGCAGGTTGAGATCATAGGATTGCCTGTACTCACCAGAAATCAACCCGTCGTAAAGATTGCGGATCACTTTTCCGGTGTGATCGATCAGTTCGAGCCTTGCAGCGACAGGTGTGTCGGAGGCATAATCTATCTGTAACCGACCTGTTGACGGATTCGGGTAGATTTTACTCACAATGCCGAAAGCCTCCGGTTCCTCCGTGAAGGTCCCCGTTTCGGGTGTTGCCAGCTTCACATCCGTATAGAAATGATATTCACCCGGATCCAGGCTCAACAGCACACCGCTTTCCGATGCCGTCAGCGAGTCGCCTGAAAAATAATCATACCACATACCGCCATGCTGAAACTGGGTGAGCACCTGCCCTTCTTCCACATCAAAGTTCCCGACCACCAGCACATTCATATCCTCGCCATTCAGCCGGATTTGTTTCATGGTCCCATTCACATCCAGATCATAATCATCAGTTTTGAAGACTTCGTATGACTTTTTCAAATCTATCAAACTTGCATATATCTCATATAAATAATTCCTCCTGTAATCACTATAATAATCCCATCGGACCGGTTTTTCGCCCAGGCGTCCATTATAATCGATTGAATAATCATATGCCAATTCTCCAAACTGCCATATCATCTTGGGCCCAGGGATGGGAATAAAGAAAGCAGTTGCCATTGCCAGCCGGTCGATAGCTGTTGTTGTATCCGTAATATCATAATCACCGGATGAATTTCCATAGGTGATATTTTTAAACATCAGCCGTTCTTCATCGTGGCTTTCCATATATCCCACAACATGGGGGGCACTCCAGCCCCTTTCCTGGTATGAGATCCAGGAGAAATCTGATTTCCCTCCATCATTGTGAGCCATGGCAGCTTCGCCGTAAGCGTGGTTCAGGTTGCCCCAGAGGAGAATGCCATATTCTGCCAGTTCCTTTTCTTCTGAGTTTTCGGCAAGATGTTCAAAGATGACGACCGTATTGGGATTTCTTTCCCAAATCTCGTCGGTCATCCTTTTGAGCAGTGCGATCCTGTCGGCGTCGTAATTGCTGCCCCAGGGATCGTTGTCGCCCTTGATGTTGTTACCAATGCCTTTGGTAAAATCGAAACGGAATCCGTCCACTTTATATTCGTTGATCCAGAAGCTGTTGATACTGTCAACCAGTTGCTTGGTGTATTCGCTTTCATGATCGAAATCATTGCCCCACTGTGCATCCGGGTTTGTAAAATTATGCTCACGGTTGTACCAGGGATTGTCTTCCGTGGGCTTATCGCCATCAAAATAAAGTTGCACGAAAGGCGACTGGTCGTAGGAATGGTTCAGCACCATATCGATGAAAACGGCAATGCCCCGGTCATGACATGCATCGATGAATTTCTTCAGGTCATTTTTGGGTCCATAGTATTTATCCGGGGCGAAATAGAAGGAAGGGTTGTATCCCCAACTGCTGTTTCCTTCGAATTCGTTCACGGGCATGAGTTCGATGGCATTAACGCCCAGGTGTTCCAGGTAGCCCAATGTATCTATCAAAGATTGGTAGGTATGTTGTGTTGTAAAATCCCGGATCAACATTTCGTAAATCACAAGTTCTTCTACTGGCGCAGGTACGAAATTTTCAATCTGCCAGTTGTATTCTTCCTGAGCGGTTTGCAATACAGAAGCAATTCCTGTGGTTTTTCCTTCGGGATATTCAATCAGCCCGGGATAGGTATTATCACTGATCCATTTGTCATTCCATGGATCACTGATCTTCTCGGTATAGGGATCGGCAATTTTGATCTCTCCATCCACAAAATACTGGAAGATGTATTCCTCTTGTGGTGTAAGTCCATCTAACTCCAGCCAGAAATATTCTCCATCCGGCGTCATCTTCATGAAATAATTTTCTTCCAGTTGCCAGTTGTTAAAATCCCCGATGACGAAAACGAATTCCTTACCGGGAGCTGTCAGGCAAAGGCTTGCCGAATGATCATCCGTGTAATTTATACCGGGCCGGATGCCTGCGGGCAATGCTTCCTGCAAAACTTCTCCCCGCACGTAATAATACATGGAATCGGCTACCATGCCCGTATCGTTTGTAGCCACAGCTTTCACCCATACCTTTCCAGGTTCTGCTGCTTCGGTGCTGTCGATCAGAACATCCTCAGTTGTCTGGGCAAAAAGAGCATCATCGATGTACAGTGAGATATCATTGGCATAATTGGCAGCGATCTCGAAGTAAATCTTATCCCCGCTTTCCACGACTAACTCATCCTGGTGCGGTTGAATGAATACCACATTGAGCTCGGCATTGTAAACATCCACGAAGATGTCAGTTCCGCCTTCATCTTTGCCCTCAAGTTGGGAATACTCACTCCGGAAAACGAAAACCATTTGCAGTATTTCCTCTCCCTGCGGAACGCCGTAATATTCCCGAATACTGGGTGTGATGTTGAGGGAATACAGCTCATCATCGATCCTGTTAAGTTTTGTTTCGGGGGTATTTTGTCCCCAATCGGTTTTCACGTATTTCCAGTCGCTACCGGAAGTACTCTCATTGGTGATCACACCAGTGTGGGCGTACACATCCCCATCATAGCCCTCCAGGCCACCACTCCCCTGGGTGGCATCATAGATGATCTCCAGACTGTCGCCTTGAACGGGAAACTGCGGTATGGTGGTGATCAATTGCGCATTGGATTGCAGTATTCCAAAAAGGATGATAAGTAAATTTGCGAATAATAGTCTTCCGGTATTCATACTTTTTAATTTAGGTAACAATCATATTGTCATCAAAGTTCATGCAGTAAAAACAAAAGTATCAATATTTTAATAATTTTTAACGGAAAAGCAGTCATAAAAAAACCCGGCATGAAAAAGCCGGGTTTTGAAATAGAAATAATACTTTTTATTTGATAAACTTCTGTGTTGCAACAACTCCTTTTTCATCGTAGAAATTCACGAAATAAATTCCGTTCTCAAAGTTTTCTGTTTCAATTTGAATGGTTTCATTATTCACGTCAATCTCCTGAATTCTTTGTCCGGTTGTATTAAAGATCTCAATTCTGTTAACATTTTCAAGATCTGTTATATTTAAAATATGTGTAACCGGGTTTGGATACATTTTAAAAGTGTTTTTTGCAACATTCTCTCCGATACCAATGTTAGTTTCCAAAGGTACGGTTATATCCATACAAGACATGGTAGAATCATAGGGCGTCATCTTGCCTTCTGCATCCCAGGTTCCATTATTAAATACCATGTTAATAGCACTTACAATCGAACCTTCTTCCACACCATAAAAATCTGCTGGAATATAAGTGATACTCCACAATGAGTCGGATACCTTTGAGAGTTCAGCCGATTGACCATTGGCACCCGTTGCATCAAAATCTACAACATTTTGCCAGGCGGAACCGTCAATTGTAACTCCTGAATGGATAAATACTTTACTAACAGTATCCATTGCTCCATCCGGGCATGAGAAAGAAGTATTCAAAGTAAGTGTTACTTCCTGCCATGCGTTAGCTTCCTGGGGTTCCATCGTTACCGGGCTGTATGCTATTGGGATATTAAAGTCAACACATTCGGAGGAATCTGCATTATAATCAGCAGCTTTCACATCCCAGGTACCATTGTTAAAAACACCATTAATTTCCAGAACAAAATTACCATATGCAACATCATAGAATTCTACCGGTACGTATTTAATTGACCAGATGCTGTCATTTTCTTTTGTAAGTGTCGCAGCTTGTCCGTTTGCACCAGTTGCATCAAAGTCTACAACATTTTGCCAGCGGTCACCATTGATATTTACACCGGAATGCATGTAGATTTGAGAAACAGTGTCGAAAGAGGCACTATTGCATGACTTATTGATATTGAGCTTTAATGTAATCGTATCCCAGGCCGTAGCATTTTCAGGCTCAATGGTAATGGCTCCAGGCCACTGGGCAGAAGCCATATAAGTCAAAAATAATAATCCAAAAATAAAAGTAAATTTTCTCATAACATTAATTTTTTAGTTAATAATCGGGTTTATAAATTCTGTGTTAATTTTCTGTTAACCTTCAAAAATATTTCATTTTTCAGCCAAATCAAAATAAAACTTCTGTTTTTTTATCAATACAATTGACTTTCGGCCTGTAAAAAAACAGAAGGCTGTCCGCAAAGTTTCCTGCAACGATCCGGGTCACATCAAGCGAAGTCGAGATGAACCGATAATCAGAACCCTTAGGTTTTGACTCCCAGCCTGGCCGGCAGACACGGCGCTCAGCCTTACGAAATACCAAACTTTCCGGACATTCTCCTTTATTTTTAAACTATTGCGGAGTCAGTGTATATTTCATCGCTGTAAGGTCAACTTCGATTAGGTATTCACCACTTGTGCCGGGTGCCGGAATTTCCGGCGGATCCTCAGCTGTTTCTGTGGGCCTGTATGCAAGTGTACCCCCTGAAACGGTTCCATCGTAGGATCCCCATTGGGGAGCCCATTCGCCCGATACCTCAAGGAACTTCATACCGCCTTCAGCATTCAGGCTGACGGTAAGGCTAAATTTCGTAAGATTTTCAGCATCCTGTTCAAAGGGGATACCGGCAGTATTATCCCAGCCTGCAGGTGTTGCATCACCCACGAGGTACAATTCACCTGAGGTGAGCATTGTTTCATAGGTCAGGCCAACGGTATCGGCAAGGATGTAATAATTGCCTTCCGTATCACCAACCGGGATAGCATCCGGATCCGGTTCATCCTCTGTCGGCCGGTAAACCAGCGGACCTGCATCCCAGGTTCCGGTTGCATCTGTTCCCCATTGCGGGGCCCAGAAACCCAGTACAGAAATGAATTTAATGTATGCATCAGATGCCGGTGTAAGATGTTCGACAATGGCATACGTACCATCACCAAGAGGTGTCATTGGCAATGCAGCCGCATTGTCCCAGCCAACCGTGGTACCACTGCCCAGCAGGTAGATCAGTTTTTCCTCGGTAACATCTTCATAGGGTGTCACAGACAAAGTTGTTACACCCGAATAGATGTTTGTATAATCGGTTTCGTTGTTCACGAATGCAAGCAACCTGAAAGCCATATCAGAGGCAACGCCTGTCGGGGCACCCATGGTCAGGAGATTTGCATTCATTGCACCCACCTTTATGGTATATTCAGTTTCCTGGGTTGCCGCAAGGTCCTTCAGATTTTTGAAGTTGCTGTCGGCAAAATCCATTTGCAACTGGTAGGTAACATCTTCCAACTCATCCAGGCTGTATTTGGCTGCATTCCATTTAAAAGTAGCCATGAGGCTGTCGGCATTGTCTTTTTCAAGCACAAAGGCCTCCCCTGCTGCCGGCGCTGTGATAGCAGGCGCCTCCGTCTGACTCATATTCAGGACCGGTTCTTCATCCTTTTTTTCGCAACTGAGCAAAAGGCCGATCCCAATCATCAAAATGAGTAAACTATTTATTTTCTTCATGATTAAAACTTTTTAATTTCTTAATAATTAGGATTCTGCACCAGATTCGGGTTGGCTCCCAGATCATCTGCAGGTATGGGAAATATATCATATTTGCTGTCGGTAGCAATTCCTTCCTGCACATTCCCTTTCCAGGGCCAGAGGTATTCGCCGCCTGTAAAATAGTCATATCTCACCAGGTCGGTCCTGCGGTGGCATTCCCAGTAGAGCTCGCGGGCTCTTTCATCCAGAATGAAGTCCAGATCGATCTCAGTAACTGTTCCGGCTTCGGCTCTTTCACGTACATCGTTTACGTATTGCAAAGCCAGGCCGGCATCTCCGTTTCCGCCTCTCAGCGTAGCCTCAGCATACATGAGATAAACATCAGCCAGGCGGAACATGGGGAAATCCGTATCCACGAAATCGGTGGCTTTTCCCTGCTCACCGGTGGAGGTAATATTCTTGAACTTGGTAATGGCATACCCATCATTGAAGAGGGAAATGTCATTGATCTCCAGATTCTGACCTTCGGTGAAGAACATGGCCCTTTTATCCGTTTCTCCACTGGGATCCGGGAATTTTTCAACAAAAGCGCTCGTAGTGCGTAATCCGCCCCAGCCATCTGAAACGCCATAATCCAGTGGAGTCATATCTCCACCAATGGCTGCATGAATGATAAAATCGGTTCCTCCATAGGTTTTTGTGAACAAACCATCAAAATTCACCGAAAAAATGATCTCGCTTTTTGCATCCGGGTTTTGGCCATTGTCAGCCAGGAACAACTCATCATATTCAGGAGCGAGTGAATATCCGGCATTGATGATTTTGTTACAATAGGTGATACACGCATCGTATTTTGCTGTTCCCGTATAAACTTCTGCGTTCAGGTAAAGCTTGGCCAGCAGCATCCATGCCGCAGCTTTGTCAGCCCTGCCATATTCGTTGGTCATGGGGTCTTTCAGCTGGTTTTCCAATGCAATTAGTTCACCTTCCACATAATCAAAAAGATTTTTTCTGCTGATCTGTTCTGGGAAGAAATATCCCACTTCATCTTCTTCAGTAACAAAAGGCACATTGGCAAATAAATCCATGGCATGCCAGTAACTGAGGGCTCTCAGGAACCTTGCCTCAGCCCTGTAAAATTCTATTTCAGTCCTGAGGTTACCGCTTACGCCCCGGTCATTGAGTTTGGCATCCGTGGTTTCGCGGATAAACTCGTTACAAGCAGCAATCTGATAAAAGATCCTGTAATAGAAGGCTGCAATAAAAACATCGCTGGATCCCCAGCTCTGCCAGTGAAAATCTTTGATGGTCTGGTCGTTCCAACCGATGACGGATTCATCCGTTGGGAGTTCCTGATGATACCAGTATCCCCGCAGATATTGTCCGAATCCTTCGTCAATACCCTGTATATCGGGTTTGCCCGCCGGACCTTCCTGGCCGGAAACCGCCAGACCGGCATAGAGTTTAGCCAGAACCAGTTTGTAGTTTTCCGGATCATCGAATACAGTAGCTGCCGTGGTCACATCCGGGTCGAGTGGTATCGTATCCAGATCCTTGCTGCAGGAAGTTATCAAAATGATCATTCCTGCAAGTGCTAATGTTATGTTGATTAATTTTTTCATGATCTTTCAAATTTTTAATTAAAACTGAAGATTTGCTCCGAAAACAAATGTCCTGGGACGTGGGTAGATATTGTTATCGATGCCCAGGTGAATTTCAGGATCAAGTCCTTCGTATTGCGTAATGACAAATGCATTGTTTACCGTGAATGACAAACGTAAATCGGCATCGCCATTGATAATATCATTGAAGTTATATGCCAGTGTTATATAATCCATGCGGAAGAAAGACCCGTCCTGGATAAAATAATCTGACAGATAGCGTGGATTCTCAAATTCAGTATCTTCCACTGTGGTTGAGATATTGCTCAGGTAAGGTCCTTCGGGACGATACAGTCTCTCATAAACTCCATTTTCAGAAGCCACGTTGTTATATACATAATTGCCAAAATTGGCCCTTCCGGAGAAGGCAAAATCCCAGTTTTTGTATTTGAGGTTGGATGAAATTCCAAAAACATACTTGGGATTGGGGTCCTTGTAATGGTAGCGGTCATCATCTGTAATCTGTCCGTCGCCATTTCTGTCGACATACAAGCCTTCGATGGGATCGCCGTTTTCATCATACACCTGTTCATACACATAGAAGGAATATGCAGGATGACCCACACTGTGGATCTGAATATTGTTGCCCACACCACCTGAGATTCCGCCGGTCTTGAACCCCGGGTAATCGGGATTGTCGGATGCGATCAGCTTTGTGATCTCGTTGTGGTTGTAGCTGGCATTGAAACCTACTTCCCAGTAAATATCCTCTTTTACAACAGGCCTGGTAAAGATGGAGAATTCAACTCCTTTGTTTTCCAGGTTGCCGATGTTGGTTAGGAGGATGTTGGTCAGGTTGGTTCCGGCAGGCCAGGGGATCTCATTCAGCAGGTCTTTGGTTTCCCGGTAATAAACATCGATCGAACCATAATACCTGTCGTTGGCAAACCCATAATCAAGTCCGAAGTTCCAGGTAGTCGTTTCCTCCCACTTGATCTTCGAATCATATCCTTCGGGTCGCAGGGTATAATAAAAAACATTCCCCAATTGATAACGCGCATTTTGCTGACTGAGGGTATAACGTGACAGATAGGGATAATCTCCCTGGTTGATGTTTTGTTGTCCGGTAATACCCCAGCTGGCACGCAGTTTCAATCTGGAAATAAAATCAACAGATTTCATAAAATTTTCCTGGTGCATCTTCCAACCCAGTGCCACGGAAGGGAACCATCCCTGGCGGTTGTCTTCCGAAAACCTGGAAGTATTGTCATTTCTCAGTGTGAAAGTCAGCAGGTAACGGTTCTTGAAAGTATAATTCAATCTTCCAAAATAGGATAATAAGACGTATTCTGTCGGATCATCGATGGTATCCGTCTGTGCCGGTTCATTGGCAACATTGGAGTTGATCGAATAATTTTTTCTGTAGTTGCTCTGGTAGGAATGACCGATCATAAAATCAACCTTGCTGTCGATGGATTCATAGTCCTTCACATAGTTGAGGTAGAATTCCATCAACTTATTTTCCTTGGTCTGTTCGTACATATTGTCCACACCACCAAGTCTTGCACTATCACCTTCCGGCCTGACATAATAACCGGGCACATATTCGAAAGCAGCATAAGTCGGGACGAATATCGTACCCTCACTGCTTGAGTAATCGTAACCCAGGTTCAGGTTGGCCCTCAATTCAGGCATGAAATGAAATTTATAATCGAATTGCGCATTCCCGATAAAGCGGTTTACGCTGGATTCATCATTGCGCAGTTCAAGCAGGGCAACCGGGTTGGTGGTAGCCTGTCCAACGGGCTGCCCGTTGGACTGTAACCAGGCATAATATCCACCATAGGCTGTGGTATCCCCGTTTACAGGCTTAGTAGGATCAAACTGCACGGCCCCGCCAATGGCACCCCTGTCGGCAAAATGATTGTTCACAAACATACCCTTTGCATTGAGATTGACCTTCAGATGATCATCCAGGAAGGTTGGGTTCAGGTTTGCAGAGAGGGTAGTCCTGTTGAAATTATCTGTTTTCAGGATACCATCCTTATCGGCATAACCGAATGAAAGCCTGAAAGGCATAAATCCCACTTTTCCGGCAGCACTCAGGTAATGATCCATTCCAATGGCATTCTGAAAGATCTCATCCTGCCAGTCGGTGTTGGCATCCCCCAGCATATCCATATGGGAAGGTTGTTTTTCCTGGATAAGAGAACGGAATTCATCAGCATCATAAACATCTACCTTTCTTGTAGGAGAGCTGAGGGAAAATTTGCCATTGTATGTTAACCTGAAAGGCAAAGCACCTTTTTGCTCAGCTTCCGACGACTTCTTTGTTGTGATCATGATCACACCATTGGAAGCTCTTGATCCGTAAATGGCTGTTGCCGATGCATCCTTGAGCACACTGATGGATTCAATATCATTTGGATTCACCACATTCAGCGGATTCCTCATACCCGAGATTTCATCCGACTCCACAGGCACTCCATCAATCACAATAAGTGGATCATTGATGGCCTGCAACGAGGATCCGCCCCTGATCCGGATCGTGGATCTGGCACCGGGGGCACCACCATCATCAATGATTTGCACACCTGGTATTTTACCGGTAATCAGTTGCGATGGCGTACTGATGGATCCTGTATTGAATTCATCAGAACTAATCGCGTTGACAGAGCCGGTGGCATCATCTTTCTTCTGCACACCATAACCGATCACGACCAGTTCTTCCAGTGCCTGGGCGGCAGGTTGCAGCTCTACATCGAGGGTTTGTCCCGGTTCAACAATAATTTCCTTGGTTTCATAACCCATAAAAGAGATGATCAGGGTAGTGTTGGGTTCAACCTGCAGGCTGAACTTACCATTTATGTCCGTGATCATTCCACTGGTAGTTCCTTTTATCAGAACCGATGCACCGGGCAGGGTACTCCCGTCAGTTGCATCCCTGACAGTTCCTGTCACCTCTCCTGTCTGCGCCAGGGCAGATGAAAAGGTAAATAAGACAGCTATCAGTACCAAAGCCAATTGAAAAGGTAAACGTTTTTCCATAATAAATTTGGACATTTGGTTACACGTACTTTTAGTTACTTCAAATTTAACGAAATTTTAATTATAAGTAAGCGTCTGCTTAATTTATTTTTCAAGCAAAGCATACCCCCATGGATCTAATACAATGGAATTATCCTCATTGAGCACAAAGCCTTCTGAATTGAACAGGATTTCCATGCCTGTCAAATCAGGTTCATCTCCAGCTTGTATGATTTGTTCTTCAGGACTCAGGTTAAAAATACCCAGTACTTTGTTGCCATTTTTTTCTCTGAGAATAAAGAGTACTTCTTCGCCATTTTGTATTGGGATCCTCTCATAACTTCCCCCGGCCGCACCATTCCATAGGGCCGGATGATCTTCTTTGATGCTGTTTAATTCTTTGTAAAAATCCAGTAATTCGAGGGAAGACCAGTCAATGCTGTCCTTTTCGAAGAAAGCCAGTCTTTTGTCCAGTGCTGCCTCCTGGCCACTGTATATCAATGGCATTCCGGGCATGACGTAAGTCAGCACGGCAAAGGTTTTTGCCGCATCTCCCATGCGCTCATAAACGGTCCCGTTCCAGGAATTTTCATCATGGTTAGAAGTGAAATGCATGCGGTATGAACCTTCAGGAAATCTGGCCATGTTTTTCTGCAGCACTTCATGAATATCATTTGCATTCTTGTTTCCCTTTGCGGCTTCGTTCATCACATGGTGCATTTCCCAGGCATAAGACATATCAAAGGCTTCGTTATGATGCTCAGGCAGTTCGGCCTCAGCCAGCATGAATACAGGTTTGACCGCATTGAGTTCAGCACTGGCTTCGTTCCAGAATTCAGTGGGGACTTCAGCGGCCACATCACAACGGTAACCATCTATGTTTTCTTCTTCTACCCAGTAGATCAGGGCATCTTTCATCGCCCGACGCATTTCTTCATTCTCATAATCCAGTTTGATCACATCGGTCCAGTCGAAAGGCGAGATAAAGTTCCCGCTGGAGTCTTTGACATACCAATCGCTGTGGTTTTCCACCCATACATTGTCCCATGCGGTATGGTTGGCTACCCAGTCGAGGATTACAAACATGCCCAAGTCATGGGCTTTTGCCACCAGTGAACGGAAGTCATCTTTGCTCCCGAATTCCGGATTCACTGCCAGGTAGTCTTTTACAGAGTAATAACTTCCCAGGCTTCCCTTCCTGTTTTTCTCACCAATGGGATGTATGGGCATCAGCCACAAAATATCCACACCCATCTCCTTTAACCTGGGCAGATGTTTTTCAAAAGCTTTGAAGCTTCCTTCGGGTGTGTATTGCCTGATGTTGACCTCGTAGATCACATCATCTTTGCTCCAGTCGGAATGATCGGTATATTGGATGACTTTACTTTCTTCATTTTTTTCCTTGTTTTGGCAGGAAACCAGGAATGCCAGACTGATGATTAAAACAAGTGTTGTTTGAAGCGGCAGCTTGATCAGGGTATTTTTCAGGTTTTTCATTTTATTTTATTTTATCTTCAACTTTTACTTCTCTTTTTCTTGGCCACAAAGACTCAAAGGCACAAAGTGCACACGAAGGTACATGTTCAATAAAACTAATTGCTTATGATCTCAAATGAATTTGCCGGCAGGGTGATCCGGATCCGGTTTTCAATCCGCTTCAGGCTTCCTTCAAAATTCGTTTTTAATTCGGCCCCGTCGAATCGTTCCGGAACATCAAATTCAATGGTTCTTTTCTCATTTGAATTGTTAAAAGCAATGATACTCAAATCCTCAAAATAGCTACGAATGAAAACATATTCATCTTTATGAACCAGTATGGTTTCAAAATCACCGTATATCATTTCCATATTTCCCATTCGGATTTCCGTGAGCTTTTCAACAATATCTTTTACTTTTTGTTCTTTTTCTTTCAGGTTCTCAAACCTCAGCATCCTCCTGTTATCGGGATCGTTGCCACCAGGATCCCCAATCTCATCTCCATAATAGATCACAGGAATTCCCGGTATGCTCATCATGAAGGCGGTCAGTGCTGATAGTTTTTCATAACCAACAGGATCTCCCACCCCGATCTCGCGTGTCCAGCCGGCCAGTTTGGCATTTTCTTCAAAAGCGAGATCGCCGCCTGCCAGGGAAATAAAACGGGGCCTGTCCTGGTTGCCGGTGATGTATCCCATCAGGTTATGATCGCCGTAATAATGCAAACTTTCCTGAATGGATTCGTTCAGGCGTTCGAATCCCTGATCATTCTTTGCGAAAACGGCAATGGCATCATCGTATACATTGAAGTCGAACTGGGCATCCAGTTTACCGGCACTCACATAACTACCGATCAGTTCAGGATTGCCATAGGTCTCTCCTATCTGGTACAAGAATTTGCCTTCCGGGATCATCACTTCATCCTTCAACTTCCGGGTAAGCGTTCTCCAGAATACAAGCGGAACATGTTTCGTGGCATCATGCCTGAATCCGTCCAGTTTGTATTTTTTGATCCAGTAAACGGCAGAATCGGTGAGCATATCAACCACTTCAGCTTTACTCAGATCGAGGGTCGGCATAAAAGTATCGAACCAGGTGGTAAGGCGTTGTTCGTCCCAGAGTTGTGTGTTCATTCTTCCATCGGGCAGATACAGTTCAGTTGCCCATTCGGGATGTTCCTGGTACACAGGATGCAACTCATGCACATGATTGGCCACAAAATCCAGCAGCACATTCATTCCATGCTGATGGGCTGTTTCAACCATCTCTTTCAGGTCTTCTTCCGTTCCATACCGATCATCCACTTCTGTAAAGGAAATGGGCCAGTATCCATGATAAGCGGAAAACTTTGTTGGCGGATCCGGCCACTGCCCATAAGGACCTTCCGGATTCTTTACCACTGGAGATATCCAGATCGAATTCACCCCCAGCTCTTCAAAATATCCGGCCCTGATCTTTTCTGTCACACCCTGAATATCTCCCCCGTGGTAATCCGCCTGTGGTTTTACTTCCGGTATATTGAGGGGACGGTCGTTGGTGGTATCGGCATTGTAAAAGCGATCTACAAATACATTGTATAGTATCATGGCGTGATGATCGTGACGACTCAACTGGTCTGTGTTCCCGATCACTTTTCCATTTTCCAGGGGAATGAGGATATCATTTGAAATACCATATTCATTAACAGCCCATGCACGCAAATAGGAACGTTTATAATCTTTTGCCTGTGCCGGTATGTTGACAAAAAGCCCTCTTTCTTTCAACTGATAAAAATTTTCCGGCAGGCGGATATTCTGCCAGTAAATGTAAAACTTAGCAGCATGCTCAACACCCAGGTGGATGTTTTGGCCTGTATGATCAATTGTATAAAGAGGGGGAAACTTGCTATCATCCGTATCTCCAACCTGCATCAAGGAATTGAATCCTCCAGCATTATTATCCACCGAATCGGGATTGCGCGGATCGAGCATCCATTTTCCATCAGCCACTATTTGATACTGATAGGTACCGGGATTCAAAAGCAATGTAGTCTTCCAGACTTCACCTGATTTCTCAAGCGGAGTGGCTGCAGGATTCCATCCGTTGATCTCACCGGCCATCTGTACCATTTTGTATTTTTCTTCTCCCGGATCAAATGTGAAGACCACTTTTTCTTTGGCAGATTTTTCCAGGGGGATGGAGTAAGGAACCCCATCAATCCATATCTTCAGGTTCATCATCCAGGAAGCATTTTCACCCGGAATAACCTTCAGGATCTTTTGATCGCCCGAGAAGATCAGTTCTGATCCGGTATGTATGCTGACAGAGTCGATCCTGTCCACATCAATGAAATAATCTTCCATGTAAAGGCTAGATGTGTCTTTTTGCAATTTCACCGGTCCGGCCAGGCCAAAAACCTCATTGCCTGCTTCATAAGGCAACCTTTGAGATCCGGTGCTGCATGCAAAGAGGAATAAAAGGAATATCCAGTAACTGTATCTTTTCATAAACTCTTGCTTTGATTATTCTTTTGAAAGTTCTATGATCATGGCTGCTTTGGCCGGAACCATAATTTCGTCAAGATCTTTTATCTTATTTCCGCGAATGATCTCCCTGCCCGAATCATAATCCTTCATACATTCCTGGTACTTTACTGTATCCAGATTTTGATCTTCGTCGGAATTGTTCAGTATCACCATGACGCATCCCTGCTCATTATGCCGGAAATACACGTATGTACCATCTTCCGGAATAAAGTGAGTAAGTTTTCCATGCTGGACAACTTCATTGGATTTGCGCCAGTTCATCAGATTCTGAAGATAGGCGTGCATATCATTTTGCAATCCCGTACGGTCACCACCGGTGAATGCACTGATAGTGTCCTCCGGCCATCCGCCGGGAAAGTCTTCCCGTATCATTCCATGCCCTTCATGCTCAAATCCGGTCATACCGATCTCCGTACCATAGTAAATCAAAGGGATCCCGCGGGTGGTCATCAGGAATGCCATAGCGATCTTATAATCATCTTTATCTTCCCCGATCTTCGAAAAGAAACGGTCGGTATCATGATTGTCGGCAAAAATCACCAGGCTATTCGGATCGTAATACAGAAAATCCTGACTGAGAGTTTCGTACAGGCGAGCAATGCCTTCGCTCCACCCATTTTCCTCATTAAAAGCTCTTCCCAGTGTATAATACATTGGGAAATCAAAAAGTGTCCGCAAGTTTGAATAATAGCGGTTTTTCACATTGGATCCTTCCTGCCACCAGGCCACCATGCCCACGGGTTCCACCCAGGATTCACCCACAACGTTAAAATTGGGATATTCATAGTTGATGCGTTTCATCCATTCGGCCATAAACTCCTTATCAGCATAAGGATAGGTATCCATCCTGATCCCGTCAAGATTGGCATATTCTATCCACCAGATGCTGTTCTGTATGAGATAGGTGGCCAGAAATTCGTTGTCCTGGTTGAGATCGGGCATGGTTTTCACAAACCAGCCATCCGTGGTTTTTTTCCTGTCATATTCCGAAGCATGTGGGTCGATCACTGTACCTGTGCGGAAATTGGTCTGCACAAAATCCGGGTAATGGTGGATCCAGTCTTCTGCGGGCATATCTTTCATCCACCAGTGCTCTGAGGCACAATGGTTGAAGACCATGTCCATGATCACTTTGATATCCTCCTTATGACAATCCTCAACAAATTTCACATAATCCACATTGCTTCCATAGCGTGGATCAAGTTTATAAAAATCGGTAATGGCATATCCATGATAAGAATAATCCGGCATATTGCTCTCCAGCATTGGATTGATCCACAAAGCAGTGGCACCAAGATCTTTCAGATAAGGAAGATTTTGCTCAATACCTGCAAGATCACCTCCATGGCGTCCATCGGGATTGCTGCGATCAGCTTTTTCCAGCATACCCGGCATGTTATCATTGGAGGGGTCGCCATTGGCGAAACGGTCGGGCATCAGGAGATAGATCACGTCTGAGGCATCAAAGCCATTTCTTTCCTTGGAGCCTGGTCTGCGTTCCTTGAATTCATAGTCATATTCCAGGCTTTGTCCATCCTGCTGAAAGATTAGTTTGTAAGTGCCGGGCTCTGCATTGGGAGAAACAAAGAGGTTAATGAACCAATAGTTGGGATTATCCGTTTTTTTTACCCCGACCAGGTCGATATGTTCGTAATCAAACATCACTTTCGCATTGGCTATGTTTTCTCCATACACCATCAGTTGCAAAGCAGGTTCATTCATACCCACCCACCAGAATGGCGGTTCAACACGTTCCACCCTGGGCTGTGCCAGCGTTTGCAATCCAAATACACACAGAATGAACAGGAAGATCGATTTTTTCAAATTGCTTCTTTTCATATACTTTATCTGTTTAACGGTTTTGTAAAATCATTCCTTCGTAAGCCGGAATTTCAACTTCCAGGCTGTCATTATATTTTTTTAGGGATGCTTCCCGATTGAATATTATTTCAAAATTACGATTTGTTAATGCAGGAATCAATGCTTTTTGCATCATATTGCTGTTGTTAAGCAAAACAATGACCGTATCTTTCTGGCAAATCCTTCGAAAAGCGTAAAGCCTTTTCTCATCATCGATCAACAAACATTTAAAATCACCTTTTGCCAGGGCTTTTGAATGATTCCTGTGCCGGAGCAATCGACGGTAATATTTAAGGAGGGAAGTGTCAGCCTGAACTTCATCACAGTTTTGTTTTTTGGTTCCATTCGCTTCAAAGCATTCTTTATCAAAACGCTTTTCCGGCCAGATCATGGGTTTGCGGCAACCCGGGTCCTTGGCGCCCCACATGCCCAGTTCATCACCATAATAGATCATGGGTGCGCCGGGATAGGTCATCTGGAAACAGACCATGAGTTTAAAAATCCTAAAATCAATGGTATCAGGTTTACCTGTTTTATATGCAGGATTGTGGGCTGAGGTCTTGTCAAAAAAATTATCCTTAAGCAGGAATGAGGGGAGTTGAACATTTTTTATTCTTGAAAGTGGCCGGTCGGTATCATGGCTTCCCAGCAGGTTTTGCATCCCCTGGTTGATATCTTCAGAAAACGGTTTTCTCAGTTCCCGCAGAGCCGAATCAAATTCTTTGGTAGTAAACTGATCCGGATGTATAAAATATTCGCTTGTGATGAAGCTGAAATTATAATTCATGACAGAGCCAAACACATCGCCCTGCAAATAGGGTGTGATATGGTCGATATTGCCAGTAACCTCGCCGGTAAGGAAAGCTGAGGGATTGATTGATTTTACAAGATCATGCCAATCTTTCCAGAAAGTAAGTCCAACCTGGTCGGCCACATCCAGCCGCCAGCCATCGATTCCTTTTGAATAATCACCATTACCCGTTGGATCCATCCATCTCCTTGTAATATTAAAAATATACTCCCTGGGACCCTGTATCAATCCATTGCTATCTTCCCTGAATTCGGGCATGTCCTTCACGCCCCACCAGCCTTCATAATCGAATTGTGTAGAATCCGTATCCCAGGAATAAACGGTAAACCAATCCATGTACCTGGAACTCTTTTGATTTTCCTTCAGATCCTGGAAAGCGAAAAAATTATATCCACAGTGGTTGAACACAGCATCTAGGATAATTTTGATATTTCTTTGGTGTGCTTGATTGATCAGCAACAGCATCAGGGAATCTGCCGAGGTCCGTTGCCAGGTCTCCGGATCAACTGGGTCTTCCTGTGCGATGATCTCCCAGTCGCCTTCAGGATCGGGTCCGAAGGTGGGCTCAATGTGATGATAACTGGCAATATCATATTTATGGTGCGATGGGGAAACAAACACAGGATTCAGGTAAATGGCTCCAATACCAAGTTCCTGCAAATAATCCAGCTTGTCGATCACGCCCTGTAAATCGCCACCATACCTACGCCTGGTGATGTTATACCAGATATCCTTTTGATTGAGCTTTTCATAATCCTGAAGTTCATACCAGTCGGAGGTCCAGGGGTGCAACTGCCAGGGCCGGATCAGCTCATGGGGCCAGCAGCCTTGCTGGTCTTCAAGTTTTGGATCATTGGTCGTATCGCCATTGTTAAAACGCTCCGGGAAAATCTGGTACCAGACCACTCCCCGGGCCCATTCCGGGGGAGTGTTGTCTGTTCCTTTATTATTTTTTCCTTCCGGCCCAGTGCATGCACTTAAAAGAAATGGGATACTCAACAGAAATATGAAATTCAGGAATTGCATCATTGCTCAAGATTCATGCATTATTCAATGAAAGCACTTATAGAAGCTCTGCCGCCAATTTTTTGCTCCTTACCATACAGGAAAACGGAAATCTCTTTGTCTGAGTGATTCCTGACTCCCACAGTCTTTCCTTCAACATCGATCCTCAGCAGGACTCCCCTGAAGAGGATTTTGAAATCATACTTCTGCCATTTGCCCGGGATAAAGGGGTTGATATGCAATTTTCCTTCAATAATGCGCATACCGCCAAATCCGTACACAACTGACATCCAGGTTCCCGCCATGCTGGTGACATGGCATCCGTCACTGGTATCGTTGTTATAATCATCCAGGTCGAGACGGGCGGTACGCAGGTAAAATTCATAGGCTTTGTCATGATAACGCAGTCTGGCAGCCAATATGGAATGTATACAGGGCGAAAGGGAGGATTCATGCACGGTCAGGGGCTCGTAGAAATCATAGTTTCTCCTGATCGTATCTTCGTCATATTCCTGCTCAAAGAAATACATTCCCTGCAAAACATCCGCCTGTTTGATATAACATGAACGCAAAATCCTGTCCCAGGACCAGTACTGGTTGATGGGTATTTCACTTTCGGGTATTTCGGTAACAGGCTTTATTACCTTGTCCAGGTAACCCTCCTGCTGCAGAAAAATCCCCTTTTCCTGGTCTTTGGGAAAATACATATTATCAATGATCTCCTGCCAGCGATCCGTTTCATCTGTTTCACGAAATGCAATCTTCGAGCTGATCTCTGCAAATCTGGTCCTGTTGCTTTCTTTCACAAAGCGGATCACTTCCATGGTATATTGCATCGTCCAACAGGCGATCTTGCTGGTATACCAGTTGTTGTTCACATTGTTTTCGTACTCGTTAGGTCCTGTTACGCCCAGCATCACATATTTTTGTTTTGCTTCGGAGAAGTTCACCCGCTGACTCCAGAAACGAGAGATGGCAATCAGTACTTCCATCCCATATTCAATTAAATAATCTTTATCCCCGGTATAATTGACATAATCCAGGATTGCATGGGCAATGGCGCCGTTTCTGTGGATCTCTTCAAAGGTGATCTCCCATTCATTATGGCATTCCTCCCCATTCATGGTGACCATGGGATAGAGTGCCGCTCCATTTTTAAAACCAAGTTTTTCTGCATTTTCGATGGCTTTTTCAAGATGCCTGTAACGGTATAGCAAGAGGTTCCTGCTCACTTCCGGTGGTGCAGAACTGAGGTAAAAAGGCAGGCAATAAGCTTCGGTATCCCAATAGGTGCTGCCACCATATTTTTCACCGGTAAAGCCTTTGGGGCCGATGTTGAGACGGGCATCTTCGCCTGTATAGGTCTGGTTCAATTGAAAGATGTTAAAGCGGATGCCCTGTTGCGCAGCCACATCGCCTTTGATCTCAATGTCGCTCCATTCCCATTTTTTCTTCCAGGCCCAGGCCTGCTCCTCGAGCAATTTATCATAACCTTTTGCCAGAATTTTTTCGAGTTCCCCACGTGTATGCTCCAGCAAATCTTCTGTTTTATGATTCAGTGAAGAAAGCACCGCAGTATATTTCACCAGGTCGATCTGTTCACCCTGCCGGCAATCCAGAATGGTTTTCCCGGCAACATATTTTTCTTTTACCGTTCCTTCCGATTCAAAGTCCGATTTATGACCATTGCGGAAAATTTCGTATTTCATTCCGCAGCACACATGGAAATGCAGTTTTTTTGTTTTGGCGCTAATGTAAGCTTCCTGCTCATGAGCTTTCTTTTCGAGCACGTCCCAGAATTTCTCATCATAATTGGCATCTTCATTCTTCACATCAGCGTCAATGTATGGGATCATGGTGATCTTTCCGTCAAAGTTGAGTGGTGTGATGGAAAAGCGGATCACCCCGCAATCATCGTCCACAATGCTGAGGAATCGTCTTGTATTTACTTTTACATCTTTTCCACCCGGTGTTTTGGCAATGAAGCTCCGTTTGAGATAACCTTCTTTCATGTTCAGGACACGCTTAAAATTCACTACTTCACATTGGGCAAGGTCCAGGGGGTCGTTATCCACAAAAACATCAATCCCGATCCAGTTGGGGGCATTCAGAACTTTGGCGAAATACTCGGGATAACCGTTTTTCCACCAGCCCACCCGGGTTTTATCAGGGTAATAGATCCCGGCCACGTAATTGCCCTGCAGACTATCGCCGCTGTATTGCTCCTCGAAATTACCACGCTGCCCCATGCGACCGTTACCTATGCTGAAAAGGCTTTCACTAACGCGGTTATATTCAGGATGAAAATCCTTTTCAATGATACACCATTCGTCTTTTTTGATATAATTCTTCATATCTACTGGAAATCATTATTATTAAAAATCAAGCATAGCGATATTCATTTCATGCAGTCCGGATACCACGATATCTGCCATACCCAGAATCTCAGGTGAACCCACACCCACGCAATACATGCCACCATTTTTGGCTGCTTCCACCCCGGCTTTTGCATCTTCAAACACCACGCAATTTTGCGGGGCAATGCCTAGTTCAATGGCTGCTTTTACAAAAACTTCGGGATCGGGTTTGGCTTTTTTTGCCTTGTTTCCATCGATGATAGAATCGAAATAATCCACGATCCCGAGTTGTTCGAGTATGGTCATGGCATTTTTGCTGGCAGAGCCGATGGCAGTTTTCATTCCATGACCTTTCACGGCATTCAGATATTCGATCACCCCGGGAAATATTTCATCCGGTTCCATTTGCTGGATATATTCCCTGTACCAGGTATTTTTCTTTGAAGCCAGCGCTTGCTTTTCACCATCATCAAATACCTTCTTACCGATGCCCAGCAAGATATCAAGTGATGCCATGCGGCTTATACCCTTCAATTGCTCATTCTGCTCTACAGTAAGATCGAAACCCATTTCATTGGCCAGTCTTTTCCAGGCCAGGTAATGGTACTTGGCGGTATCCACGATCACACCGTCAAGGTCGAATATGCATGCTTTAATTTTGCTCATTTCTTTTTCAGTTTTACATAATCCACATCATTCACAAAGAGCACCAACACGGCAGCAACAAAAAGAGATACTCCTCCGAGGATCAGGGCATAAATAGCCTGCCCGCTGAAAAGGTCCTTCACAAAAAATCCGAGAATGCTGGCTGCCACGATCTGCGGAATGACAATAAAAAAGTTAAATATACCCATATAGATCCCCATTTTATTGGATGGCAATGAACCTGTAAGTATGGCATAAGGCATTGCCAGGATGCTGGCCCAAACCAGGCCGATCCCGACAAAGGAGATCAGAAGCAATTGGGGATCATTGATAAAGTATATGGAGATAAAGCTGATCCCGCCCACTGCCAGGGAGATCATATGTGTGATCTTACGGTTGGTCCAGCGGGCCATTCCCATCAGCAGGAAAGCGAAAACTGCAGCCAGTCCGTTGTAAACGGCAAAGCAAACCCCCACCCAGTCGGCGCCTTTGTTATATTCTTCTTCCACACGGATGAGCTCGTTTTTGGCCTTTGCATCAATGCGCATTTTTTCATCCTTGCCAGTGTCCAGGAAAAACTTCACCAGTTTCATGGAAGCCACGACTTTGTTGGCCCCATTGTTGAATTCCTCATTATATTCAGCCAGTTCTTCGTTGATTTCGGGCAATCTGTTCAGTTTATCCTGATCTAGGTCCTTTTCCATTTCAGTGGCACTTATTTGCAAACTTGAAATGATCCCCTGATCCAGCCTCATATCATATTTTTCACTGGTAATACCTGCTGTGGTATAGATCCACATGGCAAACAGGGCAAACCAGGAAAAAAACTGCACGAAAGCCAGTTGTTTCATGGTAAGGGGCATGGCATTGAAATCGTTCATTATGGATACCAGACCATTTTCTTTCCTGCCGGATTTCTGCATGATGCCGGCCAGCAACTGGATCAAGCCGAAAACGATCAATGCAACTGAGAGTATGTACACCTCTTTTTCCACATGAATAAAAAACAGCAGCACACTGGCTGCAATGCCAATTATCAGGGCCCATCCACCCACTTTATAGCATTTTTTTGCACCTGCACCGGCAGAAGGTTCTTTCTGTTTTTTCTGTTCTTTATCAGTATCACCATCTTCAGCAGCTTTGGCTTTTTCGAAAGCCTCCAGCTCCTCCGGTGAATATTCTTTTGTCCCCAGCACCGTCCAGAGGATGGCCCCGATGAAAACAGCGGCACCTATGTAGAAAGAAGTTTTAACATAAGATGGTATTTCTCCCTCCGGAGCGGTATTCTCGAATCCCAGCCAGTTGGTTAGTATATAAGGCAGGGCAGAAGCGATCACTGCACCTATCCCGATAAAGAAGCTCTGCATGGCAAAGCCAATGGTTCGCTGCCGAGAAGGCAGCATATCCCCGACAAAGGCCCTGAAAGGTTCCATGGAAACATTGATGGAGGCATCCATGATCCAGAGCATTCCGGCTGCTACCCAGAGGACGGGAGAATTGGGCATGATCAGCAGGGCAATGGATGCGAATATGGCACCGGTGAGAAAATAAGGTCTTCGTCGTCCCAGGCGGTTCCAGGTTTTATCGCTCATATGACCAATGATGGGTTGAACGATCAGGCCTGTAACAGGTGCGGCGATCCACAGCAATGGAATGTTATCGATATTGGCGCCCAGTGTTTCAAATATTCTGCTCACATTGGCATTTTGCAGGGCAAAGCCGAATTGTATGCCCAGAAATCCAAAACTCATGTTCCAGATCTGCCAGAAACTCAAGCGGGGTTTCTTTTTCATACTTTGCATTTGGTATTGATTTAGGTATTACAATATTAGCATATTTTTTTTGATTGGAGAGGCGCGGAGCATCAGATATTGAATTAACCGAAAAGACAAGAAGGCGCTAAGAAAATGAACTTGTCCGCCTACTAGCGGATTAAAATCTGGATTACGGGCTGAAGCCCGCTGGGAATATCACTACAAGTCCAGTCCCCCATGCTTCAGCATGGGGAAAGTGTTCCCTTGCCATAAGCAACAAACACGAACATAGGTGTGCAAATATCAATATTTTGCGACAGGAAATTACTTTCCCCACACTTCAGTGTGGGGCATAGGAATCGGCTTGTTATTTCAGGGCTTTAGCCCAAATTTTTCTCATCATTACGGGCTGAAGCCCGCTGTACATTCCCTGGAAGGCATAAGCCTCCACACATAATAATGGGAAAAGTGTCTTCAAATGTCCAGTGTCAAGGATCAAAGATCACTCCTCATCCTGCCCCCTCATCTCTTTGATGATCTTTTCATCTGGTTTATTGGAATGATAAAGATCCAGGGCGACAAGAATGCCCATAAATCCCCAGAAAGGTACGGAGAGTTTATCTGTATCCAGGAAGTTATTCAGGATGCCGTGTAAAAAATAGGTTACCAGGCCCAGTAGTGTAACAAGGCTAATCAGGCGGACATCCCAGCTCCTGGCATTTTTGTAAATTTTCAAACCTGTTAAGAAGGAAATCACTACGACCAGGATCACGCTCAGCATCCCGATCACGCCCATTTCAGACATGGGACCGATGTATTCGGAATGGGCATTGCCCATATCCCCGGCATTGGTGGAAATAATGGTTTTTTCTTTGGATCGCTGGTAGGGAGCATAAACAAACTGGTATGTGCCGGGTCCCCATCCGAAAAAAGGCCTTTCTTCGAACAAACGAATCGCCGACTGCCAGCGGTTGATCCTTTCCAGATTGGAGGCATCCGATGAAATATTGGTAATGGATTGCACGTGCTCCACAAAATTGGCCGAAGAATCCTGTTTGTTCTTCTCGAGCCTGTCGAGGATCTGGTGTTGAAAAGCAAAGAAAATTATCACCAGTGAAGTTGTTACGATAAATATCCAGTAAAACTTGATCTTCAATTTGATCAGGATAAAAATACCAATGGCTCCTACCAGACTTATCCAGGCGGCCCGGCTGGAAGAAAGGTAAAAAGCAGCCAGCAGGATGAGCATGATGATAAATGCAAAAAAACGGTTCCTGCCGATCGACATCCTGTTAAAAGACAATCCGAACATGACGGGTATGAACATGGCCAGAATAGCGCCATAAGCAGTATGGTCATTATAAAATGGCGACATTACCCAATGGCCGGATTCTTCACTGAACCCATATTTTGCATGATTGTAGGTGGTATAGATAACAATTGCGATCAAGGGGATTGCATACAACCAAAAGAAATAGCGTATGTTCCTGTATTTTTTAAACAGCAAAATACCCAGAAAATAAAACGGAATCACGAACCACAGCCGCGACAGTAAATATTTAAACGAAACAACGGGCAACTCTGATGTAATGCTCGTAATGAACATCCAGACCAACTGAAAGATGATGACCAAGGTAAGCGGATGGCGCATGATCCTGCTGTCATATTTAAGGTCATATAGTAATTTAAAAACGAACATGAACAATACCCCGAACATCAGGGGTTCAGTTGGTAAGGATACACCGACACCAAAATCCAGGTCCTGTATATTAACGGCCAGGGGAGTTAGAAAAGTGATAAAGAGGATGACCTTGTCAAGTGCTACAATATAGAACAAGGCGATAAAGAGCACCAAAGGCAGCAAGAGCCCATAATACAGATCCTTCGTTAGCAAATAGCAGTTGAATGCTATGAACAAACCTGCTATCAGATATACCCAGTTCTCTTTGACCTTTTCAGTTATCATCTATGCTTTTATGCTTTGGGCAGGTTTTCTTTAGTGGAATCTATGAATTCGCTTTTCTTATAGTTCATGAAAACATGGTAGTTCTCGATTATCAGAATAACGATAAGGGTCAGGAAGAAGGTGGCCAGCATGGTGATCACGAGGATCAGCCATCGAATGGGATATGACTTTTTATCCGCCGGGAATGGCGGTGTGATCATATTGGCATAGGTCAACTTGTCGGTCACAAATCTTCTTGCCTGTTCATAATCCAGTTTGATATCCGCATAAGTGCGTGCCTCCTGTCTCAACAACTCAACGGTGGAGATCAAATCGCCGGACTTATTTTTCATATTCTCATTCAGCTTTTCAACCTCCTTTTTATTGATCCTGGAATTTCCGGAACCTTCAACCGTTCCCAACAAGCCTTTGGTGATCTCCTCACTCTGAGTTTCGTACTCATACAAACCGTAATCCATGCCAAGGCTCTTCATGATCGTTCGGAGTGAATCGATATAATCTTTCTTCATGATCAATTGATCATTATACAGATTCACAACCTCAACCCATTTATCAATATGAACACGTCTGACCTTTTTGTTGTAAAAATCGATGATGGCGTTGACCATCTCCATGGCGATCATGGGATCTTTGTCAAGGACCTCAATCTCTACTGACTCATAAGGTGTTTTGTTGATACTGACATGCTGGCTGTATTCATACAGGAGCGTCGTGTAGAAAAATTCGTAGGTCGAATCAATTTCATAATGTTCAGCCAGGTTAAATTTCCTGATAACACTATCCTTGATATCACGCGACTGCAGAAATTGCAACATTTGTTCTGTTTCGCTTTCCTCTGAATACGGAGTTATGTTAGATGGATAAACAACAGCATTAGATTTGTACTTTGGTGTAATGAACCAGGGACTTGAAAAAATCACTGCCAGCACACCGGCCAGTATTGTGATCGTGGCAAGATGGTACTTCCACTTGATTAACAATCTGAGTAAGTTCCGGTTATCGAAATACTTTTCCATTATCTTATCAATTGATCTAGTTATAAATTTCTTTTGATTTCCTTCTGATATTATTGTAGTTTTCTATGATCACGATTACAAATATTCCCATCAACAAGGATGAAAGTGTCGTTACTACCGTGATCAGCCAGCGGATGGGATAGGATTTTTTTTCTGCTTTATAAGCCCTGTCGACGATAAATTTTTGAGGGAGGAACTGTTCGGCATCCACCTTGGCTTCCTTGTATTTGCCTTTGATCAGGGAAAGTTGTTCCACACTGTATTCTATGGAATTGATCAGGGTAACATAAGCTCCCCCGTAGTTGGCCAGGTTTCTCAGTTTGTTTTCCAACCTGCGCACCGCAGCATTATTTCCATTGGCCAGTTCGATGGCCAGTTGCCGGTTGATCATCTCTGCCTGTGATTCATAATCATGCACACCCAGTTTCATGAGATTGTTCAGTGAATCCTGCATTTGCCGTATATCCATTTGCAGGTCATGATATTCCTTTTCCACGATTTCAAGTCCGCGCAAGGCCCTTTCCCGCTGAATCTCATTGATTGTGGAATCGAGCAGTATTGCAATATCATTGGCGATATTGGCTGCAAATGTTGGATCTTTATCATAAACAGAGATCTTGACGGCCATGTACTCAGTGCGTCGGAATGTGATGTTGTTCTCGTACATATTGTACAATTTTGTCATCTTGTATTTCGAGCCTGTATCGATATCATAATGCTGAAGCAAGTTGTATTTGTCAATGATCCTGTCGCGGATCCGGCTCGAATTCAGAACCTGCAGCATCCGTTCGGTTTGCTCGTCTTCTCCGAATTCCAGAATATCCTTTTCACTTCCTGCATTCTCCGCAATCAGTGCTTTGGAAATGGAACTGGTAGAAGTCGGGAACAAAACAACCGAAGATTTATACAGTGGCGTAATGAAAACGGGAGATGAAAAAATAAAGGATAAAACAATCGCCACGGCTGCAATGATCAACAATACCTTTCTCCATTTATATAATAAGACGGCAAAGCTTGTTGATCCGAAATCTTTTGATTCTTTGATATTTTTGATCATCTTGCTGGTAATAAGTTCTTTCTCGAAAAAGAAGCCAAAATTAGGAAATTTTATGAATCAAGCAAAGCTTTGTTTTCTCTTTGTGAATTTCGTTTAATCGCCCATAAATGAAAACTGCATAAAGAAACCATCCTGACATCTGACGAATTGGCAACAGCTATCGATACATAAAGCGTCACAAATCCATGGGTTTATATATCCATGTCCTTTTCGATTGGCGGAAGAATTTTACAGAACTTTTAATAGCCCGTTCATACAGTCTTATTTTTCTCATAACCTTCCGCACACTCTGATAGTTTTTTAATGATAACAGGCCAATCCCGCATCCAGGGAGGCATCAAACTAACGTTCATCTTTGGTTTTGATAATCTCAACCAATTCTTTGATATTCAATAATCTCAATAAAAAGGCAAAAACCACGGATACCAGAACTCCAACTCCCATATTGATATACCAGACAAAGGATAAATCTCTGGAGAGCATCAAAGATAGAAATGTGATGCACACGAAAATCGCCAGTGCAGCCAGGTAACGAATATTCAAAGAAAACTTCAACATGTAAACGGCCAGGAACATTTGTACGATGGCGGTGATGAATTGTGCAGAAACACTGGCAATGGCCGATCCTGTTGCCAGCAATTTCGGTATCAGGATCAGGTTGATGATGAGGCTGATCAGAACGCCTCCCAGGGCAACCATGTTCAGGTGCTTCAGGCTGCCATTGGCAGTAAGCAAAGTTCCGAATACATAGGTTGTGGAAATGGCAATGAAGCCGAACATCAGGATACCAAAAGCCCGGGCTGATGCTGCAATATGTTCATCGTAAAACATATCCATGATCTCAAAACTGTAAAATGAAGAAACAAAGGCAACGATCACGGATACGCTGAATAACATGGAATAAGATATCCGGACGATCTTCTCAATATTTTGCTTTTGTTTGATCATATGTGAAAAAAGGGGTAGAAGCAGAACAGCAAAGAGATATGCAAACTGGTTGAAAACATCCAGCAATCGAAAGGCATGTGCGTATATACCCGATTGTATGTCTCCTTGCGGGTCTGGCAATATCCCTTCCAGCAATACCGAATCAACACGGTTATAAATGGCCATAAGAAAGGTAAGGGTAGCAAACGGAAAGCTTTGCTTCAGGATGAGCATGAAAAAGGCCCTGTTCCAGCGAAGTCTTTTGAACTTTGCTTTCTTCATAACAATCCATGCAGCAATACCGGCAGTGCACAAATATGCAGCAGTCTGGGCATATACAAACCATTCAATCTTAAACATTTCACGCGTGGTTTGATTCCAGATCAGCAGTCCGCAAAAGAGGATCATCAGCAAACGGTCGAGTACCGATAAAAAGCTGTCGGTTCGGAAAAGTAACAATCCGGAAATATTCGAACGCAAATAAAGGATAGACGAGAGCAGAAACTGATTAAAGGCCAGAAATCCCAGGAAATACAAATGCTTAAAACTTGGGCCATACCAGATGATAGCAATGGCAAAGATGATCACAGCGTATACCAATGCCAGCATCAGGCGTAAAATAATGATGCCGGAGAAATGCTTGTTCAGCAATTGGTGGTTCTGGGCAATGTTGCGGTTGTTGAAATTGGTAATTCCGAAATCCAGTATGATATTGAAGAGAAAGGTAAAGTTGAGGATGGCGAAATAAAAACCGTAACTTTCCGATCCCACGATATTCTGAACTTCAACATCAATGCCCAGTATCCAGAATGGTTTTACCAGCAGATTTAAAAATAACAGCAGGAGCAGGTTCGTCAGAAATTTTCTTTGCATATTGCGCGAATTCCTCTTGGTCAAAGGTAAAATGAATCTTTTTCTTAACGCACGATAAATTTGATAATTTTGTAGAAAATAAGTTCCCGGATGAAAATTGCTGTTAACACACGTTTGCTTGTTAAAGATAAACTGGAAGGGATCGGCTGGTTCACCTATGAAAATCTGAAACGGATCACACGGCAGCAACCCGAGCATCAGTTCTATTTTATTTTTGACCGTGGATACAGCCCTGAATTTATATTTTCGGAAAATGTAAGCCCCCTTTTTACAGGTCCACAGGCCCGGCATCCCGTACTTTATTACCTCTGGTTTGAACACGCTCTTCCCCGCATTATCAAAAGGATCAAACCGGATGTTTTTCTCTCACCCGACGGATACCTTTCACTTTCTGTCAAAGACGTACCCAGTGTTAATGTGTTTCACGACCTGAATTTCGAACACTATCCCGATGATCTGCCCTGGTTTGAAAGAAAATATTATCAGCATTATTTCCCGAAATACGCGCATCATGCCACCCGGATCGCAACAGTTTCTGAATTTTCGAAAAGAGATATAATCAGACAATACGGGATTGCAGAGGATAAGATTGACGTGGTATACAATGGTGCCAATGAAGATTTTGCTCCCATCCCCCAAAAAAAAATAGAAAATACAAGGTCACAGTATTCCGATGGTAAACCCTATTTTTTCTTTATCGGTGCTTTGCATCCCCGCAAGAACCTGGTCAGGCTTTTCGACGCCTACGATGCATTCCGGGAGAACTCGGATACCGACATCAAACTTGTTGTGGCCGGGGAAAAGAAATGGTGGACAGCTTCCATCCGCAAGGCTTACGAGCAAATGAAACATAAGGATGAAGTATTTTTTCCGGGCAGGCTCAATGCAGGGGAATTGCATAAAGTGCTGGCATCCGCCCTGGCACTCACCTACGTATCCTATTTCGAAGGATTCGGGATTCCCATTGTAGAGGCATTTCGTTGTCGCGTGCCGGTGATCACCTCAAATGTAACTTCCATGCCCGAAGTAGCAGGTGATGCAGCTCTTCTCACCGATCCTTTCGATATCGACAGCATAGCGGATGCCATGCGGCAGGTAGCATACAGCGAAGAATTGCGCAAGGAACTGACCGACAGGGGCGCCCTGCGGATGCAGGAATTCACCTGGCAGAAATCATCCGAAAGATTATGGAGAACAATTGAAAAAGCAACGCAAAATCAATAGATTATGAATGTACTGATATTAGGATCAGGAGGAAGAGAACATGCAATTGCCTGGAAACTGGCCCAAAGTCCAAAACTGAACAGGCTTTATGTCGCACCCGGCAATGCAGGAACGCAAGAAAACGGGGAAAATGTCGCGATAGCTGTTGACGAATTTGATAAAATCAGGGATTTCTGTCTGAAAAAAAAGATCAACATGCTGGTGGTGGGACCAGAAGCACCGCTGGTAGAAGGTATCCATGATCGTTTTTTGAAAGACCCGCAATTAAAACATATTCCGGTGATCGGACCCACAGCCAGAGCTGCGCAGCTTGAAGGCAGTAAAGATTTTGCAAAAGCATTCATGAAAAAGCATGACATTCCGACTGCCAACTATGAAACATTCGACCGGAAGCACCTCGAGGACGGACTGGCCTACCTCGAAACAATCAATCCGCCCTACGTTTTAAAAGCCGACGGACTGGCAGCCGGGAAAGGAGTGCTGATCCTGGATGAGCTGGACACAGCCAAAGAAGCGTTAACGGCTATGCTGAAAGAGGCCAAATTCGGAGAGGCATCCTCCAGGGTTTTGATTGAAGAGTTCCTGAGCGGGATCGAATTATCCGTATTTGTTCTAACGGACGGAAAATCCTATAAGATCCTGCCCGAGGCCAAGGATTACAAACGTATTGGCGAAGGAGATACCGGGCTGAACACAGGTGGCATGGGATCCATCTCACCGGTACCTTTTGCGGATGATCAGTTTATGCAGAAAGTTGAGCATAAAATCATCAAACCGACCATTGAAGGATTGGAAAAGGAAGGAATCGAATACAAGGGATTCATTTTTTTCGGCCTGATCAACAGGAATGAAGAGCCTTATGTTATTGAATACAATGCCCGCATGGGTGATCCCGAGGCCGAATCGGTGATCCCGAGGATCAAATCCGATCTGCTGGAATTGTTTGAAGGTGTTGGCAATGGTGACCTGGAAAAGTACCATGTTGAATTTGAAGATCAACACTCAGCGGCAGTATTTCTTGTTTCGGGCGGATACCCCGAAGCATACGAAAAAGGAAAAAAAATCAGCGGCCTGGAAAAAACCGGGGAACATATTGTTTTTCATGCAGGCACCAAAGCAAATGATAAAGGAGAAGTGCTGACCAACGGCGGGCGTGTGATCGCGATCTGTTCGCTGGCCGACAGCATGGAAGAAGCCCTGGAAAAATCTTACAGGCTGGCCGAAACCATCGATTTCGAAAAGAAATACTACCGCAAAGACCTGGGGAAAGACCTGATCAAATACAGATCATAAATGCTGATCCGTTATTTCAAATCAAGCTTTGTTAAACAGTATCTTGTCCTGTTCGGACTGATGCTGGTTTTGTGGGCTCCCTCCTACTGGGATCCGCCGGAGATCATGTTTTACCGTGACACCTCACCACTCTGGAATATTTTGGCAAGTCTCTTCAGAGATATTCCGCTCTTCGGCGTCATCATTTCATCCTTGCTGGCATTTTTGAGCGCTTTGCTGTTAAATCACATTCTTTCTGAACACGGACTGATCCCCCGCAACTCTTTGCTGGCAGGATATATCTACATCCTATTGATTGGATCCTCCTTTCATTTTCACCAGCTCAACCCCATAATTGTAGTAAACCTGCTCATCATCCTGGAATTAAACTATTTGTTTCAGCTATACCTGATGCGGGAAGCTTACAAGGTTTCATTTTCGGTAGGGTTCATAACTTCACTGATTTTCCTGATCTACCCTCCTGCCATATACCTGATCATCCCGGTATACCTGATATTCATGACCATGGGCAACCTGAGCTGGCGGGAATGGGTGATCCCCCTGATTGCCTTTGCCCTGCCCATATTGTATGTGGCAGTTTATTATTTCTGGATTGATAAATCTGTCAATATGTTGCAAATCCTGATCAGTGATTTTACCGCTTTCAAAATATTTCATTTCAGGTTTGATGCCCTGAATTGGATCAAAATCGGAATGTTGATCCCGCTTTTCCTGGTTTCACTCCTGGGAACATTCAATTCCCAGAGTTCCAAAAACATCGATCAGAGGAAAAAGACACTTGCCCTGTTGCATTTTTTCATTTTCTGCAGTTTTGTATTCCTTTTCGTTGTTTTTCCGTACCGGCAGCTCTCATTGCTGTTTGTGCCGGTGGGAGCTTTTATCAGCATGTGGCTGGCTGAAAAGAAAAAACTTGCGAAATACGAAATCTTACTGATCCTGGTTATTCTTGTTTCAATTATTGATAATTATAAAATTCTGAGCCATTTCCAGTAATGCTGAAAACAGTTTATAACAAAGGAGTGATTGAAGCCGGTTGCGATGAAGCAGGCCGGGGTTGTCTTGCGGGTCCTGTGTTTGCGGCAGCGGTAATCCTGCCAGCAGGCTTCGGAAACCGGGAACTGACCGATTCCAAATTGCTGAAGCATGAAAAGCGGATAGAACTCAGGAACATCATAGAGAGCAGGGCGCTTGCCTGGGCTGTAGCCATGATGGATGTTGAAAAGATCGATGAGATCAACATACTGCAGGCTTCGATCTTGGCCATGCAAACAGCGGTAAGGCAATTGAAAACAAAACCGGAATTCCTGATCATTGACGGGAATTATTTTCTTCCCTGCGACAACATACCCCATCAGTGCATCATCGGGGGCGACCACAAATATCAGTCGATCGCGGCGGCTTCTATCCTGGCCAAAACCTACCGGGATGAATACATGCTAAAACTGCATGATGAATTTCCGCATTACAACTGGCGAAGCAACAAGGGATATGCAACAGCAGAGCACCGGAAGGCCATCATGGATCATGGTGTCTGCCTTCATCACAGAAAAAGTTTTAATTTGAATTTTCAAATGAGGATTGGGTTTTCGGATTGGTGAGTGGCAAGAGGCAGTGGCGGTAGGCAGTGGCAGTCGTCAGCGGCAGTGGCAGGTGGCAGCGGTAGCGGCAGGTGGATGTTACTCTGAGCATGGGGTTGGGAGCGAAGGTCTCGCCTGGGAAGGAGCTTGGTTTTTAGGTTTGAATAAAAACTAACACCCCATTGTTAATTGATTCCCAAAATTCAAAATATACACGCCTGATATATGTTATACTTTTGAAATATTGCAATGTAAAGCCTTTGTTCATGAGCTATTTCAAGAAGACTTCCATCTGGATATTTATCCTCATCATCGCCATGGTTCTTGTGGCCGGTTACTTTTTTTACAACAATGTGATCCGCAAAACCCAGGCAGGAATACGTGCTGTACCCCAAAGCACCGTACTTTTCCTGGAGATCCCGAATACGAAAAGTTTTCTGGAAGGACTCTCAAACAATAATAAAATCTGGCAAAGTCTTTCTGAAATCACAGCAGTTGGCAACCTGGCAATGCAACTGAAACATACAGATAGCATGGCCCATCAGGAAACTCCCATTGCAGATTTCCTCCAAACCCGCTCCTACCTTTCAATCCATCAAAAAAATGACAGCCTTTACCCGCTTTTTATCCTGGAGTTGAATAAATTCAGACAAAACAGCTTCCTGGAAGAGAAAGCAAGATTGTTGTTCGGGAATGCCCTGAGGACGGAGACAACAAGGGTCAGCGGGCAGAACTGTTTGATTTGTAGCATGGGAGATTCTGAATTCTCCATCTATGTCATGAGCAAAAACGGACTTGCACTGATGTCGACGAAAAAAGAACTTCTTACCGATGCCATGATCCAAATGAATGAAGAAAAAGGCATTGCCAATGATGCGGTCTTTCGGAAGGTTGATAATACAAAAGGCAAAAACGTAGATGCCCACCTGTACCTACATGCTCATAATGCCGGAAGCTTTGCCGGGCTTTTCGCAGATAGGCAATATAAAAAAGCTCTTTTGGAGCTGGATCATTTTTCGGGATGGACCGAACTCGACATCATTCTGAAAACGGATGAATTGCTTTTGAATGGATATACAGCTTCAGCCAATTCGGGAAATACTTATCTGGACTGTTTCCTGAACCAGGAGGCACCCGAAATAAGCATCCCGGCTGTATTGCCATTCAATACCAGCATGATGCTGCACATGGGTTTTGAAGATTTTTCCACCTATTATGCTGCCTACGAAGATTACCTGAAATCGCAGAAACAATACCAGAAATATTATAGCCGGATCGCCAATATCAACAACAGGTACCAGATCAACCTGGAGGAACAATTACTTTCGTGGTTTGGCAGTGAATTATCCCTGTCAAGTACAGCCAGTAAGATGAACGATTTCCGCACTGATTGTTTCCTGGTGGTACAGACTAATGAAGCTGTCAGGGCCAACCAACTACTCACCCAGATCACCCATAACGTAGGTGGCAGCGGCATCATCAAAAGGTTTAAAGACCACCTCATCAAAAAGATCAATCTACCGGAATTGTTTACGACAACGTTGGGCGAAGCATTTGCCCCCCTGCATAATCCATATTATACCATCATCGACGATTATGTCGTATTTGCCAACAATGTGAGTGCGCTTGAAGAATTCATCAACCTGAACATTGCGGGCAAAACACTGGATGGCAACGTAAACTACAAGGAATTCTCCGATAATATATCAGAATCTTCCAATATTTATCTTTATTTCAATACCCGGAATGCTCTTGAGTTGCTCGGTGGTTTCAGCAATCCGTTTCTGGAAAACATACTGCAACAAAACCAGGGCAAGTTGAACAACTTTCATGCTTTTGCCCTTCAGTTCAGTTTCATCAACAACATGTTTTACACCAACACCTATTTGAAATACAATACCGAATACCGGGAGGAAAGCCGTGCCGTCTGGAAGACAGAACTGGATGCGCCTATCATCCGCAAACCCTTCCTCGTAAAAGACCATACCGATAATACTTACAATATTATCGTATTTGACGAAGATAATCAGATGTACCTGATCGACAATCACGGCAATATTCTCTGGAAGATATCCTATGCTGGCGAGCTTATGAGTGAAGTTTACCCGGTGGATTATTACAAAAACCGCAAAGTGCAATATCTTTTTAATACGGATGAATACATTTACCTGATTGACCTGCTGGGACGTAAGGTGGCCAATTACCCCATTAAGCTAGGCACCCGGGCAAGCAATGGCCTGGCTGTATTCGATTATGTAAAGAACAAGGATTACCGGCTTGTTTTTGCAGGAGAAGACCGCAAAATTTACAATTACACCATTGAAGGAAATTCTGTAAAGGGTTGGACCACACCCCGTATGAAAGAGGAAGTGAACAAAAAGATACAACACCTGGTATCCCGGAACAAAGATTATATTATCATTCCCATGGAAGACGGATCTGTTGAGATAACCGACCGTCGGGGCCGCACGCGCATCCGCATCCGGGATAACTTTAACAATGCACTGAAGTCGGATTTTTACACCAACAGGACCAACAGCAAGGGTGCCATCATCACTACCGATACCCAGGGACATCTGACCTACATCAAGACCAACGGGCAACTCGACCGCACCGTTTTCCAGGATTTTTCACCCGAACATTATTTTCTTTATGAAGACCTGGACAAAAGTAACGGAGAGGACTTCATATTTCTTGATGGAGATCGACTCCTGGTATTCGACCGTTTTAAAAATGTGATGGTTGATTATCAATTCCCAAATCTTATATACCAAAAACCTGAGGTAATTCGGCTTTCGAACCGGGAAAACCTGCTGGGCGTGGTTTCGGCCGAGGAAAATAAACTATATCTTTTCGATGGACAAGGCAATATCGTATTCGACGCCGGTCTCACGGGAAGCACCCGCTTTGCCGTGGGCAGCCTCAACAACAACAAAGACCTGAACCTGATCATTGGGGATGAGAACGTGTTGTATAATTATCTTATCAAGTAATTGCTGTTTTAATATCCAATAATCAATACACAATAATCAACCTGACTTCCGTCAGGCAAGTTATCCAATAGATGGGGCGATGGTTGGTTGTTTTTTAATTCCAATAATCAACAAGAAATGGGACAAATTGCTTTGAAAAGGTATTAATCAATGTACAACATCAAATAGCAACTTAACATGTCAAATCAAATAAAACTTAAGGAAGAGAGATATGGGGAAAGGAGGTTCCTGATCCTGCGGATCAAGGGCAACGAAAGTTTCATAGAAGACCATTTGCTAAAACTTAGGGGCGTTGCCTGGAGCGGCAAAAGAAAATGTTTGTATATGGAACGCTGCAAAAACGATGTAAATCAAATATACCGTCATTTAAAAGGTTGGGGATATTTTCTTGATTACAGTGATTTGAAGAAAGACCGGAAGGATTCCGGCAGAGGTCACGGCCAAGAGAAGAAGAAAGCCAATATCCGGATCAAGGACAAGCTACCGGAACTATCCGTCCGGCACAAAAAAAATCTGGACTTCTTTAAAAAATGGATGGAGCTGAAGCATTACAGTAAGAATACCATAAACACTTACATTCACATGTTAACACTGTTTTTTCGTTATTACAGCAACAAGGATACGGATTCGATCAGCAAGGTTGATATTGAACGGTTCAATTATAAGTTTGTTGTAAAGAATGCTTACTCATACACTTTTCAGAATCAGATCATAAGTGCCTTAAAACTATACTACCTGAAAGTTCATAAAGTGAAGATCGAGCTTGAGCAGATTGAACGGCCCAGGCCGTCAAGAAAACTTCCCAAAGTCATTCCCCAGAAAGACGTAAAAAAGCTGTTGGCATCCGTTAAAAACCTCAAGCATAAAACAGCCCTGACCATGATTTACAGCCTGGGATTACGGCGAAGTGAATTGATCAATCTCAAACTGGCGGATATCAATTTAAAGCGTGAAGTAGTTGATATCAGGAATGCCAAGGGCAAAAAAGACAGAACAATTCCATTACCGGAAAAATTAAAGGAATTGATCATAAGATATTACAAAACATATTTACCGGAAGTCTGGGTCATTGAGGGGAATACGCCCAGCACACAATATTCGGAGACGAGTTTACAAAATATTTTCAAAAATAATTTGAAAAGGGTCGTAAAAAATCATACATTTACACTTCACAGTTTGCGGCATAGTTATGCGACCCACTTACACGAATCAGGCGTTGACATCAGGAATATACAGGAATTGCTGGGGCATAAATCGAGCAAGACGACAGAAATATACACGCATGTGAGTATACGAAGTTTAAAAAACATATCAAATCCGATAGACGATTTTGATATATAAAAACACAAGAAAGTGAACATAACATACCAAATACGGGAATTATATTCACAACACATGAACATATAAACAAGTTATGGGCAAGTTAAGAAAAAGACATAGCAGACAGACACGTGAACCTCCAAAGGATTATATTGATAGTTCTTGAAAGTTCGTAATGAATGTAATTAAAAAAAATATGGAGACCAGAAACCATTTAAAACGGGGCGGCACCGAAAAGCCAAATGAGTAGGACACATTAAAAGGAGTAACAAATGAGAAATATAACACATTACCTAACCTTATTATTTTTAGCAATATTCATTCTAACCGGTTGTAATTCTGAAAACAATAAAAACCCAAAATCAGAAAAGGAAGAAATACAACCAAAGCAAAAAATAGAGTTATCAGATGATTTTCTTGGAAATTATCATGGAATTCAAGAATCATATTTCATGAAGAATCAATATGGTGATGACATGATAATTGCAGGAAATAAAGTACCTGTACCTTCGAGTGATTTTAAATTCTTATTGAAAGAAAATAATGTCGCGAGTCTTCAGCAAACTAATTTAGAAGACAATCAACGGTATTACTATGATGGTTCATACAAGATTATAAGTGATGAATCGGATTTAATAAAAGTGGAAATATCATTGAATGGTCAAGGTTCTTCGCCCACTTATATTTTTGAGATTAACAAATCAGACAAAAAAGGTAAGTGCATTGGCAAAAACGAGCCAGTAATCAATATTTCAAAAATCAATTAAAATTAAATCTTATGAAAAATATTTATTCAGTATTTGCATTAATAATTCTATTGATTGCAACCGGTTGCGGAAATAATTCCGAAAAGTCTAACAACGCAAAATCTACTAATACTCAAGTAGAAGAAACCATTAATGGGACTTATACCTATAGTGATAATTCTGTTGAACTTGAAATTACCATCAGTGAAGATAGTTGGTATGGAAAGACAATGATAGTAACAGGTTTTGGGTCAGAATATGATAGTCAAAATGCCCAATATGATAACGGAACTGTTAATGGTAATGACCTGTATGACAATTCAGGAATGGTGAAAATCGGATATGTTAGCGGTAAGAGCCTTACTACTTCAATTGGTGGACAACGTGTAACCCTTAGAAAAAAATAAGAATATGAAGAAGAATGAAAATCTTTATAAGGTTGCAGTTCAAAGACAAACTGAAAACGCAACCCTTATTGTTTCAACCTATGAACTTTCAGAAAGTTCAAATTCATATTTTATGGAGTTAAAATTAGGTCCACATACAATTAAACATCCCAATATTTCAATACCAAGTGACAGGCAAGCAAATGAAATGGAAGAACTTTTCATAATTGGCAACACAACATTTATTGTTAATGACAATAGATTAAATGAAGAGCAGAAAATTAAGGATAAAATAGTTGAAATATTTGGAACAGACGTGTCAACAAATATGGCGAAAATTTAAAACTCAAATAAATGAAAAAAGTTTTTTTAGATTATTCTGACTGGAAAACAATACTTTTCGGTGAAACTGGTCTTCCTTTAATGGAACAGGAATTATTTGATTATATCGCTAAATTGGCTTCTTGTGCAGATGTTACTGTTATATTGACTGAAGGTGAGAAACCTGCTTGGGTGTTAAAATATAACAATAATACAGGAAAATTTAGTGAATCTCAAATAGGAGAAATATAACCTGCCCATAACATTTTGTATAAGTAATGGCAGGGAAACTGCTAAATTCAAGGTTTTTAGCCCGCTCAAACTGCATAGCGGTTTGACAGGGAATTACCACGCAATCTGCCACTACTCATACAATTTACCGTTAGCAAATATAGAGAAAGACAAAAATGGAGATAGCAATAATACCGAAATGGTTAATAAAATATTTATCGAACGATTATTATAGGCAGAATGACTTTAACATTTTGATAAGTAATTCTTTGATTATTATATTTTTCCTGACTTTCAAAAACGTATTGATTGACTTTTTAGGATACATTCCTCATTTTTGCCTGATTGACAAAATTATTGGAGTAGAATGCCCTGTTTGTGGAACGACAAGAGCATTTTGTGAATTATCAAATGGAAATTTGAATAATGCGTATTATTTGAATGCGACAAGTATACTGGTTGCATTATTTTTTATTTCCCAAATACCATTGAGACTAATTTCTCTAATTATTGAAAATAAAAGTAAGATTATAAATATTATCTCAAAATTTTTAAGTCGAAGTATTTTGACTATTATTGTATTAAACTGGATTATCAATTTATTTATTAACAATTAAAATTTAGAATTATGGCGAATTTATCGTGTCCAAAATGTAGTGAATTAACAAAAAAAGGCGGTTACAAAACTTGGCAAATTATTGTTGCAGTATGTTTTTTTCCACTGGGATTATTAGCGTTACTTGCTGATAGAAAACCAACAACTTGTCAAAAATGTGGACATACTTGGCAAGGATAGAAAAACTACATTTGCTAACACGCAATATACGTAAGCCGGGTGATGTGGGTAAATTAAACTTTTGTACATTTACTCAAAATTGTAACGGTTTGATAAGTTGGTGCTTTGTAATCCCGGCCTACGCATATTGCCAACCGTTATGGGCAAGTTAAACAGACATAGCAGACAGACAAGAGAGCCACCAAAGAACATCTTTGATAGTTCTTAAAAATATTTTGTAAAATTGACAAGCAAAAGTGGAGGCCAGAACCCACTAAAAAAAACGGGGCGAAACCGAAAAGCCTTATGAGTAGGGAAATTAAATTTGAAATAAAATGGAAAATAAATTTTTAACATTCATTAGACCGTATTTGTCATTCATTGACAATGGTCACTTCTTTCGTAAACCATTTAGTTGGCTTTACACACTACTTGCAATTGTAAATTTACTAATCCCAATTTATGTATTCTATCAAGCAAGCGATAACAGAATTTTTGACAGCCCTACAAAATTTGTTATTGTATTTCTGCTTCTATGGGTAATTGTTGCTTTTGCAGGCTGGGTGGGTTTTCAGCTATGGTGGGACAGAAAATCAAAAATAGATATGTCTTACACTGCTGGCGATGAATTTATCGCAACACCTGCCCTCTCTCACTTCATCCAGACATTGGGAGAATGGATTGGCACTTATATCGGCATTGTTGGATTTGGGTTTGCGCTTTTAACGACCATTATCCTTGGAGAAGAAGGATATTACCTTGGTCGCAATCTTGGAATACCATATTTAGTGACAGGATGGATGGCTGTAATAACAATGCCAATTATAGGTTTTTTGATTATCGTGTTCTCAAGATTTTTGTCAGAACAAATTAAAGCATTATCGTCAATAGCCAACAACACGAAAAAACAAACCAGCCCATAACAACGGGTTTAAAGAAATTTGGGGTTCAGTGGTTAATTGAACATTCTACCTCGCATAAGCATTTGTGCTTGGTTGACAGTTTTCAGCTCCAAAACCCCCAACTTCTTAAACCCGCAAAACGTTATGGGCAAGTTTAAAAAACGACATAGCGGAATGAAACAGACAAGAGAACCACCAAAATTGCTTTGGATAAATAACAAAGCAGAATGTGGAGGCCAGAGACCACTTAAAAAAAACAGGATGAAACTTAAACAAAAACAAGTATTAACGATAAAATCAGAAAAATGAAAAAATTAATCTTTACGATTGCAATCTTAACATTCACAGCACTTTCAACTTTTGCACAGACAGAAGCTACTACCAAAGACGGTAAAAAGGTAATTCTAAATGACGATGGAACTTGGAAGTACGCTGAAACGACCACCACAGAGACAACAATAAGTTTAGACTGTGCTGACTTAATTTCCACCGAAACCGATAAAATGACAGGAAAATCCACTACCGCTTCAAAAGAAACATTAATAATTTCAGAAGACGGTGGTAAAACGGGTTTTGGAATATTCATTATGGATATATCAGGTTCTTTGGTGTTCAGCATCCAAGCGGTTGGGGCAGGTAGTTGCATAGACGATGACAACAAAATGAATGTGCTGTTTAGAGACGGGACAAGGCTTGAACTTGTGAACAACGGGAAATTTAACTGTGATGGAAAGTTCACCTTATATTTTGGTGGTTCATTTGGTAAAAAGAAAGAATTAGAAATATTTAGAACAAAAGAAGTTGAGACAATGCGTATTTGGACTTCAAAAAGCTATGTCGAAAAAGACTTCAGTTCTGACCAAAGCAAACAACTTATGAAAACAGTTGACTGCCTATTAAATCAATAAAACCAGCCCATAACATTGCATATAGCTTATGGCGGGTGAAACGGTAAACTCAAGGCTTTCCGCTCGTAGCAAAGTTTGTTTCAGGCGGATAGTTAAGTGCTTCGAAAACCGCCACAAGCCATATGCGAGACCGTTGTATGCAAGGCTAAAAAGACAGCGGTACATTAATAAATAGATTAACATTTTGAAAAAACGGATAGAAAATATTGACTCTTTGATTGAAAGTTGGTGCAAGAAAAAATTAGTTTTTGCCCGCCCGCTTCTGCCC
>JAIOZK010000051.1 GCA_021740625.1 Bacteroidales bacterium
CATCCAATCTGAAAAGAAGGCCCCGGCTCCAATTTCTCGACACCGGACTGATTAACCAGGTTCTTTTGCTACAGGGAGAAATGATCGGTATAAATGACCTGAACAATTTTTACAGGGGTAAAATAATTCAACATTTGGTGAACCAGGAGCTTATATCAGTTCATATGGAAATATCCTATAAGCCAAACTTCTGGGTTAGAGAAGAAAAAGATTCAAGTTCGGAGGTGGATTTGGTTTACCGGTATGGATCATATATAATTCCAATAGAGATCAAATCAGGCAAACAGGGTAAGCTCCGATCATTGCATCAATTTATTGAAAGAACAAGTCATCCATACGCGGTGAGGATGTTTGCAAATAAATTCGCAGTTGAAAAGGTTAAAACCCCCGGGGGTATGCCCTATTTACTTATGAACTTACCCTATTATCTTGGAACGATGATCCCGCAATATTTAGATTACTTTGTAAAAAATCACAAATTATAACGCCACAACAAACCACTAAAAACGGGACTCATTACTTCAAAATTGGATATTGATTATTGGATATTGGATATTTCTCAATCCCTTTTTTTTGAAATTTGGTTTGCCAGTGAACCGATCACCTGAAAAAGACGTATGATCAACGAAACGGCGGAAGCTGAGTGATCGGGTCACTTCCCCACCAAATGTCCAGCCTTTGTCCAAGCCCAAAATTTGCTTTCCGCCTGTATGCCTCCATATTTTTACTTTGCTAAAAAAAATCATTTAAAAACTTGGCAAAATCAAAAAACACTGACCGCAAAGAAGTTTTAAAAATCCAACTAAGCGGAAGTTTAAATACAGAGATCAACTATGTATTTGAAATATACCGGCAAGCGGTTTTACTAAAATTAACAGGCTATATTGAAAACCAATCCAATGGGGTACTAAACATTATTATCTCAGGCCAATGTGCGCTTACCGAGCAGTTTATTGCATGGCTGAAATTATTCACCGGTAAATCCATTGAATTGAAAATTGAAAAATCCCCCAATCAAATAATTTACAATGAATTCAGAATCATTAAAAACAAATACCATAAAAAATGAAAAAGATTAAATTTTTACTCCCGGAAAAGCTTATAGTATTACTGATCATAAGTCTAATGCCAGGGCTTATAAGTTTTGGGCAAACCCGTGAGGATACAGCCTACCTTCCTCAGGTAAACATTGTTTCACAAAATGGATTTGGACCATATATTGCAGGCAATGAGCAAGATAACTTATTTGTGATCGACAGTTTGCCTAAAAATACATCAAAAGTTACTTTCAGGTTCATTGATGTTGACAGTGCTCAGGTTGGGCAGGAACATGTGGTTGAAGGGCAGCCCTTGTTTTATGCATACTGGAGTGCCACCATGGAGGAATTGCAATTGCCGCTGTCGTCACGCCTGCATATTGGGGTGCATTACGGTACCGACAGTGTGGCCAACTATTTTATACCTTATATCATTTATCCCGATACTCTTTATGTAAAAGCATCAAAAGGCTGGGGTCCTTTCATCACCAACAATTACAATCTGAATGATAGCTTGTGGAGTCCTGTACCAGAACTGACAAACTCGTTCAATGTAAGCAATCTTCCTCCCCGCACAAATATGGTCGGATTTTACATTTGCAGGCGCGACTCCGTCGCCATAGACTCTCTGATTGTCCTTCCGCCAAACAATCAATATCTGGATTCGGCGAGTTTTAAAGATGCGAGGATGGATAATCTACCCTTATCGACCGAATACCTGAAAATTAAAGTAATATGCGACGGTGGTCCTTCACAGGGTTGGGATTCCTACTATAAACTAAGCACCTGCCAGCAAAAACCTTTGTTAAAATGCATCACGGAAGATGGACAAACACTTATTGACTCTGTGAAACCCGGCTTTCAGAATCAACTTGGTGGTCATTCCCTTCTCATTGACAGCGTAAAACATGCTGCCTCAACCAATTTTCCTCATCATCAGGCGAACGACATTCATGGGGTATACAGCCTTGACCTGGCATCACAAAAATACAGCATAGAAACCTGGGTAAAACCGGACATGGATGAATTACTGTATGGCATAGGTGGTGAAATGATCTTTTTGAAAGTCGATTCGGTCTGGGGTATGGCGGTTACCGGCAACAACCTGCCTGAGATCACCTTCACATTATACTCACTATTTAATGAAGAGAAACTGGCAGTAGCAAATTTCAATGTTAGTTACCATGAGCTTTTAAACAACGATGCCTGGCATCAGATCACATTTGTCAGTTATGAAAAGTTTGATAAGAAATTTTATCTTAACGGAGCACCCATGGAAACCCAGATATATAACGGCAACATCACATACCTGATCAACAGCAGCAGTCAGGTGCTGGCGGCCTGCAAAACACAGCCTTTTATCATGGGAGGTGGTAACGCCACCTCCGGCAGACGATCGGATGAACCCACCCTGGTCAATGCCATTGATGAAATCAGGATTTGGGACAAGGCCCTTACTGCAGAGGAAATCAGCGACATCTATGATGAGCCGGTTATGCAACAAACCAACCTGGTGGGTTACTGGACTTTCAATGACCTGAATTGTGACAGTTATGAAGTATCCGACATCAGCTATAAATGCAACAATGCAAAGCTATATAATGGAGCCACCCTGATACCGCAGTATCCCGGCATTCAGCAGTCGAACTACCTTTTCAACTTTGTTTCAAGTAACCGGGACATATTCCCCTTAAAATATGTGTTTTATGATGAAGACAATGCCGCTGTGGATTCAGGAACCGTTTATCCGAGTGAGGGGATCATTTTTTTTAAATATGATATTGAGTCCTTGTCTTACCATACCAACAGGATGAGGATCACAGAAATGATACCCGGAACGGATATTTGCTTTACAACCGCATATGACATAAAGATCGATCCTCCATCACCAATTGCCACACCCCGGCTCGGGTGGGGAAATTACTATGCCAGTTCAGCGTTGGGAATTTCATCGGTCGATACGGGCATGTTATTCAATCCGATCACTGTAAACAATTTCCCGTCTCAAACCACGAAAGTGACCCTGGGATGGGAGAACAATGGGAATTTGTTTGATACTGTAAGTTTTACATCAAGTTCAAATCCCTGGGCACATTCCCTCAGCCTGAACGGGATCGATAATTATATTGAATCCGATCAACACATACAAAGCCCGCATGAGGTTTTCAGCCTGACGTTCTGGTTCAAAACCAATACAGGCAAAGGAGGTCAGATGATAGGATTTGCAGGTGATTCCAAAAGCCCTGGTGAAAGGTCAATTCATGGCCCTTATATTAAAATGAAGAACGATGGCGCCATTGAATTCAATCTTCCGGTGGGCGATTCCATGGCCACCCTCATTGCTGCCAATAAATTTAACGACGGAAAATGGCATCACCTGGCAGCATGCTACAAGGAACAGGATGGTGGTTTAGCAAAGTTATACATTGATGGCACATTGACAGATCAGAAGCAGATTGGACATGTTGAAAGTTTCCTGGTTAAGTTTTATATGGGTAAAAACTTCGAGAATAAAATTGGCGATGAACGTGTTGCCGAATATTTCCAGGGAAGCTTCTCTGAATTTGTGTTATGGAATAAAATGCTGGACCATAAAAGCATCAATCGGCAAATGTTTAAACCCGCCAAAAATCAGGTAGGATATAATTTTTTCTATTACAAACTTAACGAACGCACCGGAGACCTTGTTCACGATTCAGAAGACTGGGGTTTTCATGCTCAGCTGAAAGGCAGCTCTCAGAACTGGTCATACGAAAACCAGCTTTCCTGTATCACCTGGAATGACAACGTATTGCGACTTGAACCCGGAGAATATGATTTCTTTGCCAGGGTCTTTGCGGAAGATATCAACGATACTGGGATCAGCTATTGTCTGGGAAGGATACATATTATTAAACCCATTGATAATTATGATGTCAGCTATAATTTTGAAGAAGGATTAGGCTATTTTGATGAAGGCACTAAAGTGATCAACAGGCTAAATTTCTGGACCAATTATGATCAACGAAATAATGTATCTAACTGGAGAAACAACTTAGTTGCCTTTAAATTAATTGACCCTAAAGGGGGGATCATTGATAACCAGACTTTTGAGTATTTCTCTGATACATTGTTTTGTTCTCTTGATTATGATATGGGAGAGATTTTGACAGGAAGCTACCTGTGTATCCATTATGGTTACCGGACCCATTGGTGGATTTATTGGATTCATGCTGATGTAATTCCGTTGTTTACCCGTACCATTCTCCCTCCGAAAGTGAGCGGAAACTTTGGCCCTTTTGATCAGTGGATTGCACCGGGGACCATGACGCAGTTGGATACCTTTTTTATTATTACGGAAGACTATGACGACCTGGATACCGTTAAAGCCCGGTTTTTCGACCGAAACAAAAAACAGGTGGCACACACAAACGGCCACAAAATAAACGATACCACCTGGCATATTGTATATAATATGGCCTCCCTGCCGCCTCCTGGCGTGAATATGACGATTGCTTATTACCTGGGACATGATCCTGATCCCGCTGTTATACAGGGGCCATATCATATCACCATCCACCGCACCCGGCCAAAATGGTTCGATTTTGTACCTGATATAAACTTTCATAACATTCACGAAGAGGGCGATCAGGTTACCTTTAGCATCAAATCACAAATTGAAGACAATTTCCAGGATGTTGTTTCAAAGTTAAGCATACCTTCTTCTGTGCCTTTCTTTGGTGGTGCATCGGCCAGCATACAGGCCAGTGAAATACATACCTCTCTGAAATATACCAAATCGGAATATAAGCTGAAGCTTATGGATAAACCAGTTTTCAACCAGACAATCTTCAACCTGGGCAGCAATTCCTCCAAACTGCTAAGTACCGAATTCGATACTACCAACAATCAGTTTTACCTGCAGCCCGAAACCAATAATATCATAGCAGCCCAGAACATGAGCTGGTCGGGAGCCATACATACCAAATACGACCAGGTATTCGATATCCTGAAGAAGATAAAAGAAATTGTTGATATTGCCGAGGAAATAGATGTAGGTTCCATCGTACAACCCACTTTTGATATAGGTTTTAAGGGAAACTACAAGTTTTCAAGCAGGTTGCACTTAATCACCGACAGCTTGACCGGAAAGTGGGGTTCATTTGGCGATCTCAACGTAACGGCAAATCCGAACAATCCCAACTACAACAAAAGTGCTTCCTTTCATTTTTACAGCGGGGCATTGGGCATGGAATTTACCATCGGTGCAAAATTACTCGATGGCCTTGCCGAAGCCGACTTCAGCCTGGATGCTGATTTCCCGCTTGGATTTGGCGAATCATACCGTAGCATACCTCATCACGACAATCATTTCCTGAAATCCTTCGGTTTCAGGACCTATGGAAAAGTTGTTGCAAAAATATTCTGGGGTTGGTATGAAAAAACCGTTTGGGGCCCTAAAATGTTTTATTCAACCACAATTTGGGGGGATGATATGTCGGATTGCTTTCCCGATATGGAAAAAATCAATAAAAAAATTGGTATAAAAGCAAACTCAGATTTACCTGAACTGGCAGGTGAAATCATGCCGGTTACCCAATTCAACAAAATCCCTTTGGCCTGGCCTGAAGCCAACATTGCATCATCAGATGATTATAAAGTTTTTACCTGGCTGGAAAAAGGGAGTTACTATGGAGAACGGAAAATCAGATCCAGGATGATGAAAAGGAATGAAAAGCTTTTTTCACCTCTGTCAACGATAGAAATAAATAAACATGCAATTAATAGTCCTCTGTCAGATGCGATCAGTGCAAACGAGGCCCTGGTCTGTTGGGCTCAAACCAGCTATAACAATGAAAGTTTTCTGAAAATAAGATCGGAAACCCCACTTAAATCATTCTTTGAAACCCAGGAAATTTGGTTTGCAAGTTACGATCTTGAAAACGACAGCCTGATCCAATTGGAGAAGCTAAGCACCGATGCAGAAGTAAAATCAGGAATCGGCAGGGCCAATCCGATTATTTCCAAATTATCGGATCAGAAGGCTATGATCATCTGGCAGCTTGCCGATATGGACAACCACAGCTCTCATATCTGGTATTGCCTTCTGACAAAAAAAGAGGGGTTGTGGTCGGCGGGTGAACCGCAAGAATTGTCGGATTATCAGGGAATTCAGTCTGATTTGAGGGTGTGTTCCCCGCAGGATGACAGGGCATTGCTGGTATGGCTGAATACTTCCTACGGCCAGCCAGCTCATAACTGTATCATGACATCAAGCTTCGATGGAGAGGAATGGCTGGAGCCCGAAATATTGTTGGATGAAGAATATGCTCATTATAACTATTTCGACCTTTCTATTGATGATAATTCCGGAGGCCTCGCCGTTTCATCATATGTTTCGGAACCGGATACTGCAAATTATGAGTCTCTGTGTTTTATCCCGTGGGAACATGAAAATGGTCTATTGAACACAACTTCTGCCAAAGTTCTGCTTACCGATACGATCTTCCATTTGCAATATCCCAAAATTGCTTTCGGACCGGAAAAGGAAGCATGCATTGCAGTAAAAAGGGAAGAGATCATCCCCAAGGACAGCAGCAACAGAATATCGCAAGTTGATCTTTTTTATACAGACCTCAGCGTCGATACAAACAACTGGTATCATTTACCTTTAAGTGAATATGTATGCGATACAACAAAAGCAGTATCGGAAATTGAACTGACCTTCATCGGAGCAGACAGCCTGCTGATGCTTACCAATGAATACCCGATGACCGCCTCAAACAGCAAGTTCAGGCCGCTGAATGGGCTCATTTTCGGGGATCCATACATGAATCTGGTTTTAAGAAGCTTTAAAATCGACAACAATGAAATTGTTGATATACAGGAAGGAGAATTTTTTACAGCAGTTGATGAATTTCAAGTCCCCGAAAATGATGTCAAATTGCATCAGAACTATCCCAATCCCTGCATTGATCAAAGCATTATAGGATTTGAGCTGCCTGAGAAATTGCAAATAAAACTTGAGGTTTTCAATTCAGGAGGTTTCAAAATTGCAACACTGGCCGATCAGGAATTGAGTAAAGGTTATTATGAATTGAAACTTAATACTGCTATTCTTAAACCAGGTGCTTACGTTTACATGCTTACAACAAAATATGGAAAAGAATCAATGAGAATGATTGTAGTTAAATAGAGGCTTTCAATAAATTTAACAGATCAGCCATGGCAAAAAGTTAACATGCATATTCGTGACTTTATGTACAGTATCCAAATAACAAGATAAATATTATAAAATGAAAAAAATAATCATAGCGCCATTAATCTGTCTTGCATTTTTGCTTTCAACAGCCGCCTATACACAAACAGCGACGGAACCGGTAGGTAGCGGAACTTCCGAGCTTCCATACTTTATAAACAGTCTGGAAAACCTTTATTGGATTGCCGCCTCAAATGACGTAGTCCCGGACCCACCCCAATCGGCTAGGTGGGCAGCGCATTACGAGCAAACAAGCATTATTGATGCTTCTGAAACTTATTCATGGTTCGAAGGTGCGGGATTCCCACCCATTGGAAGCCTATATCTTCAATTTACCGGGTCGTACAACGGCAGCGGCCATCTAATTGACAATATACATATTAACTCTGGCACTGACTATGCCGGTTTGTTTGGTTTTATTGGAGGAATTGGCAGTGTTTACGGTCTCCAGTTGATCTCACCTACTGTTCATGGCAACGACTGGGTGGGCGGCCTTGCGGGTTATTCTTCGGGAACGATCAGCAATTGCGCAGTATTGGGGGGAGATATTACAGGCAATGATTATGTAGGAGGTCTTATCGGAGATAATCAAAACTCAGTTT
>JAIOZK010000009.1 GCA_021740625.1 Bacteroidales bacterium
CAATACTGTTTCGCCGTCACCGGCCAGTATCCAGATCTCGCATTCCTGCATGTACTGCTCGAAGGAGCTGTTGAAGTAACGGATTTCGGTTATGGTAACAGGATACTCAGTAGGGGTGAACATCTGTGCCAGTCCGGCGCCACCTTCGGTAGATGCTATGGCATTTTCGAAGGTTCCGTCGTTGTATGATATCCAGTAGCCTTCTGTGGCTCCGGGGGCTACCCAGGTAAGTTCAACTACGCCCATATCCTGGGTTTCGTGAACCTTATCGGAGGCCAGATCCTTGGGCTCTTCACAAAGTTGATAGATATGTACATTGTCGATGAACCAGGCGTCGATGTTCAATGAGCTTTCGCCCACTGCAAAGAATCCTACACGGAAGTCATGCCCCTTGGCAGGGTTGCTGATCTTCACATGATAAGATTCCCAGTCTGCATCACCCATGGCCACAAATTCTGCTTTGTCGGTCCATTCGCCATCGGCCCATACACGTACGATCATTTTTTCGGTTTCAACCGTATCAAACCTGTCGTCAATCTTCAGATCAAAGTCACAATAAATCTCGCCATCTTCAACCCAGTTGCCCAAAATGGGATAGGTCACCAGTCCGCAATCGTAATTTTCCTGTACGGGATCCCACTGGAATTCTGCACAGTGATCCGGATTGCCGAGGATGGTATTGATCGTCCAGTTGTCACACTGTACTTCCCAGTCTTTTTCCGTGAATGTTCCCGATTCCCAATCTTCGAAGAAGGGCAGCGGGAATCCGTAAGATACACAGATATTGAAGGGTCCTTCAATCATGGACTCGCCTTCCTGACCAAAGAAACCATATGGGCTCAGGTCGTATACAGCCGTTACCGTGTAATCATAGCATTGCGGCCAGAGGTTGTAATCCCAATAGCTTACCTGGTCTTCTCCAAAGTATTCAACGTAATCAACGAATTCTTCATCACGGTATACATTGAAGCCGATCACATTATCCGGAGTAGTACATTGTGTAGGAGGTCCGCCGGCACCAAACTCAAGTCCGAAGATAGTCTCATTCTGGATAATACCTACCATGGTCTTGGTATCGGGCACGATACCTCCCTGGATAGCAAGACCACCGGCAATTCCCGTACCTGTTGTACTGAAACCAATGGCATCATAAGTCACGCCTGTTTCGGCACCGCTTGCAATCTCATACTGTGCTATGATAGCACCACTTCCTGCCTGGCTGAAAGCATAAAGGTATGGGGCTCCGTCAATCTCCTGGTCATCCCAGGCAAAACCATAGATACTGCCATATGAGCCTGTCGGGAAACTATTCAGAGTAACACCATCCTTGTCATAAAGGGTGATCTGGGTATCCCAGTTGTTGGCCCAGAAACCTTCGAAGTCTTCGTCATAGGCCACAGCACGTGTGGCTACAGGTGCATTCACCGTTTCTTCCAGCACCTCATCGTTGAAGTTCATGCCCCATAAACTGGTGGAAGCATTGCTACCCCAGAAAAGGTCTTCACCCGGATCATAGGCCAAATCACGTACATCAGCAGGTCCTGAGATCACAAAGCTGCCCAGGAAGGTACCATCAAGTTCATAACGGAAGAAGGTTCCGTTGCCAGCATTCCACTTGGATGTATAGATGTAGTTTCCATCGGATTCCACACCGGCCTCACCTGATGCATCGCCGCAGGGGTATTCAAATTGGGTATCCCAGAATTCACGGTTGCCCGGATAGTTGTTCTTAACATCTATTAGCAGGGGTGAATATTCTGAGTTCACATTGGGTTGCTCCATGCGTGGTTGTACTGATAATACATCGAACCAGGGTGCACAGGGAGGTTCCCAAATCAAGTGAACAGCATTGTCGTAATTTGCAGCCACCAGATTTTCTGGAGGATACAGCCATTCGGACATGAAAGTGTAATAATCCTTTTCTGAGAGTCCTGAGGTATACAGAGCGCCTACACTGGCTGTGTATTCGACTCCATATTGCAGGTTCAGATACTGATAGGTTTCTTCCTGTACTTCTACCACAAAGGCATCATCCAGGAATACATGGTAGCCCATTGGGGGCCAGTCACCGTCGCTGCCTACCGATACTTCTACGTTATCGATGGCCCAGCCGGATGCCCATTCTCCGTTGTCATCAGCGTGGAAGGCAATCCAGAATGCGGGTATGTTCCAGTCGTTGGACCATTGCGAGAGATCAATCTCCTCGTGGGTCCAACTGCCGGCTGTGGGGCTCATGTTTTGCAAAACTTCCCAGGTAGCACCGCCATCCAGGCTGTATTCTACAATGGCCGACTGACCAAAGGCGCCATCAAAGAACTGATCGAACTTCAGTGAATAACCACCGGTCTCTCTCAGATCCATGGGCGGGGTGATCAGGTAGTCGACACTACCGTCCTGTCCGCTACCACATTCATCATCATTGGCCACTGCATAATAGCTGTCCCATGCAGGAATCGGCCAGGAATCACTGCTGCCATCATCGGTACGGTACCAGCCGCAGCTATTCGTACTGGAAGTCCATCCTGCAGGCGGGAACATCTCGCCTTCGAAACCTTCCCTCAAGGCAGTAATACGTGGTTCATTCCAGGTCGCGATAGAGGTCAGCGGATCTACATACAGGTTGTAGGGTGCATATCTCTTTTCGCCAAGAACCACATCAAAAGTTCTGTCGCTATTGATAAACTGATCCCAGTAGTTGGCTGAATCATAGCCAGGTTTGTAGACTGTCAAATCGTAATAGCCTTTCCATACGGGATCAAAAGTTACCGTAGCTGTTTCATCTGTAAAATGTGTATACACATCATAGGGGAAACTATTTCCTGACAGGATGATTTCAACACTGTCGGCAACGGATCCGTCGGTAGTGGTCACATTCACCGTAACGGCTACCTGCTTGAGGTGACCAACAATATTACTTACAGCATAATCAGACCATACGTTTCCGCCCTGGCTGTAACGTGCAGCAACACCATAGGCATACCATCCTTCGGGCAAGCCGCCCCAGGCATTATCCATATAACTGAGGTTAGAGGTGTTGTTCTGCAGTACATTGGTATCACCGTTCAGCGGGCTGCCGTTGGGATCAAAGTTGCTCAAACGGGCTACTTTGTATCCGGTGGCATCGCGGTCGGTTTCTATATTGAACTCAGGCGCAGGGGTATTTGTACCGGATTTTACAAAACCGGGCACACCACTGGGTTTGCCTGTAGCAATGTAATTGTCATAATAAACGGCTTTTGGAGGTTGCTTGTATTCGGGGCTCAGAACAAGGTCATCGCCTGTTTGCGGTCCACTTACGATTGCACGGATCATGAAATCCTGGTAAGCCGAGAGTGACCACATATCAGCACCACCACCAATATAAGTATAAGAGCGATAATAAGTTGGCATGCTCTGATCGATTCCAATCGGGGCTGCATTCGGGGGTACGCTTCCCTGGAACATGGCAAGATAGAAATCACCATCTTCAAAAGTAGCGAACAGTCCTTCAAAATCAACCCAACCATATGCATCAACCACTACTTCGATTGAATCAACAACCGTTCCTGGCATTCCGTCAGTTCCGTCATCATCCATTACAGCAATTCCAAAAGTAGAACCGATAAAATCGGATCCAACGGGGAAGCTGCCGTCTCCAACGAATAAGGAGCCGCCCATAACAGTCGCAGGATAGCCTGCAGGTGTAAATTTCACTGCATGTGCATTTCCGGCCACACTGTAAACAAGGAAGTCGTCGGCTGAACCGTCGTCGTAGGCTACTTCATAAGCACCCCATGGTACAGTCCATTCAACAAGACACTCAGTATCATCCGGATAGTTGGGTGTAGCTGTTACCCAGCCTGGTGCATAGAGTTCTTCGTAGAGCATTGCATCCAGTGGAGTAACAATACCGGCCATGGCAAATGTATCATATTCAATATGTGTCTGGTATCCTACTTTGTCGAAATTCACATCATAGGTTCCCTCATCAACATATAATTCATACATACCATTGTCATCGGTTACAGTATTGAATGCATCAGCCTCAACCATAACACCAGGGATGGGAGCTCCGGTATTGGCATCTGAAACAACACCTTCATACATAGCCGGTTGGGTTACGATCATGGTATTGTGGATGCTATCCGTCAGATGATCGGGGTCATTGCTTTCCACGAAAAGCCATTCGGTATATGTGCCGGGAGGAAAGTCCGTAGCATCATAAGTAATGGCAATTTGCTGTGTAGCACCTTCGCCGAGGTATCCTGAAGATGGCGTTACATCAACAATAAAGCTCGGTTGCGGACAATAGGCCGTTCCGGTTTTGCCTGTCGGGTTTGAACCGTTGGCTCCATCATGGATGATCACATTTCCTTCACCATCGTAAATCCAGTATTCATTCTCATAGCACCAGCTTCCACAACTGAAGGTAGTGGTGATGGTCTGGCCGCTTTCGGCTGTGAAATACACATATTCCGGACCGGAACCACTGGAAAGGGTTAGATTTTCCAGGATAAGTGTACCGTCAAGATATACATCCAATTCACCTCCGTTCCATCCGTCACCAAAGTCATCGGTCATTTCGATGGTATGTTCACATGAGAATGCATCGGTATTGTCATAATCGGGGAAAATATAGGTTAAAGTACCGATTCCCGTATTTTCGATTGTTGTATAAACAGTCACCTGATGATCAACCCAAACTTCACCGGTAAGCGCGTCGGGATCGATAAAGAGACCGGGATTATCCCAGCTCACACATTCGGGTCCTGCCGGGGCTGTCATACCTTCGTCATAAACGGCTTTCACTTCATAGCAGTACTCTCCGTAATCAGGCAATTGATCGGTATATTCCATGTCGGTTGTTGAACCTACATAGATACCATTGCGCTCAACGCGGAAATACTGGAATGTAGCATCGCCATACCATTCCCATTCAAGGTCAACATATCCGTTTACGTCATCCACCAGTTCTACTTCAAGGTTTTCCGGAGGGGTCAATGCATCACCAATCACTGTCATAGAAACAGGAATTGTGGTTGTACCTACATCCGGTGTGGAAGTAAAGATAATGTCTGCTGTAACATAAGCACCGGGTTCAAAACCGCTGGCATCAAAATGTACAGGCAGGTTAAATGAACCACCATTGCCAGGAACATCACCTTCATATTGACCCAGTGACAACCAGCCACCTGAAGGGCCTCCGCTGACAGGCATTGCAGAACCTGTTATTTCGTTACCACTTGCCGAACTCAGCAAGGTTGTATTCCCTGTTGTAACATCTACCGCACGTATTTCGCATGAAGAATTACTCAGGTTATAGGCTGCCATGGTAATCTGATCTGCATCAGCATCATAGAACATAGACTGTGCATAGTTGGCATCAAATCCAATGGAACCGATTGTTGTAGCAGCACCAGTGGCTTTATCAATTGCATAAAACTCATCATTGCTGATGTCATATGCCCAGAGATTTCCATCACCGTCACAGGCCAATCCAATCATCAAGGTTGTCGGGCCGTGTGTACCGATGTTGGTTGCGGATGGTCCTGAAGGATCAATTGAATAAAGTGTAGAACCATCGGTAGCATAAAGGGTGCCATCGGTCGGGTCAATTGTAATATCATTGAATGAAACTGCACCTGACATATTTCCAACGGTTGTCATTGTACCGGTTGCACGTTCTACCATGTACAAAGTAGTGCTGTTGTATACTGTAGCATAGGCATTGTCTTCATCGCCCATGGGGAAAGCCATACCACTTACAAAGTCGGAACCTGTATAAGGTCCAACAATGGTGTAGCCGCTCACATTGTCAACATCAAAATCAATAAAGTTGTTGGCAAGGGCTTCCATACCAAAGATGATGGAACCTCTGATCGGGCTGGGCTCTTGTGGTCCTTCCGGATCAACGGGTGCCATTCCCGGATCAGCAGGAGTATGTTCTATGGTCCCTTCAAATTTGGGAACGCTTACTCCGCCACCTGCATTATCACTGGTATATACAATTTCTGCATTCCAGTGCAAGGGTCCGTCACCATTATTTAAAATACCCAGGGCAGTTGTCAGGAATTCATTCGGATTCAATGTTTCATTAAGCTGCAATGGGTTGATGATCATTGTAGGCTGTGTAAGCACAATATCCTGGTAAGTGGTTTGCTGTGTAAAGATATCAACCATGTAAGATACTACATTGTATCCATCTTTCCAGGCAAGCACTTCCTGTGTACCCACCGGTACATCGGGGATATAATAATAACCATCATTTCCTGAAGTAGTCTGTCCCACTTCCTCGATGGCCACTGTAGCACCGGCTACGATCAATCCGTCGCCATTAAAGGTATAACCTTCAAGGTTACCCGGATCCACTTCGTACCAAATGTGGAGGTTGTCCAGGTAAACAATATCTCCTTGGTTATAATAATCTTCATAATACTTCAGCGATGATTGCAGTGTTATTGTGAAGTTGGCATCGTTCTGCCAGGGTGAGAGATCGAAATAATATTCCATCCAGGGATCACTGTGGCTGGAAGGTTGCCAGTAATAATCACCATTCTCATCTTCCAGTTCCGTACCATTGATCAATGTTCTGTACCAGGCATAGTTTGAATTAAATGAATAACCCATCACCATATCATAAGCCATTGCTAGCATACCTGATGTTCCATCGGGTACAACGGTAATATCAACGGTTCCGAAGTGACTTGATTTGGAAGCATCAAAGGCAGCGGAATAAGAATATGGTGTTGATCCCCATCCGGAGGATGTATTCCCTTCGAACAGCAGGCCGTATGCACCAGATTCGGCTGCATCGGCATCGGTTCTGACATCCGCATTACTTCCAATATCGAGGACCAATTCGTTAGGAATTGTACCATCGTCGAAAGTTGCCCAGAATGGGAATGTTGTCACCTCCTGGGGTTGCGTACCGGGACCGGCAACAAAATAAAAAGCACCGTAAGAACCATAATCTCCGGAGCTCCAACTCATGATCGGCCAGCCGGTATCATCATTGGATACTTCTCCGGCAATTCCACCGTCACCCCAGGTATCCCAGCAGTCAACGTCAAATCCGTTGCCTTCTTCAAGGGGCAACACATGTTGTTGGTTCTCGTTACCGCTGGAAAAGGTCTGGTCGGTAGCCCAGTAGTAGGCACCACCAGCATAATCCCAGAGATTGTAAGAAGCTTCGCTGGCGAAAATATCTACAGTTACCGACAGCAAAATGTTTGTTAGCGCCCTGCTGCCATCAGGATTATAAATTCCTTTTGGAGCAGTTGCTCTTTCTTGTGGCATGGGTTGGGTCTGAGCATCAGGTTCAACGGATACCCTCGGGGGATTATCCATCAAAGCCCTTTCCTCCTGGGAAATGCCCTGACCAAACACAACAGATGATGACAATAATAATGTCACCATCCAAAGACACAGTTTTGTAAATTTACTCATAAGATGTCTGTTTTTGGTTAATAAAATGTTTGTTTATCTAATTTCCATTTATTCAAATGAAAAAATCCACACACACTAATTAAATAAACTACTAAAGCCCAAACTGTTACAAAATTATTCGGTGCGTTTTAGGTTTATTGTTATTACATTGACACAATTGCTTCAGAAATAGTTGCATTCAAAATAAAAATTTTTGCACACCATATTTTTCATGCCATTCCATGCAAAGTCGCGTCAAAAATAGTAATTTATATGTATTGAACAAGGAAAAAGTTTCATTTTTTAACATAAAATTCATATTGTGATTCCAATATAATTGGCCATCTTTCAATAATGCACAATGAATCCAGTCAGCAATATTTGGGTATGGAAGATATAATCAATAGAATGAAGTTCACCTAATGATTAACAGTTTTCTGCTAAGCATTCCATCTTCTTTTTCAAGTTTTATCAGGTAAGCACCTGTTTTGATACCTGCGATATTGAACCTTGCCTGTTTTACATTATTCAGATTTTCCTCATAGATCAATTGACCCAGTTTATCGAAAATGAGAATCTTGTTTATTCGTTCGCTTGCGCTGAACATGATATTGTCCTTTGCAGGATTGGGGAAGATCATTACAAAAGTTCCCGGACCTGGTTCTTTTCCGGTATAAAAGCTGATACATCCAAAGGATACGGTATCTGATTCACATTGGTCATAAACCGCATTCATGAAGTAACAGTATTCTTTGCTTTCATAAAGGGTATCATGGTAATACAGTTCGGTCCAATTCTCCGCGATCAGCTCACCGTTTCTCCATATGTTATATGCATTCAGATCCCTGGAAATTCTTTTGGGTGGCAGAGCGAAATGATCGGATACATCAATATCGGATAGCATAATCTTATCCGTCCTGCCTGGTGCTCGAAGTTTATATGTCTTATCAGGATGATCTCCTCCGGGATAATTCACCCAGGCTTCGTGGCTGCCCACATAATAATATCCAAATTCACCCAATTCAGTAAATTCACCAGGGGAACCCAGAAAGAGGGATCCGTCGTAATAACTGTCATCAGCGCCAATATATGGTCCATCGGGAGCTACATTGATGGTGTTGATCATAAAACCACCGGATTCTATGGTAAGATCGGCAAGCTCAACATTAACCCAGTCTGCACCTGGAGCATTCTCAATACTATAAGGGCCGGCAAGGATTTCATTTCCATCCTCACTTAAAATATACAAATGAGATATTTGTCCCGGTTCACCATAATCATCATTGAAATAACATATCTTTTTAATGATGGCCGGATATTCTTCAGGGATTAACAGTTGAGCGAGCCCTGCCCCTCCGTCATTTGAGGCAAATGAATTTTCAAAGCTACCGTCGTGATGGCCCAGCCATTGCTCTCCATAATAAAAGGGGGCTTCCCATTCGAGCGCTACGACACCCATTTCCTCCGACTCGTATATTCTTTCAATGGAGAGGTTTCGTGGTTCGGGACAAATCTGATAAACATTTACATTATCGATGTACCATGCATCAATGTTGATGCTGTTTTCTCCTTTTGCAAAAAATCCCACCCTGAAATCAAATCCTTTTGCATGTTCAGAAATATCCATATGGTAGGATTCCCAGTCTGCGTCACCCTGGGCAACAAATTCGTGAATTCCTGTCCAGTTGCCATCGGCCCACACACGAACATCCAGCTTTTCGGTTTTCACGGTATCGAAGCGGTCGTCGATCATCAGGTCGAAATCAAGATAAATATTGCCATCTGTAACATCGCTGCCGATGATGGGATATGTGATCAAACCGCATTCGTAATTTTCAAGGACAGGATCCCACTGGAAAGCGGCGCTATGTCCGGGATTTCCTGTCATGGAATTCACCTCCCAGTTATCACAATGTACTTCCCATTCTTTGGTATCAAAACTTCCCGATTCCCAATCTTCCATGAAAGGCATGCTGTTGCAGCAAGAAAGACAGATGGTTGCCGGGCCGTCTCTCATGGATTCCCCTTCGTCGCCAAACTGCCCGTACGGCGAAAGATCGTATACCGCGCTTACTTCATAATCATAACACATGGGAAGCAGATCGTAGTCCCACCATTCCATTTTATCCTGCCCGTCATATTCCAGGTAATCCATATGCTCATTATCTCTGTATATGTTGAATCCAAGAACATTTTCAGGCACATCGCATTCACCGCCTGGTGGATAATGGCCAAAGGATAAGCCAAAAATGGTTTCATTTTGAATAATGCCAAGCATTGTATATTCAAATCCTGAAATGCCACCGCTAATAGCAAGTCCTCCTGCTACCCCACTTCCCGATGTGCTGAATCCAATCGCATCATAAACAACACCGGTTTCATTGCCATACGGACTTACAAATTGCACAATAACAGCACCGCTTGCATCCTGGCTAAAACCATACAGATAGGATGCGTCATAAATTTCCTGATCATCCCATGCAAAACCGTAAAAATTTGAATAGGAACCAACGGGAAAGCTATTCAGCAAAACACCATCGCGGTCGTAGAGTGTAATGTCTGTAGACCAGTTATTGGCCCAGAAAGCATCGAAATCCTCATCATAAGCAATGGCCCGGGTGGCAACCGGTGTGTTGATTGTTTCCACTACCGTTTCATCGTCGAAATCCATGCCCCATACCATTGTTGAGGCATTGCTGCCGTAAAAATATTCACCGTCGTATGCCAGGTCGCGCACATCCTGGCAGCCTGCAATGACAAAACTGCCCAGGAAGGTGCCATCGGTTTCATAGCGGAAAAAAGTACCATTTCCGGCATTCCACTTTGTGGTATAAATGTAATTGCCATCGCTTTCGATACCGGCTTCGCCTGTTGCATCTCCGCAAGGAAACTCAAACTGGGTATCCCAAAAATCCCGTTGGGGGTTGGTGTTGTTTTTTATTTTCCTCACAGCGGGTGAATATTCTGTATTTGGATGGGGCCTTTTTTCTCTTTCACCAACTGACATGATCTCGAACCAGGGTGCGCAGGGCGGATCCCATTTCAGGAGAACGGCATTATCGTAGGTTGCGGCTGCCAGGTTTTCGGGGGGATACAGCCAACCGGATGTAAAGGTATAATAGTCTTTTTCGGATATACCGGAAGCATATACGGCGCCCACGCTGGCGGTGTATTCCTGCCCGTAATTCAGATTCAGGAACCGATAGGATGTATCCTGTGTTTCGGTGATGAGGACATCATCCAGGAAGAGGTGGTAGCCTGTCGGTGGCCAGTCCCCCTCCGATCCCACAGATACTTCAACATTGTCGACGGCCCAGCCTGATCCCCATCCTCCCTGGTCATCTGCATGAAAAGCAATCCAGACCGAAGGTATTTCATAATCTCCGGAATATACAGAAAGATCGATCTCTTCATATGTCCAGACTCCAGCGTTGGGTTCCATATTCTGTACAACTTCCCAGGTTTCACCTGCATCCTGGCTGATTTCCGTCACGGCAAGTTGATTATACATACCGTCGAAATACTGGTGAAATTTTAAAGAAAATTCAGGAGATTCCCGAAGATCCAGTTCAGGAGTGATCAAATAATCACAGCAACCCGATCCTGTGCTACCACTAAGATTTTCATTATCGCAGGCATAATAGCTGTCCCATTCCGGGATTTGAAATCCACTGGAACTGCCATGATCTGTTCTATACCACGCCCCATCTGCTTTCAGTGTAAAAGTACTCCAACCAGGTGGCGGGAACTGCTCCCCTTCAAAACCTTCAGGCTGAAGGGCTATCAACCTGGCAGGAGACCATGTGGCCAATGAAGTGAGTGAATCAACATAAAGGTTGGTAGGTGGATATTTGTTTTCAGAAAGAATAATTTCGATGGTAGTGTCAGCGGAGATCATCAGCTTATCCAGTGCATAAGGCTCATACCCTATCTTGCTGGCATATAAATTATAATGTCCTTTCCAGATCCACTCGAACTCCAGGCTGTTTGCCGCCCAGGTATTGCCTGATTCCACTTCGTAAGGATAGTCCTGTGCGGTAAGAATTACCTCCGTAGTATCGCCGGGCTGGCCATTGAGCGTACTCACATTAACGATAACATCCGCTTGCATTTCCTTCCCGACAATATTGCTGAAATCACAATCGGAAAATATCGTGTCACCTCCCTGCTCATAACTTGCCTGAACACAGTAGGCATACCAGCCCGGGGCGAGGCCACCGATGGGATCCACATAATTTAAATCATTTGTATTTGATACCAGCAAGGTTGCATCACCCAGGGATATTGGATGATTGGGATCGAAGTTGCTGTATCGGTATATCCTGTATCCGGTTTCATCCCTGTTGTTTTCATTTGAAAAATCGTTCAGGGGTTTCATCTCTCCCGCTTTCACTTTTCCCGGAATACCGGCTGGTAGTCCTGTTGCAATAAAATGTTTGTATAGGGGAGGCGGTGGTCGCAATGTTTCGGTAGAGTTTGTCAGATGATCGCCGTTATCAGGCCCTGAAACAATGGCCCTGATCATGAAATCCTGGTATGAGGAAAGCGACCAGTACCCATAATAGGTATTGATAAAGGTGTAGGACCTGTAAACGGTGGGTTGCGTCTGGTCAATGCCGATTGGGGCAGCATTTGGTGGCAGGGCGCCCTGGAACATGGCGATATAAAAATCTCCCTCCTCGATTTCCACATTAAAATTTTCAACCGTGATCCAGCCACAATGATCAACTGTAACTTCAATTGAATCGAGGATGGTTCCGGGTTTCCCATTGGCTCCGTCATCATCCAGCACGGCAAAACCGAATGCCGAACCAATCAGATCAGCACCGGCAGGAAAGTTGCCATCCCCGATATAGACTTTACCGCCTTGCACGGAACAGGGATAACCCGCTGGACTGAATTTTACGGCATGCCCGTTCCCGCTTTGGCTGAAAACGAGAAAATCATCGGCCAAACCGTCATCATAAATAATCTCGTAATCGCCCCAGGGGGGTGTCCACTCTATTAAACATTCGGTTTCATCAGGGAAATTTGTAGTGGCAACCACCCAGCCCGGGTTGTAAGGAAACTCCCACATAGTAACATGCTGTTGAACGGTATCACATGTAATCTGTGTAGGAATAACTTCGGTAGCGTATCCTGTTTTATCATAATAAACATCAAAAAAGTCAGGATCGGTGAGCAAGGTGTAATTTCCATTTTCATTTGTAAGGGTACTGAAGGTGGCTGCTGCAACTTCCACACCTGCAATGGGAGCACCCGTGTTTCCGTCGGTAACTGTTCCGCTCAGCACACCCGGACAGCCAACAATCATGGTATTCTCAATGCTGTCTGTGGGCTGATCGGGATCGTTGGATTCCACAACAAGCCACTGGTTATATGTTCCCGGAGTGTAACCGCTGGCATCATAAGTGATGGCGATTTGTTGCATACCTCCTTCGGAAACCAAACCGGAATCAGGAACAATGGAAGCAATAAAACCAATGGCTTCGGGGAATTCGTATATCAATGGTCCAATTCCATCATTGCTTATACTGGTATATACTGTTTCCTGTTGATCGATCCATACATTGGCGGTTAAAGATTGCGGATCGATGATCATTTCAGGGTTTTCCCAGGTATCACATACGGGACCTGCGGGTGCAGCCTGTCCAAAACTATATACAGCATCTACCTCATAGCAGTATTCGCCATATTCCGGCAGATAGTCGGTAAAATCAACTTCTGTAGTAGAACCAACATAAATACCATTCCTGATGATGCGGAAATAATAGAAATTGACCGTATAATTAAATTCCCAGCTAACTTGGGCAAATGCAGGCGGACCTGGAAAAATCTCAACCTGCAGGTTTTCCGGAACCGGTATGGGATCACCCGATACAGTCAGAGAAACAGGCACCACAGTGGTTCCCACATCCGGGTCAGAAGTGAAAGTGATGTCAGCCGTTAAAAAATCACCATCTTCGTAACCGGTGGCATTGAAATATACCGGCAGGCTGAAGGAACTGCCGTTTGCTTCCACATTTCCCGCGTACTGGTCCAACGAAAGCCAGTCTGTCGTATCAGGGAATATATCGGCTTGCCAGTCAAGCGGGCCATCCCCATTATTCAAAATATTGATAATATCCTCTACATATCCATTCGGTGGTAAGGTATGATCTATCTGCAATGGGCTGATGATCATGGCAGGCTGGGTGAGTATTATTTCCTGGTAAGTCGTGTTGTTTGAAGCAACTGTTACCGGATAGGCAACAAGATTGTAGCCTTCCTTCCAGGATTGCAGGTACCAGTTGCCGGCCTGAACAGGATCCAGCAGGTAATATCCATCCACACCCGAAAGAGTCTGAATTTCGAGGGTATCAATGACCACATATGCACTGGTAACGACCAGGCCATCTCCATTGAATGTGTACCCTTCTATGCTGCCGGGATCAGGCAGGTCCTGGTATCCAATCCTCAGGTTATCAAAATGATCGGATGCATGCGAATAAGGCGCAGGGGTATAATCATTGGAAAACCCAAGCAGCATCCTGGTATAGCTGCCCTCGCTTTTGTAAGTTCTGTAATATGGAAATTCGTAATAGCCATTGTCTCCATGCGCAATTTCAATGACCAGGTTTTTGGTGTTGTAATAGGTGTAATCATCAATATCAATCGTATTCCATCCGGTGGAAGCGGCCGGAACTAGACTATCAGATGAAAAAACCTCGGTTGCCCCCGACATATCATAAAATTCACCACTGTTCAAGAAATTATCATAGGTTTCAAGGATTTTTATGGTAACATTCAACAAATAATTATCGGGACCGGATATGCGTTCAAATTTCCAGGCCAGGTCGGTAATCAGCATGGGCTGTCCGAATTCCGAAGCCAGGTAAAGGGTTTGTGAGCGCTGGTTGCGGTAGTAGTTTCCCCAGGGCAACAAATAATCCGGGTAAGTCCCAAAACCTGCCAGCGTATCTCCAATGATAAGGAAATTATCAGAAGGACCGTTTTCTTTGGAATATCCAGTAAGTTCAAAATGATTGTTCTCAACCTGTGCGCTGACATTCAATAAAAACATTCCAAGTACAAGAATGCCTGTGAGCACTTTGAATAGGCTGAGAGTAATTCTCTTTTTCATGAGGTATTTATTTGGTTCAGAACAATATCAAATGTAATGAATTATTTTCTACATTCAGGGAAGCAGCGTTTAAACAGTAAGACATTAAGAATTGGATTTTCGTTGCATTATAATAGTCAGCTTTGTCGACTCCTCATCAATAAAGATTAAATTTGCGCATCAATAAAATGAAAGAAGGTTTAAAAACGAAACTGATCTCCTGGGGCATTCTGATCGCCCTGGCCCTCACCTGGGGAAGTTCCTTTATCCTGATTAAAAAAGGACTTGGTGTTTACTCCAGCCAGGAAGTGGGAGCCCTCAGAATCATCATTTCTTTTCTGATTCTCTTGCCCTTTGCCCTGATGCGCATCAAAAGGGTTCAAGCACGCGAATGGAAATACCTGTTTATTATTGGCGCTGTGGGGAGCGTGGCACCGGCATTCCTGTTTGCCAAGGCACAAACCGGTATCGACAGCAACCTGGCAGGGATCCTGAATTCACTTACATCTCTGTTCACCCTGATCATCGGCCTCGTCTTTTTCCAGCTCAAAACAAGATGGTTCAATGTATTCGGGGTCTTCCTCGGCCTGATTGGTGCTGTTGGACTGATCAGTGTGAGCGGGGGCAATAATTTTTCGGGTAATATCGGGCATTCTGTTTTTGTGATCATTGCCACGATCTGCTATGCGATCAATGTAAATGTTTTGAAAAAATACCTGAAACGGCTGGATGCTTTTACCATTACCACAATTTCATTTTTCTTGATGGGCATACCTTTAATTATATACCTGCTTATCTTCACCGATTTTATTGCCCAGTTGCAAACGGATGCTGATGCCATGGAAGGACTTCTTTATATAAGCATCCTGGCTGTTTTCGGCACCGGCCTTGCCCTGATCGCTTTCAATTATCTGATCAAGATCTCCAGCGTTATCTTCTCAGCTTCGGTAACTTATCTCATCCCGGTGGTGGCCGTTATCTGGGGCATCATCGACGGGGAGATCTTTGAAGCCTACTATTTTGCCTGGATCGCCCTGATCCTGCTGGGTGTGTACCTGGTTAACCTGAACTATCAAAACAGATTTATGAAAAGGCTGGCTTCCTGTTTCAACACACAAAAAAATAAGTGATTGCTTGATACTTAAATATTTTTTCCTATCTTTGCACCTCCAAAAAATTCAGGAATTTAATCTGTAAGAAATAAGATGTACGCAATAGTTGATATAGCAGGACAGCAGTTCAAGGTTGAAAAAGGCCAGGAAATCTTTGTTCATCAATTGGATAAAAAAGAAGGCGAAAAGGTAGATTTTTATGATGTACTTCTGATCGATAAGGATGGAAACATTATGGTGGGTCAGCCTACCATCGAGGGAGCAAAGATCTCTGCCAAGGTACTTGAAAACCTCAAAGGTGACAAAGTGATGGTTTTCAAGAAAAAGAGAAGAAAAGGCTATCAGAAAATGAACGGGCATCGTCAGTTGTTCTCAAAGATCCAAATTGAGGAGATTACAGAAAAGGGAGCAAAAAAGCCTGAAAAGACCGAAGCGAAGAAGGAAGAAAAGAAAGAGACAAAAAAAGCCGCACCGAAAAAAGCTGCTGCGAAAAAAACTTCAGCCACAAAAACTACAGCAAAAAAAACTGAGACAAAGAAAGCCGAACCCAAAAAGGCTGAAGCAAAAACCACCGAAAGTAAAAAGACGGAAAAGAAGGAAGTAAAATCAACAAAAACTGCCGATACAGCAAAGAAAGAAGAGGAGAAGAAAGAGGAACCTGCAAAGAAAGAGGCAAAAACGGAAAAAGCTGAACCCAAGGCAGAAACAAAGAAAGAAACAAAATCAGCGAAGAAAGACGACAAGTCTGCTGATGAAAAATCAAGTAAGTAAACCGAAAAACTGATAAACCATGGCGCATAAAAAAGGTGCAGGAAGTTCACAGAACGGTCGCGAATCAGAAAGCAAACGACTGGGGGTAAAAATATACGGCGGACAATTTGCCAAAGCCGGCAACATCCTGATCCGTCAGCGTGGAACCAAACACAATCCCGGCCTGAACGTTGGAATGGGCAAAGATCATACGCTTTATGCCCTGGCAGATGGTGTTGTTGAATTCAGGAGAAGAAAAGGAAATAAATCTTTTATTTCCATTGTTCCCGGAGAAACTGATAAAAAAGTTAACTAACAATTACCTTGTTTTATAAAGGACGTATATCCCGGTTTTCAGAATCGGGATTTTTTTTGCCCAAAAAAGCAATAAATCGATACCGTCAATTATCATAAATTTGTAAAAACTATTACAAATGCTGCAATTAAGTTATATTCAGGAAAACAAAGAAGAAGTCCTCAGAAAGCTGGCAATTAAGAATTTTCATAATTCCGATTTGATCCACGATATCATCTCCCTGGATCAAAAGCGCAAGGAAACCCAGAAATCACTGGATGACAATCTGGCCAGGGCCAACAGCCTGGCAAAAGAGGTTGGCAAACTTTTTAAAGAAGGCCGCCGGGAAGAAGCCAATGCCATCAAAGAGGAAACAGCAAATTTGAAACACGACAACAAGGAACTCGCCGGTGCCCTTGAAATCATATCAAAAGAATTGAATGAGTTACTGCTGGATGTCCCCAATATTCCCCATGAATCTGTTAAAGCGGGCAAAGGGGAAGAAGACAACGAGATACTCGTTGAGGAAGGGAAAATTCCTGCAACAGATGAAAAAGCTCTTCCCCACTGGGAACTTGCATCAAAATACAAAATCATCGATTTTAAGCTGGGTAGCAAGGTGACAGGAGCTGGATTCCCTTTTTACCGGGGCAAAGGAGCCAAACTGCAAAGAGCACTCATCAGCTTTTTTCTTGATGAAGCCATTGCATCCGGATACGAAGAATTCCAGCCACCACTCTTCGTGAATGAGGACTCTGCCTATGGAACAGGACAACTACCTGATAAAGAAGGTCAGATGTACCACATCGGCGAAGACAGGCTGTATCCAATACCCACGGCAGAAGTTCCCATCACCAATATTTACCGGGATGTTATTTTGAAGGAAGATGAACTGCCGGTTAAAAATGTGGCCTATTCCTCCTGTTTCAGACGGGAAGCAGGATCTTACGGAAAAGATGTACGGGGACTGAACAGGCTGCACCAGTTCGACAAGGTGGAGATTGTGCAGATACAGCACCCCGAAAGATCGTATGAAACCCTGGAAGAAATGAAAGATCATGCTGCCGGCCTTTTGAAAAAACTGGGCCTCCCCTACCGCATTTTGCGCTTGTGTGGCGGAGACCTCAGTTTCACCTCCGCCCTTACCTACGATTTTGAAGTTTACAGCGCAGCACAAAAAAGGTGGCTGGAAGTGAGTTCAGTATCCAATTTCGAGAATTACCAGGCCAATCGCATGAAACTGCGGTTCAAAGGAAAAGGAAAAACGCAACTGGCACATACTCTGAACGGTAGCGCACTGGCACTGCCCCGCATCGTGGCAGCCTTGCTGGAAAACAACCAAACCGAAAAAGGAATTGAAATACCGGAAGTGTTGGTGCCTTATACAGGTTTTGAGGTGATTGACTGAGTTTCGAAATGAGGCATGCACTTCGAAATTCAATAAACCACCCCCAACAACGTTATTAGAATCAATGAAAAAGCTTTTACTCTTTATACCAATCATTTTCCTGCTTGCGATTCCAGGCTATGGGCAGAAAAACAGTGATTTGCTCCGGCAAAGGAACAATGCCCCACAACGCGATCAAAAGGAGATCCTGGCCATGCAGTATTACCGCGACCAGAATTTTGAAAAGGCTGTGGTACTCTTTGAAGAACTGTATAAAAAGCAAAATAGTTCAAGATACTATTCCTATTACCTGAAGAGCCTGATCGAAACCCAGGACTACAAAACAGCCGAAAAAATTGCCAGAAGACAGGCAAGAAGAAATTCAGATTTTTATAAATTTCATATCGACCTGGGTTATATTTATTCCTTGCAGGATGAAATAGAGAAAGCCAATAAAGAATACAGAAATGTCATCGAAAACCTCCCTGCCAATGAAAACCTGATCAAATCCATTGCAAATTCATTTGCCGTGCGCGGACAAACTCAACTGGCGATCGAAACCCTGGAAAAAGGCAAAGCACTCATTCATAAAAAATATGCCTTCAACATGGAACTTGCCAGCAATTACTACCGCATCGGACAGTTTGATAAAATGGTGGAGGAATACCTGGAATACATCCGGTACAACGAAAGTGCATTGACAAGGATACAAAACAGGATGCAGTTCATGCTCGACGGACTGGCCGGGGAAAGCATACGAGCATCCCTGAGAAAGGGATTGCTAAAGCGAAACCAGGAAAACCCTGAGATCAGGCAATTTGCGGAAATGCTTTACTGGTTTTCACTGCAGGAAAAAGATTTTGAATTCGCCCTTATCCAGGCCAAAGCCATCGACCGGAGGTTTGACGAGAATGGCCTGCGTGTGCTCGACCTGGCCGAAATCAGCCTGGAGAATGATGATTACAACACAGCCATTCAGGCATTTGAATACATTATCGACAGAGGAAACAACAACCCATTTTACCTGAAAGCCAGGACCGGTCTGCTGAAAACCAAATTTGAAAAGATCACCCGTTCGGCCAGCAAGTCGGAAAAGGAGCTGAAAAAGCTCGACAAGGAATACATCAGCAGCTTGGATGAGATCGGCAGAAATGCCAGCACTGTGCGGCTGATGCGGGATCATGCACACTTACTTGCTTTTTACCTTGATAAACTGGAGGAGGCAACCGGGATACTGAATGAGGCCATCGAAACCAGAGGAGCAGCACCGCCCGATGTGGCCCTTTGCAAACTTGAACTCGGAGATATTTACCTTTTCCAGGACCTTGTATGGGAAGCTACCCTGCTCTATTCACAGGTCGACAAAGCATTCAAAAACGACCCGCTTGGTCATGAAGCAAAATTAAGGAACGCCAAACTCTATTATTATATTGGTGAGTTTGAGTGGGCCAAAACCCAGCTTGATATTCTGAAAGCCGCTACTTCAAAACTTATCGCCAATGATGCACTGGAACTTTCCCTCATCATTCAGGACAATACCAATTACGACAGCACCACTTCCGAATTGGCTGCCTATGCCGCAGCCGATCTGCTTTATTACCAGAACAAAAAAGAACAGGCACTCCGCATGCTGGATTCCTTGCAGATAATCACGGGCATGCATCCTATCAAGGATGAACTGTTGTTCAAGAAAGCGCAGATCTTCGAAAGCCTTGAAAAATATGAAACGGCCGACAGCCTTTATACAAGTGTACTGCAGGTTAATCCATATGAGAACATCAAAGCCGATAATGCCGTTTTCCGTCGCGCCCAGATGCAGGAAGAAATCTTCAAGAATAAGAGCAAAGCCCTTGAATTGTACCAGCAGTTGCTTACGGAATATCCCGGAAGCATTTTTACAACTGAAGCCAGGAAAAGGTTGAGGATGCTGAGAGGAGATGATATTTAAAACTTCTTATACCTGATTTCATTTTTCATATGATATTTTGCCCTTTCAGGGCGCAGCAATGCGTTCGATCCAGTTCACAGGGTGATGCCCTGTGTTAAGGTATGCTGGCCCTTCGGGCCGGAAATGAATGGTGCCACATCCTGGTTCAAGCACTCTCCGGAAATCTATCAATGATCAAATTGAAAATTCCCGGATGATTTCAGAAATTCACTTTCTCGGCCTGGCTGAAAGCCAAAAATATCATAGCAGGGTGCAACGGACCATGGAAAATTTGAACGGTACGGGGTAGCGCCCTGAAAGGACAACATAAAAATCTTTGATACTGAATACATGACGAAAGAATGAATACTATTGTTTTAATGATACGTATCTATATTCCATAAGATGCCTATCTTCGTGAAGCTTAAAACAATTGTATGCACATCAGGGCTAAAAAATCACTCGGACAACATTTCCTGAAAGATGAGAACATCGCATTGAAAATCATCGATGCCCTCGATCTGGAATTTAAAAATGTACTTGAGATCGGTCCAGGGACAGGTGTTCTTACAAAATATCTCGTTCAAAAAAAAGACATTAATTTAAAATGCATAGAAACCGATCGCCTGGCATATGAGCATCTGAAAGAGCAATTCCCCGAAGAACAAGATAAATTCATTCTTGCAGATTTTTTAAATTTTGACCTGGATAAACTTTTTGCAGAAAATTTTGCGATCATCGGCAATTTCCCCTACAACATTTCCAGCCAGATCTTTTTTAAGGTCATCGATAACAGAGATAAAGTGCTGCAGGTAGTTTGCATGATACAGAAAGAAGTTGCAGAACGCCTGTCTGCCGAAAAACGGACCAAAGCCTACGGGATACTGAGTGTGATCATGCAGACTTATTTTGAAATAGAATACCTGTTTACAGTGAGTGAAAAAGTATTTGATCCTCCCCCGAGAGTGAAATCTGCTGTTATTAAACTAAAGAGAAACGATCGAAAGCAAATGGATTGCGACGAATCACTTTTCCGGAAAGTTGTTAAAACTGGTTTTAATTATCGCAGAAAAACTTTACGAAATTCTTTGAAAGGAATCCATCCTGATGTAAATCAACTTCCTGATAAATTCTTAAGTAAACGCGCCGAGGAACTCGGTGTTGAGGATTTTGAAGAGTTAACAAGAAGTATTGAAAGTTTGTAAGTATGGTTTCTTAATAAATTTGAAAAAACAGTTTTATTTGACTTTCGGGAAATCAAACCATAATTTTATCACGTCAAATACCTTAATATGAAAACCATATCAGCAAAACTTGTTTTTTTCTTTTTCATTTTAACTTCTCCTTTTTATATCTATTCCCAAGATATTAAAAGAACCAACTTCTGGTATTTCGGACTGAATGCAGGACTTGATTTTAACAGTGGACAACCTATACCTGTACAGGATGGAAAAATGAACGACCATACCTATGCCGGAAATATTACCATGAGCGATACCAATGGTCAGCTTTTATTTTATACCAATGGTGATCGTTTGTGGAATAGGAATCATGGAATTATTTCTAATAATTTCATGACCGTATCTCAGCAAATTGTTTCTTTTCCTGTAAATGACTCCGATCATCTCTATTACGTTTTTGCTGTGCCTTACTTTCATTTTCCCACAAATTATTACTACACTCTTTACGCAATCATAGATATGAACATGAACAATGGACTTGGCGGGGTAAGCCAGGAACCCACAATAATTGATGCTGCCTGGGATGCTGCCGAACATATTACAGCAGTAAAACACAGGAATAAGGAAGATATGTGGGTGATAACCAGGAAATATACCGAAAACAAATTTGCCTCCTTCAAAGTAACTTCTGATGGATTAAACCTAACCCCGGTTTTGAGTGATGCCCCTGATCCTGATTTTGCAAGCCTTTCAAGAAATGGAGAAATGGTAGTTTCATATGACAAAGAATATTTAATCTGCTGCCATTATGGTAGTTTAAATGATTATGATGATTGGATTGAGGTATGTAAGTTTAATGATTTGACAGGCTCCGTCGATTTCTTGTATTATTTTAAAATACGGCAAGGCGATACGATCTTTAATCCATACGGAGCAGAATTTTCCCCGGATTCCAGATACTTGTACCTTGCTTTCGAGGTTATCCATGGTAACGCAGACAAAGGTTGTGTTTATCAATATGATGTTGCAACAATAGAAGATTCTGCAAGTTTTTTACAGTCGGCCATAGAAGTTGGTTCCGGAGTAAGGAATTTTGGAATGCAGTTAGCCTCAGATGGGAAAATATATGTTTCTTCATCCCATCCGGATGGCTGGCCGTATCTGGCTGTTATTCACAAACCCTGGATGAGAGGCGATGATTGTCAGTATGTGGATATGGGTGTGAACCTTGATCCGGGAGCCCCTTTTGTATCACTCCCTAATTTCGTTCTGGATTACCTCTACCGCTTCGATTTTGATGGAACATGCGAAGGAGATTCATTTCAATTTACTTCATTTTTCATTCCCGAACCACAATATATTTTATGGAATTTTGATGACCCGATCTCAGGGAACAATACTTCAAATGAGCTTAATCCTGTACATGTTTTTTCGGATGGCGGTGAATACGAAGTTTCTGCTTACGTGGTTTACCAGGGGGGAAGAATCGAAGAAACGTCCAGAAAGGTGAAAGTGGAATACAAACCCGAACCTGATCTGGGACAGGATACTGCCCTATGCGAAGGCGAAGAAATCATCCTGGACGCCGATTGCGGCACTCATTTTTATACATGGAGCACCGGGGCATTTGGGACCAAACAAATCACAGTGTCCGACACGGGGTGGTATTGGGTGAAAGTAACAAGTACAGCCGGTTGTTTTGAATATGATTCCATTCATATTGCGTTTCATCCTAAACCTATCGCCGATACAAGTCAGTTGGTGGTCAGCCCGACCACATGTGGAGGCAGTACCGGTGCGATTAAGGGGTTGCAGTTTTCAGGCGCTTCGTCCTTTTCCTATACCTGGACCGATGACCTGGGCAATCCAATTTCAAATAATCCCGACATTTTTCATCTTCCCGTAGGAAGTTATACCTTGCATGTTACCGATAGCAATAATTGCACAACTGCTTTCGGCCCATTTCAAATTTATGATGCAGGGGATGTTTTGATTGAAGCTGTCGATTTTTTTTCCGAGCATTGTGATCAGCAGGACGGGATAATTGATATAACGGCAGTTTCAGGTCTGAGTGATATGCTTTTTTATTCTATCGACAATGGAAATACTTATCTTACCAATGAAGGATATTTTGATGGCTTACCGGCCGGATCATATGCTGTGCGCGTAAAAGATTCGTCCGATTGCCAGGATGTTTATATATACAACCCCATCGTTCTTGAAAACACTCCTGGTCCGGAAATTATCGATCTTTTGATTACCCATTGCTCCGGGGGCCTGAACAATGGTGAAATTGAGATTATTGCAGCCGGTTCGAGCGATACTTTGTATTATTCAATCGACAATGGTGCTACATTTCAGACCAATAATGCTTTGTTCCAGAATTTGGCACCGGGTACTTACCAGTGTATTGTAAAGGATGCGTTCGGATGCGAAAATATTTTTGTAGTTGAAATAAGCGATGGCAGCATTATCCCTTTGCAAGCCATTGCCGGCGCAGATGAGGCCTGTCCCGGAAATGCTGCTTATGTACCTTTGCTGGTAGATAATTTTCAGGAAATTGCTGGTTTTAAAGTCAATCTGTTATATAACAACAATTTGCTGGAGTGCCTGGGCTATGCCAATCCCGATGCTCAACTTGAGGATTCACTTGAGGCAGTTGTTTATCCTGCTGAAGGAAGGGTAGAACTTAGCTGGTCATCCCAGCTGGTTTCATTAAACAACCAAAGCCTGCTGGCAGAACTGGCTTTCACTTCACTCGACCCTGGCGTTAGCCAGGTGGAATGGGACGGGGAGGCAGGATCCTATTATTTCCATAACGGCCAGGGTGAAAGTGTTCCGGCTAATTTTGTAACAGGCAATGTTAAAGTTTATAAAGAAGTTGTTGTAGAAATATCTGATCATGAAGAAGTATGCCAGGGTGAAGAACTTGTTCTGCTGCCCGTGGTTACCATAAGCAACGGTCAAACGGAATTTTTGTGGATATATCCGGGTGGAGATACATCTCACAATTGGATACAGCATATTTATAATATTCAAACTTCCGAAGCAGGAATGTATAATCTTCTTGTTACTGATGAATATAATTGCAGTGCAGAAGTTGATGTTGAAGTAGTTGTGCATGAAAGTCCTTTACCTGCTTTCTACGCTCAGGATACGATTATCACAAATGAAGTATTTGATCTTGATGCAGGTGCAGGTTTTATTTCATATCAATGGTATTCAGGAGATACAAATCGTATGCTAACTATTGATACAAGCGGATGGTACGGCGTTACTGTTGAATCCGAAGAAGCATGTTTTGGGGATGACTCGGTTTATGTGTTGTTTCAAGAAATAATCCCACCTGAACAAATTGAGTTATACTTACCCAATGCCTTCTCGCCCAATCAGGATGGGCTTAATGATCATTTCAAAATTATTAATTCACCGGTTTCGATTTCTTCCTTTCATTTAATGATCTTTAACCGTTGGGGGCAGCTAATTTTTGAAACCGATGATTTGAACAAAGGCTGGGATGGAACTTATAATGGTGATCCGGTAAATGAGGGTGTTTATACTTATAGAATAGATTATTCCATTAAACAGCAAAGTGAAATTGGTCAAAAATTATTTGGAACCGTTGCGGTGATTAGATAAAAGAAAAAAAATCAAATGCGATATAATACCAAACTTTCAAATTTGATTCATCCATCCAATCATTCATCCATCCAATTATCCTGTCCTAATACTCCGAAATAATACTTCCCGTAATTCTGAGCAATTCAGTATGACTGTCGATCATATTGTAAATGGCCTCGAGCCGGCCGATGGCTGCATTCAGGTATATTAGTTGAACATCCCGGTAGTTGAAGGAATTGATAGCACCACGCCTGAATTTTTCGTTGGAAATGTCCAGATTCAGGCGGGCGCTTTCCAGGTTCACTTCCGAAACATCATAAAGTTGTTTCCTGATACGGTAAAGCTCGTAAAAATTGACCAGCCTGTTAAAGAGACTTTGTTCAAGTTCTGCAATACCCAGCTCACCTATTTTCTCTTCCAACTGTGCGTTCTGTATGGCCCGGCGCACATTTCCGCCATTTGATAGGTTAAAACTCAAACTGAGATTGGCATATGCATCATATGAATTGCTAAAGCCCGTGGAAAGATTCATGATCTCAGTCCGGGTATTATAATGATCTGCGCCAGCATTCAATGATAAACTTGGATACAGGGCACTTTTCTGGTAACTGACCTCCTTTTGCAGTATCTCCAGGTTGATATACTGGTTCTGCAGATTTTTGTTGTCCGACAACATTTTTTCCTGCAGATTGTCCAATTGGTATTGCGGGGCCTCAAAATAAAAGGTATCCGTTAGCTGGTAATTTGTATTGGCATCGTCGGCCAGCAAAAGGTGAAGGTTGAGCAAAGCATTTTTCAAGTTCAGTTCCTGCAAAAGATAATTTGTAGAATCATTGAGAAAGGCATTTTTGGCCTGCAAAACGTCATAGGTAACCGAACTGCCAATCTCCTTTTTCATCATCTCATAATCGTATCGGTCGGCCGAGAGGCTTTTTACATCTTCAAGCACCGCAAGTTTTTCCTCTTCGAGCAGCACTTTATAATAGGCAAGGATGATACTCTGTATGGTGTTCTCTACAACAACGGCTGCATTGCCTTCTGTAAAACTTTCAAGCAATTCGAGTTTGTTCTTACTGATGTTTACCGCAAAACCATCAAACAAAGTCCAGTTCAGGTTTACAAAAGGACTGATGGAATTTGTAAGAATCTCGCTTCTTTCACCGGGACTAGTCGAAGAAGCTTGGTTATCGTAGCGGTTGTTCTGGCGCAAACCAAGGGAAACAATAGGATAACGTCCCGCCAGTCCCCAGGCATTGTTGTTCTGAGCGATCTTTACATCCTTTTCTGCGATCAGGATCTGATAATTTTTTTCAAGTCCGATCCGGATCGCATCCTGCAGGCTCAGTTGTATTTGTGTCTTGCCCGGGATGACAAGAATCATGATCAGACCAAGCAAATAGAGGAATCTGGGCAAAACAATATTTTCTAAAACACTCATTCTCATCAGTCTATTCTTTTGTTATGCTGGATAATAGCAGGCTCCATTTCTTCGGCTAAGGGTTTTTTCCTGATATCCGGATTATTCTGCCAGTACGATCTTAAAGTTCTCATGGCGTACATTCCCCATACCCGGATATCATTCAACGTAACGATAAGTACCGGGAAAAACAACAATATAAAACCTGTACCGATCATTACGCCATAGGCCAGGGATACGGCCATGGGAATGAGGAACTGCGCCTGGAAGCTTGTTTCGAGGATGATGGGATACAATCCCACCGTGGTGGTGATGGTCGTGAGCACGATAGCCCGGAACCTGGCCAAACCTGCTTCGAAGGCAGCCTGCTTCACACTTTTCCCTTCCAACAGCAAGGTATTGTACTTGGCCAGGAATACTACAGCATCATTGATGATCACTCCCGAGAGGGCCACCATGCCCCAGGCGCTTAACATGGAAACCGGTATTCCTTCTATTCCATGACCCATTACAGCTCCCAGCCATCCCAGTGGGATCATCATCAAAATGATGAAACCCTGGGAAAAAGATTTAAAATGCACCATGATTACCAGGACCATCACAAAGAAAGCAACCATAAAATATTTCATCAACTCATCACTTGCTTCGTTACTGGTTTTTTGCTGACCCTGGAATGCAAAATCGACTCCCGGGTATTTGGCCTGGATCTTTGGTATCACATCCTTTCTTACTTTCTCGAGAAGCGGTGGTACGGGTTCATAGGGATCTACCAGGTCGGCATCGATCCGGATCTCCCGGTAGCCGTTGTAACGGCTGATGTTCACCGGTCCGCGTTTGATTGCGTAACTGGCCACCTCCGACAGCGGATATTCCCCCCTGGGTGTTTTGATCTTCATATCTTCCAGTTGCCCGAGGGAGATCCTGTCCTGTTTCGGGTATCTTACCCAAACACGGACTTCATCCTTTCCTGCCTGCAGTCGTTGCGCCTGTCCACCAAAGAAACCCTGGCGCACCTGTTTGGCAATTTCATCCCGGTCGAGTCCGAGAAAATAAGCCCTGGGTTTGGGGTCTAGTCGAACTTCCCTTTTTCCCAGTGCATTGCTGTTGGTGATGTCTTTGAGGGCTTCAAAATCCTGCAGTTCGGCCATCATTATGTCTTTGGCCAGATTCAGTTCCTCCAGGTTTTTTCCAAGCAGGCTGATGGATACCGGGGCACCCCAGCGGTTGGTTCCCCCCACCGTAAATTTCTCGGCCTCTGGCATGGGACCTATCTTCTCCTGTATGCGGTTGGCAATTTCAAAGCTGGAAACAGGGCTGCCTTCCATGTCGCGCAGTTGCACAAAAATATTTCCGGCATGTGCACCTGTTTCCTGACCATTAAAAGAACTGCCCATGTTAATATAAGTATATTCAACGAAAGTGGTATCCTTGAGCTCTTCCATTAATTCATCATTGACCTCCCACACGGCATCTTCGAACCTGTGCAGGTATGTCATGGTTTGCTTTTCACCTTCCCCGGGTTTAAAAGCCACATTGATATTGAAGAAATCGAAGGGGATGGTCGGGAAAAAAGTAGCTTTTATAAAACCTCCGCTGAACAATCCACTGGTGATCAGGATCAGGGCAATGGGGGTAAAAACGATGATCCATTTCCACTTTAACAAAAAGCGTAAAACCTTTGCATACAATCGATCCCGCATCAGGATCAGGAAATCGTCAAGTCCTTTCCGGATGTGTCTGCCCCATCCCTGCCTGGATTTGGGTCGTAGTATATATTTGCTGCCGACATGCGCCGGGAGTACAAAAAACGCTTCAAACAAGGAAAAGAAGAGGCTGAAGATTACCACGAAGGCCATTTCAAACATCATCTCCATTCTGCCCTGCAGGAAAAGAAGGGGTGAAAAGGCAATGATGGTGGTGGTTACGGAAGTTGCCACAGCAGGCAGTACTTCCATGGTTCCGTCGATAGCCGCCCTTTTCGGACTTTTCCCTTTTTCGAAATGGGTATAAATATTTTCAGCGATCACGATACCATCGTCCACCAGGATCCCGATCACCAGGATCATTCCGAATAGGGAGATCATATTGATGGTGATCCCGTAGGAAGCAGCCAGAATAAACATCCCCAGGAAAGAAGCCGGGATGCCGAATGCCACCCAGAAAGACAAGCGCAGGCTGAGGAACATTCCCAGTGCGATCAGGACCAGCAGCAGACCGATGCCGCCGTTCCTGTATAGCAATTGCAGGCGGGCATCCAGCATTTCGCGGAAATTATAGGTGATCTCCAGGGTAACCTCATTGTGTGTTTCATTGAACTCTTTTACATAGTCCTTCACATAGCGGGTGATCTCATCCAGGTCTTCTTCCGATAGCTTGCGGATCTGAAAAGTGATGTTCCTGTCCCCATTCAGGAAGGAGGCCTGTGGAACATCCGCAAATTTCAGCTTCACCTCCGCTACATCCCTGATGAGGAGTCTGCTGCCATCAGGATTTGCACGGATCACGATGGATCCGATGTCCTCGGGATCAACAGATCGGTTGCGTGAACGGATCAGGATCTCTTCCTCCTGTGATCGTATCATGCCCGCGGAAACATCCCGGTTGTTCAGGGCAATGGCCCTTGCGATCTCGTCGAAAGTCAACTGGTAACGCAGAAGATTCTCCTCACTGACTTCTACCGAAATCTCCAGGTCGGGATATCCCTGCACACTGACCTGCGACATCACACCTGAGTTCAGGAAATCGTATTCAATCTCATCGGCAAGACGTTTTAGTGAAAGCAGATCAACATCACCGTATAGGCCTACGAACATTGCATTCGTAGTTGCCCTGACCTTAAAAACGATGGGTTTTTCGGCATCCACAGGAAAACTGCTGATACCGTCTACCGCATTTTTCACTTCTGTAAGGGTTTCATCAATATCATATTCACCTGTTGTAGTTATCCGCACAGAAGAAAAGTTCTCGGAAGAAGTGCTGTTGATCTCCTTGATCCCCACAATGCCCCGGATGGCTTCCTCCACACGGGTGGTGATGCCTTCCTCCATTTCCTTGGGGGAGGCTCCCGGATAAAAAACATTGACAACGATCTCTGTGGTGCTACGCTCGGGGAAAAAGGACTTTTTCATGTTGAGCAAACTGAATCCCCCTCCCAGCAGCAATATAGCAATGATGAGGTTGGCGTAGAACGGATATTTTACAAATATGCTTACTAACTTCTTCATTGTTTAATCTTCCCTGCCTGATTCATAATTAAGTTTTTCAGCAATGCTGATCACTTTGGCCTTTTCAGGCACATTGACCAGTGGTTCGATCACCACATCCACACCTTTTTCCAGACCGCTAAAAATCAAAGTATTCTGGTTCACTTTGTGGACCTTTACCTGTTCTTTTAATAAGATGCTGTCCTTCACGATGAAAACCTCGTTGGAATTGAAAACGGCCCTGCGGGGTATCTCCATTGCTTCCGGGATCTTTTTCCCCTTGAAAACAGCTTTCAGGTATTGTCCTTCAAAAAGCGGGTTTTCTTTAGAAGACTGCACGGTGATAAATACACTTACCGACTGGGTAGCCGGATCGACAAAATCGGATTCACGCACCACATTGCCTTTCCATTTATTTTTGCCGTCCTCGGAATAAACATCAACCGCATCCCCCACTTCGATCCAATGAACATCATCCACTTCTACGGGCACTTCCAGTTCCAGCTTATCGGTTCTGATGATACTGGCCACCCTGCTGCCTGGGTTGGCAACGGACCCCACTTCCATCATTACATTGCTGAAAGACCCTTTAAAGGGAGCGTAAACAAAATATTTTTCGAAGCGTACCTCGGAACTTTTGATGGAGTAATAATCGTTCAGGATGTTGCGGCTGGCCAGAAAGGTTTTTTCCTGCTCATCCGCAATTTCAGGCATTGGTGGCAGGGGTTCATCAATTTCAATTTCCTCGAAAAAGTTTTTCCATTTGGGAAAACTTTCAGGGTAGTCAATTTTCAGATCGGGCAACGCATTGGCTATGAGGTTGAGGAAGCGACTTTTGCTGGCTTTGAGTGTATATTGAATTTCTTCGTGAAAGATCCTGAAAAGCAATTCGCCTTCCCTGAAATTCTCCCCTTTCTTCAGGCTGACCTCACCGGGCAGCACCATGCCCTGCACTTCTGCAATCAGATCGACATAATGCTGGGAGCCAAGCCGACCAGTGGCTTCTACCGTTGAAATGATATCCCGGTACTCCACTTCTGTCACCCGCACCGCACGGGCTTTATCCTTGTGTTTTTGTTCGGGCGGAGCTTCCTTCTGCATGGCAAAAAATTCCATGAGGGCAAATGCACCGCCAATCATAATAATAACGGCAATAATGATAATGATCCTGTTCCTTGTCATTTCCTCATTTTTTAAGGGATGCAAAATTAGCGAAATTTAGTCTGCAAAAGTATCATACTTTCCAGTCTTAATGCTTTATTAACAACTTTTATGCTTTGTTGTTTATGAAGACGAATGAAAGGAGGATTATTTCAAAAAATTACAATCCTTTTAATAAAAATACAGCCAAACATCAAGACCCTTGTCATAAAGGCGTTTGAGCTCATATTTGGCATCCTGTTTTTTCTCAAATGAGTTGTAAGTTACATAGTAGAGATCATTGATCCTGCCGATCTTCTCAGGGTAAAAACCATCCTTCCTGAGTTGGATGACCATTTCATCTGCGTTCTTTTCTTCGCTGAAAACACCCGCGATCAGGTGGTATTTTTTTGCCGGGCCGCTTACGTCAGTCTTCGCAGGTTCTGCAGGCTTTTCTGTCTGCTGAGTGGATTTCTTTTTAGCAGTTGTTTCTTGTGCAGGTTTTTGCGGCTGGCTCTTTTCAGCTTTCTTTGCAGTTTCTTCTTTCTTCACAACTTTTTTATCCGGCTGTTCTTTCTTCTGCTGAGGTGTCTGCTTATCGAGTTGTTCCTGTCGATCTTGTTTTGCTTCTTGCTTGAAATAGCCCGGAATATTGTTCCAGTCGAGTACAAGCCAGACAATGATGGCCACAACGATCAGAGCAATAATGATCCAGACAGCCAGGTATCTGGGTTTCTCTTCCTCATCTTTTCCGGTTTTGCGTGGATCCTGCTGTTTGATCTTTTCCTTTTTCTTTTCCTCAGTTTTGGCTGATTCAGTGGTTTTTTCTGTCTTTTTCTTCTCTTCTGCGGGTTTTTCCTTTTGGTACTCCCTCAACGGTGTAGGAAATTTTGACCTGGGTTTGGATTCTTTCTCTTCAGGGACTTTTTCCTCTTTCTTCTCACTCGGCTTCTTCTCCTCAGGCTTTTCGGTCTTCTTCTTCGATGTTTCTCTTTTCTCGTCTTTCTTTACTTCCTTTTTCTCATCCACCTTTTCCTTCTTTTCATCTTTTGTCTCTTCTTTCTTCTCCTCTTTTTTTTCTTCACCGCCTGGAGAATTAACTTCCTCGCTTTCAAAGCGCAACCGTCCTTTTTCATCCGGATACAGAACCCCCACACCTTCGATGGGGAATTTGGATCCTTTGTCGAGCGTGGATTTGATCTTATCCACAAATTCATCCAGTTTACCGGAAGCTTCTTCAATACTAATTTTTTCTTTTTCAGCTATGGCCTGAATGAGTTGTCCGTCGTTAAACTTTATGAATTCGTTGAAGATGATGCTTTTAACCTCACCTTTGCTTTTTAAAAACGCCCCGAAATTTGGAATGATAACACGGTCGTTGGTTTTGAGCAATTCGCTGATGTGTTTTTCGATCATAAGAATAAATTTGGCTGATATTTTCGCAAGTTAATTCATTTCATCCAATCTTCATAAAAAACATCCCAAAAAAATTAAACGGATGAATTTGATTACCAGTGTTCAGTATGATTTATCAAGGCCTTTCAGTATTTGATGAGTTTTTTGGTGATGGGGCCGTGGTTGGTTTGAAGTCTGACAAAATAAACACCTGCTTTTAAAGATGAAACATCCAGCCGGTAATTATTCTCCTTTAACACGAAGCCTAATTCCAGTTTGCCTTCAAGGTTAAATACTTCAATCTTATTAATCATAATGAAATGTTCAGCCTGAATCAAAATTTCCTTTATTGAAGGATTTGGTATAAAACGGATCCCAATTTGATCCTTGTACTCATCAATACCCGGAGGTGGAAGATTTCCATTCTCACAAACATATCCTAGTGTATCCGATTCACACTGATCGTAGACAGCACTAACATAATAACAATTTAAATAGATAGCTTCATCAATTGTATCATAATAAGTTGTATACGGCCAATTAGATTCAATAATTTCATCGTTGCACCAAATATTGTAACCGGTTAACTCTCTTGAAACAACATTGTGATTGTTTCTCATTTCATATGATCTCGTTAAATCATTTCTATCAATTTCAACAAACACTTCATGACTGCCAATACAAAAATAACCTATGCCTCCAAGTTCTGTGAAGTCACCAATGTTACCAAAATATAATGTTCCGTCATAAAAACTGTCGTCAATTCCAATATAAGGACCACCGCCCATTACATTGAAAGTAGCTACCATGAAGGTACCGTCTTCAATTGTTACCCCGTCAACGTCAACCGTTACCCAGTCATCGGCCGGACCGTCTTCAACATAATACGGTCCTGCGAGTACGGTTTCGCCGTCACCGGCTAATATCCAGACCTCACATTCCTGCATATACTGGTCGAAGGAGCTGTTGAAATACCTGACCTCGGTAATGGTAACCGGATAATCGGTCGGGTTGAACATCTGGGCCAGTCCGGCGCCACCTTCGGTAGATGCAATGGCATTTTCGAAAGTACCGTCGTTATAAGACATCCAGTATCCCTGTGTTGCACCAGGTGATAACCAGTTCAGTTCAATCAAAAAATACTGACTGGTCCCGTAAATTTTAGTAGAAGTTAAGTTCATTGGTTTTTCACAAATTCTTTCAATTTTAATATTATCTATAAACCAGGAATCAAATTTGGCTGAATTTTCACCCTGTGCAAAAAATCCTATGTGAAACACTTTTCCTTTTGCCCATTCTGTGATATCATATTCAACATTGTCCCAGTCAACGTCACCCATGGCAACAACCGAATCAATCAAAATCCAGTTTTGATCAGCGAATAATCTTATGTGCAATTTTTCCGAAGAAACCGTATCAATCCGGTCATCTATCTTCAGATCAAAACTGAGAAAAATATTACCGTCTATTATTTGCTCGGCATCAATAGAAGCGGAAATCAGGCCACAGAAATAATTTGTTAAAACCGGATCCCATGTGAACTCCGCACATTTACCCGGGAAGCCCAAAACAGTATTGATTGTCCAATTGACACATTCCGTTTGCCAGGAATGCTGTGTAAATGTACCGCTTTCCCAGTCTTCGTAAAAGGGCAACAATAAAGTATCAATAGAATGAATGGGGGTGGCAAAGTGCCCGGCTTTTGCCTGATGTTGATCAGCTTCATGTGCAAAAGCCGGAAGAGGGCTTTGTGCCCAAATCTGCAAAGCTGTAAGTAAGAAAAGACTGCAGAATAAAATTTGTTTTTTCATGGCTCATATCTTGTTAAATTGTCTGCAATTCCAGTGTTTGTCAATGATTGGTTTTTGGGGATAGTTTTGTTGTAGTGATGATCTAAATGCTTAGACAAGAAAGATGGGAAATTAGTTGTCAGGAAGTGAAATAAAATTCCAAATACAAAGCCATAACATGTTTGAGAATATGTCTTAACCGCAAAGGACGCTATGTTTTGGCAGAGTTCGCAAAGAAAAAACGAAAGGCCATAAATACTTTGCGATCACTGCATTTTTCTTTGCATCCTTTGCGGTTAAGATTTTAATTAAATAGTATGTAATTTTATTCCTTTTCCCAATCCGGTATCCTGCCCGGTGTCCAGGGAGCATCCATTTCATCCAATGCTTTCTCGAGTTCAAGGATGTCTTCTTTATAGACTTTTTTAATCTCATCAAGCACCGGTGGAAACTCTTCACTCAGGATCTCATATTGTTGCTTTTCGGTTTCCGTGATGCCCGCAGTAGAACCCCAGTGACTCCACACCATATCATTCAGACGCTGGTTAAGGGGTTGTTCGGCCGGCGGGTTTTCTTCCCGGCTGGCTTTGGGATCTTTCCCCTTGAACTTCCACATGATATCGTCAATGGCTTTCTGGGTATTCTCCGCTTTTGCCATAAGTTCCATGGAAGCACCCGGTGTATTTTGAATGGCTTGCTTGATGTACTGCAGGCGTTCATTCATATCCTCGGTAAATTCCTGGGCACCGCGCATGGCCTTATAAAGTTTGGAAGCTTTGCCTTGAAAGGCCACAAGTTCCGACCTGTCCGGTGCGGGGAGTGTTGTATTCTCAAGCACTTTGGCCTCAAAAGTCACGGGTTTTACCAGGGTGTCCACATCTCCCCTCACATATTGCATCAGGCTAACCTTGTACTTGCCGGGCATGGCCAGCAAACTTCCACCTGCATCTTTGGTTGGATTGTACTTATCGTTGCTGACACTTACCGGTCCGGTACCCGAATACCGCAGATCCCAGTTGATCCTGTTGATGCCTGTCTTGCTGCTTGTGGTAATCCTTCTAACCTCTTTGCCATCAACATCTGTGATCACAAAAATAAGATGGGGTTTTATTTCGCTTTCTTCGGCTCTCAAGGCTTCTGTTGAAGGCATGGGAACCGGTTTCTTTTCTTTGATCAGTTCCTTTTCCTTTTTCTGCCTGATCTGTTTGAGGGTTTTTGGTTTTTCCTTCACATAATAAGTAAATGTAGCTCCGAATTCGGGATTGTCGGCTGTGTAAAAATCGGCACCCTGTCCGTATTTTCCGCGTTGCTGGATGAACATGAGGGCATCTTTTACCGGGAAAATGCATGCTTCTTTCTCCAACAATTCAGGGCTGAGTTCACGCAGCGGGGAATAATCGTCGAGTATATAGAATCCACGGCCAAAGGTTGCAAGTACCAGATCGCTTTCTCTTTCTTGTATAGCAATATCTCGGACTGCGATGGTCGGGATACCGGATTTCATTTGTGTCCATATCTTTCCACCATCGATGCTGAAAAACACCCCGAATTCTGTACCCACAAATAGCAGGTCTTTGTTTTTAAAATCCTGGACAATGGTATGTACTGTTCCATTCTCCGGCAGATTTCCTGCAATGGATTCCCAGCTCTGTCCTTTGTCTGTACTTTTCAGGATGTAAGGTTTGAAATCATCTCTTTTCCTGTTGTCGAAAGAAGCGTAGACCACATTCTCATCAAAGCGATCGGGCAAGATGTCACTCACGTAAGTATATTCAGGAACATCGGGAAAAGTCATTTTCTTGCGCCAGTTTTCTCCGGCATCTTCCGTGATGGCGATTACGCCATCATCCGTACCCACATACAGCAGGTCTTCTTTCACTGGAGACTCTGCAATGGAGACGGATGTACCCCAGAGTGAAGTGGAAACATCCTTTGCCACGGCATCGATGCTCCAGTATTGTCCCATTACCGGCCAGGTATTGCGATCCGTTTGTGTGGTGATGTCATCACTGATTACCTCCCATGAGTTGCCCCGGTCATCGCTTCTGAATACTTTATTGGCTGCCATATACAACCTGGTATTGGAATGCGGACTGATGATAAAGGGCGTGTTCCAGTTCCATTTGTAGGTCTTTTCTCCTTTGCGGGGTCTGGGTTTTATCTTTAATCCCTCACCGCTCTTTTTATCATAGCGGTACACATTGCCATACTGGTATTCGGAATAAACGATATCCGGATTCTCGGGGTCGATGGCCTGCCAGAATCCGTCACCGCCCAGCGTTACAATCCACTCACCTGAGGTAACTCCCTGGCGGGTGAGATTCTGTGAAGGACCACCCAGACTGCTGTTGTCCTGTGTTCCACCATACACCCAGTAGAAAGGTTCAGTATTATCAACATTTACACGATAAAATTGGGTAACGGGCAAATTGCTTTTGTGGAAATAGTTTTTTCCACCGTCGAAGGTTTCGTAAACACCACCGTCGCCACCGATCATGAAATGTTCGGTATCCTCGGGGTTGATCCAGAGTGCGTGATCATCCACATGTCGATTACTCAGTCCAATGCGTTCCCAGCTTTTGCCTCCATCAAGAGTCACTTTGGAAACGGTTTCCATGGAATAGACTTTATCCACATCTTTCGGATCACAATAGATCTCATTGTAATATTGCCCGCTGGCATGATGGCTGCTCCTTTTGCTCCAGGATTCACCACGGTCGGTGGAACAGAAGAAACCACCCGACTCACCTGCTGCTTCGATAATAGCATAGATATAATCGGGCTTAACTGGAGATATGGCAATGCCGATTCCACCAACATCACCGCCAGGAAGACCTTTTTTCAGCTCTCTCCAGTTTTCACCCCCATCGGTGGATTTCCAAATGCCTGATTCGGGGCCTCCGCCGATCTTGGTAAATACATGCCTCCTTCTTTGTTCCGAAGTAGCATACATAACATCCGGATCACGGGGATCCATGATCACATTGTTTACCCCTGTATTTTCACTAATCTCCAGTACTTTTTTCCAGTTCTTGCCTCCATCGGTGGTTTTGTACAATCCACGGTCGCCACCGGGCCCCCATACGGAACCTTCTGCTGCCACGAATACCACATCAGAATCCCTGGGATCGATAGCGATCATCCCGATCTGTCGGGAATCTTTGAGTCCCATGTTTTTGAATGATTTTCCACCATCAACGGATTTGTAAACACCATCCCCATAACCAAGTGCACGCTGGTGGTTGTTTTCTCCAGTTCCAACCCACACCACATTGGGATTGTTGGGATCCATGGCCACACATCCAATGGAATAAGAACCATAATTATCAAAAACAGGCTTAAAAGTGGTTCCGTTGTTGGTTGTTTTCCAGACATTGCCGCTTGCCACTGCGACATAATATTCGCTGGGGTTGTCGGGATTGACCGCAAAATCAGCAATTCGCCCGGAAGTGAAAGCCGGGCCAATGCTTCTGAACTTCAGGCCACTGACAACACTGCTTTTGATGGTATCATTTTCATCTTTGTCATTTTTCTTTTTACCGGCAAAAACATCCGTTGAAAGGACAGACAATGCAAGTAATACTGCTGCAGAATAATAGAATAGTTTGTTCATCTTATACATTTTGGTTTCCATCTGATAAAAGAAGTTCAAATTTAACAATTCTCTGATGAAAAGCCATTTTTAGTTTGCCGAATTTGGATTTGGGCTTACGGATGGGCATGGGGCTTGGGCCTGGATCAGTTAAAGCTATATGCTTCCGACTCCAGGCTCCGGGCACCATGCTCCCAGACTGTTTGAATTCCGGGTCCAAATTCATTATCTTTATAAAAAATCAAAATCAATAAGGAGGAAAAATCATGAGCGTTTACAAAGTAATCGAATTGATCGGCACCAGCGAAGTATCCTGGGAAGATGCCGCCAAATCAGCCATTGAAAGAGCTGCCAAAACCCTGGAAGAACTGCGGATCGCGGAAGTGATTGAACAGGACTGCAAAATAGAAGACGGCACGATCACACAATACAGGACCAAGGTGAGGTTGTCGTTCAGGTTTAGAGAATGATGGGGGGGTCATCAGACAAGGCTGTCCAAAAAGTGCCTAATAGTTATTTGAGTCACAGTCGAGATGCACTGATAATCAACGATCTTTAGGCTTCGACTCTGCTCAGCCTGACGAAATATCGTACTTTTTGGATAGCCTCAAGCCTTAATCAAACTAAGATTTAGACCGGGCTTTAGCCCGTATACAATTGATATACAGTTGCAGATATATACTGCTGAAAATAAACAGAATTATTAATGGGGCTAAAGCCCCTGGAATTTCTTCTGTCCAGGCCGGCCCCCACGCTGAAGCGTGGGGAAAGTGTTAAGATAAAATTATGCTTCAGATGGAATGCACGCATTCCATTGATGTATTCTAATTTCCCCATGCTTTAGCATGCGGGATCTTGGTCAAACTAAAAATTATTTTATGCTTTAGCCCGGATACAATTGAAATACCAATGCAGATTTCTACGGTAAAAATACATAGGCGATTATTATTTGGGGCTAAAGCCCCTATTATTGCTTGGATTGCAGCCCAAGACCACACACCAAAGTATGGGGAAGTGAGAGAATTAAAAAGTACAGGATTTTTAATTATAGAGTTGTCAGTTAGAGCTTTACACCTTTTAGGCAATCAAATCATCAATTGCCCGAATTTGTTCCGATGTTAATTCTTTCCTGCTCCCCATGATTTCCGTAATCAGGGTTGTTTTTGCTGCAGCTTCCAGTACTTCCAGGCGGTCAAAAGCTTCCAGCAGCTTTGTTCCAACGGTAAGAATACCATGATTCTCCAGCAGGATCACATTGGTGGTTATTGCTGCTTCCGCAACAATGCCGGCAAGTTCCTGTGTACCCATCAGAGCATATCTTGTCTTTTGGGGTTCTCCCAGTACATAACGTGCTTCTCCCATCATGCGACAATTAATTTCTTTGTCCATGACCGAAAAAGCAGAGGCAATCACAGGATGGGCATGGACAATGGCTTTTATATCTTTCCTTATTTTATAGATTGATAGGTGCATTCTGCTTTCCATGCTGATCTTTAGCCGGGGTGTTTTGTTATTTCCTTCCAAATCGATGATCCCGATCTGTCCGGCCTGCATCCTGCCTTTGTCCAGTTGGGAAGGCGTAATCAGGATGTTTTCATCATTGATCCTCAGACTGACATTGCCTCCTGATGTCGTTGTTAACTTTTGCTGATACAAACGACGCATGAAGTAAGCTACCTCTTCCCTTTCACTTAAAAAATTATTCATCTTTGGTTGCAATTTCACGGATAAGATCTTCCTCCGGTGTGATCACTCCTTTTTCTGTAATGAAACCGGTAATGTATTTTGACGGGGTCACATCAAAAGCAATATTAAGTGCTCTAGAACCCGGAGAAGTAACCTGTACCGTGGCGATATTTCCGTTCCTGTCCATGCCTGTCTGATAGATCACCTCATCCTGGTTTCTTTCTTCAATATTGATCCTGTTGCCAGTTTTTGTACCCAGATCGAAAGTAGAAGTAGGTGCAGCTACATAAAAGGGAATTCCGAATTCGTATGCAGCGATTGCTTTTCCAAGGGTACCGATCTTGTTGGCGGTATCACCATTGGCCACGATCCTGTCGGCGCCCACGATCATCATGTCAATCTTGCCTTTGGCCATAAGATAGGCCGTAGCATTGTCGGGGATGATGATATGCGGGATGCGGGCATTTTTAAGCTCCCAGGCGGTCAGGCGTGCGCCCTGCGAACGGGGTCGGGTTTCATCCACATAAACGAAGATCTTCTTCTTTTCCTTTTTAGCCATATAAATGGGGCTCAGGGCTGTGCCGAAATCCACAAAAGCCAGCCACCCGGCATTGCAGTGTGTGGCGATCTTTGCGTTCTTTTTGATCAGTTCATTGCCATACAGCCCGATGCTCCTGGAATCTTCTGCATCCTCATCTGCGATCTTGTTGGCTTCTGCAACGGCTTGTTCAACAGAATGTTTGCCAGCTTTATAAACCCTTTTGACGGCATAAAAAAGATTTTGTGCAGTTGGGCGGGTGGCCTCAATATCAAAACGGGCCTGTGCGATGAATTCATCCCGTCCTTCTTCCGGCGCTTCGAGGAAAACCTGGGCCATGGCATAACCTGCCGCAGCACCAAGTGCCCCTGCACCCCGGACGATCATGGTGGTTATGGCAAAACAGGTATCAAAATACTTTTTCGCTTCAAAGATCTCAAATTTGAATGGCAACAAATTCTGCTCGATCATAAACACCGAAGAACCTTCCATCCAAACCGTCCGGTAATTCTTTCCTTTTACCTTCATTCCGTTTACCTTTTTAACCCTATACCTCTTTTATACCCTTATACCTTTTTAACTTTCAACTTTTTACTTTTTACTTTTAACTCAATACCTAAACCCATACCGTATCGAAAGCGCCCCCACATTCAGCCAGACACCCGGATACCCGATCAGGTTCAAAGCCGGTTTCCAGTCGACTGAAAAGTTGATGGGAAATTCTTTTACGGTATATTCGAGGCCCAGGATAAAATCCGCTCCGATGATGGTATAACCATTGGGATGCTCTTCATAATCCCACCAGTAAGCATTTTCATCATAATTGGACCAGATTCCGATATGGCCACCTCCACCAATATACCAGGATAAGCCGGGGGTGCGGAAAGCACGCCGCTCATATTCCCACAATCCTGTAATATTAATGCCCCGCCAGCGAAATACAACAATTCCTTCCAGGGCAGTATTTGCAGTGGTGAAATGCTTTACAGTCAAACCAAAGCCCGATCCCAAGCGGAGGCCAACACCTGTTTTATAATAGTCCTGAGCCTTTACACAAGATAAGATGGCGAAAATGAAAGCAAACGCAAACAACAATCTTTTCATGAGGCATAAAGATATTAAATAGAATTCAATTCATTGATTGCGAGCCAAGCCATTAGCCCAGCGCCCGTTTCAAGCGCTTTTTCATCCACATCAAAAGTTGATGTGTGCAGGTTGGATGTAAGGCCCAGTGTTTCGTTGGCCGTTCCGAGCCGGTAAAAACAAGCTGGTACGGCCTGCGCAAAATAGGCAAAATCCTCACCGGTCATTCTGAGTTCCAGTTCCACAACCTTATCGCTGCCAAGGTATTCCTGGGCGCTGCGGAAGGCATTTTCCGTAACCCCGTCATCGTTCACCAGGAAAGGATAACCCCTGTCGATAAAAACATCGCATTCACCCCCCATGCTTTCCGCCATAGATCGGGCCATCCGGCTGATGTTTTCATGGGCTTTGTTTCTCCAGTCCTCATCGAAAGTCCTGAAAGTTCCCCTGATCTTTACTTCATCCGGAATTACATTATAGGTTCCTTCTGCCACGATTTCCCCGAAAGAAAGAACCGTTGGGATGGTATAATCGGCATTCCGGCTGACGACCTGTTGTAATGCCACCACAATGTGGGATGCGATCAAAACAGGATCCACAAGGCGGTTGGGCATGGCGGCATGTCCCCCGCGCCCCTTAATTGTGAGTGTTATCTCATCGCTGGAAGCCATATATTTTCCTGTTTTGAAGCCCACTTTCCCGGCTTCCATTTCAGGAAATACATGCTGTCCGATGATGCTACTCACCCTGGGATTCTCAAGCACTCCTTCCTCGATCATGAATTTCGCCCCGCCCGGAATTTTTTCCTCTGCCGGCTGAAATATCAACTTTATGGTACCTTCAAAATGCTCCCTGATTTCATTTAATATCCTTGCTGCTCCAAGCAATGATGACGTATGTACATCATGGCCACAGGCATGCATCACACCTTCATTCTTTGATTTATATTCCACATCATTTTTTTCATGAATGGGCAATGCATCCAGATCCGCTCGTAAAGCAGTTACTTTCTTATCCGGGTTTTTCCCTTTGATCTGTCCTACGATGCCCGTCTTGAAAATTCCTGTCTGATGCTCAATCCCAAATTTTGTGAGTATTGCTGATACATATTGTGAAGTTTCAAACTCCTGGTTGGAGAGCTCGGGATGCTGATGAATATGCCTTCTTATCTGCACAATATCCCAATGATTCTTCTCTGCCAGTTGTTTGATTTTGTCTTTCAGTTTTTCCATGTGTGCATAATTTGATAATCAAAATTACAGATTTTGGTTGAATGGAACGCAGATGACACAGATTTTACAGATAAACACGGATATCAGAAATTATCGGCGGGAGTTGGTGTATGAAGAATGTAAAGATTTGGACAGACTCTAATTAAACGACTGCAGATCGCACAATTTCTTATATACCCCATTTTTGGCGAAAAGTTCTTCATGATTGCCTCGCTCAACGATCTCTCCTTTTTGCAGAACAATGATCTCATCTGCGTGTTTGATGGTAGAGAGCCTGTGGGCAATAACGATGGAAGTTCGGTTTTTCATCAGGTTGATCAGTGCTTCCTGCACCAGCCTTTCTGATTCGGTATCAAGGGAAGATGTGGCTTCGTCCAGGATCATGACCGGAGGATTTTTCAAAACGGCCCTTGCAATACTGATGCGCTGCCGCTGTCCTCCTGACAGTTTCACACCCCTGTCGCCGATATTCGTATCATACCCATTTTTCAGCTTTTCAATGAATTCATGTGCATTGGCAACTCTGGCGGCGGCGACCACATCATCCATATTCACATTTTTCATACCCATGGTGATGTTGCCATAAATGGTATCATTAAACAATATGGTTTCCTGGGTAACGATGCCCATCATGGCGCGCAGATCATCAATTTTCAGATCCTTGATCGGAATTCCGTCAATGCGAATTTCCCCTTCCAGACAATCATAAAACCTGGGCAACAAATCTACAAGCGTGGATTTACCTCCCCCCGAAGGCCCGACCAAAGCAATGGTTTTGCCCTTCTCAACAATTAGCCGGATATCTTTCAGCACAAGGTCTTTTTCATAAGCAAAATTCACCTGGTCGTATTCAATGGATTCTTTAAATTCTTCTTTGCGAATGGGAGCCGTTTTTTCCAGGATCACCTCTGGAGCTTCGAATACACTTTGTATCCGCTCGACCGAAGCTCCACCTTTTTGAACATTGTAAATGGCCGTGGTAATGGATTTTGCCGGTGGGATCACCTGTGAAAATATGCCCAGATAGGTTATGAATACGGCAGCATCCAACGGATTTTCAGGATTCAACACGAGCCGTCCCCCATACCAGAGAACAACTACAAGTACCGTAGCCGCGAGGAACTCACTCAGGGGAGAAGCCAGGTCTTTTTTGCGGTATAGCCTGATCATCAGCCGGGTATATTTTTGATTGTTTTTCTGGAAATTCTTATCCGTATGATCGATGGCATTAAAAGCCTTGATGATACGCAATCCGCCAATGGTTTCCTCGATGATGGATAAAATGATACCCAGTTGTCGCTGACTTTTTTGCGAGGTCCTCTTCAGGCTTTTGCCGATCCTGCCGATCAGATAGCCGCTTACCGGCAGCAGGACAAAAACGAAAAGTGTCAGGCTGGGACTGATGATAAACAGTGTAACCAGGTATGAAATAATCGCAAGGGGATCGCGGAAGATCATCTCCAGGGATGACATGATGGAATAATCCACTTCCTGTGCATCGGAAGTCATGCGTGCAATGATGTCGCCCTTTCTTTGTTCTGAATAAAAAGAAAGCGGTAGTATCAATACTTTCTTGTACAGATCGTTGCGCAGATCCCGCACCACACCGTTGCGGATAGGAGCCAAAAAGAACATGGCAAAATACCGGAAAACATTCCGCAGGAAATAGATCACGATGATGGCGATCGATATATAAAGCAACACCTCCAGTTCACCGTAATTGCTGATCCATTTGTGGATCTCGTTATAAAAATGAGCTTTCAGGCTATCGAAGTTCCAGATATCAAGGGGAGGAACATTTTCGGGAGCACCGGTTTTCTGAAACAACATCTGCAGAATGGGAATAAACAGCACAAAAGAAGCCAGGGAAAAAATTACCGACAGAATGTTGAACATGACGTTCAGGAATGCATAGCCCCAGTAATTCTTAACGTACCTGAGTATTTGGAACAGATTCTTCACACATGCAAATGTAATATAAATATAGCCACGAAAACACGAATGAATTGTTTCGGAAATGGCTATATTTGCCGGAGTATACCGGAGAAAACAAAAGCCTTAATATGGAAAATATGTATTCTCCATAAGCAGTTCGGGATCGTAGGCATTGGCAATGTTCTGCCATGGAATAAACTTGTAATTCTGGTTTTTCAACGCATCACCTTCATGGTTAAACCCATCCTGAACGACCAAAACACCTTCTGGAAATTTATCACCCAGTTTCATATTCAATACTTCGATGCCATCTGTTTCGGATACACCATCGAGACCATCTTTTACGATCCTGAAACTACCAATATATTTGTTAATCCCTCTTCTTTCATAAATGGCAAAAGTATTCATTCCCTGAATGGATGCAATTAAATATCCATTAATGCTATCCGCATGGTATATGCAAAGCCCTTCTATATCTGCTTTGATAAATTTGCTGGAGGTGTCATCGATCAAAACCCGATTGTTCAGATGATAGGGGTCGGCATGATATTTCCAGATCCCTTTGTTTTCCTGTCCGATGTACAGGTAGTTCAGGTAATCATCCACCACCATACCTTCTGTTTGTCCTCCGACATTAAAGGTCCTGACCAGTTTGCAATCAATGGTATTCGCATCGCCTGGCATGAGTTCCCATTGTTCCACCTGCCCGCTTTTGTCGTTGACAAGTGCATAAAAGAGATTGCTGTCGGGATCGTGTTGCAAAGCAAAACCATAAACTTCGCGTACCCTGGATTGAATGGGTTTAGCAAGCACATTCAGCAAAAAGCCCGAATCGGGATCGATCCGGTACAGTACAATGGTATTATCACTTCTGTTGCTTCCGCCCAGAATATCCACCTCCCCTGATTCAAGCGGGAAATTGTAACGGATATCAATATTATTGATCCTGCCAACCTCTTTATAAAACAACACCCTGCCATCAAGATCATATGCATATATCCCGCCCTGTTTGTCGGAACCGTAAACAATACTTTTTTCCGGTTTTTTTGCATTGTACCAGATGGCGGGATCATCAGCAGCATCATCGCTGTGTTTTACAGATTCGGTTTCAACAGTGGCATGGACTTCAGCAATACCATTCTTACCATTTTTATTTTTGTGATTGGTCTGTTCACATGAATACAACAGAAATATCAGAAACAGCAAAAAGAATGGGTGATGCGAACACAGGTTAAATGTTGCTTGCATTTTCGATTCGGTTAACAGATGAAGAATAAATATAAAAGTAACATGCTGAAAAGGGGTGAATGTTAACCCATTTTTAAGTTTACATTAATTATGTAAAATCCAGAGATCCGATAAATATCGCATCTGTGGATTTTATATTTTAACTTTGCAACATGGATTCAAAAAGACAAAGCAGGGTAGCAAAGCAAATCCAGAAAGACCTGGGAGATATATTTCAGCTCGAAACCCGCGGTTTGTTCGGAGGTGCGATGATTACAGTAACTAAGGTGAAGATGACCCCTGACCTTGGCCTGGCGAAAGTTTACCTGAGCCTCTTTGCAACTGACAACAAAGAAGGGCTGCTCGAGGCTATACGTGCTCACTACGGTGAAATTCGCTACCAGCTCGGGAAGAAACTCAAAAATCAATTGCGCAAAGTCCCGGAATTACAGTTTTACCAGGATGATTCGCTGGATTATATCGAAAATATCGACAATTTACTGAATGAATAAAGCATGAAATACGACCCAATCAAAAGAAGCCTGGGCAATATTTTTAACAAAACCCCTTTCCTGCGCAAAGTTTTTTACTGCATGCTGGATCTGCTGCTTTTGCGCACCTGGCATGTGAAAAGAGAACTAAAAAGATTTGGAAAGGCGAACAAACATGAAATTCAGGTGCTGGATGCCGGCTCCGGTTTCGGGCAGTACGATTATTTTATGGCCAGGAAATTCAAAAACTGGAAAATCAGGGCGGTGGATGTAAAAGAGGAACAAATCGCAGACTGCAAGCGCTTTTTCGAACGCATTGGCAAGAAAAAAGTACATTTCGAATATGCCGACCTGGTTCAGTTCGATGAGCAGGATAAATATGATCTCATTCTATCTGTGGATGTAATGGAACATATCGAAGAGGATGTGAAGGTATTTGAAAATTTTAACAGGGCCCTGAAAAAGGACGGAATGTTGCTGGTTTCAACACCTTCCGACCAGGGAGGATCCGACGTACACGATCATGATCATGACGTAACATACAACAACGACGGGACCCGCAGTTTTATCGATGAGCACGTCCGGGATGGATATAACATTGAAGAGATCCAGGAAAAGCTGAAAAGTGCAGGTTTTCGAAAAACAGAAGCACTATACCAGTATGGAAAACCCGGCATGATCTCCTGGCGTATTTCCATGAAATACCCCATCCTGATGCTGAATGCTTCCAAACTGTTTTTCATTATGCTCCCGTTTTATTATCTGCTCATGTTCCCGCTTTCCCTTATATTGAATAAGATTGATGTGAATACAAGGCATGAAACCGGAACCGGTCTTATCATAAAAGCCTGGAAATAAAAGATATTTTGAATTTCCCGTTTTACATAGCGAAGCGATACCTGATCTCCAAGAAATCCCATAATATCATCAATATTATCTCGGGGATTTCAGTGTCCGGGATCACCCTGGGTACCATGGCACTGATCATTATACTTTCGGTGTTCAACGGTTTTGAGAATCTGGTGATCAGTCTTTTCAACACATTCAACCCGGATCTGAAGATTGAAATCAAAGAAGGCAAAACTTTTACAACTGATCAGCTCCCGGCTGATGAGATCAAAAGCCTGCCGGGTGTGGTCTCATTTACTGAAGTTGTGGAGGACAATGCCCTGGTGCAATACGACGACAAACAACATATTGTCACCATCAAGGGACTGGGAGATAACTTCAACAGTGCTGCCCTGGATTCAATGATGATAGATGGAAGATTTCAATTGAAAAGCAAGGGAAGAAATTTTGCCGTCCTAGGTGCAGGAGTAGCTTATTTTCTGGGCGTAAACATCACAGATTTCAGTTCTCCGCTCAGCATTTATGTGCCCAGTCGTACCAGGTCGCCCTCCCTGAGTTTTGAAAATGCATTTAATGAAAAAAATATCATGCCGGCCGGTGTTTTTTCAATACAACAGGATTTTGACACCCGTTATATTCTTGTGCCCATCGATTTTGCGCGTGAACTGATGGAATACTCCAATCAGCTTAGTTCGATCGAAATCGGAACCAAAGCAGGTGCAGACATCAAATCAATACAGAGCCGGGTTGAAGAACTTGCCGGTAATGAATTCAGGGTGCAGAACCGTTTCCAGCAACAGGAATTGCTTTACAAGATCATGCGCTCGGAAAAATGGGTCAGCTTTCTCATCCTAACATTCATCCTGATCATTGCCACCTTTAACCTGATCGGTTCCCTTTCCATGCTCATACTCGACAAGAAAAAAGACATTGCCGTTCTGCACAGCATGGGGGCCAACAACAAACTTATCCGGAAAATCTTCCTGGTGGAAGGAATGATGATCTCCCTCCTGGGTGGCATCCTGGGATTATTGCTTGGCGGCGTTATTACCTGGCTGCAAATGGAGTTTGGACTCCTGCGGCTTGGTTCGGGTGAAGGTTCTTTTGTGGTGGATTATTATCCGGTGGATATGCAGTTCATGGATTTTGTGTACATTTTCCTTACCGTTGCCCTCATTGGTTTGATATCAGCCTGGATGCCGGTAAGACAGATCTCCAGGAAATATTTCATGCAAAAGCTGGGGTAGTTACCTTTTTGTTATTTTCAACTTGAAAACCCGGATATAACCCTCCGCAAAGTTGAGAGCAAAAAATGAATTGCCTGCAATCCATTGTGAATAATTGCCGCATCATTCATATTCAAATATATATTAATAAACATAAGACAACCATTTTGTTTTAACGGATGTCTCCATGAAATACCAAACCTCAAAAATTATATATAATTTTCTATATATTTGTGGCATAGCCGGAAAGGAAATTTATGAGAGTTTTGCGAAGATCATTTATCGTTGGAATGCTTGTTTTTACAATGATCCTCCCGGGGTTCGACTTACATGCCGGAAAGATTATTGTCAGGGAAAATGATGAAAACAGGCTGGAGATACTGTCGGCGGATTTCGCAGGTATTCAAGCCAGGAACATCCTTTCTGTCGTTGATCTCCGCAATGTGCAAACGGAGGCCGGGGAATTTGTGTTTTTGAAATCACATGGATATACCAAGAGTCTCATGATCGGCCATCCAAGGCTGCCGGTCAAAAGAGAGCTCATCGAAATACCTTCAGGAGCAGAGCCGGAGGTGGTGTATTATGAAATATCATATACCGACTACAAACTTGGAGAGCTGGGATTCAATGCTCCTCTCTTTCCATTGCAACCCGAACACATCAAAAGCCAGGACTACCACGAATTTGTAATCGATGATGCTGCTTATGAAGCAAATGAATTTACCGGTGAAGAGCTCGTCAGCATTGACAATCTGGGATATATGCGGGGCACCGGGATCGGTCGTGTCAATATCGCAGCTGTGCAATATAATCCGGTTCTTAATACGATCAGGGTATTTGATGAGATCCGTTTCGGGATCAATTTTAAACATGCAGATATCCCGGCCACGATTGAAAAAAAGCAAAGGTATTATTCTCCTTTTTTCACAGCGATTCAAAAGCAGTTGATCAATTATCAATCATTTGCTTCGCGTGAAAACTTCATGCGTTATCCCGTGAAATACGTGATCGTATCCGATCCCTTGTTCGAAAACCAGCTTCAGCCATTCATCGAATGGAAGACAAAAAAAGGATTTACTGTGATCGAGGCATACACCGATGACCCGGATGTTGGAAACACCACTACATCTATACAATCATACCTCCAGAGCCTTTATGATGAAGGAACAACTGAAGATCCTGCTCCTTCCTTCGTTTTGTTCGTGGGCGATGTAGACCAGGTCCCTGTATTTTATGGCAATACCGGCAGTCATGTAACAGACCTGCCTTACTGCGAATACACCGGAGATTATTTCCCGGAAGTTTATTACGGCAGATTTTCAGCAGAAGACAGTGCCGACCTTCAGCCGCAAATCGATAAGACCCTGCAGTACGAAAAGTATGAAATGCCCGATCCCTCCTACCTGAATGAAGTGGTTCTGGTAGCAGGCATGGATGGAACCCATGGATACGACTGGGGCAACGGACAGATCAACTACGGCACCACCAATTATTTCAATGACACACACGGCATCACTTCCCAGACATACCTGTATCCTGAATCAGGAAATCATTCTGCGGATATCATACAGGATGTCAGCGATGGCCTATCCTATGGAAATTACACTGCTCATTGCGGTCCGGGAGGCTGGTCCAGTCCCAGTTTTACCATATCGGATGTATCCACACTTGAAAATGAAGATATGTACGGCTTGCTGGTGGGCAATTGCTGCCAGTCGAATTCTTTCGGAGTGGATGAATGTTTTGGAGAGGCATTGCTGAGAGCAGAAAACAAAGGCGCTCTCGGTTATATCGGGGGTTCCAACAACACCATGTGGGATCCCGATTATTACTGGGGTGTTGGCGTTGGCCAGATATCGGAAAACCCACCCCCTTACGAAGAAACAACACTGGGAGCATACGACCGTATGTTCCACGATCATGGTGAGGATTTCGGCGAGTGGTACGTCACACAGGACGAAATGATCTATGCAGGAAACCTGGCCGTAACCGAAGGAACACCCGCTTCAGCCGAATATTACTGGGAGGTTTATCACCTGATGGGTGATCCTTCCCTGATGGTATACTTTTCGGAACCTCCTCCCATGATGGCCACTTACCAGGATTTTATTTTTATTGGTGTAGACACTTTCCAGATAAGTGCTGAGCCCTATGCCTATGTTGGCCTTTCTATGAACGGAGCATTACACGGGGCAGGCCTGGCCGACAGCCTGGGCAACATTAGCCTCGACATTGAACCTTTCACAAATCCAGGTGAAGCGGAACTTGTGATCACAGGTCAGAACAGGGCTCCTTTGATGGACTCAATCAATGTGATCCCACCCGATGGTCCGTACCTGATATTCAACGATAAAGAAATCAATGATGCAAGTGGCAATAATAACCAGCAGGCTGATTATGGAGAAAGCATTGTACTGGATGTGTGGCTGGAAAATGTTGGCAAGGATGATGCGGATGAAGTTTCAGCAATGCTAAGCACCAGCGATACCATGGTGAGCATTACCGATGATTTCGGAGAGTGGGGCCTTATTGCCGCCCACGACACCAGTTTGCTGGAAAATGCCTTTGGAATAGATATTCACGAAAATATAATCGATCAGCACATTGTTCTTTTCGACCTCCTGATGGAAAGCGGTGATAAAGAGCAATGGTCCGGCAGTTTTACCATGATCCTGCAGGCTCCCGAACTCAAACTGGCGGATTTTACCATCAACGATACTGCAAATGGGAACGGTAACGGGCGGCTGGACCCGGGCGAAACAGCCGACCTGATCTTTGAAACATCCAATACCGGGCATGCATTGATTACAGAGGTCACGGCAGAGCTGAATTGCTCACATGAAGAGGTGGTATTGCATAACAATTTAATCGGGATCGACAGCCTGCAGGCAGCAGAAACTTACAATGCAATATATACCGTGAGCACCCCTGAAGAAATGGAAGCGGGAACATCCCTTACTTTTGAATACAATGCATTCTCAGGTTACTATGAATTGTTTGAAGAAATAATCAGCCCTGTAGGATTGATCCTTGAAGACTGGGAAAGTGGCGATTTCAATAACTATGAGTGGTCTTTCGGTGGGAACGAATTCTGGCAGATTTGCGAAGAAGATGCCTATGAGGGAGATTATTGTTCACAATCGGGTGATATCTTCGACAGCCAGTCGACATCCATGTATGTTGAATACAATGTCGCCATGGATGACAGCATTTCTTTTTACAGAAAAGTCAGTTGCGAGGACGATCCTTACGAAGACAATTATGATTATCTCGCCTTTTACATCGATGATCTTGAAATGGGCAGATGGGACGGAATACAAGCCTGGGAGCGGGTAAGCTTTCCCGTTGAGACCGGTTTGCATACGTTCAAATGGACCTATCAGAAGGACTATTCGGTAAGTGCGGGTGATGATTGCGCCTGGGTGGATTATATCGTATTTCCGCCCGAACCTCCCACTGTTGGAAAAAATGAAACCTCAGGAAAAGAGATTTCATGGAACATTTATCCAAACCCCGGCAGTCACAAACTAAACTTCAGCTTAAAGGCCGGAAAAGGCAATGTTGCCAGTATCTATCTTTACAACGAACTTGGCCGTTTGCAGGCAAAAGTACTGGAGGATTATATTATCACTGACTCAAATATGAACTTTGAATTTAATGCCTCCGGATTGCCAGTAGGTATCTATCATTGTGAACTGATCATTGATCAAATAAAATATATTAGAAAAATTATCATTGTACATTAAATTATCTCATATGAAGAAGTTTTTTTCCATCATCTCTTTGCTTATTGTTTTTGGATTTACGCAGGCCCAGGACTGGGTTCCCATTCATGCCGAAGATCCTGTTCAAGGCAAAACAAGTCTGGTGTCTTCCAGCATTGTGCATTCCCGGATCAAGTTCAATGTGGATGGATATTTCAGCGCAAAAGTGCAAACACCGCAGGGGGAGGCACAGCTTATCCGGCTCGACGGATCCACACCCATCCTGCTGAAGGGAGCCCCGGATCTGCCAAAAATGACTACCTCGGTGATCATTCCCGACCAGGCGGGCATGGAAGCAAATATTGTTTCTTCTTCATATAAAGAATTTAAGAACATTGAGGTAGCACCCTCCAGGGGTAACCTTACACGTGATATCAATCCGGAAGATGTTCCTTATGTTTATGGGAAACAATACCAGGAGGATAGGTTTTATCCAGAAAAACTGGCTGATTTGCGCAGCCCTTATATCATACGTGATTATCGCGGGCAAACAGTTATCGTTTATCCTTTTCAATACAATCCTGTAAAAAAGATACTGCGGGTGTACGACGAAATTACCGTTGAACTGCAGCAGGTGAACAATGATGGTTTCAATCCGCTGGTGCGGAAAAATGAAGCGGAAAAGATTGACATGGAATTCAGCAAGATCTATCAGAAACACTTTCTGAATACTACCGCCCAGCGCTACGATCCTCTTGAGGAACACGGCAACATGCTGATCATCAGCCATGGGGATTTCATCGATGCCATCGACAGCCTGGCCGAATGGCGCATCAAAACAGGTACTCCAACTGAAGTGATTGATATTGCAAGCATCGGGAACAATTCAAATGATATCAAAACTTACATTGCCGATTATTACAATAACAACGGACTGACTTTTGTCCTGCTGGTGGGCGATGCCGCCCAGATCACACCCTCCTGGTCGAGCGGGGATTCCGATATTGATTACAGCTATGTGGTGGGAAATGATCATTATCCCGATCTTTTTGTGGGACGTTTTTCTGCTGAAACTGTTGCCCAGGTCGAAACACAGGTTTCCAGAACCCTGGATTATGAAAAAAATCCCAACACAGATACAGATTGGTTCTCGGCCAACATTGGCATTGCATCGAGCCAGGGACCGGGCGATGACAACGAATATGATTACGAACACATACGGAATATTCAAAGCGACCTGATTGCTTTTACCTACACAGAAAGCGCCGAATTGTTCGATGGCAGCCAGGGCGGACTGGATGATCCTGGCAATCCAACGCCACAGATGGTGGCCAACGAGATCAATGCAGGTTCCTCCTTGATCAATTATACGGGTCATGGTAGCACTTTTTCCTGGGGTTCAAGCGGATTTTCAAACAATGATGTGGACAATCTCACCAACAATGGCATGCTTCCATTTATCTGGTCGGTGGCCTGTGTGAACGGTAACTTCGTGGGAAACACCTGTTTTGCGGAAGCATGGCTGCGGGCTGAGAACAATGGAGAACCCAGCGGCGCCATTGCCACCATGATGTCGACCATCAACCAGAGCTGGAATCCGCCCATGAGCGGACAGGATGAGATGAACGACATCCTGGTTGAAAGCTATACCGATAACATCAAAAGAACATTTGGTGGCATTTCCATGAACGGATGTATGCAAATGAACGATGATTATGGCTCGGCCGGTGATGAGATGACCGACACCTGGACCTGTTTCGGCGATCCTTCCCTGATGGTCAGAACAGCCATGCCGGCTGATATGTTGGTCAGCTATAATTCAACGGTTTTCATCGGTGCTACCCAGTTTTTTGTAACCTGCGATGCCGAAGGAGCAAAAGTTGCCCTGACGAAGGAGGACGTGATCCTTGCAACGGCTTTTGTTGAAAACGGCAGTGCAACCCTGCAGTTTGATGCACTTACAGAGGTTGGTATGCTCGACCTTGTCATTACCGGATTCAATTACCTGCCCCATATTGGTCAGGTTGAAGTGATTCCGGCCAACGGTCCTTATGTTGTATACCAGAGTCATGAAATCAATGATGAAAACGGCAATGGAGTGCTTGACTACGGAGAAAGCTCTTATTTGAGCATCAGCCTGGAAAATATAGGGACTGAAAATGCGACTGATGTAACAGCAATTTTGAGCACGGAGGACGATTTTGTCACCATAGTTGACGATACTGAGTTTTACGGAAATATTCCCTCAGACAGCACAAAAAGCATTGGGGATGGTTTTCAGATTGAACTGGCCAACGATATACCCGACAACCATACCCTTTATTTTACCCTTGACATTAGTGATAGCGGCGATGATGTATGGACCAGCAATTTTACGGATATTGCACATGCTCCCATCCTGGCCTATGTTGAATACAGCATTGATGATACAGGCGGCAACAACAACGGAAAGATCGATCCCGGGGAAAGTGCGGATCTGATCATTTCCATTGCAAACAATGGAACATCCGGCGCATACAATGTGCTCGGCGATTTAAGCTCTCCCAGCCCGTATATCGAAATACCGGAAAGCCAGGTGAGTTATGGCGACATTGCAGCAGATACGAACGCACAACGCGTATATTCAATTATTGCGGATGCAACAACACCGGAAGGGCATCTGGCTGCTTTTGAACTGGCCATCACCGCAGATATGGATATCTCAGCAAATGGTGAATTTGAAGTGGTCGTGGGACAAATTCCGGTGCTTGTTGTCGATTTCGACGGCAATCACAATTCATTTCCTGAAATGGATGCATGCTTTAACAACCTGGGTGTGGCCCGCGACATGGTAAACAGCCTGGAAGATGTAGATCCTAATTTGTACCAGAGTGTCTTTGTATGCCTTGGGATCTACCCTGACAATTATGCCCTGACAGAAGCCGAAGGACAAAAACTGGCCAACTATCTTGAGAACGGTGGCAATATTTACATGGAAGGTGGTGATACATGGTATTATGATGATCAAACGGCCGTGCACGATATGTTCAATATTGAAGCCCTGGATGATGGGGATTCCGACCTGGGCAGCTTAAACGGTATGCAAGGTTCTATCGTGGAAGGCATGGATTATACCTATGAGGGAGAAAACAACTGGATCGACAGGATAGCTGCCATTGAACCTGCTACGGATATTTTCATGAATCTCGAGCCCGAATATATCTCCGCGGTTTCTTACGATGAAGGTAGCTATAAAACAATTGGAGCTTCCTTTGAATTCGGAGGTTTTGAAAATGGTGATTATACCAAAGATGAGCTGATGTATGAAATCCTTCACTTTTTTGGTATTGAGACCGTATGGGTTGGACTGGAAGAAAATACCGTTTTAAACAGACAAACTGAAATATCGGTATACCCGAACCCATTTCAGGATCACCTTGAAATCAGAATCGATTCCGATAAAATTCTTCGATGCTCTATTGAAATTTTTGACATTGTTGGGAACAGGGTCATGAGCTATGAGGCAGGGATCAAAAACAAATTTGTAAAAAATACTTCGGCACTAAAGACTGGAATATATTTCATCCGTGTACATTCAGAAAATGAAATTTCCACACACAAGATCATAAAACATTAAGATGAATCAAACAAGAGAACGAAACAGGCCAGAGGAGAAAAAAGAGGGCGTATTAACAAGATGGTTTTTATACACCCTGCTTATTCTATCTGTTGTTCTCAACACAACAACACCCACCTTTTCAAATGATAAAACTGATTCCCTGAAAAAAATTCTCAAAGAACAAAATGAACAATTGAGTGACAGCCTGACAATTGAACTACTGACAGAACTTGGAACACTTTTCAAGTATCATAATCCGGATTCTGCAATTCATTATTACAAAAAAGCTAATAAAATTGCCAGGGAGCACGGATATTCATTGCTGGAGGCGAAAACATCCAATGCCATTGGTGGTGCACTTTACGTTAAAGGGGAATATTATTCCTCACTTGAATATTTTTACAAAGCCCTGGAACTTTACGAGAAAATGGGATACATCGATGGAATAGCGATCAGTTATAACAACATAGGCATCATTCAAAACATGCAGGATGACTTAGCCGGCTCGATCAAAAACCATTTAAAATCAATTGAAATTTGCAGGAAAAACGGTGATAGCCTACTCTGGGCCAGGAATATGCACAATCTGGGCATTGCGTACAATTCGAAAAAAAATCATGACAGTGCTTTGCATTACGCCCGTTCATCGATGAAAATGTTCCTCGACATCGGGAATGAATTTGAAAGTATACGTGTCAACAATTTAATGGGGGAAATATATCTCAGAACCAAGAAATTTGAGAAAGTGAAAGAAGTCTCGTTCGTGGTCATCAACAAAGAAAATTACAAGAATAACTGGGAAAGGACCTATGCCATGCTCAACCTGGCAAAAGCCGAATATAAACTGGAAAACTTCAACCAAAGCATAACATGGGGGCTCAAAGCTTATGAACTTGCTTTAAAGATCAATGCAAAGTGGGATTTGAGAGAGGTTACAGGAATTCTGTCGAAAGCCTACGAATCGGTAAAGAAATGGGACAAAGCCCTTCATTTTCAACGTCTGCATAAAGAATTTGCCGACAGCATTTTCAATGAACAAAAAGAAAAAGAGATCAACTACTTGCAATTGAAACGCAAGCAGGCGGAAAACAAGGTCCTTCGCGAAGAGAATTTCCTGAAACAGGAGCGGCTTGAAAAGAAAAACAACCAGATTCTGGCCATAGTCATTGTAGGTGTATTGCTGGTCATCATTGCCCTGATCCTTTACAGGAACATTATCCTGAAAACAAAACTCAACAGGCATTTGAGTAATCAGAACAAGGAAATCGAGCAAAAAAACAAAGAACTTTCCGAGTTAAATGCCATGAAAGACACCCTGATCAGGATCATTGCCCACGATCTGAAAAACCCCATCAGCCTGATGATATCCTCTACGGATTTGCTTAGTGAGAATCTGGATGAGATGGATCAGGAAACCATGAAGGAATTCATGCAAAAACTGAATGTGTCTTCCAGAGAAGGATTCAAACTGCTTGAAAATCTTCTTGACTGGGCATACTCCCAAAGCAGATCATATCAATATAAGCCCGTGGTCCTCGATATGGAAAAAATTACTTTGGAAAGCATTCACTATCTCATGAGTTCTGCAAATCAAAAAAACATCAGCATCCAGAATCATGTTGATCCTGAAATAAATCCTTCCGGTGACAGGAACATGATGGCCACAATCGTTCGCAACTTGCTGGCCAATGCCATTAAGTTTACAGCGGAAGGTGGTAACATAAAAATTGAATCCGGTGTGGAAAATCAGAGCTATACTTATTGTGTGGTCGACAATGGTATCGGCATTAAAAAAGAAAAGATCAATACCCTTTTTACATTTGATGAAAACAAAACTTCTCGCGGCACAAACAATGAAAAGGGAACCGGACTGGGACTTATCATTTGCAAAGAATTTGTTGAAAAGCAAGGAGGTCGTATCCGGGTGGAAAGTGAAGAAGGAAAAGGAAGCCGTTTCTGTTTTACGATTCCTTTATAAATAATATTTTTGTGCTACGAATTAAAAAGGATGCATATGAAACTCTCTGTCAGAATAATCACAATTATAAGCATAATCATCATTGTATTTTATGCTTGTGAAAACAAACCGGAGCTTACCATCGACAAGAACAATGCTTCAGTTTTTCTGAACCAGTATTTCACGATCTGGAACGAGGGAAAAATTGACAGTCTGCTCACCATGACCCATGGCACCGACAGCCTTTCGCCAGAAAAGCTGAAAAGTCTGGTCAAAGGATTAAAACTGGGCCGCAAGAACCTCATCGACAAACATGGTGGAATCAAAGAGATCATGAACATTAAAATTGATTCTTCGGTGGGTCCTGATGCATATGTATCCTACGATGTTAAATACTTCAATGGGCTACAGACAAAAGTAAACCGGGTGCTGGTAAGCAAAAACGGAGAGATATTGCTATCCCTCCGTGCTGTTCAATAATCCCAAACCTCAAACCGCAGGTACCAAATAACAAAACTTGTCCGCCTACTGGAGGATAAATTCCAAATTCGAATAAGTCAATACAGAAATATCCGCAGCAAAGAACTGTTTGGTATTTTGAGTTTTGTTCATTGATGCTTATTTATTTTTTGGGATTTGAGATTTGTTACTTAATCATTCGATTCCATGTTTTTTGAGTATTTGATGCCCCGGCCTGACGAAATACCGGGCCTTTGAACACCTCCAATCTTGGAATCATTTACCTGGCTTCTGCCAGCTCGCTTTCAAAGCTGTCTCGTACCACAATAACCAGATACTTGCTTTTGTTCCAGAATGCTTCAGGATCTTCAATAATCATCCTTTCAATGATATCTCCGTGGGTTTCGAGTGTGTATGTGTCCGGGTGCTGATTCGTGACAACCTCAGCTTTCTTTGCATAGATCGGGATTTCCATTACCTGCCTTGTATCGATCTGCTGCAGGGTTGAAGGATCAAATTCTTCAGTGAGTGTCTTTACGGCTGCGATGCCCAGGATCCCGCCTTCTTTTTCAAGCACCTGCATTTTTTCAAGTTCTTTGAAAGTCCCGACCGTATAGTAGGCCCTGTGCAATTCATTTACTTTTTCAGAAATGGTTTTGTGTTGTTCCTTGATCAAGGAAACATTTTGCGCGATCTCTGCATCCAGGTTTTCAACCGTAAGTTCGAGCGTTTCTTTCTCGAACTGCGCAGCTTCGAGATCGTTCTGCAGAGCGAGGTTCTTATTGTTCAGGTCTTTTACGATGGTTTTGTACTCATCAACACGAACCTGCAGGTTTTTTTCACGACGGATGTACTCCTGTAACTGATCATCCTTCACGTTCAGTTCATTGTTCAGGTGTGAAATCAGGTTCCTGTTCTGTTCCATGATCTTTTCGATCAGTTCAATCTGCTTATTGATACGTTTTTCAGGATCAACATTCCCTTCTTTTGAACGGGTATCGATAGTGTTCCTGATCAAACCTTCATGCTCCCTGATCTCGGCCAGGTTCTTATCAATCTTGTTATAAATGTCCAGCACGGTTTGCCGGCTTTTTTCCTTTACATTTCTAACTTCTGTGATAAAGGCCTGTTTTTCGTCGTATTGGATATAGGCGAATAATGCTACACCGATGGTTGCAAAAGCCAGTATCGCAATCACGATATTCTTTGTTGTTGATCTTTCATCTTTTCTCATGATTTGTTCCTCCATATTTATTGTTGATTTTTTTTCATTGCTGTCTATCAAGTTGCTTTTGTATTATCCGAAGTTGTGCCATTTCAAGACATGATCATATAACCTTGATAATGTGCGTTTTAAGATTTTGGATCAAAGGGCTTTTATTTTCAAAATGAAAAGGGGGTTTTCATAATGAAAAGGGATGAACCCCTCCCTGAATCCCTCCCCTGAAGGTGAGGGACTTTATAGGCTGCCTGCATTCTTATTGTGTTTCAATAAGTCAGTAATTTAAAAAGCAAAACTTGTTATCAAGCATCCCTGGGCTTCTCCCCCTCCAGGGGGAGACGGGAGAGGGGGTTTTAAGAATGAGGAATATTTTCTTCCTTTCGGCTTTTACTGAAATACTCAGATAATCAACCCCTCCCTAAATCCCTCCCCTGAAGGTGAGGGACTTTATGGGCTGCCTGCATTCTTATTGTGTTTCAATAAGTCGGTAATTTAAAAAGCAAAACTTGTTATCAGGCATCCCTGGGCTTCTCCCCCTCCAGGGGGAGACGGGAGAGGGGGTTTTAAGAATGAGGAATATTTTCTTCCTTTCGGCTTTTACTGAAATACTCAGATAATCAACCCCTCCCTGAATCCCTCCCCTGAAGGTGAGGGACTTTATGGGCTGCCTGCATTCTTATTGTGTTTCAATAAGTCGGTAATTTAAAAAGCAAAACTTGTTATCAGGCATTTCTGGGCTTCCCCCCTCCAGGGGGAGACGGGAGAGGGGGTATAAAAATCTAGTTTTATTGGGACAAATAGCTCCTAAAAAGTATCAATATTCAAACTAAAAAAATGGTTTACAGTAAAAGGTCAGTTGACTTAAATCTTTATTATGGCGCAAAGTATTCGGTATTTGAGAAGGCAAAGATGCTCAGATCCAGGATGACGAAAGCGGAAAGAGTTTTATGGGAAAAATTACGAAACAAGCAATTACTTGGTTTGAAATTCAGACGACAACATCCAATTGATCGATGGATTGCTGATTTTTATTGTCATCAAAAGAAAGTTGTAATTGAAGTTGATGGTCAAATACATCAATTTCAAAAAGATTATGATATTGGAAGGCAATCTGAAATTGAAAGATTTGGAATAAGAGTTATTAGATTTGATAATCACGAGGTTTTAAATGATATTGAGAAAGTCATTAAGGAAATAAAAGAATTTATGGCTGAAATAGATTAGTTAATTCTTGATTGTTTAACCCCTCCCAAAATCCCTCCCCTGGAGGTGAGGGACTTTATTGGGCTGCCTGTTATCGAATGATATTCCAGGTAAACCGTTCATTGATCAACATAAGGCAATTTCAGGCATCCCTGGGCTTCTCCCCCTCCAGGGGGAGACGGGAGAGGGGGTATTAAGAATGAGGAATATTTTCTTCCTTTCATCTTTTACTGAAATACTCAGATAATCAACCCCTCCCTGAATCCCTCCCCTGAAGGTGAGGGACTTTATGGGCTGCCTGCATTCTTATTGTGTTTCAATAAGTCGGTAATTTAAAAAGCAAAACTTGTTATCAGGCATCCCTGGACTTCTCCCCCTCCAGGGGGAGACGGGAGAGGGGGTATAAAAAAAAGCACCGGCCAAACCGGCACCTTTTGCGGGGAATTATGGTGGATCGTAAAATGCCCCTTCTATTCTTTCACCAAGCCTCCGCCAGTTCTCCTTCATACAGATCCCTGACGATGACGACCAGGTACTTGCTCTTTTCCCAGAATTTTTCAGGATCTTCGATGCGAATCCTTTCTATGATACCATTGTATGCTTCATAAGTATAGGAATCCGGATCCTGGTTTGTGATGATTTCCGCCTTTCCGGCCCAAACGGGGATCTCACGCACAGTCCTGGTGTCGATCTCGAAAAGCATGGTGGGATCAAAGCCGGCATTCAGGGTTTTCACAGCGGCGATGCCCAGGAAGCCACCTTCTTTCTCAACAATCTCCTTTTCTTTCAACTCACGATAAGTACCCACAGCATAATAGCCGGTATTCAGCTCTTTCTCCTTGTGGTAGATCTGTTCATTCTTCTCGCTGATCAGTGCGACCTTCTGTTCTATCCTTTCATCCAGTTCCTGCAGGGCAAGCTCGAGAGATGCCTTTTCAAATTCTTTCATCTCGAGATCCTTGTACAATATCTCATTCTGCTCGTTCAGGGCATCCACAATGTCTTTGTATTCATTGATCCTTACCCAGAGATTTTTCTCTGTTTTCCTGTAATCCTGCAATTTGTCGTCCTTGATGTTGAGTTCGGTATTCAGGCTGGTAATCAGGTCGCGGTTTTGCTGCATGATTCTTTCAATGATCTCAATTTGTCTGTTGATCTTGTCTTCAGGATCAAAGCTGCCTTCCCGATTCCTGGCATTGATCGTATTTTTGATCAGGCCTTCCCGTTCACGGATGGCGGCCAGGTTCTGATCGATGCGCTGGTAGATTTCGAAAACTTTCTGCTCCCCCCTGCTTTCCGCATTGCTGACCTTTTCCATATATCCCAGTTTCTCCTCATATTGCAAATATGCCAGGGTAAATGTTACTGCGCTGAATAGGATCAGCACTGCTATCAAAATGTTTTTGGCTGTTGATCTTGTTCTTTTTTCCATGACTGTTTCCTCCGATTGAATGAATAATTGATTTAAAGTTTCATATGCGGAGGTACCGAACTTTATGCCGGAAGATATGATTGTGTTATCTCGTTGACTGTGTTGAGTTTACAAATTTATGCGCATCCGTTTTACTTTCAGAATGAAAAAGGGGTTTTCAAAATGAAAAAGAAATAACTGGAATTTTGAATTTTGAGTTTTGAATTGCCCAATAAGGTAATAAGGTTTAGGTCCTACCTCATCCAATTTTGCTACGAAGGTTAAACTTAAAAATAAGGTTTGATTCGGTAAATTGCCAGACCAATACAACTCGACTTTCTTGCAGGAAAACCTTATCTTTCCGGCAAACCTTAATAGCAAAGCCACAGCCATAATGGTCAAACCTTATTATACAAAATGAATTAGCGGTTATTATTTGGATTTGGCCGTGGTTCATGCATCTGAGGATGAAAGTAAATTTCTCAACGAGAGCCTAGCTTTGAGCGTGACCCTTGAGACCGTCTCCCCGCTTCGCCATAGCCCAGCAGTGATGGCTTATCTCCCAATTTCTCCACATCTAAGTCTTTCATTCATAAATCCATACATCCATACATCCCTACATTCATTCAATCATACAGTCACTCAATCTCCAAATCACTCAGTCTCCCGGTCTCCCGGTCTCCTTCCCCTCCCCCAGCATCCGGTAGATCGTCGTTTGCCCGATGCCCAGCTTATCGGCCACGATCTTTGTTTTGTTGTCGTACTTTTTCATGTAGTACTTCACGATGCGAATGTCGTATTCCCGCAGGGTCATTTCTTCCGGAAGCAGTTCGTGCATCATATCGAATGCAACAAAGGTGATATCATCTGCTTCCACGGTATCGCCCTGCGACATGACAATGGCCAGTTCGATCACAGACTTCAGTTCGCGCACATTTCCGGGCCAGTCATAGGACAGCAGCTTTTTCCTGGCTGCCTCTGAAAGGTTTTTGAGAACTTCCTTGTTTTCCCTGGCAAAGTTTTCCATGAAATAACGGGCCAGGATCAGCACATCTTTGTCGCGCTCGCGCAATGGCGGCAATTCAATGGGAATTCCCTGCAGGCGGTAAAACAAATCCTTTCGGAACCTGCCTTCTTTCACTTCTTCCATCAGCTTGCGGTTGGTGGCCACGATGATGCGGCAGTCCACTTTGATTTGCTGGTTGCCGCCGATCCTGGTGATCTCCTTTTCCTGCAATGCCCGCAGGAGCTTGGGCTGGAAATTCAGGTCGGTTTCCCCGATCTCGTCCAGGAAAAGGGTGCCACCCTGGGCCTCCTCGAACTTTCCAATCCTCCTGGTGACAGCCCCCGTAAAAGCTCCTTTTTCATGTCCAAACAATTCGCTTTCGAACAGTTCGGAAGGAATGGCCGACATGTTCACCGGGACAAAAGGCTTTTTCTTCCGGACAGAATTAAAATGTATGGCTTTGGCCACCACTTCTTTCCCCGTACCGGTTTCCCCGGAAATGCTGACGGTAATGTTGGAATTGATGGCTTTTTCCACCATACCCATCACCCGCTCCATGGCCGGGCTCTTGCCCACGATCAGGTTGGAAAAATCATATTTCTTCTGTACTTCCTTTTCCAGGTCATCAATCCTTTCCTGCATTCCGGATTTTTTCCGAATGATGTTGATGGTGTTTAGCAGGCGTTCCTTGATGTCGTTGCTTTTGACGATGTAATCAAAGGCGCCCTGTTTGAGCAGGTCAACAGCGGTTTCTATATCCCCCTGCTCCGAGATGATCACCACTTCGATGCGCTCATCGAAATCTTTGATCTTTTTCAACAGTTCCGAACCTTTTGTATCCGGCAGGCGGTAATCCAGTGTGATGACATCCGGTTTTTCGTGGAGCTTATCGAGCAGGTCTTTTCCGGTAAAAAAACTTTCGACATGATAATCCGGGTTCAGCGAAAGGGTATGTACCAGCAAACGATTGTACCACTCATTGTCTTCAACTGCAAATATGCTGAAATGCTTCTTTTTCATTACTTATGCTTTTAGGGCGCTTTTTATGGAATTAAACTCATTTTCGGCCTGATCCAGCAAATCTTTGATCCGTACTGTATCTTCTTTCCCGCTTTCCATGTTTTCTATTTCCTTGAGCAGTGAGATCAATTTGTTCGCTTTTAGGTGCCGGGCTGGGGAAACGATCTTATGGGCCTGGTCTTTTACCTCTTCAAGCTCATGATTTTCCAGATGCATTCTGATCACCTCGAAACCCGATTCGGTATTCAGGATGAACAGATCGATCATCTCATGGTAAAACTTTTCGTCATCATTGCTCAGGCGTTTTAATTCATCCGTATCGAAATCAGCTTCGGGCTGCACGTTTTCTTGCCTGTCTTCAGACTTGCTTTCTTTAACATTTTCAATATTCCCGGCCAGCCTGTTGATCATCCCGATCAGATCTTCTTCCTGCACCGGTTTGGGCAGGAAATCATCCATGCCTGCCTTTTTATATTTTTCCTGGTCATTCCTGGTCACCGAAGCGGTAAGTGCGATCACAGGTGTTTTTGCTTTTCTTTCATCCGGCATCTGCCTGATCTTCCGGGTAAAATCCGTACCACTCATTTTTGGAAGCCGGATATCGCTAAGAACAATATCAAAATCAAGCTTTTCGAAAAGTTCCAGGCCTTCTTCTGCATTTTCCGCTTCGGTGATCTCAACATCCTGCTCGGAGAGCATGGCTTTAAGCAATTGCCTGTTATATTCCTCGTCATCGATCACCAGGATATCCAGTCCGGCCGGCAGCTTCAATCCTGCTTTGTCTTTTTCTTCTTTCCGGATTTCATTTCTGTTGCCTTTCTTTACAGGAATTAGAACTGATATTTCAGTTCCCTTGCCCTCTTCACTCTTGATATAGATGTTTCCACCAAACAGATCCGTCAGTTTTTTAGTGATGGCCAGTCCAAGACCGGTTCCCTTCGCAGATTGCTCTGAATCTGAACTGCTTTGCTCAAATGCATGGAATATCTTTTGGAGATCTTCCCTGGCAATACCCCTGCCATTGTCTTCAACGCAAATCCTAATTTCTTCTGAACCTGCTACTTCGTCCGCAGATTCAACCCTGATCTCCACTTTTCCATTTCGGGTAAACTTGATCGAATTCCCGATCAGGTTGATCAGGATCTGGCGCAAGCGGATGGGATCGGTTTTCAATACTTCGGGAATTCGTTCATCGACTTGCAAGAGAAGTTTATTGTTTTTCTCTTTCGCAGCAGGACTGAAAAAAAGCACAATATCTTCCAGCAAGTCTTTCAGGATAATATTTCTTTCGATCAGGGACAGCTTGCCGGCCTCCAGCCTGGAGAAATCCAGGATATCGTTCAGGATATGGATCAAATGATCGGCAGCATTTTGCATTATGTTGAGCTGTTCACGTTGCTCCTTTATCAATTTACCCTTGAGAAGTTGCCTGGTGAAGCCGGAAATCACATTCATGGGTGTTCTGATTTCGTGACTCATGTTAGCCAGGAAACTTTCCCGTGTTCTGGCCAGGTTGAGAGCCTCTGTCCGCGCACTTTCCAATGCAAGCTTGTATTTGTTGTTTCGCTTTACAAAACGAATGATCGTGAAAATTGCAATAATCAGCAAGAGCGAAGCTAACAATACAAAAGCCCCGATGACCCAACTGATCTGCCGACTTCTCTTTTCTGCCATGTCGGTTTTTTTCTGCATGCTGGCCACCACAGCCCGGTCGAGAACCGTAAGCAGGGCCGATATTCTTTCCATGATGACTCTGTCTCTGTTGATTAGCTTCAACTCCAGGTCACGAATTTTTTGTTCCCTTGCAATTTCTTCCCGCCTTATTTCATTTAGTTCACGACTGAACGCTTCAATTTCCGCTTGCCGGGCCGACTCTTCTTCGGCTTTTCTTTTCTTTCCTTTGAACAGCCGCCTGAAAAAACCTTCCTTTTCCTCCTCCCAGAATTGCAGGCTATCCTCATGTATGGTACTTACCAAATTATCGAGCGCCTGCTGAACACGGTATTCATCCTGAATTTCCAGCAGGCTGTCCAGCAATAAGTATTTTGTTTCAACCAGATTGCCCAGGGAATCCAGGTAAACTTGCAAGCTATCATCCTCATGAATACTGTTTTTCAAGGCATTCAAATGTCTGTCCGTATTCTGTGCCGATTGATAAAAGCCTTTCAGGTATTCATCATTTTGCGTAAGTGAAAAAGATTTCACATTGTTATCAGCTTCTTTTAATTCATTGCTGATGGTCTTGGTCAGGATCAGGCGCCTGTCGGGTTTTATATTGCTGCTGATGTTTTCGAGGGTTCGGTTCAAAAGGATGAAGGAAATGATCCCTGTGATAATGACCAGGATGAAGACAAGCACCATCGAGATGGAAGCAAGTTTACTATCCCTGCCTGTATCGTTTTTTATATTATTTTGAGTGTTGTTATCCAACATAATTTCAAAATTCCGCTAATGTCCGGTTAAAAACACCTGTGCTCCTGGGTTTCGCTGTCTCTGAGTAAAAGTTTATCAATGTTTTAATAACGAAAGCTGTTGATCATTCATACAAAACCATAAAATTAACAAATTATAAACTGATCCGGTCGAATAGTAGATTGAAGCCATGCAGGAAAACACAATACGAAAAAAGATTTTACATTTGAAAGATTATATTAACTTATACAACAATTCTTATGAAGTTTATAAAAATCCTTTTCAGCATTAGCCTGTCCTTGTTTTTGTTTAGCTTTTCTTATGCACAGGATCAGGAAGATTCAAGTCTTTTTTCATCCAAAACCTTTGCAGGTCTTAAATTACGCAGCATAGGTCCTGCATTTAAGTCTGGCCGCATAGCCGATATTGCAATTCACCCGGATGACAACAGCATCTGTTATGTTGCCGTTGGTTCGGGTGGCGTCTGGAAGACAGTCAATGCCGGCACAACCTGGCAACCTATTTTTGACGACCAGTCTTCGTATTCCATTGGCTGTGTGAGCATCGATCCTAATAATCCTCATATCATATGGGCAGGTACAGGAGAAAATGTGAGCGGCCGGCATGTAGGATATGGAGATGGTATTTATCGCAGTGATGACGGCGGAAAAAGCTGGCAAAACATGGGACTGAAAAAATCAGAACATATCTCAAAGATCATCATTCACCCTCAAAACTCCGATATCATCTGGGTAGCTGCACAGGGGCCGCTCTGGAACAAAGGAGATGAGAGAGGTCTCTACAAATCAACCGATGGCGGAAAGACCTGGAAGAAAACCCTGGGGGATAACGAATGGGTAGGTGTTACCGATATCGTCATGGATCCAAGGAATCCCGACAGGCTGTATGCAGCCACATGGCAGAGACACAGGAATGTTGCCGCATACATGGGAGGGGGTCCCGGAACAGGCATTTATCGCTCAGAAGATGGTGGCGAAAGTTGGATTAAACTCAAAAAAGGTCTTCCTTCTTCCAACATGGGAAAAATTGGACTGGCCATTTCTCCTCAAAAACCGGATATCCTTTATGCAGCCATCGAACTGGACAGGAGAACAGGGGGTGTTTACAAATCGGAAGACAGAGGCGCTTCCTGGAAAAAACAAAGCGATGCCGTGGCCGGAGCTACCGGCCCGCATTACTACCAGGAATTGTATGCCAGTCCGCACGAATTTGACAAGATCTTCCTGGTGGATGTCAGGATGCAGGTTTCCGAAGACGGCGGTAAAAACTTCGAACGCATGAACGAAAAGGATAAGCATTCGGATAATCACGCCATTGCTTTCCGTAAAGATGACCCGGATTATATGCTGGTGGGAACGGATGGTGGTATTTATGAAACATTTGATGGCACAAAGACATGGCGTTATGTGAACAACCTGCCGGTTACACAGTTTTACAAACTGGCCCTGGACGACAGCAAACCTTTTTATAAGATCGTTGGCGGAACTCAGGACAACGGCACTCAAGGGGGCCCGTCCCGAACAGACCGACGCGACGGGATCAGCAACGAGGACTGGTACCTGGTGCTGGGCGGCGACGGCCATCAGCCGGCAACAGAACCGGGTAACCCGGCAATCGTATATGCCGAATCCCAGCAGGGATACCTGAATCGAATCGATATGACCACGGGCGAAAGGCTGAACATTCGTCCACAGCCCGAAGAAGGGGAAGGTTTTGAAAGATACAACTGGGATGCTCCCATCCTGGTCAGCCCCCATTCCCCGAAACGCATTTATTTCGCTTCCCAGAGATTGTGGAAATCGGAAAACCGGGGCGACAGCTGGCAATCTATTTCGGGAGACCTTACGAAAAACCAGGAGCGGCTTGAACTGCCCATCATGGGAAAAACACAAAGCTGGGACAATGCCTGGGACATGGATGCCATGTCGCAATACAATACGATCACATCCATTGCTGAATCACCCCTTCAGGAAGGACTCATCTATGTGGGCACGGATGACGGACTGATACAGGTCACAGAAGATGGCGGGGAAAACTGGCGGAAAATTGCAGTGGGCGATATCGAAGGCATTCCCGAAACAGCATTCATAAATGATATCAAAGCTGATCTGCACGATGTCAATACACTGTATGTTGTCCTCGACAATCACAAGTTCGGCGACCTGGATCCCTACCTGGTAAAAAGCGAGGACAGGGGCAAAAGCTGGAAAGCCATAAGCGGCAATCTTCCGGATCGAACCCTGCTCTGGCGCATTGTACAGGATCATAAAAAGCCAGACTTATTTTTCCTGGCAACCGAATTCGGTATTTATTTCACCCTTGATGCCGGGGAAAAGTGGATGAAGCTGAATGGTGCACCAACCATCGCATTCCGCGACCTGGCCATCCATGAAAGAGAAAACGACCTGGTCGGTGCTTCCTTTGGCAGGGGCTTTTATATTTTTGATGATTACAGTGTTTTGCGACATATTGACGAAGAAAAATTGAATGAAGAAGCTACACTTTTCCCGGTAAAAAATGCATGGTGGTACATCCAGCGCTATGGCAAGGGTTCGCAGGGAGCTTCATATTTTACAGCGGAAAACCCTCCTTACGGGGCAGTGTTTACCTATTATCTCGCGGAAGGATATAAAACGAAAAAAATAAAAAGGCAAAAAGAGGAAAAAAAGAAAGAGAAAGCTGATGAGCCTGTTACTTTTCCCGGTTGGGTAACTGTGGAGGAAGAAAGACGTGAGGAGGATCCGAGTATTATACTGACCATCAGAGATGAGAAAGGAAATGTGGTTCGCCGCATCAAGGGTTCCGCTTCCAAAGGTTTTCACCGGGAAAACTGGGATCTGCATTATAAAAATACAGGTGCCATCGATGTGCATGAAGATAATCCGGGTGGCTGGCCCAGGGGACTGATGGCACTGCCGGATACCTATACGGTAAGCATGGCAAGTTTTGTTAACGGGGAATACAGGGAGTTGAGCGAACCTGTGAAATTCAATGTTAAGCAAATGTACCAGCCATCACTGCAGGGTGCAAGCCAGGAAGAAACCCTTGCTTTCCTGGAAGAAGTACAGGATTTGCGGGAAGCCATCACGGCCGGAGCCATCGTTCTGAAAAATGCCAAAAAGAAAACAAAAGCTATGAAGGTTGCTTTGTTGAGATCCGAAAAAGTTTCCGACAGCCTGCTGGAAAACCTGGATGATGTCAGGAATGAGCTGATGGACATAGAAGAACAACTTTATGGCAATAAATCCAAACGGGAGGCAGGGGAAGGTACTCCCCCGACCGTATATACCAGATATGGTTTTGCATCTTCAGGTACCGGTAATTCATATGGTCCCACGGAAGCCCAGCAGCGAAGTCTGGAGATCGGAAAATTACAGATGGATCAGTTGAAAGAAGATCTCGAAAAAATTACAAATCAGGTATTGCCTGAACTGGAACAAAAGCTGGTTGCAGCAGGTGCACCATGGATGGAAGGACAGGAGATACCAAAGTACTGATAAATAACAATACTCAAACACCAAATAACAAAACATGTCTGCCTTCCGGGGGATAAATTCAAAATAACAATAAACAAAACATTTTCCCAATTCAAGGTTTTGGACGTTTAAATTTTGCTCATTTGGTAATTGTAATTCCTGAGGCCATCAGGCAAATTATTTGTTATTTGGTGCTTGTTATTTGTAATTTCACCAATCATTCATATTTTCAGAGCATGGCAGAAAAAAAGAATCAAAATAATTTCTACGAAAATGTAGCCAGATACTACGACAAGGACGCAGACCTGGGCTTTGAGCAATGGGCCGGAGAAAACCCCCTGCTGGAAAAGATCCGGGATGATTTCAGGAAGATCACCATAAAATATCCTTTCGAAAAAGCCCTGGAGATTGGATGCGGACCGGGGTTCGATGTGAGCTGGTTTGCACATGAGTTTCCGGATCGTGAGGTCACCGGGGTGGATATTTCTCCCAAAATGGTGGGTTTGACCCAAAAGAGAATCCGGAAAATGAATCTTGATAATGCACAGGTATTGGTCAGCGATGAAAGGGACCTGACAAAGCATTTCAAATCGGAGGAATTTGATCTCATCTACGTTTATTTTGGGGCGCTCAACACGGTGGAAGATCTGGGATTTGCAGCCGATCAGATCCACAACCTGTTAAAACCACATGGTCATGCTGTACTGACTTTTGTGAATAAATGGTATTTGCGCGAAATGGTCGTGCAAAGCCTCAAGTTGAATTTCAAGACTGCCTTTGCCCGCCTGAAAAAAGAATGGGGAGGATATTCGGTCGATCGTCACCTGCCTTCCAAGTGTTATAGCCCGGTAGAGATCAGAAAATCTTTCGTTGATTTCGAATTAATGGAAAAAAAAGGCTACAGCATTCTATTCCCCGCCTGGTATAATTTTAAGAAATTTCTGAACCAGCAGGAAAAAATCAATAAACACTGGAAAAAAGACCAGCAACTGCAAAATACCCACTGGTGGTCAAAAGGAGAATATACGTTATTTGTATTCAGGAAATAGCTATCAACGAAATAACAAATAACAAATAGATATTTGGTGCTTGCTATTTGGAATCATCCCTTATCCTCTTCAGATTTTCCTCAACACTCCTGTATTTAAAAGATTCCAGGATTTCTGTATACACAGAGGACAGTTCAATATTGGAGTGGAAAGCTTCCAGCGCTTCTTTTTCAATTCCATGGGAGAATATTTGCTTATGATCTTTAGATTCAACCCCAAACACTTTTGATACTTTCTCCACAAATGCCGCCTGTGTCAATAGCTGGTCCGAATACACATTGTAAAGTCCCGGTGTTTTGGCCTGTTTGGCATAGCGATACATCAAAGCGGCAGCATCTTTTACATCCAGAAAATGCATTTTATTCTGTCCGTCGCCAAACAATGGAATTGCCTGATGCTTCCTGATACTATCCAGGTAAAACCATCCGAACCAGGAGCCTTTGCCCAGCAACCAGGGAAAGCGCAGGATTTGCACCGGGAACTTTTTATCATTGCATGTTTCCAGCAAAGGTTTTTCACCTTTTGCATACTGACGCGCAAAGCTGATGGGATCCAACACGGATTCTTCATCCCTGGGGTATGGATTGTTACCGTACATCAGGCTGCCTGAAGCAAAAATAAGCTTGGGATATAAATCACAACGCTGCATTGACCTGATCAGGGACCTGTTCATTCTTGCTGCCCACTGTGCTGCAATTTTCCGGCCAGCCCAGCGCAAGCCTGGCATGACAGGGCGGGCACAGTGAAATACAAGGTCCGGTTTTAATTTGTTGATCAATTCTGTGCTCAGGGCAGAAATGCCACCTTTGATAATTTTATAATGATCGGATGTATTGATTTTTTCTTTGTGCTCAACTACGTGGATCTCCTCTTCCTGCTTGATTAGTTCCGACAACAGGTCCCTTCCTAAAAATCCTGTTGCACCGATTAGTATACATTTGCTCATAGCGACTGTTTTTGCGTTTGTTTTTGCGTTTCATTTTCTAGTGATTGCAGTACTTTCTTTTCATAATCATCCGGATGATTCTTGGAAATGTGGATCTCAGTTTGAAAGGCACGCTCATAATCTTCTTCGCTGTAGTTGTGGCGTGCCCATTTTTTACGCCATTTGCGATCGGTCACCTTCATCCAGAAACGGTTCATATAATCGGGGAACAAGATATTCATTAAAGCTTCCAGCACAGATTTCAAGGGTCTTTTTCTGTTTTTTATAAGATATTGGAAATTTTTAATCCCGGGATGGTTCGGCAGAAAATTCCGACTCCAGTCATTCATTTCTGCATATTCAAGAATCATTTCCTTGTTGTAAACTGGCAACAAGGTGACTGTTTCAATGGCTCCGTACAAATTCTGATTCTGGTTCAACAATGCCCCTGTATCCACGAAATAATTCATGCAGTAATAATGCTCATGCCCAATTAGGAAAGTTAACTTTTTAAACAGATGGAGAAAAGTCCTGGCAATCCAGAGCCTGTTTGCCCTGGTAATGATAAAATAATCAATGTCGGGATTTTTGGAAGCATAAAACTTGGAGAGGGAACCGCTGATGGCTATGGCTCTGACAAATGGGAAAGAAGCAATAATCCTGACAAATTTTTTCGACCGATCCAACAATGCATAAGCCCGACGGTTGCCTCTTTTTCTTTCTTCAGCCCATGCCGCCTGATCCTGAAGCATGAAAAAATCATCATGTTTAAAGACTATTTCCTCCACCAACAATTCCTCCAGAGCGGCCTGTACATTTTCCATACTGGCCTCCATGGGATTGAATGTATGAATTTCCTCCGGGGTTAATGGATATTTAAAGATTCCGAAGTACTTCAGACATTTGGCACACCCCTCTTTCAGCTGCTGATTTGTTTTGATTTCAGGCATTGATACCACGAATGATATGCACGATTGTTCCAAAGATAATAAAGATATCCCCGTACCAGCTCCAGTTTGCAATATATTCCAGATCGGAAGTAATCCTGTTGTATAAATCCTTCTGATCATTGACCATACCATGATAGCCTCTCATCTGTGCCAGGCCAGTCAGGCCGGGTTTCACTTTGTGCCGGTCGTGGTAATTTTCGATCAACTTGGAATCCCGCACATTATCCCATAACATAAAAGGCCTGGGCCCCACCATGCTCATATCTCCACGCACAACATTTACAAGTTGTGGTATCTCATCGACAAAATACTTCCTCATAAATTCGCCTACCCTTGTAATCCTTTCATCCTTATCAGTAACTCTTTTTCTGTTGGCTTCATCGTTAACACGCATCGACCTGAACTTTATACAATAAAAACTTTTCCTGTCCCGGCCGGTTCTTTTCTGGATAAAAAATACAGGTCCTTTCGAGTCCAGTTTGATAATGACCGCCATGATAGGGATCAGCCAGGGAAGGATCAGCAATGAAAGCAAACTTGCACTGAGCAGGTCAAAAGACCGCTTAAGGAGACGATAATGTAATTTTTCCAGTCTGTTCCTCTCAACCGGTTTATAGGTAATCGGCACCCAGGTATCCAGGTAGGCTTTGCCAACCATTACTTCTTCACGATATTTTTTTAAAATCTTATTCATTTTTGTCAGATTTCAAAACAACATCAGTTTTGAAAGTACATACCAGAAGGCAAAACATCGTAATACCTGCCTGCCGTTCCAAAACTGATTCGGTGAAGAAAAAGATTGTTGTGACTATATAGACAAAAATTGGCAAAATTAGTTGTATACGAATGCAGAAAAAAACATATATAAATATTAACAAAAGTATAACAAGTCCTGCAAGGCCTGTGCCAACTGCCGTTTCAACAAACTGGTTGTGAAAATTGTAACCCAGGTAACCGCGGTCGTCCAACTCTGGATTACCGGTATAAAGATTATACTTTTCATAATAGGCATCAAGGATTTCCTGCCGGCTCCCCGCACCTGTACCGAAAAGCCATGCATTCTGATCCTCCAGTATCTTGTATGCCAGCCGCCACTGAACCAGTCTCAGGGTGATGCCGTTTAAGGGTGTATCGTATTTGTACTGATCCAGGGTAATAACATCCCAGTCCGTGTTTTTCAATTCCTTAAACCTTTTTATAACTGGAGATGCACCCAGGATTGCAATGATGATCAATACCCCAAGTGCCGCTATTTTCTCCTTTCTTTTAAATTGAAGAAAGATCCTGATCAACACAATTGGGATTGTTATCATTACAAAGAGTTTTGAAGCACAAAGCAGCAGCAGGATTGCAAAGAAAACCAACAAATAATATTTCAATTTTTGGACAATGGCATCCTGTTTCGTATAAACAAGGCTGATCATTGCAATGGATATGTACCAGGAATAATACACTGCACCCAATGTGTTTGGTTCCGTAAACTCATGGTACATCCAGTATTTCATTTCAAAACCATCCATGGAATGAAGCAGTGCATCGGCAATCATGTGCAAGCCGGAAATGACAAGACACGTATAAAATCCCCGCATGGACCACTTTCGCGCATTATAGAGGATGTTATTCCCGAGAAGAATGATCAGGGGTATAACAAGCAAAGAAAGCTTCCTGACCAGTCCGTTCAGCAATTCCTGCCTGTGCGGATCGAAGAAAAAAGCAATGGCATGACTCAGGAAAAACAAAAAAAGCAAAAGGCTGATGATGAGCTGCTTTTTCCTGACAGGAGGTTTTTGTAAAAAGGATTGAATGATCAGCAAAATTCCCAGCAACCAGATCGCAGCCACTGAGCCCTTGCGGGATAAAGGCAACATGAGCCAGAGGATTGCCCAGAGCCAGTTAATCAGGAGCGGAAGAATAGAGTGCTTCGTAAAAGAGTTTTTCATAGGCATCACAAACTATGTCCCAATGATAATGATTTTTGATCTTTTCGAGATTAGTCTCCCTGCAAGTCAGAAAATCATCTTCTTTTTTATTTTTAAAGATAACACTCAAATCCTTGCTATTGGAAAAATAAAAGGCATTATTACCGAGGACGGATCTGTTAAAAGGGTTGTTGTGGGCGATCACATTGCATCTGCAAGCCATGGCTTCCAGCAATGAGGGATTTGTTCCTCCCACGGAATGTCCATGGATATAGAAACGACTATACCTGCGAATGCTGTCGATTTTCTCCTTTTCAAAAACAGCCTCCGCGAAACGCACTGAATTGTGGGTGCCATATTTTTTCAACAGCTTCTGCTTGTATGGATTGTCGCTGCCAAGAAGGACAAGAGGAATTTTATCATCTGCGCTTATTTTTGCCTGTATGGCAGTTTCTATACTATTCTCAGGCACGAAACGGGCAATGATCAGATCATACTGCCCCGGGACAAGATGCAATGCTTTTGGATGATCTTCCTTAAAGGAGGATGGGATCACAGCCCCGTAGCTCAGGTATCGGACAGGCTTATCATAAGTTTTTTCCAGGTAATCTTTTATGGGAAAAGAATCCGCTATCAGGAATTTACTTTTGAGAGTGGCAAGTTTTTCAGCGTATAATAAGAATTTCCTGACATAGCGATTATACTTGGAACGCTTCCACTCCAGTCCATCCATATTGGTGAGGTGGGTGCTTTTGCCCGTCCACAGCCTGTACCAGACCGAATCGCTGGTATATCCCAGATGCAGTATGATATCGAATCCTCTTTTCCGGCTGTCGCGGTTGCAATACAGGTCATACAAAAACTGCCCAAAAGTACCCAGATCTGTTTCAGGATTCTTTATCAGTATACGTCTGATGCCTTTATAAAAAGGATCTTGAACAGGATGTTCTCGGACAGTGTACACAGAAACCTCATGACCCTTTTGCACAAGCCGAATTCCCAGCTCCGTTGCAAATTGCTCATATCCCCCGTAGTTATTGGGAATTCCTCTTGAACCCAGTATGCCAATTGAAAGTCTAGGATTCATTGTTCATTACTTTTTTGTATGCCGAAAGCGTGGCTTCCGCCGCCCTTTTCCAGGTGAATTCCGATAAAATTTTATTCCGAACTTCTGGATTCACATCTTCTGTCAAAGCTTTCTCCACAGCTATTTGGATGCTTTTCATATCATCTGCACTGCAAAAATGAGCAATTCCATCGAAATAATCACGGGTATCTCCTCCCGCACCAACCACCAGGCTGCACCCCATTGCACCGGCCTCTAATGAGCTCAAGCCTGTAGTTTCAAACCAACTGGGCAGGGCATGCACTTTTGCTGAGGCATAATGTTTTACCAAATCTTCCTGTGGCATAAAGTCGTAAAACTTCACTTTGTTGCTGGCGATCCTTCTGCAATAGTCATAATACTTTTTGTGGTTGGGCGGGGCTTTTCCGATGATCTCCAGGGGAACATCCAGGGCATTGCATACCTCGATCAGGGCATGCTGATTCTTCATTCCGTAAACCTGGGCCACACAAATCACCTTTTGTTCCCTGCAAATCCCTTCCGGTTTCTTACCAAAAACTCCGGCATCGATACCATTGGGGACCACGTGGTAAGGCACTTCAACATTCAGATCATACGACAAGCGCCTATATTCCGACGCGGAATTGGGCAGTATCATGCTGGCATTTTCCAGCACTTTTTGCATGCTTCGTTTGTGCCCCAGCAAATATTCACGGCTAACCAGCCTGTCCTGCTTTCTCACATAACGCAAAACATTTTTGATATATTCACTTTTTGATCTGCCAAGGATTTTGAGCAAATGACTGCTGAATAGTCCCCGACCAAATCGGTCAAATTCGGAATAATCCAGGTAAATGGTACTTACCAAATAAGGCTTCCGGCTTTTTTTAATATGGTAGAGATGATCAGCCGGGCGGATGATATTGAAAAAGTGCAGGAGATCAAAATCTTTGTGAGGGATCTTTTGGGAGGAAAGAAAAACTTCGGCACTGATCCCCCTTTTTTGAAGTTCAGCGGCGGTTTTCAACACCTGTGTAGTATCTCCCCCACTGGTTTCATACAATGATGACCTGGCAATCAGCGCTACTTTCATCCCGAACTCCTTTTTAACCGATCGTATTCGAAAGTGCTGATCCTGGATCCGAATAACAGCGCCCAAATTCCGATTTCGGCAACATTGGTGAGAAAACTTCCCGTAAACTGGTATATGAAAACAAAAATGAAAAGGCTCAGGGAAAACAGGTTGTTATAAATTTTCATTCTTACAAAATAATAGATCTCGAAAAACAATTTCAGCAGAAAACCATAAAAACCATATACGGCTAAGATTTCGCCCATGGCATTAGGGATACGGACCGTTTTTGCATCCACACCGTAATAATTATAAAAGTCGACAATGAAATCATGGGCCAGAATCTTCACCTGTCCGGGCCCCACACCCATCCAGACATTGTATTTATTAACCAGGTCGAAAGCGAACATAAAAGAATGCGTGAGCCTGCCTTTGGCAGAAGTATCATCGCCGGCAAAAATATTTTCTATACGTTCGAAAACCGGGTTGGAAGGCCAGATGAAACTGATCACCACCAGGACGATTACAAATAGAATCAACAGGTTGAAAAGAAAGGAGCCGGATGAGGCAGGAAGTTTTTTATAATAGATCAATCCTGCAGCTATCACAGCCAGGAAGATTGCACCGATCACTCCAAATGAGAGGGAAAGGATCAGTGGTATGGCTATCCCGAGACTTGAAACCAGGGGATGTGTGGATTTTCCTGACAGGATCTTCAGGATAAAATAAATAAAAACCGGGCTGAGCAAAAGGGCATAATGCGAAGGTTCATACGCCAGCAACATCAATCTGGGGAATTCCTGTACACCAGGTGAGATGGGTGTATAATCCCACATGAACTCACTCAGGCCTTTGAATGGCAGCAGCAGCAATGCAATGAAAATCATAACTGCATTGATGATCATGATACGGGGAAACATCTCCTCCAGGCTTTCATTCATTTCCTCCACCGCCTTTAAACCTGTAAAAAGAAAGATCCATACGGCGAATACCATGAGGGTGGAAATGATATAGGATTTCATATCAATTCCTGTGAGTAAATGAAATGGTATGGGGATCAGCAAAAGAACGCCCCATTTTAATAATCTGGAAAAGCGATGTTTTTTATAAAGCCAGTACAAAAACACCGGACTCAGGATGGAGGTGTATAAAAGTCCCTGGGGCAAGAGAAAATTGTTCAGAAAAAAATACAACACCACAAAAGGGAAGAAAATATAATATGTCTCTCTTTTGATCACTCCGCCAGCAGTTTAGGTTTAAAGTTTTTATCCCTGATATAGATAATCCAGTATAAAAGTACGGTAAAAACAATAAACAAAGCTTTCACCTGCCAGCCGGGAGAAAGGATGGCCCCCATCACCATCAGGGGTGGTAAAAAATTCAGGATCGTTTCGCGGAAGGTATTTCCGCGGATGATCCTTTTATTCACAAAATAATATTCAAGGGGCATAAAACAGATCAGGGCGATGATCTGCCCCCATATCAGGCTTTCGGCTGTGTTGTATATTGAGAAAAGTATGATCATCCCAATGATGATCCCTGATTTATACATCAGTTCCAGGAGGGTAATAAAAGAAAGGGAACGAATGGCATTCAGGTACAGCTTGGGTACGATTGACATGATCATGAATGCCTCGAAGATCATGAACAATTCAAAGAAATGGATCATTTTTGAAAATTTCTCCGGCCCCAGCCAGAGCGTGAAGAGGGGTTCACTGATCAGGTATACCCCCAGGATCAGCAAAAGCGAGAAACCCACCGAGGCAGCACGGATGGTATGAAAATGCTGGCTGGTTTCCCTGACAGCCGCTTTCAACCTGGAAATTTTGGGCAGGAACCAGCTTACCACCGCTTCGAAAGCCATGTGCAGGTGATTTGCTATGGTTGAGGCCAGTACATAATATGCCACCGTTGCGGTGCCCAGATAATAAGCAATGAGGAAGCGATCCATCTGGTAAGAAGCCACGGCAATGATGGTTTGCAGCCAGGTCCAGAACCCGAAATGATATAATTCCTTTCTTTCTCTGAATCTTTTCACAAGCTGCAGTTTGAAGGATGGGAGGCTTCTGTATATCAGCACTGCCTGTACCAGCACGATGATAAAACTGACCCCGGCATTTGCTGCAAAAATTGCCAGGATGGAGTATCCCTTCATCACCAGGAGGATATGAAACCCGAGTGACAACAACCTGTTGATTATATTGAAAAGGGAGGCTTTGTTGTAATATTCAAATCCCTTATAGATATTTTGCAGCAATAGCTCAGGGAATTTAAGGGATATCACGAAAGTGGCCACAGTGATGGTATTCCAGGTATATTCATCAAAGAAACCGGTTTCATGCATGGGAGCCATCAGCAAAACAAGACCTGCGAAAGCAGAAACGATCATCATGATCCCAAGCACGCGTGTTGCGGCATTGATATAGGCATACAATTTCTGCCTGTTGTTTTTCCCGACAGCCTCGGAAACATGGGCAATGATGGAATGCGACAAGCCAAAACCCACAAGATGCACACTGATGAAAACATATGAGTTCATCAACATCCATTCACCAAATACACTTTCGCCCAGCCTGTTGATAAAAAAGGGCGTGGCTGCCAGGAAGGCTGCCGGGTAAATCAGTATATTCGCTAAATTCCAGCCTGAATTTCTTAAATTTGTTGAGGTTCTGGCCATCAGTGCAAATTTGATAAAAAAAACAAAGCGATATGAACGCGGATCAAACGAACAATCCATACCAAAACGGGAAAAAGGTCTGGCAGGCTTTGCTGAACCAGATGGAAGAAGGCAGGGGTTTTCTTTCGGGCATGTTTACTTCATTCAAAAATTTCCTTAAAAAATACTTCCTTTCATTCCTTTTGTTCGGGATCATCTTCGGAGGGCTGGGTACAGGTGTATTTTTCCTGAAACCCAAAACATATACGGCAGAAATGACGGTCTCCTACGTCCACTATGAAAAAAAGATCTACGCGGATATGCTGGGAAAACTGAATGATCTGATCAAAGCGGATCAGCTTTCGGGCCTTTCCAGCTTGCTTGATCTGCCTGAAGACAAAGTCCGGTCGATTGTTTCGGTATCCGCTTCAAATATCAGGCGGGAGCCTTTGCTGGAAGACCTGAGCACCGATAAGATCCCCTTTTATATCATCGTAAAAGTTAAAGATCCGGAAATTCTGACTGATCTGCAGCTCGCCCTGGTCAATTACCTCAATGGTACGGAATTTATCAGGGAAAGGCAGCAATACATGCTTGAAAAATCCAAACAAGAACTGGCTTTCCTGGAAAAGAGGCTGGTCCTGGTGGATTCCCTCAGTAAAATTATTGTCATCAAAAACGAAGGCTTCAAAGAAAATGATGCCATCACCCGCATGGAATTGTTGGAAGAAACCCTCACAATTTACAACCGCATGCAGGAAGTGAAGGGCAATATCGCTTTCAACAAGAATATCGAAGTGCTGGATGGTTTCATCCCCTCGGGCAGGGAAAGCGAGAAAGACTGGATGCACTGGTTTATGTATGGATTTCTCGGGGGTGTGCTGCTGAGGCTGCTGTTGCTGGTTTTTAAATAGAGCTTGCTTCAAGGGTTGATTCGTCACTCGCTTTAAATCGCATTCGGCTATGCTCATCCTTTGACTTCGGTCAGGATGACAGACATTTTAAAGAGTAGTATCGGGTTTCGGCTTCGCTCAACCCTGAGCAAAGCCGAAGGGTCATCATGCTCATTGCTTCCCAATAGCTCTCGCGATAATTCGGATCATTTTCTGTTTCAGCAAAAAGTTCCCCAGGCCCTGTTTGTTGGCATTTAGCAAAGCTATATCCAGTTTCTCCTGCCGGAAATAATTATACAGTTCAATATCCCAGCGCAAAAAATGCTTTAGTTTCTGTAGAATATTAGCATCATATTGCGCCAGTCCCCTATTTCCCCGGGTAATATTGCTGGGACGGTAAACAGGGATGCCTTTCCAATTTAGCATCTTTGACAGGGCAAAAACCCCAGAGTCGAAACCGGAAAGATCCAACAATGCATCACAAGTGTGAAGGTTTTGTCTGGCAACTTCAAGCAATGCCGGGCCTTCCTTTTCCATGTTGGGAATACTGTTTGAGTGATCAATCAAAAACCGCATGGAATTTGAAAAATAACGGGTCAGTAAATTATCCTGCCCTTTACTGATTGCATATTCCAGGTATTCATCGGGTGATCGTAGTTTTTTTACCTCATCATAATATAAAGAAGGTGTACTTGTTTTGAGAAAACGATACTGCGAAAAAAATAAAGGAACGGGTTCTCTTAGAACACTTACAACAAACGGATCATTTACAAATTCAGCAAACATTTCAGCCCCATGCCCGGAAATGACCCTGAAGGATTTCCGTTCATGCGCACTCATTTTCCTGAATTCCCAGTATGAACTGCCCACATCGGTACTTTTAATATGATAGACCTTTTCTTCACCATACACCCGGTTGAAGATGATTCTTAAGGTAGTACCGCCGGTTTTGGGAATATGCCTAAAAAGGATCTGCCGCTTCATAAATATTTACCTGCAATTAATTTTTAAATGTAAGAATTTCCTAATTTAGTTTTCCTAAAACCAAAACGATTATGAGAAAGTCAAAGATCATCAGGTGGTTACCATTGATAATCATCGCCTTATTCCTGTTAAGCTCCTGTGCAGCAGGCAATGAAAAATTTGATGTTGATCCTGCCGGGTTCTGGTATGGCCTGTGGCACGGATTTATTTCCCTTGTCACATTCATCATCAGTTTGTTCAATGAAAATGTGAGCATTTATGAAGTGAATAATTCCGGGTGGCCTTACAACCTGGGATTTATTTTGGGTGTTGCCATTTTCTATGGGGGAGGTTCGAAGAGTAGTTGCAGATAGCAAGGATAAAAGCTAACCGCAAGGTTCGCAAGGAAGATACAAAGTTCACAATGTTTTATTACATTCTGACCGGCTGCGCGTGCCTTGCGCAAAACTTTGAGTTCTTTGCGGTTATCAATCCCTTTTACTTAACCTGAAAGCAACCTGGTCAGAAAACTTCGTCGCCGGGCCGAACCGTAGCAATTTTCTGTCAATGGCTTTATGCAACTTAACGATTGCATGCCCCGGGTTATACCCTGTCTGGTATGGCGGGGTAAGTGTTAGTATAGCATATTTCTTTTCAAGCCTTCCTGTTTCTTTTAATAGTTTTCCAATCCTGCCGGATGATCGAAGGTACATGGTAAATTCTTCATCTTTGACCACGATCGTCAGTGTTTTCTTCCAACGCATGCGGGCCTTGCTGAACCTGAAGTGAAGTATTTCGTACAAACTTTCAGCCAGGCAAAAAGGGGTCAGGTGGGCGGTCAGTAATTTGCCACCGGGTTTCAGCATATCCAGTAAAATGCGGTGTTCCCGCACAAACTCCGCATCATCCACATAAGAAAATCCACCGGTGGTGGAAAAGACCAGGTCGAATTTCCGACCCTCAAAACTATCCTGATCCATATCTTCCGCCATGCCGTGGTACAACTCCAGATGACCATTGTCGATCCGGTCCCTGAATTTTTCAAAAGCCACATTGAGCATACCCGCGGAACCATCACATCCCGTCACATGCCAGCCCTTTTCCAGGAAAAAAGAAAAATCATTACCACAACCGCAGTTGAAATCAAGCACATGGATATCCCTGTTATCAATACCAGGAAAGATATCCTTTTCGATCACCTCATACAAAAGTTCTTTCTTTAGCCTGAAAATCCTGTTCGTTTCCGGTAAACGGGCATATTCGATTGCTTTCTCATCCCAGCCTTCTTCTCTTTCCCGGGGGAGTTTTTTCGTAAGTTTTTGAAATGATTCAGCTTTTCTCATCCTTAATTTTTTTCGGAGAAAAAATATCCGTAAATATATTTGTAATTTTGGATTATTCTAAATAATCGATGTCTTTATGTTGCCAAATGTTAAAACCTTTCTTTTTTTAGCTTTTCTTGTTTTTCTGATCTATTATCCGGGAGGTGATGGCAATGCTCAGGAAGTCAGGCAAACAGACACAAGCATCATTCTTTTTCAGCAGGATACCCTCAAATCAAGCCTTGATGAAGTAGTAATCACGGGCACCCGCATGCCCAAAAAGATCATCGACATCCCTTATCCCGTCTCCAGAATCAAAACCATCGGTTACCGGCAGGGCAAGCTGGTTGGCATCGACGATGTGCTGAGTAGTGTACCGGGATTATTCATGCAATCCAGGTATGGCAATCACGATGTAAGAATCGCGATCCGTGGATTTGGCAGCCAATCCAATTCAGGGATACGGGGAGTGCGTATCTTGCTGGACGGTATCCCTGAGTCGGAACCCGACGGGCAAACCCGCATCGAAGCAGTTGATTTCAATTCCATCAGCAGCATCGAAGTGGTAAAAGGAAACTCCTCCTCTCTTTATACCAATGCACCGGGTGGTGTTGTCAATTTTATCCATGACATGGATTTTGAGCATTCCATTGTCAGCCAGATGAACCAGTTCGGATCTTTCGGTCTGAGCCGGAACAGCATCAAAACCGGGATCAGAACGGACAATTATCGCTTGCTGAATACATACACTTACCAGGGATACAAGGGTTACCGCAAGCACAGCAACGAATACTGGCATATCCTGAATACCGTAGTGGAAACAAAACCTTCCGACAATACCAGGCTGACCCTCTATGGGTATTTCGTAGATGGCATGATCAAATTGCCGGGATCCCTGACAAAAGAAGAATATGAAGAGAATCCTTACCAGGCGGATCAGCGTGCCGTCGACCGCGATAAAAAGCGCATCAGCACCAAGGGAAGGCTGGGTATACGATACAATGCGTATTTCGGGGATTTCCGCAACAACGAGATCGAGATTACGACCTATGCCACCATCAAGTATTTCGAACGGACTTCGTCCCAGTACCGTATTATCAACCGCAACGGGCTGGGATTTAGCGGGAAATATATCAATCGCTCAAAATTCCTGGGGAAAAAGAATGAGTTCTCTGTCGGAGGGGATCTTTTGTTCCAGCCAGCACGAACCGAATATTATGATAACCTGGGCGGAATGAAAGGCGATCAGTTGCTGCAACTTACCGATGAAAAGATCAGCAATACCGGTTTTTACATTTCCGAGAATTATGAGATCCTGGAGAAAAAGTTATTTGTGCTGCTTACCGGCAGATATGATGATGTAACTTACAAACTTTCAGAGGAAACCCTGCCACTGCGGGATGATGAAAGAAAGTTCCATGCCTTCACACCCAAATTTGCTTTTAATTATAAATTAACACCCAACATTGCCGTATACTCTTCTTTCGGGCTCAGTTTCGACAGCCCGGCAAAGAATGAACTGGAAAGCGAGGATCCCGGGTTCCTTTACAACAAAGAACTCCAGGCGCAGGAATCCAAAAATTTTGAAACAGGGATCAAAGGGAACCTACTCAGGGAAGAAAGGGATTTCCTGAAACGGATGTTGTTCGAATTCACAGCATTCAACATTATCGTTGAGAATGAGATCGTACCCTACGAAGTGCTGGGGAATGTATATTTCAGGAATGCAGCCCGGACCAACCGCAAAGGGATTGAAGCAGGGACTTCAGTAAAGCTGCTAAAAGGACTGGACCTTTCAGTTGCTTACACCTGGTCTCATTTCAGGTATACCGATTATGAAGCCCTGACCATAGAGATCGACAGCAGCGGGAACTTTGTGAGAAAAGAAAGGAACTTCTCCGGAAATACGGTTCCCAGCGTACCCGAAAACAACCTTTATCTGGCGCTGAATTACGCACATCCGCTTTACCAGGATAAAATCAACTTATTCTCAAAGCTGAGTTATCGCAATATCAGCGGCCTATGGGTAGATGATGCAAATACAGACAAAACCGACCCGTACCAGATCCTGAACGCATTGCTTGGGTTGGACATGCGGTTTGGAAATTTCAACTTACTGCTGTCGGGCGGGATTAACAATATTTTTGACGAGATATACGTGGGTTTCACCAACACCAATTCAGCCGACAAAAGATTCTACGAAGCCGGGGCGCCGCGTAATTATTTCGTCTCCCTTAAACTGGGATATACATTTTGAAGCATATGAAAATCAAAAACATCCTATTTACGATATTAATCATTTTGCCCCTACTTACCTGTGGACAGCAAAACCCTGAAAGCCACACGGGTATTGAGGTTTTCAACAATTTCAGGATCTACCCGAGCGAAGTAACCCAGACGGAAGTATTTATTGTAAGAAGTCCCATGAATCCCGAGCTGCTGTTTTCATCTTGCAACACCCTTAACTTTATCCCTTTCTTTGTAAGTGAGGGCATTTATGTTTCAGGCGATGGCGGCAACTCCTGGCAAGGCAACGACACCTGCATCGGCGATCCCATATCCTTTCACGGGGGCGATCCCGGCATTGCCATCGACAAAAACGGAAGTTTTATCCTGACCCGCCTGGGCAGGGCGCCTTTCACAGGATTGTATTCTCATTATTCAGATGATAAGGGGCAGAGCTGGTCTAATCAACAGGTGATTTCCACAGATGATCTTGAAAGGGCATCCGTAAGCACCGACGCAGTACCAGCTAGTTCATATTATGGCAGGACTTACGCCAGCTGGGTAAAATTCGCCCAGCCCTACCCGGTCATGTTTTCCTATACGGATGATGGAGCGGAAAGCTGGAGCGATCCTGTTCCCGTGAACGATCCGCCGAACCGGAGTGCCGGAGGGGATGTTACAGTGGGACCGGATGGGGAAGTTTATGTTTGTTGGGCAGGCGTGACCAGCACCTCTCCTTTTAAAGAAATATATGCAGGTTTTGCAACTTCAGCAGATGGTGGGCAAAACTGGCAAGTACTGGAAAATGCGTTCCCCATGAATGGCATCACGGGCATCCTCCCTGAAAAAGGAAATATAAGGGTAAACGGATTGCCACTCATTGCAGTTGATTCGACGAACGCAACCAGAAAAGGTTGGATCTATATCGTTACGGGGCAAAAGGACCTTCCTCCTGCCGGTAACGATCCCGACATCATTCTGAACCGCTCCACCGATGGCGGGCAAACCTGGTCGGAAGGCATCCGGGTGAACCAGGATGCGCTGAACAACGGAAAGATACAATATTTCCCGGCTGTTCATGTCGATAAATTCGGGGCAGTGAATGTGCTTTTTTATGACGACAGGAATACCACCAGCGATTCCACGGGAGTTTTCCTCGCCAGGTCGACCGATGGCGGAGATACATGGAAAGAATACGAGATCAGCGATCATAACTTCAAACCCAATTCCATCGGCGGACTGGGCCAGGGCTACCAGGGCGACAACATCGACCTCACTTCCAATGATGAAAAGATCTTCCCCGTTTGGATGGACAATTCAAGCGGTATTTACCAGATCTGGACGGCGCCAGTGGATTTTTCGGTGATCGGGGGGGTGAACGATATTTCCAGCACAGAAACTGAAATATCTGTATTTCCAAATCCCTTTTCCCAAGAAACATCAATCCGTTTCAACCTTTCACATCCTTCTGAAATACAGCTCAGGATTTTCAATATAAATGGTGTTGAAGAAGCAAAGATCGAAATGAAAGGCAAAGCCGGCAAAAATCATATCAAATGGGATGGTAATGAATTGTCTTCGGGTATCTACTTTGTCCAGATTTTAATCGGAAAACAAAATCTTACCGGAAAAATCATCAAGATTTAAAATATCTTCAATAGAATAAACCCTGTATTTCTAAAGTACTAATTCGGAATTTGCCTTGTATTTCTAAATTACTTTTACTATATTTACCTTGTATTTCTAAAATACAAATTATGTATAGACTATTTATCAAACAGTTAGAGGATTGGAAGGGATCTACCAATCGCAAGCCACTAATTGTAATAGGAGCGAGACAAGTTGGGAAAACATTTATCATCAAACAATTTGGAGAGAAGAATTTTAAGGGCAAAGTTCATGCGCTAGATTTTGAAAAGCATCCCGATCTGCATAGTGTTTTTGATAATAATCTTGACCCGCAAAGAATTGTTAGTGAACTTGAGGTTATATTTAATGATTCCATTGAGCTGGGAAAAGATTTGTTGTTTATGGATGAAATTCAAGCTTTACCAAAAGCACTAATGTCATTACGCTATTTCTATGAAAACATGCCAGACTTGCATGTTATTGCTGCCGGATCACTTCTCGATTTTGCCATTAAAGATATTAGCTTTCCTGTTGGGAGAGTGAATATTAAAAGCATGCATCCAATGAATTTTTATGAGTTTCTACTCGCTATTGGTAGTGATAAACTGGCAGAGAAAATAGTATCCAAACCGGAAAAACTCCCTGATTCAATACACAAAGTGCTATTGGATAAACTACGTCAATTTTTATACATAGGTGGCATGCCTGAATGTGTTGATGTTTGGAGTAAAACACAAAGTTATAATGAAGTTTTTCAGGTTCAATCGGATTTGTTGGAGTCCTACCGCCAGGATTTTTCAAAATATACCCCTTACACGGATAAGCAAAATCTTAGAAGTATTTTAAGTGTTATTGCAAAAAATATTGGGCATCAGTTAAAATACACCCGCTTATCAGATGAGTTTTCCGGACCAACCAACAAAAAAGCATTTGAACTACTGCAGCTTGCCAGAGTAATTCACAAAATAAAATCGAGTTCTCCGGGTTCGTTACCTTTTGAAGCCTCAGCCTCGGAAAGAAGATTTAAAGCAATATTGGTGGACATCGGTTTAATGCGTGCTTTAAATGAAATACCTGCCAGTATTGAGTTTAAGAAAAAAAACATTCTTTCAATGTACAATGGAGCAATGGCAGAGCAATTTGTTGGCCAGGAATTCCTTTCCTTAGGTATGAGTAACTTATATTGCTGGATAAGAAATGTCAAAAGCAGCTCGGCAGAAGTAGATTACCTAATTAACAAAAAAAATTCAATTGTTCCCATTGAAATAAAGGGAGGATCAGCAGGTAAATTAAGAAGTCTTCATTTATTATTAAAAGAATACCCAAGCATTAAACAGGCTTGCGTTTTTTCAGAAGCACCTTTTGGCAAAATACCCGAACAAAAAATAACATTTTTGCCACTTTATTATGCTTATGGTCTAGTTTCTAACTTATTTGAAATTTAACTACAATCCTATGTAATTTAGACCTGTCAGGTCTACAACACCTATCCCCTTTCAATCCCCTTCTTTTTTTTTGTATATTTATCATTCATACCAAACCAGACATCAATGCGTGGGTGGATAAACATCGTATTCAATTTGATAATAACTTTTATCCTGCTAATTCCATCTGGGTTCTCGCAGGAAGAACACCTCAGGTTCCGCCACCTGACTACAGAAGACGGCTTACCCTCAAATTATACCTGGAGTATTTTGCAGGATTCAAAAGGGTTTATGTGGTTTACAACCAGAGCAGGGCTCTGCAGGTATGATGGATATGAGATTAAAACCTTTCGCTATGACCCTGAAGATAAAAATTCCCTCTCTGATCTTTATGTTAAATCAACCATGGCAGAAGATACAAAGGGTAATATCTGGGTAGGAAGCCAGCAAGGCTTGAACAAATTTAATCCCAAAACAGAAAACTTTACCAGCTACATTTATGATCCCGATGATCCAAAAAGCATCAGCTCGAACAGGATCAGGATTACTTATCTTGACAGAGATGGGGTGATATGGATAGGAACAGAAGCAGGAGGACTGAACAGATACATTGCTTCAACAGATCAATTTGAAAGCTTTTTACCAAGTCCCGAACACATTTATAACAATACCATCCGCGGTATTTATGATGATGGCTCAGGAAAACTCTGGGTAGGCACCGGGCATGCGCTTTATCAGTTTGATAAGAAGGCCTTGAAATTCAAAATGATCCATCTTCTTACATCAGATAAGCGGAAAATTGATAATCGCTTCACCACCATTACAGAGGATAAAGACGGAAAACTTTGGTATTGTGCTGATAAGATATATACGATTGATAAAAAAATCTGCGAAGTCCTGCCTTTTAGAAAATTCAACATTTACCTTGAGGATAGTCCCAATCCCAAGTATATGAGCATCATGATTGATACCATGGATAACAGCTCAATACTCTGGATTGCAAGAAACGGATTATACAAATATGACCTGGATAATGAAAAGTTAAGTCATGTTTTTAGTGATCCGTCCCGTCCAGAAGATTTTGTCGGGAGAAACCCACGGGCAATATACCGGGATGTATCCGGAACCATTTGGATTGCAACAATCTCGGGGATCAGCATTTTCGAATCAAGGTCTAAAGAGGTAGCCCATCATTATGATTTTTACAAGAATTTTCAATTTAATTCTCAATCATTTTTGCATGATAGCAAAGGTTATTTCTGGTTTGGTGGCCCCGGAGGAATCGTTGAGTTTGATAATAATATGAGGCTGATTCAATGGTATAAGACTGGTAATGATAATGAATTCTCAGATGAGGCTGCCAATTATAAAATATTTGAAGATAGCCAGGGTGATATCTGGATAGTAAGGAACCGGGAAGGGATATACTACCTGGATAAATCCATGAACAAATTCATAAAATGCAAACTTCTTATGAATGGAAAGGAATACATCCCGAGTAATCTTTATGATATATATGAGGATAGCAGGGGTACTATCTGGGTGGGCAGTGTAGGCCTTTTTAAACAGCAGAAAAGTACAAATGATCCAGTATACTTCAATTTAGATACAACTTGCCAGTTTACCCGCTCATACACCATAACAAGCATTGTGGAGGATGCTGATTACAACCTATGGATTGGTTCACTGAACAGAGGTATGATGCAAATATCAGTGACGGGAGAGGGAATGGACACTGTCAGCCTTTACAATCACAGTCCTGATAACCCACTTAGTATAAGCAACAATTATATATGGTCGGTTTATATTGATGAGAATAAGGAAATATGGGCAGGCACAAATCATGGTTTAAATAAATACATCCCGGAAAAAGACGGGTTTCAAAGGTATCTTATGGATGCTCCTTCCGGAGCTGGGTTCATTTATGATGTGTGCATGGATAAAAACGGTATTTTATGGCTCCTTACTGAAAAAGGCCTGGTATCTTTTGATCCTGAAGCTAACGGGCAGCAATCTCATTCAGAGAACCAGGTAAAGCAATACCTGGTATATGATAAGGTGTTCTCGATGAGATTATACCAGGATCGTGATGGAATCATTTATGCGGGTTCCAGATCGGGATCAAAGAATGGTTATTACAGCATAGATCCTGACCAGATCAAAAAAAACACCTACATACCTCCTATTGTGATAACTGCGTTCAATGTCAGAAGTGAACCCTTTATACTCGACAGCAGCATTATGTTTATCAAGAAGCTGGTTCTTGAACATGACCAGAATTTCTTTTCCTTTGAGTTTGCTGCCCTCGATTACGTAAACCCTGAGCAGAACCAATATGCTTATATGTTGAGCGGCCTTGATGAAAGCTGGGTATATTCCGGAAATAAGCGATTCGCAAATTATACGAAAGTCTCTCCAGGTGATTATGTTTTCAAGGTAAAGGGATCTAACAGCAATGGCATTTGGAACGAAGCCGGAACCTCCTTAAAGCTCACAGTGCTGCCTCCACCCTGGAAAACATGGTGGGCAATTACCCTTTATGCAATGCTTTTAAGTTCCATATTGATCATCATTTTACGATTCTATACAAGGAGACAAAAACTGCTACATAAGCTGGAGCTGGAGCAGGTACAGACCGAGAAACTCGAAGAGCTGGATAAAATGAAATCCCGCTTCTTTACAAATATTTCCCATGAATTCCGCACCCCCCTGACCCTGATCCTTGGGCCGGTTGAAAAGATACTGAACTCAGTAAAAGACAAGGCCATTGCAAGTGACCTGGGTCTGGTTCAGCGAAACGCCCGGCGCCTGCAAAAACTCATCAACCAGTTGCTCAGCCTGTCCAAACTGGAATCTGGCAAACTGGAGCTGCATGCGCAGGAAACAGATGCCATCCCCCTGGTCAAAGGTTACGTACAATCTTTCGAATCCCTGGCAAAACAAAAGGGGATTGAGCTGATCATCGAGGCTGATCAAAACAATATCAAGGCCTGGCTGGACCGGGAGAAGATCGAGGCGATATTGAATAACCTGTTCTCGAATGCTTTTAAGTTTACCCATGGAGGTGGCAGGATTGAAGTGCAAGTCGGCAGCCGGGAGTCGGCAGATAATAATCTCATGGATAAAGAAAGAATAAAAGACTGGTTGGAAATATGTATTCATGATACCGGTAATGGCATTCCACAGGATAAACTGCCTCATATCTTCGATCGCTTTTACCAGGCAAATGACAATTACAGCAAAGACCAGGAAGGCACCGGTATCGGTCTGGCCCTGACCAGGGAACTGGTAGAATTGCATCACGGGAAGATCTTTGTCGAAAGCAAGCTGGGTACAGGAACTATGTTTACTGTGGTTTTACCACTAGGGAAAAATCATTTGAAGGAGGAGGAGATTACAACTGATCAGCAGCTGGCAGTGGATATCCTTCAGCCTGATCCCCGACCAGAAGACGAACCTGAAGGTGCATCTGGATGTCAATGCCTGAAATATGTTGACCGTTTTTTGACAAATGTAAATCCAAAAAATGGCAACAATTTCAGAATTCAGAAAAACCTTCGATCAAAGAAGATTACGTAGCTTTAGTGAACAAATCAGAAAAGAGGTAGTACGCAAGATAGAAAAGAATCAATTAAGCGTATCGGAAGCCTCACAGGAGTATGAGGTATCAAGGACCTCCATATACAAATGGGTATATAGATATTCTGGTCTGTATAAGAAAGGACATCGTCAAATTATTGAACCCATGAGCAGTTCAGAGCAAATAAAATCCTTAAAGCAAAGGATAAAAGAACTTGAGCAAATAGTTGGTAAGAAGCAAATAGAACTGGACTTTTATAAGAAGATGATAGAACTCGCAGAAGAAGATCTGGGAGTTGAAATCAAAAAAAAAGCTGGTTCAAAACTCAGTTATGGTTCTGGGAAAACAGACACACAATGAGCTATTCATTAAATAGAATGTATAATGCTCTTGACACAACCAGGCAAGCCTTCCATAGCAAATTGAATCACTTTATGAGAAAACAGGAAGAGCTTGAACAATTGAGTTTGATCATGGATCAGTTTCGATCAGATCATCCAGGGATGTCATTAAGAGATGCCTATTATGTAATAAAGCCAACTTGCATTGGGCGGGATAAATTTGAGTCATACTTTCAGCAACATGGCTATGGTGTGGGCAGGAAAGCTTCTTTTATCAGAACAACAAATTCCCATGGAGTTATCAGGTTCCCCAACTTGATCAGTGGGATTAAGTTGACAGGTGTAAACCAGGTTTGGGTGAGTGATATAACCTATTACTTGATGGGAGAGTCCTTTTATTATTTAACCTTTATTACTGATTTATTCTCAAGACGGATACTTGGATATATAGCAAGCAAAACTCTTTTGACAGAATACACAACCATTCCAGCTATACAAATGGCTTTGAAAGAAAGGGGTAAAACAAAAATCCCTGGTTTGATTATTCATTCAGATGGAGGAGGACAATATTACAGCAAAGCATTTGGTAAGATAACCAAGGCAGCTGGAATGAAAAACAGCATGGGAAAATCCGTCTATGAAAACCCACATGCTGAGAGAATTAACGGTATAATTAAAAACAACTACCTGAAGTATTATAATCCTGGCTCTTACAGTGAACTAGTCAAAAAACTCAAAAAAGCAGTTAAAATGTACAATGAGCAGAAACCCCATGCTGCTTTAAAAAGATTGAGTCCAGTGGAATATGAGGAAAAAATTAATATTGAAATCCAGAATAACTTTGCAAGTTATTTCCGGATTTCAACATTAAATCATCATAAACAAAGTATATTTGAAAATAAGTTTTTAATCCAAAAACCAGTCAACGTTATTTAGGCATAGACAGGATACAAATCGAACATCGAACATCGACAATCGACAATTTTAACAGACGAAGCTTTAGCGAAGTCTGTCGACAATTTATCCAAACCTGCTAGCAGCGAAACTCAACAAAGCAGCAAGCCAATCCTCCTCATCGTTGAAGACAATACAGATCTCCGCGCTTACATCCGAAGTTATCTTGATCCTTCCTACATTATCCTGGAAGCAGAAAACGGAAAACAAGGATTGAAAGCAGCTATTGAGCATATCCCCGACCTGGTGCTGAGTGATGTGATGATGCCCAAAATGGATGGGTTTCAACTTTGTCATAAATTGAAAACCGATGAACGAACCAGTCACATCCCGCTTATCCTGTTAACTGCACGAGCCTCCTCAGAAAGCAAGATTGAAGGCCTGGAAACCGGGGCCGATGATTACATTGCAAAGCCTTTCAATCCAACAGAGTTAAAGGCCAGGATTAAAAACCTGGTATTGCAGCGACAAAAACTCAGGAAAATATTTGCTGGCGATTTCTGGAAGGAGAATAAGCTACCCATACAACAATTTACCACATCCGGACTCAGCCAGCCAGATATAAACTTTTTACAAAAAGCTCTGGATATTGTGACCTTACATTTATCTGATACCGATTTTAATGTAGTGGAATTTGGCCAGGAAATGGCCATGAGCCGTCAGCAGATGTACCGAAAATTCAAAGCACTGGTGGATCAGTCTGCAACCGAATTCATACGTACCATAAGACTGAAAAAAGCTGCGGGACTGCTCGAACAAAAATCGGGGAATGTGAGTGAAATTGCCTTTGATGTTGGATTTAATACACTTTCCTATTTCACTAAATGTTTCCAGGAATACTATGGTGTCACACCCTCAGAATACCTGTCAAAATCACCAGACTAGCACTTTGAAACCCTTGCCTATGCTTTGTTTTCCGGGCATGAGACATTTGTGGTAAAGCCTGAGACATATGAAGAAACCCAGAATTTGATTCCATTCTAATTTTACCTCAAACATTTTCCTGATAAATCAATGGAAGACCAAAACATGAATAAATCAACTCTGCTATTACTCTATGTGCATTTCACAATTTATCAATCATTTCTAAGACAAATGAATGATGTCAAACCAAAAATAAACAACAATGAAAAAGCTATTCACAATTATCTTTTCACTTTTTATTTCAATTTCTTTTGCTCAATGGGAGTGGCAGAATCCACTGCCTCATGGCAATTCAATGAATGATGTATGCTTTATTAATGAAAGCGAAGGATGGACAGCAGGTGGTTCTGTAATTATGCATACTAATGATGGAGGAATCACATGGACCAAACTATATACATTTGAAGATTCATATTATGCATATGGTATCGAAAGTATATTTTTTATGGATAGTAACCTGGGATGGGCCGTTGGATTTGGTGTATATACATGGCCTTCAAGTGGTAGAATATGGAAGACGACAGATGGGGGGAATAGCTGGGAAGAACAGGTATACATTAACTCGCATATAATGTATGATGTGCATTTTATAAATAGCAATGAAGGATGGGCTGCCGGAGTCTTGATTGAGAATTATCAGTATCATAATGCAAAGATCCTCCACACTACAAATGGTGGGGCAAGCTGGCAGTCACAGTTAGACAGTGATTATCACCGATTACAAGGTATATATTTTACCGATGCAGACCATGGCTGGGCTGTAGGAGATTCAGGTACTATTGTCCATACATCAAATGGCGGAGAGAACTGGTCTTCACAAGAATGCGGAACCGATGAAAATTTTTCTGCTGTCAAGTTTATTGACCAGTACATTGGCTGGGTGGTTGGTGAGTCAGGCAAAGTGGTATCTACCTTTGATGGGGGTGCAACATGGGGGGAACAATATAATAACCCGCAATTGTCACTCACGGATGTATGTTTTATCGACCAGGATCATGGATGGATTACCGGTTGGTCTGATGGCGGAATCATTTTAAACACGCTGGATGGAGGGTTAAACTGGGAGATTCAATGTGAAACAGAGAGGGGAGAATTGATGGGTATTTGTTTTCTGGATATTGATAACGGCTGGGCAGTAGGAGATAAAGGAGCCACCTTAATTACCAGCAATGGCGGAATTACCTGGGAAACAGCAGGCTATGCAACTTTGAATAAACTATGGGCAGTCGATTTTGTTGATGAATTGAACGGTTGGGCTGCAGGAGATTCAGGAACTATCGTTCACACTGATGATAGTGGAAATAGCTGGGATACCCTGTCAAATAGCATAACTCAGAATATAGTGGATTTAAAATTTATTGATTTAAATAATGGTTGGCTGATCGGGGATTCACCTGGAATAATAATGCATAGCACAGACGGTGGAATGTCCTGGGAACCACAATACAGCGATACAAACTTTTATCCCCGGAGCTTGTGTTTTACCGACTTGAACAATGTGTGGGTCATCGGAAATACAGGTTTACTTAATGGGATTCTACTACATACTGAGGACGGCGGATTGACATGGGAAAATCAATACAATTATGAATATAGATTAGAGGATGTTTTTTTTATTGATAATGAGTTTGGATGGATGGTGGGAGAAAGCAAAACCCTATATACATTAGACGGTGGTGATACATGGGTAGTTAAGTTCTCTGACCCAAACGGAGAGACAACCTTCTATGATGTTTTCTTCTCTGACCAGAATAATGGATGGATACTTGGAAGTTTTGAACAGCTGCCCTTTCCGGCTTATTTCATCACTCATACTTCAGATGGCGGAAATTCCTGGGAATCTCTCAATGAACCTCCTGCAAGTTATTATTCTGATTTATTCTTTGTAAATTCAGATACTGGTTGGATTATCGGGGGAGGTAGAATCTATTACACTTATGATGCAGGTGTCAACTGGATTCAACAGGCTGGCACCAATAACTACCTAAGCTGTGTATATTTTAGCGATGCAAACAATGGCTGGGTTGTTGGTTCAAATGGGACTATTCTGCATACTAATAATGGGGGTATGGTTGGAACTGATGAGACAAAAATAACTGTTGACAAATTGTATTTGAACTGCAATCCAAACCCAGTTGCTGACATTAGCACCATTGAATTCCATTTGTCGGAATCAGGTTATACCTCCCTGGAGATTTTCAATATTTCGGGCCGGCAAGAACGAACGCTCTTTTCAGGAGTTTATTCACAAGGGAAACACCAGGTTCAATGGAATACGCAGAACTTACATTCAGGCTTGCATTTAATTCGCCTGGTAACAGGCTCAGGACCAGCGGTCCAAAAAATTATGGTAATAAAATAATCCAGGCTTGTTCATTGAATAAAGGTGACGGTAATTTAGTGGGGAAGAAGCCTTTGTTTGTAAAAATCAGAAATTATAATTTTTCCAGACAGGAATTTCATATTCAAATTACAAACTTTATGTGAGAATCATTAGAAATGGATAATTCACATCTAAAGAGTGGTCTTTACATACTGTATATTGGAGATGAAGATCTAAAAAACAATCAATTTAAGTTTATTAAAGCATATTAATCCCTGCATATCGGCATTTGTACTGCTGCTTTCAAAAGAATTTTTTTGCATGAATTGACAGTACGCAAACCTGTCAGGTTTTAAAAACCTGACAGGTTTAACTTGACCAGCCTTAGTATTCCTTTATTTCTTTGTTGCTTGATAACAATGAAATAAATGCCAGGCAGATAATCTTTTCCTGAAATCCTTATAATATTATTACCCTTTTGTCCTTGATGATTTTTCATCGCCAGCATGCTACCCGATTGATCATATATCATAACCTGACAAGTCCCTTCTTTCGACAATTTAAGTTCAAGGGAAACAAAATCCTGGAAGGGATTGGGCCAGGCCCTTAGCTGAATAGCAGGTATATTTTGTAAATCATGCTCCTGCACCGATACCGGAAAAGAAGCATCAAACCTGATAAAGGCCCCATCCCTCCCAACACCATAGCCGTGTAGTGAGTCCGGAAAACACATATCAAAGATCTCAAGGGAATCGGGCGTCGGTACGGGGGTCCAGCTCTGACCTGCATCAAAACTGACGATCAGTTTCCTCTGCGGTCCCAGGGGGCACCATGCCTCATATGCAATGCGGAAATCGATATCATAGGCATTTCCCTGTATGCCCGGCTCATTATATTCCCAGCTTTGCGCACCGTCGGTCGTTTCTATGGTAGCCATGCCATAGGCAAAGTCGGGATCGCCTCCGGCGCCCAGAGCATGAAGAGAATCGAAAATATGAATGCCATGCACCTCATCGGCCGGGGCATATTGCGGTTCTATGGCTGTCCAGTTCTCTCCTCCATTGTTTGTATGCCATATTACTCCGGCAATATCAAAGATCCCCCCGGTGGCATACCCCACATTTTCATTCAGGAATTTTACCTCCAAAACCGGAAAGAAAGCAAGGGTGCTGGTATCGATATTCGCCTGCTGCCAAGAATTTCCTCCATCGTTGGTTTTTACCAGGGCATGAGGACTGCCGCCCATCCAACCGTTCAGGGAGTCCTGGAAAAGGATGCAGTTCATGAAAATATCGTTTTCGGGGTATGGCTGTTGCAACCAGTTGTTGCCTCCGTCTGTCGTTTTCAGGATCACGGTCCCGAATGGCTGCCCGGTATAATTGATGGCTGTGGCCCAGCCCAGTTCCCGGTTCAGGAAGAAGATATCGGAAATGCGGTTGTCGTTGCCGCTGTTTTGCTGTATCCAGTCCTCCCCCCCATCCATGGTATGCAGTATAGTTCCCGAATCCCCGGCGATCCATCCGTACAGGCTGTCGGTGAAATACACGGATCTCAGGTATTGTTCAGTGGGGACTTCCACAGCTTCCCAGGGTCCTTGCGCAAAGGAAATATGCGCCAAAAGGACAAACCCGGCTATGACTGATATTTTCCTGAATCGAATGATGCTTATCCTCCTTTGATTTCCGGAATCTCAAAGATACGATTATATGTATTCAATTAATTTAGAGGCATGGCGATTTTTATTTGTAGTATCTTGGAAACAGCAGAAAAATTTCTTAACTTTGTTTGTTTAATATGTATGAACATATGAACAAAGTATTAATCACAAAAATTCATCAAATGAAAAGAATCTTTACATTACCAAAAGAAATTACAACAAAAAATGCAGTGATGCCAACACTGGCGATACTGTTGGTTTCCTTCCTCTTTTTCGTGGGATGTTATGAATGGAGAAACATTTTCCAGCCGGAGGAGGTTGCGGTGAACAGCTATTTTGATGTTTGGCTTTCGGCCCATGATGATGGCAATCCCGACAATGACTGGACCAATCCCGACAACCACGACATAGGTCTGTTTGGTGTTATGTTGCCCGATGGCTGGACGGTTCAGGACAGCATTCCCTATTTCATCAAAACAACTGAACCGGGTTATGATAATAATGGAATTGTCATTCACAATGATGAACATTCGCAAACGCTAACGGACTCCATACCACCACCTCCAGGTTATTACTGGTGGGGAGCCAAAACAGATGGAGAGGCAAGCCTGGTATATTTTGACAGCCTCTACCTTGAGCCCAGGATTTTTACCAATGATCAGACCGGTAACTTCGCCCTGCGGTATGCCATCGGAGATGAAGATTACTGGGATAGAAATCCAGCGGATGATGTCAGCGATCCCATCCCAATCACGGTTTATGATCCTACGGGTAAAAAAGAGATCTTTGCCGAAACCAATATCTCTATTTACCCCAATCCGGCGGTTGAATATTTCACTGTAAATTTCGAAAATTATCTGAACCAGGTGATAGAGCTAAGCATTACCGATATGACCGGGAAAACAGTAATGGTGAAAAAACTTTACCAGAACAAGAATCAAATTCAGATCGGTGATTTGACCCGGGGTATGTATTTCATCAATCTGCAAAGTGGTTCTGATAAGATCACCAAAAAGATCATTGTAAAATAAAAGGATCTGATCCTTTAGGATATTATTCATCAATTCCAAAAGCACCATGATCCGCCGATAACAGGAGATGGTGCTTTTGTCTTTATATTCATATTAAAATGACATCAACACCTCTCTCCAAGATTTTTCTGAGCAGCCTGTTTATCATTCATTTCTTTGTGCTAAAGGCACAGGTCCATGAAGATGATTATTTTAACGAGCTCTTCCGTTCGCCTTGCGGTGGATGGATTGCAGGTGATGCCACTTATTCCATTGAGCTTCCGGATGACAAAACACTATGGCTCTTCGGAGACAGCTTTATCGGAACTGCCATGCCCGATAGTTCCATTGCCCTTGGTGCCCACATGATCAGGAACTGTGCTGTCCTGCAGCATGGGGATTCACTGCAGGCTTTCTTCAACGGAACATTTGAAGACCCGGAAGACTTTGTACTGACCCCCCAGCCGGATTCGTCCTGGTTCTGGCCCGAACATGGTATTCTGGAAAACGACACCCTTAAAATCTTCATGTCGGAATTCATCGAGGGCGAAGGCGCACCTGGCTGGAACTTTGAATATCATAATGCATACCTGGTTTATTTTACCTATCCCGGAATTGAACTGACTAAAATGGAACTCATTCCTTATTACCAGCAAAACGAGGTGCGATACGGAAACCAGGTATTGGCGGGTGAAAACTACAACTATATTTACGGACGAAAAAGCTTGAGTGGAAATGTTCCGTACATTCACATTGCCAGAGTACCGGTGGGAAATCTTGGAGTTGACTGGGAGTTTTATGACGGAAGCTCATGGACAAATGATGCCAGTCAGTCGGCCAGGATCAGCTTTGAAAGCGTTTCACAGCAGTATGCGGTGTTCAGTCACCAGGACAAATATGTCCTGCTCACCCAACAGATCTGGCTGGGAGCCGAAATCTATACCCTCACCGCTGATCAGCCGGAAGGCCCCTGGGATAACAAACAGCATGTTTATACCACTCCTTACCCTTTCCCTGATATGTTTACTTACAACGCCTTCGCCCACCCCCAGTTCAATGAAAACAACGAATTGCTTGTTTCCTATAACTCCAACGGAGATTTCTGGGAAATCTTCAAAAACGTGGAACTTTACCGGCCAAAGTTCATCCGGATACCTTTTGAGTTGATAGACACAAGCTTTGTGAATACACTTGCTGAACCAATATATGATGAAATGCTTATCAGCGGGATCAGGAACATTCCAAATCCTGCAGGCAAAGAAACCCGCATAAGCTTTAATCTGAGAGAGAAAGTTTTTATCAGTTTGCATCTTTATAACAGCCAGGGTGTTGAATTAAATACATTTATCAATCAAAGCCTGCCAGCCGGGAAACACAGTTTCATTTTAAATTTACGAAATTTGCCACCTGGGATTTATCATTACAGGCTTAAGGATAAAAGCAGCACATTGATTCATTATTAGAAAGCAAGTAAGATGTCGAAGCGATTAACAGTAAATCACAACAGCCCGGTTCCCCTGCATGCCCAGTTGGAATCAAAGCTGCGTGAACTGATTGACAATGCAGAATTCAAACAAAACGAATTCCTGCCCAATGAGGTGAATCTCGCCAAACAACTTGGCATTTCGAGGAATACCGTCCGGCAGGCCATAAACAAACTGGTTTACGACGGATTGCTGATCAGGAAAAAAGGGGTGGGAACCCAGGTGGCGGACCGAAGTGTGAATACGAAGATCCAGAACTGGCTGAGCTTTTCACAAGAGATGAAAGCCAAGGGTATACATATCAAGAATTTTGCAATTTCGATTGACTGGGTGGAAGCAGACAAAGATGTGGCAGCTTTTTTCAACATCAAAACGGGCAGTAAGATCCTGAGAATGGAAAGGATCAGGGGCAAGGAAGATTTTCCTTTTGTATATTTTGTTTCCTTCTTCCATCCAAGGATAGGCCTGACCGGCAAAGAGGATTTTTCACGTCCCCTATATGATATCCTGGAAAAAGATTATTCAGTTGTGGTAAAGCTTTCCAAAGAAGAGATCAGCGCCGCCAATGCAGATGCTGACATTGCCGAAAAGCTGGATATGAAGAAAGGAGCTGCTGTTCTGAAACGTAAACGTTTCGTGTTCGATCCGGGCGGAAGACCTGTGGAATATAACCTCGGCACTTACAGAGCGGACAGCTTCGTATACACCATTGAAAGTGAACGCAAAGTCTGAAGACATTTATCATTACTTCCGAATAGATTCCCGGAAAAATTCAAAATGTTCATCGATTTCCCGTCGCCAGTAATCGCTGTTGTGAGCACCCGGTCCTTCCGAAAAAATATGTCTGATGTCGTATTTCCTGCAGGAATCTACAAATCGCAAATTGGTATCGTAAAAAGGATCCTCTGTACCACAACTCACAAGAATTGCTTTATCCGTGGCTGATATTTTCCCCAGGTTTCCCATGACCGAATATTTCCTGAGCACGGATCCTTCACGTATCTTTTCTTCATCCAGCCCCAGGACCCTTTCAAGTGCATAATGATTTTTCCATGCTTCAAATTGCAATAGTCCGCTGATACTCCCGGCACTTTTAAACTTTCCGGGATGCTGCGCAAAAAGATATAGTGCTCCATGCCCGCCCATGCTAAGGCCTGTGATGAAAACAGTTTCAGGATTGACATGATAATTTTCCATCACAAATGGGTAAAGATCCTGGAAGAAAAAATCCCGGTACTGGTTTTCACTTTTCACCGGACTGTTTATATACCATGAGTCATACAAACCGTCGGGGCAAACAATGATCCATCCATACCGATCAGCATAATCCTGGCAATCGATCATCAGATCCCAATGGCGGTAATTGCCGCTCCAGCCATGCAAAAGAAATATAAGGGGGTATTTGCCATCCGGCGTATTTTCAGTAGAGGCAGGGGTGAAAATCCAGACCGTATCCGCCTGATCCAGATACACTGATTGAAAAACCTCCTGATCCTGAGCTGGCATATCAAGACTTATGAAGAGCAAAGCAGCAAAGCAAAACAAGAATATCTTATACAAAGATTTCATAACACGCATCATTCAAGAATAAGCTCAAGCGGCACACGGATAAAAACCGGGCGGTATTTGCTGGCATCTTCGAAAAGGTCCTGCAGCTTAAAACTGTTCACACAATACGACACCAGCAGTTCATCATTTTTAATAAAGTATGGATGAGCCACCGGATTGTAGGCAAAAAGATCTTTTTCAGGTTTCAGGGGTTTCAGCTTATACAATTCCTTTTTGTTTTCCCAACCTGTGTAAGGAAGGTCTGATACTGCAGAATAAAGGCTGCTTTCCAGAAAGTCGCCCGACTGTGTTAATAGAACAAATTTGTCTCTCAGCCTGATCACACTGAATTGTTCAGAACCTTTCCAGTCGGTCATGGGTTTTGCCTTGCGGGAATCATTCACCCAGCTTTCGCCCGTATAGAATTCCCAGCCGGCCATGACATCACCTTTTGGCGCCCTGGCCACATAAGGGTATTTTTCACCGGCACCATAAATGTAAGTGTAATCAGGGGCTTCATCACAAAGGGCGTGACCCCAGTGAATCTCCACTTCCCCGGGATAGTCAAAATGTTCGATTTTTTCAAGTTTGATATCCGGCAAAGAAAAAACAGCCAGGTTGGCGCTCACCCAGCGGAATCCCCAGTTTCCTTCTTCAGCCTGGTAAAATGCGCTCATAAAAACCTTGAGTTTCCCGTTTTCAATAAATCCGTCTCCCGGCCAGTACCATAATGAATCTTCCGAAAACTCTGTTCCCCTCACAGCATCCGGCGGGATGACCAGGGAAGATTCCCAGCCGTCGATGACATTGTACAGGGTTTGCAATGAATCTCCATCCTGCACAGCAAAGGCATTGCGTATAAAGACAGGGCTTCTTTTCTCACGGCTCCCATCCGGCTCAACCTCTCCCAGAAAGGTGTCTCCGAATATCCAGACCACTCGCCCATCGGGAAGGGGTACCGAGTAAAAGCCATCGGCACCGGTCATGCCGCAACAATCCCGGGCGAAGAAACTGGTGAATTCCTGGTCCACATAAACCGAATCTGCCTGCTTTGCCTTTTCTGATCTCTGTTCCCTTGCCTGATTGCATGAAAATAGCAAAATGAGTGGGATCAACATTAACAGCTTATAAAGCGAATTGTATATTTTCATTGGCATAGGTTTTTATTACTGTACATATTTTTCGATCAGGCTTTTCCACAGCAGGTAACCTTCACCATTGATGTGCAGGCCGTCGAGGCTGTATTTTGTATCCAGGATGCCCTGATCATTTTCAAAAGAAGTATACAAATCGATGTAAACCAGCCCCTTTTCTGCAGCAAGCTCATTCAGCCCCCTGTTGATTTTCATGATATCATCATTGCTTCGGTCGGGATAAAAGCCATCATCGGTTGGCAAAACACTTTGAAGGTAAATCTTTGTTTCCGGAGATTCCTCCATGATTCTTTCAATGATCTTCCTGTAATTACTGAGGATAACATCTACCGTTTTTCCATAGGCCAGGTCGTTGGTTCCGATCATGATAAAGATCTTTTCCGGCCTGGAAGAAGTCACCTCATCAAGCCTTTCCAGGACGCCATCGGTATCGTCGCCGCCAACACCCCGGTTTTTGATGTTCGGGTTCCCGAACAGCTCGGCCCAGTTACAATTATCGGTAAGGCTGTTGCCCAGGAAAATGATCTCACCCTCTGTATCGGGCAGGCTTTCAAAGTGTGATTTTTTATGATGGTAATATGCTTTCATTCCCAGGTTCCACCTTTTCATATCTTCTTCAAATTTATCATAAGCCATGATCTCTGCAATTTCTTTTTCAGATAAAATTTTACTCATGGAAGGGGGTGCATCCTCCGGATCACTGCCCCATGCTTTATTGGGTTCCGGACCCATTTGCAAAATCAATTTGCCCCCGTCTACCAGTTGATCATGATAGAACCAGGGTTTGTCAAGGGGTTTCCCGTCCAGTTCGGCCCATTGAATATATTTGTTTTCGAAAGAAACATCTTTTGCTTCGATCACAAATTTATCCCCGGGGTAATAATCGGCATCCAGGTGAATGGTAATCTTTTCAAAGATGGGGCTGCCGATCTCATAAACGGGATCAACAGCAGCTCCACCATCCATCTGGAACAATCCCATGGCGCTCATCACGTACCAGGCTCCCATTTGTCCCTGGTCTTCATCCCCCGGCCAGGCATATATATCATCGCCGTAATATTCATACAGGATCTCCCGCACCCACTTTTGTGTAAGCCAGGGTGCACCTGCATAATTGAAAAGATAAGCTGCCTGCATATTGGGCTGGTTCCCGTGATTGATGGGCAATATCCCAACCCCGATCAGGCCATTTTCATGCAGGTGTTCCGAATTGAAGCGGTGGGGTTTTGATTTCTCAAATCCCGCTTCCAAACGGGTAATATACTCATCTTTCCCGAGTAAATTCAACAAACCCTGTTGGTCATGCGGGACAAACCAGGTATATTGCCAGGCATTGCCTTCTACAAATCCCGGACCCAGAAAAACGGAATGCCCGTAAGGAGAAAAGTCCTCCCTCCAGCTTCCGTCGGCATTTTTCATCCAAACATACTTCAGATCTTCGTTAAAGACATTTTTATAATTGAAAGCTCTTCTGGTGAAAGTCTTGTAATCCGACACCTTTCCCAGGGCTTTTGCGAATTGTCCCAGGCACCAGTCATCATATGCATACTCAAGAGTATTGGAAACAGGACCTTCTTCGTTGGGGACATAACCCAGCTTCATATACGAAGCCAGGTGTCTGTTCCCAACCATTCCACCTCCTTCGTGAAGTTGTCCCTGTGTAGTTTGTATATGTTTGATAGCCTGATAGGCCTTATCAACATCAAAATCCCTGATCCCTTTTTGATAAGCACTCACGATCAGGGGAATTTCATGTGATGCTACCATGATACTTGAATATTCTATCCCGGTAGGGCCTTTTGGCAGCCAGCCTCCTTTGTCATAGATCTCCAGCAGCGAACGCACCCAGTTACCGGCAATTTTTGGCTGGGAAAGTGTCCAGAGCTGGTTCAGGTTCCAGAAGGTATTCCAGAAGGCATCGCCCCCGTATACAGGAGAATCGGGATCGTCAAGTTGCTGAACTTTTTCATACATATCCACATATTTCCCGTTAACATCGCTCCAGATGGTCCGGCCGCAATAAGCCCGGTACATATTGGTGTAGAATTTTTTGTAGTCCGTTTCACTGCCTCCTTCCACTTCGATGCTGCTGAGCAGTTTGTTCCAGGTATCCTGGTTCTCTTTTACTGCCCGGTCAAAATCCCAGTCGAAGGGGTCTAATTCCGTTTCCAGGTTCAGGCGGGCCTGTTCAATGCTCACCAGGGATATTCCACTCTGGACAAGGATTTGCTCACCTTCTGTGGTCTCAAAACTCACAAAAGCACCTGTGTCATTGTCACCAAAGATGTTCCATACATCATCTGTATCCATATGTATTTCATCATGCACCCAGCCGTTAAAGCTTTCAAAGTCTTTGTTAAAGCGTATCACAAAATGCAGGGTAAACTGGTTGTAGTTTGCACCCCGCATACTTTGTTGCACCGAAAAACCTTCAATCTCCCTGTTTGAAACTTTTGTGATCCTGGCTTCGAATATCTCATATCCATATTCGGTGGGGATCTTCAGATCGATCAGCACCCTGGCTTCGTCAGATTCCGGGAAGGTATAACGCTGGAAACCTGCCCGAATGCTGGAGGTCAGTTCAGCCTTGATATTGTAATCTTCAAGGAAAACGGAATAATATGAAGCTTCTGCAATTTCATTATCATGAGAAAAACGGGAACGGTACCCCAGGTCCGGATCTTTCTCTGTTCCGGGAGCAATGTGCAAGGGTCCTGTGGCCGGCATGGTGAGCAATCCGCCCATGGTCCAGGAATGCAAATGGCTGAAACCGGCGATGTTATGAATTTTATATTCATAACCTGCCTTCCAGCCTTTGCGCTGATTATCAGGGCTTAACTTTACCATTCCAAAAGGCATGGTAACGCCCGGGAACAATATCCATCGCGAAAAGGTGGTACCCATCATGGGATCGACATAATCCACAGGCCTTTTCGATGGTTTCTGAGGATGGGCCATGGAAATTGATCCGGCCAAAACCAGCAGGATCATAAAATGTTTCAGTTGTATTATGGTATATTTCTTCATGCTAAAAATTTTATTTCATCATTTCCAGTGCAAATGCATACGCCCCCAGGGCAACTGCCCTGCTTGCTCCAAGTTTTGAAACACCAATCCCCGTTCGCTGGTCGGCATCATATGATATTTTCCTTTCACTTCCAGGAACGCTGAGCACTTTGATCTTGCCCAGGGCAAACTGTTTAAATTCCTTCTGCTCCTCCAGGTTATACACTTTGAAAGGAAGTCTTTTAAATTCATTGCCCCTGAAATCCTGCAATCTCCGGTTCAGCTCCCCGAACATGCTTTCGGAGAACAGATCCCAGGCTGCAGTAATGCCGCCGCCCAGAACAACAATACCATCGATCAGGGTGCTGATGTTGGCAATGGAACTACCCAATGCTTCGCCAAAAGCCCGGAAAGATTCCTTTGCAGCCTGTTGATCTCCTTCTTTCTTTCCCGCAGCGATATCATGGATATCTTTGGGCATCAGGTTTTCATCAAAAGCATGTCCACTGGCTTCCGCATAAACTCTTTGAATTGCGCGTGTGCTGACACTTTCTTCAGCATACCAGTTGTTGTTGTACTTATTTAAAGTTGCATGTATTCCGGCATCACAGGAATTATCACCCTTCAGCAAGCGCTTTGAATCCGTTACGATACCACAGCCAAAGCCAGTTCCCAGGGTCAGGCCGACCAGGTTGTTAAACTGCTTGATACCACCCTTTTGTCTGATCTTTTCATTCAACATGGGCAGATATCCTGAAAGGGCTTCTCCATATGCAAACAGGTTTCCGTCATTGTTGATAAAGACCGGCATTTTGAAATGATCCTCCAGCATAGGGCCCAGGGCCACACCATCTTTAAAAGCCCTGAAATTCGGCAGATCACCGATGATGCCTGCCGGGTAATCTGCGGGGCCAGGAAAGGCAAAGCTGATCCCGTCGGCCTTGCCGGGCAATTGACTGCCCACAGCTTCAAAACCATTTATGATCGCATCCAGGCATTTGTCCAGGTCATGGGGCCAGGCTTTTTGACGGACCTCTTCCACGATCTCCCTGTTTCCCTGTATGGCAGAAAAAACAAAATTTGTCCCTCCCGCATCCAGGGTCATGATGATCCTTTTATCCTTTTCATTATCCATAGAGGCATTATTTTTTGACAACATAATAGGTAGCAAAAGCAACATAAAGTGTACAGAACAACAAAACAAAGATGCTTGCTGATATCCCGGCAAGATCTGTCAACACCCCTGCAATGGGTGGAACGATAGCACCACCGCAAACTGCAAGGATGATCAGCCCTGATAATTCGTTGGCATAGTCAGGTTTTCTGGCAACGATGAGTGCGAACATCAGGGGAAAGAGGTTGGAAAAACCAAATCCAGCCACAAAGATCATCACCCTGGTAAGCATAAGATCCTTGCTTAACAGTATGCCTGCCAGTCCAATGAGGGTAATGATGGTACTGATCACCATGAACAGGCTGTTGTTGATTTTCCTGAGAAGAATAGCACCCAGAAAACGTCCGATCATCAGCGAAACAAAATAAATACTGATCCCGAAGCTTGCAGTTTCTATGCTGAGTGAGAAACGATTTTTCAGGAAGAGCGCAATGTTGGTATTCATGGTTACATCAAAACCCACCATAAAAAAAATACCGATCACGGCAATCAGTATGAAGGGGTTTTTCAAAAGCGCGAAAACACTTTTGAGTGTTGCAGGCGGTTTGACCGATCTGGGTTCTTCTATCTTCACAGAAGCCAGCCAGGCTGCAGCCAGGAAAGAAATTACAGCGTAGATTGGAAATATCAGTTTCCAGTCGCCGGTATAGATGGCGAGACTGGCGGCAATGATGGGCCCCAGCATGGAAGCAATGGCTTTGATGAACTGGGATAAACTGAGGTTGGCCGCTTTGCTGTTTTCGGGTGAAATACCGATAAGTAAAGGATTTGCCGAAACCTGGAGGATGGTATTCCCGATCCCCAGCACTGCAAAGCCAATGATGGCTGTAGCCAGCGAATAGTAAACAAAAGGGATCAGGACACCAATCCCGGTTACGATCATCCCGATGTTTACCGTCAGGCGTGTTCCCTTTCTGTCCTGGAACATCCCGGTGGGTATTGAAGCCAGCAGGAACCAGATAAAAACCCCGAAGGGCAGCAACTGAGCCAGGCTGTTGGGCAATTCAAAGTCCTGTTTTAAAAAGCCGGTGGCCACGCCGACCACATCCACAAAGCCCATCACGTAAAACGAAACCATGACGGGTAAAAAATACTTCAGCGATGTTTGATTTTTCATATCAGTTTATTTGATCAGATTATGGATTTGTTCTAACATAAGCTTTGATGGTAGCGCACTCTTTTCCCAGGGATTCACCATGCGGACTGATGGTGTACCTTCCGACAGCAGCAGGGACAATGAATGTTTCTGCATAATGCACTACAAAAGGATCGAAGACATTCCCGGGGCTTTCCACGATAATTTCCCGGCCTTCCACCAGGGTCATTACATTCACTCCTCCTCCGGTATCATGCTCTGTTTTTCCGGTAAACCAATGTCTGCGCGTTTCAATAAACTCCCTTTCATGCAGGCCGGTTCTTTCTTCTTTCCAGTGATCTCCTTCTGCCACCGTTTCAATCTTGTTGATCAGTTGCTCTTTCACCCAGTCGGTATCCCTTTCCCACTGTATTACATTGCTGCCATGGTCGATATTGATGGGGCGGGGTTTACCGTCCAGGCCATTTCTTCCCCAATCCCAGAGTTTGAATGTAAAGATATAAGGCGTTGCGCTTATTTCCAGCACCATGGAATTTCGTCCGGAACAATGCACTGTACCGGCGGGAATCAGGAAATGATCATGTTTGCGGGCAGGCCAGTTGTTGATGTATTTTGTATCATCAAAATGAACAGCTTCTTTTTCAGATCGCTTCAGATCCCGGATCATCGCATCCGGTTCAACATCCTTTTTCAGACCCAGGTATACCGAAGCATCTTCTCCTGCATCCATCAGGTAATAACTTTCATCCTGCGTATAATGAATTCCAAATTGTTCCTGGATATATTCCGTTAAGGGATGCACCTGCAAGCTCAGGTTTCCGCCTCCCATGGTATCCAGGAAATCAAAGCGGATCGGGAACTCATCACCAAATCGTGCGTGTACCGCTTCCCCAAGCAAAGCCCTGGGCTGGAAAAAGACCACATTCCCAGAAGGGGTTTCGAATCGGACCTTCCCAAATTTGAGATAAAGACTATTCTCTTCAGGAATGCAGTTAAAACACCAGGCCGAATTTACCATAGCAGGATCCAGGTCACATACTTCTTTCATCCAGTGGCCACCCCAGGGTCCGGCATCAAAATAGGGCACTACACTAAATGGCTGTCTGGCGGTTTGCTCAAGACCGGCCTGCCATGCCTGCCTGCTGATCATCCTGGGATGGTTTCTTGTATTGGTATCCATGACGAAATCCCATGAGGTCATGGTCTTTTTTTTCAAACGGTCACAAATCCTCCAGTCAAAGAAATACCCTCTTTTGTACAATGTTTCCAGGGAATCATGCTTATTTGATATCCCCAGGTTGTCCACCTCATTCCTGCGCATACGCAATTGTATCTCCCACCTTGCCATATCGGCGTACACAAGAAGGTCAGGTTTTTCACAAATAAGAGATGCACCATGCCCATAAACCAGGATGGTGCCCTGTTCAATGTCAGCAAGCTGAGATACAAAAGATTTAAGCTTATCCTGATCCATCAGATCATCCATCTTCATTCGTGTCATATATCCAAAGATCCTGTGATCCGTCACATCGGGATGGCTGATGGAACGTATTTCATTTTCCGGCAGGAAACAATTATGAGAAAGAAATGTATGATCAGGATTTACAGCTTTAATTATGCCATCCAGGAGCTCGTCATGGTAAACGCCCTGGTAGCATTCCAACACGATGACCTTCTTTTGCTTTTCGAGTTCCTCACATGCCTTCGAAAGCCTTGCAGTAATATCCTCCCAGCCTTCAAAGGCCTCCTGCTCAAACCCTTTCACCTTTACGAAAGGATCCTTGTTAAAATTAGATATTTGTTCTGTAAACATCAATAACCTGTATTTTGTGAAAGATTCGGATTGTTGTTTCGTTCACGCTGTGGTATGGGAAACAGATTATTGAATTCCTGGGGGTTGGCTTTATCTCCTTTTGCCTCTTTCACATACTCCACAAGATTGCCAGTTCTCACAAGGTCGAACCATCGCTTGCCTTCATTCACGAATTCATGCCTTCTTTCGGCCAGCACGGCTTTGCGAAACTCATCCTGTGTCAGGCCACTCAGGTCGGGTAGTACTCCTGTTTGCCCGTTTCTAGCTCTTTCCCTGACCTGGTTGATGGCGTCATAGGCTTCCTGGGTAGGTCCTCCATTTGCCTCATTCAGGGCTTCTGCCAGGATTAAGAGTACTTCGGAATAACGCATCACCCAGAAGTCTGCACCGGATTCACTGGTTTCGTCCGGTTCATAAGCTTCCTGGTCCCAGTATTTCCAGATATGAGGTTCGAAAGTATCAAACCAGTAATGATCGAAGAAAGTGACCTCATAACGGTAATCGCCTTCCTCAAAGCTGTTGAGCAGATCTTCCGTCGGCAGCATAATCTCTACCCCTGCCGGGAAAACGCCCTGTATGGAAGGCAGGCCGGAAATGACCATTTGGGAATTTTGTGAAACATCGTTGCGGTAAAACTGCACTTCAAATACGGATTCCATACCATTTTTGTTAACTTCCTTGAAGTTATCGGCATAATCGGGCCAGAGCTGGTAAACACCCAGGTTGATGGTCTGCCGGGCAAAATCGGCCGCCAGAGACCAGTTTCCAATATGCAGATGTACATTGGCCAGCATGGCCAGGGCAGCACCTTTGGTGGCCCTTCCTTTATTATCGCTGGTATAGTATTCCGGTAAGGACTTGCTTGCCATTTCAAGATCCGCGATGATTTTTTCGTAGACCTTTGAAGTTTCTTCCCGGAATGGGTAAAGTTCATCATCATTCATTTCGGGAGACAGGGGTTCCAGTACGAGGGGAACATCCCCAAACATCCTCACCAGGTTAAAATAAAAGATTGCTCTCAGAAAGCTTGCCTCCCCCAGTATCCTTTTGTTCAAGGTTGAATCCATGTCGATGGGAGGAACCCGGTCAAGCACAATGTTGGCCCTGCTAATGCCCAGGTAGGAAGCTTCCCACACAGCTGCAAGGTAAATATTCGTAGCATTCAGATTGTATTTATTGAATTCATGCAGATTGGGATCATTGAGCGTTGCACGGGCATTGCAGTCATCCGATGCAATGTCCTGGATCAGCCATAAGGTGCTCGAATACTGGTCGACATAAGCCAGCACATCATAAACGGCATTCACAGCATTCAATGCATCTTCCTTTGACTGATAAAAATTATCATAATAAATTTCATGAGGTTTGATTTCCAGCTCCTTTTCGCAGGCGGTGATTGCCAGCAAAAAAGTAGCGATGAGGTATATATTTATCTTTTTCATGATCTGTTGTTTTAAATGTTAAGGATGATACCGAAAGTGTATGTTTTAACTGCCGGATAAGCCCCATAATCATAGCCCATGCGGGTATTGTCTTTCCCGAAATGTCCGACCTCCGGATCAAAACCGGTATAATCGGTAATCGTTAGCAGGTTGGTAGCTGTGAAATAGACCCTGGCACGCTGTATCTTTAAAAAGTTAAGGGCTTTGTCGGGCAGGGTATATCCAAGTGTTATGGTTTTTAACCGGATGTAAGATCCATCCTCCAGGTAACGATCGCTCATGTGCAGGTAATCGGCATCGCGATTGGCCCGGGGATATTCATTGCTCGGGTTTTCAGGGGTCCATCGGTTGAGCATGTCGACAGAAGCATTGGATAGGCCGTTGCCTGATTCCAGCTCAAAACGGTTGCTGTTCAGGATCTGGTTCCCGTGAACACCCTGGATAAAAATATTCAGGCTGAAATTCTTAAATGAAAAATCATTGCTCAGCCCCCAGGTGAAGTCCGGCAGTGCATGCCCGATGATCTTTTTGTCTTGATCGTTGATAATGCCGTCATTGTTAAGATCAACGTATTTAAAGTCTCCGGGTTCGGCACCATACATGGCTGCTTCTTCCACCTCATCCATTTGCCAGATGCCGTCGGAAACCAGGCCATAAAAACTTCCCATTTCTTCTCCTTCCCTGATTACGGACCAGTCACCAATTTTCAGTTTGTAGGTATCATTGTTGATGTAGAGGTCGCGACCCTTCAAATCCAGGATCTCATTTTTATTGGTGGAGAAGTTGAAGGAAGTATTCCACCGGAATTCACCCACAAAATTCGTTGTATTCAGGGCAAACTCAAAACCCTTGTTTCTCATGCTCCCGATGTTCTTGATAAAAGAATCATAGCCGCTTGTCCAGGGCAGACTGAAATTATACAGCATGTCCTCGGTGGTTTTGATATAATAATCTGTTGTGATAGAAATCCTTCCCCTGAAAAATCCTATGTCAAGGCCCAGGTCGAATTGCCTGGTAGTTTCCCAGCCCAGGTTGTCGTTGCCTGGCACATCAGGTGCAAAGCCTGCCCCGGGAAAGGAATTATTGAAGTAATAAAGCGTGGGTGCCAGGGTACTAATATATCCGTAAAGCGGTATCCTGTCGTTTCCGCTGGCACCATAGCTCAGCCTGAATTTCAGGTTTGAAAAAACATTCAGCTTGCGGATAAAATCCTCTTCTGAAGCCCTCCAGGCTATGGCTGCCGCGGGAAAGAAACCATAGCGTTTATTCTTTCCAAACCTGGAGGAACCATCAACTCTTCCGGTAAGTGTCAAAAGATATTTCTCTTTCAGGTTATAATTGATCCTGCCCAGGTATGATGCCGTTGCAGATTCACTGAAAGTCGAATAAATAGTAGGCAGGTTGGTTGCATTCTCGATACCATAATATCCCAGTATGTCGTTGGGAAATCCTGTCACGATATCAACAAATGTCCTGGAATTATCTTTTTGGAAGGTGATTCCTCCCAGTACATTGAGTTTGTGGTTCCGGCCAAACTTTTTATCATAAGTCATTGTATTCTCAAAAAGATATGTACTTACTTCAGAAGTAATAAATCGGGCCTGACCGTCATTCCAGGAGCCCGAATAAATATATCGTGGAGTATACATGTCCTGTACATTGCTGTAGTGATCGAGGCCGAAACTGCTTTTGAAATCAAGCCCACTGAGCAGGTTATACTCAAGGAAAAAATTCCCGATCAGTCTGTTGGTCTTGCTCACCGCTTCCACATCACGCGTAACTGCCACGGGGTTATCAAGCCATGCATCTGCATTGGGATCCGTCAGGGTATATTCTCCGTCTTCATCATAAACCGGAAGGATGGGACTAAAGATAAGGGCAGTGTTCACAACACCAGGGAAAAAACCACCCGGCGTACTTGTCGGGACGGTATTGGCTTGAGTATGGGTATACATGATACTGCTGCCTATTTTTATTCTCTTACTGAGATTCCGGTCGAGATTTGCCCTGAAGGAATAACGTTTAAAATCAGATCCATGGATGATTCCATCCTGAGAAAAATATCCGGCGCCCAGCAAATAATTGCCTTTTTCATTTCCTCCGGAAAATGATAATTGATAACTGCTGATGGGGGCATCCCTGTATATCTCGGATTGCCAGTCGGTGCCTTTTCCGAGGGAATCAGGATTCGGGTATTTGGGCGTATAATTGGGATTTGCATTTAACCCCGCTTCATCATAGAGCCTGGCAAATTGTTCAGCATTCATCACATCGATGCTTTTGGCCTTGCTTTGAATTCCTGTATAAGCTTCAAAAGAAATCTTATCCTCACCTGCCTTCCCTCTTTTTGTTGTAATGATCACCACGCCGTTGGCTCCCCGCGCACCATATATGGCAGTAGCCGAAGCATCTTTCAGCACATCGATGGATTCGATGTCATTCGGATTGATAGAGCTTAATCCATTTTCAGATGGAGAACCGATGAAAGAAAAATTCTTATCACCCTCCATGATCACACCATCCACCACGTAAAGGGGTTCGGTTCCAGCCATGATGGAATTTCCACCCCTGATCTTTATGGAAGTAGCTCCCCCGGGCTGGGCAGAGAGCTGTGTTACGTTCACACCTGAGATTCTTCCCTGGATTTCCTGGTCAAAGGAATTGGAAGGTATTTCCTGCAGTTCATCTGAACTCACCGATGAAACGGAACCGGTGAGATCCCGCTTTTTGACCGTACCATATCCGATCACTACGACCTCATCCAATCCAACCTGCTGGCTTTCCATCGCCACATCCAGCACTCCTGAGGCGGGTATCTGTTTTTCAAGCGTTTTCATCCCGATGAAGGAAAAAACAAGGATTTCTGAATCACCGGGAACACTGATGCTAAATTTCCCATCCTGATCGGTTACAGTCCCCTGATCAGTGCCTTTGATCCGGATACTGACCCCAGGCAGGGTGCTGCCATCCGACTGGTCGGTAACAGTCCCCCTGACAATCCGCTCCTGGCCGAGCGTTTGCTGAGCAAGCAGCAGCATTGTCAGACTAAAAAGTAAATACTTTCTCATAAGTTCATTTTTTCAATTTCAGTTTTAGAAGGAGCGCATATGTTCATATGTATGAACATACATCACAAAGTTAAGAAAAAAATACTACGAAAAGAAACCTAATTCATATCGTGATAATCAGCCTCGATACTTTCCTCACTGATCAGTTCCGGTTGATATTTTGGCCCCGAATGATGCGGATTATACTGGAACAATGAAACAACATCCAGCTCCGATCCCGTCCAGTTGGCCGGCCTGATCATCAGGTAGGTTCTCACCTTGTGACTGCTTTCCTCTTTGTTCAGCCAGGATCCCGAGTTCGCATAAATACTGCTATAATATTTCCCGCTGGGATAAACCTCAAGCATGGGTTCATGGGTGTGACCAAAAGCCACAATATTATACTGATGCGGAGCAGATGATTCCAGATACTCCATTCTGGCAGCTCCGAAAAGATCGCTGTGCCCGTTCCAGATGGCCATCAGGCAACACTTGATATGGACCGGAACCTGGTTCCGGTCCTGGGTGGCCGCCCAGTTTTCTTCGATGCTGGCCGCATACATATCCCTGGTTCCGTGAAAAGACAAAGGATCATCATAATTATTAACACCACCCATCAGTATGTTCTTTTCATTCATATCGGGAGGCAGCATTTCGAAATGCAGGAAAGTATAAAGGAATGCTATTTCCCAGGCAGCCAGGAATTCAAAATCTCCCTGGTATTCCCAGAGTCCTTTTTGAGCCGGGTTATTCTTCTCCATCAGCCCCTGGGCATACATGCGCGAAATGAAATATCCGGGCGGAAGCATATGCCCTGGATTCACCAGTGGATGGGGACAATTGAAGAAATCGTAACGGTGACCGTGTTCAAAGATCATATGGTTGAAAGGGGAATACTCTCCAAGTCCATCAGGTCCTCCTTTCCAGGTGATGCCGGGAATGATCTCACCGATGATCGCTTCGGTATTCAACATATCATGATTGCCGGTAACATAGATCAGTTCGATATCCGGATCCAGGGCGATGGCCCTGAACTTCTCAATGATCGGGGCATTGGTGGCGTTCCCGGCAATGGCCTTGAAATAATCTTTTGTACTCTGTATGTTCAGGCTGGTATCGAAGGGATTGATGTTGTATGGGATCATCCATTCGTCGAACAAATCGCCCAGGATCACTAGCTGCCGTACCTGGTTGCTGTCTTTCACATAATCCAGGAAGGCCTTCAGGGCCCCGGCGTTTTCATAAAACCAGCTGTATTTCTTGTCGATGGCCCTTGCATCTCCCATGTGGATGTCACTGATGATGGCAATGGATTTTCGTACAAGGGTATCTCCCGTTTGCCCACTTTGCAGGCCGGCTGAGTGGCCATGGTTCGTCAGGGTCCTCAACTGGAATTCGACATCTTTTTGCAGAGCTGATCCGCTGGTGGATCGAATACCATTCCTGATCCTTACATTATATTTCCATCCATCCCTGAACCGAAACCCATCCCTCAGTGTGAGCAATACTTTCCGGTGATGAAAATGCAGATCATAATGATCCTCCAACAAACCATTACGGTCTTCCAGGATAATATTTTCACCATGGGTATTTTCATCAAGGGGTTCACTGAATTCCAGTTCGATCATGCGTTCGTTGTGATGCAGGCTGTAATAAAGATCGTGTTTCAATTCTAAGCGGTTGATCTTCACACACAGGAATTCATCCTGCATGCTTTTTACAATCTTTTGCTGCACCCTATGGGAAATCAGGCCGTATGAAACATCAGCACAAATCCAAAAAAGATTTTTTTTTGACTTGATGAGGATACTGTTGTATTTTTAGCTCAAAATCATTTTAAGATTTACCAAACCTGATTCCAATGGAAAAAAGATTGATCATTCCCACCCTGGCTATCTTCATGCTGATAATGGCCGGCAACCCGGGCTGCAAAAAGGCCGGTAATCCCACAATAATCAAGGATAAATCCATTGAAATTGGCGTGATATTACCCCTTGACCAGGAAGTATCTTCCTACAATGCGCAATATTATGATCTCGGATAACTCTATGCCCTGGCCGTGGAAAAAACATTACAAAAAGTAGATCCGGATGACCTTCCCATCTTCCGTAAAACACTGAACACCTTGATCAGACCTTTATCAAAAGGACCGGGTGAAATTCTTTCACCGGACATGGGCTGGGCCAAAATGAAATCAGAGTGCAGCAAGGATGAGATCAATTATTCCGGAGCGAGCGGAAATTGTGATATCGATACCGAAGGAAATGCGTCAACAGCATATGCTTTGTTTGCAGTTGAGAAAAGCGGGGAGAAATTTTATTTCAAGATCCTGAAGATCATTCCCTGATCAACATTTAGAACGGTGAGATGCGTCCTTAAGCTTGTTGAATTAAATCCAATCGCTTATCAATACATTGCAAAAGCATAATGACCCAGGCGGTGGGGGGAAGCATCTGCCCTGGTAAAACACAGCGCTTCAGCGATCACCTGATCAACCTGCTGCTCCGGGTCATCAGTTTCATTGGATATCTGCTGAAGGAATTCACTGAACAGTAGCATCCTTATTTGCCTTTCTTCCGTGGTGGATACAAAGTTCAATTTCTCCAGTTCCGCAGTCCACTGAAACCTGCGGTCTTCCATAATTGAAGCAAGTTCACGCATGGAAGCTGGTTCTAAAGCGTCATCCGGCCGAAGCTGAAATATGAGTTGCTGCAATTCCGAACGCACATTCTCAAAAAGTCCATCCGTGATATGCCTGCAGAAATCATGAATATCTTTCGATGAAAGATGCATTGAACGGGGAATGACAATAAGCTCACTGAATTTCGTATCCCAGACTGCTGCCTGTCCCGGCTGATTTCCCCGAACATAATGATCACCTGCAATTTCCACGAATGCAGTGAGGACTTTCTGAAAAAGATCGAATTTTTGCTGAATACCAAAGAAAGGTACTAAATTTCTGTTGTGGTGCTTACCGATGGACAGGGCTGCCAGCAGATAACCGACTTCATTAATTTCCATAATGCACTCATGGGAATAGCCGCTTTCAATCATATCGCAGGCATACTGATCAAAATAACAAAGTAATTCTTCAGATTTCCGGAAAAGTCCTTGGTCCCATATCTTTTTCATGCGAATGGAATAGGAAAGATCCCCGGGAAGGATCATAATCCTGTTGGTCATAATAAGCGGTTTCCATTGTGCTATTCGGGTCAGCCAGCTTTTCAGGCCGTCAAAACGATACCCGACAGTATAACCTTTGATGGATGACTCCACATAATGCTTCAGGTGATCATGGATCAAAATGCTATGGTGGAAAAGAAGTGCATTGGCAACCTGATCATCACCCGGCCAGTGCATTTCCAGGTCTGCACCGGCCTTGTATGTATTAAAACTGCCGTTCAGGATATCGGGCAGGGATAAAAAGCAGCATAAGGCCTGGTCATCGGCAATTGGATCCCAATGCTTTTTTAGTGAAGCAAATGCATGCAACTCCGACAACAATTCATCTTTGAATTCCATTCCTTTTATCGAGGTCTCTTCCAGGGAAAATCCGATAATGTTTTCGATACCTTCTATATAAGATTTCATACAGTAAAAAGTACATAAAAATAGTATTTTTACCAAGCCGTTTGAAGTATAAAAAAGCCGGCAGCCCAATACCAAAATGTTCTGAGTTTTTTTAATAAGCGGTAAGAGCATCCATTCCCTTATCCTTCCCAGATGCTATCATCACCTTGAGAAGATGTATTTAGAAGTAAGTTTTTGGAGAAAGCAATCCCATTGCAACCAATACAACATCAGAAGGAAAAGCCAATAACAGGCGAGTTGAGTTTGTCAGGCTCTGAGATCAGAAATTTTGATGATCAATCCTGATTTTCACTCAAGGCCCTTGCCTCCTTAATGATGCTGTTTTTTCGCCTCTGGGTCAGGTCCAGCAAATCCAGGGATGCAGGTTGTTCAATGATCTCCCTGCAAAGTACGACCCCCTCTTTCATCAAGGTCTTTAATTCTTTTTTGGTAATTGATTTTAAAACTGTAAGCGGATGAAGGCCCGAACGGTCGATCCAGTCTTTCAGACTATTCCCCTGCGGATGATCCCATGCCATCAGCTTCAGGCCCGAACATTCCCCATACTTTTCAGCATCCATCGTAAAACGGGTATTGGTGATCAGCATGGGCGTAAACTGCAATGCAACAGGCGAAGTATCCTTTCCGAGTCGATCCCGGATATCGTCAAAACGAGCTTTCACATAGAGGCTGGTCTTTACATCGCTTTTCACATGGGCAGCATGATGGAACTTGCATTCCGCCATCAATATTTTCCCCTGCATTTCCGCCACTACATCCACCTCATGTTGCACACATTTCCCCTGGATGACCTGACCTGTTTTTACCCGGTAGCCTTCCTTTTCAAGCAGCCTGGCAACAAAGTATTCAAAGGGGTAACCGGAGGGACCCAACTGGAAGATGGCCTTCTTCAGTTTATAGCGTCCTGCACTGCGATGAGATACTTTTCTCAACTGGTTGTAAGCGATCTGATAGATCTTTTTGGTGGTGATGCCATCGTACAGTTCAGACTCAACATGCCGACTGACCTTTTCAATATTGGATTCACCCGCACCTGACCTGCGAAGCGCTTCCCTGAGTTTTTCCGGCTCATAGGGAAGCAGTTCACCTGTATTTTTTCTGACTTTGATCTCCCTGCTCAATTTTTCGTTCATATGACTTCATTTACAGTTGATACAACAAACTGATTAACTCACTGCAGGTGCAAGATACACAATAAACAGGAAGCCAGGGGCAATGCCGGAGTATGGCTTGTTCAAATATTATTGTATTAATAACTTCCGGCTTCCGGATCGATTATTCGTTGTAAGCTTAATAATGCAGTATCCTGTTTTAAGTACAGCTCTTTTGTTCAATCCTTTTTCGATCCCGAATGAGTCCAACAGTCTGCCCGAAAGATCATACAGTTGCGCATTTGCTTCTGAGTCTTCAGTAAGATCAATATAGATATTTTCATGATCAGTCCAGGCCCTGAAAGGAAGCATTTGATTTTCAACGATTCCTGTACCGCCTTTCTTCAGTACGATGCCTACAGTCTCCCTGCCTGAAGTTTCACAGCTAAAACTGCCGTACCAGTCGGCACTGACCGGTACAAGCCATTTCAGCACTTTCTCTGTTTCACCTTCGAAATCTTCCGATTCCAGGATATTATCTTCATAATACCACTGGTAAGTTTCCGCTTCCAGCATGGCATTAAAATATACAGTACCTTCTATGGGCTTGTCATCGATCAATTCAATGTATTGTTCATCCTGAACATTCACCATGGTAAGGTAATTCGTCCAGCTTCCATTGTTGGAAATATTACCTGAAATATTCAACTGCAGTTTTTCACCCAGATCATGGTTTTTAATCACACCAATGTTGATCACATTCCCGCTCACATCCAGCACATAAGTCTTGGCACCTCCACCGTAAACATGACATTGCAGGGTATCACTCACTGTCAGGTTTCCATCAATTGCATTGCCCTCATCACAGGTCACTGTTCCATAAATCCCGGTATTTCCTAAAAAACTAACATCCTTTAAATATGCATTATGAAGTTCCACTTCCTCTGCATATCCATTTTGCAGCCATCCCGTTACTTTCAGATCATGCCCCCCCATCATTATCCTGGATCGATTCAAGTGCAAATCTCCGCCAAAGGAAAGCCCGGAAGCAGCTGTGATCGTATTGTTGCTGTCGAGAATACTAAAGGTACCCCCAAAATAATGATCTTCTGCCTGTTCCAGTTCCTGCCCGGAAGTGCCGTTCAGATGGGTTTCCTGGTTCATCCATTCTCCCGCATTGTGTACTTTCCCAGAAACAATAATCCTGAGCATATCACCATCATTATAGTTTTGGATTACGCCCTGGTTATACAGATCACCCTCAATGATAAGATCGAAGAAATTGCTACCACCTCCGTATTCGTAGCATTGCAATGTATCCGAAACGGTCACGGTATTTTTAAAAACATTGCCCTCATCACAACTAAGTTTACCCAAAATGGTCAGGTTTTCCGTACAGGTCATGTTCTGTAAAATTCCATTCCTGATGATAGCATCGTGGCAAAAACCGTTTGTCAGCCAGCCACCGATTGTCAGGGGATGCCCCTGCATATCAAGGGTGCCTCTGTTCAACTCAAAATTTTGGGTAATCTCTATGTCCGAATCTGCGATTACCATGCTTGTTGAATCAAGATCGTAAAAATTACTCTCAAATCTTTTCCCGGCTGATTGCAGAAGATATTGATCTCCGGTACCGACAAATTTTACATACCCGCATTTCCATACACCGTAGTTGGTAATATTCCCGGTCAGGAGGATGCTCAATTCATCGCCCGTATCTTCCCGGTTGATGATATATCCCTCATTGATAATATTCCCATCCACAAAAAGATTCTGAATTCCGTGTCCCCCTCCATAATCGTGGTTCTGAAGCGTATCGACAATGGTAACAGTGCCCGTAAACCGCATCGTATCAGTTACATGCTTGTTCACATCAAAAATTCCTTTGATTTCAAAAGCGCCTTTAATTGTACCATTATAAAGCACAGTGCCTGTTGTTTCAATGGATTGAAATTCCCCCATATCAAGGGTTGATCCGTTTAAATTGAAATCCCCCGTATTCCAGGTATTGGTAAAATAACGGCAATCAAACACCAGGTCCGATCCTGCATAAATTGTTGTTTCATCCGGGCATTCCCAGAAACCTCCGAAAGTACTGCTTTCGCCCAGGATCAGGGTTTGACCGGAACCTGTAAGTTGCGTTTTGTAGGGTCCCCAGTACCCATCGTTTGTAATATCTCCTTTCACATTGATGGTGAGATATTCATAATAATCTTCATCATAGGGGTTTGTCAGGGTACCATGGTTGACAAAATCATGTTCTACAAAAAGAGTGTATGTACCCAGTCCGCCCCCGTATGAATGCGGAATAAGTTTCCCTTCTTCTTCCACAATCACCCAACCACCGAATGAATTGTACTGTGTGTAACCATCATTGTATCCGATGGTCACCGGACCGTTGACAATTGCGGTATCGTTGATACCGGGTATGGCACCCCCGATCCAGGTTGATTCATCATCCCACAAACCACCCAGATTTGTTGATTCTATTGTGGCAGCAGGTAAGTTTTGGAAAAAAAAGACCATTAATATCATGATCTGGACTCTTAAAAATAGGTTTGGTTTCATAACAATTGGTTTTGTTGATTATAAAATTAGGATATCCATGGTTATATTATCTTTTATGCTTTTCAATAATATTTTCATAAAACCCTATATGTTTTGCATAAACATCATTTCCTGTTCTTTCTGATATCATTGGAGTAGTATAGAATAAACAAAATGCTTTTTGCCCGGCAAATTCAACTGCGCTTGGTTCGTTGTTATTGAGGTAAAGATAAGCAATAATTTCATATAATATGAATGCATATGTAATGAATGTATGATGGAAAGATTTAGGGGCAGGCCAGCATTTCGAATATCGAAAAGAATAACATGATTGTGCAAAGTAACGACCTAACGATTTAAGGAGCAGCCCTGTATTTCGGATATCGCGCAATCGTAAAATCGCGCAATCGTTACATCTTTTGGTTCCTTATACCGAAAGCACCCCACCACATGATCACTCATAATTTTTTCAGGCAAACAATATAAATATACTTTTATTGAGGAGGGTTTTATTTTATTGAATTATCAAAATCCTCCCTGAGTCCTTAACATCATCATTTATAAAATCATAGAAATAAATCCCTGCCGGTACATTACGCACATCCCAATCAACATTATGTTTTCCTGATTCCCGGACATTTTCAAAAACCTCTACCTTTCTCCCATACTGATCAAAGATCCTGATGACCACTTTTGAGTGTTCTCTCAAAGTATATTCAAAATAACATTGATCTTTTGCAGGATTGGGATAGACTTTTACTTTTTGATCATTCGATATTGCTTCTTTTGCGGGGATGTTTGTTAAAAGGTCGTCGCGGTACCAAAGGCCGCTTTGTGGAACACCTGCAAAAATGCGGTTACCAATTTTCTTAACCTGCCTGATGGGATCGTACATATATTCATGTACAGGAAGGTTATCATAAATATCGATCCAATTTTCACCCATATCCTCCGACAGTTGAATAATGGGATTGTCAAACCCATAATATATGCCACCGGCCATAACAAGGGAATCTCCCTGCCTGGCAATGCAAAAAGCCTCCCTGTCTTCAATAAAGGGAAAGCTCTTCCAGCTTTGGCCCAGGTCTTCGGAATATAGAATGCTATCCCTGAATAGATAATAAACCTGATCCAGCTTAGTGAAATCACATAAGTCAGAGTGTTCAATAAAAGTCTCGCCATAATCATTTGAATAGTAAAGGTAAAAATGTGGATAGGCGTAACCTTTGGCAAAAACAGTGCTGTCAATTGTTTTGACAATGCTTATATTGAAATCCATTGAAGGTATCATTTCCCAGGAGACAGAATCGGAAACTGAACGGAATAAACCCTGATAACTTGCCAAATAATAATAATCCTGATTGATATCAAGATACCTTAGAACCTGATATATTCCAACATGGAGACTGTCAGAAATTTCCTGCCAGCTTTCCCCTTCATCCCACGACATTTTAAATTCATGCGGTGCGATCATATAAAATACCGAATCAGTCGTAATAATTTGAGAACCCCAGGCATGATCCATTTTTTGAAAATTTAAACCACCATCTTCTGAGCGGAATAATTCATTGCTTGCTGTAACAAAAATTTTATCCTCAAATGTTTCTATGGATGTTATTTCCCGTTGATGCAAACCCTCGTTAAATGATGTCCAGTTACCATTGGTATCCAGAGAGAAAGCACCCTGATCTGTTGCGCAAAAAAGCGCTCCATTATGTTCCAAAAACTGATATACATTTTTGGATGCATCTGCAAATACGCCTTTGATTCCGGAATACCCTCCACCTTTTCCACAAACACCTATCAAAACAGAATCAATGCTGATCATGCTGGTTATCCTGCCCCCTTCCAGCCCTTCCGCCATCTGCCACTGCGAAAACAAAAACTGCGGGAATAAAAATCCGTATAAAAACAGGATAAAGAAAACTTTTTTCATCATGGTTCATTTGGTTCTTGCAAGTTAAGCAAATAATTGTCTGAAATCAAGCATGGATTTGTTGGGTTGGGCTGCAATTTTTTTTGATGCGTGCAAAGAATTTTTTAAGGGTTCGCTACTGTATGGATGCATAAACGAAATTAAACACCGGAATCTATTCGAAAACAATCTCATCAAATCGCTTAAAAACATGGTCGCTGCGCACACCATCTTCATCCAGGTTACAATTAAACCATACGATGATGGTGCAGTTCTTTTCGTTGGAATGCAGCATGGTAGAGGCAAAACCGGGCAATCCGCCATTGTGCCCATAATAATCCCAGAACCAGGCAGCCCCAATGCTGTAATAAATACCGGGCTTCTGGAGGAGAACCTTTTTGGCCATGCGCCTCTTTTGCAAGCTGTCCGATAGGAATGTGCCCCAATTCAGGGCTTCCACATAAGTTTTCAAATCCCACAGGGTCGAGATCATGCTTCCGGCTGCCTGTGCCCAGGAAATGTCATAATATTCAGCATATTCCGGGAATCCTTTTTCATAAGTCCCCTCGTAATAAGCTTTGGGATGCGGGGCCGGCATCTTTTTCCCGGAAGACAAATAGTAAGTATGTTCAAGACCCATGGGAGCCAGGATATGCCTGTGGATTTGATGCTTCAGCGAATCTCCTGTGATCATTTCTATGATGCGCCCAATCAGTTGCAGGTTGGTATTGCAATAGTTTATGCTGTCGCCGGGGGAATAACGAAAGGGCTGCCGGCGAGAAATGTCAATCAGCTCGTCCATGGTCCAGACCTTGCCAGGATCATGTAGCATTTGCTTCTGAAAGGTATCGGTTTCGGTATAGCTCCATATCCCGGAAGTCATATCGCTAAGCATTTCCAGGGTGATCTGTTCACTTTTGGGAAAGTCCGGGTAAAAACGGCTGAGCTTATCCTGCAGGGAAACATAACCCGAATCCACCAGTTGCAACAGGCGGGTAACCACAAAGGTCTTGGTATTGCTGCCGATGCGAAAATGCATGTTCTCATCCATGGTGATCTTGTTTTCCACATCGGCAAGGCCGGCATGATAAACAAAGTCAATGTTCCGGTCGGGGGCCCAGAGTCCGGCAACCAGGCCGGTGACATGCGTATGCTCAATCATAGAATCGCACACGAACTGTAGCTTCTTATAAACAGCTTCCCGGTCGTCCTTTTGTTTGTTAACCGGATTACAGGAAAAAAGGAAAAATGGGAGCGCCAGCAGTAAGAATAATTGCTTCATTGGGGTTGATTTTTATGGATGAATAAATATACAATAATTCCTGATATTTATGGAACAGGGGTAAAGCGGATCGGGCGAAGAAATCACAGATAATGGTATTTTTTGGCGTACAGGAGCGTCAGCCGGCGGATACTAAAAAAATATCATTACCTTGTGAACAAAAACCGGATCAAAGATGAAAAAACTTACATTAATTCTTTTATCATTCGTCTTCTTCCAATTCAATCTTTATTCACGAACCTGAAAATCCATTACAATCCCATGTTGTTAGCATTAAAACATCATTCCTTATACTGACACTTAATATTGGTTTAACTTTGTATGGTGTTTCAGCGTGAAACTTATGTGAATGAAAAGCAAGGAATTAGAAATAAAGAAGAAGGAAGATTTTGCAGATGGAATATTCCGCCTGTTCGATACCTTGCATGAGGAATCTGCCAGATACATACTGGCAGGTTCAAAGCAGCATTTATCCGTACATGAATTGCGCAAGAACATCAAAAAGATCAGGGGGATTCTGCGACTGATCCGGCATGATATTGGTCATGCCAGATACCACGAATTGAATGCGGCCTACCGGGAAATAGCGCAGCAGTTAGCTGTTCTTCGCGACGACACCTCCCAAATAGAACTGCTGGAAGGCATGCAAAAGAATGTGAATGATAAGGCCATCAAAAGGACCATCGGGAAGGCCATCCGGCAGATAGAACAAAAGCGGAAAACGGAATTTGAAAACTTCTACCGGCAGAACAAACACAATGCTGTTTGTAACGACATTCTGCTTCGCTGGACGGAAATCAGGGAACTTGAGCTGAGTGGAAATCCGGATCTCTTTATCCTGAAGAGCCTGAAGAGGATCCACAAAAGGGCCAGGAGTGCCATGGAATCATCGGGTTTTCTTAAGATCGATGAAATTTATCATTACTGGCGCAAACAGGTAAAATATCTCATGTACCAGCTCAATGTATTGAACCTTGCCTGGCCAACCTATTTCAATGTATACATCAAGGAGTTGAACAAACTATCCGATATGCTGGGCGATCTGCACGACCTCAACCTGCTCAATGAACACATAAACAATGATACGCTGATTGTTTTAAAACCTCAACAAAAACAAATGATCCTGAATTTTATTTACCGGCGGAGGTCCATCTTGAAAAGGCGGATCGAAAAAGCCGGCAATATTTTATTCAGCGAAAACAGCAAGGCCTTCAGCCTTCGGATCCATGAAATCTGGGTGAATTCGAAGGAATAGGCACATTGGTTTTACTGCAGGTTTTAATCACCCCTGTATATGAACTACCCAGCCGCAGAGCAGCTGGTATCAAAAGAAAAAACTTGTCCGCCTACTGGCGGATTAAAAGAAATTAAGAAACTGTCCAAAAAGTCCGATATTTCGTCAGGCTGAGCGCCTTGCCTGCCGGCCAGACAGGGAGTCGAAGCCTAAGGCTCATTGATTATCAGCGCATCTCGATTTCGCTCGATGTGACCAAATTGCAATAAGGCACTTTTTAGACAGCCCCTTATTAAAATTTCAATATTTCATAGCAGCAGACTACCTGATTAACTGCAGCTTTTTAATGTATGTATTGTTTTCTGTTTTCAACTGGTACAGGTAGATTCCTTCCGGAAGACATTCATCCTGATTGTTAGAACCGTTCCATTGTATTTCATAATCACCGGCCGGGTAGTATTCATTGCAAAGCACAATGATCTCCTGTCCCAGCAGGTTGTATATGGAAAGATTTACGTTTGAGCCTTTTTTCAAAGCAAAGGGTATCACTGTATGGTTTTTTACAGGATTTGGATAATTCTGACCCAGAACTGTTTCTGAGAAGCCCGGTGATTCGTAAGCACCTGTCTGGTTATAGAAACAGACATGGTCGAGCCAGAACTCCTGTCCACCAACCATAAGACTCTCGATAACTCCTTTCAGGGTAGCAGTACCCATTTCACCTCCGGGCATAGGCGATGTGTTCACGATGAGTTGAACACCCGGTGGATCGGGAGCCGTTTTCAGTTCACCCACATACATGGCGCTTCCGTTTACGGAAAGGTTTTCGAATCCCCCGAGGTCGGCATATTCAAAGGTAACTTCATGCACGGGAAAACCCAGACCGGTAAAATCGAATCCCAGGTTGATGTTGTTCAATCTCATGATCTTACCGAACCCAAAACCATCAAAGGTCCAGTCGACACTTGCAGTGCCATAGGTCCCACCGCTTTGCCATTCAAAATATTCAACTGAAACAGGGACATCATCTTCATCATAAAATACAAAGCCTACCGGGTTGATACCATCCCCAAACTCATCCCCCAGGGTCAGGTTTTCAAAATCAATGCAATCGGCTGAAGCTTCATAGGTGCAGATGTTATCCAGGAAGAATTCCTGCCCGCCGATGGTCAGACTGTGAATTTCTCCGGTTAAAATAAGCATGCCTTTGTGACCTCCGGAAACAGGATCCATGGTGACATTCACCAGCACACCCGGAAATCCTGGAGCTGCTGTAAGTTCTCCCACGTATATTGGTTCATCGTTGACCGAAAGATTCTCAAATCCGCCAAAATCCACATACTCAAGGATCACTTCATGAACATTGTAAGAAAGGCCGGTGAAATCGAATCTTAAATTGATGTTGTTGTCATTCTGATATGGCCGGCAAACTAAACGAAGCCGTCTGGTATAACGAGGGTTAATAATCTCATAAAATCGGACTACCAATAAAATTAATATTATTTTGCTCCCGTGTCAAGGATATTTCAGAATAAATCATAAACACATGTCATTCATAAGGAACCAAAACCTGAATATTAAAACAGCCCATGAAAATATTACCTTTGACTTATTATTTTATTTAAAAAAGACATGGATCATTCAGCATATTCAGCAAATAAAAACCGCTACGAAAGTGGAATGAAATACCGCCGCTGCGGGAAAAGCGGGATTCTCATCCCTGAGATATCCCTCGGCCTGTGGCACAATTTCGGCGGGGCGGATGATTTCGAGAAAGGGAAAAAGATACTGCATCATGCCTTCGATCGCGGCATCACCCATTTTGATCTGGCCAACAATTACGGACCGCCTTATGGTACGGCAGAAGAGAATTTTGGAAAGATCATGTCGACTTCCTTTAAGCCATACCGCAATGAGCTTTTCATTTCCACCAAAGCCGGCTACAACATGTGGGATGGACCATATGGTGAATGGGGTTCCCGCAAGTATCTCCTGAGCAGCCTGGAAGACAGCCTGAAAAGAATGAAACTGGACTATGTGGATATTTTTTATACCCACCGTTACGATCCGAATACACCCATAGAAGAAACGATGCAGGCCCTGGCAGATGCTGTCAGACAAGGCAAAGCATTGTATGCAGGTATTTCCAATTATCCCGCAAAAGCAGCTCTATCAGCTTATCAGTATTTAGGGGATCATGAAACCCCCTGTTTGCTTCACCAGGAAAAATACAATCTCCTTTACCGTGAGCCCGAAAGCGAGGGCATACTGAAGCAGGCAGTTGAAAACGGATCGGGTTTTATTGCCTTTTCTCCGCTGGAACAAGGATTACTCACCAACAGATACCTTGGCGGAAAAATACCGGAAGGCTCCAGAATGTCGGAGGATTTCTTCCTGAAGAAAGAAACCCTTACCCCTGCCCTGCTGGATAAGATCAACAAGCTGAATGCAATGGCAAAAGATAGAGGACAATCACTGGCAGCCATGGCGTTGAGCTGGCTGCTCAAAGACCAGGCTGTTACTTCAGTGATCGTTGGTGCAAGTTCCGTAAATCAATTGAAACAAAACATTGAGGCTATAAAAAACAATCATTTTTCAAAAGAGGAATTAACCAAAATTGAGCAAATCCTATCTCATAACCCTTAACTCATAGAATGAGGATCAGATTGTTTTATCGCAAGTACTTTCAAATGGTCAAATTAATTCAGGAAATTGCACTTTTGGCATTATTTGGAGAAAACATAGTCGCTGCCCGCAGCCTGCGAATGACATGAAAGACACATACCGTCCATTAGATTTGCACCCCGCATGGGATTGCCATCACCATCTGTGGCAATGCTTCCATCGGAGTTCAACATGAACCATTCCCAATCGCCACCATTGGGCGAGAAATTATTACCACGCTTGGCCATAGCGGTAAATTCATTCACCGAATTATCAGGATTATGAGAATGCTTAACGATAACTGTACCAATGGGGTAAGAACCATTTTGCATGTCCTGGCCATCTTTGAAATAAACTTCTCTCACAACTGTACTGTCGTTGCCTCCATGTGCCATGCCCAATGCAGGATCGGCGCCCTGATGCGTAGCTTCCAATGCCCAGTTCATGAAATCCTTGAAAGTATTATCATCGGCCACAAATTCGGGATTGGGATCCGTTGTGTCATCATCGTCATCCTTACTACATGATTGAAATATGAATGCCGACATAAATAAAATTAATACGAAAGTAATTACTCTTGATTTTTCCATAATTGATTGATTTTAGTTAGTAAATCCGAGAATTAATTGTGTTGATATCGCTTTTCCTATAAATTCCTTTGACTTTTTGAAAATTTCATCATTCACTTGTAAATTGAAGTCGGTGCATGTTTTTTGGATCAAATTATTTATGTTCTGATTTTCATTGGAGAGATGCTGCATCATTGCTGCAAAAAACACCGAAACATCCGTAAAAACAATGCTCCCGTTTGAAGGATGTCTGTGCATAAGCAAATAATAGTTTCCTTTGTCGGCTTCGGTTATTTCCGCAGCATTTTTTAAATGAACAGGATAATTAAATGCCAGCAAGCGATGCTCAGGGTTGATAAGCAGTTTATCCCTTTGGGCGTTTTGTTGCGTGCTGTATTCGCATTCAATATCCTCCATCATAAACAACTCAACTTCAAGCCATTCCATCAGTAGGAGTTCAGAAAGGAATTCGCATTCTTTCAACAAAGGATCATCCTTTTCTGTTAACCAATTCAAAAACTCACCCGGCATTTGCCATATCTGTGGCGACTCGCAGACATGTTCCCTGAAAAAATCAGTCACTGCTTTCAGCCATTTCTCTTCTGATAAAAAATTATGTGTGAGTGGATATGCCGATTTCAGGCTGCTATTGACATTATTGAAAACCAGTCGGCGATAATGTTTCAATCTACCTTTACTAACACCTTTTAAACCGGAATTTTCCCCGCTCCGGCAAAAAGAAGCAAGCCGTGATTGTATTTTATGTGTTTGAATATCAGGATGCATGTGCAAATTTTTTCTGAAGGGCATTCGCTTTTATAATATTGAGTTGATTGACCTCTTTTTGTAAATCCTTCAGCTCAGGAATGTTAAAATCCCTTTCGAGCAAAACAGGAACACTTCTACCCATTTTCCGGATGGTATATTCGAAAAGTCCATAAACAGGATCAATGATATCCTGCCCGTGTGTATCAATGATCAGGTCCTCCTCCACCTTTTCGTGGCCCGCCATGTGGATATAACTCACTCTTTCTAAAGGTAAATGATCAATAAAATTCTTGGCGTCATACTGATGATTGAATGCATTTACATAAATATTATTCACATCAAGTAAAAGTTCGCAATCTGATTCCTGCAGTATGGCATTGATAAATTCAATTTCTTTCATTTCTGCGGCCACGGGGGTATAATAGCTCACGATCTCTATGGCAATTTTTCTTTCCAGAAAATCCTGTACGCTTTTTATTTTTTCGGAAACATGTTTCACGGCTTGCTCTGTAAATGGAATTGGCAAGAGATCGTATAAATGCGCATTTTCGCATTTCGAAAAACTAAGATGCTCGGAGTAAATCCTTGCATTGGTTTCCTTGAGGAATTGTTTGATTTTTTCGAGAAAACTAAAATCCAGTTCCTCAGGACTTCCTACTGAAAGTGAAAGGCCATGCGTATATAAGGGATAATCTTTCAATACTTCTTTGAAAAGCTTTTTCCAGTATCCCCCAATGCCCATCCAGTTTTCCGGGGCAACTTCAATAAAATCAACTTTTAATTGATTTTCCTGCAGAAATTCCTCTGCAAAATCTTTTCTAAATCCTATGCCTGTCATAATATGGTATTTTGATAAAATAAAGATCCGACAACAATTCTCGTTTGCCGGATCTTTGCAGTAGCTGGTTTATGAAACTCCGCATTTTCCTTCGCCACACTTGGCTTCGGTACTTTTGCTTTCTTTGCTTGCCTTTTCAGACTTAGCTTCCTTTGCCGTTTCTTTCTTCTCGCTTTTGGCGCTTTCTCCTTCGCCGCATTTTCCTTCACCACATTTTCCTTCAGTACCTTTTGCCTCCTTGGGCGTATTTTCTGATTTTTTGCCCTCTTTGGCTTTTTTTGTTTCCTCACCGCATTTCTGATCCATCAGGTAAGTTCTGAAGTCTGATCCATCCTGATCAAGCAAATTGGCCCGGATCTCCGAACCTGTTCCCAGATCATTGTAAGAAAATAAATTGCTTTCCGAAGCACTCAGAGAAGTTGTTGCCATAACAGCGCCGGCAATTAAACTTCCGGTTAAGATTGATTTCTTTGTATTTTTCATAAGATTGATTTTTTATTTAGATTGATTACAGATAAACAGTGGGGGCCTATTATCAATCCTGACAAAAAATTTCAAAAAAAATTCAAATGATTGAAACAGAATACAATTATTATCAGATTTTTGGTATCATTGTCGCTTAAACTATCAGCAGTAAAAGTATGAGTGATCAAAACAAACAAATGGCTGAGTGGGTTGAAGCATTTACGGAAGACATGTTTAATTGGGCCGCTTATAAACTATCTGATGAAGAGTTGGCAAGAGACATTGTTCAGGATACTTTTTTAACCGCATTCGAAAAGCTTCATACTTTTAAAGGTGAAAGCACACCCAAAACCTGGCTGTATTCCATTTTAAATTTCAAGATCATTGAAGTATACAGAAAGAAAGGACGGAAAACCATACCCCATGAATCGGATAGCATAGATAATTTCTTTGACGAAAACGGTGAATGGATAAAAGCCGAAAGACCCGAAACATGGGATGCAGAAGAGCATTTGTTAGATGATCCTGATTTTCAGGCCATCCTGAAAAAATGCCTTGATGCATTGCCTGAGAAATGGAACAATTGTGTAAAATTTAAATATCTGATGAATATCAATAGTGATAAAATTTGTCAGGAACTTGAGATAAGCCCGGCTAATTTCTGGCAGATCATGCACAGGGCTAAACTAAATTTGAGAGATTGTGTAGATAAAAACTGGTTTAAAAATTAGGGAGAAATGAAAAAGTTGATGCATTATTTGTTTTTATCGTGTTTGAAAGCCACTGAGTTGATTGAGAAGAAAATCTATTTTGGTTTGACTTTCAGGGAGAAGATGCAACTCACAGCACACAAATCCATGTGTAAAGCATGCACCAATTACGAAAAACAATCTCAATTGCTCGACCGCGCTTTAAAGAATCCTCCCTTTAATTCCAACAAAGATATTCAGGACCTGCAGGAACTCAAATTGGAAACCCTGCGAAAATTTCAGAGCAGGAAACCACGAATTAGAATTTGACCGGCAAAAATCTTTGATATAATATTATGGCAAGAATAAAAGTAATTGAACATAAGGAAGCCGGCGGCAGATTGCTGGAAATTTATGATGACATCCAAAAAAAGCGTGGCAAACTGGCCGAAGTCCACAAAATCCAAAGCCTTCGCCCTGAAAGCATTGTAAAGCATATGGAGCTTTACATGGAGATCATGTTCACACGCTCTGAGCTTAGCCGCGCCGATCGTGAAATGATGGCCGTGATCGTGTCGGTGAGCAATGGCTGCAAATACTGCCGCCTGCACCATGGAGAAGCCCTAAATCATTACTGGAAGAGCTGGAAAAGGATAGGTACTTTATGCGAAGATTATGAGAAAGCCGGATTAACAGATAAACAATTGCTTTTATGCCGTTTTTCAGAAATCCTCACAAAAACCCCTGAAAAACTAAATGATGATTCCCCGATCATTGCATTAAAAGATGCCGGATACAGCGATCAGGCCATACTGGATGCCACACTTGTGGTGGCTTATTTCAATTTTGTGAACAGGATGGTTCTTGCTCTTGGTGTTGAAAGCAGTGAGGAAGAAGTGGGTGGGTATAAATATTAAGTTTTGTTTTCCAAAGATTTCCGAACCCGGATGAAAGGCCAGCCAGGCCAAAGTGAAATGATTGCCGTAATCAAAAATTTTCCTACCATAATCTATTTATCTTTTCAATCTGGTTTCGATGTTGATATCCGAAAGCAGGGTTTTGTGCACCGGGCATTTGTTGGCAATTTCGAGCAAACGTTGTTGCTGCTTTTCGTCCAGTTCGCCCTTGAGTTCGATGACCCGCGTGAAACGGTCTATTTTGGCTGAAGCGGAATTTTCACATTCACCACAATCCTCAGCATGCACTTTGCCGTGTTCGATGTGCACATTTACTTCCTCCACCTTCCATTTTTTGCGGTCGGCATACATGCGTATGGTCATCGCGGTGCAACTGGCCAGGCCTGCCGACACAAAGTCATAAGGCGTGGGGCCAAAGTCATTTCCGCCATAGCTTTCGGGTTCGTCGCCTGTTAAATAATGCTTTCCGGCTTTGATCTGGGTTGTGAATTTTTCTTCGCTGCTCAAACTGGCCACCACCTGCAAATGTGTATCCGGCTTTTCATCTTCCTTAAATGGAATATAGCGTTTTGCCCAATTGGCAATAACGCCACCGATATAGTTTGAATCCTCTGCATTGGAAAGCAAGTGGTCGGCACCATCCAGCGAAACAAAGCTTTTGGGGTGTTTTGCTGCCTTGAATATTCCGGCGGCATTGTCGATGCCCACGATATTATCCTGCGGCGAGTGGGCGATCAGGACAGCCTTACGCAGGTTTTTTAATACGCCCTGCATGTCCACGGCTTTCAAATCATCGATAAACTGCTTTTTGATGGTGAAGGGCCGGCCACCGATGGAAACCTCCGCATAGCCTTTGGTTTTGATCTCATCCAGGCCATGGGTCATCAGCCTGGTTACATGTTTAGGATCTGCCGGCGCTCCGATTGTTGCCACGGCAGATACTGAATCCATTTCGGCAGCAGCATACAAAACCGCTGCTCCACCCAACGAATGGCCGATGAGCAGTGAGGGCGCAGCATGCTTTTCTTCCAGGTAAGCGGCGGCGGCCTGCAAGTCCTGAATGTTGCTTGAGAAATTGGTATCGGCAAAATCGCCCTCACTTTCTCCCAGTCCGGTAAAATCGAATCGCATAAGGCCGAAACCCTCCCCGCTTAAAGCCCTGCTGATATTGCGCACGGCCGACAGGTTCTTTGTGCAGGTAAAACAATGCGCAAACAAGGCAAAATTTAAAGGTTTGCGATCAGCAGGCAATTCAATGCGGGCAGTCAGTTTGTGACCGTCTTTGTTTTCGAATGTTACTTTTTGATTTTTCATCACAAATCATCCCTTCTTTACTGCTAATTTACATAATGATTTTTAACTTTCCGGCTTCATCCTTTTTGCCAGCAATTGATCAATGCTGAATTTCCCGGCACCATTGCTCAGCAATACAAACAACATGAGTATATAATACAAGGGTATTTCAAAACCATTGTCGCCTGCATTGAAGCCATTGCTCCAGTGTACAGTTACTATGGCAACGATCATGGTAAAAATTAATGGAATGGAAATAATCCGGGTAGCCAATCCTAAGGGCAGAAGCACTACCGCTGCCATTTCTGTTGAAGCTGCCAGGTAAGCATTCAGGGCAGGGAAGGGAATACCCATACCCCCGAACCATTCTGCTATGCCACTAATATTTCCCCATTTCATGGTGGCGGGTTTGTAAAAGCCATAAGCCAGCACAAGCCTGAGAAATAGCAAGGATACATCATTCAAACTATTCAATTTGTTATTCCCTTTGCGATATAATTCTATTGCTTTCATATTTGTTAAATTTTTATGAACTATTTGATTTCATTTACTGAATTTGCTTTAATGCTTCCCAGATGTTTATTGCAAACAGGGCACCAGAAACCGCGATAAAAAATCAATACAAGCGGTCCCTCATTCAAAGAATTCTCAAGCTTAAATGTTTTGTTTTGGGCGTCGACGGCTTCAAATAAAGGAGCCGGCGATCCGGTGGTAAGTCCTTCCGCATCTTCTGCTTTCCTGTATTCCTGGGCATTCAGGGCGGTAATTAACAAACTGCCCATGATGAATAAAACCGGGTTTTTGATCTTTGTCTTTCTTTTCATCAGAATTTTTGATCAAATAGTAGGATATGGATTAAAATCCTGACAAAACTTCTGACAAATGTTTGAATCCCGAAATGAAAAAAATGATGGATCTTAAATCCTCTAAGATGAATTTTTACCTTTGCAAAAAAATTCAATAATAGCAACTTATTATTTGTGAACATTTTATATTACAATGATCTGAAGTGGTCGAAGGTAAAACAGCAATTTCAAAAAACCATTGGTTTTTTACAAAAGGATGATTTTAAGTCGGCTGAGATAAAAAAACTTACCAATACCGGCTATTACAGAGCCAGGCTCGACTATGAAAACCGGCTGTTGTTTAAGTTCGCAAAGTATCAAGATCAAACGCATATTCTTTTGCTTGAAGTGATCTACAATCATGAATATGATAAATCAAGATTTCTCAGGGGGGCGAAAGTTGATGAAAACAAACTATTGCCTGTTAAACAGAAAGAAGATGTAATCACCGAAGACACCGAGGTTTTATCGTATATAAACAACGGTACCAGGCAATTTCATCTGCTGGATAAAGCCCTCTCGTTTGATGATAGGCAGGAAGAACTGTTCAAAATAAAACCGCCTGTAATCATCATTGGTTCGGCGGGTAGCGGAAAGACCGTTTTAACGCTTGAGAAACTTAAATTACTCAAAGGCAATATATTATATATTACATTATCGCCCTTCCTTGCAGAGAATTCATTCAAGTTATATTATTCAAATAATTACGACAACGACAAACAGGATATTGAATTCCTTTCGTTTGGCGAATTCTTAAACACACTGCATTTTGTTCCCGGCCGGGAATTGGATTATAAAACATTTGAGGCCTGGCTGCAACCGCGGAGACATGCCTTTGGAATTAAAGACAGTTACAAATTATTCGAAGAGTTCAGGGGGGTGATCACCGGTGTGGATGTTACAAAAAAACACCTCAACAAACAAGATTATCTGAATCTTGGAGTCAGGCAATCCATTTATCTTGACCATGAACGGGAAAAGGTATATGAAGTTTTTGAGCGCTACCTTCAGTTTCTGAAGGAATCAGAGTATTATGATATTAATATGATTTCTTTTGACTGGCTTCAATACGCCAAACAACATTATGATTTTATTGTAATAGACGAAGTACAGGACCTTACCAATATTCAGTTATATCTTATACTCCAAACCCTGAAATCGCCCGGTAATTTCATCCTTTGTGGCGACTCAAACCAGATTGTCCATCCCAATTTCTTTTCCTGGGCGCACATTAAAACCATGTTTTATAAACACGGAATAACTGACAGCGACATCAGGATTTTACGTACCAATTTCAGGAACTCACCGGATATAACCGGAATTGGCAATACGCTGCTAA
>JAIOZK010000032.1 GCA_021740625.1 Bacteroidales bacterium
GTCTTGCAGCATAAATTTGTATTTGAAAACACATGGTTAAATTACTAAATGTTAACGATTTAACCAATAATTTATGCTGCTTTTTTTAACCCTTTTTTGTTGATAAATCAGGCGTTTCGGTGGTGCGAAACTTTAGTAATAAATATATAACCCAGAATAGCAGGAAACAAAACCTGATTCAACAGGAAATGCTGTTTTTGTTTATTTTCAACTTCCTTGTAGTACAAGTTCGCTGTATAGAAGATTTTTTTTGTTGACCTGTAACCCAGATAAAAAAGGATCAGGAATGCAACAACAGCAATGATGACCCGGAAAACCATCCCCAGTTCCAAGGTTTCAAAAGCTACACCCGGACCGAAATAAAAGAAAGCACCGATGATCATATTCCCAAAAAACCAGGTGTATGAAATAATATAAACCCAAAGGAAAAATAATTTTGTCCTGCTTTGATCTTCTTTACTTTTACTATAAAATATTTCAAATACAATACCGCTCAGTAATGTAATAAATGGCCCGACGAAATAAACGGTAAAAATGGAACGCTTACCCCAATCCCCGATTACTTCAAATCCGTAGTAATATAAAGTCGCATCAAATCCCATAACCAGGGCCAGGAAAATGGAAAAAAGGTTGTTGAGATAAATGACAAAAAAGTATGACAAGAGAAAAAAGATCAGAGAGTTAACAACTATGGTCGCACTGCTTTTAGACTTTACTTCTGTCGACATGTTTTAAAATGTTAAATTTTTACTGCTGAAACCTGAATGATTCCTCAAAACTTAAATTCAATAAGATAGAAATATGACAACCAATTTACATCATTTTTTTTCTGTAAACAAATTTTTAACAATTAAATAAAACTTCAATATTAAATAAGAGAAAATAAAAAGAATATCATGCTTTGTATACGATACCGATTTTTTTCTTTCCATCGATTTCGATCAGTATGTTTTTATCAAATCTGATATGCCTGATATGATCGTCCTCGTAAACAGCCGGTATTTTACTCAAATACTGATCATCAAAATGTCCCTGCTTCACATGTGGGTTTACAGTAAGATAACCCACTCTGAAGGAGGTCAGGTTCTGAAAAAAGTGGGTTCCCTGGCTCGGATCAATATGATAGCCTTCCATTCCGGACTCAACGATTACGCGTGCCATGCTGATTTGTGCCCAACGCACCGGAATCCCCAGCCAGTGATCTGCGGAGCCCCATCTTCCCGGTCCAATCAATACGAAATTTTTCTGATCATCGATAAATTTCTCATTCAGTTCACCAATCTGATCAGCGATTTCCGGGCTTTTTGCAGGATCAAAATTATCGGGCTTAACATATACAACATCATGTATCCCTTTGATGATTCCGTTGCCCAGTGCAGTTTCAGAATATACGATACATTTTTTCGGGGATACCTTGGTCAGGTCTTTATTGATCGTCTGGTTGTTTTCAACAATGGGCCTGATCTGTAATAAATTAAATATTCTCGGCTCCGATTTTTTCCGGTTCAGCTCAACGGCAAACTCAATTTCCACGGGTTTGGCCATCTCCTGCTGCCCGATCCTGAGCACATTGCTGATGATCTCAGCCAGGGGAAAAGTATTGTGCTTGAGTATATTCGAGAAAGTTACAAGCCTTTTACCTTCATAATTTATACTATCGCGCAATACATCATTCTGGTAATCGTAGGTTGAAGCAATGAATCTAAGGGATCCATCCTGGTCCGCATCTTTCACACGCAGTTTTAGCAAATTAACACCATCATCGGTATTAGGAGAAAAGGAGCCTGTATCGAGATCAAGTGCGAAGAATTTCCGCTGTGTTTCCTTCAGTGCAAGGGCCGGAGATGATGTCTGCAGTACTTTTTTCGGAAACTTTGGTGAAAAGCGCAGGGTAACACCCCCATCAACAATGTATTTCCCAAGTCCCATGGCAATGTTTGCGATACCATCCTCTGATTTTTCCGGTTCGATCGGGTAAAAGTTAACGGATCGGGCCACGCCGGAAAAAGTAGGGTAAAACCGGTTTTCGTATTTCTTACCACATACTTCCTGCAGTACAATGGCCATTTTTTCCTCATCGATCACATTGGCTGTAGCAGCCATGTATGCCTTGCTTTCCCTGAAAAAAGCGGATGCATATACACTCTTGATGGCGTTGCTCAGGTTCTCGATCATCCGTCGCTCATCATCCGGTATGTTGGGGATCATATAGGTGGAGTAAATCCCTGCAAATGGCTGATAATGACTGTCTTCGAGCAGACTTGAAGAACGGATAGCAATGGGATTCCGAACTACCGAGACAAAGGTGTAGAGATCTTCATGTATCCTGAAGGGCAGTCGGGCCTCGGTGAATTTTTGCAGGATCTCATTGTCGGTCATATCAGAGAGAGCAACTTTATAAAGATTGTTATCCTCCATGAATTCATCAAATACATCCGTACAGAGTACTACCGTCCTGGGAATTGTAATGTGCACATTCTCATATTTGTCGAAAAGCCGGTTCCTTTTGATCAATGAATCCAGGAAAGCCAGTCCACGGGCTTTACCCCCGATAGAGCCATCTCCTATCCTGGAAAAAGTAAAATATTCATCAAATCTTTCCCGGTTGAACTCTGCGATCACACCCCTTGCTTTGTTCAACCTGAAACTGGCGATGGCATCAAACAAAAAGCGCTTGATCTCATCCAGGTCGGAGAAGTCATCCGGCGTGAGCCCCTTGAACATTTCGGCAAGTGGGAAAAGGGCTCTTGCCCTGAGCCATTTGGAAAAATGATTTCGAACTATATGATATTGCAGGGAAGTATCCGGTATTTGAAAGATCATTTCCTGAAGGGTCTTCAGATCTTCAGCGCGCGCGATCTCTTTGCCGGTTTCAGGATTTTGGAAAATAAAATCCCCGAATGCAAAATATTCCCTGATGAAGTTCCGCAGTTCGATCGACAAAGTTTTGGAGTTCTTGTTGATAAAACCGACTCCCAGTTTCTTGGCGAGTTTCGCATTTTCGGTATCAGAAGATTGCAGCAAGACTGGCATCCATTTATCATCCATCTTAATGCGCTGCGCCAGTTTATAACCGGCCAGTTTATCTTTCTTGTCATTTCTTTTATACGACAGGTCCGAAATAACACCCAGCAAATTTTTCTTGTACTTTTCATAAAAACCGATGGCTTCCTCATAATTGGTCGCCAGCATGATTTTGGGTCTTCCACGCATCCTGAGCATTTTCTGGTGTTCATTCAGGCCTTCTGTCATGAAAGTCTTACTCTGCTTGAAAATGATCTTGTACATATTGGGCAGATAGCTGGAATAAAAGCGGATGGAGTCTTCGACCAGGATGATGACCTGCACACCCACTTCCCTTACATCGAACTCCACATTCATCTTGTCTTCAATCAACTTGATTATGGCAAGCAGAATATCAGCATTTCCCAGCCAACTAAAGATATAATCTATCGCGCTGAAATCTTCCTGGCTTACTTTCACGGAGACCTCCCTGGAAAAAGGCGTAAGAACCACAATGGGTATATCCGAATACCGGGCCTTGATATTTTTCGCCAGGTCGAAAGTATCCTTTTCATCCGCACTGAGCATGGTAATTACCAGATCGATATTCCCTTCCTCCAGCATTTCAAAGGCTTTTTCTTCGGAGTGGGCGATCATGAACTGAGGCGGATACCTCAGGTTGAGGGAAACATATTCGTTGAATATCTGTTCATCAATTCGCCCGTCATCTTCTAGTGTAAAGGCATCATAAGCACTTGAGATCAGCAAAACATGATATATCCTTTTCTTCATCAGGATATTGAACGAGGTATCATTGAAGTAGAATTTTTTCGCATCAATTGAAAACTTCTTTTTTACTTGCTCCATAGGCTGAAAATATATTACAAAGGTACTGATTTGCCCATAAGCACTGAAAGCAATTTAGCGATAGTCGTGGGAGAAGCATTACAAGTAACAAATTCTTCATCAGACATTGTTTAGTCTGATTTTAAATTATTCACTACAAACTATTTATGACAAAACATCGTTTATATTACACTACTTATTCAAACTAGGTTTTTATACTAGAATTGCTACAGTAGTACTCATAATTTTAGGAGTGGTTGTTCTCGCTGGAAGTGTCTTTCTCGGACAAACCAATAACAATGCTCCGGTGGTTGATGAATTTGATGAATAAAGCCGGACAGAAGAGAATAATCATAAGTTTTAGGTAAACACAAAAACGCCTCTTTAGACACTAAAGGGGCGTTTTGTTATTTTTGCAACAAAACAGCATTGGACTATTGAAGGTTTCACACGGAGTGAGGCTTTCACTATTTGGTCACTTAATGCTTCATCCGCTCTGAAAACTCCTTCTCAAAATAACCGTTTACACTGTCGCAACCACAGTCAAACATGCGGTTGTTGTTATCATTCCTTGTGTATTCAAAAACATAGGAAATATCTTTGTCTCTTCCATCAAGCAGTGAAAAGACTTCCATGCGGATATCAGCCAGGTCATTCTTTTCTTTTGAACCCAGCTTTTTCAGAATATTGGTAATTTGTTGATAATTCAGATCTTTAACTGCTGGTTCGAAAACAGGCTCAAACTCCTGGATTACCTGCAGGGTATTGGAATAGCTTCCACCCGACTCGAAAGGCAACGAGGCCGGCAGTATCAGATCAGCCATTTTAGCTGTTTCTGTCAGGAAGTAATCCTGCACCACAACAAAATCAGCCACAGACAGCCATCCACTTACCTGTACCTTGTTACTGGCGGTTCCCATGGGATCCTCCCCGAAAATTAAAATATTTTTCAACTTCCCTTTTTCCAGCAAGCTGTAAATATTCTCATTGACTTTATCCGGAAGCTGATCAACCTGCCAGGTTTTCTTGACCTTTTCGACAAAACCCTGATCTGTCATATTTTGCAGTCCGACACCATATTGAGGATCAATGCCCATATCAAACAAACCCTGGGAATTATTCTTTTCCTTCATTGCAATCAATCCACTGGAAGTCTTCCCGATCTTCCCGGTGATCATGCATAAATTAAATAATTCATCGGAAGCATTGCTGGATATTTCTTTTTCTGAAAAAAGGATAATGGCGTTCATCTCATGGTTGTATCGCTTTGCAAACTCAATGACCTGGTCCATAAAAGGAACACCTGATTTTTCCACCAGTTCGACAAAATTCTCTTTCATCAGGTTTTCCTTGTATTCTTCGTAACCACGACATTTATCCTTGATGAATAAAGCATTGTGAAAATTGTTGGCCACCAGGTAGTAGTTTACAGCTTTGATAAAATGATAATAGGATTTTACGGGCAACACCTTGTCGACCTTGTGTTTCATCGTACTATCATCATGTTCTGTAACCAGTTCAACAGGAATATCTTTTTTATACTGGGCATTGTTGACCATATAGCCCACCACGGGGTTGTCCATGTTGATCTCTGATCCAAGCAGGAAGATCCTGGAGGCACCGTTTATCTGCTCGAAAGGCATGTTTGATTTTGCATTCAAAGCATAACCATTGCCCCTGTTCAGATAATGGAAACTGGCCACATTGTTTGTATGCACACTGCCGCGCGCCAGTTTTTGTATCAGGTACATTTCCTCGTTGGTAAGCCTTGCCCCTGCAAAAAAACCATTTTCATCAGCCTCTGTTTTGCTGATCTTTTCAGCAATAAGTTCATAGGCTTTTTTAAAGGATATTTCGGAAAATTTGCCATTGGTTTTCAGCAGTGGTTTTGTAAGCCTTGAAGTATCATTCAGGTAATTGTAACCGAATTTGGGATATTTGCAAATATTGCCATCCTTGTTGATCCTGCCGTTCTTTCCGGTTACCCTGTGTATAAACTGAGTTTTATGGTTCAGTGTAATTTCACATCCTATCGAACAATAATTGCAGATTGTATCTGCCTGATCGAGTTTGACAGGTCCGGGTTTGAAGATCACATTTTCTGTTATGGCACCAGTTGGACAGGTTGAGATACAAAGGCCGCAGGTTTCGCAGCTTGTATCCAGCAGGCTTTCACCCATGCTGGGTGCGACGAAAGTATCAAATCCCCTGTTAACCAGTCCGAGAGCATTGGCACCCACCACTTCATTACAAATTCTCACACATCTTGCACAAAGAATACATTTGTTGTTGTCGATTTCTATATATGGATGTCTGAAATCAACATTGTATTCTTTGTATTCTCCCGCCTGGGCTATTTGATCGGCATGATATTCTGTAGAATATTTTTTCAGGTCACAGCTAAACAATTCAGAACACCCACATTCCAGACAGCGCTGTGTTTCATGCTTCGCGACTTCTTCACTTGCATAACCCAGTTCTACCTCCTTGAAATTCACGCGTTTTTTAGGATCGAGTGTGGGCATTTCTTCCCGTTTCTGCGTTGCGAAGAAACCTTTGTAATCTTCCTGTAGCTGCTCCTTGAAGCTTGCTTTTTTGCTAAGAAATTCCCTGGGCATGGGTTGCATTTCTTTTCCATTGAGAAAAAGATTACAACTATGAGAGGCCACCCTTGCCTGTCCGATCGCCTGGATCAAAGTAGCAGGCCCGGTAACGCCGTCACCACAGGCAAAGACTGAATCCACACCGGTTTGCAGGGTTTCTTCTTTGGCATCAATATCACCCCATCGGTTGAGTTTCAATTCTCCCTTATCGGTAAATTTATTCACATTTTCGACAAACTCAGCCTGGGTTTTTTGCCCGATGGCAGCCAGGATGTAATCCACTTCCAGATCAAATTCGGAACCTTCAATGGGCACGGGACGTCTTCTTCCGGATGCATCGGGTTCCCCGAGCTCCATTTTCAGGCAGGTCACGGATTTTACTTTACCGTCTTCATCTTTATTAACCCTGGAGGGATTGGTAAGAAATAAATAGGCTACCCCTTCCAGTTTGGATTCATGAATCTCAATGGGATTGGCCGGCATCTCCTTTTCAGTGCGCCGGTAGATTACGTAAACCTTTTCTGCACCACAGCGCATGGAAGTCCTACAGCAATCCATCGCTGTATTTCCACCACCCACAACAGCAACCTTCTTTTTGGAAAAATCCATGGGTTTACCCGAAAGCTGCATTTCTTTGAGGAAATCGATACCGGAGAAAACATTATCTGCATCATCACCTTCGCAACCGATCAGGGTGCCTTTCTGGGAACCAATGGCCAGGATCGTAGCATCGTACTTTTCCGAAATATCTTTATAAGAAATGTCTTTCCCAAATTTGCTGTTGTAAGTAATGTTAACCCCCATTTCGGTGATATTATCAACTTCTTTCTGCAGTATATCATTTGGGAGTCGGTATTCCGGAATACCATACCTGAGCCAGCCACCTGCAAGAGGTGCAGCCTCAAAAATATCTACCTGGTGTCCTTCTTTTTGCAGGAAGAAAGCTGAAGACAAGCCACCGGGACCTGCACCTATCACAGCCACTTTTTTACCTGTTTTGGGTTTAATTTCAGGTTTCCATTTGTTTTTGGACTGGAGGTCGTAATCTGCGGCAAATCTCTTAAGATAGTCGATACCAACCGGGGCACCTTCATCCAGCAGGTTCCTGCGACAAGCCACTTCGCAAGGCCTGACACAAACCCTTCCGCAAATGGCGGGCAGGGGATTGGTTTCCTTGATCAGGGCAACAGCTTCGTGATACAGGCCTTTGTCGATCAGGGAAATATATCCTTGCACATCCACACCGGCCGGACAGGTTTCTTTGCAGGGGCCAATGCAATCCGCATAGTGGTTGCTGACCAGCAAGTCGAGTGCTGTTTTCCTCGCCTTGGCCACCCTGTCGTTGTGTGTCTCGATCTTCATCCCTTCCATAACTTTTGTGGAACAGGAAGGCTGAAGACCCTTCATCCCTTCCACTTCCACCACACAAACAAAGCATGATGTGTAAGGTTCCAAACGCGGGTCATCACATAGTGTTGGAATTTCTATATCGTTCCGGCGGCACAAAGCCAGAATGGTTTCGCCTTTATATGCCTGGGTAATTTTACCGTTTAATATTACATTCAGTCTTTCGCTCATTCCTCAAATCCTTTTAAATTATTATTACGAAAGCTTAATTGCATCGAATTTACATTTGCTATAGCAGGTGCCGCACTTTATGCATTCTTCCTGATGGATGAAGTGCACTTCCTTGCGTTCTCCCTCTATACAGTTTGTGGGGCAGTTCTTAGCACAAACTGTACATCCTGTACATTTTTCAGGATCAATTTCATAAGTCAGCAATTTTTTACAAACCAGCGCCGGACATTTCTTGTCACGGATATGTGCCTCGTATTCATCGCGGAAATATTTAATCGTTGTCAGAACAGGGTTTGGGGCTGTTTGTCCGAGTCCGCAAAGAGAGTTATCCTTGATCTGGTAAGAAAGTTCTTCCAGTTTTTCAATGTCACCTTCACGGCCTTCTCCTTCGGTAATGCGGGTCAGGATCTCTAACATACGTTTGGTGCCAATGCGGCAGAAAGTACATTTTCCGCATGATTCTTTCTGTGTAAAATCCAGGAAGAATTTGGCCACATCAATCATACAGGTGGTTTCGTCCATCACCACCATACCCCCTGAACCCATGATAGCGCCGGTAGCATTCACCGAATCATAATCTACAATTGTATCTGCCAGGTAGGCAGGGATGGTACCTCCTGAAGGCCCCCCCATCTGAACAGCCTTGAATTCCTTATTATCTTTGATACCTCCGCCGAGTTTGAAGATCACATCCCGTATGCTCATGCCCATGGGTACTTCCACCAGGCCGGATCGTTTGATCTTACCTGCCAGTGCAAAGACCTTTGTACCACGGCTTTTATCTGTCCCATATTTGCGATAGTCTTCGGCACCATGCTGAATGATCCATGGGATATTGGCGAGGGTTTCCACATTGTTGATGTTGGTGGGTTTTCTCCACAAACCGGATGAGGCCGGGAAAGGAGGACGTTTACGGGGCATACCGCGCTGTCCTTCCACCGAAGCAATCAGGGCAGTTTCCTCACCACAAACAAATGCACCTGCACCTTCTTTGATGTAGATGTCGAAATTAAATCCATCGATGCCTAAGATATTTTCTCCCATGTAACCTTTGGCCCTTGCCTGTTCGATGGCAATATTCAAACGTTTGATGGCAAGCGGATATTCTGCACGGCAATAGATTACACCACCGGTGGCTTCTATAGCATAAGCACCGATGATCATGCCTTCCAGCACAGCATGCGGATCACCTTCCAGGACGGAACGGTCCATGAATGCTCCAGGGTCTCCCTCATCCGCATTGCAGATAATGTATTTTTCATCCGACTTATTGTTGTTGGCAAACTTCCACTTGAGCCCGGTGGGGAACCCGCCTCCACCGCGGCCTCTCAATCCTGAATTCAGGACACTCTGGATCACATCCAGGCGCGACATCTGTTGCCCGGCGATCATGCGAATGGCCCGGTAACCTCCACGCCCCTCGTATTCCTCTATCTTTTCCGGATCAATGTACCCGCAATTACGCAAAGCGATCTTTACCTGATCTTCGTTATAGGTGTCATCCTCGGTTTGCACGAGATCGGACTTAACAATATATTCCTTAACCGGATTGTGCTGGTTGATGTGCTTGTCGAGCACCTCGATTACCCTTTCTTCATCGATATCCCCGTAAAGATACGAACCATTCTCGTCGATGATCTCCACCAGTGGTTCACGATAGCACATGCCAATACACGAAGTCTTCTTCAGTTCAATATCGAGATTCTCGACTTTTTTCAAAGCCTGAATCTTGTCAAAAACTTTTGCAGCTCCGGCTGCGATTCCGCAGCTTCCCAATCCGACGATTACTTTTGGCGTTTCCATAAATAAATATGTTGCAGGTTGCAAGTTGCAGGTTACAGGTTTTGTTCGCTGTTTGGCTAGTAAGCTGTAACTTAAACTTGCAACAAGTTTTAATTGTTTTCTTTAATTCTTATATTCTTCACGATTTTCACCGCCTGCTTGCCATCGAGCTTCCCGTAAGTCTCATCACCGATCATCATAACAGGGGCCAGTGAGCAACACCCAAGACAAGCAACAGATTCAAGGGTAAATAAACCATCTTCAGTGGTTTCTCCGTCCTTAACTTTCAGGGCTTCTTCCAGTGCTTCGGTGACTTCATTTGCATTTTGCACATGACAAGCCGTGCCATGGCATACTTTCACGATATATTTCCCAACGGGATTGAGTCGAAATTGTGCATAAAAGGTCGCTACTCCATATATTTCACTGAGTTTTAATCCCGTTTCTTTGGATATCTTCTCAAAAGCACCCCGGGGAATATATCCGAAAATATCCTGTGTGCCTTGAAGCAGGGGGATCAGATTACCCTTTTTTGATTTGTATTTTTCGATAAGTTCGTCCAGCAAACTGAGATCGACTTCAGCATCCTGGACAACTTCCTGTTTCTTACTGATTCTTGCAATACGCATCGTTCAACACATTAAATTTGAGTGGATAAAATTATAAAATGTTTCATTGGTAAGCTGTTGTTTTAATAATTTAAAAGATGTCTAAATAGCGTAATTATCAAGGAATTAAGACCTGTGATACAGCTTATTGTGAATGAAGTAACAATGAGATGGTTAGGAAGCTGCCTCAGGCCTAAAAAATTCTCTAAATTTGTTTCAGAGGCAAACAAAGTTTAGCTCGAATAACTGAATTTCCCTGGTCAGATATTCTATAATGATAAAATATCCTGCTAACAGATAATTAGTTAGGAATGGCAGATAAGCAGATTGAAATAAAAAAGATCCGGTTATCAAATCAGATGGATGCGTTGCAAAAGATCAACCGGAAACTTGAAGAATTGGGAAACAAATGGGAGCTTCCTGATCCTTTCGTAATGAAAATTAACCTTGTTCTGGAAGAGGCATTCACAAATATAGTAAAACATGCTTACAGGGATCAGCAAGCGCACACCATACTGTTAGCCTTCGAAAAGCATGAAAATCGGCTCATAATTACATTTGAAGATGACGGCATTGCATATGACCCGACGAAAGCTTCAGACCCGGATATCAGCCTGGATGCAAAAGACAGGGAGGTAGGTGGACTTGGAATTTTTCTGATAAGACAAATGATGGATGAGGTAAGGTATGAGCGAAGAGAAAATACAAATATTTTGCGCATGGGAAAAAGCTATTGATCCCGGCAAATCCATTTGACATATCGATAAAACATAGACAATGAAAAATATCATCAAAGATCTCTGGCTGGCTGTAACGCTGATCCTGGCTACATCGGCCATTCTGCTGCTATCCGACCTGGAACAAAGAAAGTCTTCCAGATCCATTTCTAAGGCAGCCTATCCAGGTATCGCCATCATGCAAATATCTTCTACTTCTCTGCTCGACAATCATGTGAAGGGTGTTGTCGACGGACTTCAATCCGCAGGCTTTGTGGCCCCTGGCCAGGATAACATTAGAATTTTTAATCCCCAGGCAGATCTCTCCACAGCCAGTGCAATTGCAAAAGATATTGTACACGGTCCTTATGAAATGATAATTACTTCCAGTACTGTGGCCATGCAAACCATTGCCAATGCAAATAAGAGCAGCAGAAAGACGCATATTTTCGGTGCCGTTACAGATCCTTACGGAGCAGGTGTTGGAATTTCCGGACCGGGAGCAGATCAACATCCTTCCTACATGGCCGGGGTTGGCACTTTCCAGCCCGTAGCCGAAGCATTCCGCATGCTCAGAAAATTAAACCCGGGTATCAAAAAGGTGGGCGTGGTCTGGAATCCCGGTGAACAATGTTCCGAAGCCTGCATGCGGGAAGCGCGTAAAATCTGTGATAAACTGGATATAGAGCTTATGGAAGCCACCGCAACCAATACCTCGGAAGTATCCGAAGCAGCAAGATCTTTGCTGGCAAAAGGCGTGGAAGCCATCTGGATCGGTGGTGATACCATTGCCACTTCATCGGCCGACATGATCATCAAAATTGCGGAAGAAAGACAGCTTCCTGTTTTTACCAATGATCCGACTGATGTAAAAAAAGGAGCCCTTTTCGGACTTGGCGCCGACTATTATAGCGTGGGCAGATATACAGCAGATGTTGCTGCAGATGTGCTGGATGGGAAAGATCCTGCCGAATTCCGCATTGAGAATCTTGTACCCCAATTGCTTGCTGTGAACGATGAGGTTATGAAACGCCTGGCGAAACCCTGGGAAATGACACAGGAAGTCCGCGATCTCTTATTGCAACAGGAACAGAAAGGTGGTCTGATAAAAAGCATTGACTTCTCATCCCTTAATTATCAAAAAAAACCGCCGGAAATTGAAAGCCTGATAGCCGCAGACCAATTCCTGCACCTGCATCAGTACAGAGGCAAAACCATGAAAATCGCATTGATCAATCTGGTGGAAAACCTGGCCCTGGAGAATTCTATCGCAGGAGTAGAAAAGGGATTGCAGGAAAGTGGTCTGGTGGAAGGAAAAGATTATACCCTCAGGATTTATTGTGCCCAGGGCGAGATCGGACAGCTCCCTCAGATCCTCACGGCAGCCCTGCAGGAAAAGCCTGACCTTGTGATCACAGTTACAACCCCTGCATTTGTTGCAGCAACACAAAGAGTCAGGGAAACACCTTTGCTTTTTACCATCGCAAGCAATCCTTTTAAGATCAAAGTTTTTGAAGAAGGTGCACTGCCTGAAAACATATGTGGTATCCATGACGACCCCCCTGTTGCCGGAGTACTGGATATGGCCATCCGGTATCACGAAGGTTTGAAAAAAGTAGGTATCATTTACGATGCCGCCCAACCCAATTCCCTGATATCAGTGGAGAAATTAAGAAAGGCAGGTACCGAAAGGAACATTCATGTGCTGGAAGCGACAGCCTCCACGGCCTCAGAACTGAGCATGGCAGCACAATCACTTGTTCAGCGGGGAGCACAGGTATTTATCCTTTCAGCAGATAATCTTGCCTACACCGGATTTCCAGCCATCCTCAAAGTGGCCGAATCTGCTTCTATTCCCATCTATACCACGGAGAAAGAACTGGTCGAGCAGGGAGCTTCCGGAGCCATCGGTGATGATTTTCATCACTGGGGCCTGGAATCGGGAAAAATGGCGGCCAAAGTGCTGGCAGGTGTTCCGCCTGAAAAACTGGGCATCAGGCCGACAAGCAAACTTGTACGCATTGAACCCGGTCAGAAAGAGATGAGAAAAGACCATCCATCCAAGCTCAGGATTGTTCATTACAGCGAAACCGAATTCGCAGAGAGATGCCACGAGGGCCTGGTCGACGGACTTATCAATGCAGGTTTGGAAGAAGGCAGGGATTATATCTTAAAAACTTATAACGCCCAGGGCGATATGTCGACATTATCGAGCATCATGACCACCATCAAAGCCGATCATGTGGACCTGCTGATGGTCATTTCAACACCAACACTTCAGGCTGCTCTTCGCCAGGCAGGCCCCGAAACAAAGATCGTTTTTACCGGTGTGGGGGATGGTGTGAAAGCCGGTGCCGGCAAATCAGAAACCGACCATCTGCCAAATGTCACGGGCATATCCACCCGTTCGCCTTTCAGGGGCATGGCAAGACTGATCAACGAAATGATGCCCGGAACCCACAAGGTAGGGACTTTGTTTACCCCTGCCGAGATCAACAGTGTGCTTTACAAGGACTGGTTCAAAGCCGCACTTGAGAAACATCATATAGAACTCGTAGCCATTCCGGTAAGTTCCAGTGCGGAGGTTTCCCAGGCAGCATCTGAATTATGCAGGCATGACATCCAGGCCGTTGCCCAGATCGTGGATAACCTGACACGCCCGGGCTTTGCACTGATCGCAAGGAAAGCCGGAGATAATAACCTTCCTGTGTTTTCCTTCGACAGTGATCAGATGGAGGAAGGAGCCTGTATTTGCCTGGCCAGAGACTATTACGATGCCGGGCTGGAAGCTGCTGTAAAAGCAGTCAGGGTGCTGCGGGGCGAGAACCCTGGAGACATCCCTTTTAACAATACACAATCAGAAAAACTGATCTATAATGAGACTTTGCTCGAAAGATTCAGGCTTTCCATTCCTGATTCTTTCAGAGAAAAAGCGGAAAAAAGACAATAATTCATGGAACTCAAAACCAGAAAAACAGGCCAAATCATGATCATTTCCGCCAGTGGCAGACTGGATGCCAACTGGTCGGATTATTTCACAGAATCTTTCCTTGGATTTATACGCAAAGGTGAACATGAACTGGTGATTGATGCCGGGCAACTGGCTTTTCTCAGCTCGGCAGGCATACGTTCCCTGATCATGATCAGCAAAGAACTGGCCAAGGTAAAGGGGAAATTCACCATCGTCAATGCAAATGATTTCGTGAGCAATACCCTGCAGACCACAGGCCTTGGAACCTGGCTCTCTGATGCCAACATGCCGGGCATAAGAACAAAAGATGAAGAAATTGCAGAAGATACCATTCCGCAAGATCACTTCACATTAAAAGAAGTTGCATCGATGAGCTTATCGGTGCACAGTGGATGGAAACCCTGGGAAGAAATTCAAAAGGATCGGATCAGGAAAGTAAGTTTTCCTCCGGATTCATACGCCCTGGGGATTGGCAGTCCGCTCAGCGGGGAAAGGACGCATGATAGAAAATTCGGTGAGTTCCTTGCAATATGCGGGAATCTGGCCTACCAGCCCCCCGAAGATAAAAGCCATCCGGATTACCTGATGGCCATGGAGAATTACACCCCGGAGATGCTCAGCATACAGAATCTGTATTGCCGGGGAGAAATGGCACATCTGCTGAGATTCTGGCCAGGAGAGCAGAAAACCTCCACCGGAATCAGTGAACTTGCCAACCGTGCACTGGAACTTTGTCATTCGGACGGAGTAGCTCTTGCCGTGCTGGGCGAGATCGACGGACTGGTCGGGGCTTTTATGATCAAATCACCCACAGAGAAAGAAACAGGGGAAAGCATTGATTATCCCGGGATCAGGGATTGGGTGTCATTTTGCGGAGAACGCATGTTTACAGGCGAGCAAGCATTAATCTTCGGGATTGCTTTCAGAAAAAACAAGCCCAGGTCTGCAAGCTTGCTCAGCAGGCTCCCTTCCAATCCAGAGCTTGCAGCGCACATGCATGCCGTTGTTTTTCCACACCAGCCATTGCAAAACGGTTTGCTTGACCTGAAAAAACAAACCGAAAAGTTTTTTAACGGTCCGCCACCGAAAGCGATGATCCATCTCCTTGAAGATAACAGACCGGCCAGGGGACTCGGCGAAAGTTCACTCATTCGGGGAGCCATGTGGTGCTCCCCCATTAAAAATATGGAGGAAACATTATGAACCTGATCATCGGTGCATTTACGATCGGCCTGATACTATCCCTGCTCTCAATGGGAATGCTTATCAGTTTCAGGATGATAAAATTTACAGATATCACAGTAGATGGATCCTTCACACTGGGCGCATCGATAACCGCAATGCTGATCATTTCGGGCTGGTCGCCCTGGCTGGCCAGCCTGGTAGCATTCCTCTGCGGAATGCTTGCCGGATCGCTAACCGGGATACTCTACACCCGTTTTAAAATCCAGGAAATCCTGGCAGGCATTCTGATGATGACTGCTCTTTATTCCGTCAACCTGCGCATCATGGGAAGAAGCAACATCCCACTGCTGGATACCTCAACGGTCTCAGAATTTCCTGAGCGAGTGCTTGTAAACCTTTCGGATGGTGGGTCAAAGCTTTCTATTTTCGGATGGTCTGTTTCCATGATGGACCTGGCGGTATTTATCAGCAGCATCATCATTTGCTCCCTGATCGCGTGGCTGCTATTCCGTTTCCTGCTCACCCATTTCGGAACGGCTTTGCGGGCTACCGGAAACAACCGGCAGATGGTCAGGGCCCAGGGGGTGAACAACAATGCCATGGTGATCTTCAGCCTGGGCCTTTCGAACGGCCTGGTCGCCCTTTCGGGAGCCCTGCTGGCCCAGTACCAGGGATTTGCGGATGTACAGATGGGGATTGGCATGATGGTATGGGGGCTGGCAAGCATTATCATTGGGGAAGCCCTGGTCGGCAAAAGCAGCCTGGGCATTACCATTACCGGCGTCATTCTCGGAACCATACTCTTCAGACTGCTGATCGCCATTGCCCTGCGCTGGGGACTGAACCCGAATGACCTGAAGCTGGTCACGGCCATATTCGTTTTCGCTGCACTGGTGGCACCAAAGTTTTTCAGAACCATGCATAAAAAATTCTTTAAATCCTCTTATCATGCTTAATGTAAATGGAATTTCCAAGACCTTCTTCCCCAATACACCCAATGAGGTGAGGGCCCTGAGAAACATCAGCCTGCAAATAGAAGAGGGTAGCTTTACCGGTATCATCGGTACCAATGGGTCGGGAAAGAGTACTCTGTTGAATGCCATTGCGGGAACCTTTATTCCCGACGGTGGCAGCATATTCATTGATGAATATGAAATAAGTCACTGGTCGGAGTACCGCAGGGCCAGACTGATCGGCAGGGTGTTCCAAAATCCTTTTGCGGGAACGGCAGCCGAGATGAGCATAGCCGAAAATATCGTAATGGCCATGCGCCGCGGAAAGACAAGGCCTCTGACCCGGGCTGTCAGCCATAAGATGAAAGCAGAGATCGCTGAAAAGGTAGGCATGCTGAACATGGGACTGGAAAACCGACTGGATAATCCCATAGGTACACTCTCGGGTGGACAGCGGCAGGCACTCACCCTGCTGATGGCCACCTGGCTCAAACCCCGGCTTTTGCTCCTGGATGAGCATACAGCAGCACTGGATCCCAAAAGTGCAGCCAAAGTTGCAGAACTAACCAGCAGAATCATTCGTGAAGAAAAACTAACGGCCATGATGGTAACCCATTCCATGCAGCAAGCCATCGACCTCCCCGACCGCATTGTGATGATGCACCGGGGACAGATCGTAGAAGATTATGGGAAAGAAGAAAAAAAGCGAGTGCGTGTAGCAGACTTACTCAATACCTTCGACCGGGTTCAAAAAAGGGAGTTGTTCGATGAGTCAGTTTCAGAACTTATAAAGGAACAGTATCTTTAATTTAATCTTCTGCCTAGAATCCTGAGAATGATATAATATTATACCGGCAATAACAGGCTGTTTTCGATCAGGGAACCCAAAAACATGCGTACAGCATATGCAATAATATCTACACAAAGGGTAAATTATTGCTCAAGCACATCAGCAACAAAACCGAATATTTATTGTATGCTGCATCGCATCATAGTTTGGGTTTTGTGGAATAGTTGTTGGCATCCAATAGATTGAAATCCACAGATTTTGACTTTTATGGACCCCTTGTATAAAATTATTTTTTACTATCCGGCCCTCGAAAAAGAAAACAAAGGCACAGAGTTTTTGTACAGTCCACTGTCACTGGCCTATTTATCAGCACACACCCCGGATTATTACCGGAAAGAAATGTATGATGAATATGTTGGAGAGGATATCGCTCCACACAGCCTAAATGCTGATATTGTGGCCATGTCACCATTAACTTCGGGAATAAATCGGGCCTACCAGGTAGCGGATATCTTAAGAAAAAGAAGCATTGTCTGCGTTGTTGGCGGAGCCCATGCTTCGGCCATGCCTGAGGAAGCTCTTGAACATTTTGATGCTGTGATCATAGGTGAAGGGGAACAGCCATGGAAAAACTTTCTGAATGACTTTGAGAACAAGCGTATAAGTAAAACCTATTTCGGACGAATGGATGTTAATCTGGATAAGTTGGGCGTTCCCGACAGGAAGATGGTACATCCCAATTATCATTATCCTTCAATCAATACATCCAGGGGATGCCCTTACAGTTGTTCGTTTTGTTATCTGACGGTTTATAAAAACCGACGTTACAGAACAATTCCGCACGAAACCGTATTGCAGGATATGGAAGATCTTCGCGGAGAACAATTGGTGGTAGTTACGGATGAAAACTTTATCGGTTACAGCCATCAGGATCATAAAGATAGAAAAGACCTATTGAAAAAAATGATCAAAAAGGATTTTGGATTTTACTGGGGTTGCCAGACATCATTAAATCTTGCGGAAGACCCTGAACTGATGGATCTCATGTATGAATCAGGATGTCGTGCTGTCTTTATCGGTTTTGAGTCTACCAATCCCGGGGATTTACAAGAGATCAGGAAAAATCACAATGCCAATATCGATTACAAGCAGATCGTAGAAGAAATTCATTCTCATAAGCTGGCAGTAATAGCATCATGCATTTTGGGCCTCGACAACCAGGATAAAAACTATCACAAACAACTCATCAGGGATTTAAAATCCATGAAAGTAGATTTTGTCAGGGTTTTTCTAATGACCTCCTGGCCGGGAACACCGTTAAATAATAGACTAAAGAAAGAAGGCAGACTGATTGAGGACTGGGACAGGACGAGAAAGGACATACCGAATATCCGCTATAAAAACTATACCCACGAGGAAATTCTGCAAGCCAGAAAAGAAGTGATGGACTCATTCTTCACCTTTTTCAATACCTTAAAAACGATCCTTAGATGGATCTTTACAGAGCGGTCACTCATCAAATTATTCATAAAGATGTCCTTCCGCAACCGCATTTCCGAACCTATCAGAAACAAAAGGGCCTTACAATTCATCCTTCAAAAAGCTTATACTACCAAAACAACAGTGAATAAGGAAGCTGAAGTGATGGCTCCATCCCCATAATTTCTGGTTTTTCAGGGTCTCGATTTTAAAACAAAATCAATATCGAACGAAAGAAAATGGCAAGAAAATAAATCAAACTTTGATAACAAAATTCAAAACTCAAAACTAATTAACCTTCACTTTTTTCCTGGGTTCTTTTTTCTTTTTCGGTTTTGCTTTTCCACTGAGTTTTTCATGCATGGCATTGGCGGCGATCCTACCGGCACCCATGGCTTCGATAACCGTTGCAGAGCCTGTTACGATATCCCCGCCTGCATAAACAAATTTCTTGGAGGTCTCGTTGGTCGTTGGGTCCACTTCGATGTAACCCCATTTGTTTCGTTTGAGATCGGGTGTGGTACTAAAAAGGATGGGATTGGGACCTGTGCCGATGGCAACGATCGCCATATCGCATTCAATCACAAAATTGGAATCTTTTATCGGGACGGGTCTTCTTCTGCCGGAATTATCGGGTTCACCCAATTCCATGCGAATACATTCTACTGCCTTTACTTTGTTATTATCCGTACCTATGTAGCGGACCGGATTTGTGAGCAATCTGAACTTGATGCCTTCTTCTTCGGCATGATGCACTTCTTCTTCCCGGGCCGGAAGTTCATGACGGGAGCGCCGGTACACAATTGTCACATCAGCACCTGTTCTGAGTGCTGTGCGCGCTGAGTCCATGGCAACATTGCCCCCGCCAATGACCACCACTTTATTTGCTTTGGGCATGGGAGTATCATATTCGGGGAATTTATATGCCTTCATCAGGTTCATCCTGGTAAGGTATTCGTTTGAACTGAAAACATTGCCAAGGCTTTCTCCCTCAACACCCATGAAGGTGGGGAGACCGGCACCCACGCCGATAAAAACAGCATCGAAATGTTCCAGCAATTCGTCAATTGTTAAGATATTGCCGATGACATGGTTCATTTCCACACGGCAGCCCATCTCTTTCAGGTAGTTGATCTCGAACTGCACAATGGATTTGGGCAACCTGAACTCCGGGATTCCGTATGTCAGCACACCTCCCGTTTCGTGCAATGCCTCATAAACGGTAACAGCGTAGCCATGTTGCCGCATATCGGAGGCTACGGTTAATCCGGCCGGTCCGGAGCCAATCACTGCAACTTTCTTCCTGGTATCCCTGGTAATCACAGGTACTTTTACCAGTTCCATTTTTCTTTCGTAATCGGCAACAAAACGCTCCAGCCGGCCAATTGCCACGGGTTTGTCTTTATATCCGAGAATACACCTGGATTCGCACTGGCTTTCTTGCGGGCAAACCCTGCCGCAAATGGCGGGCAATACGTTTCTCTCTTTGATTTTCTTGGCAGCATCATCAAACTTCTCATCAGCAATTAATGCGATAAAGGCAGGAATATCAATATTCACCGGGCAACCTTCAACACATTGAGGATTTTTACATTGCAGGCAGCGACCGGCTTCCAGCAATGCCAGCTCGGTGGTGTAGCCATAAGGTACTTCCTGATAATTGTGTACCCTCAATTTCTGATCCTGTTCAGGCATGTCCTGGCGGGGGATCTTCAGTTTGATCCTTCTCTCATCTGCCTTCGTAAGTCCGTGCCATTCGCAACCATAGCGGGTACATATGAAAAAAGGTATTAACCTGGAAGCTGCCGATATCAAAACCTCTCCCACTTCCGAACCACACTCGCCACATTTGACTTCTTTGTTGATCAGGCTTTTTGAACATTTCGGACACAGCAGGTCATCTACAGAATCTCCCTTGTCAATGGTTTCCGAGCTTTCTACTTCAAAAACATCAAGATAGGGGCTCAGCCTGAGATCGATCTCATTACCCTTGTAAATAGCTTTGAAGTCAATGCTTTTCTCATCTTTCTTCTCTACATTGAAACTATTGTGACAATTCGGGCAATAAGTGTTGAGATAAGTTTTAAATTTTAAATACTTAACATCGTGGTCGAGCATAGTGCAATAATTTATCTGATTGAGAACAACAATGAATCTTTTTCTTCTTTCAGGTAAAGCTGATTCCGGTTCATCAATTCATCAAAATCCACATCGTCACCGTCGAAATCAGGTCCGTCCACACAACAAAAACGGGTTTCTCCTTTTACTTTCACACGACATCCACCGCACATCCCCGTACCGTCGATCATGATCGGATTGAGGCTTACCATGGTTTTTACCTTGTATTGTTTTGTAAGCTTGCAAACAAATTTCATCATGATGATGGGGCCAATGGCATAAGCAAGTTTGATATCGTATCTTTCTTCCAAGTATTTTTTCAGGGGATCCGTGACAAAACCCTGTTGCCCGTAACTTCCGTCATCCGTAGTTATCACCAATTCATCACAAATATTTTTCATTTCATTTTCCAGGATCAGCAACTCCTTGTTTTGTGCACCGATGATTCCTATTACGTAATTCCCTGCTTCCTTAAACGCCTTGGCAACATGATGAAGGATGGCCACACCCGTTCCGCCACCAATCATCACAACAGTTCCGATCTTCTCAATTTCTGCAGGTTTGCCCAGTGGGCCTACCACATCTTTGATCATATCCCCCGAATTGAGCGATCTCATCAGGGCAGTGGTTTTGCCCACCACCTGAAAAATGATGGTAATGATCCCGGCAAACTCATCTTTATCCGCCACCGTTAGCGGAATTCGTTCGCCGGTTTCGTTCACCCGGATGATGACAAACTGTCCAGCTTTGGCTTTTTTGGCGATCTTGGGGGCATTGATATCAAATCGAATGATGGTACCCCGTGCCATTTCCTGTTTTCTAACGATCTGGAACATAATTGAAGTAGTTTTTTAATCTATATGCTACCATTCCAAACTATCTTCAAGCCGGATATCGAAATAATCCTGCTTGCTCAGTCCGTGCCAGCGGCAACCCTTTCTTGTGCAAATGTAAAAGTCGAGCAGCTTGGTCCTGGCACCAACAGATATCTTTGCCACCGGTGAGCCACACTTCTCACAATGCTGGTCTTTCTCTATCAAACTGGTATCACAGTGATAACAGCTCAAATCCGTTACAACTTTATCTTCGGGCAGGTATATGGTTGATTTAGAAGTAAAAACATTTAAATAAGGACTTAAAAGCAGGTATCCTGTTTCTCCGTTTGTGATCTTGAGTTTCAGCATATCTTTCTCGATGAGGCCCCTTTTACAATGCGGACAATAAGCATGTAGAAAGGTACCCGTACCTATCACTTCCTTTTCCTCGGCTTCTCTTTTTTCCTTCTCCGTTTTTTCCCTGGGTTCCTTTATTGCATCCCTTTTCTGGGCTTTGCCGCTGTAACCGTATTCCTGGTAAAACTTACTCAATGCGATTGACAGGTCTTCAAACTCAGCTTTGTGGTTTTTGCATCCGCTCCTGGAGCAGAAGCTTACCTTTCCCCCGGTATCCAGGTACAGGGGGATCATGGGTGCATCGCAGGAAAGACAATTCTGATCGGAAGTAATGTGAGCACTGCAATGCGGGCAATTGAATTCCGCAATTTCGTTTTTGTTGATCTCGATATCGGTGGTATAGTTATAACTACCGTAGATCGAACTCAGGTTGATTGTTCCTTTTTGGCCTCCTGCCGTGATCTTTAACCTGATACTTGGTTCATTATCCACCAGTCTTTGATGATCCATCAGAGAAGCTCCGCATACGGGGCATTTCAATTTTAATGACATTAAATCGTACATCACTTACGGCTTTAGAAATTAGACAATTACTGATTTTCCTATTATCATATACAATGATAAGAAAAAAAAGAAATGAATTGAACCCAAAACTTTATTGGAAAGGCGAACCTTCTGTTAATCAAATAACAAAAGAACTATATCTCACAAAAAATGAATTGTTTAAACGCTACTTTTCGCGCAATTTAAAAGGTTTATAAATTACCGATGGACTTGATTTTCAGAAATAAAATATTAAGAGCGGAATAGAGAATCCTAAGGGTAGAGTAGAAGTCGGGAAAAGGAATGCTTTTCCCAGGATATTGCATTTATTTACGCACATTTATCATTTTTTACTGAAGAACTCGGCCCTTCTTGCCCCTGCCTTTTCTCCATACTTATCCGCAATGGAAAAAGCGATTCACCAGCTCCATCAGCTTTTCTTCATTATCACCGATCTCCTCCCGGATGTTTTGATCGTTGTATTTTCTCAGGTATTCGATGATCCAGTTGAGCATACCCTCGGTAAAGACCCCGTATTTTGTATAAATGGACTTTTGTTTTTCAAGTTGCTCAGCCGATTCCCAGCAGGATGTCGGCAAACCGGAAAGTTCCGAAAGTTTTTGCTTGTCCTTGAAAATATCTACATCCACATAGGTCTTTTTGGCAAATGCCAGGGGATCCTGCATTTCAAAACCATGACGGGCAGCCACGACAAGGCCTGCCATGAGCAAATGCAGATCGGCAGAACCATCCGGACAACGGAATTCTACCGTTTGCTTGTCGCTGAAGTCCTCATTTAAAGCCTTTTCTTTCGGATTGGCATGTGAAATCATGTCTTTCTTGGCTGACCATCCCAAAGGTACTCTCACCAGTACAGAACGATTCCTGTCGCCCCAACAGATGTTGGTAGGCGCTTCCTGGTGCGGCACAAGCCTGAAATATGACGTGGGATTTGTATTTCCGAAAGCCGTTAAAGAAGGAGCACAATCCAGGAATCCGGCAATGGCCGTTTTCGCCACATCACTCAATCCATGTTCATCGATCATCACGTTTTTGCCATCCTTCATCAAACGGGTATGTATGTGCAATCCGCTGCCTGCTTTACCTACAGTGATCTTGGGAGCAAAAGTAACCGTAAGACCATACTCATAGGCCAGGGACCTGATGATCCATTTGGCAATGAGCAACTGATCGGCGGCATCTTCCACATCAACGGGCAAAAATTCAATTTCATTCTGTTCATAGATCTTATCACCCATACTGAAGTTCCCTACTTCCGAGTGACCATATTTGATATTTCCACCTGTTTGAGCGATCATGCGCATCGCTTCTTTGCGGAACATTCCCCACTTGCTGAAAGGAGTTGATTCATGATAACCCTTCTGATCTATGGCAGGGAAAATATCTTCTTTCTCGCTGATTACATAATATTCCAGCTCTCCCATGGCCTGGAAGCTGTATCCGGTTGTTTTTTTAAGGCTTTCGTGTGCTTTTCGCAGTATATATTCAGGCGAGCTTTCGAGGGGATCACCGTCTTTGGTATAATAGGAACAAAGGATATTCAGCGTAGGAATCTCACTGAAAGGATCCAGGAAGGCTGTTTTGTACCTTGGCACAACATACAAGTCGCTAGAACCGGCTTCAATAAAAGAGAACAGACTGGAGCCATCCACCCGCTCCCCGGCAGTTAATATTGAATCCAGGTGTTTTCTACCGCTGATGATGAAATTGAGGGTTTTCAACCTCAGATCCCAGCCCATGTAGCGGAAGTTAATCATTTCAATGTTGTTGTCTTCGATGTAGCGCATCAGGTCTGCCTTGGTGAAATCCTGAGGCATCTTGTTCAGGTACTGAACGAGCGGATTGGGGTGCATTTCAATGTCTTCTTTCATAATACAGCTTTTTCTGTTCATCAATTATAAAAAGGGATGCAAAGATAAAAAAAAGCCAGGACTGTTAAAACATTAACAGGCAAAATGACGCTGAATACCTCATTAACAAAAAATGAAATATATCTTTCTTAATTTTGCACTCTGCTATGGGGAAAGGATGTGTATGAACTGGAATGAAATTATCTTTTTCGGGGCTTTTTTGGTTTTTGTCATTATCATGCTCGTTATTGACCTGGGTGTATTCAACAAAAAAGCCCATGTAATCAGTTTCAAGGAGGCCATTAGTTGGTCAATCATCTGGGTAGGGATTTCAATTGCTTTTTATTTTTTTCTTACCAAACATGGGGAGCTGTTGCATGGACCACAGAACATTGATGAAATCCGGCATCTGGTTGACAAATACCAGCATGCCATAAAAATTGAAACCAGCGATTATGAGGCTGCTCTGGTTCTTTACCGGAATAATCTCGGACTTGAATATATCACAGGCTTCCTGATCGAAAAAGCACTATCGATCGATAACATTTTCGTGATCATCATGATCTTTATTTCTTTTGGTGTGGATCAAAAGTATTATCACCGGATTTTATTCTGGGGAATTCTTGGGGCCATTGTTATGCGTTTTATCTTCATCTTCCTGAGTGCTGCACTGATACAACAATTTGCATGGATACTTTATATTTTCGGGGGATTGCTGATCTTTACCGGTCTTAAAATGTTTATCTCCAGAAACAAAGAAGAGAAGATCGATACGGAAAACCATTATATCGTGCGGCTGGCTTCGAAATATTTCAGGGTGGACCGCAACTACAAGGGAAAAAACTTTTTTACCCGTATCGAAGGGAAAAAATATTTAACACCCTTGTTCATTGTTTTGCTTGTGATAGAATTTTCAGATGTAATATTCGCAGTAGATTCTGTTCCGGCTATTTTTGCGGTGACCAAAGATCCTTATATCGTATTTTTTAGTAATATTTTTGCTATCATCGGGTTGAGGGCCCTCTTTTTTGTATTGAGCAACATCATCAATTATTTCCAATACCTGAAAATAGGCCTTTCTGTTTTACTCGTATTCATCGGCATTAAAATGCTGATTCACGACTGGTTAAAGGGAATCGGATTTGAGACAATTCATTCCCTGTATGTAGTAGGTGGTATTTTGATCATCAGCATGTTGGCTTCGGTTTTAAAACCCCGCAAGAAGGAGATTATTGATCCTGAGGAAGATTTTCAGTAGAACAGTTGGAAATACTTAGTGTCAGGGAATGGAAACCCTCATTTACTTTTCCTTTTTATTTCCGCCAATCTTGGCTCCCAGGAATTCACGGTTCATGCGGGCAATATTCTCAACCGATATTTCCTTCGGACATTCTGCTTCACAGGCATAGGTATTGGTGCAATTCCCAAAACCCAATTCATCCATTTTGGCCACCATTTTTTGCACCCTTCTCTTTGCTTCTGTCTTGCCCTGTGGCAGGAGAGCAAGCTGTGATACTTTTGCTGAAACAAACAGCATAGCTGATGCGTTTTTACAGGCTGCCACGCAGGCGCCGCAACCTATGCATGATGCTGCATCCATTGAAAGATCGGCTTTTTCTTTGGGAACCGGAATAGCGTTGGCATCCGGAACCCCGCCAGTATTGACAGAAATATAACCTCCTGCCTGGATGATCTTGTCAAAGGCATAGCGGTCGACGATCAGGTCCTTGATTACCGGAAAGGGTTTTGCCCGCCAGGGTTCTATGACGATGGTGTCCCCGTCTTTAAATTTCCGCATATGCAACTGGCAGGTAGTAACGGCCTCATCGGGTCCGTGCGGACGGCCGTTGATATAAAGACTGCATGTACCGCAAATCCCCTCCCGGCAATCATGATCGAAGGCCACCGGTTCTTCATCTTTCTCGACCAATTGCTCATTCAGAATATCGAGCATTTCAAGAAAAGAGCAATCGGGTGAAATATCATTGATCTTGTAGGTAACAAATTTACCCTTTGCTTTTGCGTCTTTCTGCCGCCAGATCTTTAATGTAAGATTCATTTTATATCTGTATTTAATTCGCTATTTTCTTCCTGTTACAATAAAACATTGTTAATATGCTTATTTGCTTACTGTTCAATTGCTCTATTGTTTCATTGTTTCATTGTTCAATTGTTCAATTGTTATGCCTGCTCTACCTACTTCTTCCTACTCATCATTCACTATTCACTATTCACTATTCACTATTCACTACTCACCATTCACTATTCACTATTCACTATTCACTATTCACTATTCACCACTCACCATTCACCACTCACCACTCACTACTCACTACTTATAACTCCTCTGCTTCACCTCTACAAACTCAAAATTCAGGTCTTCTTTATGCAATTCGGGTTTCTCTCCATCACCTTTGTATTCCCATGCTGAAACATAGGTAAACTCTTTATCGTTGCGGAGGGCTTCTCCCTCTCCTGTCTGGTATTCCTCTCGGAAATGACCACCACAGGATTCTTCCCTTTGCAGGGCATCGTAAGCCATCAGTTCTGCCAGATCAATATAATCGGCAACACGCAGGCCTTTTTCCAGCTCCGTATTCATTCCTGTTATATCACCAGTAATCTTAACATCTTTCCAGAATTCCTCCCGGATCTCCCGGATCATACCAATGGCCTTTTCCAGTCCTTCTTTATTACGGCTCATTCCGATATACTCCCATACGATCAAACCAAGTTTTTTGTGGAAAGTATCCACACTGGTTTTGCCTTTCACAGCCATGATGCGGTCTATTCTTTCCTGTGATTCTTTCTCAGCTTTCTCAAATGCTTCATGATCCGTAGAAATCCGTTTCACACCGATCTGGTCGGCCAGGTAATTCTGCATGGTGTAGGGGATCACAAAATAACCGTCACTCAGCCCCTGCATCAAAGCAGAAGCTCCCAGCCGGTTTGCACCATGGTCTGAAAAATTTGCTTCACCGGCTGCAAAAAGGCCGGTGATGGTAGTTTGCAGTTCATAATCCACCCAAAGTCCGCCCATGGTATAGTGCACCGCGGGATAGATCATCATGGGTGTTGTATAGGGATCTTCATCTACAATTTTCTCATACATCTGAAAAAGATTACCATATTTGGCTTCTATGGCATCCCTGCCAAGCCGGTTGATGGCATCCTCGAAATCCAGGTAAACGGCCAGCCCGGTAGGGCCTACACCATAACCTGCATCGCATCTTTCCTTGGCTGCCCTGGATGCAACATCGCGGGGTACAAGGTTACCAAAAGCCGGGTATCTTCTTTCGAGGTAGTAATCCCGGTCTTCCTCAGCAATTTCCGTGGGCTTCAATTCACCTTTCTGGATTTTTTCAGCATCTTCCTTATTTTTGGGTACCCAGATCCTTCCATCATTCCGCAGGCTTTCGCTCATCAGTGTCAGTTTTGACTGGTAATCACCATGCACCGGAATACAGGTGGGGTGAATCTGTGTAAAGCAGGGATTTCCAAAAAGGGCACCTTTTTTATAAGCCCTGAATATTGCGCTTCCATTGGAATTCATTGCATTGGTAGAAAGGAAAAACACATTTCCATATCCACCTGTAGCCAGCACAACAGCATGTCCGAAATGTCTTTCCAGTTCCCCTGTTATAATGTTCCTGGCAATGATTCCCCTGGCACGGTCCTCGATGATGACAATATCCTGCATTTCGTGCCGGGTGTACATTTCTACAGAGCCTTTTTCTATTTCCTTACTCAGGGCTCCGTATGCTCCCAGCAACAGTTGCTGTCCGGTCTGCCCCCTTGCATAAAAGGTCCTGGAAACAAGCGCTCCGCCAAAAGACCTGTTGTCGAGCAGTCCGCCATATTCGCGTGCAAAAGGAACGCCCTGGGCCACGCATTGATCGATGATGTTGTTGCTCACTTCAGCCAGACGATAGACATTGGCTTCACGGGCACGGTAGTCACCACCTTTGATCGTATCATAAAACAGACGATATATGCTGTCTCCATCATTGGGATAGTTCTTGGCAGCATTGATCCCCCCCTGGGCGGCGATGCTATGGGCACGCCTCGGACTGTCCTGAATGCAAAAAACTTTTACGTTAAAACCAAGCTCAGCGAAGCTTGCAGCCGCTGCAGCACCAGCCAGCCCTGTACCAATAACAATGATGTCAAGTTTACGCTTGTTGGCAGGATTGACCAGATTCTGATTGGAACGGTAATTTCTCCATTTCTCAGCTAAGGGACCTTCAGGGGTTTTCGAATTCAGTTTCGTCATAATATGCAATTCCTTATGATTATCAATTAATAATTACCAAAATAAATGACCAGCGGGATGATCATAAATCCAAGGGGTAAGATGATGGAAATGATCAAACTGATCGTTTTCAATACCGGCATATACCTGGGGTGATTCAGTCCAAGAGATTGAAAAACAGACTGAAAGGCATGATGCAAATGAAAACCAAGGAAGATCAATATCACAACATAGAAAATTACAAACCCCAGATGCTGGAACTTATCGATTACCAGCAATCCCAGGTCATGGTAATGTTTTCCATCATAAATTACCTCCTTTACATCACCATATATCTTGGCTTTGAAGTAGAAATCAAACAGGTGTATGATCAGGAAAATAAAGATAATGATCCCGGTATGGATCATGAATTTGGAAAAAGGGGAAGTAAAGGAAAAATTTTCCTTTTTGTATCGTTTGGGCCGTGCCATCCAGTTTTGGATCTGTAAAACAAAACCATAAATGATATGGATGATAAATCCACCAAACAATACTACTTCGAAGATCTTGATCAAAACGTTCGTCCCCATGAAATGGGCCGCAATGTTAAACAGCTCGCGGGCTTCATAATTTGCTGATCCTTTGCAAAGCACAAGCAGGTTAATGCCCAGATGCACGAAAAGAAATGTAATCAGGAACAATCCCGCCAGTGCCATTACATATTTCTTGGTTAAAGAAGATTGGTAAAATCCTGTCCTTGCCATATTTTAGGTTTTTGACTTAAATAATCTGCCGGTTCTCTATGAAATCTTGGATAAAATGCCGTTTTTTGTACCAAATAAAGAGGCAAATTTATGGTTTTGTTCCAATAGAACGAATCTAATTATTTGATTTTGCTAAATTTTGAATCATTTTAAATAAATCAGAATTCGGGACATGGCGTTTTCAGAAGCATTTTATATTAACAACCGGAAAAAACTTACAGCCAATTTAAAAGCCAATTCGGTCGTCATTGTCCATTCTAATGATGAAATGCCCCGCAATGGTGATCAGTATTTCCCTTTCAGGCAAAACTCCGATCTGCTTTATTTATGTGGAATAGAACAGGAAAAGTCAATCCTTTTGCTTTTTCCCGATCATCCCGTTAAAAAGAACAGGGAAATGCTTTTTATCCTGAAGCCGGATCAGAAGCTCGAAACTTATTATGGTAAAAAACTGAACCAAGAAGAAGCCAAAAGAATATCAGGTGTTCAGAATATCCAGTATCTTGAATCATACGAATCAATACTGGATGAGATGCTGTCATATGCAAAGTGTATTTATCTCAATTCAAACGACTACCCCAAATTCAAACCGGATGTGGCAAGCCGTGATCTCCGCTTTGCCATTAAAATGAAGCAGGCATATCCCACGCATCAGTATGAAAGATTGCAACCCCTGATCACAGATCTCCGCCTGAAAAAACACCATGAAGAAATTGAAGCGATGAAAAAGGCCTGCACTATCACGGCAAAAGCATTTGACAGGATTTTAAAATTTACCGCTCCCGGCCTGAAAGAATACCAGGTGGAAGCTGAAATCCAGCATGCTTTTCTTTCGGAAGGGGCTAAAGGTGCAGCTTATCCACCCATCGTTGCCAGTGGGATCAATGCCTGTACACTGCACTATATAGAAAGAAAAAGTGAATGTAAGGATGGAGAATTGCTTTTGATGGACTTCGGGGCGGAATATGACTATTATGCTGCCGACTGCACCCGGACCATCCCCGTGAATGGAAAATTCACCCCACGACAAAAAGAATACTACAATGCAGTATTGCGTGTGCAAAGAGAAATCACACAGCATTTTGTTGTGGGCAATACCATCGAAAAAATAAACAAGGAAGTGATCAGGTTGATGGAAAAAGAGTTGTTAAATCTTGGCCTGATCACCGAACAGCAGATCAAAGAAGCAGGTTCAGCCAAACCACTGGTTTTAAAATACCTGGTTCATGGTATTGCGCATTTCATCGGACTGGATGTGCATGATGTGGGATCCCGTTTCGTGAAACTGGAAGCAGGCATGGTGCTGACCTGCGAGCCGGGTCTGTATATTCCCGGAGAAAAAACCGGGATCAGGATCGAAAACGACATCCTGATCACCCAAGAGGGACCGGTAAACCTGATGGAAGAAATCCCGGTTGAGGTGGAGGAGATTGAAAAATTGATGCGTAGATCATAAAAGTTTTGAGTTTTTAATTTTGAATTAGGATCAATTTCAAATCTGTAAAACAATCGAACAATCGAACAATTGAGCCTGCCTTCGCCGAAGCTTCGGCAGGCGTTGCAAGAAGTAAAAAGTATTATTTAAATAACAAAAATAAAAAACTATGTTTCCAAAAGAAGTTTATATTGACAGAAGAAGCCGTTTAAAAAACTTGATGAATTCAGGCCTGGTATTGTTTATGGGCAACAACGAGGCCCCGATGAATTATCCCTCCAATGGTTATCATTTCAGACAGGATAGCAATTACCTGTATTTTTTCGGACTGGATCATGATAACCTGGCAGGTGTTATCGACATTGACAACAATCTCGACATCATTTTCGGCAACGACCTGAGCATGGATGATATCATCTGGATGGGTCCACAGCCTACCATGAAAGAAAGAGCCGCCGAGGTGGGTGTTGAAAAAACACTGCCCATGGACAAGCTGGCCGAATTCCTGCAGGGAGAAATTGCCAAAGGCCGCAAAGTACATTTTGCTCCACCTTACCGCGGAGAACATGTATTACAAATGTCAAAACTGCTGGGCATCCGCTGGGGAAGTGTCAGCAATTATGTTTCGGAAGAACTGATCCGGGCCATCGTACAATTGCGTTCCATCAAAGACAAATACGAGATCGAGGAAATCGAAAAGGCGGTCGATATTGCATACGAAATGCACACCACCGCAATGCGCATGGCAAAGCCCGGTGTAATCGAAAGGGAAATTGCCGGAACCATCGAGGGGATCTCCCTGGCCAAAGGTGGTCCTGTTTCTTTTCCCATCATACTTAGTATTCACGGTGAAACATTGCACAATCATTACCATGGCAATACCCTGGCTGAAGGCAGGATGATGGTAACGGATGCTGGTGCGGAGACCCCCATGCATTATGCCAGCGACATCACCCGCACTACTCCTGTCGGAGGTAAATTCAATGCCAGGCAGAAAGACATTTATGAGATCGTACTGAAAGCCAACATGGAATGTATAGAAGCCAACAAGCCCGGCGTGCTGAACAGGGACATCCACCTGCAGGCAGGCAATATCATTGCCAGCGGATTGCGCGACCTGGGAATCATGAAAGGCGATATTGCAGAAGCCGTCAGGCAGGGAGCACACGCACTGTTCATGCCCCACGGACTGGGCCATATGATGGGACTTGATGTTCACGACATGGAAGGCCTGGGTGAAGATTATGTCGGCTATGATGAAAAAACAAAACGCAGCAGCCAGTTCGGTACGGCATTCCTGCGACTGGGCCGTGAATTGCAAAGTGGTTTTGTCCTGACCGTGGAACCCGGTTGTTACTTCATCCCCGCCCTGATCGACCAATGGAAAGGCGAAGGCAAATTCACCGATTTCATCAATTATGATAAACTGGAAGATTACAAGGATTTCGGCGGGATCAGAATCGAGGACGATGTGCTGATCACCGATACCGGCCACAGGGTGCTGGGTAAACCCATCCCGAAAAGCGTAGCCGAAATGGAAGAAGCAGCCGGGAAAGAATAAATTTTAGCATATTGTGCGGTTTGATTGCATACGGATATTGGGTGTCAGTTTGAACGGTGTCCGTTTGAACGGTGTCCGTTTGAACGGTGTCCGTTTGAACGGTGTCAGTCTGAGCGATGTCAGTCTGAGCGATGTCAGTCTGAGCGAAGTCGAAGACTGGACCGTCATACTTCGACTTCGCTCAGTATGAATTGATTTACAGCTATTTTCATAAAAATCGCACAACTCGCTTTTATACTTTTTCTTTCTTTGTGTAGTCACGGTTTACTGGGTTTATGTCTTAATAGCAATTTCTTTTATATTGTTGTTTAAGAATGAATCAATCGATGGAAAAGAATACTTTTATCCAGGACAAAAAAATTCATTACACACTGGCAGGGATTTGCCTGTTCCATTCCCATGCAGCAGCCGATGATGAGGTAGGCAGAAAGAATCGCGATCGAAGCATTCGTATTGTGGAACAGGGAAAAAAGGACTTCATCCACAACTTTTTCCCTTCACTTTTTGCTGAAGAGCATGCAGGGAAGTTTGAGAGTGAAATTGCGAAGATTCGTGAGTTTGCCAGGGGATTCACTGCTGATGGAATCATTGCAGCGCTACGGGGCATGCGGGATAGAAAAAGTTATTACACCCTTTTACCGGAGTTTGAAAAACCGTTGCAATTTGTCATCGGGAAGAAGGATCAAAAAATCCCTTACGACAAGATTATGGCACAGTCTACCCATTGCAGGCATTCTCATATTATTTTCCTGCGGGAGACCGGACATATGGGTCTGATAGAAGAACAAGAACTCACAATCCATGCGCTGAGTTCTTTTGCAAAGAAATGTTTCGGTTAATTTTTTTCGTAGATTTGTCGCGCAGTAATTCTATTATGGCAAAAGCAAAATCGGCAAAGAAAAAGCGAAAACCTGATTTCCTCACAGCTTCCGGAACCACAAAACAATACCGGGTCTTCGCATTCATCATCGTTTTGTTATGCATTGGCTTGTACTTCAATACCTACTTCAATTATTTCAGCCTGGATGATTATTTTGTAACGGAAAACAATGAACAGACCAGCCAGGGCTTCAGTGCCATCCCTGAGATTTTCACCACTGTCTACGGTTCCAACCAGGAAGACCAATACGGATACCGCCCATTAGTCAGGGTTTCTTTTACCATCGATTATGAACTGTGGAACGGGAATCCCGCATACAGCCACATGTTCAACCTGCTGCTATACATCATCAATATCCTGATCTTATTCAGCCTTTTGAGGAGATTGCTGAGAAATTACAATGTCTTCTTTCCCTTCATCATCGTATTGATATACCTGGCACATCCGGTATTTACCGAAGTGGTGGCCAGTTTAAAAAACCGGGATATCCTGCTGAGTACCCTATTCGGATTGCTGTCAACTATGCAGTTTATCAAATGGATCGACCGGGACAAAGTAAAATACCTGCTCTTCGGTATTTTGTTGTACATATTTGCCATACTTTCAAAAGAAACCGCATTTGCATTTGCTTTCCTGTTTCCACTTATACTCTACTTCTTTACGGATATATCAAAAAAAAGGATCTGGTATTTCATCGGATCTGTTTTTGTATTGACATTGGTTTTTGTACTGGGGCCCCGCTTGTTCCTTGAAGATATTGGAAGAAATTACCGCTTTTACGAAAACCCGCTGGTGGAAGAGAACATTTTCACCAGATTTACAACCGGCATGTATGTTTTGTTGCTTTACCTTAAAAAACTAATATTCCCCTATCCCCTGCTGTATTACTATGGTTACGATGTGATACCGGTAAAAGGCTTGCTGGATGGCTGGGTACTCCTGTCCATTTTGATCCACGGCGCCCTGTTTGTTTATGCCGTTTATCATTTTAAAAGGAAAAGCCTGTCTTCGTTTGTGATCCTTTTCTACCTGATCAACATGGGCATGATATCGAATATTGTTTCACCCGTTCCGGGCATCATGGCCGAAAGGTTCCTGTTTCTTCCGGGTATTGCTTTTGCCATTATGATAGGGTATATTGTTTTCAGGATCTTTGGTTACGATCCCAAAAAGGCTTTTGTGAAAAAGGGCAATGCGGTAAATGTTTTGCTGTTAACCCTTGTCATCCTGATCCCCTATTCTGTATACACCCACAACCGGAACAAGAACTGGCGTACCAAGTACACCCTGTATTCTCACGACATCAAGCACCTGGAGAATTCAGTAAAAGCACATGATCTGTTGGCAACGGAGCTGGTTGATCAATTGATGAGTATTTTTAACAACCCGGATCCCGGAAAAATCCCGCCACCTGTCAAATCTCAGAGACGTCCCATTGAAACAGCACTCAGGCATTATAAAAGGATTATTGAAATTTATCCGAAGCATCATAATGCCTGGAATAATATTGGCACGATCCAATATAAGATCAAGAAAAAACCTGAACTGGCCATACCTTATTATAAAAAAACCATCAAACTGAAGCCCGATTTCCCCAACCCTTACGTTAACCTGGCTGAAATCTATGCCGAACAAGGCAAAACGGACACAGCCATCAGTCTTTACAGCAAAGTCTTTACATTGGATTCCAGCAATATGTCGCCCCTTTCACGGATTGCGAATATTCATGCCCGTTCTGGAGAAATTGAAAAAGCAAAACAGGTCAATCGTAAAATCATGGAACTGGATCCCGGATCCTACCTGCCTTACCTGAACCTGGGGTATTATGCAACCCGGGAAGGAGACAGTGCACAGGCCCGGCAATATTTTGAAGGCGCCATTGAAAAGGGATTTGAAGGTAATGTTTACGACATCATGGCGCAAATCTACAAAAGCATGGGGGATAATGTAAAAGCTTATGAATACGACAGAATGGCAAGAGAATACGACCGAAACAGGAAGCAAAAATGAAAAGCATTATCAAAGCCATAGAATATTATCTTCCTGAAAAGGTTTTACGGAATGAAGATATTGCGCAAAAATTCCCGGATTTAAAGATTGATGACCTGACCCGCCTCACCGGTGTGTATGAAAGGCATGTGGCCGATAAAGATCAAACGGCAGGCGACCTGGCCATTCAGGCTGCGGAGAAGCTTTTCACAAAAAACAAGCTCAACAGAAAAAAGATTGACTTTCTGATCCTTTGTACAAGCCTTGGTGATTACATCACACCGGCTACCTCCAACATCTTGCAGGACAAGCTGGCTTTGCCGAATCATTGCGGAACTTTTGATTTTAACCAGGGTTGCACAGGTTACACCTATGGCCTCAGTCTTGCCAAAGGACTTATTGAATCGGGGCAGGCTGCCAATGTATTGCTGATCACTTCGGAAACCATTTCCAAAAAGATCCACCCCAAAGACAAGAGCAACATGGCCATTTTCGGTGATGGTGCCGCTGCAACATGGATCACAGTTTCAAACAAAAAAGAAGGCATCGGCCAGTTTGTTTTCGGCACGGATGGCAGCCGGTACGAGACCATTCACATCAAGGATGGCGGTGCCCGTTTTCCTTATCCGGGAACCATCTCCAAAGATTACCAGGATGATTTTGGCAATGTAAGAAATGATGGATGCTTTTACATGAATGGTTCTGAAGTCTTCACTTTTTCACTCAACACTGCACCAGTCATGATCGGAGAGATTCTGCAGAAACACAGTCTGACAAAAGATGACATCAAACTATTTGTTTTGCACCAGGCCAACCGCATCATCCTGGAAAGCATCTTTAAAAAACTGAAGATCCGCAAAGACCAGGAATTCTACTGCCTTGAAAAATGGGGCAATACGGTACAATCGACCATTCCGATTGCATTAAAAGAAGCGCAGGATCAGGGATTGATCACAAGTGGAGATAAGGTGATTGCTGCCGGTTTCGGGGTCGGAATGAGCTGGTCCGGGACACTGCTCCAATTTTAAAATGCCTGAAATTTAATAATTAGAGTCTGTCCATAAACTCGCCCTCCTTCGCAAACCCCTCTAACTCTCCGCCTGAGGCGGAGAGAACCATCCAACCCCTTGGTTGTGTGGGGGATTTCACCTTCAGGGGACTAAGGGGGTGCGGAGGGTGGTGGTAAAATTGAGACTTTATGGACAGACTCTAATTATGGTATTGTTTTAAAGTAGTGTCGACTTCTTCAATAAAATTCACCTTAAACTCACCCCATTTAACTTCGATCTTTTCGCCCTCATCGTTAAAAACACTGAATTCAAAAGTCCCTTTTACATGTTGATCATTCATGTTGATGATTTCCAGTTCACCACTACCTTTTTCGAGATTGTCATAGATGTCTGTCATGTCTTTGGTATACGTGACAAAATTCCCAGAATCATTGACCAGTTTGTAATGTAGGGATGTTGTGTCTTTTAGTTGAATCGCGGCAGACCACTGATTCTCTATGCTACCCATTATATGCAACTGGCTATCCACCCTGCTGGCATATTGAATCACTGCTTCTACATATTCACCATTGAGGTTCATGGTAAAGTAGGTAACGTCTCTGTCATTGTCTTCATCATCCTTATTGCATGTTGTCAAGGTTAATATGGAAAATGCAATCAGGAAAATCAAAAATGAATGAAAATATTTCTTCATGTTGTGCAGTTATGGTTGATTTTTAAAGAATAAAAGTAATTGAATTTTATCAATTTTATGGCTTTGCTGCTCTTTTTTGAATCATCATAAAAGCATTTTTGGCCAGGTGGTTGATGCGGTTGTCTTCCAGGAAATCAGGCAGTGACCACTCGATATCAAAAATTTCTTTGGCTTCCCGTTCCAGTTCAACAGCGGCAATACTGTCCATACCGTATGAAAACATGGATCTTTCCGGGTCGATGCTCTCGGGTGAAATTCTTACTTTACGGCTGAGCCAGTGGATGAGCCATTCACGCAAGTCGTTCTCGGCCAGGTTTTCAGGATCAACATCCGATGCATCATATTCTGCTTCCAGGTTCAGTTCCCATGAAGCCAGGTTCTTCAATTCCTTTTCCAGGAAGGCCAGTTTGCAGGCACGTCGCTGGATTTTTCCGCTGGTGGTTTTGGAAATGCTAGCGGTGCGTATCAGTTCAATGGCATACACCTGCAATTCGAACTCACGGGCAATGCTTTCCCGGATGGCCGTAAAAACTTCTTCTTCCGGTAAACTCCTGATAAAAGTCCTTTCAATTTCCGCCACAATAACCAGCCTTTCTTCACTGGCTTTGTTGATTGAAAAAGCAGCCACAGCATAATCCCGGATGGCTTCATGAGAATTCTCAACAATTCTTTCCACATCCTGTGGATAATAGTTTTGTCCCCGGATGATGATCATATCCTTTAAACGACCGCTGATGTATAATTGTCCATGGTGGATAAATCCCAGGTCACCGGTACGCAGGTAGGTTTTACCATCCTCGTTTCTGAGCTTTGCACGAAATACTTCCTCGCTAGCCTTTTGGTTGTTCCAGTATCCTTTACAAACCGAAGGGCCACTTGTCCAGATTTCTCCGATTTCCCCCTCCCTTGCAGGCAGTAATTCCACGGGATCGGCAATTAAAACCTCGTTGCCAAGCCATGAAAATCCGCATGCTGCAATTTCTTTGGCATTTTCTGCATCGGTTGCTTCGCGAATGCGGTTCTCAGCTTCCAGGAGTTTTGCATCTGCCGGGAAGAAATCGGGCTTTTTGCGGTAATCCCCACCACTTACCATCAATGTAGCCTCGGCCAGCCCATAAGTTGGGTAAAACATTTCTTCACGGAAACCACAGCTTTTGAATTCCCTGGCAAAGCGATCAAAAGTTTCTTTGTGTATGGGTTCGGCCCCACAGAAGAAAACCCGCACGGATGAAAGATCGATTTCCTTTTTATTTGCCTCTGTTATTTTATCACAACAATAATCCAGGCCGAAATTTGGACAGCCGATGGTCTGGGCTTTATATTTTGTCACAGATTGCATCCATGCTGCCGGATCCTTGATAAATGCCTGGGGAGAAATGATGTAACTCGTACCACCTTTGAACAGGGTTTGAAGGCTTGTACCGAACAAACCCATATCATGGTAATTGGGCAGCCAGTTTACCCCAACCAGGGTTTCATCGTGATGAAAGGACTCGCTGACAACGGAAAAGTTATTCAGGATATTCCGGTGCGTCGCCATAACCCCCCGTGGTTCTCCGGTGGAGCCTGAAGTGTATTGGAGGATGGCAATATCATCCTGCCTGGAAGAGGGATTGATCCAATCTTCAGATTCCCCTCGCGTTTCATTGAGATGAAAGACATGGTTGATATCGATGCGTTCATCATCACCGAAATGTTTCTGCAGCTCATTTTTATTGTCTCCGCTAGCCAGGATGAGTGCGGCCCCAGAATCTTCAAGGATTGACCAGAAACGTTCCGAATTCCTGTTTCGCCTTGGCGGATAAGCGGGGACTGCGATCAATCCCGCCATTATGCTGGCCAGCAACGCAATGATAAAATCGATCCCACTGGGATAAAGCAAAAGACAGCGATCTCCACGCTTATAATTTTTTTGCAGGAAAGCGGCAACAGATTTAGATTTCCTTCCCAACTCGGCAAAGGTGATCTGCTCTTTTTCATGAAGACCGTCTTTGAGGAAAACATAGGCCGTCCTGGAACCGAAATGTTGAGATTGCTTTTCGACAATTTCTGTCAGATTCCGGAATTTGGATATATATTTTTCAACTACGGGTTTTAAATATTGAAGCTGTTCCATAGCATGATAAATTATCAGATTGCTGCGAGAAAAACAAAGATAAACTTTAAAAATGGTAAAAATGCAATTCACAAGTTACGAGTCTGTCTAAAAGGTACGATATCTCGTCAGGTTGAGCCAGGCAACTGGAAGATACTTTTTGGACAGCCTCATGACTGTATAACAACTGCCAAGGACCTTCGACAAGCCCGGTTTCCCCGCCTTCGCCGCATTTCGGCTGGCAGGAGTCCGCCTCATTGATTTCAGTTCACGATCATAACTGAAATCAAAATCTCACTGAATTAGTGTAATTTTGGCAAATAAAAAGAGAAAAGCAAAAATGAAGGTTTATTTCAACCAGCCCTATATGGCAGGGAATGAAAAGGACTTTGTGATCGACGGTACCATGACCGGGCATATCTCAGGACATGGGAAATACACAAGACTCTGTCATCAGTGGTTTGAAAAGAACTACAAAATCAAAAAGTCCCTGCTTACAACTTCTTGCTCCGATGCCCTGGAAATGGCTGCACTTTTGCTGGAAATCCAGTCCGGCGATGAGGTGATCATGCCTTCCTTTACTTTCGTTTCCACAGCCAATGCTTTTGTGTTGCGGGGGGCGAAGATTGTTTTTGCCGACGTACGTGAAGATATTCCTATCATCGATGCAGATTCTCTGGAAGAGCTCATCACAGAGAAAACCAGGGCCATTCTCCCGGTGCATTATGCAGGTATTGCCTGCGAAATGAATAAGATCATGGACCTGGCAAAAAAGTATAAATTGCACGTGGTGGAAGATGCTGCCCATGCCATTCATTCAACTTATGGCGGAAAACAGTTGGGGACAATTGGCACACTCGGTACCTTCTCCTTTCATGAAACCAAAAATGTGATTTGCGGGGAAGGAGGCATGATCGCAGTGAATGACAAAAAATATGAAAAGCGATCCGAGATCCTCTGGGAAAAAGGCACCGACCGTGCTGCCTTTCACCGGGGAGAAGTGAAAAAATACCAGTGGGTGGATGTGGGCTCCTCTTACCTGCCATCCGATCTGATTGCTGCTGTTCTTTACGGCCAGTTGCAAAAGATCGAAGAAATCCAGAAAATGAGAATCGCCATCTGGCACAAGTATTATGAGCGCTTAAAACCCCTTGAAATTGAAGGAAAGGTAAAATTACCTGTCATTCCGGATTGGGCCACCAACAACGGGCATATGTTTTACCTGGTAACAAATACTCCCGCTGAGCGGGACAAACTCCTGAAACATCTAAACAAAAAAGGTGTGATGGCCGTAATCCATTACCTCCCACTGCATTCAAGCAAATATTACCGGAACAAATACGATGGCCCAAAACTTCCGAACACGGAAATGTTTTCCTCTTGTTTGCTGCGACTACCATTTTACAATCTTTTAAATGATGAGCAGATTGATTATGTTGTGGGGCAGGTGAGGAAATTCTATCAGTAAATAATGGTGCCATTGTTTAATTGTTCAATTGTTCGATTGTTTCATTGCTTAGTCTGCTGTGGATCTTCAGAGACGAAATCCCTCTCTAAATCACTCCCCTGGTGGTGAGGGACTTTTGGGGCTGCCTGATTGCTAACAGAAAATGAAATACCCCACCGGTGGAGCAGCAGGGTATCAAAAGGAAAAACTTGTCCGCCTACTGGCGGATTAAATAGCGCCCCAAGGGGCGGGGGACCTGACTGGCCGTCAGGCAAGTTAAACCCTTGTCCGCCTAATGGCGGATTAAAAAATAACGATTTGTACTGTATTATTTGTTATCAGGCATCCCAGGGCTTCTCCCCCTGGAGGTGGAGAAGGGGGAGGGGGTAATAGAGTCCTGAAAACAATAATCTCCCCACCCAATTGTTATTAAAAAAGAACTAACTTTGCAGCACGAATAAACAATTCATACGATGAAGGTTGAAGATTTTATCGCTAAAATAGAGGAAGAATTTGACGATGTCGAATCCGGTGTCCTGAAACCGGAAAGCAACTTCAGGGAACATTTCGAGTGGAACTCCATCAATGCCCTGATCCTGATCGCCCTGGTGAAAACAGAATACGATGTCAGCATCAATGCCGAAGACATCCGCAATGCCAAAACCATCCGTGATCTTTTCGGGATTATTGAAAAGAGAGTGGCTGCCTAACCAGGTATTTATATCCATATTGATTTTTTAGAAATTACCAATATCCAACGCTCAATATCCAATATCCAGCGTGTGTCCCATCAAATAGATATTGATTATTGGGTGTTGATTATTGGATATTAAAAAAATTCAAAAATTACCAATATCCAACACTCAATATCCAATATCCAGCGTTTGCCCCATCAAATAGATATTGATTATTGGATGTTGATTATTGGATGTTGATTTTGGATATTAAAAAAAATCAAAAATAACCAATATCCAACGCTCAATATCCAATATCCAGCGTGTGTCCCATCTAATAGATATTGATTATTGGATGTTGATTATTGGATATTAAAAAATTCATAAACAACCAATATCCAACGCTCAATATCCAATATCCAGCGTCTG
>JAIOZK010000052.1 GCA_021740625.1 Bacteroidales bacterium
CAAACAGGTGTACGACCTTTTGGGGTATAAATATACCCCGTTCACCAGAAAAAAATCCGTAGTCCCCCCTGGTAAAATTCTTAAAATGGACTCGTCTTGACATCAGATAGTTATATTTTTCAACACGCAATGTGGGTTACGCCAACCTCCCCTGCTACTGCTACTGCTACTGCTACTGCCACTCCATACCTCACCTCACCAACACCACCGTCCCCCTCAAAGTATGGCTATCCTCTTTTTGCCCAGGTTCCCGCTAATCAACGCGGTAAACATAGGTGCCAGACATAGCCGGCTGCTTCTGATAATTCAAGAAATCAGTAGTTATCGAACACCGAATGTCGAATGAAGTCAAATCGAAAATCGACCATCGAAAATCATGTCGAATGTCGATTGTCAATGGTCATGAATTCAAAACTCATAACTCTCCCGAAAGCTTTCGGGATCAAAACTAATACTCCACCTCCATCTCCAGATTGTACATAACAAAACTGAAAATATCGGTATACTCTTCAATGATCTTGGACGTAGGTTTTCCGGCTCCGTGTCCTGCTTTTGTTTCTATGCGTACCAGGTAAGGCTCGTCGCCCCCGCCTTTTTCCTGCAAGGTAGCCATGAACTTAAAAGTATGTGCCGGTACCACGCGGTCGTCGTGATCGGCTGTTACGGCCATGGTTGCGGGATATTCAACTCCTTCTTTGATATTGTGCAGGGGAGAATAACCATAAAGGTATTCGAACATTTCCCTGCTTTCTTCGCTGGTCTCGTAATCGCTGGCCCAGGCCCAGCCAATGGTAAAATGCTGATAACGCAACATATCCATAACACCAACGATTGGAATAGCTACCCCGAATAAATCGGGCCTTTGGGTCATCACGGTACCCACCAGCAAACCCCCGTTGGATCCGCCCATGATTGCGATCTTTTCAGGCTTGGTATAATCATCACTAACCAGATATTCTGCGGCTCCGATAAAATCGTCGAAGACATTTTGCTTATTCAGCTTCATGCCGGCCTCGTGCCACTCCTCACCATATTCTCCGCCCCCACGCAGGTTGACCAAGGCATAAATCCCGCCCTGTTCCAGGAAGGTCAGACGGGTTACGCTGAAACTGGGGGTTAAGGAAACATTGAAACCACCATATCCGTATAGCAGCACAGGATTATCCCCATCCTTTTTAATACCTTTCTTGTGCACCAGGAACATGGGTACTTTCGTTCCGTCTTTGCTTTCGAAAAAGATCTGTTCGGTTTCAAAATCACCGGTATTGAAATCGATTTTCGATTCTTTATATACCTCGGAAATATTCTGTTTGATATCATATTTATAAATGGTGGAAGGGAAAGTAAAAGAGGTAAATCCGTAAAAGGCCAGATTTTCATCTTTCTTCCCGTTGAAACTGAACATGGTCCCGATGCCGGGAAGATCCATTTCTGCGATATAATCACCATTGAACTCATAGATATAGGCCTTGCTGGTAGCATCTTTCATGTATTCGGCGATGAGCTTTCCTCCGGCTACCGCCACGCCCTGCAGAACCTCCTCTTTTTCGGGGATGATGGTTTTCCAGTTTTCAATGCCAGGCTTATCGGGTTCGACGAGTACCACTTTCCATTTTGGTGCTTCATAGTTCGTATGCATCAGCAGTTCATCTTCCAGATCATCAATAATGCGGTATTCATAATCAAAACCTCCCGCAATTTGAACAAAACCGGCATTTTTCTTTTTAAGATTTTTAATAAACAATGCATTACCACTGGTACTTTCGGATTCGTAAACGATCAGGTATTTCTGATCATCCGTCACGGAAGCGGCAAATGTCCGAAGCGGATATTCCCTGTTCTCGAAGATTACTTTGTCTTCCGACTGGGGTGTGCCCAGTTTGTGGTAATAAATCTTATGGTATTCATTTTTATCTGAGTACTCCTCTCCTTTTTCAGGAGCGTCATAACCGCTGTAATAAAATCCGACGCCTTCCCATGCAATGCCTGAAAACTTAACCCAGCGGATGGTATCCTTCAGTTGGCGTCTGCTTTTTACATCCATCACACAGATCTCATTCCAGTCGGAACCACTCCTTGAAATCCCATAGGCCAGCAATTTACCATCATGTGATATGCCCATGCTGGCCAGAGCAATGGTCCCATCTTCCGAAAACTGGTTGGGATCGAGCAAAACCTCCGGTTCAGCATCCAGGCTTTTTTGCATATACAACACACTCTGGTTCTGCAATCCGTCATTTTTAAAATAGAAATAATGATCACCTTCTTTAAAAGGAACCTGATATTTGGGGTAATTCCATAATTCTGTCATGCGTTTTTCAATTGCTTCCCTGAAAGGAATATCAGCCAGGTAAGCGTTTGTGATCTCATTCTGGGCTTTGACCCATTCGGCGGTTTCTTCTGAATTATCATCTTCAAGCCAGCGGTAGGGATCGGGTACTTCCGTTCCGAAATAAACATCCACGGTATCAACTTTTTTGGCTTCAGGGTAGTTAATCTTCTTTTCTCCTTCACAACTGTATATCATAAGCAATGCGATTAATGGCAAAAAAACAAGGAATCTTTTCATTTTTTTCATATTAAGTTTATATTGTTTCTTATCATTGCAGGGAAAAAGTAAAATTAAGCAATCCCAATGAATCAAGGCATATATGAGAAGAAAAATTAAATCAAGGAGTATTTACAGGTACAATTACGTGGTTAAAAACATCAATGCCGACCAGGTCGATCTCGAAGAATACTTATCTCAATACCTGGAATATGATCAGGATGGTAACGAACTTCTGGAAATCAACTACACACCAGACGGGGTAATACAGGATAAGACAGAGAAAAAATATGATGAGCAGGGCAGGATGATCGAACAGAAATACTACGATGGTGAAGATCTGCTGGCCGAACACCTTACATTCGAAAGGGATAATGAAGGTAAAATCCACAGAGAATTCATGCACTACCTGGATGGCTCAAAAGACACCACTTTCTTTAATTATAATACAGAAGGACAACTAATTTCCAAGATCACCAAAGATGAGGAGGATCAGGAAGAAAGCAGGGAAGAATATACATACCAGCATGAAAACCGCATCAAATACGAAAAACATGAGGAAGGTGAACTGAAGAAAAAGGAAGAATCCCGTTTTGATGAAAAAGGAAATCTGGTGGAATCCATTGTTACAGATCATGAGCAGCAGGATTATTACAGCCTGAAACATGAATATGACGGAGATAAACGTATACGTACTTTCCGATACCACCAGGATGGAAAGCTGATCGAAAAACTGGAATTTAGATATGATGATGGGAATATTAAACTCGTACAACAGGAAACCGCTGCCGGTAAAGTCATCCAGCAATTTGAACATGATGAAAAAGGGAATACCCTGAAACAGGAGGAGTTCAACAGCGACAATCAACTGAACAATTCCATTGAAAGAAACTATGATGAAGAAGGAAATCCCCTGGAAACAAAAGTTTATATCAACCTGCACGGTCAGGGCATCGACCGGAATTACATCCTGAAATATAAATATGAATTTTATGATGAATGATCCCATACCGTTTGCTGACCGGAACATACCATTTGCTGGTTAATCTTTCTTGTCGGAGCTTTTCCTGCTTATTTTTGGCTGGAAAATCATGAAAGAAATGAGAAAAAGTATCTTCACTTCCTTCTTTTCATTTTTCCTTTTCATTCAATTCCTTGCGGGGCAGTGCATTACTAATCTAAATTTTCATCAATGGCATGCTACCGGAAACACCAATGTTCAATGGGTCATTGAATCGGACAGCGTCCTCCGTGAAACTTCCACCGGCAGCACCCATCCTCCTGCTTTCTTTATCAAGGATCAAGATCTGATCAATGTAAAGATCACAGGTACCATGCGGATTGAATACAGCGGTGATGATGATTTTATTGGCTTCGTTTTCGGGTACCGGAAACCCGGCATCGCGAACAACGGGCATCACTACGAATTCATATTATTTGACTGGAAAGGTGCAAATGGTGAAATAAACGGATACAATGCGTATGAAGGTTTTATGCTCACCAGGGTAGATAAAAGCATTGCGCCGGAACAGCAATGGAAATATTTCTGGGGGCATGCTGATGAAGCAGGATTCGATGTATTGGACAGAAATACCGGCCCTGATAAAGGATGGGAGTTTGATACGGATTACCATTTTGAATTGACTTATACCTCGACCCGGATCATTATTCAGATCAACGGAGAGGAAATATTTGATGTCCCCGGATGTTTCCAGGCAGGTGGATTCGGCTTTTATGCATTCTCACAGCAACATCTCCAATTCAGGAATTTTGATTACCGCTTAGACCTTGACTTCAAAACCAGCGCTGCCTTAAGATGTCCCGGGGAAAATATTGAGTTTATTGCAATTGACAAGGACTGTGCTTTCATCCCTCCCAACATCACCAACTGGTCCTGGGATTTTGGTGATGGTAATACGAGTACCCAGATCCAGCCTTTACATGCCTACGATGATGCCGGGACGTACAACATTACATTAATCGTAAAAGATAATATTCATTGTCACGACACCAGCCGGCATGTTATAAAGATCAATCCCTACCCTGAGATTGACCTGTTTGAAGACACCCTGGTAAATTATGGAGATACACTGATGCTAAACGCAGGAAATCCAGGGGCTGAATTCCTCTGGTCGAACGGGGGATACACGCAGGAAATTCGTATCGATAACATTGTTGAAGCTTTTCCACTTGAAGTGGAGGTTACTAAATCAGGATGCACATCCATCCATCAAATGTATATCGATGTGATTCCTCCTCCTACTGCCCGGCTTTTTATGCCAAATGCTTTTACACCCAATGGTGATGGGATCAATGATGTACTCAAGCCTGCATTTCAAAATATCCAATCCTTCGAGTTGAGCATCTTTGATAAATGGGGAACTCAGCTTTTCAGGTCCGATCAGTTGAACAAAGGCTGGGATGGCAAATTCAAAGGACAACATTGCCCCGTAGGCACCTACGTTTATGTTCTCACATACAGCGGACTCAATACCGATATTGAGATACAGAAGGAAACGAAAACCGGTACGGTGTCATTGATCCGTTAGTTTTATTTGCTTTTTCCTGTCGCTGTGATATGGCTTTCCAAAAAAACATGCCCTGCACCACAGCCCTCATCCCCATAATCAGGAGCCTCTGCAGGGGAAAACCAGCAAATCCCCTGATATTAATCTGATTTCCCTCCCCAAAAAAAAACGCAAAGGGAACCAAGGGGTTCGATGGAAAAAAATCTTTTAACATAACAGAAAGGTAAAAATGAATGTAATTTTCAAGTAATTTTGCCAACTCAAATATACAATGCTATGGAAATATTTAACACTGATTCTGAGATATTTGCGTGGGTCATACTCCCGCTTCTCATTTTTCTTTCCAGGATTGCCGATCAATCCATCGGAACCATCCGGCTGATATTTCTTTCGAAGGGATATAAGTTTTATGCACCCTTGCTGGGATTTTTCGAAGTGATCATCTGGTTGCTGGCTGTTACACAGATCATCAAACATGTCGACAATGTAATCAGTTACCTGTCATATGGGGCAGGATTTGCTGCGGGCAATTACATCGGCATGGTCCTGGAAGAAAAGCTCTCGATCGGGAAAGTCATCATCCGGATCATCCCGAAGACTGATACCAGCCAACTGCTGGAATATATGAAAGCCCAGCATTTGGGTGTAACCAAAGTTGATGCCACTGGCAGCATGGGAAAAGTAAAGATCATTTTTTCGGTGATCAACCGCAAAGACCTGAAACATCTGATCCCTGCCATCAACCAGCATAACCCTCATGCTTTTTATTCCATTGAAGATGTCAGGTCTGTGAAAGAAGGTGTGTTCAAAATCAGAAAAAGAAAAAGTCTGTTTACGGTGCATCGGGATACCAAGAAGATAAAATAAAGAAGGCAAGGCAAGACTTACTCAGCATGCTTCACGATCGCCTTTTTCTTCCATTTACCGGTGAGATAATACAGGTAAGAAAGCACAAGACCCACAACCCAGGCAATGGGGATGCCCATCCAGATACCTGTAACTCCGTATTCTTGCGAAAGAAAATAACAGAGCGGGATACGCACCACCCAGAGTGCAATAAAGGTGATGATCATGGGCACAAAGGTATCCCCGGCGCCGCGCATAACACCACCCACTACGAACATGCTTGAAAAAACCACAAAGAACCAACCGACGATCATGAGATACTCTTCTCCGATGCGGATCACTTCGGTATCATCCGTAAAAAGATTCATCAGCTCGCTTCTGAAGTAAAGTGAAAGTGCAGTTACCACTACCACGATGGAGGACACCATTTTGAAGGTTGCCCATAAACCATTCTTTATACGATAGGGTTTGTTTGCTCCCAGGTTTTGTCCGACGAATGTAGAGAGTGCTGCCGTAAAGTTCATGGCCGGCATGGACACAAAAGAACTGATGGTAAAAACTACGGTATAGGCAGCCACAGCGCTGGTACCAAAAGGGTTTACAAGCCAGAACATGGCCATCATGCCCAGGGAAACGAACATATGCTGCAAGCCGATGGGCGCTCCGATCCTGACACTCTTCCTCAGAATGACGCGGTCGAAAATCATTTTTCGCCAGCTCAGATTGATCACTTCATGGGTGCGGTTCAGATAAATTACTGCACTTAGAAAAGCTCCACCCTGCGAAATAATGGTAGCAATGGCGACCCCGTCAACACCCATTTTGAAAACCAGGACAAAAACCAGGTCAAAGATCACATTCATCAGGGTGGCGACAATCATGAAATACAGGGGTGTTTTTGAATCTCCGAGTCCTCTCAAGATAGCACTGGTAGAATGGAAACCGAAAACAAGGATCACCCCCAACATGTATATCCTGAAATATGTATTGGCCTCCGGCCTCACAGCCACCGGCAGATCGATCAGGCTGAAGATCTCATTGCTGAAGGAGATGGCCAGAACACTGATCACAATGGAAGCAAAAAACATCAGAATGTACAGGGTATCGATGGAACGCTTGACTTTCTCGATGTCCCTGGAACCGAAAAATTGCGAAATGGCAATGGTAAAGCCCATGGCCACACCGATCAGTAATGAGATCATGACAAAAATGATCGGAAAGGAAGCGCCCACGGCAGCAAGGGCTTCTTTGCCGATATAATTGCCTACAACCCACCGGTCGACCACATTGTAAAAAAGCTGAAAAACATTTCCCAGCAACATGGGCAATGCGAAATAAAAGATGAGTCTTGTTTCGTTTCCTTTGCTTAAGTCCTTCATCAAATGAATTGCAAAAGTACGTTTTTTGTACAGTCAGTGAGACTATACTAAAGTTTCGCACCACCGAAACGCCTGATTTATCAACAAAAAAGGGTTAAAAAAAGCAGCATAAATTATTGGTTAAATCGTTAACATTTAGTAATTTAACCATGTGTTTTCAAATACAAATTTATGCTGCAAGAC
>JAIOZK010000010.1 GCA_021740625.1 Bacteroidales bacterium
TGAACTTTAAAGCTTTCACTGAAGTTCCTTCGCCTTCTCTCAGATACGGTTAATTTTTGTGATTTTCTTGTTGCCATTTTTAACTAATTTTAGTTTGTTTTTCTGTTAAAAAGTGGTCAACGTATTTCAGGCATTGACATATTTTCGCACTACGCATCCAGCCTCCAGCCTCTCAAATTATCAACAATTTCAAGTTGATAAACTTGTTAATATAAAAATTAAATTCTAACTTTGCACCCATTTTTGAAAATAGTGGAGTCATTCATACAAAGAAATTTTCTGATTCATGGATACGACGAGTTTTAAGACGACTTATGTAAATAAGGAAACCGCAACAAAAGAGTGGGTGATCATTGATGCCAGTGATGAAATTCTGGGGCGTCTTGCCTCCAAGGCGGCGAAAATGCTCAGGGGCAAGTACAAACCCAATTTCTCACCCCATGTGGATTGTGGAGATAATGTGATCATCATCAACGCGGATAAGATCAGGGTTACCGGCAGGAAGTTAAGCGAGAAGGAATACATCAGGCATAGCGGATATCCAGGCGGACAGCGCAGCAGAAACATGCAGGAAACAATGGATCTGAAGCCTGAGTTTATTGTTGAAAATGCTGTAAGAGGCATGCTTCCGAAAAACAGATTGGGCCGCCAGATGTTCAGGAATCTTTATGTATATGCCGGGAAGGAACATCCCCACGAAGGACAGAAGCCAAAAGAAATTAAATTGAACACAATTAAATAATATACAATGGAGCTTATCAACGCAATCGGTAGAAGAAAAAATGCTGTTGCCCGCGTTTACCTCATGAGCGGAAATGGTAAGATCACGATCAACAATCGTGAATATACCAATTACTTCAAAACGCTTCCTTTGCAATATGTCGTAAAACAACCTTTCCTCGTGACCGAAACGGAAGGTAAATACGATGTAAAAGTGACCCTGCACGGCGGTGGAGTCTCCGGACAGGCAGAAGCCCTCAGGATGGCAATATCGCGTGCCCTCATCAAGGATAATGCAGACTTCCGTTCATCGCTCAAAGCTGAAGGAATGCTCATGAGAGATTCCCGTATGGTAGAACGTAAAAAACCGGGACAGCCCAAAGCAAGAAAGAAATTCCAGTTCAGCAAAAGGTAATATTTATTCCTGTCTGAAATGGTGTTTAGTATCTAAATTGCTGAGACCGGTTTTGTATCGCTACTCGGCAATTGTTTTTTTAAGGAATGTAAACACAAAAATCCAAAAAATGGCTAGAACAAATTTTGACGAATTATTAGATGCCGGTGTTCATTTCGGACACCTGAAAAGAAAATGGAATCCCAACATGGCTCCCTATATCTTCATGGAAAGAAACGGGATCCATATCATCGATCTTTACAAAACCATGGCAAAGATCGAAGAGGCAGCTTCGGCAATGAAGCAAATTGCCAAATCAGGAAAAAGGATCCTTTTCGTGGCCACAAAGAAACAGGCCAAAGACATTGTTGCAAATGAAGTGAAGAAAGTAGGAATGCCTTACGTGGTTGAAAGATGGCCCGGTGGTATGCTCACCAATTTTGCAACCATCCGAAAAGCTGTCAGGAAAATGGCTTCCATCGACAAACTGATGAATACCAATTCCTTTCTGAATCTTTCCAAGAGAGAACGCCTGCAGGTAGGACGCGAAAGGGCCAAGCTTGAAAAGCAACTGGGAAGTATTGCCGACCTGAACCGTTTGCCTTCGGCACTTTTCATCGTTGACATCAACAAAGAAAACATTGCTGTTTCGGAAGCCAAAAAGCTCAACATCCCAACAATTGCAATCGTGGATACCAACAGCGACCCGACAGCAGTGGATTTTGCCATCCCTGCCAATGACGACGCTTCCAAATCCATCGCTTTGATCACCCGTTTGATGGTTGAGGCAGTTGAGGAAGGATTGACAGAGAGAAAGCTGGAACGCGACAAGAAACGAATGGAAGAGGAAGAAGAAAGAGAACGCGAGGAAGAGGATCTCAAGGCAAAATCCAAAACCCTGGAAGAGTATGAAGCACAGGAAGACGAGGAAGCCGAAAAAGGAGGGAAAAAGAGTGTCGACAGTAAACTCAAAAAGGTGAAGGATGATGAGAAAGCTCCCAAATCAAGACAGGGAAAAAGGCCCCGCAAGCCCATATCCAAAAAAGGTGGAAGTAAATAATTGAATAATTAACAAGAAAAAATTTAGATCATGGCAAATATAACAGCAGCAGAAGTTAATAAGTTGCGCAAGCAAACCGGCGCCGGTATGATGGATTGCAAAAAGGCGCTGCAGGAAGCCGAAGGCGATTTTGAAAAAGCAGTCGAAATCCTGCGTAAAAAAGGTCAGAAAGTAGCAGCCAAAAGAGCTGATCGCGAAACAAGCGAGGGTTATGTGATTGGAAAAACAAGTGAAGATAATTCCTTTGGTATGGCTGTCATGCTGAGTTGTGAAACGGATTTTGTTGCCAAAAGCGATGATTTTATAAAATTTGTTGAACAGGTGGCTGAAACTGCCCTGCAAAACAAAATTAAATCACTGGATGATTTGAAGGCCTATGAACTCAATGGAAGAACCATTGGCGAACAGGTTACCGATCTTATGGGAAAGATAGGCGAAAAAATAGAACTGGCTGAATATGAAACCATAGAATCAGCTCATGTTACTGCTTATAACCATATGGGAAATAAACTTGCTACCTTGCTTGGCCTGAACAAAGCCGATATTGACGGAGTTGACGAAACAGGAAAAGAACTCGCCATGCAGGTGGCAGCCATGAATCCCGTTGCTGTTGATAGAGATGATGTTGATCCCAAAATCATCGAAAAGGAAAAGGAGATCGGTATGGAGCAGGCAAGGCAGGAAGGGAAACCCGAAAACATCCTGGAAAAAATCGCCATGGGCAAAGTAAACCGTTTTCTGAAAGACAATACTTTGTTGAATCAGGACTTTGTAAGGGATACCAAAAAATCTGTGAAACAGTATCTTTCGGAAAAGGATAAAGATTTGAAGGTGACCGGATTCAAAAGGGTTTCACTTACCTAGAATAAAACATACGCAAATTGTATTAAAGGACCCGGCAGGGTCCTTTTTTTTTGAATGCAGAGAACAAATGCTATAAAATATGAAAGGATTAAAATATTTAAATCCTTTATGATTATTTAGTTGTACCTTTGCAAAGCGATAAAAGGAATGAATGAGAAAACTAACCCAATTAACTTTCCCTGAGATTTTCTCGGAAACATGCAAACGGTATAAAGATCGTAATGCTTTCTCTTTTGTAGGAGAGCAACCACGTACCTATGCTGATGTGGATGACAGGATCCGCAGTCTTGTGACGTTTCTTGAAAAACTCGGAATAAAGCCCGGCGATAAAGTTGCCATCCTGGGAACCAATATGCCCAACTGGCCCATTGGCTATCTTGCCGTCAGTTTTATAGGCGCTGTGGTTGTGCCCATTTTACCGGATTTTTCTGAAGAGGAGATCGGCAACATCCTGCAACATTCCGAAGCCAAAACAATATTTGTATCAGAGAAATTACAGGAAACATTGAATAGGATCTATGCTCCGGGTATTCTGCATACAATCAAGCTGGAGGATTTCAGCCTGACTTCAGCTACAGAGAAAGATATTCAATACAAAGCTGAAGATTTAACCACAAGAAAGTTCTCGGTTCGTGAAGATGACCTCGCCAGTATTGTTTATACTTCCGGCACAACGGGCAGGTCGAAAGGGGTGATGCTGAGTCACAAGAATATTGTGAGCAACGCTATCGCCGGAGGGTATGTACAGCAGATCGATGAAAACGACCGTTTCCTGTCAATACTGCCTTTGTCGCACACCTATGAAAATACCATCGGCATGATTTTGCCCATCCTCTGTGGTGCATCCGTATATTATATGAAGGAAAAACCTGTACCCGCCAATCTGATCAAAGCCATGCAGCAGGTTAAACCTACCATGATGCTGACCGTTCCGCTGATCATCGAAAAAGTATTCAGGAACCGGGTGAAGCCAGCATTAACTGCTAATTTGTTTTTAAAGATCTTATACCGGATTTCTTTTCTCCGGAAAAAGATGCACAGGAGGGCAGGTGTTCAGCTTATGGAGTCCTTTGGGGGCAAGCTTAAGTTTTTTGGCATCGGCGGCGCCAAGCTTGACCGCGAAGTAGAAAAATTCCTGATCGAAGCCAAATTTCCCTATGCCATCGGGTATGGTCTCACAGAGACCTCACCATTACTTGCCGGGGTCAACCCGCATCATGTTCGACTGCAATCCACGGGACCGGCAATTCAGGGTATTGAGCTCAGGATCAAGGATCCGGATGAAAAGACCGGTATTGGTGAGATATGGGCAAAGGGACCCAATGTTATGCAGGGATATTATAAAAATGAAGAGGAATCCAAAAAAATTCTGAGCGGGGATGGCTGGCTGAAAACCGGCGACCTGGGTGTTTTCGATCGTGATAACTTCCTGTATTTAAAAGGCAGGGTAAAAAATGTGATCGTCGGGGCAAATGGGGAAAATGTTTATCCAGAGGAGATTGAATCCTTGATCAACAATTTCAGGCATGTTGCAGAATCCATCGTGCTGAATAAAAAAGGAAAACTGGTAGCCCTGGTACACCTGAACATGGAAGAACTTGAAAAACGATACCAGTACCTGCAGGATGAACTGCATCATCAACTGGAAAAGAAAAAGCAGGATTTGATAAATGAGTTGATGGAGTATGTGAATGCCCGGGTTACCAAATTTGCCAGACTCAAAATGATCGTATTGCATGCCGAACCCTTTCAAAAAACCCCAACACAGAAGATCAAAAGGTTTTTGTACAGTTAAATCCTCTTATTATTTGTCCTAAAATATCCTGGTAAGAATTACACTCTACCGGATCAACACAAAACTCCCCGTTTCAATCTCTTCAATTTCCTTTTCTTCCACACCGATATACTCATATGAAATTTGATACACATACACAGCCTGGGGAGCATTTTTTCCTTTGATCTTTCCGTCCCATCCCCGGTAAGGATCTTTGGTTTCAAAGATCATTTGTCCCCAGCGGTTGAAAATTTTCATATTGAAATGGGGAACATAAGAGGATTGAAGTACCACTTTAAACTCGTCGTTCAATCCATCCCCGTTTGGAGAAAAGGCATTGGGTATGTTGAGGATCAAATAGCGGTGTAAGGCAAAAACAGAATCAGCCGATGAACACCCGACATAGGAAGTCATGTTTACCCGGTACCAGCCCTGCTGGGTGATGATAATATCATGGGTTGTGTCTCCGGTATTCCAAAGGTATGACTGCATCCCTTCACCTGCATCCAGTTGCAGGGATTCGCTGAAGGCGATGGTGTCTTCACTGGCAAACGCTGCCATGGGAGCCGGCTCCACGATCAACTGGCAAGCACTGCTGATGCTGCAACCTGCTGTATCGCTAATATGCAGGGTGTAGATTCCCTGATCGGAGGGCTGCACATCAAACAAACCCAGGTCTTCTTCATATACTTCCACACCATTGGGATAGATCCACTTGTATTCAAGCTGTCCGTTACCACCCGAGGCAAATGGAGTGATAAATGTCATATCTCCCTGGCATACCCTTTTTTCTTCATTTAAAACCAATTCAATCTCCCGGTAAATCTTCACATTACCCAGGGTATATTCCACCGGGATGGGCTCTCCTTGCTCATCCAGGAAATAACTCACGCCTGTTTCACCGTTCCATTGCACCTGGCTCTGACTCCCGCCTGAACCTGTAAATACAAGCTGGCAAATGACCGATTCATCGGGCAGGTTGATGGGCAGGCTGTCCCATTGCAGGAGTATTCTGCCTTCGGCTGGGAAAAGCTGTGCGTTAAGATTGGGAGCGAGCAGGGAATGTGTGTTGGCAAAACCCTGGCAATCCAGCAGGCTGTTGTCGTACAAAAGTTCCACTCTGAAGCGGCTCACCTGTTCAAAATTGGAAACTCGCAAGGGTACGAAAGCAGTATTTCCCGGGCAGGCCTCATCATCGCCGGCCACCGCCTGCAATTTAATGGTGATTTCATTCTCTACTTCTAAGGTAAAATAAGTTATACATCCGTATTCATCGGCAATGCTGCAATTATAAATTCCTGAGGCAAGTCCTGTAAAATCACCGTTGTTGACCTGAGAAGGGCCGCCAATAGAATAGTACAAAGTATCGCTGATGCCGGATGCCTGTATGTGAATTTCTCCGTTATCCATTCCGTCTGTGGCATCAACAACCAGTGTATCTGTTATTTGAGGAGCTGATGTAGATATAAGGGTCAAAGGATTTTCACTCCAGGCGGTTTTGCATCCCAGACTGTCTTTTACAAAAATGGCATAGGTTCCCTCAGAAAGATCATCAAACACACCCAGGTTATCAAAATAATTGTTTTCATTGTCGATGCTGTAAAGCAAATGCTGGCTGGCCGCAGAAGAGGCCTGAATGTGGATAAATCCGTCACCCTGCCCGCAATGTTCCTGCCCGAAATCAATCTGAAGAATTTGAATATCACCGGCATCGCTGATGCCAAAGGAAGGGCTTTGGTACTGGCAGTTGTTGCTGTCGGTAACGATGAGGGAATAATTTCCTACCGAAAGCCCGGTAATATCAAGTGTATTGCCCACCACATTGCCCAGGTCATCGATCCAGGTGTACTGCAATGGTTCGGTTCCATTCACCTGCAAGTCCAGTATCATCCCGTTGCTTTCTCCGCAGGAGGTGGGAAAGATTTCCATGTCAGAAGTATCGATGACAGCCGGGGGGTGGAACGCCACATGAATGGTATCAATGCCTGTACAGGGAGCATCTGTGCGCACTCTGACCCAGTAATTACCAGTATCGCTCACATAAATGGAAGGGCCTGATTGCAATGTGTTCCAGGTATATTGATAATCGCCGCACCAGGCATCCAGCAAAACGGAATCGCCCTGGCAGATGGCAATATCGGGACCCAGGTCGGGCTCGGGCGAATATTCCACGTAGATTTCGCGGGAAGTATGCTCAAACCTGCCGGTAGGATACCACACATCAACGCTCACCTCAAAATATCCGCTATCGGAAAAGATATGTGATGGATTGTGCTCATAAGAAATATTGTTTTCAAAACCCGAACCAGGGTCGCCAAAGTTCCAGAACATGCTGTCAGGCTCAGGCAGGAAATTGTGGGTGAACTGGAAGATTTCACCACGGCATGTTCCTTCATGATCAAAACGGAATAGATAATCGATCAATTGGTTGGGAAAAGCCCATGTTACCTCTCCGGGATACATAAACAATACATCTTCTTCATAGTTACAATCCGTTCCTTTTAACCAGGGTTTATTGATTACCCCTAAATAGTATTCCTGATAATTTGCATGATGTTTGGCGCAATAAATTTTTCCATCTCTTGCTAGTTGCATACCCATTCCCTGACCGGATCCTACCAATATCGCCGAATTATTAAAAGCTATTTTATCTTCGATATATTTAACTTCGAACTGAAATATATCATTATAACCCACTTTAACAAATGAAACATACAGATATTTTGAATCTGGTGAGAATTCCATCCCGGTGATATGAGGATCCGATCCGGGTTCATAAATAGTATACAAATAATTTACTTTACCTGACCGGGCATCGAATCTACAAACTTCTATTTCTTTATCCATGTGATAGCTGCTTACAAGATACTTCTTATCATAACTAACTTTAATAAACCCCCAGTCCCATCCACCACCCTCACGATCCGGCATTTCACTCAGTATGGGCGTAGTATTTAATCCGTTCTGATCGATCTCGAAAGCAGCCATGGCATCTTCGGTGAATTTACGGACGATGGCCCAGTAAGAATCACTTCCTTCACGTTTTACCAGGGCAATCCTACCTTCCGTATCCCAGGCAGCATCAATGTATGTATTTTTTTCAATTACTTTACCAAGTCCATTGTTAAATTGCATATCAACGATAGTAGAATACATTCCGGTCCCATTGCCTGTTTGAATAAGATGTAAAATATAATACAGGTATTGATTTCCTGGCCATTTGGCAATCACAGTACCATTAACGTTTCCCTGACCAAGTAATCCATCACCATTTTGCATGATCTCATGCTCTTTATTAAGGACAGCATTATCGTCAACATAAAACAGAAGGTTTCCATTAATATCAGACATTGTTGAACTACCTCCAATGGTATAGGTTTGCCCATTTTGTAAAACTTCAGGCTCACCTGAATTAAAATCTAAACCACAATAATGACCGAAATACCAGATATTGGCCTGGTTTTGACAAACAGCTGTATCAAGAATAAAGAAAAATAGTATGAGATAAAAACATTTATGCATTTTAGTATTTTAAAATATGTCCCGGAAGAGTTTCCGGGACATATTTCTTTATTCATTAATTTAATTCGATTTGTGGGATTTCAACAGGATTTATTGGATCCATAAGGTCTTGGCAAGAAGTAGAATAACCTGAATCTTTCCCATTGCATACCACAACAATACCCCCCTGGCCATCGGGACAAATTTTCTTCACTGCCGTAAAAATGATATAACAATCAGATGTTTCACCACTGCAAAAAGAGGTTAGATCAAATGCCGTAAATGTTTCACCAGGGTCTTCGAAATTTGTTCCTGAATATACCAATGTTGATCCTTCATCACATTGGTCATATATTTCTATGTCAATCCTGTAGGTCCAATCTCCCGGAAGCGGGCAATCATCACAATTTGAGGGATCCCATGAAACATCAACGCTTCCCTGTGCATAAGCACCATTTGCAAGGGTTAATACCGTGGCCATAACAATGACTAAAATACTAATAATTTTTTTCATGTTTGTAAATTTTTGGTTTGTTAATAATTTTTTTGTTTTCAGGCTTGTGTTCAAAAAAATAAGCTGGCCGGACTTATGTGCTTTGAAAACAGGGCGGATTAGGGACGTTTATGCCGTAAACCTCCTTTCTTTAAATAGTGAGTTAAAAAGATCTGAATTTCTAGAAATAGAATCAGGAAATTCTTGAAAAGGATATTTAAATGAAATGGATTGGTTATTAGCTCCCTCTCTCTCTCTCTCTCTCTCTCTCTCTCTCTCTCTCTCTACAAGGGTATTGGTTAGATCAATTATCATTTGCTGGGTTGATTTGGCTAGTTGCTTGTATCTGTTAATTCTGTGAATGGAAAAAAGGTAACCCGAAATCCGAGTGAATTGTTTATAATCAGAAAATATAAAATATAGCCTGAGCTTATTATCCAAGCAATCCGAGTTTTTGCATTACTTCCGCAAGGATCTGTTTCCTAATCATCCCAAAATCCGAGGGCACCTCTTTGGTGGCCGGTTCAATATTCACTGCTACAAAATAAACATTGTCATTTGTTTCGTAATAACCTACGAACCAGCCGGTGTTATTGTTGTTGCGGATGGCCCATCCGGTTTTTCCGTAGAGTCTGTAATTGCCGGCATCTTCGATCCGCATGATTTCTTTCATGGCCTCAGAGGTGGAAGTTGATACCGGAAGTTCCTCCATATAAAGCCTTCTGAGGAAATCGATCTGTTCGCGCTGGCTGATCCTGGAGTTGCCTTCCAGCCAGAATTTATCGATGTTGTCGTTGCGCACGATCATATTGCCATAATCCAGCTCATGCAGCCAGTTGCTCATTTGTACAGGGCCTATCGCCCTGGCAAGCTGCTGGTAACAAGGCACACATGATGACTGAAATGCTTCCTTAAGGGTCATGTCCTTTTCCCATGCCTCAAGTCTTCTTTCGGAGCCATCCCATCTGAAAAGCGTATCTTTTGTATTCAGCAGGCCCGTTTCCAGTCCGATGATGCTATTCACAATTTTGAAGGTGGAAGCAGGGAGGAATCCCGAATCGGCTCTTTGGAGGTTGTAACCGTAAAAATACTGATTGATCGTGTCGTAGATCAGCACCGATCCGTGTACTTTGTAGCTGTCGAAGATCTTCTTTAATTCTTTATGTTCACCCTGCCGGGGTCCTTCTGATGGAGTGCACGACAGCAAGGAGAAGAAAACGATCGACAATAGTAAAACCGGGAATGTTTTCATTTTGTTATCCAAGCAATTTTTTCACCATGGCAGCCACACTTTTATTATCCGCTTTACCGGCAAATTTCTTGCTGGCGATGCCCATTACCTTACCCATGTCTTTCATGCTTTGTGCGCCTGTTTCTTCGATGATCTTCCTGATCTCCGCTTCCATCTCCTCTTCGTTCATTTGTTCCGGCAGGTAGGTCTCAATAATGGAAGCCTGGTATTCTTCTTCTTCGGCCAGTTCCGGGCGGTTTTTTTCGCGATAAATGGCGGCACTTTCTTTTCTTTGCTTCACAAGCTTTTGCAACATGCTCATTTCCACATTTTCGGGTATATCCCCAACCGGGGCATCCTTACCGGTTTTGGCTAGCAAGAGGGCCGCCTTGATGGCCCGCAATGCTTCAAGTTTTTTGGCGTCTTTGGCCTTCATGGCCTGTTTCAGGTCTTCGTTGATCTTTTCGGCTAAACTCATGATTTGATTTTTTGGATTTCGAAGATAAGAAAAAAAACAGGGTCTAAGACCCTCTGATTAGGGTCTTAGACCCTGTTTTTTTCTCAATCCGGCTTATCATGCAAAAAGGAATTGTTCTTTTTCAAACTGGATTTATTTTCGTCTTTATCTTCCGACAGGTAAAATCTTGAAACCTGTGATTCTGAAGAAGAAGGGGTATCCGTTAGTTTGACTTTCCTTCGGATGTATGCGGGTTCATCTTCGAGTTTGGACAGATCGCGCGAGCTGCGCAGGTTAACACTTAGATCTTTAAGCTTCTGGATTCTTTCCTGCGACATTTTCTCGAGCTCTTCATGAACTTTTTCTTCCCTTTCTCTCAGTTCTTCCTTGCTCTTCATTTCAGCCTGGTCTTCTTCTGCTTTGCTCTTTTCCGCTGTGCTTTCTTCCTTCTTCGACTCATAGGAGGTCTCACTAAAATGAACAGAGGATTTTTCCCTGGTTTTTTTCTCTCCTGTCGTCAGGTCGAAAACAATTGTTCTTTCAACACCGGTTTTCTGATCTGGATTTTCTTCCGGTTTATCTTCTTTTTTCCTGATCAGTTTGATTTCTTCTTTTTCCTCCTGGTCCGGTTTTGATATTTCCGGTGGTTTTTCAGAAGGTTTTTCAGGCTTTTTTTTGTTTAAGTCATATCGTATAATTTCTTTCTGGGCCTCTTTCTTGGTTTCAAAACCTGTGGCGATCAGGGTAATGCTGATCTTCTTGCCCAGTGATTCTTCCACACCATTACCCCAGATAATATCTGCACTGGGACCTGCTTCCCGTTGTATGTAATCTGTAACTTCCATGACCTCATCCATGGATATTTCATCTTCACCCGAAGAGAAATACAGCAGTATGTCACTGGCGCCTTCAATTTTATTGTCGTTGAGCAGGGGCGACTCAAGAGCTTCCTGGATTGCTTTTGTGGCACGTCCTTCACCTTCCACGATTGCGGATCCCATGATGGCCGTGCCACTGTCTTTCATGACCGTTTTTACATCTTCGAAATCCACATTGATATAGCCGGTAACCGTGATAATTTCGGCAATACCTTTGGCCGCCGTGGTAAGCACGCTGTCGGCTTTGGCAAATGCTTGCGAAAGCTTCAGGTCGCCACTGAGGAGCCTGAGTTTATCATTGACGATGATCAAAAGGGTATCCACATGTCTTTTTAGCTCTTCCAAACCTTCTTCGGCCTGCATGCGGCGTTTTCTGCCTTCGAAAGAAAAGGGCATGGTTACGATGCCCACGGTCAGTATACCAAGTTCCTTGGCGATTTCGGCAATGACAGGTGCTGCTCCCGTACCGGTTCCACCCCCCATGCCAGCCGTGATGAACAACATCTGGGTGTGTTTTTCCAGTACTTCCCTTATTTCATCGGCTTTTTCACGGGCAGCCTCTTTTCCTACAGAAGGAATGGAACCCGCTCCCAGTCCTTTGTTGCCAAGTTGTATCTTGATGGGTACCTCGCTGGCCTCAAGCGCCTGGGCATCCGTATTGCAAACGATGAAATCAACGCCCCTGATTCCTTCATTAAACATGTTCGTGACTGCATTGCTACCGCCTCCGCCAACGCCCATCACTTTAATGATTGATGATTGATTTTTGGGTAGGTCGAATTTGATCATATCGGTCATGACTTTTATTATTTCGTTCTAAAATAATGTTAATTGAGGCCTGCCGCTGATCAATCCCATGGAATTATCAACGTAAGCCTGTTAATATTTTTTATTCTATTTCGTCTTTTTCAAACCAGTTCTGTATGCGTTCCAGGAAGCTACCCGGCCCGATTTCTTTCTCACTCCTGCCGTATTCCTTTTCTTTTCCCTTTTCCTTCTTGATCTTGAATTTGATCTTTCTCTTTTCACCAAGCTCTGCCAGCTCTTTTGTTCTTTCTTTGTTAAAGCGCGAGATGCCTTCGATGACGAGTCCAATTCCTGTTGCATACATCGGGCTTGCCACTTCATCTTTCACTTCTTTGGCAAGATGTTCGTTGGGATAGCCTACACGGGTATCCATACCGGTTATAAATTCAGTTAGCTGCAGAATGTGCTGAAGCATGGCTCCACCACCAGTGAGGACAATGCCGGCAATGAGTTTCTTTTCATAACCGGAATTTCGGATCTCGAAGTAAATGTGTTCAATGATCTCTTCCATCCTGGCTTGTATGATGCTGGCCAGGTTTTTCAGGCTGATCTCTTTCGGAGGTCTGCCGCGCAAGCCGGGGATGGCAACGATCTCTTCTTCCTTGTTTTCACTGGCCAGGGCAGAGCCAAATTTTACCTTCAGCTCTTCTGCATGTTTTTTGATGATGGTGCATCCTTCCTTTACATCCTCCGTAATGATATCGCCGCCAAATGGAATAACTGCCGTATGACGGATGATGCCATCCTGGAAGATTGCAATGTCGGTGGTTCCGCCACCAATGTCTACCAGTACCACACCGGCTTCTTTTTCTTCATCACTCAAAACAGCTTCGGCCGAGGCAATGGGTTCCAGGATCAGGTCAACCACTTCCAGCCCTGCTTTCCTAACACATTTGTAAATGTTTTTGGCTGCGGCCGTTTGCCCGATGATGATGTGAAAATTGGCTTCGAGCGAATTTCCCAGCATGCCGATGGGTTCCTTGATGCCTTCTTCCCCGTCGATGATATATTCCTGGGGAATTACATCTATGATCTCCTCCCCGGGATTCATGTTCAGGTTGTACATGCTGTTGTGCAGCTTTTCAATGTCCTGCTCACTGATTTCCTCATCACTGTTTTCCCGGATCAGTGAACCCCTGTGCTGCAGGCTTTTGATGTGCTGCCCGGCAATGCCAACGTTCACATATTTGATATCCACTTCCGATTCTTCGCTTGCCTGATTGATGGCTGTTTTGATGGAATTTACCGTGTTCTCGATATTGGAAACCACACCACGTTTTACGCCGTAGGAATCTGTCCTGCCGTGCCCGAGAATTTCAATCTTGTTGAATTCATTCCTTCTTCCCACGATGGCAGCAATCTTGGTTGTGCCTATGTCCAGTCCGACGATAATTTCTGATGATTCTTTCATGTCGCTATATTTTTGTGCAAACAATTTGATTTTTAAACTTCAAGTTTATCTTTTTATATTGATTCCAGTCTTTGTTCCGCAAGTCTCGGGTGTAAAATGCTTTCAGGTTTTCGAGTTTTTCTGCGGCTCTTTCACAGGCCCCGAATTCGATAACATGCTTGCCCACTTTGGGGATCAGTTCATAATTCCGGCCATCCAGGTAAAGCTGTTCAATTTGTGCGTTCAGAAACGCATCCCTTTCTATCAGTTCTGCCAGCCGGAATATTTCTTCAATTTTGCCATGATCGAGCGAATCGACCGAAATGATTTCTGTTTTTTTGGGGATAGAGACTGCCGGAATATCCCCGTTGACTACCAGTACACGGGCTGCTTTGTTTACAGCGCTTCTGAAAAGATTGCCTTCCCGGTCGATATAATAGGCATTGTTTTTCTTATCGATGATCCTGAGCAGGGGAATGCGTTGTTCGATCTGTATGTTAAGAACTCCGTTGATTCCCGAGAAAACATCTACCTGCCCGATGAAAGGGTTCTGTCGCAGTTCTTCCTCGATCAAATGTGTGTTGATCTGTCTGAGAGGCCTGTTAACAATCGAATCATAAAGACTACTGACAATTTCTCTGACCTCCTGTTCTTTGACCAGTCTGTATTCATGATCATCTTTGATGCTTACCTGAAATGATTTACACCGGATAGATTCATGCATCCGGTTGGCGAATCCGAGCAAAATAAACAGCCCCGCCACGAGAATAATGTATAGTATGCCTTTCAGGGTCCTGTTCATCGTTTCATCAATATTTTTTCGATGGGTTCAACCAGTTGATCAATATCACCTGCACCAATGGTGGCCAGCACCTCGAACTTTTTATTGCCGATCCAGTTTAGCAGCTCTTCTTTGTTCAACAATACTTTGTTGTCATGCCCAATCCTGTCAAATATTATCTTTGAGCTCACACCTTCAATGGGCTTCTCCCTGGCCGGGTAAATATCCAGGAGTATGATTTCGTCCAGCAGCGACAGGCTTTTCGCAAATTCTTCTGCAAAGTCCCGGGTCCGGCTGTAGAGATGGGGCTGGAATATGCCGCTTATTTTCTTCGAAGGATACAGGTTTTTCACCGCTTCCACAAAAGCATGTATTTCTTCAGGATGATGAGCGTAATCGTCGATAAATATCGTTTCACCGTGTTTGATCCTGTACTCAAACCTGCGCTTAACCCCTTTGTATGATTCGAGTGCCTGTTTAATATCCTTTGCTGAAATGCCTAGATTCAGGGCAATCGCAGCGGCTGCCAGGGCATTCTCAACATTATGTTTGCCCGGCATTTGCAGGCGAATATTGTCGATGCGTCCTTTTGCATATCTTATGTTGAAAATATAATCATGTTTTCCGGGCAGGATGTTTAATGCCGTATAATCACAGTCTTCAGAAACTGAATACAGAATTTTGGTTCCTGAATAACTGATTTGCTCTTTGAGCTTTGAATTGACCAGCAGTTTGCCATTTTCTTTGGTATTGGCGGCAAATTGCTGAAATGTATTTTTCAGTTCTTCGTGTGTAAGGTAAATATCCAGGTGGTCGGAATCCATGGCAGATATGACGGAAAATGAAGGTTTCAGTTTTAAAAATGAACGGTCGAATTCATCGGCCTCCACCACCATGTAGTCACATTTTTCACTGAAAAGGAAATTGGAGTCATAATTCGACATGATTCCACCGATAAAGGCAGTCACATTTTTTCTGTTTTCTTTCAGGATATGGGAGATCATGCTGGCAATGCTGGTCTTTCCATGGGTTCCTGCTACAGCAATCGTATAATAATCCTGCGTGATATTCTCCAGTACCTCCGATCTCTTTTGTAGCGTTGTTCCTTCTTTCCTGATAAATTGAAACTCTTTCAGTTCGGATGGGATGGCAGGCGTATAGACCACAAGATCAATATCGACAGGTATAAGTTTTGGGTTGTCTTCAAAATGAATGTTTATGCCTTCATTCTGCAACTCGCTGGTAAGAGGTGTGGAAACACGGTCATAACCGGAAACGCTTATTCCTTTCCGCAGGAAATACCTGGCCAGGGCGCTCATGCCGATGCCTCCGATGCCCAGGAAATAAATATGTTTCAGTTTTCCGTAATCCATCATTTGATCAGTTTTAATGCTTCCTCTGTAATTTTTTTCGTTGCTTCCGGCCTGGCCAGTTTTTGAATGTTATCTCCCAGTGATTTTTGCAATTCCCTGTTGTGAATCAAAGCTGACAATTCTTTGATTAAAAGGGAAGATGCTTCATTGTTTTTTACCAACAAAGCAGCTTTTTTATCAACAAGTGCCATGGCATTCCTGCTTTGGTGATCTTCGGCTGCAGTGGGCAAGGGGACGAAGATGCAGGCTTTGCCCACAATGCATAATTCAGAAATAGCAATGGCACCCGCCCTGGAAATCAGTATATCTGCCGCTGCATAGGCCAGGTCCATCTCATTGATGAACTCCAGGACCTTGATATTTCGTTCATATTTTCCTCTGACAGCCTTCAATGCCTCATCATAAAAATACTTTCCACTTTGCCACAATACCTGGATTCCAAGCCGGGAGATTTTTTCTGTATTTTCTTTGATGGCCATGTTGATACCCCTGGCACCCTGACTGCCTCCGATGATGAGCAGTACCGGCCTGCCTGCTTCAAGTCCAAAGTGCCTGAAAGCTTTCTCCTTTTTGTTATCCATATCCAGGAGATCTTTTCTTACCGGATTTCCAGTGATCACGATCTTTTCTGCCGGGAAATATTTTTCCAATCCTTCATATGCCACACAGATTGTATCGACAGTTTTTGCCAGCAAACGATTGGTGATACCCGGCAGGGAGTTTTGTTCCTGTATCAGGCAGGGAACGCCTTTTTTGGAAGCTGCCCTCAATGTTGGCCCGCTTGCATATCCCCCTGTACCAATGGCCAGATCGGGTTGAAATTCCCGCACAAGTTTCCGGGCCCGGTTCATGCTCTTCAGCAATTTGAAAGGAAAGCTGAGGTTTTTGGTAGTCAGACTACGCTGAAGCCCGGCAATAGGAAGGCCTTCGATTTTATACCCTGCCGCCGGAACTTTTTGCATTTCCATTTTTCCCATCGCCCCCACAAAAAGGAATTCTGCCTCCGGATGTTTCTCCCGGATGCAGTCGGCAATGGCGATGGCCGGGAAAATATGGCCCCCGGTTCCCCCTCCGCTGATCAGTATTCTGGGTTTAAGCTGTTGCATACTGCTCCTGTTTTAGGTTTTCCGGGTTTGATATTTCTTTGCTTACACTCAGGATGATCCCCAGCGAAATGCTGGTGAACCAGATGGAAGTTCCCCCCATACTGATCAGGGGCAGGGGTTGCCCTGTAACGGGTAAAAGGTTCACTGCCACGCCCATGTTGATCATTGCCTGGAATACCAGGCTGAAGCTTACCCCGAAGGTAAGGAAAGCTCCGAAGTTCCTTGGAATTTTTGTTATGATCTTGACTGCCCTGAAAAATAAAATCAAATAGAGCAATACAACAAAGGATGCCCCGATCAATCCGTATTCTTCCACGATGATGGCGAAGATGAAATCGGAATAGGGATGGGGCAGAAAGTTACGCTGGGTGCTGTTGCCCGGCATTTTCCCGAACAATCCGCCACTTGCAATGGCAATCTTGGATTGTTCCACCTGGTAGTTGTCACCTTCGCTTCCACTCACAAAGTTTTCGATCCTGCTTTTCCAGGTCCAGAGCCTTCCCTGTTCTTCACCGGGAAGATTATAAAGAATCAATACAAAGATTGTTACAGCGACAATCCCAATCCCGATCAGGCTTAAAATATATTTCATATTCACCCTTCCGATAAACATCATGACAAGGCTGGTTACAAATAACATAGCTGCTGTGCTGAAGTTGGAAGGCAGGATAAGCATGCAGATGATGAGGATGGGCAACATGATGGGCACAAAGGATTCACGGAAGCTTTTGATCTGTTCCTGCTTTTTTGTTAGCAGGCGGGCCAGGTACATGATGAGTGTGAGTTTGGCCAGGTCGGAAGTCTGAAATGAGAGATTAAATGGCAGTGGCAATGCCCGCTTGGCTTCATTCAGGTTTATTCCGATTAGCAGTGTAAGAATGAGCAGGGGTACTGCAATGAAGAGGGCAACCTGAAAGATCCTGCTGTAATAAGTGTATTTCACAAGGTGTGCAAGGTACATTAGAAAAAGGCCAAATACCAGGATCATGAAATGCTTCAGCATATAATATTCTGTATTGCCCCCCTGGTATTTATAGGCAAGCGTTCCCGTTGAACTGTATACGGCCAGCAAGGAAAAAATGGACAAAAGGATCACCACGATCCAGATCACCCTGTCACCCTTGATATTTTTTAAAATAAAAGTCATGCTTCTATCCTATAAACATTTTACTGCTTCTTTAAACTGACGGCCCCGGTCTTCGTAATTTTCGAAGAGGTCGAAACTTGCACATGCAGGTGACAACAATACACTATCCCCGTGCCTGGAAAGATTAAAGGCCATATTGACCGCATCTCTGGCAGAGGATGTGTCCTCTATTCTTTCAACCACATCAGCAAAAGCTTTGTGAATGTTCTGGTTGTTTTTTCCCAGGCACACGATGGCTTTCACCTTTTCCTTCACCAGGTCTTTGATGAGGCTATAGTCGTTGCCTTTGTCAATGCCACCTGCGATCCAGACTACTTTCCTGTTCATGCTTTCCAGCGCATACCAACTGGAGTTGATGTTGGTGGCTTTTGAGTCATTGATGAATTCAACACCATGGATCGTTGCCACATATTCCAACCTGTGTTCAATGTTCTGAAAATCAGAAAGACTTTCCTTGATAACGTTTTTCCTGATATCCAGCAGACGAGCCGCAATGCCTGCCGCCATTGAATTGTACAAATTGTGCTTGCCTTGTAATGCTAATTCTTCTAGTGTCATAGACAATTTTGTTGATTTTATATTGATCTTCATTTTATTTTTCATTGCATATGCTCCCTCCTGATTGATCTTTTGCTGTATCGTGAAAGGAAACATGCGCATGCTCATTTTTCTTTTCTTCATTTCTTCCCGAATGACCGGGTCATCCAGGCAGAAAATGAAAGCCTCATCGGGTCCCTGCTTGTTGATGATCCTGAATTTGGAATCAACATAGGCCTGGAAGTTATTATCATAGCGATCCAGGTGGTCGGGGGTGATATTCATCAGTACGGCGATATCCGCTTTAAATTCAAACATCCCGTCAAGTTGAAAGCTGCTGATCTCCAGCACATAAATGTCATGATCTTCTTCAGCAAGCTGCCAGGAAAAGCTCTTGCCCACATTTCCGGCCATGCCCACATTCAAACCTGCATTTTTCAGCATGTGGTAAGTGAGCATGGTGGTGGTTGTTTTTCCATTGCTACCGGTGATGCAAACCAGTTTTGCATCTGTATAGCGCCATCCGAATTCAATCTCCGAGATTACCGGAATGCCCGCTTGAGTGATCTTTTGGACAGCGGACACATGATCAGGTATGCCCGGACTTTTCACCACAAGTTCAGCTTGCAGGATGCGATCCATATTATGATCTCCCTCTTCGAACCCAATGTCATGATGTGAAAGAACTTTTTTGTACTTCTCATTGATGGTGCCTTTGTCTGAAACAAAAACCTCCCATCCTTTTTTCTTTGCCAGGATTGCGGCACCCGTTCCGCTTTCTCCTGCACCCAGTACGCTTATGAACCTTTTCTTTTCCACTTACCTCAACTTCAGAGTTATGATGGCAAATACAGCCAGCATGATCCCGACGATAAAAAAGCGCTGTACGATCTTGGGTTCTGCATAACCTTCGAGCTGGTAGTGGTGGTGAAGGGGAGACATTTTAAAGATGCGTTTCCCTGCACCATACTTTCTTTTGGTGTGTTTGAAGTAGCTTACCTGCAGAATCACCGACAGGCTCTCTGCAAGAAAGATCCCGCACAATATGGGGATCAGCAATTCCTTTCTGATCAGGATGGCATAAACCGCGATGATCCCGCCTATGGTAAGGCTACCGGTATCACCCATAAAAACCTGGGCGGGGTAGGAATTATACCAGAGGAATCCGATACAGGCGCCAACAAATGCACTTACAAAAATGGTCAGCTCACCCGAGCTTGGGATGTACATGATGTTAAGGTAATCGGCAAAGACGATGTTGCCCGAAACCCAGGCGAGTATGCCCAGGGTAGCTCCAATGATGGCCGATACACCGGTTGCCAGTCCATCTATCCCATCCGTTAAATTGGCACCATTCGAAACCGCAGTGATGATGAATATCACGATGGGAATAAAAATGATCCATGCATATTTGTAAGCATTTTTGCTGATCCAGGATATCAGTATGCTGTAATCAAACTCATTGTTCTTTACAAATGGAATGGTGGTTTTGGTCGATTTCACTGATTCCTCAGCGAACTTCAATATTTTGACTTCAGTTTCTCCTTCTTCGGAAGTTGTTTCAATTTCAAGCGGTTGTTCCAGTTTTTCACGTATCACGATGGAATCGTTGAAATACATGGTAAGTCCGACTACCAGGCCCAGGATCATCTGCCCAATGATCTTGAATTTTCCGGCCAGCCCTTTTTTATCTTTTTTAAAGACTTTGATATAATCATCCAGGAACCCAAAGATGCCGAGCCAGATCGTTGTGAAAAGCATCAGCAAAATGTAAACATTATCAAGCTTGGCAAAGAAAAGCACAGGTACCAGTATGGCTCCGATGATGATCAATCCGCCCATGGTGGGGGTACCCTGTTTTTCAGATTGTCCTTCCAGTCCGAGATCGCGGATGGATTCACCCACCTGTTTTTTACGCAGGTAGTTGATGATTCTTTTTCCGAACAACAGGGAGATAATCAGTGAAGTGATCACGGCAGCCCCCGCCCTGAAAGAGATGTATTGAAATACCCCGGCTCCGGGAAAATCAAATGTTGTATCCAGATATTTAAAAATATAATAAAACATCTCAGTTACCCTCCTTTCTTAAGTTCAGGTACTCCCTTAATTTTTCCTTATCGTCAAAAGGATGTTTGACACCTTTGATATCCTGGTATTTTTCATGCCCTTTTCCTGCCACAAGAATAATATCACCGGGTTTTACCAACATACAGGCTGTTTTGATGGCTTCATCCCGTTTGCTGATCGAAAGTATCTTCTTATAATCCACTCCTTCAACACCTTTAACCATATCTTCAATGATGGCATCAGGATTTTCTGAACGTGGGTTGTCAGAAGTAAAGATTACTTTCGTGCTTAGGGATGCTGCGGTCCTGGCCATTACCGGTCGTTTTGTTCTGTCGCGGTCGCCACCGGTGCCAACCACGGTGATCAGTTCTTCACTCCCGGTCCTGACTTCATTGATGGTTTCAAGGATATTCTTCAGAGCATCCGGGGTGTGCGCATAGTCTACGATAGCCATGATACCATCGTCGGTGCGCATGAAATCCATGCGTCCCTCTGCACCTTTGATCTGGCTGAGTTTTGCCAGCACTTCGGTGGCATTTTCTCCAAGCAGAACGGCAGTTGCGTAAACAGCCATCAGGTTATAAGCATTAAAAACACCGGAAAGCTGGAACCAGGCCTCTTGTTTGCCGATCATCATGTTCAATCCTTCGAACTGGTTCTCCAGTATTTTTCCCTTGAATTCTGCATTGCTTTTCAATGCATAGGTATGACCTGTGGCTTTTGTGTTCTGGAGCATCACGGGCCCGTTCTTATCATCTTTATTGACCAGCGCGAAGGCCTCTGCCGGCAATTGATCGAAGAATTCCTTTTTGGATGAGAGATAGGCCGCAAATGTTTTGTGATAATCCAGATGATCGTGGGTGATGTTGGTGAAAATACCACCGGCAAAATTTAAACCTGCAATTCTTTTCTGATCAATGGCATGAGAGCTAACTTCTATGAAGCAATGGGAACAGCCTTCCTCCAGCATTTGCTTAAGTAATTTGTTGATGCTGACTGGATCGGGCGTAGTATGGGTGGCCTGAATCTTTTTATCATGGATGAGGTTTCCTATGGTACTCAGCATACCCGACTGGTAGCCGAGACCGGTAAAAAGACTGTGAAGCAGGTGCACGATGGTGGTTTTTCCGTTGGTCCCGGTCACGCCGACAAGTTTCAGTTTCCCGGATGGCCTGTCGTAAAAGTTAGAGGCAATTATGCCAAGAGCTTCATGCGAATCTTTTACTTTAAGGATCGTGGCATCATTGGGAAAATCATCGGGAAGATCTTCGCAAACAATTACTTTTGCGCCATTCTTTAAAACTATTGAAATAAAGTCATGCCCGTCGACCTGTGTGCCCTTCATGGCAACGAAAAGCGCATGACTATCTGCTTCTCTTGAATCGAAGCAGATCTTTTCGATTTTCTTATCGAGTGATCCTTTCTGTTCAAGGATGCCAACACCAATCAATATATTGCTCAATTGTTTTGCCATGCTATGTCGATAATTCCAGATAAATTTTTTGTCCTGTGCGCACCAAACTTCCCGGTTCAATAGATTGACGCTTAACTTTTCCCTTGCCTTTCACATATGTTTCCAGTCCAAGATTTTCAAGAATGTAAATAGCATCCCTGGCACCCATACCCACCACATTGGGTATTTGATTTTCCTTGATATAGCGGGGTGCAAGTTGTGCCTTTTCCTCAAGCGGGATCAGTACCGACCATTCTGAGTCTGTGATGACCGTATCCATTTCCAGGCTGCAGTTGTTGATTACTTTTTTCATTTCGCTGGTTTTACCGGCGATATAGAGTGGCACCTTTGCTTCTTGTTCTTCATCTTCGGGTTTGGAATGAATGTCGAGGTGGGTTGAATACACCTTGTCAGCAATTTCTTTGAATACCGGGGCAGCCACAGAAGATCCGTAATACCAGCCACCCGATGGCTTGCTCACCACTACGATGCATGAATATTTGGGATCATCGGCCGGGAAATAGCCCACAAAAGAAGCATTGTAGATTTTTTTGCTGTAGCCCATGTTGCGGTCTGCTATCTGGGCAGTACCGGTTTTCCCGGCTATTGAATAAATGGAGTTTTTCAGTCTTTGTGCTGTACCCCGCTGAACAACGCCCTCCATCAAATTTTTCAGGGTATCGGAGGTGGCTTCTGAGCAAATGGAAGAATTGATCACTTCTGGTTTGAATTTCTCTACGCTCTGTCCTGCCTGTCTGATCTCTTCAACAAAGAGTGGTTTTACGAGGCGGCCGTTGTTGACAATGGCATTGTAAAAGCTCAGGATTTGCAAAGGTGTTAGCAGGACTTCATATCCGATCGACATCCAGGGAAGTGTTGTGCCATACCAGGATTTTTTGTTATCAGGATGTTTGATGAGGGGAATGCCTTCTCCCGGAATGCTGATGCCCAGCGGTTTGTTCAGACCGATATTGTAAAGACGGTCTACGTATTGCTCGGGTTTGTTTTTGTAAGCTTCATAAACGAGTTTGGAAATACCTACATTGGAGGATTTTTCAAAAGCTTCCCGTGCTGTGATCTTCCCGTCTCCGATCTTGTGAGCATCCTTCAGAGTGTGGCTGTAATAGGTTGTCCAGCCGTCTCCGGTGTCAATGGTGTCATTCAGATTAATTTTATCGTCTTCCAGCAGACAGAGCATGGATGCAAGCTTAAAAGTAGAACCGGGTTCTACATTCTCTGCAATGGCGTAATTATAACTTTCATCGTAGGTTTTGCTGGTGGAATCATAGCGCAGGTTGGCAATGGCCCTGATGAAGCCCGTTTCTACTTCCATCAGGATTGCACAACCCTGATAGGCTTTGTGTTCTTTAAGGTGTTTGTACAGGGCGTTTTCGGCAACATCCTGTATTTCAATATCAATGCTGGAGACTATGTCTTTGCCATTCTCCGATTCGATCTCATTCTTATCGTGAACCGGTATCCAGTCGCCGTTGTTGATCCTCCGGCGGAGCTGCTGCCCGTCAACCCCTTGTAAAACAACTGCATATGCACCTTCAAGTCCCACATAAATATTTTCATCTTCAATATGATAGCCGATCGTTCTGCGGGCAAGGTCCTTGAATGGCATCTGCCTTTTGGTCTGTGAAATGCTGATCAGTCCACCGCGATATTTTCCCAGACGGAGGATGGGAAACTTCCTGAGCTCTTTCAATTGTGCATATGTAACATCCCTTTTCAAAAGATAATATCGATTCCCGCTTTGCCGGGCTCTGACAAGGTCACGCTTATACTCCCATTTGCTTTTGTTTTTGAAAAGGTGGGAAAGGCAATAGGCAAGTGAATCCACTTTTTCGTTGAAGAACTTATCCGAAATGTGTTCGGAATCAACATCCATGCGGATTTCGAAAATCGGTATGGAGGTAGCCAGCAGGCTTCCACCGGTGGCGTATATGTTTCCCCTAACGGCTTCCCGCTTGAAATACCGGAGTTCCTGCTTTTTTGCTTTCTGGATCAGTTCACGTCCTTCCGAGAATTGAATATAGACTGCTTTTCCAATCACAGCCAGTGAAAAGAGAAATATACCAAGGTAGATGAGGTATACACGCCATAATATGTCTCTTTTGACTTTGTCCATCATTCTTGTGTGATCACGATTTTTTCGGGTGGAACCCTGGATTCTTTAATTCCTGTTGGGGCAAGTTTCTTTGCCAGTTGCGACTGTTTGCTCAGGTACATCAGGTCTGATTTTGTCGTAATATATTCGTAGCGCAATTCTTTTAGCTCGCTGTTGATCTCTTCAATTTTCCTGTTCTTTTTTTCGGCGATGTAAATGTTGGAGATATAGATCAATGCCAGCAAGGTGAGAAAGAGCAAAAAGGGCAGCATTTTCAGGGCTTTGTTCCTGGCCAGGAATGAACCCCCGAGTATGCTTTGAAGGGATTTATCAAGCCTGGAAGACTTGTATTGTCTCCTGCTTTTTTCCCGTTTGTTTTTGATCTTGTTGCCTTCCATCTCCTTTAAATTTTTTCTGCGATTCTCAGTTTGGCGCTTCTGGCCCGCCCGTTTTCTTTGATTTCTTCTTCAGATGCAGTAATGGGCTTGCGGTTGATCGTTTTGAATTTCAATTGAGGATTTCCATAAAAGTCCTTTTGTATCTCTCCTGCGAAGTTTCCACTTTTGAAATAATTCTTCACCAGGCGGTCTTCCAGGGAGTGATAGGAAATCACCACCAGCCGACCTCCTGATTTTAGCACAATATGGCATTGCTTGAGAAAATCTTTCAGGACCTTCAGTTCATCATTAACTTCTATCCTGATGGCCTGGAAAACCTGGGCCAGGTATTTGTTTTCCATTGGTTTCCTGGTAAACCTTTTTGCAATGGCAACCAGTTCTGCGCTTGTATTGATGGACTTTCGTTTTCGCTCGCCAATAATGGTTCGGGCAAGCTGAGCGGCATTGCCGATCTCTCCATAGTTTCTGAAAATAGTTTTCAGGTCATGCTCCGAATAATCATTGATCACTTTCCTGCCATCTTTGTTGATCCTCCGGTCCATTCTGAGATCCAGGTTGGAGTCGAAGCGTGTGGAAAATCCCCTTTCTGCTGTATCAAACTGGTGGGAGGAAACACCCAGGTCGGCAAGAATGCCATCTACCGGTATTGCATCATAAAAACGCAGGAAATTCTTGAGGAACCTAAAATTGGCATTCACAAAAATAAATCGATCATCATCGAACGCATTCTGCATGGCATCTTCATCCTGGTCGAATCCAAGCAACCTGCCCTGATCAAGTTTTTTTAATATCTGTTCAGAATGACCACCACCTCCAAAAGTTGCATCCACATAGACCCCGTCCGGCCGGATGGCCAGTCCATCAATCACTTCCTGTAACATTACGGGATTGTGGTACATATCCTTTTGTTATTCTGTTTCTACGTCACCCATTACTTCTTCTGCCAGTCCGGCAAATTCATCAGGATCGTAATCCACAGCTTTTTCATATTCGGCTTTGTTCCAGATCTCGATCTTGTTCACCACCGAGGCCAGTACGATCTCTTTTTCAATCCCGGAGTACTTGATCAGATCCCTTGGGATCAGTAGCCTGCCGGTCGCGTCGAGTTCAACCCTACGCACTCCTGCCATGAACTTCCTGATGAAATCGACATTTTTTTGTTTGAAGCGATTCAATTTGTTGATGCGTTCGCTTTCCGTGGTCCACTCTTTCATGGGATACAATTCGAGGCATTTTCTGAAAATGCTCCGTTTGATCACAAAACCATCCCCCAGTTCTTCGGTAAGTTGCCCCTTGAAACTTGAGGGGAACAAAAACCGTCCTTTGGTGTCTGTCTTGCAATCATGCGTCCCTATTAGGTTTACCACGGCCATGTCGATTTAATGGTGTAAATATACAAAAGAAAATACCACTTTTTACCACTTTTTACCACATTGTTGATAAATAGTTACGTATTGGAAGAGGAAAATTTTACATAGATTTAATAAGGCATTAAAAATGAAAGTGCTATGTGTTTAATTTACTGACTTCAATACTTTCTAACAATACAATTACAAATGTGGAGAATGCCTGTTAATAATAATTTGAGTTTGAATGCTCATGATCTATTGGATTGTTGAAAACCAATCATTATATTTGTATTATGCAAATATAAAATATAAATATGATTACATTTACGAGCACCTTACCGGATGAATTGCTTTCAAGCCTGAATAAATATGCGCAGAAACTGGGAATACCCAAGAACAAGATCATGGAAAAAGCTTTGCGGGTTTACCTGGATCAGTTGAACCGTGCAGAATATGTGAAGTCTTACAAACGGGCGGCGGAAGACAAAAACATCATGGATCTAGCCGAGGAAGGAATGGTAGATTATTTAAAGCAAATCGAAGAGTGAATCAGCGTGAGATCTGGTATGCCGATTTAAATCCCGTCAGGGGAAGTGAGCAAAGAGGATTTCGCCCGGTCGTGATCGTCAGTGGGAACCTTCTCAATGCCTACCTGCCCGTAGTCATTGCCTGTCCACTAATGACTAAAATCAAGAATTACAAGGGAAATTTGGTATTGAGTCCGGACAAGAACAATGGGCTTTCAAAAAAATCGGAAATCATGATCTTTCATATCCGGTCCATATCAAAAGAGAGACTGGTAAAGAAAACCGGCATGATTACGCAAGATCAACTCTCGATCTTAAAACAATCATTGGATGATATCCTGAGGTATTGATTTGTTTATTATACTTAATTTTGCAAAGAATTCCCAGCAAATTGAAATGTCTGAAAAAAGCACGAAGGAGAATAAGCAGGAAAAATTCATTGATATCAAAAAGGTGTTCAAGGATAAGAACCCAACTTTGTATAAGTTGATTCCCTCCTTTGTTATCAATTATTTGAGGCGGGTTGTGCACGAGGATCAATTGAATGATTTCGTTTCCAGGCACCGGGATGAATACGGATTGGATTTCGTGGATGCCATCATCCGGGATTTCAATGCCAATGTTCATGTTGAGGGACTTGAAAGGATCAGCAAAGACAAACGCTACCTGGTAGCTTCCAATCATCCCCTGGGCGGCCTGGATGGCATTGCTTTTATGCATGTGCTTGGACGGGTCAGGCAGGATCTTGTCTTCCCGGTCAATGATCTCCTGATGAACATAGAAAACCTGCGGCCCCTATTCATCCCGATTAACAAACATGGAAGCAATGCAGAAAATATCAGGATCATCAACGAAACCTTCGGGTCGGATAAACTTTTGCTGTATTTTCCTGCAGGTCTGGTTTCAAGAAAACAAAAAGGTGGTGTTATCAGGGATATTCCCTGGAAGAAGACCTTCTTAAGCAAAGCCAAAAGATTTAAACGGCATGTGATTCCTGTCCACATCAATGGACGGAACACAAATTTTTTCTACAAGCTGGCGAATTTGAGGAAAAGACTAAAGATCAAAGCCAACATCGAAATGCTTTACCTGGTGGATGAGACTTATAAACAATATGATAAAGATATTGATATCATCATCAGCGAGCCTGTCGATTATCATTTCTTCGATCGCAGGCACAAAGATGCCGAATGGGCATTGATGCTTCAGGACTATGTGTATGAATTGCCCAGCGGTGAAACAAAAAGTTTTGTTGAGTGGTATAATCAGAAAAATAAATAAAAGTATGGAAACCATCATATCTCCCGTAGATGTTGAGTTGCTCGAGAAAGAACTGACAGAGGAGATCTTTGTCAGGAATACCAACAATGGTCATAACGAGATTTATGTATTCGATCATCACAACAGTCCGCATCTGATGAAAGAAGTGGGGCGACTGCGTGAGATCACTTTCCGTGAGGCAGGGGGTGGTACTGGCAAATCCTACGACATGGATGCATACGATACAGCCGAAGTTCCCTTTAAGCAACTGATCGTTTGGAACCCCCGCGATAAAGAGATTACAGGTGGGTATCGTTTTATGCATGGAAAAGAGATGATAGAGGTGTCAAAGGGCAAGGAAGTAGAATCGCCTACTTCCAGGCTTTTCAAAATCTCCAAGAAATTTGTGAGGGATTTCATGCCTTACGCGATTGAATTGGGGCGCTCTTTTGTACAACCGAATTACCAGCCCACCTACAACCTCCGTAAAGGAATGTATTCCCTGGATAACCTGTGGGATGGCCTGGGTGCCATCGTGATCGACAATCCTGATGTGAAATACCTTTTTGGCAAAGTGACCATGTATCCGCAGTACGACCGCCTGGCACGCGATCTTGTTCTGTTTTTCCTGGGCCGCCATTTCCCGGATAATGACAATCTGATCATTCCCAGAAAACCCCTCTTACTCGAAACCGATGAAAAGATCCTGAACAATATTTTTACCGGGTGCAACTTCGACGAAGACTACAAAATACTGGTAAACAAAGTGAGACAGCTGAATGAAGGCATTCCGCCACTGATCAATGCTTACATGACGCTCTCCGCAACCATGCGAACATTCGGGACCACGCTCAATGAGCATTTCGGAAATGTGGAGGAAACGGGTATTTTGCTTACCATCGAAGATATTTACGATTTCAAGAAAGACAGACATATTTCAACTTACAAAAAAGACCAGCAATCTTAATGGAAATTACCCAAGCCGAATACATCGGGAGTTGTGTGGACGTAAAAAAATGCCCCTTTGGGAATAAGCCGGAGTACGCTTTCATCGGCAGGTCGAATGTGGGTAAATCCTCGCTCATCAACATGATTACCGGACGGAAAAAACTGGCCAAAACTTCGGGAACACCCGGAAAGACAACCCTGATAAACCATTTCCTGATCAATGACAGCTGGTACCTGGTGGATTTGCCGGGTTATGGGTTTGCCAAAAGATCCAAAACCGAGCGTGAAAAGTGGGGTAAAATGATACAGGAATATCTTTTGAAAAGGAAAAACCTGCTTTGTACTTTTATCCTCATTGATGCACGTCTTCCCATGCAGGATTCGGATCAGGACCTCATGGAATGGATGGGAGTGACACAGCTACCCTTTACCCTGGTATTTACAAAGTCGGATAAACTGAATAGAAATGAATTTACCAGGAACATGGAAGCTTATAAGAACGAATTGCATAAATCATGGGCAGAACTACCACAGATGTTCTTTACTTCAGCCAAAAACGCAATGGGGAAAACAGAAATTCTTGATTTTATCGAACGGACGAACACCTTGTTAAAAAGTTGATCAATCTTACTCAATCTCGATCAGCAGCTTGTTTTTGGGAACCCGCTCGTCTTTGCTTACATGTACTTTTTTGATCTTTCCCTGAACCGGTGAATTGATCACATTTTTCATTTTCATGGCTTCCAGAATCAAAAGCTTATCACCTTCTTTAACTTTTTTGCCTTTTTTCACATAAATCTTTCTGATCGTACCCGAAATAAAGGAATAGATTTTATCCCATTCCAGGTCCTGGAAAGGTTTACGGTTATTAAACTTTGTTGTTAATGTGGTTTTGTATTCCACATCATCCACATTGAGTATCTGGTATTCCGGCTCTTCCGGTATGTTTTTCTTTTCTTCTTCACCATTCATAACAAATCAGTTTTGACTAAAATGGAGGTATTCCATGTTTTTTCCTGGGTGCTTGCACTGCTTTTGACTGGGAAATTTCAAGAGCATGCAACAGCATTTTTCTTGTTTCGGTAGGTTCAATCACTGCATCGATGTACCCATAAGCTGCAGCCACGTATGGATTTGCAAACTTCTTCTTGTATTCTGCGATCTTTTGTTTTCTGATCTCTTCAGGATTTTTGGCACCCATGATCTCTTTGCGGAAAATGATGTTGGCGGCGCCTTCGGGTCCCATCACTGCAATTTCGGCAGTAGGCCATGCAAATACAAAATCAGCCCTGAGATGGTGGGAACACATGGCAATATATCCGCCTCCGTATGCTTTCCTTAAGATTGCCGTAATCTTAGGTACCGTTGCTTCTGAATATGCATACAGTATTTTGGCACCATGACGGATCACGCCGGCATGCTCCTGATCCACACCGGGAAGATAACCCGGCAGGTCAACCAGCGTAACCAGGGGTACATTAAATGCATCGCAATAGCGGATAAACCTGGCGGCTTTATCGGAAGAATCAACGTCGAGTACGCCTGCCAGTACCAGTGGCTGGTTGGCAACGAAACCAACGGTTTCCCCATTCAACCTTCCGAAACCGATCACGATGTTGGCGGCAAATCTTTCCTGGACTTCCAGGAATTCCGAATCATCCGAAACCGCACGGATCACATCTCTTACATCATAAGGTTGCCTAGGATCTGTAGGGATAAGGTTTTCGATCTTATATTTTCTTGTTTTGGGCGGCTTTTTGGGGAATGGATCCGCTTTTTTGGCATTGTTCCACGGAATGAAAGTGATCAGTTCTTTAATCTGGTCAAAGCAATCCTGTTCGCTTTCGGCGTAGAAATGTGCATTGCCTGTAATTTCGCTGTGTACCCTGGCGCCACCCAGCTCTTCCATGGATACTTCTTCACCCAGAACAGTTTTGATCACTTCCGGTCCGGTGATGAACATCTTGGAGATCTTGTCGACAACGTAAACAAAATCCGTAAGGGCAGGAGAATAAACAGCACCACCTGCGCAGGGACCCAGGATCACGGAGATCTGTGGGATCACCCCAGAGGCCTGTGTGTTCCGGTAAAAGATCTCACCATAACCTGCCAGGGAGTTCACCCCTTCCTGTATACGGGCTCCACCAGAGTCATTGATCCCGATGATCGGAATCTTCAGCCGCATCGCATGATCCATGATTTTGGTGATCTTTTTTGCGTGCATCCATCCCAGGGAACCACCTGCTACAGTAAAGTCCTGTGCATAAATGCATACAGGATGACCGCTGATCAGACCGGTTCCGGTGATCACACCATCGCCGGGAAGGTATTTTTTATCCATGTCGAAATCCTTGGCGGCATGTTCAACAAAGAGATCGTATTCATGAAAGGTGTTGGGATCGAGCAGGGCGATAATTCTTTCGCGGGCGGTTAATTTTCCGATTGCCTTTTGTTTTTCAATAGCTTTGGAACCCCCGCCCTGAAGTGCATCGCGCATCCTCTTTTTCAGATCTGCGCTCTTTAAACGTATTGACATAATCAAATACTTTTGGTCCTAATACAATGATAACATGAAAAAAATTGCTCATTCTAAAATTTAACATCTTGCTAATCAATCCTCTACCGGTCCGGCAACTTTCTTCATGTTTCTGCAAAAGTAAGCAATTTGAATCAAATGCAAGTATTTTGTGAATAAATTGGTTTGTTAAGCAATGAGGCATATTCGGATATGGAAGTTTTGAGGAGTGGAAGTTGTTGTAGTCGGGAGTCAGCAGTTGGCAGCAGGGAGTCCCCGAAAAATGAAAAAATCAATGAATTTCTTCTTTGTGTTTTCTTTGGCCTTCGAGTCTTTGTGGCATTCATCTACTGTTGCCAATAATGGAATTATGTTGTCTTCAAATTCTTTATACTTTTACCATGACAACAATCGAACAATTGAACAATTGAACCTGACTTCGCTAAAGCTACGTCAGGCAAGGCTTATTGATATGAATATTGAACAAATAAGGGAATATTGTCTTTCAAAGAAAAGTGTTACCGAAGGTTTTCCATTCGACAATGATACCCTGGTTTTTAAAGTGGCCAATAAAATGTTTGCATTGCTTAGTCTTGAAAAAAAGCGGATCAATTTAAAATGTGACCCACAGCGGGCAATCGAACTCAGGGAGCATTATGATTTTATCATTCCCGGTTATCACATGAACAAACAACAATGGAACACGATAAGTTTTGAAGCAGGCATTGATGGTGGTTTTCTGATGGAAATGATCGATCATTCATATGATCTGATTGTGGCAAGTCTTCCGAAAAAAGTTCAGGCGGAACTTTCTTCCGATTGATCTTTTGTAACTTTCTTCTTGGGTTTGAACATATCAAAAACAAGGTATCCCATCAGGGCACCCCAAAGTACGCTCATGAACGGATTGGAAGTGATGGCACAGGAGCCCGAATTACAACCGATGAAATAATAATAAAGGTATCCGCCTATTGCGCCAACAGCCAGACCAACTATTGATAGGATTGAAAAATTTTCTTTGAAAAACGCTTTGATCTTTTCCATGTCACAAAAGTACAAAATATATATAGAAAGATGTATATGTTGTTTGTTAAAAATTCCAAAAAGCCTGGAAGTATTTTTGCCACGAAGGCTTGAAGGACAAAGAATACACAAAGATTTACCGGCAGATAATCAACTTGTGGGTTTCAGCAATCTGATCACTGACGACTTTTATTAAGTACATGCCTTCGGGAAGTTTGGAAACATCAATTGTATGCTTGACTTTATTCTGTATCTTTTGATGAAATAGCTGTTCTCCACTTAGATTGTATATGATGATTTCAGACCTGAGATCATTCTGGGTAAAGTCAAGAAATATTTCATCTGTGGCAGGCATAGGATATAAGTTAGCAATCTTGTTTTTTTTGGAGATTTCTTCCACATCACTGGGTCCTTCAAATATCTTAAAATCATCTAGATAAACTCCATCGCCGCCCCCTGAAACAGCCAGGAAACCAAGATGGAATGTCGTTTGTGTTCCTTCGAGACTTAATTCTTCTTTTGTCCAGTCATTAGCATTGGTAAAAGGACCTGCAACAAAAGTCCAATCTTCGGGGAAATTGCCGCTTTGCATGGTATTGGAGTAATACACGAATAATGTATCCGATGTGCCCTCTATTTGAGGTGCTTTAAAATAGAAACTCAAATAGCTTTGTAAGCTTTCTTCTTGTTCGATTATGGTGGTGTACAACAGGGATTGATGTTCTGCGGTGTCTGAAAAGTAAAATGCGCTTTTATGTTCCGACATATATTCTGTTTCCGACAAACCCCAATCTGTTTGGCCTGACAGGGGACTCCCTGCTAAACCACAAACGGTTTCTGCAGGTTCCTCAAAGTCCATTTCAAGCGGTGCCTCCCATATCGACGGGCAGGTGATTGTAGCCGATACTTTATCAGAAGTGCCGTCAGGGTTCGCATATACTGCGGCAACTTCGTAAATTGTGACGAAAGCAAAGTTACGCATAGGCTGTTTGTATTCGGTTTCGGAAGTAGAATCCAAATAAACGCTCACTCCGTTATTCATTCCCTTATAATAAATATTATAATGCGAAAGCGCTTTGGATTGGGGTGCATCCCAATCAAGGAAAACACTGTCGTTCAGGCCAGATGCAACCAGGTTTTGGGGTGGGTTAAACACCAGTCCTAGAAGTATTTGCGAAAAAAGAAAAACGATTGCAAGGGTGGTAATTGATCTTTTCATGACTTTGGGTTTTGATGGTTATTATTTTTATGATATAAAGATAAAAATGTTTTTCCACGGACATCACAAATTTTCACAAATAATTCGTGTTGCTTCGTGTAATTTGTGGACTTCTATCAATTTAGGAGAGTGTAACAATTGTGATCCCATGCCCGCCCCGGTCGGGATGCGCATCCTGGTAATGTTGTATTTCATCCACCGTACTCAGATACTGCCGGATGGCATCTCTGAGAATCCCGCTGCCTTTTCCGTGAATGATCTGCACTTCTTTGATGTTGAGCAAAATGGCATCGTCAATATAATTCCTGATCTTAGCTATGGCTTCCTCTGCCCTTTCTCCGCGGATATCTATTGTGGATTTGAAATCTTCCATCTTTTGACGCATGTCGTTTAGGATGGAACCATACTTACCTGAGCCTTTCTTTTTATTTCTCCCGGATCTTCCGGTTTTCTGCAATTTGTCGAGAGAAATATTCAGCTTGAAAGTGTCGAAGGATACCAGGGCCTGTCCGTCTTTGATATTTTCTACTTCTCCGCTTTTCTCCTGGCCTTCGATTTTTACATGATCCCCCTTTTGAATTGGGCTGTCCTCTTTAAGCGGTTTTTTCTTTTCGGTTTTTTTCTTTTTTGGCTTTTCCGGGAGTTTCTCAATTTTTAGTTTTTCCTGTTCAACTTTCTTCCTCAGGTCCCTGGTTTTATCCTTTTGCGCCTGTATTTCACGAATTTCACGTATGGTGTTTTCAATCAACTTATTGGATCCTGAAATAATCTTTTGAGCTTCGCTTTTGGCATCTTTCAGGATTTCAACTTTTGATCTTTCCAGTTCTTCATTCAGTTTTTCATATTTGGCGATCATCTCCGCAAGGAAGTCATCTGCCACCCTCAATTCTGTTTTCTTCTTATCGATATCAAGCTTGTCTTTTTCGAGTTGCTGCAGTTGTTTTTCAAAATCGATCTGACTTGTTCCGGTCTTTTCGATGGCCAGGTCCAGAATTTCAGGAGGAAAACCGATATGCCTGGCAATCTCAAAAGCAAAGGAACTACCCGGTTTACCGCTTTTTAAGATATACAGAGGCTCCAGCTTTTCCGAATCGAAAAGCATGGCGGCATTGCTCACTCCCTGCATTTCGTCGGCAGCAATCTTCAGGTTGGCGTAATGGGTGGTGATCACACCATAGGCTTCAATGGCATTGATTTTTTCGAGGACTGATTCGGCAATGGCTCCACCAAGTTGAGGTTCTGTACCGGCACCAAACTCATCAATAAGAAAAAGTGAGTCCTGGTTGAGGTTTACCACAAAATACTTGATGTTCAGTAAATGCGAACTGTAGGTGCTCAGATCGTTTTCAAGGGATTGCTCATCCCCGATATCAAGGAATATTTTATCAAAGATACCGGTTTTTGAGTCCGCCTTCATTGGTGCCGGGATCCCGCACTGTATCATATATTGTATCAGCCCGACCGTTTTCAGACAAACCGATTTCCCACCGGCATTGGGACCGGATATGACCATAATCCGCTGATCCCTGTTCAGCATGATGTTCAGTGGTACAACCTTTTTACCCTGCGATTGAAAGGAAAGGAACAAAAGGGGATGTCTTGCCTCCAGCCATTCCATTCCCGGCGTTTCATGTAATTCGGGTTTGGCTCCGTCCAGGTCAATGCCAAGTTTTGCTTTGGCCCTGATAAAATCCACCCGGCCCATGAAATCATAAAGTTCCAGGATTTCCGGCAAATGTGGCCGTAACATGTCCGTGAAATGCGATAATATTTTGTTGATCTCCCTTCTTTCGGCATTCTCAATTTCCCGGATCTCATTGTTGGCGTCGAAGACCTCGGCCGGTTCAATGTATACGGTTTGTCCCGAGGCCGATTCATCATGAATAAACCCCTGCACTTTTCGTTTGTGCGTCACGCTTACCGGTATCACAAGCCTGCCGCTGCGGATGGTTGGTTCGGCATCTTTGTTTGTCCACCCTGATGATTTGGCAGTCTTCAGGCTTTTCTGCATGCGCCCGCTGATCTCGCCCTTTTTGCCCCTTAACTTTTTTCTGATTTCTGCAAGTTTGGGTGAAGCTTTATCACGAATCCCGCCCTTATCATCCATGATTTGCTCAAGCCGCTTAAAAATCTTCTGTGGATCATACAGGTTCTTTGTCAGCTCTGTCAGCAAGGGATAATCTTCCCTGTCCAGTTTCTCCAGGTATTGTGTGATCTCTATCAATGCCCGCAAAGAAACCTTGAAATCGAAAATTTTTTCCAGCTCGATGATAGTACCTTCAAGTTTCACTCTGTTCAGCTCAGGAGTGAGATTGAGGTAGTCCTGCGCCGGAAAATTACCCTTAAGTTCTAAAAGACTTTTGAATTCAACTGCAATGGAGAGGGCATATGAAATGCTCTCAAAATCACTCGAAAAGCTGATCCTGTGCACATATTCTTCGCCCAGCTCACTCAGGCACCTGTCCTTGAGGAGTTCCCTGATCTGGTCGAAACCGATCTTATTTTCAAAAGCTGCCGGATAGATCATCTTTGCAAAAATAAGTTTGTTTCGGCAGAACGAGCGATATATTAGGATTTTCTCCTTATTTTCGTATGTATATTCCAATGCAGCTAAGAACACGGACCGGAATCATCATCAATCTTATCGTTTTGATATTGATCAGCATCTTCTTTGTCAGGGAATGTTGCGAAACAAAAGATTTGCCGGTCATACGGAAATTGGATCAACACTGGATGTTCCATATGGCGGGTGAGAACAGGCAATACCCTGCAAAAACTCCGGGATTGGTTCATCTGGATTTATTTGAAAACGCTTTGATCCCGGAACCCTTTTTTGCTTCCAATGAGGATTCACTGCAATGGATCGGTGAGAAAAGCTGGATATATGAAACATATTTTAATGCCAGCCGGGAAATGCTGCAAAAGAAAAATATCCATTTTGTATTTGAGGGATTGGATACATTTGCGGACGTTTTTCTAAATGATGAGCTGATCCTGCAGGCAGACAATATGTTTGTTAGTTGGGAAATACCAATAAAAGACAAACTGAAAACGGACAGCAATTTCCTCAGACTTATTTTTTACCCCCCTGGAAAATTGATTGAAAAACGGCAAAAGGAATATGGCATACAATTGCCCCAGGCAAGAGGTTTTGTAAGAAAGGCACCCTATCAATTTGGATGGGACTGGGGTCCTCGTTTCCTGACGGCCGGAATCTGGAAAGATATACAAATACTGGCCTGGAATGATGCCCGAATTGAAGATGTTTTCATTGAGCAGGATTATGTCGGAAAGGATTCTGCCCGGATCTCCGCCCGGGTCGAAATTGAATCATCAGTTTTTGCTGAAGCTGCAATTGAAATTGAGGTAAAAGGAAAACCCAACAGGAAAGCCAAACAAAAAATCAATCTTATCCCCGGTGGAAATATTGCAAGGATTTCATTCTCAATGCCTGATCCGCAACGCTGGTGGCCCAATGGGATGGGAGATCCATATTTGTATGATTACATGGTAAAACTCCATCTCAAAGAAATTCTTCTGGATGAGAATAGCGGACGCATTGGTTTGCGGGATATCAGGGTTGTGAACGCTCCGGATTCGATCGGGGAGAGCTTTTATGTTGAGGTGAACGGTCAGCAACTATTCATCCAGGGAGCCAATTATATCCCGCAGGATAACTTCCTGACGCGGGTTCGGAACCAGGATTATAAGAAACTGATCAAAGATGCAGCACAATCCAATATGAATATGTTGCGGGTATGGGGCGGGGGTGTATATGAAAAGGATATTTTTTATGATCTCTGCGATGAATATGGTCTTCTGGTATGGCAGGATTTTATGTTCGCTTGCAATATGTATCCCGGCAATAAGGAATTCCTGGTAAGTATTGAGAAGGAGGCAGAACAAAATGTGAAGCGATTGCGCAACCATGCCTGCATTGCGCTCTGGTGTGGCAACAACGAAGTGGACGAAGGATGGAAAAACTGGGGCTGGCAAAAGCAACTGGGATATTCTTTTGCGGATTCCATCATAGTCCGGCAGGCTTACCATGATATTTTTGATTCTATTTTGCCCGCTGTGATACATCAGTACGATCCTGCAACCTTCTACTGGCCCTCTTCCCCGGAGTATGGCTGGGGACACGAAGAGAGCATGACCCATGGCGACAGCCATTACTGGGGTGTCTGGTGGGGAGTCGAGCCCTTTGAAACCTACCGGGAAAAAGTACCGCGCTTTATGAGTGAATTTGGTTTCCAGGCTTTTCCTTCTCTTGCTGCCATAGATTCATTTGCCGAACCAAAGAACCAGCACCTGGATTCCAAAGCAATGAAAACGCATCAGAAACACCCTCGTGGTTTTGAGCTGATCGATCTGTATATGCAACGGGATTTTCCCATACCCGGGGATTTTAATGCCTATGTTTACATGAGTCAATTGTTGCAGGCTCACGGAATCGGCATGGCCATCGAAGCTCAGCGCCAGGCAAAGCCCCGTTGCATGGGAAGTTTGTACTGGCAGTTTAATGATTGCTGGCCTGTGATTTCCTGGTCCTCCAGAGATTATTACGGAAACTGGAAAGCGCTGCAATACAGGGTTCAGGATCTTTATAAAAATGTTGTTTTGATCGCAGGGAGCACAGAAGATGAAATTGAACTTTCAGTTTTGAATGATTCACAGGAAAAATTGCAAGTTACTATTCACATGCGCATTCAGGATTTCGGTGAAAAGATCTATTTTGATAGCTTGTTCAAATGCACTGTAGAATCACTGGGAAAAACGGCCTTTATTTTCATACGTGATTGCATCATGCCCACGCGCGGAGAATGCAAGCTCGTGCTGATCACAGAATTACGGGATAAGAAGGGAAGAATGCTGGACAGCGATTTTCATTATTTCTGCAAACCCGGGCAGCTTTTCCTGGAACCCGTGCAGTTCAAAACAGAGATAAAGAAGATCAGGGAAGGGTATTTGATAAGACTGGAAGGCAATCATTTGGCCAAGTGTGTTTTCCTCCAATTTGAAGGACATACAGGACATTTTACAAAAAATTTTTTCGATCTTCCTGCAGGTCATAATTATACGACCAGGTATTTAACAGAAGAACGGATTAATGATCCTAAAGAAAATTTAAAAATAATCTGCCTGAATGAATTTGTGAATGGCAAACCTTTGGGCAGAAAGCGGGTCCATTTAAATAAATATTAAAATAACAGAATTGATCATGGGTAACAGGAGAAAATTCATCCGCACTGCAGGACTGGCAACACTGGGTGCTATGAGCCTGCCACAGATGTTAAAAGGCAGGGCGAAACAATATTCCGGAGGTCCCGGAAATGAGAGCAGTATTCCGTTGGTGCTGTCTACCTGGCAACATGGACTGGCAGCGAATCAAGCTGCATGGAATGTCTTGAGCAGGCATGGTAGTGCCCTGGATGCAGTTGAGAATGGAGTCATGCAAACCGAAGCTGATCCCGGGGGACAGAGTGTTGGATTGGGTGGTCTTCCCGACCGGGATGGAAAAGTAACCCTGGATGCCTGTATCATGGATCATTTCGGGAATTGTGGTTCTGTGTGTTTCCTGGAAGGGATACTGCATCCCGTTTCAGTTGCCCGCCTGATAATGGAACAAACACCACATGTAATGCTGGCCGGAGCGGGAGCACAAAAGTTTGCTCTGGAAAACGGTTTTAAAATTACGGAGTTGCTGACCGGGAAATCCCGCAAAGAATGGGAGAACTGGAAAAGGAAATCCATGTATCAACCTGTCATCAATATCGAGAATCATGATACCATCGGTATGATCGCTCTGGATGAACAAGGTAATCTGGCTGGCGCCTGCACCACCAGCGGCATTGCTTTTAAGATGCATGGCAGGGTAGGAGATTCACCCATCATCGGGGCCGGTTTGTACGTAGATGGCGAAATTGGTGCTGCAGTAGCCACCGGGCATGGAGAAATGGTAATGAAAACCCTGGGCAGTTTCCTGGTGGTGGAAAATATGAGACGTGGTTCTTCACCATTGAAAGCCTGTGAAGAGGCTGTAAAAAGGATAACTGAAAAAGTAAAAGATTACGAAAAGGGGCAGGTGGGATTTCTTGCCATGGATACAAAAGGGAATTACGGGGCTTATTCCATCCACAAAGGCTTTAATTTTGCAATCCGCAACCAGGAGGAAAATGAACTGATCGATTCTGAAAGTTACCTCCCATGATTTCTCTCAGGATTTTTTCATGCATTGCCGCAAAGGCCTCAGGGGATTCATTAACTTTGCAGCCATGGGTCTTTGCGTGAAATTTTATAATCTCTGAATAAAAATGAACAAATCCCTGGTTTTTTCAATAATACTGCTTTCTTTTTGTATCAATGATGTTGTCTTTTCACAGACAAGTTCTCCTGAAAATACGATCCGGTCAACTGGATTGCTGAAACCTGATGAAAAAAATTTAAACGACCACGACAAAAACCCCATTCAAATTCGATCTTCGGTGGATACGGCCGGAAGATTATTTGTTACACTGGAATCTCTGCACAAGGAATCTCCCGTTTATTATACCCTGAATGGCAATGAGCTTTCAAACGATGATCCTGTTTTTATCAATGCTTTTGAAATTAAAGAATCGGAAAATATCCGATACGGGATTTTTGAAATGGGCGAGCTAAAAGCCGGGCCTTTTCGCAACAGGATTGAATTACACATGGGCATAGGAAAGCACGCGGAACTGCGGAACTCAAAAAAAGAAATCCTGCCTGTGGATGCTTCCTCCGTGCTCCTGGATGGCATACTCGGAAACCATCATTACCACAATGGACAGTGGCTTGGTTTCGAAGGAAACGATATGATATTGGTGATCGATCTGGGCTCCTTCCATTATGTTGAATCCGTGAAGGTCAATTTTCTGAACCATCCCAAAGCCGGTATTTTCATGCCAGCAATTGTGAAGTTTTATTATTCAGCAGGAGGCATTGGTTTTACACAGTTGGGGGAAGTAAAATACCAGCAACATGACCCGGGAGAAAAAGCCGAGATCATGGAGTACCAGATGGATTATCCCTGGATTGAAACCCGATACATCCGGGTGGTGGCCGAAAACATCGGTAAGATCCCTGCCGGATACCAGGCAAAAGAGGAAAATGCCTGGATGTTTGTTGATGAGGTGATTGTGGAATAGTGTGGAATAATCTTGTAAAACTTGAAAATGCTGTTCGATTTATTGATCATAAAAATGAAGTATTTTTTCAAAAGAATTCTTCTCCCCTGAAATGGTTTGCAATCATTGTGTTGACGATGGGTTTGGGAATATTAACCATTGGCATTTACTTATTCAATAAGGAAGAAAAAAAATAGATTGAATGGTGCATGAATTTAAATCGGCAAAGCTCCCTGCTTCAAGCTAGAATTTTGAATTAATTCCTTATTTGTGAATCCTTTCGTAAGGAATTCTAAATTACTTCTTCTCCTAAAACCGTTGTCTCAATTTCTTACTTTTGCACATCTAATTTTAAAACATTCTAAATATGAAAAATAACGAAGGCTATGTGGCCATAAACTATATAGATTGCCAGGAAGATTATAAAAGCAGATTTGAAGAATTATTTTCCACGAGGAAAAGGGCCATCGATGAAATGCCCGGGTTCCGTTTCATGCGGGTACTAAAGCCCGAAAACAATGAAGGCAGCTACCTGATTGTTAGTTTTTGGGACAGCAGGGAAGCTTTTGAGAACTGGAAGGGATCGGAAGCATTCCTGGAAGGACACAAAAGGGGTTTTCAGGATGTGATTGATGCGAAAAGACAGGGAAAGGAAGCACCTATGACTTCTGATTTTAAAACATATATTGTGTTGACTGATTAAAGTCGGATGGGCTACCAGAAAAGGTTTTATCCCTTTATTCATGAATCCTGAAATACTTTGAAAGGGTTTCAAACAAATTTTCCTTTACGATGGGTTTTGTGATATAGTCATTGCATCCCGCTTTGAGGGCTTTCTTCCGGTCTCCCTGCAAGGCATAGGCAGTTTGTGCAATGATGATCACTTTCTTGTTGAAAGTCCTGATCTGACGGGTTGCCTCATATCCGTTCAATTCAGGCATTTTAAGATCCATTAAGATACAATCAATATCAACAATGTTGCGACAGACCTCAACCGCTTCCTTTCCTGTTGCAGCATGCAGAAGTTTGTTGCATTGATTCTCCAGCAATATGCTCAGATACATATCAACATATTTTTCATCTTCGACGATCAAAAGCTTGATATCCTTTAAATCTGTATTAACTGCCTTATTTTTTTGATCTGTTTTCTTTGGGCCATTATCTTCAGGAAGCCCTTCTGCAGGAATGGTAAAATAAAAGTTTGTACCCTTGTCTTCCATAGATTCCAACCATATCTCTCCTCCCAGCAACTCAATATAGGCTTTGGTGATTGACAAACTCAAGCATGCACCTTCATAGGCTTTGGAATAATTGAGGTCGGCCTGCACAAATGGATCGAATATGGCTTCCTGCCTGTTTTCGGGAATACCAATACCGGTGTCTTTGCAGTAAAACTCGATTTCGGTATTTTTCCTGTTATAACCGAACTCTATGCTTCCCTTTTTGGTATATTTAATAGCGTTAGCAATCAGGTTATAAATGATCCTGGAAAGCTTGTCACGATCTGTATATATGACAGCTTTTTCTTCCGCAAGTGTTTTATTGCATTTCCAGTTGAGACTGGCCTGATGAATTTTAGGTTTGAGTAGTTCGTACTGTTCATCGAGGATATGGTTGACATTGGTTTTGGTTTTATGCACGCTGTCGACACCGGCTTCAAGTTTTGAAATATCGATGATATCGTTGAGGGTATTCAGCATCCTGTTCCCACTTCTTTCGATTCCTGAAATAAATTCTTCTCTTTCGTTCATAGAGAAGTCAGGGTCTTTGAGCAATTCAGTAAAACCAAGAATGCCATTCATGGGTGTGCGCACTTCATGGCTCATGTTGGCAAGAAATGCCGACTTCAGGTTGTCGCTTTCCTCAGCTTTTTCTTTGGCTTTGATCAATTCCTGTTCATACTCCTTTCTCCAACTAATGTCGAAAACTACACCATCTATGTGCATGAATTTTCCATCATCGTCAAAAATTGAAGTTTTGTGGTCACTAACCCAGACGGCTTTTCCATTTTTATGAGTGATCTGATATTCCTGAACGATGGTACCTGGTTTTTCTGTAATTTCCAAACCTTCTCTAAAAACCGGTTCTTTCCATTCGGGATGGATTAAATCCTGCCAGTTTAGCGCACCATTCAGAAATTCTTCCCTGGTATATCCTGTAACCATCTCGGTGTTTGATACAGTGTCGATGGACCAGTCGGACAAAGCCCGGTACACCATGCCCGGGATATTTTGCGAAAGGCTGCGGTATTTTTCCTCGCTGATCTTTAACGCTTGTTCGGCTTTCTTTTTTTCAGTAATATCCTGAACAACAGCAAATACTTTGTAGGCTTTTCCATCCTTGTATTCGATTCTTCCCTGGGTACGGATGTAAAGTACATGACCGTCTTTATGTATGATCCTGTATTCGAGAGGTTGAAGTTCAGTTTGCCCCGAGTTGATACTCATGTTGAGCCAGTCCAATATCTTTTGTCTGTCGTCAGCATGGTGTATTTTCTCATTCACGAAATTCAGGTTGACAAGTTCATTCGAAGAATAACCGAGCAAACTGAACATAGCTGCAGACCACTGGATCTCTCCGGAATCAATGATCCATGAAAAGTTTCCCAGCTTTGCCAGTTTCTCTGCGGCAATCAACCTTCTTTCATTTTCCCTTAAAGATTTTTCAAATTGCTTTCGCTGGGTGATGTCAATCGATAAAATGAAAACACCCTCCGGAATTGGCTGCATAGTCAGTTCAAACCACCCCCGTGAATTGTCAGTATAGGTGAACTCATTTTCCATCTGGAGGAAACTGCGCTCCTCCATGCATTTTTTCAATTGTGAAAACATAGGGGTATTCTCGATCTCTGGATATACCTCCATCATGGTTTTTCCAATAAGTTCTTCTTTTTTCTTCCGCCCCTGTCTGGCTACGGTCTTGTTTACATAGACATAGCGAAAGTTTTTGTCAATGATCTGGCAGCCTTCGAGCATATTGTCAAATTTTTCATACAACTTGTGCTCGTTTGAATTTCTGAGATTTTTGATTCCTTTTTTCAGGGAATCAAGCTCTCGCTCCAAATTTCGGTTTTGATCTTCAAGTTGTTTAATGGTTTTGTTTTTCATAAACAATGAGTTTGACTAAACAACAATTGTAAGTTATAACCTTTTGTCAAGGTTAAAGCCTCCATCCATAATACAATAAAATTCGATTCGAAAAAACGCAGGTAATAATAACCCAAAAGGTTAAAAGAACCAATTCATAAGTATTACAGATCAAAATGATAAACATCAACCCGGCTTCCGAACCGGATATTAGGAAGTTAAAGATATAAAAGTGAAACAACACATGCAAGTATTGTCGTATTTAAATTCTATAATGTCTGTTTTGATAGGTTTAGAATAGTTTTGTATAAAGAACTTTTTTATGAAAATTTGTATTTACAGATTTTTTAAAACCATCAGAATGATTGATACTTCTTAAAATTCTCTGCCTGCTCAAAGATTTCTTTATAGACTTCATCCCTGTCAACAGGAGGGTAGTTGTGTTCTGCGAGCAGGATGATCAGGTCGGCTTTGAGCTCGGCCTTGATATCATCACGCCTGCTCCAGTCGGTGTAACGGGCTTTGTCGTCAACAACATTTTTTACTTCTTTTGAGAGAGTAATAAGTTTCTCGTCAGGATATTCAAAATCGTATTTTAGCGTGAGGGCTTTCAGGATATCGTAAAATGCCTTTTCTTCAAAATCAATCCCCAACTCATTAAATGATTCCTTCTCTTTTTTAAGGGCGTGGTACAGGTCGATGATCTCATCGGTGAAATCTTCCAGTACTTCGCTTCTCAGTACATCGCTTTCTTTGCGCTCATTGTACTTTTCCACCAGCCTTTGCATCTGCTCCGAAAAATTGATACCCTGTATGCGATTGACCTTTTTGAAATCTTCAATTGCTTTGGCCAGCAATTGCTGCAAGAGTTTAATTTTGGTGTTGGGTAGTTTTATCTTATCGATTTTCGCCAGGTAATCTTCATCGAAAATATCCGTCTCTTTGTTTTTATCATCATTGAGCTTAAAGATCTCTTCCACCCCGTCACTGGCCAGGGCGTCCTTGATCATGTCCCTTACTTTGGCATTCATCTGTGCCGTGTCAGGAGCAGTTCCCTTTGTAAGTTTGAAAACAATGGAACGAACAGCCAGGTAAAAATGGATTTGATCTCTCTCTTCCTGGCTAATCCGCTCACTGGCTGCACAAATATCATAAGCCGCTTTCAGTCTTTTCACCAGGAACATGAATCTTTTCTCAAGATCGTTGGTGACCTGCACGAATTCAGCCGCCATATTCAGCGTGTTCAGTTGCGCGATCGGCTTTCCTTCGAAATAATCGCTTCGTCATAATCTTTCAGTAGAGCCACCGAAAGCCTGTCTCCGTTTCTTGAGGTTACCGGTCCGTAGGCAAATTGGTCTCTTTTTACGACCTTATATTTGGATAAATCTGTCCCCACGGTATTTGCAATAGAAGGAATAAAGCACTTTTCAATACTTACACCCAATAGTCGATCAACACTTTCATCGGTATTGCGCACATTCGTTTCTTTTATGTAATCGCCAAGGCATTTATAGTTACTCATTTTGAATCGCTTTTGCCCTTCAGTGTTTTTGTTGTATTATCCTGAAGTAAAATTTTCATTTGTCCAATGGCAATTTGGTTGAGTTGCCTCAATCGTTTGGCCTGTGCCATTCCATCATTGATAAAAACAGCATTCAGGTTTTCGAGATTGGCCAGGCACAGCAGTTGGGATACGTTGGCATAATCACGGATATTTCCTTTTTTATCGGGATTTTCATCGCGCCATTGTTTGGCGGTTTTACCGAACAAAGCCATGTTCAATACATCCGCTTCGCTGGCATATACCTGGTTGATTTGCTGAGTGCTGAGATTGTCGGGTATGAGGTTTTCTTTGATGGCATCGCTGTGTATGCGGTAGTTAATTTTTGTGAGTTGTCGTTTAATATCCCAATCCAGCCCCTTTGCTTCATGTTCTTTTAGCCGCTGAAACTCTTTAACAAGATAAATTTTAAACTCAGCACTTATCCACATCCCAAATTCAAAAGCAATGTCGGCATGAGCATAGGTGCCACCATATCTGCCTGCTTTAGCAATTAGGCCAATGGCATTTGTCTTTTGCACCCACTCTTTTACACTGATCTTATAGCGGTTTAAGCCGGCCTGACTTTTAATTGTGGCGAATTCGCCATAATTAAAATCAGGATTGTGTACCCGCTCCTATATATTAAGGTATTCAACGGTATTTCTGTTTCTTAACCAATCCGAAATAAAAAAATCACCATCTTTAGCTTTTAGCATATCAGTTAGCGAAATATAGTTGTCATCTGCGACAGTAATTGTATTTTCCAATACTTTTATGTTGCTATATCGTTTAATCATAGATATATTTTAAATTTCCAAACAGGACGAATCCGTCCCATTTTGTGTCTATTTCAATTCATAACCCAGGTCCTTAAAGATGTCCAGCAATTCTTGCTTTGAATCTTCCTCTTCCTTCAGCAATTGCGAAATCTCCGTTTGCAGCTTCTTCATCTTGCTATCGAAATCAATGTTCTCATCCCGGTTTACAAACTCAATGTATTTGCTGGGAACCAGGGAATAATCCTTTTTTCTTATTTCTTCGATATTGGCAGAATAGCAGAATTCAGGGATGTCTTTATATGTATTTCCATAGCCTACCTGTTGCCAGTTGTGGAGTGTTTCCGCTATTTCTTTTGTTTCATCTTCGCTAAACTGTATAAACTTCTTCTCGAGAGGGATTCCTTTTTCGCGCAGATCAAAAAACAAAACCTCATCCCTGCTATCACGGTAATCCCAATGTTTTCCGTTGATATTTAACTGTCGCTTTTTCTTGTTTTTGTTCAACACCCAAACCGTAACACTGATGTTGGTAGTGTAAAACATATTTTGGGGCAATATCAGGATCGCCTCCACCAGGCGGTTTTCGATCAGCTTTTTCCTGATCTCGTATTCTGTGCCTCCTCCCGACAGGGCGCCATTGGCCAGGATAAATCCGGCTGTGCCATGGTCGGATAATTTGGAAACCATGTTCAGGATCCAGGCATAATTGGCATTGCTTTTTGGCGGCACTTCATAGCCGTTCCAGCGCGGGTCGTCGGTGAGCTCGTCGGCCGCCCGCCAGTCCTTTTGGTTGAATGGCGGGTTGGCCATGATGTAATCGGCTTTCAGGTCGGGGTGCTGATCCCTGAAAAAGGTATTGGCCGGCACATCTCCCAGATTGGCGTTGATGCCCCGGATGGCCAGGTTCATTTTGGCCAGTTTGTAGGTGGTGGCCGTGTATTCCTGCCCGTAAATGGAAACCTCTTTTGTGTTACCATGGTGGCTTTCGATAAATTTCACCGATTGTACAAACATGCCGCCCGAACCGCAGCAAGGGTCATAGATGATGCCCTGGTAAGGTTCGATCATTTCAGCGATCAGGTTCACAATGCTTTTGGGTGTGTAGAATTCGCCCTTGCCTTTTCCTTCGGCAATGGCAAACTTCTTCAGGAAATATTCATACACCCTGCCTACCACATCCTGCTGTTTGTCCTCCAAAGTGTTGATGTTGTTGATGGTATCAAGGAGGGCAGCCAGCTTGCTGATATCGAGGTTCAGGCGTGAAAAATAATTATCGGGCAAAGCGCCTTTCAGGCTGGGATTGTTTTTTTCGATGGTATGCAGGGCGGTGTCTATCTTGAGCGCGATATCGCTTTGCTTGGCGTTTTTTATGATGAAGCTCCACCGGGCTTTTTCGGGCAGAAAGAAAACATTCTTCATGTTGTAGAACTCCTTCATCTCAAGGTATTTTTCCTTGCCTTCTTCGATGAGTTCTTTTCGTCTTTCTTCAAACTTATCGCTCACAAATTTCAGGAAGATCAGCCCCAGCACCACATGCTTGTATTCCGAAGATTCTACCGAGCCCCTGAGTTTGTTGGCCGATTCCCAGAGGCTTTCTTCCATGCTTTTTGATTTGTTATTTTTTTTCTGCATAAACTATTGTCAGAGGATTAAACAACACAATATGAATAATCAATTCGGTTTTTTAATTCCGGTGATAATGAATGTTCTCAGATGGTTTGATTCTTTGTTCTCTTTCTTTTTTCAAATATATAAAATAATTGATTCTGTTGTATACTGTCGTCAGTTGCACGTCCATTTCCCCAAACCTCTTAAATTTGTATTCTTAAATTTTTGCTTATGAAAAAGATTTTGCCTTTGTTCGTCATATTGACGATAATCTTTTCTTCCTGTTCACGCAAGGAAGAAGTGTTGGATTATGTGGATCCATTTATTGGGACGGGAGGCCACGGCCACACTTTTCCGGGTGCCACATTGCCTTTCGGTATGGTGCAACTCAGTCCGGATACCCGAAAGGATAGCTGGGATGGTTGTTCGGGTTATCATTATTCCGACAGCACCATCATGGGTTTCAGTCATACACATTTGAGTGGGACTGGAGTGGGAGATTACGGAGACATACGCTTCATGCCCACCACGGGCAGACTGCAACTGGATCCGGGCACTGAATCCAATCCCGCTTCGGGTTATCGTTCCCGTTTCAGCCACGAGCAGGAAAGCGCCTCACCAGGTTTTTATTCGGTAAAACTACTGGATTACGATATTGATGTGAATCTGACCGTGAGCAAGCGGGTTGGGTTTCATCAGTATAATTTTCCCAAGACGGATACCGCCAATGTGATCATCGATCTCTTTGAAGGAGTGACCAGTGATGAAATTGAGTTTCTGGAAGTAGAATTTGTCAATGATCATGCAGTTCAGGGAATACGAAAAACCGATGGCTGGGCCGATGATCAAAGGGTATTCTTTTACGCGGAATTTTCAGAACCCTTTGATGATTTTGGCGTGAAGAAAAATAATACATTCCGCAAAACCCGCGACAAGGTTTATGGAGACAAAATCAAAGCATTTGTGCGCTATTATCATGATGTTCCGGACAAACTGATGGTGAAGGTGGGGGTCTCCTTCGTGGATGTGAAGGGGGCCAAACAAAATCTGGAAACAGAAATCCCCGGTTGGAATTTCAGACATGTGAAAAAGGAAGCACGCAAGACATGGGCAAAAAAGCTGAACAAGATCAGGGTAAAGGGCGACAAGGAAAGAATGAAGGTGTTTTATACGGCCCTTTACCATTCCTATATTGCACCCAATCTGTTCCAGGATGTGGACGGGCGCTACCGCGGCCATGACGGTAAAATTCATACCAATACAAAATTCAATATGTACACGGTTTTTTCCCTCTGGGATACCTTCCGGGCCGAGCATCCCCTGATGACGATACTGGAGCCTGATATCACAAATGATTTCATCCGCAGCATGCTGGATCAGTATGAAAAAGGCGGACTGCTGCCTGTTTGGGAACTGGCCGGGAACGAGACCAATTGCATGATCGGCTACCATTCCGTGCCGGTGATCGTGGATGCATACATGAAAAATATACGGGATTACAATGTGCGCGCAGCTTTCGATGCTTCCCGCAAAAGTGCTATGCAAGACCAATTTGGTTTGAAGCATTATAAAAAATATGGATACATACCGGCCGACCAGGAAGGGGAATCCGTTTCCAAAACCCTGGAGTATGCCTATGACGACTGGTGTATCGCCCTGATGGCAAAAGATATGGGTTTTAAAAACCTCTATGAGAAATACATAGAAAGAGCCCAGTATTATAAAAACATATTCGATCCGGAAACAGGTTTTATGCGCGGAAAGCGAAATGGTATGTTCATTACACCCTTCGATCCTACGGAGGTGAATTTTACCCTGACCGAGGCCAATACCTGGCAGTATAACTTTTTCGTGCCCCAGGACATCTCCGGTTTGATGAAACTTTATGGAGGGAAACCGGCATTTATCGAAAAACTGGATGCTATGTTCAATGCAAGTACAGATTTAAGTGGAAGGCATCAATCGGATATTACGGGTTTGATCGGGCAATATGCGCATGGAAATGAACCCAGTCACCACATGGCTTATCTCTATGATTATGCCGGGCAGCCCTGGAAAACACAGGAAATGGTTCAGAAGATATGCAATGAACAATATACAGCAGAAACGGATGGTTTATGCGGCAATGAAGATTGCGGACAGATGTCGGCCTGGTATGTGCTGAGTGCCATGGGATTTTATCAGGTGGCGCCGGGCAAGCCTGAATATGCCATCGGTACTCCGCAATTTGAAAAAGTAAGCATACAACTGGAAAACGGGAATGAATTTGTGATCCAAGCTGAAAATCTTTCGAAAGAGGATTTTTACATTCAATCCGCAAAGCTGAATGGCAAGGATTACAACAAGTGTTTTCTAACGCATGATGATATCACGAAAGACGGGGATCTTGTTTTTGTCATGGGAAAAACAGCCGAAAAGAATTGGGGGACCGGTGAAGGAAATGAACCGCTAACCTCCATTGAAGATCAACTGATCACTGCAGTGCCTTATTTCGAGGCTCCTTCTCATGCATTTGGGCGAGAACTGGAAGTTACAATGAAGAGTTTACCAGAAGACGTCATCATTTACTATACAAGCGATGGTTCCCTGCCGGCTGAAAACTCAATGGTTTACCGGGATCCCATTTCAATCAATACCACAACAACTTTTCGGGCTTTCGCAAAAAAAGCAGGACTGGCACCCAGCAAGGTGGTGGAAGCAACATTCACAAAAATCCCTGAAGGACGGAAAGTATACATACAAAACCCGTATAGTCCTCAGTATACAGGTGGAGGGGATGTTGCACTGATCGATGGCATCCATGGGGATTCCGATTTCCGTTCCTTTGGATGGCAGGGTTATCACGGGGTGGATTTTGAAGTGGTTGTGGATCTGGGTAAAAAGCAAAGAGTAAAATCGGCAGGAGCTGAATTCATGCAGGAAGAACGTTCCTGGATCTTTCTTCCGGAGCGCATGCATGTGTACCTGTCTAAGAACGGCCAGGATTACAGGCATGCAGGTACAATTGAAAATGCAGTTTCACTCCGTGCACCCGGTCGTATCATCGAAGCATTCATCGTAAAGAACATAAATAAAAGAGCACGTTATGTGAAGGTTCTGGCGGAGAATATCGGCGCATGTCCCGACTGGCATCCCGGAGCCGGGAACAAAGCATGGATTTTCGTGGATGAGGTGATGGTGGATTGAGTTTTGAGTTAACAGCGCCCGGTCAATTTGAGGAATATTTGGACGCTTATCCGGACAATTGTGGTTCTGAATTTCTATGGAATAAAAAAAAGGCTGTCCAAAATGTTGGCTTAAGTTGGGAATACAACATAGTAGCGCAGTCGGGATGCACTGATAATCAAAAATCTTTCGGTTTCGACTCCCTGGCGGCATGGCGACAAGCCTGACGAAATATCATACTTTTCGGACAGCCTCTTCTCTTCTTAATCTGGTTGTTCAGGCCGTTATATAATAGGATACTTCCTGAATATTTCTTCTGATCTCATAAGGATATCTACATACTGGGCCCTTTTGTATGTAAAGGGATCTCTCAGTTTTTTCTTGGAAAGTTTTCCGCGGAAATCAGAAAGGCTGTTATAACCTTTCTTTTCCATCCAGCTGTCCATTTCTTTGAGCATTTTACTGATTTGCTTGGGGCCGTGCTTGTAAACAGTGCTAACCACCTGGGTTACATCTGCACCTGCCATAATCATCTTCAGCACATCTTCACCGGTAAAAATACCACTATTGGCACAAATATCTGCCTTGATATTGTCGAACAACAGCCCGGCAAACCTAAGGGCTATCCTGTTGTCTTCCGGGTTGCTCAGGTTATAGGGGAAATGATGTTTTTCTTTTTCGAGATCTATGTCAGGCTGGAAAAGCCTGTTGAAAATCACGAAACCATTCACGCCCAGTTTATCCATCTCGGAAATGATATACAATGTGTTTGTATAAAACGGACTGAGCTTGACACTGATCGGTATCTTGACCTTTCCAACAATGGCTTCCAGGATATCAAATTGTTCTGAAGAGATGGCCTTGCCCATTACATCCATTTCTTTGGGTACGGCGTAAAAATTGAGTTCCAGTGCATCCACGCCGGTTTGCTCTATTTTTTGTGCATATTCTATCCAGGTTTCCTCATACACGCAGTTCAGACTGGCGATCATTGGAATCCCCACTGATTCCTTGGCTTTTCTCAGCTTATGTAAAAACTCCTCCGGGCCTGCATGATCCATTTCAGGGAATGGTGATCCCATTTCTGCATGTCTGTCGCCATATTCATCCAGGTGTGACTGATGTTCCAGGCCCTCCAGTTGTATTTGCTCTTCGAAGAGGGATTTATAAACGATCGCTGCCGCCCCATTGTCTTCAAGTTTCCTGAGCATGTCCAGTTCCATGACAAGATTACTCGCTCCGACAATAATGGGGTTTTTCAGGCTTAATCCAAGATATTTTGTTTCCAGATTCATAATGATCAATTTTAAAAATTTTGAAATTATTTAGCGTAGGTAAAATTAATTAAAAATCTATGATTATAGATATGATGATGTAATCTAAATTCATTATAAATAAAGGCTTTGCAGCCTTAAATTGGATTGAAAACATCCCCGGCGAATGTATAATTTATTAATTTCGCCCTGAATTTTAAAAGGGGTCAAAGTGACTTCTTAAGGTGTTTAAAATAAATTGATTATGGAAAAGAAAAAGAAATTTTTAACATGTGATGGAAACTATGCGGCATCCCATGTTGCATACATGTTCAGTGAGGTAGCTGCCATTTATCCCATCACACCCTCCTCAACAATGGCGGAATATATAGATGAATGGTCGGCTTACGGACGCAAAAATATTTTCGGAGAGAATGTCAAGGTAACCGAAATGCAGTCAGAAGGCGGTGCTTCAGGTGCTGTGCATGGTTCTCTGCAATCCGGGGCGTTGACTTCAACATTTACGGCCTCACAAGGTTTGCTATTGATGATCCCGAATATGTACAAAATTTCGGGTGAATTGCTTCCGGGTGTTTTTCATGTCAGTGCCCGCAGTCTGGCAGCCCAGGCTCTTTCGATTTTCGGCGACCACAGCGATGTGATGAGTACAAGACATACAGGATTCGCAATGCTGGCAACCGGCAGCGTACAGGAGATCATGGATATCGCTGGCATCGCTCATCTTGCAGCCATTAGATCCAGGATTCCTTTCCTGCATTTTTTCGATGGTTTCAGAACTTCTCATGAAATTCAGAAAGTAGAGTATTTCGAAAATGATGATCTCAAACATCTGGTCGACTGGAAAGCCCTTCAGGAATTCCGTGACAGGGCACTCAATCCCGAACATCCCGTAACAAGGGGTACTGCTCAGAATCCTGATGTATACTTCCAGGCACGTGAAGCCATCAACCGTTTCTATGATCCAATTCCCGACATGGTTGAGGAATACATGCAGGAGATCACCAAACTAACAGGCAGGGAATATCATCCCTTTACCTTTTATGGTGCAAAAGATGCAGAAAATATTGTGATTGCCATGGGATCCATTACGGATACCATCAAAGAGACCATCGACTATCTTGTAGGCCAGGGAGAAAAAGTCGGGTTGATCAGTGTTCATCTTTACAGGCCCTTTTCCAAAAAATACTTCCGGAAAGCCCTTCCCGAAACCGTGAAAAGGATTGCTGTGCTCGACAGGACCAAAGAACCGGGAGCCAACGGCGAGCCCCTTTACCTGGATGTGATGGATCTTTTCTACAGTGAAAAAGAACAACCCTTAATCGTGGGTGGCCGCTACGGGCTCAGCTCCAAGGATACCACTCCGGCAATGATCACTGCTGTGTTTGACAACCTCAAACAAAAAGAACCCAAAAACAGGTTTACCGTGGGAATTGTTGATGATGTTACATTCACTTCATTACCAAAAAAAGAGGAGATCAGTGTTGTGCCTAAAGGAACTTTCGAAGGGAAGTTTTATGGCCTGGGCAGCGATGGTACTGTAGGTGCCAACAAGAATTCCATCAAGATTATTGGTGAGAATACCGACAAATATTGCCAGGCTTATTTTGCATACGATTCCAAAAAATCAGGGGGTATTACCACATCGCACCTGCGTTTCGGTGATAAACCCATACACTCCTCTTATCTCGTGGGAAAACCCGATTTTGTTGCATGCCATGTTCCATCCTACCTGGATAAATATGATATGTTAAAAGGAATGAAAAAAGGAGGAACCTTCCTGCTTAACTCCATTTGGGATGAAGAAGAAACAAAGGACAAACTGCCGGAATCCTTCAAGAAATTCATGGCGGAAAATGATATCAAATTCTATATCATCAATGCCACCAAGATCGCAGAAGAGATCGGTCTGGGTTCCAGGACCAACACCATCATGCAGTCGGCCTTCTTCAAAATTGCGAATGTAATTCCTTACGATCTGGCGGTAGACCAGATGAAAAAAGCCATTGTAAAGACTTTTGGCAAAAAGGGGGAAGATATTGTAAACATGAATCATGCAGCAGTGGATGAAGGAGGTAATGTGATCAAGGTGAAAGTGCCAAAAGAATGGGCCAATCTCAGTGGTAAAGACGAAAAGGCTGAAAGAGATGTTCCGGATTTCATCAAAAATGTTGTTGATCCGATCAATCACCAGAAAGGCGATGATCTGCCTGTAAGTGCATTCCTCGACAGGGAAGACGGAACCGTCCCTGCCGGAACAACAGAGTATGAAAAACGCGGCATTGCTGTTAACGTACCGGAGTGGGTTCCCGAAAACTGTATTCAATGTAATCAGTGTGCATATGTTTGCCCCCATGCCGTAATACGTCCTTTCCTGGTGGATGAAAAGGAAGAAGCAAAAATGCCGGAAGGTGTTGAACTGCTGGATACCAAAGGGAAATTTGCTCCACTGAAGTTCAGAATTCAGGTAAGTCCATTGGATTGCACGGGATGTGCCAGTTGTGTGGAGGTTTGTCCGTCCAAAGAAAAGGCCCTGGTAATGAAACCGCTCGCAACACAAATGGGTGAAGTTGAAAACTGGGATTTCTTTGAAAAGAATGTAACCTACAAGGATTCCATTGTTGAAAAGGATAAATCAGTCAAAAACAGTCAGTTTGCCCAACCCTTGTTTGAATTCCACGGAGCTTGTGCCGGTTGTGGTGAAACACCTTATATCAAACTGATCACCCAACTGTACGGTGACAGGATGATTGTTGCCAATGCAACAGGGTGTTCTTCTATCTATGGCGGATCAATGCCTTCAACACCCTACAGGGGTAATAATACGAACGGTCATGGTCCGGCATGGGCAAATTCATTGTTCGAAGACAATGCAGAGTACGGATATGGTATTGCAACAGGGATCAATAAGATACGTGAACGGATCGCACGCCTGATGACAGAGTCCATGCAAAATGGCTTGAATGCAAAAACCAAAGAAGCATTCCAGGAATGGATCGATACCCGTGAAGATGCCAAGAAATCTGTTGTAGCATCCGGGAAGGTTCTTGAAGCAATTAAAAAGGAAAAAGGTGATATTGCAAAGCAGATCACGGATTTAAAGCAATATCTGGTGAAAAAATCAGTCTGGGTATTTGGTGGAGACGGATGGGCTTATGATATCGGATACGGAGGCCTGGATCATGTGATTGCTTCCGGTGATGATATTAATTTGCTTGTTCTGGATACAGAGGTATACTCTAATACCGGCGGACAGGCTTCCAAAGCAACATCCATTGGCGCGGTTGCCAAGTTTGCAGCTTCCGGCAAGAAGATCAGGAAAAAAGACCTGGGCATGATGGCCATGACTTATGGATATGTGTATGTGGCCCAGGTTGCCATGGGTGCCAATCAGAATCAATATCTGAAGGCTGTCCGCGAAGCGGAAGAATACCCGGGTCCTTCGCTGATCATCGCCTATTCACCCTGTATTAACCACGGATTGCGTGCAGGAATGGGCAAAAGCCAGGAACAGGAGAAATTTGCCGTTGAGGCAGGCTACTGGCATCTTTACCGGTACAACCCATTGCTGGAAGCAGAAGGAAAGAATCCCTTTACGCTGGATTCAAAGGAACCCGACTGGACGAAATTCCAGAACTTCCTGAACAGTGAGATACGTTATACTTCCCTTAAGAAAGCTTTCCCGGCCGAAGCAGAAAGACTTGATGCCCTCGCTGAGGACAATGCAAAGTGGCGCTATAAATCATACCTGCGAATGGCCAGCTTGGATTATTCGGAAAAATAACAATAAACGGAAATATTACATAACTTTAAAGTCCCGCAAAAGACGGGACTTTTTTATGCACTTAATCTAATTAAAATGAAGCTTATCAGAATTTCTTTTATTAGCATGGCAGCATTGCTGATATACAGTTGCTCCATGAAAGTTGATGATTCTTCAGGGAATCTGTCCATAATTTCAGAAAATGAAGCCTTGCTGATGGCCACCCTTTACCAGCAGACCGCAGCCGAAAAAGAGGCCCTGGCTTACCAGGCCTACAACTGGGCCAGGAAGGTGATACAGAATGATATGAAGCGCATGGGTTTGAGTAAAAAACAGGCTGTGGTGGTGGATATTGATGAAACCATAATCGATAACAGTCCTTATGAAGCAAGTTGTATACTTGATGAGATCGCCTACCCCGAGCGATGGGATGAATGGATAGAATCAGCTTCGGGGAAACCCCTGCCAGGTGCGGTGGATTTTTTGAATTATGCTGCTGAAAACGGATATGATGTATACTACATTACCAATCGCAAGGAAAAATATAGAGCAGCCACACTTGAGAACCTGCGAAAGTTCAATTTCCCTTTTGCAAAAGATGCCCACTTGCTGATGAGAACAGATGAACGCAGCAAGGTCAACAGGCGGGCAAAAGTATCGGAAGATCACCGCATCGTCCTTTTAATGGGGGATAATCTTTCTGATTTTGCCGGCATTTTCGATCATAAAACTGTTGAAGAACGACTTGCCCTTACAGAAAAGAACAAAGACAAGTTTGGTTTTGAATACATCGCATTGCCGAATGCTATGTATGGAGCATGGTTGCAAGCCCTGTACAATTATGAAGATGCACTGAGCTTTGAGGAAAAAAGGACATTGATGCTGAAGCATCTCAAGGGATTCTGATAGCAGTTCTCCTTTTTTATCCTGAATATCAAAAAACAAATAGCAATAATCTTACGTAAATTTCGGATTCCGGGTTTGGTGCTTGGGCATCGGGAATTCCGAAACACTAATTAAATTCAATAAGATAAGGCATTCTTGCCTGTATACCATTGCTCTCTTTGATCGACTTCAGGTATTGATAATAATCGTAATAACTGCCCAGCTCCTGCTGAATGAGGTTGGCCGAAGGATTCCCGAAAAGGGTATTGAAAAATTCCTCGATGGGGTCTTTCAATTCAGGCAATTCTTTAATCCTGTAGTTTGTCAACTCTGATAATTCTGCAGCAGCCTTGATGGAACGTTTCAACCCGCCGAATTCATCCACAAGTCCGATCCTTTTGGCATCACTACCACTCCAGACCCGTCCCTGACCTATGCTGTCGACATAGTCGACGGATAGCTTTCTTCCCGAGGCTACCTTTTGCAGGAAGCTGTTGTATACCTGATCCATTTCCTGTTCGATGATTTGTTCCTGGTAACTGCTAAGGGGCTTACTGATAGAAAGAAAATCAGCGTTTTCATTGGTCTTGACATTGTCGAAAGTGATGCCCAGTTTGTTGTTAAAGAAATCTTTCAGGTTTGGGAACATGCCATAAGCACCAATGGATCCCGTTATGGTAATGGGATCGGCCAGTATCCTGTCGGCTGGTGTTGAGATCCAGTAGCCTCCGGAAGCGGCCAAATCGCCCATACTAACGACAAGTGGCTTGGTTTCTGCTGCCAACTGAACCTCGCGCCAGATAATATCGGAAGCAAAAGCATCTCCTCCCGGGGAATTTACCCTGAAAACAATGGCTTTTACATTGTCATCGTTCCTGGCCTGACGCAATGCTTTCGAAACCTTTTCAGCTCCCATCGTCTGTTCATCACCCTGGCCCATGATGATGTTTCCGCTTCCGTAAACCACAGCAATCCTGTCGCGTGTATATTCTTTTTCCTTTTTATCCAATTTGACATGGGTGTATTTGCTGATTGAGATTTGTTCTATTTTATTGTCTTCTTCAATATTCAATTTTTTCTTTAGTAATGTTGTGATCTCATCTTTGTATTTAAGACCATCAATAAATTTATACTTTAAGGCAGATGCTGAATTTGTTACATCCAGGTTGTTGGCAATCAGGTTCAGGTCGTAAATATCAATGTTGCGCGATTCTGCAATGGTACCGGAAATTTGTGACCAAACCACTTTGATAAGTTCCTGGATCTGTTCCCGGTTGGCTTCTGAGAGATTTTCACGTGTAAAGGGCTCGATCGCTCCTTTGTATTTCCCTTCCCGGATCACCTGCATATCGATATCCAGTTTTTCAAGGGTGCCTTTCAGGAACATTACTTCGGCGTTGAGACCTTTGAACAGGATCATTCCCTCGGGACTCATGTATATTTCATCTGCAACACTTGCCATGTAATAAGCCGCCTGATCCAGTACATTACCATAACAAATGATAAATTTGCCCGATTGCTTGAATTCGATCAGGGCATCCCTGATTTCCTCAATGGTCGCCATTCCGGTAGGAATAACACTCAAATCAAGGTAAATACCCTTGATATTAGGATCTTTTGCAGCCTTTTCAAGATTGTTCAGAATGTCGTTCAAACCGATCATCTCCAGGGGTTCCATGGTCTGAAAATTAAATTGTTCGAAGGGATTCTTGGGGGTTCGGTCAAAGATCGGGGTATTCAGCTTCATGTGAAGAACCGTATTGGGTTTGATACTGATTGCTTCTTTTTCGCTGTAAGATGCGATCGACATCACCAGGCCCATCAAAAGAAAAAATACGATCAGGATGGTTAGGATTGTGCCCAGCATGGAGGCAAACATGAATTTGAAAAACTGCTTCATTGTATTTGAATTTTGATTGATTACAATATTAATAAATATTTGGCTCCTAAGTAAGTATAGGAAGTGAATTTATTGTTAAAACATAAAATTGAATAACTAACATCATCTTGTGAAAAAATGTTTGAAATATTTGTGGAAAGCAGAGATTAATTATCGATTTTTATTTTCACTTGAATGTATATTATGATCAGGCGGAAAAATCTGAAGAAGAAGTATTTATTCATTGCACTACTCTTGCTCGTGATTGGAAATGGTGGTTTTATATATCCTGGAAACAGCAAGGATGATGTTGAATCTTTGCTTGACCTTGATGAACACATCCCATTGTTTGTATTGAAAGAAACCGAAGGCTATTTTGAGAAATATTCCATGAATCCATATTATGCCCTTAAGCTGAGAAAGATGATCATACCGGATAAGAATTATGCTATGATCATGCACAAGGGCCTCAGCAGTATTTCGGATATGATGTCCTTTCTTTTGCACCATAATCCGGAACTGGATTCGCAGCGGGCCGCAAACATCGCCTCTTACTATTTTAATGAAGCCAGGGACGAAGGTGTTAATCATGATGTGGCATTTTCGCAAATGTGTCTTGAAACAGGATTCCTGAGTTTCAGGGGTGTGGTAAGCCCGAATCAAAATAACTTTTGCGGATTGGGTGCTGTAAACAGCAAAATTAGAGGAGAGCGTTTCGCAAATCCGGAATTGGGTGTCAGAGCACATATTCAACACCTGAAAGCGTATGCCAGCCATGAAAACATCAGAAAAGAGATCATTGACGAAAGATATGGATTTGTGAAAAGAGGAACTGCCAGGACAGTCCAGGAACTCACTGGTAAATGGGCTTCTGATGAGCTGTATGATAAGAAGATCCTGAACCTCATGCAAAGATTGTATGATTTTTCGGCCGGTAAGGAATTCAGCCGCATCTAATTTTTTAACTGCATATTACTTTCTGAAAAACACGATACATTCATGAGCAATGTTGCTATTTCAATCGGGACGAACCTGGGTAAGCGTGAGCATAACATCAGCACAGCAATTGAAAACTTGCAGTTTTGCTGCGGAAAAGTGATCAAACAATCGGCCTTATACGAAACAGAACCATGGGGATTCAAAAGCCGGGATCTGTTTCTGAACCAGGTCATTGTTCTAGTAACGGAAATGGAACCCAAGACCCTCATGCAGCAACTTTTACAAATTGAAAATTCAATGGGCAGGGAAAGAAGTTCGGGGAGTAATTATTCGTCAAGGCTGATCGACCTTGACATTTTGTTTTACGATGACAGGATCATCAATACGGAAATGCTGGTGATCCCGCATCCCCGGTTGCATGAGAGGAATTTTATTCTTGTGCCTGCCGCTGAAATCATTCCAGAATTCCTCCATCCGGTTCTGCGAAAGAGCATTGCACAATTGCAATTGGAGTGTCCTGACAAACAAAAGGTGGTAAAATATTCATAATTTCGCAAGAGCAATGCAATATGATTATTTAGCCATAGAAGGAACCATCGGGGCCGGGAAAACTTCCCTGTCTTCCATGATTGCAGAGGAATTTGGCGGAAGGCTTATCCTTGAGCAATTCGAGGAAAATTCTTTTTTGCCCAAGTTTTATAAAAATCCTGATAAGTATGCTTTCCCATTGGAGATGTCATTCATGGCTTCCCGTTTTCAGCAATTAAAAGATGAACTTGCAAAGCAGGAACTTTTCAGCAGCTTTACCATTTCAGATTACTTCCTTGACAAATCTCTCATTTTTGCCAGGCAAACTCTGAAGGCCGACGAGTATGCCCTGTTTTCCAGGTTTTTTGGATTCATCAACAGTGGTTTAAAAAAACCCGACGTCATTTTTTACCTATACCTGGAGGTGGATGCCTTGCTTGAAAACATCAGGAAACGCGGCCGGGAATACGAAAGTGATATCCAATTCGATTATCTTCAAAAAATACAACAGGGTTATTTCGAATATTTCCGTCAGCATCCGGATCTCCGGGTAGTAATTCTTGATACGAATGATATCGATTTTGTGAACAGGCAGGCAGATTATGAGAAAGTAAAATCCTTGCTGGAACTGGAGTTCCCGATAGGCATCAATCGATTAAGCTTATGATAAAAAACCCCGGCAGCCTAAACTGACGGGGTTTTTTCATTGAGTTAGAAAAAAGTCTTACTGAACAAGCGCCTGAAAGTCTGGGGCATCGAAATATTCGATGAATTCCCTGTCATGTTTTGCCTGTGCTTTATAAGCGTCATTTTCCTTGATGGCTTTTGTTAGGTATTCATACATCATAGAGCTGTTATCTGTTTTTGCTCCGATGATGGCCAGCAAGTAATAAGCTTCGCCTACATTTTCTTTGGCACACTTCAGTGTATTTTCTGCTTTGCTGTAGTCGTCGGCAACCAATTGTGCGAGACCAGTGTTATAGTCACAGTCTTTACCACCCATTAATTTCATGGCTTTGTCATAGTCGCCCTTATGAATAGCAATCAGTCCGAGGTTATAATTAGCATTTTCACCCAGGCTTTCTGCTTTCTTGAACATTTCCTCAGCATCTTCATAGTCTCCGGCATGCAGCGCAATAACACCCATGTTGTTGTAAATCTTGCCATTGTTGGGGGCAAGTTCCATTGCATCTTCCAGGAGGCCTGCAGCTTTTTCCACATTTCCGTGCTCGAGGGCTATAACAGCATAATTGTTATAGGCTTTCCAGTCATCCGGGTAAATTTCAATTACAGATTCGTAAATATCGATCTGTGTCCCATCGTCTTCTGTTAAAGTAGCAGCATAAAGCAGTTCTTCGATTTTAAGTGAATCGGGATATGTTGTAGAGAGCTCGGCAATGTTTTCATCCGTTCTCTTGGGTTCATAGCAATTCACTGTCATTTCAGCACGACGCAGTGGTTTCAGGATATCATCTTCCAGTTCGGGATAAATCAGTATCATATTCCTGATTTCCTGTTCTTTTTTACTCTGCGAACCGGCTGACCTGATCACGTTCAGGATCACATTCTTGTCTTTCATGTCTGAACTTTCAACCGCATTCATGAAACCTGCCCAGTCGGGACCGTGATGTTTGATCATGAAGCTAATCTGTTCTTCGGGATTTTTGTAATCAACCGTGGCATCTTTCTTCCATGAAATCCTTTTAAACTTACCGGTCATGTAGTTGTATGCTGTTTTTGCACGGTTTTCTGAAAGGTTTTCATTAAATGTTTCTTCGCCTTCGGGAGATGCCCAGCCGTCAATCTCTACATTCTTGATGTCCCATCCTCTTTCGACGAAATTCCACATGTTTTCGAGTTTGTCGAGTGTGGCTTCTTTCTTATTGAGTGGGAGCCTCCAGTTAAGATTATAAAGATTCACCCTGAAATAAATTTTTGACATTTCAGAGATGATGGTTTCTTTTTTGTAACCGTGATGACCAGCTATCAAGGCTGCTTCTCCTGGATAAATTCTTTCGGAAGTATAGATTACACCATCGGCAAGTTTTCTTTCGCCCAGTTCAACAAATTTTTCGTTGATGGTGATGGCATCCTTGCTCTCGTGAATGGTTTCTTTCACAATGTAAGCCACCGGATCAACAACCAGTTCGGAAGCGTTCATGCCTTGTTCGTAAGGAAATTTGTCGGTGTATGTGAATGTGCCACCAGTTTTGCTGTTGATAACTGTGCCTTCGCCAACAACATCTTCTCCTTTGAGGGTCATTGGTTTCAGCACATATTCACCACCGTCCTCATATTTCAACACTGGCTGGAAGAGCATGGCTGCTTTGCTGTTGAAATATTTGGGGGGAAAGGTACCCTCGATAGTAACTTCAACCATTTCACCTTTTTCAACAAGTACTTCGGGTGTGGTTTTCAGGGTAATCTGGTCAAAGTCTTTCTGCATTTTATTCAAGCTTGCACCTGCACCGATTTTGTAAGTAACACCAATTCCGGTATAGCTAAACATATCCTGTTTTATAGCTTCGGCTCCGGCAACGTGACCATCCACAATGTCGGAATCAGCAAACTTAAATGTATAATCGAGATTGAGATCCCATTTTTCGGCTATGGCATAGCTGAAACCAATGCCAACGGGTAAAATTGCCACAACCCTTCTGTCAGCCAGTCCGTTTCCAACAGCATTATCCGGGGGAGAACTGTCTTCGTAACCAAGGGTGAACAATGGAGCACCTGTTTTATGGTTGTAAATGTTTGACTTGTATTGGATTTGTCCGTAACCAATGGATCCCCAAATGTTGAATTTTCTGTCTTTGTAACCAGCAAAAAGGTTGCTGAAATTAATGGGTGCACGGAATGCAAACTCAAAATAATCTCCCTTGTAAGTCAGGTTCAGGTCCGGTTCCTGTGCTTCAAGGAATCCTCTGTTGAAATATCCTCCAAAACCGACAACTGGTGTAAATTGTCTTCCAAAACCGATCTGACCGGCAGGTTGTATCATCTCAAAGTCTGGGGCCATTTTGTAGCGATTCAGGTCGCTGTGATCAAAGGAGGCTCCGAAAGAGGCTTTCAGATACCAGTAAGGTGAAAAGGAACTGGATTTGGTGCTTTCGGCTTCGCCTTCTTCCTGTCCATAAAATGTAAAGGGCAATGCTGCCAGGACGGCAATGGCGAAGCACTTCAAAATTAGTTGATAAGCTTTTCTCATAACTCAATGTATTATTGTTAATAAAAAATTTCTAAGAAACACAAAAATATACCTAAATATCAATAAATCAAAATAACCTAACATAAAATTAACAAATATTGCTTTGATTTAGCCTGTATATTTGCAAATTTTTCGATTTTTAATATTTAATGCGTTAACATTTTATTAATTTGAGATTACTTTTTAGTGATTTATTGCTTGATTTTTAAATAGATTTTTAAAACTGCCCTCTTATACGGTATTGTTTCATATTGGTTACCTGTTTGATGTTTTCAGGAAATAATCCCATAAAACAATACCTGCTGACACCGATATGTTGAATGAATGTTTGGTACCGAATTGCGGTATTTCGATGCAGTCATCGGATAAATTGACAACTTCCTGGTCAACACCTTTTACTTCATGTCCGAAAATAAAAGCGATTTTTTGATTGTGGGATATTTCAAATTCCTGCAGCATTACTGCTTTATCGGCCTGTTCAATTGAAATAATTTTGTAACCTGATTCTCTCAGCGAATTAATTGCTTCAGAAGTTTTGTTAAAATATTTCCAGTAGACAGATTCTGTTGCTCCAAGAGCGGTTTTTTGAATATCCTTGTGGGGGGGTGTTGTGCTGATACCACATAAATAAATACCTGCTACCCTGAATGCATCGGCTGTTCTGAACACAGAGCCGATATTGTTCAGGCTCCGGATATTGTCCAGAACAATAACCACCGGTATTTTGTCCGCATTCCTGAATTCTTCTGGAGTCAGTCGTTTGAGTTCTTCATTTTTCAGCTTTCTCATTTTTCAACAAAAAAGATATTTTTTCAACAAAATTAGACTTAAATCGTGGATTCGGAAATACTTAGATTTATATATTTTACTTTTGCTTGAAACAAACAGGATTTGGCCGGTAAAAAAGAAATAATGGAAACTCCTTTGATGAAACAGTACAATGTCATCAAAGCGAAATACCCGGATGCGCTTTTGTTATTCCGGGTAGGGGATTTCTATGAAACCTTTGGCGAAGATGCGATCAAAACATCCAATATCCTGGGCATCATCCTGACAAAGCGGGCAAATGGTGCAGCTTCTTATGTTGAGCTGGCCGGCTTCCCACATCATGCTCTTGATACTTACCTGCCAAAGCTTGTAAAGGCCGGTCAGCGTGTTGCTATCTGCGATCAACTGGAAGATCCCAAGCTTGCCAAGAAAATAGTGAAAAGGGGGGTGACGGAACTTGTTACGCCCGGTGTATCATACAACGATAAGATACTCGAACAAAGAGAGAATAATTTCCTTGCGGCAGTTCATTTTGAAAATAAGATCTCCGGAGTTTCCTTCCTGGATATTTCTACTGGCGAATTTTATGTTGCCCAGGGTGAGAATGAATACATCGATAAATTGCTACAGAGCTTTAAGCCCAGCGAGGTGATCGTTCAGAAGAACAAAAGGGAAAAGTTTTTCGAACAATTCGGCAACAAGCATTATACCTATACTTTTGAAGACTGGGTTTTCACGATTGATTTCACCTATGAGCTCCTTATCAAGCATTTCCGGGTAAACTCACTCAAGGGTTTCGGGATAGAAGAGTTTGAAAAATCCATTGTTGCAGCCGGAGCTGCTATGCATTATCTTTCGGAAACCCACCACGACAAGCTGAAACATATCAGCCAGATCGCAAGAATTGAGGAGGACAGGTATGTGTGGCTGGATAAATTTACCATTCGAAATCTTGAACTGATCTTTTCACCCAACCCGGATGCAGTAACTTTGCTTGATGTGATCGACAAAACTATTTCTCCCATGGGTTCACGCATGCTGAAGAAATGGATCGTGATGCCGCTCAAGGAAAAACAACCCATTGAAGAAAGACTCGATATTGTTGAGTATTTTATAAAAACGGCCGAATTCTCCGATCTAATAAAATCCAATTTTAAGATCATAGGTGATCTGGAGCGTATTATCTCGAAAGCCGCCTTTGGAAAAGTCAATCCCAGGGAACTGGTGCAACTCAAAAAAGCCCTTTTTGCTGTAGAAGAAGTAAAAGAAGCCTGCTCCAAGGCAAAGAATCCCGCCATCAGAAAGATCGGGGAACAACTTAACTTTTGTGAATCCATACGTGGACGAATCGAACAACAGATCAATGAAGATTCCCCGGCCCTCGTGCAAAAGGGCAATGTGATAAAAAAAGGAGTTTCAGGCGAACTGGATGAATTGCGCGATTTAGTATTCAGTGGAAAGGACTATCTCAAGCATATCCAAAAAAGAGAAATTGAAAGAACAGGTATACCATCATTAAAAATAGGTTACAACAACGTATTCGGCTACTACCTGGAAGTAACCAATACACACAAGGACAAGGTACCGGAAGAATGGCACCGCAAGCAAACGCTTACGAATTCTGAAAGGTATATCACAGAGGAACTCAAGGAATACGAACAAAAGATATTGGGGGCCGAGGAAAAGATCCTGGTGCTGGAGCAGCAATTGTATGAAGACCTTGTGGTGAGCCTTTCGGATTATATTCAACCCATGCAATTAAATGCCAGCCTGGTCGCCCGCTTGGATTGTTTGTTGGCCTTTGCTGCCATTGCCAGTGAGAATGATTATCACAGGCCGATGATCAACGATTCCTACAAACTTGAAATCAAAGACGGCAGACATCCGGTGATCGAAAAGCAGCTTCCGGTGGATGAAGATTATATTAGCAATGATGTGTTCCTGGATGACAAAAAGCAACAGATCATCATCCTGACTGGGCCCAATATGTCAGGAAAATCGGCATTGCTTCGTCAGACCGCGCTCATAGTTTTAATGGCCCAAATGGGAAGTTTTGTTCCGGCGAAGAGTGCAAAAATTGGATTGGTGGATAAGATCTTTACACGTGTGGGAGCCTCGGATAATATTTCTTCAGGTGAATCCACCTTCATGGTTGAAATGAATGAAACGGCCAGTATTCTGAACAATGTTTCAAACAGGAGTTTGATCCTTCTGGATGAGATTGGCCGTGGTACCAGCACCTACGACGGGATCTCCATTGCCTGGGCTATTTCAGAGTTCCTGCATGATCATCCCATGTTCCGGCCCAAGGTTTTGTTTGCGACCCATTACCATGAACTGAATGAACTGGCGGCCTCCAAGCCGAGAATAAAGAATTTCCATGTAAGTGTTAAGGAGATCAAGAACAAAATCATCTTCTTACGCAAAATAAAGGAAGGTGGAAGCGAGCACAGTTTTGGCATCCATGTAGCCAAAATGAGCGGCATTCCCAATACCATCATCGGCAGGGCCAATGCATTGCTCGAACAACTGGAAAAATCGCATGCAGGTGAAGTTTTGAATGTGAAGGAAAAAGGAAAAAGGAAAAAGGCAAAAGAAGATAAATACCAGCTCAGTTTTATCCAGTTGGATGATCCTTTGCTATATCAGATCAGGGATGAGATCCTGAACACCAATATCGATACCCTGACCCCGGTGGAGGCCCTCATGAAACTCAATGAGATCAAAAAATTGCTGGGTAAAGATTGATGACCAAGGGATCAATGTAGTTCAAATTTTTTCGGAAATTGTTGCCCGAGATTTTAAAAAATATTATATTTGCACGCCCTAAGACAAGCGAAACGAAACGGTTCTGATTGTTGAAAGGCAAAAATACGCGAAAGTAGCTCAGCTGGTAGAGCATAACCTTGCCAAGGTTAGGGTCGCGAGTTCGAATCTCGTCTTTCGCTCAAAAGCAGAATCCCGATATTGACCCGCAAAGGGAGTCGGGATTTTTCTTTGAGAGGCAGGTTCTTTTTATTATTCAGGATTTTAAGATATGCCCGGGTGGTGGAATTGGTAGACACGTTGGACTTAAAATCCAATGGCCATTGCGGCCGTGCGGGTTCAAACCCCGCTCCGGGTACCTTGCCAAACCCTGTCTTCATCAAAGATGGGGTTTTTTTATATCTCTTCACCAACAGGAATCGTCATCAAAGCGTTATCTTTAATATAAAGGCTGAAACCACCGGCGAACAGATCATTCATAAAAAACTATGATAGAGGAAGTCAATAACTTTTGATAAAAACGCTAACATCAAGCTTTTCCCCTTTGTTTACCCTGACACGCCATTCCCCTGTTTTGGATTGTCCCGGATCAAGGCCCAGACCGATGATCCTGCTTTCGTATGTGTCGTTTTTAGCTTTGGGATTGCATTTGAAGGGAAACATCATTTGATATGTATTGGGATAAATGTATCCTTCTCTTGATGAAAATCCTTTACCCGTGGCATTGGTAAACCGGAAATGCGCCCAGGCATTTTCGGGTTCTTCGATAAAGGTGTAGATCGCCTGGTTGAACAAATGTATGATCCTGTCGCCGCTGTTGGAAAGGGTAGCTGTTACCTGGTATACATCCTGTCCTTTTACTTCTTTGATATATGAAGTAATGTAACTGATGTCAAGTCCCTGGACATGCAATGTCTTGCCTTCTTCAATGGTCTGCCATGACTGGGCATGCATTGAAACCGCGATCAGGCCGGGGATAAGCATGCTAATAATTTTTCTCATTTTCATTTGAGATTGATGAATACGCGATAAATATAGGGATTTTATTTTATTGGTGGATAACTGAAAGGATGTGCCATGGTGACAAGGATGGCCAATAGAAATAATCCAATGAATTCTATATTTGATTCATTTTGGTTTTTCGCAATATATTGATCTGGGCAATGATGATCCCGGCGAACATCAGCAGACAGCCAATGATGCTTTTCAAAGAGAAGGTTTCGCCCAAAAACAGCCAGCCACCGATGGCGGCAAAAACGGCTTCAAAACTCAATATGATCGCGGCGTGTGAAGGCAATGCAATCTTCTGTCCTACTATTTGAAGGGTAAAGGCAAGTCCGGTGGAGAGAATTCCAACATATAACAAAGGTATCAATGCTTTTTCGATCAGATGCCAGATAACAGGTTCCACCAATATTGCGGCAAAAGAACTCATCATGCCTGCAACAAGAAATTGCAGCAGTGCCAGTTTATAGCTGCTAAATTGTGGCGATAGCCATCCGATCACATGAACATGAACGGCATAAAATAGCGCACAGATCAACACAAGTAAATCCCCAGGGGCAATTTCTAAATTCCCGTTAACAGTAAGAAGGTACAATCCGATGGTAGCCAGGATTGCTCCTATCCAGACCCTGAATTTCGGGATCATGCCCAGGAAGATACCCAGGATAGGAGTAAAGATCACATAAAGGCTTGTAATAAAACCAGCATTCCCGGCGGAAGTATATTTGATCCCGATTTGCTGGAAAGTGGCCCCAAGAAAAAGTGCTGTCCCCGCGATCAAGCCGGCCTGCATGAGGGTGATCCTTGGTTTTACCTTGGTTTTTGCACTTGCTCTGTTATTCAAAATATACAGTACAGGCAGGAGAGTCAGGCTTCCCAGTATAAAACGGATCGCATTGAATGTAAAAGGACCAATGTATTCCATACCCTCCTTTTGCGCCACAAAAGCAAAACCCCAGATCAGGGCCGTGGAAAAGAGGATAAAATCGGATTGTATGATCTTTTTGCGCTCCATAAAAGAGATGCAAGATAAGGAAAAAGGGAAAAGTTATAAGGGTATAAAGTAATAAAGATATAAGGGTATTAGAGAATATTTCAATGCTTATTCAATTGGTTCGATGATGAAAGAAAATTTATACGCTTTCGATGCCGGGATCCTGTATTGCTCATGAGGCTGTGCGCCCCAGGAGTTATCCCCACCAACACCTTGTTGTTTGTAATCGATATTCACTACGACAACATTTTTCGGTTCAGGATCAATGCTATGTTGGTAATTTTTTTTCGTAAGCTGGTCCAGGTCTTCGATGCGATAGTTGATGGCAGAAAAACCAAATAAGGGATTTCCTTTGATTTCAATGCCTTTGCCTTGATGATTTTTTAATTGCATCCATCTTACTTCGGTTTTGTAGCCGTTTTCCTGCGGTCGGATATATGCAAAATATTGCTCTGACGGTGTGCTTTCATAAACACCCACAAAAGCAGAAGTATTGCGGTCGCAATAATTTTCATGTGGTCCGCGTCCGTAATATTCCAGGTATGAGAATTCAGCGGGTATTTCAAAATTCAGACCAAGGCGTGGTATCTCCGGAAGTCCTTTGATCCCAGGTACAAAATGATTCATTATGTTGATCTTGCCATTGGCTTGGATGATATAGGTCATGGTCATATCTGAACGTACATACGGCAAGTAAAGCTCTGCTGTTATTTCCAGTTCTTCTTCAGATTGGCTGCTTACCTTAAGATTTATGACTTCAATATTTTTGCCTGCATTTCTCCAGATCCCGCATCTTTGTTCCATGTGATTGCCGAAGTCATTGTCGGTTGGCGCCCGCCAGAAATTCGGATGTATAGGTGTTCTCAGCATTTCCTTTCCATCCCTATGCAGAGATGTAATCAAACCATTTTTCCTGCTGATGAAAAGGGATACTTCTTCCACACCAATATGAAATCCGGAATCATTTTCATGGAGTTTGATTTCAGGGTAAGTCTCTCCCATAACAACCTCAACAACAGGGGAATATGGAAAAGCGATTTGTTCTTTTGCAATGATATGTCCCTTGGGAATCAGCGGATTGGAACCATCTGCATATACATAAAAATTTATGAATGTCTCCCTACCGGGATGGAAATTGATTTCTTCTTTCGGAATTTTTATCAAACCACTTTGCCCTGGATAAATTCCAGGCATTGGCACCTGGCCTCCGCTCACCTTGAAACCGTTTTCAATCAGTTCCCACCCGATCAGGTCGGATTTTGGAAGGGAGAAGAAATTGTTATTGGCAATGCTGAAAATTCCTTTTTCAGGAAGGACCGGCTCAATCCTGTAATTCTGGTATACTTTTCTGACTTCTTCCATTGCAGGATGCGGGCTCCTGTCGGGATTTACGAGCCCGTTGATACAAAAATTACCATCGCCTGGAATATCTTCCGGACCAAAGTCACCTCCAAAAGCCCAGTACTTCCTTCCATGTTTGTCGTGTTTTACCAGACCCTGGTCTACCCAGTCCCAGATGAATCCTCCCTGCAAAACATCATATTTTTCTATTACATCCCAGTAATCCTGTAAATTACCGGTACTGTTTCCCATGGCATGTGCATACTCACAGAGGATCAATGGCCGTTCATCGTGCTCGTTTGCATACCATTCCAGGTGTTGAATGGATGCATACATGGGACTGTAAATATCCACATGATCTCTCATGCCGGCTCTCTCGTAATGAACCGGCCGTGTGCTGTCATTTTTGTGCAACCAATCCGATGCAGCTTTGAAATTTAGCCCGTCACCTGCTTCATTACCCATCGACCAGATGATCACGGAAGGGTGGTTCTTATCCCGTTCCATCATGCGAATGACTCTGTCGAGGTGCGCTTCTTGCCAGTCAGCATTGTTCCCGAGGGTACGATCAGGATGATATCCGAGGCCATGAGATTCAATGTTGGCCTCATCGATCACGTACAAACCGTATTGATCGCACAGTTCATACCAGTAGGGATCATTGGGGTAGTGGGAAGTTCTTACAGCATTGATGTTATTTTGCTTCATGATGCGGATGTCTTCTTCCATGGATTCCCGGGATATTACATGCCCGTGGATTTCATCGTGTTCATGCCGGTTCACACCTTTGATAAGTACCGGCATGCCGTTTACCAGCAATTGACCATTCTTTATCTCACAGGTTCTGAATCCTAGCTTTGATGAGATGACCTCCAGAACCTGACCCTTTTCATCTTTCAGCATCAATAACAGGGTGTAAAGTTTTGGTGTTTCTGCATTCCATTTTTCCGGGTTTTGCATAAATTTTTCGATGATAAGTGTATCATAGGAGAAAGCATCCAGCTTTACTTTTTCGTTCGTTCTGAAAACTTTCTCACCCTGTGGGTCATACAATCCGATTGCGATAGTGTAATCATTTGTATCCTCCTTATGATGCATATTCCGGAGGATTACTTCGAGCTTGAAGAGGCCGTCGGTATAGTTGTTGACCAGATTTCCAATGCTCCAGAAATCAGTGATATGAACTTTTGGGAGGGAATACAGAAACACATCCCTTTCTATCCCGCTGATGCGCCAGAAATCCTGGCATTCGAGGAAAGAGCCGTCCGACCAGCGGTAAACCTCCAGTGCCAGGATATTGTCATCCCGTCTGAGATAATCCGTAATATTGAATTCAGCCGGGAGTTTGCTCCCCTGACTATAACCGACAAATTTTCCATTGATCCAGAGATAAAAGGCTGATTTGACAGCACCAAAGTGAATAAAAACCTCCCTGTCTTTCCAGTTATCCGGGATCATGAAGCTTGTTCTGTAAGATCCCACCGGATTGGGTCCATCCGGGATCTCAGGAGGATGTGGATCATCCGTAAATTCATAAGACTGGTTCACATAAATGGGGATACCGTATCCCTCCAATTCCCAATTGGCAGGTACCGGTATTTCAGTCCAGGAACTGGCATCAAATCCTGGTGTATAGAAATCATGAGGTCTTCTTTCAGGTGAATCCACCCAGTTGAATTTCCAGTTTCCATTGAGAGATTTATACCAGGGCGATTTACTGATATCAATCTCCATGGCCTGCTGAGTGCTCTCAAAAGGAACGCGCTTCGCATGAGCAGGTTCCTTGTTGATTGAAATAATCTTGGGATTTTCCCATTCGAAAGTTTTATTGTTTTGAGAATACAGTAAGTGTAAGGAGGACAGAAATAATCCAATTACAAAAAAGGATACTTTTCTCATTGTAAATATTTCTTAATGATTTTCTGGATTTCAGCTTCTTGCTGGATATAATTTTCAAGTAATTTCAACTGGTTCCGGCATCGCTTGAGGTTTTGCTCGGGATCATCAGTTTTGTAATAAATGTCTCCGTTCAGGTAATCCGTTAAGAAACGAATGGCCTGCATGTAAATGATCACTTTTACACCCAGAGATAAAGATTCTTTATCGGCCTGACTAACAAGATCCCCGATCTCACCTGCGAAACCCTCCAGGACAGCAGCTAACATGTCAGTGTTGATATGGATTTTTTTCAAATCCGAAATGTCTTCTTCAACCGGGTTGCAAAAGGAACGAACCATGTCACCAAAATCATAGATCAGATAACCGGGTTGAATGGTATCATAATCAACGACAGCTTTAGCTTTCAGGCTGTTTTTATCGAAGAGGATGTTGTCCAGCTTGGTGTCGTTGTGGGTGATCAGTTTTTTGATTTTCCCTGATTTGATCAGCGCATGATTGTCAGTGTTGATATTTTCCAGCCGGATGATGGCATTGATCTCTGCATTGGCTGACTTTTTCCTTTTTTTGATATCCCTTTTGATGGCGGATTTTAGGGATCGAATCCGCATATTGAGGTTTCGGAAGCTGGTGATCGTGGTATAAAAAGCGTCTTTTGACGGTATTAGCAAGGCTTTCTGAAAAATGCCGTAGGCCGTGGCCGCTTCATAGGCAATCGAAGGTTTGGATGACATAGAAAAACTGTGCGTATTTTCAATGTAATCCATCAAACGCCAGTATCCACCCTGTTCATCCTCCAGGAAAGGCAGGTACTTATGGGCGTAGTAAAATTTGGGAAAACTGTACGGACTTTCTTTCTCAATCCAGGGTTTTACGTAAAGGCTGAGAATGTTAAAATTATGGGCCAGTTTAATTGGGTCTTTGAATACCCCTTCATTCACTTTTTGCAAAAACAACTGCTTTCCCGAATCTGTTGTGATCAGGAAACTCTGGTTGATATGCCCTGTTTTCAATTCTTTAAACGACCTGAATTTGAACCCGGTCCTGAATTGATCGAAGATTTCTGTGATCTTATCCAAAACACTCCTTTTTATTTCCAAAGATTTTCCGGATAAATCCCCTGGTCAACAAGTTCTTTGATCCTGTCGATGGTAATATCTTTGTCTTCTTTATAAGTTACGCCGAACCACTGGTCCTTTGATTTCAGGACTCTGACCGTTGCGTCCATACTGTTGATCAGTTCAGTTACTACCGAAGGTATGAAATATTCTGCTTTTGGCTTATATGCATTTGCACGAATAAATTCATTGAAACCTTTTTCAAGAAAATCAAAAATCCCGGCTGTGAATCCCCAGAAATTCATGGAGACATATGTGTTTTCCGGTAAAAGATCCCAGTTGCCTTCTTCATCCCTGAAACCAATATTGTTGTCGATTTTTTCAATTTTTGTATGTTCAACAACTTTTCTCAGGAAGTCTTCATGATCAATGCTGCACACGCCCCTGGAAACGGATCCGTGCTCTGACAAGGTTTTACCCAACTGATAGGCCACCATGGCATAGCGGTTTGAGGTGGGATCAATGCTTTTAAAGAATTCCGCAATGAGTTCATATGCCCCTGCACCGTAAAAGTCATCCGCATTGATCACGGCAAAAGGCTCTTTTATCTTATCCCTGGCCACCAAAACGGCATGCGCAGTACCCCAGGGTTTTTTGCGGTCAGGGTGGATCTCAAAATCCGGAGGAACATCTGTTACTTCTTGCAGGACATATTCCGTTTCTATCCTGCAGTTCAGTTTCTTTTCGAAAATGCCCTTAAAATCCTTTTCAATTTTCCTGTTGATCACAAAAACGACTTTTCCAAATCCTGCACGAATGGCATCATAAATTGAATAATCAATGATGGATTCTCCGGATGGACCCACCTGGTCCATTTGTTTGACTCCACCGTAGCGGCTTCCGATCCCTGCCGCCAATATCAATAATGTTGGTTTCATATTTATCTGATTTTTAATTTCGACCATGTTTTCGTCAGCAAATATGTCGATATCACGAATATGACCGACAGTATTGCCGCTAATTGATATTTTCCGTAAATCCAGTTGCCTGTTGCGAACAATGCGCTGTAAATGGCAAAACAACCCAGTACCATGGCCAGGATTCCATGGGGGACATCCCAGCCTTTTTTCTTTTCTTCAATGGGAATGCCTTCGTTTTCCGCTGCAATCAATATCCTCTTCCATCCTGGACCACCTGGAAAGACCAGGTTGTAGAAAGCCACAAGTGTTTTAGTATTTTCAGGAGCTGTTAGAAAAGTGACCAACAGCCATGCAGCAGTTGTTATTCCTACGCCAATCACAAGTTGCATTCCTGTTCCCAGGGCGGGTAAATTCGTGTAGGGATGAACAAACTGGAAATATACAGCTATCAAAAAAGAAACGACCATGGCTGTAATTTCACTGTAGGCGTTGATGCGCCACCAGAACCATCTCAGGATAAAGATGAGCCCTGTGCCGGCCCCGATTTGCAGCAGGATGTTGAAGGCCTGCAAGGCATTTCTTAGCAGCAGTGCCACCATCACGGTAATGATCATTAAGAGTACGGTTGATATCCTACCTGCAAAAACAAGTTCTTTCTGGCTGGCTTCGGGCTTTACAAATCTTTTGTAGAAATCATTCACCAGGTAACTCGATCCCCAGTTCAGATGGGTTGATATGGTGGACATAAAGGCAGCGATCAGCGAGGCAACCACAATGCCCAGGAATCCGTTGGGCAGGAAGCTCAGCATGGCAGGATAGGCAAAATCGTGCCGGATGAGATCCGGATCGGTATTTGGAAAAGCAGCTTCCAGGGATGCAAGGTCCGGAAATACGACCAGGGATGCCAGGGCAACAATGATCCAGGGCCAGGGTCGCAGGGCATAATGTGCAGCATTGAAAAAGAAAGTGGCTCCCATGGCTCCTTTTTCGGTGCGGGCTGACAACATGCGTTGTGCGATATATCCCCCGCCTCCGGGCTCAGCTCCCGGGTACCAAACACTCCACCACTGCACAGCCAGGGGAAGAATGAATAACAATATCAATGAATTTGTATCGGAAAAATCAGGCAAAAGGGAAATTTTGCCGGAAACTTCCGGGTGGCTGATCAGGGATTGCATGTTGCCAATCTCCGGCATATTGAGCAGGATGAGTGCCGCCCCTACAGCACCAACCATGGAGATCAGGAACTGAAAAAAATCCGTCAGCACAATGCCTCGTAATCCACCTAGGGTGCTGTAGACTGCCGTAATCAACATGGCGATGATGAGTGTCTGAGCAGCCGGCCATCCCAGCATTACCGCCCCGATCTTGGTGAGAGCAAGCGATACGGATGCCATAACGAGGATATTAAAAAAGAATCCCAGATAAACAGAGCGGAATCCCCGCAGGAAAGCTGCCATTTTTCCGCTGTAGCGTATTTCGTAAAACTCAAGGTCGGTATTGATGCCGGATCTGCGCCAGAGCTTGGCATATATGAAAACTGTCAGCATGCCGGTGAGCAGGAAGGCCCACCAGGCCCAGTTGCCGGCTACTCCGTTTTGCCTTACAATGTCCGTAACCAGGTTGGGCGTATCGCATGAAAAAGTAGTAGCCACCATGGAAACACCCAGCAACCACCAGGGCATGTTACGACCCGACAGGAAAAACTCTGCATAGTTTTTACCGGCTTTTTTGGATGTGTATATCCCGATCAGCAGGGAAAGCAGAAAAAAAGAAAAAATAATGATCCAGTCTGATGTGTTTAATACCATGTTTTGGCTTTGGTAAAATTTGGCTTCAAAGATATAACTAATGGGCGAAAGAATAATCCCTTTCTGGTAAAGGAATCATTAACCGGCAAGGCAGTTTTCGTAATAGGAATTAAAATCCTCATACTGAAAAACATTTGATATCTTTTCCTTCAGACTTGTTTTGGCCCGGTTGAGCTGTGATTTGGATGTGTTTTTGGAAATATGCAGCATTTTTCCGATCTCTTTGTGGGTATAACCCTGGACAGCACTCAGCATGAATACTTTTTTGTATCCTTTGGGCAATTCTTCCACCAGGCACGAGATATCTTTCTCAGCGATCAGGTCCAGCGCATCAGCAGGTTTATGACGGGGAATGCTTATTTTTTCGAAATCCACCTCCTGGAAAGAGGGGTATTTTCTTTTGTAAAAGTTGAATGAGGTGTTGATCATGATGCGGCGCATCCAGCTTTCCAGGCTTCCCTCATTTCTGAATGATTTCAAATTGGCAAATACCTTGATGAATCCTTCCTGCAAAATGTCGTCTGCATCCATATTGTTTTTGGCAAGTCGCAGGCAAATTATGTACATCCTGTTGAAATACTTCCTGAAAAGTTTGGCCTGCGCTTTGGGATCGTTTTTCAAACAGGCTTCAATGTATTTTTGATCGGAATTCATAATGCAATAATTCTGCGGCAATTTTATCTGAAAAGTGTCAAACAGAGAAGCAATTGAACTCTACCTTTCCTCTACAAGGCATTGTTAAACATATGGAATCGTTTTGAATAACTCTACAGGCTAATTGTTAATATGCAAATAATCAGCAATAAAAGACATGTTAGCTTACTACAAATGATTGCCCGGGAATGATCTTTATAACTTCTGCAAAAAATCCGTCAGGCTGTCATTGGTTTCCAGCAGGATCTTTTTTCTGAGCCGGTACCGTCCCATTTCAACCGCTTTGATAGAGATGTTATTCAGGGTTGCGATTTCCTTGGATGACAGGTTAAGGCGCAAAAGCGCTGAGAGGCGCTTTTCATTTTCGGTGAGATTGGGAAATTTGTTTTCCAGTTTATGAAAAAATTCACGATTGACCTGATCCACATTCTTCTGGAATTGTTCCAGTTCGGTGCTCATCCTGAGGTTTTGGTTGACCTTCAGCAAGAGTTCGTTGATCTTTTGTGGTTGTTCTTTTTCGTCGCACCTGGCTTTGATTATTTTCAGATCATTTTTCACTGCCTGCAGGAAATCATTTTTCTGCACAATGTGCAAAGCGAAATTCATCAATTCGTTGTTTTTGATGTTCAATTCGCTTTTCATCAGCTTTTGCTGGGTATGATGAATTTCCCGGTTTTTATCCATGAGTTCTCTGTCTTTCCTGATCTTGCCCTTCTGCCGTCCATACATCAGCAAACCGATGATGATAAAGAGCACCAGGCCACCGATGGCCATGATCATCTGCAACCGGATGATTCGCTCGTTTCTTTCATAAAGTTCTATTTCCTGGTCTTTGAGTATTAATTCCTGTTTCTGCCGGTCGGCTTCGAAACGGGCTTCCATTTCTGCGATCTGCCTGGCTTTTTCAACATTGAAAAGCGAATCGTCAATGCTTGAGTGCATCTTGAAAAACTTCAGGGCCTTATCGAAATTTCGCATATTGCTCTGGGCCTCGCTACTGCCCAGTGCGGATGCCGAAACCACCCTCGGATAATTATGTTTTCTTCCAATCTCCAGGGCGATGCGAAACAGTTCAAGGGCTTTGCGCGGATTTTTGATCTTAACATAATAATTGCCCAGCCAGATATTTGAGTTGGCAATGCCTTTCTGGTTTCCAATCTTCTGGTTTATTTCCAGTGCTTTTTGAAAACTTGCAAAAGCCTCATCATAATTATTACTTGCAAGATGCACATTTCCAATGTTCAGATAATTGATGGCCAGCCAGTCCTGTTTGTCCAAAATCTTGTTCATGCCAATGCTAATCTCGTAAAGATTCAGGGCTTTGTCGAATTCTTCGCGCAACCTGTATATTTCGGCTACATTGTTATAAGAAGCTGCCATGCCTATGGTGTCCTGGATTTCTTCCCTGATCATCAGGCTTTTCAAGTAATATTCATAGGCCTGATCATAATTGGTCTCATCGAAATGAATGCTGCCAATATTATTGAGAGCATTTGCTTTGTGGTAACGGCTGGAGGCTTGTTCGGCCAGTTGCAGTGCCTTGTTGAAATGATCCAGTGCCTGGCGCTGACTGCCCTGGCTTTTGTAGATCTCGCCAATTTTGTTGTAGGCCTCGGCGCTCTGGTCGAAACGGCCTATTTCGTTGTAAATCTTAATGCATATTAAATAATAATTGATGGCTGGTTGAAAATTGTTGCCCTGTAAAAATGCATAAGCCAGGTTCCTGTTTGAAAGTGCAATACCATAACGGTAGTTGATTTTGTTGGCAAGATTGAGTCCCTGACGGGCATATTGTGTGGAAATATCTACATTGGTATCACTGAAGGCAAGGGCAAGCTTGTTGAGCAGTAATACTTTGCTGCTGTCCTCTGAAGCATGCTTATATTTTTTGATCAGCATATCAATGGGCTCCTGGGCAAAAACGGTCTGTATGCCCAGTAAAAAAAATACAATTATTCCTGAAAAATTCCTCATTCGGAGATCTTATTCGTAGGGATCCGTAACCGGCAGAACGTAAAACTGTCCTGTACGAGGATCTTTGTAAAATTTAGCATAACCGTTGATACTCTCCAGGTTGGCATCCACTTTACCTTTAACAAAAACAATATCATCTATCCTAACCGATCCGCTAATTTGCAAAGCTGAATCGGCCCTGACTACAGTTGGTGTTATTTGAGGAATGATGCCTGCATTCTGGAAAACGATAAACCAGATTCCCACAGCGATGGAGATTAAAATATTTCTGAGTGTTTTATTTTCCATAATTGTTGAATTTGATTGCTTTGTCAAAAATATTAAGAATGAAGCTTATTTACAATTTAATTTTAAGGCAAAAAAAAAGGCATCTGCCGAAACAGATGCCTGATGTCTTTTTAATAGGCTGAATCAAAGCTCAAGTTTTTTTCTGATGTTCTTGGGCAATGCCTCTTTGTTTACCATGAAGTTCATGGTTTTATAGGCAACATAAGGTTTTGAAACGTAGAGGTACCCATCGTAAATATGGTCCTCGGTACCCCATGAGTTTTTCACCTTGTAATAAATATTGCCTTTTTGGTCTTTGGCTTTTCCAACGATGAGCATGCCATGGTCGTCGGTTGTTTCATAATTATCGTAAGCCTCCTGACGCATTTCCTGGGTGATTTCTTTTTCCGGAACGATCTCCTCGAAACTGTACATGGCTTTTTTCCTTTCTTTATCCGTAAGGTCTTCCCAGCGTTCCTTTTCAGTGCCGCTGAGGTCTTTGGTTTCCGTGTCGGGGATGATGGCGACACCATTCTTCCAGCTAAAACCCTTATCACTCACATCAGCACCCCAGGCGATGGTGTATCCGTTGTCGACGGCATAATCGATGATCTCCATCATTTCCTCCATGGGTACATTGTAAGTTTCGCTCCACATCCAGTTATCGGGTATCTGCATAATAAAGTGCTCATAAAAGGGGACATGTGTGTAGGAAGTAATCTCGATATAATCATCCGGATTGAGCCCCAGTTCTGCGTCAAAACTTTCGGGTGTATATTCTTTTCCTTCATATTCAAATGTTTCGGGATACTCACCCAGGTAAGCATCCAGCAGGCTTTCGAAGCCATCGTGCCAGACAGGTGTTAATTTCCGGTTCTTATTCTTGATCACGGCATCGGTATATGCTTTGAAAACGGCATCCATTTCGCCATGAACGTGATTTTCTTCCCCGATTACCTTACCGCTGTATACTTCTTCCGGAACCAGCCCATAATTGTCCATTACATAAATGTCGTCGCTAAAGCCACCACCACCGGCCATATTGAGGTTGCCATGCAGGCGCACATATTTTTTGGCTTTGTCGGAATAAGCATTGCGAACAATATACATCTCGGAAAGATCGTATTCTCCTTTGCCTTCCCGGATCAGTTCTGCTTCGAGCATCCCGAGTCCGGAAAAGCTCCAGCATGTTCCCGAGCGATACTGGTTTTTAACCGGTGTATGCGGGATCTCTTTGATTTCTGTGAACTGATAGGTGTTTTCTTTTTCGGTTTCATCCTGTGCAAAGGTATTGCTAAAGAACAGGACAAAAGCTGTGATCATAAAATAAGCGAATCCTTTTTTCATCATAATTTAATTTGAATTGATTAACAGTCGGTAAAATTAATGAATTCGGTTTAACCGGAATAAAAAAAGGGAAACCCATCCGGGCTTCCCGTAAATTAAATAAAAGTTATATCAGGATATTATCTCCACAGTCCTAAAATGATGGCCATGATCAGGATCATGATAAACCGATAACCGGCAGTGATCCACCAAAACTTCAGCGGATGCCTGGAATACAGGTTTTCCGAAAGCATATTGCCTGCCACCACAAACAAACCGATCAGGATGCCTACCATGATGGCCTGACCAATGAAATTTGCCTGGAGTCCCACGATGAAGATTTCAACAACCAGAACTGTTAAAAATGTGGTGATGAAAGTCACGATCATGGCTGATGCCCAGCCTTTTTTCAAGTTCTCTTCGCTCAGATTTTGTATGCTTGCCCAGGTGTTTCCAAATAAAACAGGTGAATACCAGAGCGCTCCGAAAGCATAACTGGCTATCGTTGCCACCACTATGGCCCACCAGTCGAAATCGCTGATGTTAATAATACATTCTTCCATAAGAAATTGATTTTGGTTAATATGCTGTCATTTATGCAGCGAAAGTTAAGAAAGGAATGGGAACTATTTTGTTATCAATATGTTAATTAGTGGTTGTTCATGAAGTTATTCTCCTTCTCACGCTCCGCTAAATCTCTGAAAGGGAGCACCGGACAGTTCCGCATCCGGCCTTGGTCAGAAGCTGCTTTAAGGATTACTGCAATACTTTAACCGAGGATGCTTTGAAAGATGCCCAGATGCTTTTGCCTTGTTCAATGTTCAGCTTTTTCAATGATTCGGCACTGATCAGTACCGAAAGCATGAAACCGATATCCAGGGTGACTTCATATCCCCTGATAGCTGGGATGATTTCTGTAATCAAACCTTTAAAATTATTAACAGCCGAAGTATCAGGTTTTTCACGGCTCAGGAAAATATCACGACAAGCCAGAACAATGGCTCCCGTTTGTTGTTTGGGTTCTCCCAGGATTTTAATGGAAATATTCTCGTTCAGAACTGCCAGGAAGTTATCCCCGCTGGTATCTTTCATAAATTTTACCCTGAAGAAATTTTTGACACCTGTAAAGTTGGCCACAAATTCGTTGATGGGCTTTTGAAAAACCTCCCTGGTTTTACCACTCTGTATAATGCTGCCATGATGGATCACGGCAATTTTATCTGCCAGTAAAATTGCCTCTTCATGATCGTGGGTAACATGGATTACGGTCTGGCCCGACTGGTTGATCCTTCGGAGTAATTTGCGGGTGCCCTGTCTGAGCTGAACGTCCAGGCTGGTCAAAGGTTCATCAAGCAAAAGAATTTCCGGTTCCATGGCGAGGGTTCTGGCAAGGGCAAGTCTTTGTTTCTCACCACCGCTTAGATTCTGCGTTTTCCTTTTCAGCAAATGGGAGATCCCGAATTCTTCTGCCAGGTTGTAAACCTTGGTTCTGATTGTTTTACCAGGTTTTTTGGCAGACCGCATTGCATAGGCTATGTTGTCAAAAACATTCAGGTGTGGAAAGATTGCATAATCCTGGAAAAGCAACCCGATCTTTCTTTTTCTAATGTCAAGCCGCGTAATGTCTTTCCCTTGCAGGATGATGTTTCCGGCGTCCGGGAATTGCATCCCGGCCAGGATCTCAAGCAGCAAACTTTTACCGGATCCCGATTTACCAAGCAGCATAAAATATTCTCCCTTTTCAATTTCCAGGTGAATATTCTTTAACTGAAAGGATTTGAAGTTTTTATGGATTCCCTTAATCTTCAGCATGGCTTCCTTTTTTGGCAATCAATCTAAGGATCATAAAAAATATCAGACTAACCAGTATAAAAATCACTGCCACCGGGCGGGCGTATTCCAGTCCAAAGGATCCGAATCTTTCATAAATCATTACCGGGGCGATCATCGGATGATAGGCGATGATCACTACGGCACCAAATTCACTCATTCCACGGGCAAACATCATGATCAGACCACTGAGAATATTTCTCCATGCCAGGGGAACGGAAATGGTAATGAAAACCCTCCAGCGAGAGGCTCCGAGATTCATGGCAGCTTTTTCAAGTTTTTCGGGCACCGAAGCAAATCCATCCCGGGCAGCATTTATCAGGAATGGCAGGCTTACAAAAGCCATGGCCAGGGCGATTCCGGCAGGATGTCCAACGAAGTCTATGCCCAGGACCTCTGCGGTCTTTCCCACCCAGGTGTCTCTCGATATGCTGCCAAGCAATGCTATTCCTGCCGCAGTATGGGGTATTACAATGGGCAGGTCGATGATGCCATTTACAAGGTTTTTCAGGGGAAATTCTCTTCTTGCCAGCAAATAGGCAAAAGGGATGGCTGCAATGGCAAAGATAAAAGTCCCGGCCATGGAGGTCCACAACGTCAGCCAGATGCTTCGGAGCACTTCTGGTTCGCGGGAAGTTTCAAACAAACTGTTGGGAGTGGAGGACAAAAACAGGGATACCAGCGGACCCACCAGAAATAGCAAAATGATCCCACCGAGAAAGGAAAATATGAGATATGTTGTTTTGGTTCTGATCATTTGCAAAGACAAAATTATTGAAATATTTTGTTTCCAAATATTTGTGAATAAATTAATACAAGTTATGAAGATTATTGTCAATTAAGGCCTGCAGAAAAAACTTAAATGATAAATTTGCCAGTTCTGGTTTCTCAGAATAAATTATCTGCTATGCATGACTATTAATCAACTATAAATTACACACCAAAAAATTGACATTATGCGAAAAAATTTGATTTTGATGCTGGGCATTATCATGCCGGCAATGCTGTTTTGCCAGATGAATGAAAAATGGGAAAGCAAGACAGGTGCACGTATTACATGGAATGAATTTGCTCCGGATGGCACACTGGTCACTGGAACTGATGACAACACAACAGTTGCCATGGATGCCGAAAACGGAAATGTATTGTGGAAGAAGGATTTTAACTATGGAAAGTTCAAGGTTCTTAGCAACACACCTTATGTTTACTTCGAGCATTCTCCCTCTGAAACAGAACTATTTGTAATAAACCCTGCAAACGGGGAAATCCTCTGTGATCCCAGATCACTGGGCATGGAAGAAATACAGGCATTTTATCCCATCCGTGCAGGAAATAATTTACTTGTTTACACCCAAATGAATGACAAGGAGCAATTCTGGATGATTGGCCTTAATTCGGGTAAATTGCTGTGGAAGCAGGATCTTGACTTGGACAAGGATGTGGAAATTGGTGGCGGACTCATTTCAATAGAGGAAAAAGAGGAAAACAAAGGTCTCATGTGCGATCCCATCGGTGATGGCAAGGGAGGTGTTTTTGTTGCTGTGCATGAAAGACTGATGCATATTGACAAAAATGGAAAAGTGAACTGGAATATTGAATATCCTTCACAATTCGGCGACCAGAAAGGTTTTTTTAAGGCTGTGACGGTTGATCATTCAAGAATATTTCCATCGAAGGATGCTGAAAAGATTTATGTCTTCAGCGGTCCCTATATGACATGTCACAGTGCGACTTCCGGAGCACAAGTTTGGTCAAAACCGGTAAAGGTTTCCGGTCCGGTAACCAGCCTGATCTTTCAGGAGGATGGAATTGTTCTGATCCCCGCCGACAATGAAAATATGTTTTCATCCAACAAGATGAACATGATCGATCCCGAAACCGGAAAAACTTACTGGGGCGAAGGCATTGAATACAAAGGGGGCTATTATCAATCTTCCTTCTGCAAAAAGGGGATCGTTTTTATCACGAAGGCAGGTATGGCTGATAAATACTTCTTCAATATCGTTGATCCCGAAAGCGGGGAGTTTGAACTGAGAAAGCCGGAAAAACTGTTCGCCGGGCCATACCAGTTTGAAGAGGTGAATGGTGGTTTGATGATCACTTCCAGGAATGGTGCCAATATCTATAAATATGATTCCAAGGAATTTGTGGTTGACAAAGAACTCAAACTGGGATCCAATGATCAATTGATAAAACTGAATGCCGGGAAAAAGGCTTATTTCTATAATTCCGGCAAAAGAAATATTTATGAGTTTGATAAAAGCAGACTGACAGCAAAGGAGTTTACCCATGACAAGATAAAACTTGATGGTGGTGATGAGGCAAAAGGCATGGATCTTTACCATGATGGCATTGTGCTTTATTCCGATCAGAATGTGATGAAGTTTGATAAGGAAGGTAATGTAATCTTTGAAAAGTATTACAGGGCTCCGGGCGAGTCAGGATTTAATATTGCCGGACAGGTGCTGGGTGCTACTTTCAAGGCACTGGGAAGCCTGGCAACGGTTGCCGGAGCAGCCGTTTCGGCAGAAATGGTGGAACAAGCCGATCAGTTCAATCGAGAAATGATGCATGGTATGGGCAATGCTTATGCTCAAAGCTCACAGATGGATCCTCAAAAACTGAAAGAATGGAACGAAGCCACTGAGAATTACGAAAAAGGCATGGATGTGGCAAAAGCAGAATACAACAAAGAAATGAACCAGATGGCGGCAATGGGTGTAGCCAATCTGTCTTCCATCAGCAAAAATGTGGATGCCATTGCCAAACGCTTTAAAAATTCAAAAGCGACTAAAAACTATCTTATCATCAATACCAAAACAAAAGAGGATGGTGTTGGTCTGGCCATTGTTTCAAAGCTTGATGGGGAAATCAAAGGTTTTATCCCGACAGACTTCAACAGAAAAAATCCCTGTTATACAGTTGATCCTTTTACCAATCATTTGTTCTGGATGCCAAACCTCGACAATAAAAGTATCAATATTTTTGGTAAGAAAAGAGATATACGGGCTTTGATGGAATCGGGTACTGTTTTCTGTTATGATTTAAATCAGTGAGACTGATTTTTTAGGAGCGTAAGCGAACTAAAAAAAACATAGTCGGACTGCGTGCCCGTCTGGGATCCCGAGCTTCCGCGAGCGCTGAAGCTGCTCAGCGGAGGCGCGGTCGAGGGATCTCAAGGGTCATAGCTTGCCTGTCGGCCAGGTTCCCAGCCCCTTGGGGCGAATCAAATGAATAGTTCAAATTGATACCCCGCAGGCTTGCCTCGGGGTAATTCATTGATTAATAGAATTTTTGCCTGCCTAAGGATGATAAAACCTGACAGATCGGTGACGCTGTCAGGTTTTTTTGTATCATAAAAGTTAAGCTTGTCCAAAACACTTACAAATTCTGAATGCTTTCAAGTTTCTTTGGCTGATAATATCAGTTGCTTGTTTTCCATGAAGATTCCATCTGGTCGATTGCAATATGGAACGGTGAAGTCTTCACTTCCCGGCTAGTCCAACATCCTGTAGTAAATTCCATTCACCGATTTGATAGCACGGTCGGAAAAAAAATCAAATGCCGGGAACAAACGGAATTTGCCACCGTCGGTATCTCCTTCATCGATCAGCAGTAGTTCTGCCTGATCGTTGCGGTTCATGATCTCGCTGAAGGTGAATACAGCGCGATATCCATCTTCGGCTGAAATGATGAAATATCCTTTTGCAATGTTTTCGGGCTTTAAAGGAAATTCTTTTCGCAATATGTCTTTTACCATAACACCCTTAAAAGGAGTGGTACTGTGAATGCCTCTGCCTCTTCCGTAAAAAGTGGTTTCATAAGTTAATTGGCAAAAGTCTTTGGGCAAGGCATCAATCTTCATGACCTTTTTTTCCTGATCCTCCACAATAATACTGGAGGCAAACATGGGGCTCATGCCCTTTTCAACTTCAAATGCCTTGTTTGCTGAGCGGACTGTGATTTTCACAGGATTGGAAATATTCCTTTCGGTGATAAGATCTGAGGCCACCACCAGTTTTGTGTTTTCGGGCAAAGGCCAGAGTTCCTCGGTTTTGGAAGGAACAATGCGGGTTACTTGGGTGGCGATCAGAATCTCATCGTGATGCACAGGATAATAGATCTCCCCCCAGCTTAAAATAGCTTTTTCACCTTCCATATTTTCAATTTCCACATACAGGTCGATGATGGGGTTGAATTTGTTTTTATTCTTTTTATCCAGAATAAAAAGGTTTAGAATGTCATAAAGTGAAACACCATCATAACGGTATGCACCAATGAATTGATTGTCATTTTTCGTAAGCATGGCTTCTTTTACGATAACTGAATGAGCTGGGAAGTCTGCAAGATCAATCATTCCGGGATTTTCTATTTCACCGCTAATTTCTATGGTTCGCGGACCAAAAAGATAATAGGGTTCTGCATCATCATAAAAATCATTGCTTTGATCCTGTCCGTATGACATTACAAACAGGGTCATGGCCATCAATAATAAAGTTGTTTTTTTCATAATTTTTGATTGATTAATTTTTTTATTCGTTTTATAAATTTATTGATCATTCCAGATCATAAGGCAATACATTCCGCTTTCAATCATTGCTTATACTGATTTTTGCTATAAAAAAGTATCGTATTTAACAAGAAGCAGTTGCTTGCAGACTTTTTAGATATTTATTACTGCTCTCACTGATTGGTGCAAAGATATGATTTTGCCAAAACAACATTCTTCTATCATCCTGGCAAGTTGGCAACATTGTAGCTGTTTCCACAGCTATCCATGTTGTTCGTTTCATCTATGCCCTACGATGTAATGCATTTTTTTTGCATATCCAGGTATAAACTTACATTCAATTTACTAAATTTGCTATCGTTATTGCGAATTAGCTCAGCAGGTAGTCCGCCAGCCGGCGGATTGCAAGCTGAGGTTAGCAGTATAAGAAATTAGTAATAAAGCGGAAGTAGCTCATTAGGTAGTCCGCCAGCCGGCGGATCGCAAGCTGAGGTTAGCAGTATAAGAAATTAGAAATAAAGGGGAATTAGCTCAGAAAGTAGTCCGCCAGCCGGCGGATCGCAAGCTGAGGTTAGCAGTATAAGAAATTAGAAATGAAGGGGAATTAGCTCAGTAGGTAGTCCGCCAGCCGGCGGATCGCAAGCTGAGGTTAGCAGTATAAGAAATTAGTAATAAAGCGGAAGTAGCTCAGTAGGTAGAGCATCAGCTTCCCAAGCTGAGGGTCGCGGGTTCGAGTCCCGTTTTCCGCTCTTTTTTAAACGCAGCGAACGCAAAGAAAAGTAATAGCTGCAAGGACCTGACAGTCAGTTTTCTTTTCTTTGCGTTCCTTGCATGACCTTACGAAGGTTACGTTTAAGAACCCCTATTAAACAAGTTCTTCACTTTAATCATCAAAAACATCAAATTTGATCCCCTGTGCCAGGGGCAATTCCATACCGTAATTGATGGTATTGGTTTGCCTCCGCATATATGCTTTCCATGCATCCGAACCGGATTCACGGCCACCGCCAGTCTCTTTCTCTCCTCCGAATGCACCACCAATCTCTGCACCGTTCGTAGCAATGTTCACATTGGCAATGCCGCAATCCGATCCTTCGTGGGAAAGGAATTTCTCGGTTTCGTGTATATTCTTTGAGAAAATGGCTGAGGACAATCCCTGCGGAACAGCATTGTGCATCTCAATGGCATCTTCAATATTTTTGTACCGGATCAGGTACAGGATTGGGGCAAAGGTTTCTTCCTGCACGATGGGGTAGTGGTTTTCCACTTCTGCTATGCAGGGTTGTACATAACATCCCGATTCAAATTTCTCTCCTTCGTACACTTTGCCTCCGTAAATGATTTTTCCACCCTGATCCCTGATTGCTTGCTGCGCATCTTTGAAAGCATCAACAGCTTTTTTATCGATTAGTGGTCCTACTACCGTGTTTTCATCCAATGGATGGCCGACCCGGATTTGTTCATAGGCCTTCATGAGCTTGTCTTTGAAGAGATCATACATGCAATCGTGGATGAGTAAGCGTCTGGTGGAAGTACAGCGTTGTCCGGCCGTGGCAATGGCCCCGAACATGCTGGCTCGCAGCGCCATTTCCTTGTTGCCGTATTGAGAGATGATGATGGCATTGTTGCCACCCAGTTCCAGGATGGTTTTACCAAGCCTTTCTCCAACGATCTTTGCAACCCTTTTTCCAACGGGTATGGAGCCTGTGACCGAAACCAGCGGTATTCTTTTATCTGCCAGAAAATCATCCCCGACATATTTGGAGCTAGCAGCAATTAGGTTTACCGTGCCCTCCGGTACATTGTTCTCTTTCAATACCTTTTGAATGATGTTATGCACTGCAATTGAGCATAACATCACCTTCGAAGAAGGTTTCCACAATACAACATTGCCGGCTATAAGTGCAATCAGTGCATTCCATGACCATACAGCAGTCGGGAAGTTAAAAGCTGTGATTACGCCTACGATTCCCAGCGGATGGTACTGATCATACATCCTGTGATTCTTCCTTTCGGAATGCATGGTAAAACCGTAAAGCTGACGCGACTGTCCCACTGCAAAGTCGGCGATATCAATCATTTCCTGCACTTCACCCAGGCCTTCCTGGTAGATTTTCCCCATTTCGTAACTGAGCAGTTTGCCGAGAGGCTCTTTGTATTTTCTCAGTTCGTTACCGATCTGTCTGACGATTTCTCCTCTTTTGGGTGCAGGGATCATTCGCCAAATTTTAAATGCCTCCTGGGCCCTGGCAATGATCTTTTCGTAATCATCCAAGGTGCCCTGTTTTATCTTTCCGATCAGTTGACCATCAGCAGGGGAGTGGCTTTCGATGTTATCCCCCTGGGTGTCGAACCATTCGGTACCTGTGGTTGCCCCGGGATTTACCTCTTTAATCCCGAGCATTTTCAATGCTTCTTGTATATTATATTTGTCTTTTCTCATAATGATTAATTATTTGTTGTTTGCAAATTTCCTGAGTTCATCTGGTAATTTGTTATAAGTTTTGGTGTAAGCGGGTATCACAGAGGGTTGCCCGTTCATTTCCATGATTTTCATTCCTGAGTTTTGAGAAAGAAGGTATTCAAGGAATTTCATGGCTGTTTTTTTATTGGGTGCAGCCCTGCAGATGGTCACTCCGTAAACCATGGGCTCTCCTTTTTGTGTGATAACACTCCCGGGTTTGTTTCCATGTATTTCAACTTCAGCCGTCTGGTAAAAAGAAGTCAATTCGGGTTTCTTCAGGTTGATAGAATCTGGCAAGGAAACATACTTTAATTGGTGTTGCTGGGCAACCGAACGATAAATGAACATGTAATCGATTGAGCCGGTTTGGAGCAGTGCAATCAAATCTGTTTCCTTTGGGCGTATATATTCGTTGTCTTTGGCCAATAATTTTGCTTTCAATTCCGGGAGATCATAATAATCTGAAGCAAGATCAGCCAGCAGCACAGTGCGGTAACCGCAAGGGTCGGAGTTTGGGTCGGAGCGGCCGTAGATAACATCCTCTTTGTTTAAAATCTTATACCAGTTTTGCTCGTGGATCTGATCGCTGTATCTCGAATGATTCTCATAAGCGATTACCATTTCATTGGAAGCAAACTTTATTGCCCAGTCGGTATATTCCGGGATTAGCAATTTGTTAATTACCTGATAATCGGCGGAGGCCATGATATCACAAGGCTTATTCAGCTCTGTGATTTTCCTGGCACAAGCTACACTGCCTGCTGCTTCACGTAAAATGTTCACATGCGGGTGGATTGATTGGAAGGAATCAGCAATTTGCTGAAAAGGAACCGACAGACTGCCAGCATGAAAAATGATCAGGTCACCGGAAATTTTGCCTGGTGTATGTTCCTGCCGGGAATCGTTGTTGCGGCAGGATGCTGTGATCACCGTTACCAGAAGCAATATGATTTGAAAGCTGCGGTTTCTCAATTTCTTTTAGTTGTTTTCTCTAATTTTACGCTGAAATTCCCGGAAAGCCTCTTCCACCGAGTCATCGAACTTTTCCTGAAGGGCTTCGTAAGCTTCGATGAGTTTTTCACCTTTGGCGGTGAGAACAGTTGTGCCGCCGTCCTTTCCACCACGCTGCTTTGTGATGACCTGGTATCCAAGATGTTCTTCAGCAATTTTCAGGTCTCCCCAGGCTTTGCGATAGCTTATTCCAGCTTCTTCAACAGCGGCCTTTAGAGATCCTTTTTCTTTGATGAGTTTTAACAATTTATATTTATCATCATCTATGATACCTTGCCCGGTAATTGTGGAAAGCCAGACTTTATAATTGAAAAGGTAATTTTTATATCTGGAACCGTCTTTTTTCTTTTTCATAATTCAAGATCCGATATGTTTGGTATAACACAACGCAAAAGTATAAGATAAATTTGTCATGATAAAGAATCTTCTCATGTGGTATTATTTTGTAAACAAATTACTTTGTTGATATGTTAAATTTACCTTAATACTAAAATCGCTAGATATAGACATAAATAGATTTATTATATTTGTAGCAATCAACCAGATATAAAAATTAAAAAAAGAATAAGAAATGAAGAACATCAGTAAATTTTTAGTTACAGCATTGATTCTTTTTGCATTTGCGAACAAGGGTTATTCACATTGTGAGATTCCCTGTGGGATTTATCATGATGAATTGAGGATAGAAATGCTGAAAGAGCACATTCAAACCATCGAGAAGTCAATGAAGCAGATCGCAGAACTGCAAAGCGCAGAAAACATCAATTACAACCAGCTCGTTCGCTGGATCGATAACAAGGAGTTGCATGCCAACAAGATGCAGGAAATTGTATACCAGTATTTCATGAATCAGCGGATCAAACCGGTTGAACCAACAGAAGGTGAAAAATATGAAAAGTACATCAAGCAGATCACCCTGGCACACGAACTGCTGGTTTATTCAATGAAAGCCAAGCAATCCATCGATCTGGATGTAATTGATAAGCTAAGCGAAACCCTGAAAGCATTCGAGGATGCGTACTTTGAAGATAAGGATCACAGGCATAAGGTGGGGGATGATAAAGAACATAAGCATTAATGAAATGATAATTAATAATTGGCGGCTCCTCAAGGGCTGCCTTTTTTATTGAACCGAACACAAGATTATTCTCATAAAAAAAAGTAGCTGGGGCTAAGATAAAAAGCCTTTTATAAGGTTTATTGCTTTATCTTTGGTTATGTTTCAAGATGTAAATTATTATTTGCCGGGTACTGATCTTAATTGGCTTATCACCCAGTATGAAACCATTCAGTTTGAAGGTAAGATGATACTCACTGATCGCTTTGTTCCCCGTGTTGATATTGCGTTCGTGTTTCATTTCAAAGATACCCCCACTATACTGGAACCAAAGCAAACAAAACTGCCCTTGTTTTTTCTTGCACCTGTCTTGTCCAATTCCCTGAAATTGGAAATTAATGGAAAGCTGGATACATTGATCATTGCTTGTTCTCCTTCTGTGTTGTCAAGAATTTTGAAAATTGATCTGTCTCCTGCTGATCGTTTAAATATCCAATTAGATTATGATAGGTTTTATCCCCTGTGGAACAAGATGAGAAAATTTAAATCCACAGAAAAGAGAATCGATTGTTTCTCAGAATACATAAATAGCTGCCATGATCATCCATACTGCCCAGATATCATAGATATTGCGTTCAGGGAAATTGTTAAAGATTGTATTTCAATGCCACTGTCTGAAACCCTTAAAAATATTAACATGGATGAGAGAACATTGCAACGCTGTTTTTTAAAACGGATAGGTGTGAGTCCAAAAATATTAGCACGGATTGCGAGGGTGAATTATCTGTGGGAATTAATAAGCAGGCAGAAAGCAACAACATACCAGGATTTGGTGTTTATTGGTAATTATTTTGACCAGACACATTTTATTAAAGACTTTAAAAAACTTGTTGGAGAAACCCCTTCTCACTTTTTCAAACGCAATCTTAAGATTGTTAAAATGATCTCTGGCAGGCAATAATTGGGGACATAATTTTGTCGCTTTTTTACTATTTTTTGAAAATTTCCGGCTTTACTTTTAGCAAATATTTAATACGGTAAAATAATATGAAAACGACCAAATCTTTATGGCTTTTTATTTTTTTGCTTGTCCCGCATTTATTTTTTTTAAATGGTCAGGCCCAGGAGCAGAAACTCCAATCATTTACACAATACGATTTTGTCCCGGGGGACGAGATTTTGTTCTATGATGACTTTTCGCAGGACGCCATAGGTGACTTTCCAGCCTTGTGGACAACAAATGGCAGTGGAGAAGTGAAAACCCTTAACATAGTATCCGGGAATTGGTTTCATATGAATGGAGATGAAGCTGTTTATTCTGTTATTCAGCCAATAAGCTTTCCTGATAATTTTATTATAACCTTTGATTTGGTTGTGGATGACGAATTCACAGAATTCGAATTGACCTTATATGAAGGAGATGTAGATATTGAAATGAATACCGATTATTATCCCGGCCTGAGAGGCCTGCAAATCTGGCCATGCTCTGAGTATGGAGGAGGCTGGAGGTCCAAAGGCTTTGATGAGGAAAACTGGTTGGAAGGTAGCTCGGAGAAGAATCCGATACTCAGCGGAGAACTTAATCATGTTATTATATGGATACAAAACAGACGGGTTAGAATTTATCACCGGGGAGAAAAAGTACTGGACGGACCTACTACAATTGTTAAGGGCACAAAGTTTAACCGCTTGCGGTTTTGTTGCTGGGATTCGGAAAGTAAACCCTTCCTTACAAACCTTCAAATCAGCACTGCCGCTCCCGATACAAGAAGCAAACTCATCACCGAAGGGAAGTTGATTTCGTACGGAATTTATTTTGATAGTGGAAAGGATTTAGTAAAACCCGAATCCTATGGTGCATTAAATGATATTGCCAATGTGTTGAAAGAGAATCCTGGTGTGCGTGTAAATATCATTGGTCATACCGACAGCGATGGGGATGAGGCAATGAATCTCGACTTATCCAGGCGGCGTGCCGAATCTGTAAAAAGTGAATTGATCAAGACTTTTAATGCCGATGCTGCGATGCTGGAAACCGATGGTGCAGGCGAAAGTCAGCCGCTTGCTTCAAATGCAAGCCCGGAAGGAAAAGCCAAAAACCGCAGGGTGGAATTCATCAAATTATAAACTAATTAAAATTAAACTATATGAAAAATCTTCGTGAGTATTTGATCATGAGCATTTTGTCTTTGTTGATGGTAAATTGTTCGGGCAATACAAATGAAAAGGAAATTGTTTCCGTAGCTGAAACAGAAAGCAATGAAGTCACTCTTGCAGCGGCAGAGCAAAATCAGGTTCCGGTAAAACCTTATGATATTAAATCGGGCTACATTAAGTACAAAAGCAAAGCATCGGGCTTTGATCTTATCACCGAAAGATGGTTCGATGATTACGGTGCACTTCAATATGAAGAAAATTATATGATACTTGGTGGAGAGAAGAGTGGGTCATCCACATTGATCAGGGATGGAAGCAGGTATACCTGGGACTTTGATAGTTCGGAAGGCCAATGTTTCAAAAATTATACGACCCCTAAAAATTCTTATGATGAACTCACACAAAGGGAAATTGACCGATACGGAATTAAGATGCTTGGAGAGGAAGAAGTTATGGGCAAAATTTGCCAGAAGCTGAGTACAGAGAAGCCGGCTAAAACCCTGCAATGGATCTGGAAAGGGCTTGCCCTGAAATCTGTATCCGAATTTGGTAAACAGGAAATTTCTATTGATGCAATAGAATTGAAAGAAGGTGAAGTTGATGCTTCGAAATTTGTTATGCCTGATGGTATTGCTTTTCAGGATATGTGATCCTGATAGTTCTTCTTTTTATTCCTTAAAAAATGTAAATGTGGAAAGAATATTGATTCTCTTGGTATTGTCCTTCTCCTGTTATGTGGTGAAAGCCCAGGCAACTGCTGAATCCTTATTGAATGAACTTCCACCCATTCCTGAAAACCTATGCATTGCGTCCACAGATGCTATGGACAATTTTGAGAAAGGCATAAGGGCTGTTGAGGTTAAGATAGAAAATATTCAATTGCAGGAGAAAAGCAAAAGAGAAAAAGCCGAGGAAGAAATAGGATTTAATCAATCCATCTTCCAAAACCCTGCAGCAGAGGCCAGGTTGACAGCTATTGGGGCAGATATTGAAAAATGTCGCATAAAACTTAATGATGCCTATGGTAAATACATTGAGGAAAAAATTGCAGTGCAGGAGAAGATCGGGCTTGGTTTTCATCAAAGAAGTTATGATTTAAGCCAGGAATACTGGGAAGCCAAACAAAACGGAGGAAATACCCAACATATACAGGATAAAATAATTGCTTTTGTGCAATTCCGCTGTGATACACTTTCTCAAATTCAGCGCAGGAATATTGAAACTGCACATGACTTATTGCTGAATCAATGGGAAATTTATGAGAAAATGAATGCCATGCAGGATGAGTCAAGCCGGATCATGTTCACAGGCTATCCGCATTCAACCCAGAATGGAGGCTTCCTGTTGGACGGGATTAAGTTATACATTGAAGAATTGCGCAAAGCCTTTGAATGGAATCCTGCAAATGTGGTAATGGACGAACTCGGAGTCGGATCACAATAAAGTCAATCAATTTAAAGTGCCCCTAAAATAATTAATTATGAAATTCAAGTTTAAAGTAACTGTTTTTCTCTTTTACATTTTTTCTGTTTCTGGTTTTGCCCAGCATAAACCATTTTCAAACGAGGTGGTTATTAGCAAGGCCGGAAATGAAATGATGCCTTATGTGAAAGGGGAAGTGGTTTTAGAAGATTTTCATAATGATGCCCGTTCTTTGTCACTTTTTTCAAAACCGCATATTGATGAGTTCCGGGAAAGAATTGATCAGCTAACCAGCATTATTTCTTCATGGGATAAGCTTAATCCCCCGCAAGGATTTAAAGTGATTTTTGGCAAATCTGTTAATACATGGGAATATAGCAATGAGTTTAAGCTATTGACAGATGATTCCTGGTCGGTAACTGCTGCAAGTGTCGAGCTGTATTTTCATCCTTACTTCAAGGGCGTCGACGGCAATCCGTTTATTAACCGGAAAATATCTTCGGCTGCATACATTTACTTTAACAATCCATTTGTTTTGGCAGGTGCACCGCTTATCGAGGATATTTATCCCGGTCCGCGCAAAGCTGCCGATTTTCATGGTTTCCCTGTATTTCGAACCAACCGCCAGGAAGTTACTATTATCAGTAAAAAGAGCATTCCCCTTTTTATACCTGTTTCGCAGGAAGACTATCTGCATACATTGATTGCCAACCTGGAAAGGCGCATTGAAAATGACCGTCAATTCCAGGATGAACCGGAAAACAAGCAAAACATGAAAATGCTGGCTGCCGGGAAGGCTGAGCGACAGGCCGAGATGGAAAAAGCCTATCAGGAATTGTTTAAATACGATAAAAATGCAGCAGAGAATTTGAAAAAAAACTTTTTTGAAATAGAAGAAATGATTTTAGCCGAATCAATGGGCAATGATGGCGAAGTATCAGGTGAGGCGGCAGCAGGAGGAAGCATTACATTTATGCAGGAGATTATTCATGAATTGGAATCGGAACTTGCATCTCTCTCTCCCGAAGAACGGCAACGGCAAGCATTTTATGATGTCAACGCCATGGAGGATTTCAATAATCAATCGGGACTTGTTCCAAATGGGAACCTTACGAATTCAGATCCCCTGGTGCGAATAAACAAAGGGCTTGTCGATCCGGCAAACCCCAATCTTCAACTGATTGCCATTCGCTGGTTTGTGGGTACAAGAGCAGATATCCCCCGTTTATACAACGAAGGGAAAGATGGCCATCTCCTGGCCGATTTTAACATGGCTGAACTCTACAAGCAAAATAGCATCTGGAAGCAAATTAGCGGGATGTTGTTTTGAATTGTAGTGATGGTGTGGTAGTTGTCTTTTTAGAAAGCCTCTCAGAATTGAAAAAAATGCTCATCTGCGGCTGTAACCGATTTTTCTCCTCTTTGTTTTGTTATTGAATTTGGAAGTTGCATAGCTGTGGGAGAATTTATCCGATCAATCGCTAATTGCGGTTTATTTGACCAAACGGCCTTTCAATTGATCGGATCACTTACCTGGGCACAACAAAAACCGTCTAAAATGCGGTCGTCCCTGCTAGTAACAAAAAAAGCAGCCCTAAATAAGCTGCCTTTCATCATCTTGTTAATTAACTTTTAGAATTTGTCACCTTGCAGTGGTTCCACAATTTCTATGAGTTCGGGAAGGTCCATTCCAAGTTCATTGAGATGTTCAATGGTTGGGACACCGTTTTTCGTCCAGCCGCGGCGTTTGTAAACCGCATCTAACAATTGTTCGTATTGATCTTCACGATATTTCCGTGTGATCTTTAGTTTCTCTTCCGTTGATTTTCCTTCCGGATCAATGCCCATCTTTTCCTTCAACTGTTTATCATAGCGCTCTGCCCTGGATTCATATTCCTCAACGGTAACCGGTCCGGCTGCACGGAAGGGTTGCTTGTCATGTTTTCTCAAACCATATCCCCTGCGGATATTAAAGATCCGCTGGAAGTTGTACACCCTTTCTGATTGTCTGATCATTTCGTGCTTGTCGAAAGGTTTTCCGGTGACGGCGGTGTAAAGCGTAACATAATTGTCAACATGCTCAGGTACTTTTTCCGGTTCGTCCTGTTCTGCATTGTCAGCAGGTTCCACATCGTTCCATGGGAGTTTGCAAAGCCCTTGCAATCCAAACCAGGTTCTGAACATTGGAAAATAGTGCAATGCATTGGCTTTATCTTCGAATGAGGGAATCTGGTTGTTTACCATGTCCATGAAGATCAGCCAGGCTTCGTCATGCTGTGGGCCTTTGTTGGTCATAGCAAAACCGCCTTGTTGTGCCAGAGATTCCTTTGAAACATATTCCGAGTATTCCAGGCCTTTGTTTTCCATGGCGATGTCCTGCAGGTAGTCGGGATCGCCCCAGCCTTTCTCGCTGAACATTTCTTTCATCTTTCTGGTTCCCATGCCAGCAATCTTTCCGAATCCCTCTCCGCGTGCGAGTTGGTGCATGAGTTCCATGGCAGAATCGGCATTGCCGAAGTTGAGTTTTAGTCCACCTGTCCTTTCGTCATTCAGAATGCCCGCTTCATAGCATTCCATCACGAAGGCGACGATGGTTCCCCATGAAATTGTACAGATACCGTATGTATCGCAATAAAAATTAGCCTCAATGATATAGTCCGGATTGAAAATACCACAATTGGATCCGAGTCCGCCTGCGTTTTCATATTCCGGTCCGTCTACGATCACCTTTTGTCCTTTGTAAGGACCTGTCCTCAATTCATACTGATCGACTCCTTTGGCGCAGCTCATGTTACAACCGATCCAGCATCCATCTGGTATTCCCTGGGTAAATCTGGATTTCCAAACCTCTGAATGGATAGCATCTGCTTCGGGGTGGCTACCGAATTTGTAGTTGTTTACAGGAAGCAGGTCGTAATCATTCATGATGTTGACCAGGTGTGCCGTGCCTTTGGTCCTCATTTCAGCCTGTTCGTCATCCAGCTCCCGCATTTCTTTGTTAAACCGTTTGCCTCTTTCGATGATGGCCTGCATATCTGCAACATTGTTCAGGTTGCCTTTAACACCCGGGATTTTAGCAACAATGGCTTTCACCTTTTTGTCTCTGAAAACAGTGCCAATGCCTCCACGGCCAGCCTGCTTCAGGCGCACCAGTTTACGTTTCGAATCATAAAAGCTGAAGTTCAGCATGCCGATGAGTGAATTTTCTGCAGCCGCACCCGAAGAAACCACCCCGATATTCCGTTTGTCTTTTTCGTTATCCGCATACATTTCGGTAAGTCTTTCGGCGAGTTCATGGCTATCGACCACACCATCATAATCCACTTCGTTGATTTCTACTTTGTGGTTAACACCATCGATAAAGATCACCACATCTTTTTCAGCTTTTCCCTGCAATTCGAGTGCATCAAATCCGGCAAATTTCAGATAAGGACCAAAAAATCCACCGACATTGCTGTCGATCGGAATATCCGTCTGTGGAGAAATGGAAACGCAAATTGCTTTTCCTGTCCCCGAATACTGGGTAATTCCACCAATGGGGCCTGAGGAGATATTGATCTCATTTTCAGGATCGTTCCATTTGGTATCTGGTTTTGTGGCATCCCATAAAAGTTTGAGGTCATATCCGCGTCCGCCAATAAACTTTTCTTTCATCTGCGGATCGACGTCTTTTTCCTTAATCTCTTTGCCTGAGACGTTCACATAGAGTATTTTATCGGTATATCCCCTGTAAAGTGGCTTCCAGTCATATTTCCATTCCTTCAGCAGCTTGTGGCTCTTTTTCATTTCTTCAGCGGTCATATCACTTGTTTTTTAATGTTTTACAAACCCTTTTGCAAATTTATGTATTGTTAACGAATTAACACACAGCATTTTGATATGCAAACAGGTGCATATCGGTCAATCTATCTTAAAATATTGCCCAGTATGGGATTACAGGGGAAATTTAGACGGATTATAAATTAACGCGTTTGACAATGTTTCATTGGATGATCATATCGAAACTGAAAACGAATCATGAAGAACTTGATGTGCAAAAAGTATTCAGTAAAATATTGAGTTTAAAACCATGTGTTTGATAATGCTTACTTTTGTCGTGAACGTTTACAAAAATATGTATACCCTGATTGCTCTGATCATATCGATCATACTGCAATTCATTGCGGCAGTGATCGCGTTGCGTCTGACAAAAAAAACAAAGTACAGACTTTCCTGGATCCTAATTTCAGTTGGATTTTTATTCATGGCGATCAGGCGTTTTCTGGAGCTTTTATCTTTCACCCGGGAGGAATATTCGGCAAAGCTGAATGATTTCAATGCCTGGTTAACGGTGCTTACATCTCTCGTAATTACTGCGGGTGTAATCCTGATCAGTGAATTGTTCAATTACCTGGGCCGGGTGGAAAGGATCAGGAAGGAAGCCCAGAAAAGAGTACTTGATGCCATTATCAAAACCGAGGAGAATGAAAGAAAACGTTTTGCCAAAGACCTGCATGATGGCCTCGGCCCCATTTTATCAAGTGTAAAAATGTCAATATCACATCTGGCCAAGCTTGAGAAAGACAATCAAAACAAGGAAATCATTCTGAACACGGACATGGCCATCAATGAAGCTATCAAAAGCCTGAAAGAGATCTCAAATAACCTGAGTCCTCATATATTGAGTAACTTTGGCCTGGTAAGCGCCGTCAGGAATTTTACGAAGAAACTTGAGGAAGCTCAGTCTGTGCGGATTTCTTTTAAGACGAACCTGGAAAATGAAAGGCTGGATGAAAATATTGAAGTGGTCATTTACAGGGTGATCTGTGAACTGTTGAATAATACCCTGCAGCATGCGGGGGCGAAGAATATTACGATCGTGTTGAACAAGGAACAGAAACAACTGATGCTTGCATACCGGGATGATGGTAAAGGTTTCGATGTCGAAAAGATTCTGGGTGGAGAACGCAGTGGTATGGGGTTTTCAAACATGATTTCCCGCATTCATACCATCAAAGGTAGTTTTGATGTGCAAAGTGAAAAGAATAAAGGAACTGAAGTAATGATCAGAATTAAACTGTAAATCATGGATAAGATCAAGATCGTGCTGGCAGATGATCACAAGCTATTCAGGAACGGACTGAAATTGTTGCTGAATTCATATCCCAATATTGATGTTATTGCCGAATATGCCGATGGTAAGAGTCTTGTTGAAAAGATACATCATTATCAGGACAGCATAGTGTTGATCGATATCGACATGCCCTTTTTGAATGGAATAGAAGCAAGTAAAAAAATCATTGCTGAATTTCCGGCCATGAAGATCATTGCGCTTTCAATGTATGGGGAAGAGGAGTATTATTATAAAATGATCGATGCTGGGGCCAGGGGTTTCCTGCTAAAGGATTCCGATATCAACGAAGTGAGGGAAGCCATTGAAACAGTGAAGAGCGGCGGGAGTTACTTTTCTCCGGAAATCCTTTACAAAGTGGTCAGGAATATCAAAAACATGCAGCCCGTACAAAATGATTTTAATCTGTCAGAAAGAGAATACGAAGTGTTGTATCACATCTGCAAAGGGTTCAACAATCAGGAAATCGCAGACAAACTTTGCATCAGCAAAAGAACTGTGGATAAACACAGGTCCAATTTGCTTAGCAAAACAGATTCAAAAAATACAGCCAGCCTGGTGATGTTTGCCATTAAAAACAAAATTGTAGAAATCTGATCCAAACAGGTTTTCCCTCGTGGGTATAAACGCGTAGGTATTTTTACTTATATCTTTTGGTGTTTTTAATTCTCAATTTAAGTATTTGACGGGTTTTCCAAAGGCAATAGCCATCCTAATTTTGTTCCTGTTATTAAATCAGTGAGACTGTTATTTTCAGGAGTGTGAGCGAACTGAAAAAACAAAGTCGAACTATTTGCCTGCCGGCGAGGCAGGGATCCCGAGCTTCCGCGAGTGCTGAAGCTGCTCTGCGGAGAGGCTGTCGAGGGGTTTACAGGGTATTACTTGCCTGACGGCAGTCAGGTTCTCCGCTCCTTGGTGCGAATCAATCGAATATTTCACCTCGATACCCCGCAAGCTTGTCTCGGGGTAGTTCATTACAATGCAGGCTATGTTGTACAAAAAGTTAACAATTCCGGTACTGCTGATTTTAATGCTGGTATTGGCATTGAACACATCACCCGGATATTTAAGCAGTGAGGATGCTTCACTGCAATATAGGGATACAACTCATTTGTCCGTCAGGCAAACGGATACAATCGTGCTTATCAATGCAAATGGGCATGAACAAAGTATGGGCATTGTTCACGATACAGCAAAAATATCGGGTCCAAAAAAGGAACCCAGTCTCTTTATCAGGTATATGACCTATTATTATATGATTGTAAATGCAACGATACACAAAAACTTATGAAAAAAATTAACACAATTTCCGTGTTGTTCACCATTTTCTTTTTGATGGTTTCCTGCAATTCCCGAACCGGAGATAATACAGAGAAGAACGGGAAAAATGTAAAAGGAGAAATCTCTATTTCGGGTGCATTTGCGCTTTATCCGCTCACCGTGATGTGGGCGGAAGAATTCAATGTTGAATATCCCAACATAAGAATTGACATTTCGGCAGGAGGAGCAGGCAAAGGCATGGCTGATGCCCTTTCAGGCATGGTCGATCTGGGAATGTTCTCCAGGGAAGTCAGTCCCGAGGAGGAAGCAAAGGGTGCATGGAAAATTGCCGTGGCACGAGATGCGGTGTTGCCAACCTGCAATCCGGCGAATCCACTCATAGATGCAATCATGGAACAGGGATTGCAAAAAGATCAATTCCGGGAGATTTTTCTGAAAACGGAAAACCATAACTGGAAAGATTATTTTAAATCGGATAGGCCCGAACACATGAATGTGTATACCCGTTCGGATGCCTGTGGGGCTGCTCAGATGTGGGGTGAATATCTCGGAGAAAACCAGGAAGAATTGAACGGGATCGGTGTGTATGGCGATCCGGGCATGGCAGATGCCGTAAAAAACGATCCAATGGGCCTGGGATACAACAATGTTATATACATCTATAATATTAAAACCAGGGAAAAGTATAAAGGCATTTCCGTGATACCCATTGATCTGAATGAAAATGATACTATCGATCCTGAAGAGGATTTTTATCATTCACTTGATTCAGTGATGACTGCCATTAAGAACGGCATGTACCCTGCTCCTCCGGCACGTGATCTTTATTTTGTCGCCAGGGGCACCCCCGAAAAGCCGGAGGTTACTTTATTCCTTGAATGGATCCTGACCAAAGGCCAGAACTTTGTCAGAAAAGCCGGGTATGTTCAGCTTCATGAAGAAAAGCTCAGCGAGGAATTATCAAAGATCCAATGAAAACAGGGAACAGATACAGAAGTATTCAGGTGAACAGATTGTGGCGTGAGAAATTACACAGTTTGTGGATGAATATCGCCCTTGGTATTGTGATCATATTGCCTTTTTTGATCGCTATTGGATTGTTGTGGAAGTCGGAAATGCTTTTGGAGGAACATTCGCTTCTGAACTTGCTCTTTAGCAGGGAATGGAAACCCCTTTCGGGAAAGTTCGGGTTTTACCCTTTTATTATCAGCTCGCTATGGGTAACCATCCTGGCGCTTTTAATCGCCGCGCCCATTTGTTTGCTGACAGCCATTCATCTTACCCAGTATGCAGACACATGGGTGCTGAAAGTCATGCATCCGGTAATTGATATTCTGGCAGGCATACCATCTGTTATATATGGAGTATGGGGAATTCTGGTAATTGTGCCTTTCATTTCGGATTACCTGGGGCCGCTATTCGGGAAGCAGATTTCCGGTTATTCCATCCTGGCGGGAGCCATTGTTCTCTCCATCATGATCATCCCATTTATCCTGAACATCCTGATCGAAGTCTTTAAGACCATTCCAAATGAGCTTTCCGAATCATCCCTTGCACTGGGAGCCACCCAATGGCAAACCATCAAATATGTATTGATCAAAAAAGGAATGCCGGGTATAATTTCTGCTTTTGGCCTCGGACTTTCCAGGGCTTTCGGTGAAACCATCGCAGTGCTGATGGTGGTCGGCAATGTCACCCGCATCCCGACCGGGGCATTTCAACCCGGTTATCCCCTGCCGGCACTGATCGCAAATAATTACGGAGAAATGATGTCCATCCCCCTGTACGACTCGGCATTGATGCTGGCAGCGCTTATCCTCTTCCTTGTCGTGCTCATTTTCAATTTCGCTTCCAGAATTCTGATCATTAAAATGGAAAAAAGATCTCAATAATGTTTTTGCAAAAATTAAGAAAAGGAGAAGAAAAGTTTTTCAGGGTTGTGATGTTCCTGTCAACCCTCACAATTGCCATGGTGTTGTTGCTGATCATTTTCAGTGTACTGTATAAGGGCCTGCCATCAGTTTCCTGGGAAATGCTGACACAGGTTCCAAAAGGAGGGTTTTATTTCGGAAAGGAAGGCGGAATCCTGAATGCTATTATTGGATCGATATACTTGTCCCTGGGGGCCACCCTGCTGGCATTTGTTGTTGGCTTGCCGGTGGCCCTTTATATGAATGTGCATCTTATCAGGAGACAAAAACTGGTCAATACCATACGTTTCTTCCTGGATCTTTTGTGGGGCATTCCTTCGATTGTCTATGGGGCATTCGGTTTTTCCATCATGATTTATCTTGGTTTGCGCGTATCTCTGCTCGCCGGGATTATAACAGTTGCTTTGTTTATCATACCGATCATGGTCCGTTCGATGGATGAAGTTCTGAAGTCCGTTCCCCGCGGACTGCTGGAGGCTTCACTTTCCCTGGGATCAACGCGTTCAGAAATTTCCTATATCGTATTTTTCAAGCAATGCATCCCCGGTATCATGACAGCAGTTTTATTATCTTTCGGAAGAGCCATCGGCGATGCAGCCTCCATTCTTTTTACCGCCGGTTTTACAGATCATATTCCCACCAGCCTCAGTCAACCAACAGCCACCCTGCCGCTTTCTATCTTCTTTCAGCTTACCTCACCCATACCCGAAGTGCAGGAAAGGGCTTATGCCTCCGCTGTTGTATTGATTGCTTTTATTTTAATCATAAGTATTTTATCGAGAATTTTCTCTCAGCGTTTTAATAAAAACAAAATTGACTTCTGATGGAAAACAATGCGAAAATAGAAATAAAGGACCTGAACCTGTCTATCGGGAAACATCATATTCTGAAAAATATCAATGCCAGTATTCCATCCAATAAGATCACCGTAATTCTCGGCCCTTCCGGATGTGGAAAAACTACTTTGCTGAAAAGCCTGAACAGGCTTACCGAGCTTTACCCGGATGTTAAAATGCATGGAGAGATATGCCTGGATGGGCAGAATATCCTGAACGGAAGGCATGATGTAACCCAGATCAGGAAAAGAATGGGCTTGCTTTCACAGAGGCCTTATCCACTTCCGATGAGTATTTACAAAAATGTTACCTATGGTTTGAGGATCAGCGGACGGAAAAATAAGCTCTTTCTGCAAAAGAGGGTGGAGCATTATTTGCGTGAGGTCAACCTGTGGGAAGAGGTTAAAGACCGCCTGAAGGAGCCTGCCGGAAGCCTGAGTATCGGTCAGCAACAACGTCTTTGCCTGGCCCGGGGACTGGCTGTTGATCCTGCAATCATTCTTGCCGATGAGCCTACCTCGGCCCTTGATCCGGTTTCAAGCCAGGCCATTGAAAATATGTTCCAGCATCTGAAACAAAGATATACCATCATTCTGGTAACCCATATTCTGCGACAGGCAAAACGTATTGCAGATAATGTTATCTTTATGTACCTGGGAGAAGTGGTTGAACAGGGGCCGGCAGATGCTGTTTTTGAAAATCCCAGTAAGGAAAAAACAAAGGCTTATTTAAATGGTGTGTTCTATTAATCTATGCTTATGAAGAAAAGAGGAATATTAGTGGTGTTGCTGGTCTTTGCCAGGCTGGCAATCTTTGCTCAATTTCAGATCTCTGCCGAATTCAGGCCGAGAGCCGAAATGAGAAGTGGTTACAAAATGTTAAAGGCGGATACATTGGATGCGGCCTGGATCGTGAGCCAGAGAACCCGGCTGATCGCCGATTTTAAAAAATCTTTTTACAGCTTCAGAGTTTCCATACAGGATGTTAGATTGTGGGGTGATGAAACAATCGTTTCTTCAACCGGAGTATTCGGAGATGAAGCCAGTCTTGACCTCAACGAAGCCTGGATGGAATTGAAGTTCCTGAAATACTCTTCCCTCAAAATCGGCCGGCAATATTTCGCATATGATGATTACCGGCTCTTATGGCACAGAAACTGGAACCAACATTCCCTTTCGTATGATGCATTGCTGTATCGCTTCGATCATCCCTTTCTGACCGCTGATCTGGGTTTTTCGTGGAACAACACCATGGATCTGCTGTATGAAAACTTTTTCCCTGCGAACAGGATTAAAAGTCTGAACTTTCTGCATCTTTCGAAAAGCTGGAATGATCATTTTCGCTCCAACATACTGATCATGCTTACCGGCTATGAAAAATCAGATACAAGCAATATTATTAACTTCAGGAATACTTTTGGGGCCTATCTTGATTATGAAAAGGGAATTCTCTCACTTGATGGAAGTCTTTATCGACAGAATGGGAAAAACACTGCAGGATTTGATGTGGATGCCTGGTGTATATCCGCCAATGCCAGGGTTGATCTCGGCATTGTTGAAGCAAGGATAGGAGGGGTTGTGCTTTCGGGGAATGACGCTTATGCTGGCGGAACCGATCACTTATTTGATGTGTTTTACGGGGCGCGCCATCGTTATTACGGATACATGGATTATTTCAGCAACATTCCCAAGTCCACCAGGAAGGCTGGCCTGGAAGATTATTTCGCGGGTCTGGATGTACATCTTTCTCAAAAGCTTAAAATGGCAGTCGATTATCATTATTTCCGCCTGGCCAATAGCATCATCCTAAATGGTGTAAAAATGAAAAGGGACCTGGCTTCCGAAATAGATCTTACATGCAAATGGGGTTTGTACAGTGATATCAGCCTGCAAGTCGGTTATTCCATCATGCTGCCGGAAGCAACACTCGAAAAACTCCAGGGATTTGATGAGGGTGAGTCTTCCTTTTCTTCCTGGGCATGGATGATGTTATCAGCAAAGATCCGGTAGAAAGCAGGACTTTATCCGGAAAACTCCACTGTCTTGAAATCGTATTCTTGGGTCTTTCCGCTTTCCTCCTCTATCTGTAATTGCCCATATTCCGTTATGCCGGTGATCCTGCCTTTGAAAGTTCTGTTTTCGGTTTTAAATTCCGACCAGTTTTGGTAACGGTACAATACATTCAGGTAATCACCGTCAAGAGATTGACTCTTCTCCACTTTCAATTGCTCATACCTGCTGTTCAGGTAATGCAGCAGGGATTGCAGGCATTCTTCCAGATTCAGTTCTTTGTTTGTGTGATGAATCAGGGAAACAGGATTGGGAGCATCTGACTTGAATGTTTTCTGATTGATGTTAAGACCAATCCCAAGGACGACGTATTCGAAATGCTTACCGATAATGGTATTGTTGATCAATATGCCCGCAACTTTTTTATCATCTATGTATACATCATTGGGCCATTTCACCGTCACATTTTTATCGGGCAGGACGTGTTTAACAAAATCATACACCGCCAGAGAGGCAAACTTGTTCAGGTAAAACTGGTGAGCTGGTTCCAGGAATACCGGTTTTAAGACCAAAGAAAGGAGAAGGTTTTTATCTTTCTCACTTTCCCAGCGATTTTCTCCCATCCCTTCACCATGGGTCTGGAATCCTGCAATAACAATGGTTCCCTCATTAAATTTTCTTTCTTTCAATGAACCTAATACAAACTCATTTGTTGATTCCAGTATCTGGTATCGTATCTTTGGGTCACCAAGTTTGCGTTCCATTTTGTTCTGCTTTGAATGAAGCACAAAGAAACAAAATTTTACATTTTAACAAGAGTTAATATAGGGGGGCTTATCATAAAAGATATTGATTAAGGTCTTGAAAGCCTTATATTTGATAAAGCCTAAAAATGTTTATTTTTGCAATCTAAGCGGAAAGTCGCGTATGATAAATTCAGAAAACAATTCAACAGAACAACTGGCCGAAACAATCATCCATGCGGTACAGGATAAAAAAGCAGAGAAAGTGATCAGTCTGGATCTGAGTAAAATACCCAATGCTGTTTGCAGCAGGTTTGTGGTTTGTCATGGGAATTCAAAAACCCAGGTTGATGCCATTGCGGATGAGGCCATCAGGAAGGTAAAAACAGAAACAGGTGAGAAGCCATGGCACACCGAAGGATATGAAAACGCGGAATGGATTTTGATAGACTACGTCGACGTTGTGTTACACATCTTCCGCAAAGAAGTCAGGGATTTCTATAAATTAGAGGATTTGTGGGCTGACGTGGACATAACAAGATATGAAGAATAAACTAAGAATTTAGATACTACCTATTTGGAAGGAAGACATAATGGCAGAAGAAAAGAATACCAATACGAATAACTCCCAGGATTCTCCCAAAGGCAACAAGCCCAAGGGAAAATTTAATTTTTACTGGATTTACGGTTTGCTCGCGGTCATCATCATTGGATTGCAGTTCATGGATCTGGGAGGTGATGCCACCAAAACTACATGGGGCGAAGTTAAGGAGATGCTCGCCGATGGTGATGTGAAACGCTTGGTTTTGATCAATAAGGAAAAGGCTGAAATCTATATCAAGAGAGATGCGCTTAACAAAGAAAGATACCAGGAAGTCAGAGATAAGCAGGGTACTTTTGGTGAAAACGTTCCACAGTACTATTATAATATTACCTCCCCCGAATCATTTGATGACAAGGTAATGGAAGCCCAGAAAGGGATTGAAGATCCGGTTTATGTTGAGAATGAAACCAGGAGGAACTGGGGCATGGAAATTCTGGGATGGGTCATCCCGATCGGAATATTGCTGCTCGTGTGGTTTTTTATCATGCGCATGATGAGCCGCGGAGGAAGTGGTCCCGGCGGACAGATATTCAACATTGGAAAATCCAAAGCACAACTGTTTGACAAAAGCCAGAGTGTGAGCATCAATTTCGACGATGTCGCCGGCCTGAACGAAGCCAAAGTTGAAGTAAAAGAACTTGTCGACTTTCTAAAGAATCCCAAAAAATATACTGAACTTGGCGGGAAGATCCCCAAAGGTGCTTTGCTGATAGGCCCTCCCGGAACCGGAAAAACCCTGCTGGCAAAAGCTGTTGCCGGAGAAGCCCAGGTTCCGTTTTTCTCCATATCGGGTTCCGACTTTGTGGAAATGTTCGTGGGAGTGGGAGCTTCCCGTGTAAGAGACCTTTTCAAACAGGCCAAGGAAAAGGCACCCTGTATCATATTTATCGATGAGATCGATGCCATCGGAAGAGCCAGGGGTAAGAATCCCATGACAGGTGCAAACGATGAAAGAGAGAATACCCTCAACCAGTTGCTTACAGAAATGGACGGATTCTCCAGCAATACCGGGGTGATCATCCTGGCAGCCACCAACAGGGCCGATATTCTCGATCGTGCCTTGCTCAGGGCAGGAAGGTTCGACAGGCAGATACATGTGGAATTGCCCGACCTGGAAGAAAGGAAAGCAATTTTCAAAGTACACCTCAGACCTCTGAAAAAGATCTCCAAAAATATTGATGTGAATTTTCTGGCCAAACAAACACCTGGTTTTTCAGGGGCAGATATAGCCAATGTTTGCAATGAAGCCGCCTTGATCGCTGCCCGTAAAGACAAAAAGGAGGTCGACCGGCAGGATTTTATGGATGCCATTGACCGAATTATCGGCGGACTGGAAAAAAGGAACAAGATCATTTCAAGACACGAAAAGAGAACCATTGCTTTCCATGAAGCCGGACATGCCTCTGTAAGCTGGCTGCTGGAACATGCCCATCCACTGGTTAAGGTTACCATTGTTCCGCGTGGTAAAGCACTGGGTGCTGCCTGGTATCTCCCCGAGGAAAGGCAGATCACTACCTTCGATCAAATGTTCGATGAAATGACTGCTGCGCTGGGTGGCAGGGCATCGGAAGAGATTAATTTCGGAAAAGTCTCTACCGGAGCATTGAACGACCTGGAAAAAGTTACCAAGCAAGCATACAATATGGTTGTTTATTTTGGACTGAATGAAAAGATCGGAAATATTTCTTACTACGATTCTACAGGCCAGCAGGAATATTCCTTTACAAAACCATACAGCGAGAAAACAGCCGAAGTGATTGACCAGGAGGTGAAAAAAGTGGTTGAAAGAGCATACAAAAGAGCCAGGGATCTTCTTAGCAAGCATAAAGAACAACTTGAACGCCTGGCCAATAAACTGCTCGACAAAGAAGTTATTTTCAGCAACGACCTGGAAGATATCTTTGGAAAACGCCCCTGGGATGACAAAAAGGATGAGACCTTAAATGGTAATGGTGAAAATTCAGAAGAATCCCGGAAATCGCTTAAAGAAAAAAAGGAAGAAAAGAAGGACGAAAAAAAGGAAAAGAAGGAAAAAGCCGATGATACCGCAGAATTGAAGAAAACGGATAATAAAACTTCCAGGAAAAAGAGCAAAAAGGAAGCGGAAATAAAACCTGATAATAAAGACAAAGCATAATACAGGTTTTCATGGAAGAAAGTACCTCCAGGGAAAAGATCTTTAAAAAGATCAGGGATGCACTGATCAACAAATCGGATAATCCATATCAGGTGAAAGATTGGAGTACATCCGTTTTTGCCCGTCTGGAAGATAGTCCGGATGTGAGCTTTGCCAAAGAGTTCACCCGCATTGGAGGCAAGTTTATTTACTGTGAATCTGAAACAGATTTTGTTGCTTCCTTCCGCCAGTTCATCAATGATTTTCCGGGTGAGATACCGGTTTGTACCGACCAAGGATTAATACAAGTGTTTGAAGAGAACAGTATTCATGTAAAGCAGGAATTGGAGGATGCTGATGATCTGAAGATCGGGATCACCCGTTGTGAATATCTCATCGCCCGACTGGGAAGTATCATGGTTTCTTCTGCACATGAGAGTGGCCGCAGGCTGAATGTGTATCCCGAAATACACGTGGTTGTAGCCCATCCTTCACAGATTGTGCCCGATATGAAGGATGCACTTTCGGCCATCCGTAAAAAGTACAACAATAAATTGCCTTCCATGATTACAAGTATTGCTGGCCCCAGCAGAACGGCCGACATTGAAAAAACACTGGTGATGGGTGCACATGGGCCAAAGGAATTGTATTTGTTCTTAATCGAAGACAGGAATCTTAAATAAAAAAATATGGAAGACTGGGTAAAAGTATATTCTACGGACAAGAAGTACAAAGTGAACTTGCTGAAAGGCGTGCTGGCCGAAAATGATATTGAAAGCAGCGATATAAACAAAAAGGACTCTTCCTTTCTGATTGGTTCAATTGAAATTTATGTTCATCAGGATGATGCCGAAAAAGCAAGGGAACTTATAGAAAACCATAAGGAACTTTGACCGATTTTCTGAAAAGATCGATTAGTGGGATTATCTTTGTGGGTGTGTTGACTGCATCTGTTTTCTGGAGCCAGTTCGCACTTATTATATTATTTCTATTGATTTCCGTGCTTGGATTGCATGAGTATTTCAATTTTTTCCCAAAAATCGACAAGACAAAACCATTCAGGCTGATCAGTTTTGCCGTCGGGATACTGAGCTATTTGATCATCAGCTTGCAAGCCACACCTTATGTTCCAGCAGTTTTTCTGGTGATCATTCCACTACTTTTTGTCCTTTTGATAATGACGTTTTTGTTTTCTCATGGAAGTAAACCAGTGATAAACGCTGTAATAAGCATTGCAGGGATCATTTATGTGAGCATGCCTTTTGCCCTGATGACCTTGATTGGGAAGCCGGGTATTAGCACCGGGGATTACCAGCCCTGGAGCATCATGGGGTATTTTATACTGATGTGGGTATATGATGTGTTTGCATATCTGACAGGATCGCTGTTTGGTAAACACTCACTTTATCCATCCGTGTCGCCCGGCAAATCTTGGGAAGGTGTGATCGGAGGACTTGTTTTTACGTTGATCGCTGCATATCCCGTCTATCTTTTATCGGGTGAATTTAATTTGTTTCACTGGGCCGTTATTGCTGTAATTATTGTTACTTTTGGCACCCTTGGAGATTTGACCGAGTCCAGGCTGAAAAGACAGGCAAATGTCAAGGATTCTGGGCATATCCTGCCGGGACATGGCGGAGTGCTCGACAGATTTGACGGGGTATTGTTTAATGCTCCAGCAGTCTTGTGTTATATTTTAATTTTTGCAGCATGAGAATTCATCCGGCGGGAACCTGGCCAATCATAGTGATTTTTCTGTTGGTAGCAGGAATCTTGTATGTTCTGAACCTGGTCTATCCGGTACAATCCCATATCCATTATTTCCTGTATTTCGTCGCTGTGGTTTTCCTTTTCCTCGTTGTCAGGTTTTTCAGGCGACCGGATAGGAAGCTGGTGAAAAATGATAACTTTGTTTACAGTGCTGCAGATGGTCATATTGTTGCCGTTGAGGAGGTTTATGAAAAGGAATACTTTAATGAAAAACGACTACAGGTGTCTGTTTTTATGTCACTCGTGAATGCTCATGTTAACTGGTTTTCCATTTCAGGTAAGATTAAATACAATCATCATAAGAAGGGGCGTTTTTATGCTGCATATCTTCCGAAATCTTCCGAAGAAAATGAACGAAATTCCATTGTGGTAGAAGATCGCAAAGGTCGCGAGATCATGATCAGGCAAATTGCGGGAGTCGCTGCCAGGAGGATCATCACAAAGGCCAGGGTAGGGGATGATGCTGTTCAGGGAGATGAACTGGGTATGATACGTTTCGGCTCCCGGGTTGATCACTTCCTGCCACCCGACTCCAAAGTGCTGGTCAAGATCAACCAGGAAGTGAGGGGGAAGATCACGGTGCTGGCTGAGCTTGAGGACAAATAGTAGCAGTTGCAGTAAGTAGCAGCAAATCCTTGCTTCATTCCTTTTGCCTTATATTATAGTAGCTCCCGTAGTCCTTGAAGATCAGCAACTTCAAACGTGGGAACCAGTTCATGATCAATTCCTGCGTGATTCACCAGCAACTGGTCCATCTCGATGTTTTTTGCACCCTGGATATCAACATCGATATCGTCGCCAATCATCAATGATTCGGATAAATTTGCACCTGTTTTATCGAGGGCATATTCAAAGATTCTTTTTTCCGGCTTCTTTGCACCCGCTTCTTCAGATGTAATGATCTGTGTAAAATATTTCCGTAAATCCCCGGCAGTAAGTTTTGTTTGTTGCACTTCAACAAAACCATTGGTGATCACATGAAGATAATAGTGGTCTTTCAGATATGACAGTATTTCATGGGTGTAAGGGAATAAATTAACTTTCAGGGGGCTTCTTTCGATATAATGTATACTGATCCGGGTTGCAAGTTCTATATCGTCGATGTTAAAATCATGCAATGTGATTTCCCAGCGTTGCAAAGACAGTATCTCTTTTTTGATCTCCCCCCTGCGGTAATATCGCCACAACATATCATTGTTTTTCCTGTATTGTGAAACGAATTCGGCAAATGAGTCAATGCCTTTTTCCTTCAACTGATAATCATCGAAAATTTCTTCAAAGGTCTGGAAAGCACTTTTGTCGAAATCCCATAAAGTCCGGTCCAGGTCAAAAAAGATATGCTTGTATTTTTTCTTTTTTCCTTTCATAGCAAGGTGGCAAAAGTACAAATAAGCCTGTAATAATTGTTAAAAAACTTGACATCGCATCAAAAATATATTAGTATTGTGATATCAAAATGATATTATATTAAATAAAAAATTATGAAAAACGAAAACATTTATTCAGCGGGTTCAGGATATCTTGCCTTATTTATTATCCTGACTTTGATTGCCATTTCAGTGCTGGGCATCATATTCATTAAAATGATCCTGGCCATTGTATTATTCATCGTTCTGCTGGCTGTCACTCTTTTCTGCGTTGCCGGCTTTGTGATAGTAAATCCGAACGAATCCAGTGTGCTCGTGCTTTTCGGAGCATACAAAGGAACCATTAAGAAAAACGGTTTTTTCTGGGTTAATCCCTTTTTTACCAAACGAAAAATTTCGCTCAGGGCCAGAAACTTGGACAGTGAAGCATTGAAAGTGAATGACAAAATGGGAAATCCTGTAATGATCGGTATCGTGCTGGTATGGAAAGTGGAAAACACTTACAAGGCTGCTTTCGAAGTGGATGAGTTTACGCATTTTGTTGATATTCAGACAGAATCTGCCGTCAGGAAAATTGCAGGTCATTATCCATACGATAACCTTGAAGATGAGGATGCAGATGTTACTTTACGTTCGGGGGTGGAAGAGGTAAATGAAGAACTGGAGAAGGAAATTGCCGAAAGACTGGAGATTGCCGGTATCCATGTGATAGAGGCCAGGATCAATTACCTTGCTTACGCCTCGGAAATCGCAGGTGCCATGTTGCGTCGCCAGCAGGCCACAGCCATTGTTGCTGCCCGTAAGAAGATCGTTGAAGGAGCTGTTGGCATGGTAGAGATGGCTTTGGAGGAGTTGTCACATAAAGAGATTATCGTGCTTGATGAAGAACAAAAAGCGACCATGGTCAGTAACCTGATGGTTGTGTTGTGTGCTGATAAAGATCCGACACCGGTTCTTAATACAGGTACTTTACATCAGTAAAGGAATATTATGATTGAGACTGTCTTAAAAACAATAAAACACTAAACCGCAATGACCGCAAAGACTTATGCTATGGACGCTAAATTGCTCTTTATGTTTAGTTTATCTTTGGCGAACTTTGCTAAAACTTTGCTGGCGTTGCGGTTAAAATGACTTTTGGGGCAGTCAGAATAAATCAATCTGGCGATATGGCAAAGAAGAAAACATTTGTATTGAGGATCAATCCTGAAGTATTCAGGGAGCTTGAGAAATGGGCCGTGGATGAAATTCGCAGCACCAACGGGCAAGTGGAATGGATTATCTCGAAAGCATTGAAGGAAGCCAGGAGATATCCAAAGAATGAATCAGGGAAGGGTGAAAAAGAAAAATCATGACGAATTATGTTAACCAATTGAAAAAGCTGGCCGGTGAGATGGGTCTCAAACTGCAAGGATATGACACGAAGACCTTCCGTGGCAACTACCGCAAAAAATTTTATTTAATCGAACGCGATGATAAGAATCCCATCGTATACCTGTTCGCTGATCCGGGTGGAAATAAAATATACAGTGGACTGGCCATCCCCCTTAATCTTAAATATAATTTGCAATTAAGCATTTCGCCCGAATTCCTTCCCGGCTGCTTAAGCCTGTTATTTTTAGATGGATGGAGAATTGACAAGGAAATCCTTCTTGATGCAAAGCGCATATTACTCACAGCATGTGAGTACTTACTACATCGCAGGTTTGTAAATCCCTAATAAAAAAAGCCATATTCATAGCTGAATATGGCTTTTGCATAAATAAGATAAGTTTATTCAACGATCAGTTTCCTTGTTTCTATTCCATTGTTCGTTTTTGCTTTCAACAAATAAACGCCTGTTTTAAGGCCCTGGATATCCATTTGTATTTCTTTTCCATTTACTTGCTGATCCAGAACAAGCTGTCCGAGGCTGTTGTATACAAATACCTGTTTGATGTTGCTGTTACTGTTGAGGTAGAAGTTATCCTTTACAGGATTCGGGAATATGGTAAGATCTAAAACTTCTGCAGAAACTTCTTCCTTACCAACCCAGGTTAACTGTTCAAAGCATACATCATCGATCCAGAACATGGGTGAGGAATTGCCCTCCCAGGCATAAACATTCATACTGCCCAGTGTTAAAGCACCCGGATCGCCGAATGTACCGAGTGTCCACTGCCATGTGTGCAGGAGGTCATCATCTATGTAAATTTCTGCCAGGTCGTTGTCGAGATCTACGGTCATTTCAATGAAATACCATACATCGAAATCATAATTGAATGTTGCTGCACCTTCACCTCCGGCATCCAGGGTAGCAACACCATCGTTTTCAAACATCATCTGCATACCCCATTCAACACCGGGTACGATGTCTTTCTGAAGGTTGAAATAACCTGTATGCCCGTCGGCTACCATGATCCAAAATGAAATTGAATAAGAATTTTCTGTCAGGTTCTGGTAACTGAATGGACGAACCAGGTCGGATGTACCTTCAATCAGCACGGATGTATAAGGATCTGTCCAGTCAATCATGGCATCTTCGGAAGAACCGGGGTCTTCGCTCCAGGTTGTCCAGAAGGGTGACTGAAGTCCAAGATACTCTCCCACAATATACTCTTCAAAGAGTTCACAGCCGTCATCTTCATAATAGTAAATATTGTCGAAGTAAAAACCTACATCATCGCCGGTTGGTGCTGCGGCAAAAATATCCATGGCACCCAATTGGTTCATTCCGGGATCGCCTGTGGATTGCATGCTCCATTGCCAGTCGAAAACATACTCATCATTTACCAGATATGTAGCATGATCGATGTCCAGGTCAATTTCAACCCGAGCATTGAACCATTCGCCGTTCGGGTAGTTGAATACCGTGGGATTACCATCATTGGCAGCATAGAGTTCACCTGTACCATCCGAAGCAAAATAAACTTCCATGGCCCATTCCGAATTCTGACCGTCAAATAAATGCAGCAGGTTGTAATAACCTCCCATACCTTCTTCTACCATAATATCCATACTAACAATGTATTTTCCTTCTGTTTTATTTCCAAAAGGAAGGATGAGGTCGGTTGTGGATCCTTCGATTTTTACTGATTGTGTACCGCTGTATGCCGCTTCATCTACGATCATGGCATCTTCACCTGATCCGGGGCTGCCGCTCCAGGTTGTCCAGAAAGGAGATTGCAGTGCCAGGTAATCATCAACAGTATAATCTTCGAAGGGATCGAAATAAGGAGGAATATTCAATCCTGCCAGCCAGTCAACGATCTCCGCCAGTACCTGTGTCTGCATGTCAGGATCTGTAATTGCGGCAAAGGAAACCGTGGTAAAAACTGTCTTGAATGCATCCCACTCAAACTGGATTCCACCTACTCCTTCTGGTGTTGGCATGGTAACGATAAATGCATCATCACCGTCATGATCCAGGATCTCGTCGATGTAAAGGCCTTCCCTTCCTGAGGTAAAGATATCCTGTACATCAAATGTATATCCACCGATCACGTTTGCACCGTCAATGGTTCCCATATCGGGTGAGAAAACACCCCAGTTGTCCTGGGCTACTTCTACCACACCGAGATAATCATAGGGGAAATCTCCGGGCCCCAGTGTTCCGGCAGCCGGGAATTTGTCGTACAAATAATCCTGGCCGGAGAAAAACAAGGTTCCACCATCGTCAAGATAATCTCTCAGATTCGCTTCATCGTTGGCCGTCATGGTCTGATCATCACTCCATACTTCCCCGGTATACCAAATGATCACATCATGATCCATCATGGTTGTAAGATCAGGTCCGTCATCGGCACCGTCCATTACTTCATAATAGGTGTAGTTGTAAGCGTTGGCGTCCAGAGCTGCCTCATAATAAGGCCAGCAATCCGTAAAATCCGCTGTCCATGCACTACCGTCACGGTCAACGACAAGAATGTTCTGTCCAATACCTGTTAAAATAAAAACAAGTATGAACGAGATTAAGAAAGTAAACTTTTTCATAAGATGTCTGTTTTGGTTATACTTAAGTTTAAAATTTGGTTTTGCACACACTAAGGAGCGTAAATATAATGAAATATTGAATTATAAGCAAATTTTGAAAAAATGTTGCTTATGAATCAGGAAAAGTGAAAAAGTGCAATTATTGAAAAAAAAACTGGTATTTGTTGCAAATACCAGTTTTTTAAAAGTTTACAGCTGCTCAATACAGCCTGTTATTCCTGTATTATGAGAGTATGTTCAAATAATTTTATTTGATCATAAGTTTTTTACTCTGGATTCCCGCAGCTGTGTTGATCTGAACTACATAAACACCTTTGACAAAATCGAAGGTATTGATTCTGAAATTTTCGGAACCCGGTTTTGCAAAGTAAACCATTTGACCAATTCCATTATATATCCTTACTTCATTGATGGCCTGTTCAGAAACAAGATTTACAATTTCTGTGGCCGGATTTGGGTATACCTTCAGTTTGCTTCCTGAAACAGGATTTTCTATTCCAGTTGGTGTTGTGAGTACGCACATTTCATCAAGCATGAAAATAAAAGCATCGAAAGATACACATTGTATGGCAACATACACATTCTGGTTATCGTAATCGGAGAGATCATAGGAATACTCTGTCCATTCAATCGGTGCCTCAAGATAGTCATCTCCGTTGAGGATGGTGAAATCTTCGGGATCAATGCCGGTGGTTGAGATACCTACATTGAATCTTTCGAGTCCCCATTGATCTGTATAGGATTTCGCGAAGAAATTCAGCATGGATTCTGTTCCGAGCGAGATCATGGGGGATATCAGCCAGTCATTATTGCCCTGTCCACCTTCAGGTATGGATGAGAAACAGGCAGCGAATTTATCACCTTCATAAGGCTGAATTGCAGGGTCGTCTGTCAAGGGTGGATCCGTCTCATCTGGATTGAATGCTATGTATGCCATTGGTTCACCAGCGTGTGGGAATGAAACATCTGTGATACCGTAAGTAGGCAATCCATCCACGTCAAGCAGTGTCCACGGATCGAAATTAATGGCGAAATCTTCGTATTGTTCGAAATAGTTGCAGTTTCCTGCCGGTACGACATATTCATCGAAACAAACATCATCGAAATAGGCAATGTTGTCGGCCTCATCATTCCAGGCCCAGTAATTGGCACCGCCCAGGCTGATCAGGGATCCGTCGCCGCTCGCACCGAGATGCCATTCCCATGCAGCGATCATTTCACCATCTGCATAAAACTCTGCCCAGTCATTGTCCAGGTCAACGATTACTTCATTGAACAACCAGGTTTCTGGATCAAAATTGAATGTATATGGTGTTTCGCTTCCTGCATAAACTTCAGCAGTACCATCCGGATAATAATACACTTCTATGCCCCACTCAACACCTGGTTCTGTGTCCTTTTGCAGGTTCCAGTAACCGGCTGCATCTGGAGCAACATTGATATAATTGGAGTAGGAATATGCTCCTTCTGTAAGGCTTGCATCGGAGAACAACTGAACGAGGTCGGTAGATCCCGTCGATACAAATGAGTTTTCGGGGCTGTTGGAGACGACATTTGTTATCATGGCATCCTCATCCGATCCTGGGGTTCCGCTCCAGGTAGTCCACATGGGAAGTTCTTCTGCAACATATGAATCAACGGGCAGTTCATCAAAATTTTCACAAGCCGAAGGACCTGTTCCGGGATCAACAACGATATCGTCGATCATAAAGATGAAGGCATCATAAGAAACACATTGAATTGCTACGTAAATTTCCATCCCTGCATAGTCAGACAGGTCGAAGTTATATTCCGTCCAGGCCATGGGTGCTTCCAGGTAATCATCTCCTGAGATCACTTCAAAATCTCCAGGATCGTTGCCTGTCGTTGAAACAGCTACATTAAACCTTTCCAGTCCCCATTGGTCGGTATAAGATCTGGCCCAGAAATTAATAAATGAACCGTCTTCAATGGTAATCTGGGGCGTCATCAGCCAGTCATCATTTCCCTGTCCGCCTTCGGGGATTGAAGAGAAACAGGCTCCGTATCTTTCACCGCTGTGCGGTTGAATTTCAGGATCATCCGAGAGGGGAGGATCCGTTTCATCAGGGTTGAAGCAGATAAAAGCCATGGGTTCTCCTGCATGGGGAAATGAAACATCGGTTATGCCGTAAGTTGGCAAACCATCCACATCCGCTGTTGTCCAGGGCGTGAACTCAAGGCTGAAATCTTCAACATCTTCGAAATTGATCTCGTAATCCGTGGCCCTGTAGATGCTCCTGATACTTTTTTCCTGCTCGGAAGCTTTGAGTTGCACTGGATCAGAGATTACTTTGGTTTTGGTGTTCAATGATTGACCAAACGTCATTGAAGCCATCAGCATCAATGATAATAAAATCGTAAAATTTCGCATAGTGTGTAATTTTTAATGAATAAATAGAAAGTATAAGCCTAACAAATGTAGGATTTATTTATATAACAAGGCTAAAAATCTGCTTCATTGTAGGATAAAAAAAAAGAGGGCTTCTGTGAAGCCCTCTTTTTCAGTAAAATTATATCATATTTACCGAACCACGATCTGGTGGTTGGAAGTTCCTGCGGTTGTTTCAACCTGAATGATATACATTCCGTTTGTGAAATCGGAAGTAATGACCTTGGTCAGTTCATTCGGATTGTTGTTTTCGTAAACAAGTTGTCCTACATAATTCACGATGCGGATATTGGTAACTTCGTGATTTGCCTGGATATTGATATGATCCTGTACCGGGTTGGGGTAAATGAGAATTCCGTTATTTTCTCCATATTCATTTACACCTGTAACAATATCCAGCATGGCTTCCACTTCCGTGATCGGAGCATTGGGGTCATTGCTGTTAATTTCCATGGTTGCGAAGTATGAACCATTGTCGAGTCCTGTTCCGTCAAATGTAACAGTGAGTTCTTCCGACTCACCCGGGGCAACAGTTCCTGCTTCAGGAGCAACTGACAACCAGTTTGGCATTGCTGTACCTGTGAGGTAACCCTTGATGGTCCAGTTATAATTCAGGTCGGGATTGCTGGAAAGATGTGTCCAGGCCACGCCTGATTTAATCCAGTCACCATTGGGATCGGCCGGTCCTTCATCATTTCCGGCGGGGAAAGTTCCGGGTTGGGTCTGGTTGATCATATAACCAACCCAGAGGTCTTCACCGGTCACAACAACTGGATCATCCAGTTCAATGTTGACCCAATCACCGAGTATCGGTGTAAAATTCTGAGATGTAAGCAGGTCACCGGCCTGGTTGTTCATGCCTTCGCCATAAATCCTGGCCTGGAAGTTATCAGCATCTTCGTTAATGTGCACATCCATGCTGGTAAGTTCCATGCCGGCATACTGAACGATCATGTCGTTGGGGAATCTGGCTGCAACTTCCCAGATACCGCCATCGGTAAGTCCAATGCCACCTGCAGGATCACCTGCATAGGTAAGTGTAACATCATCTCTTGCAGGAGCAGCCGGGCCCGGCTTTGGATTTGGCATTTGCTGAATATCCAGCACAATGCTCTTGATCTTTGTCGTGGGTGCCGGAGCAGGTGCACTTGTTTTCTTACTGTCCAGGTCGTAAATAATGTCTACATCGAATTCCAGATCGGCAAAACCAACATTTTCCACAGTCAGCATCTGATCTTCGGTCTGACCTTCTTCAAGAGCAGCGCTCATGGAAGTGGGGTCGACAGCAATGAGGGGATCTGATGGAGCCGAGAGTTCTGTCCATTCAAAATCGTCGAAATAGAACATGGGTGTTTCCCCTGACTGCGCACCGGCAAAGATATCAATACCACCCAGTTGCAAGGTGCCGGGTTCATTGCTATTGGCTTGCTGGCTGAACTGGAATTCATGCACGAGGGTGCCATCGATATAAACTTCAGCCCAGTCAGCATCAAGGTCTATATCATTTTCAACATAAACCCATTCGTCATGATTATAAAAAAACGAATAGTCTTCGCCTCCAACTGTCAATATTCCCTCATCCAGTTCAAAGAAGTATACTTCATAGGCCCATTCGATACCGGGTTGCTCGAAGTGCTGGATGTTATAATAACCACCAAAACCGGAAGGAACATAAATATAGAAATTGACCTCATAAACACCTGAGGTTTTGTTTCCAAAAGGACCTACCAGGTCGGTCACACCTTCTACAAGTGCTGAATTTGTGGGGCTGTATGCCTGTGCATCAGAGATGAGTGCATCTTCATCACCTCCGGTTGCACCGCTCCAGGTAGTCCACCAGTCTGATTGCTCTGCAAGATATTCGCCGGCATTGTATGATTCCATGTCATCGAAGAACAGGACAACCGGCAGTTGTTCATAGTTGTAATCATCGAAGTAGTATTTGGCTGTCATACCTGAAGTAGCACCTGCATAATGGTTCATGCCACCGAGCTGCAGTTCACCGGGTTCTCCATCAGATGTAAGGCTGAACTGCCAGCTATGAATGAAATTTCCTTCAATGTATAATTCTGCATTGTCATTGTTCAGGTCGATGATGTTCACAACTTCAACCCATGCATCCATGGTGTATGCAAAAGTTGCAGCATTTTCACCGCCAGCATGAATATAGCCGGTTCCGTCATCATCAAAATAGCATTCCATGGCCCATTCAATACCGGGTTGTTCGTAATGCTGGATATTGTAATATCCTCCAAAACCCGAAGGGACATAATAATAAAATGATACCTCGTATCTGCCAGAGGTTTTGTTGCCCAGTGGTAAAACCAGGTCGGTGATATCTTCAACCAAAACTGAATTGGAACCACTCATGGCCTGGTCATCGCTGATGATACCATCTTCATCTCCACCCGGGGCTCCGCTCCAGGTTGTCCATTCTGCAGATTGTTCTGCAAGATATCCGCCTACCGTGTAGCTATCAAAGTCATCTTCATAAATGACCTGTGCATTTGCGGTAAACAAAAACATAAAAAATGTTGCTGAAAGAAGTAGAACTTTTTTCATAGTTTATTTGTTTTAAGTTAGTAATTAGGTTTACTCATAGCAAATTTAAGGAATGTTTGGATAAATTAAAAGATTAATTGCCGCTTTTAAAGTATTTCCCCTGCCAGATGTTTCTTTCTTTTAGTTTTAGTTCAATCCTGTTCAGGATTTGGTCGTTCCTGATATGCCCCCAACCCGGACCTGCGAGAAACCTGGGTGGTACCTCACCAGCAAATCTTTCAACCACAATCAGTGGGCTCAGCCTTACCAAAAAATCGATTATAAACTCAATGTATTCTTCCAGAGAAAAAAAAGTAAATTTTCGGGGGTTTTCCAGAAACTCTTTTTCCATGGGGGTACCTTTGATGATCTGAAGCTGATGAAACTTAATGTTGTTCAGTGGCAATTTGGAAATGACCTCAGCTTCTTTAAGCATCTTGCTTTTGCTTTCTCCCGGCAATCCGAAGATCAGATGTGCTCCTGTTTTAATCCCTTTTGATGCTGTTTTCTCAATGGCCTCAACCGTTTGTTCAAAGCGATGTCCACGGTTGATCTTCTGCAGTGTTTCATTGTATATGGATTCAATACCATATTCGAGGATGATATATTTGCTTTTGGCGAGATGCTGAAAATAGTCAAGTTTTTCATCATCAATGCAATCGGGCCTGGTGCCGATCACAAGGCCGACCACTTCCTGGAACCGCAGGGCCTGGTCGTAAATTTTTTTCAGATAATCCAGCGTAGCATAAGTGTTCGAATACGCCTGAAAATAAGCCAGGTATTTGCTTGCTTTTCTGTAACGGTTCTTGTGGAATTCTATTCCCTCTTTGATTTGCTGGGCAACTGATTTGGAAGGATGGCAATAAGAAGGATTAAAAGCATCGTTGTTACAATAGGTGCAGCCTCCTACGGCAATGGAACCATCCCGGTTCGGACAGGTAAAGCCTGCATCCACAGTTAATTTCTGTATCCGCTCGCCGAAATGTTTTCTGAAATAATTTGCATAAGCATTAAACCTCCTTTGATGTCCCCATTCAAATTCCATGGGGTAAAATTAAAAAAACCTGCCCACAAAGTTGTGAACAGGTTTTTCAGATTATCCATTGCACTTCTATAGTTGATTATGAGCTAGTTGTTCTTTCCAAACGTTTTAGGATTGAGAATATGAAGATAGCAGAGAGGATACACAATACGACGAGTACGGCCCACACACCCCAGAGCGGGATGATATCCCAGAGCGAACCCGGAACTACAATGAGGTAGTTACCAATGGCAGTGGCTGCCAGCCATCCGCCCTGCATCAAACCCTTGTATTTAGGGGGTGATACTTTGGATACAAATGAGATACCCATGGGACTAAGGAACAATTCTGCTACCGTCAGTGTAAAGTAGGTCGAGATCAGCCAGTATGGAGAAACGAGTTTGTCCACTGGGGCAACTGTACCTCCGATTTCGCTGGGGCTATAGCCCATGAGACTGAGTGAACCTATCAGCATAATAACGAAAGCAAGTGAAGTGATCAGCATACCGATCCCGATCTTTTTTGGAGCGGAGGGCTCTCTGTTCACCCTGTTCAGATAACTGAATATTGCAACAATTATCGGAGTGAGGGCAACGATAAAGAAGGGGTTGAAATGCTGAAATTTCTGCGGTGAGAAAGGATTTACATCTGCGTAAGTTGTGTATCTCAGGTAAGCCAGCACGGCAAACACGACAAATGCTATTCCTCCAATCAGACGTGTTTTCCCTTTGCTTTGCTTTCTGAACAGGAATACCAGGCCGATTACCGAAAGGAATATTGGCAGGAGCCCGAATAGATCGAAAAACAGGTTGGTTGCCTTTCCAACCGTTGACTGTGTATAATCACGTGCAAAGAAAGTAAGTGTCAAGCCATTCTGATGGAAAGCCATCCAGAAGAAGATCACCACAAAGAACACCAGACCAAGGGCGGTAAGGCGATCTTTGGTTTGTTTGGGTGTCAGGGTTATCATCTGGTCTTTCATGTCGGCATTGGCTGCCTTTTGTTTTTCTGTAAAGTCAGCGCTCTTGTAATATTTTCTAAAGCCCCAGAATATCAGCATGGAAGCGATCAGGGAAATACAGGCCACGCCAAAACCAAAGTGGTAGGAACGGCTCAGGGCATCGATATAGTCGGTTGAAAACTGACCAAGGGATGAAAGGCTTACTGAAGGATCTTGCATTTGGGCAATATCCAGGTATTTTGATGCATCCGTCAGTTCGCCATCCACAAATTTATGAGCAAGGGCAGGGATGCGGGCATCGTATACGAAATTGAATTTTGCCAGAACCCAGTTACTCACGGCTTCGGCTGTAGTGGGAGCAAACATAGCGCCGATATTAATACCCATGTAAAAAATATTAAAGGCAATATCACGCTTTTTGCTGTATTTGGGATCGTCGTATAAGTTGCCAACCAGTGCCTGCAAGTTCCCCTTGAACAAACCGGTCCCCAATGAAATCACTGCAAGAGCACCTACAACCAGTGCAAAGCCTGCATTCATTTTGGTAGGGATGGCCAGCATCAGGTAACCGACAAACATCACCACCATACCGATACCGATGGTTTTTCCATACCCTAATACTTTGTCAGCCAGAAATCCTCCTAGCAAAGGAAGAAAGTAAACGAAGAACAGGAATATCCCATAAACCTGGCTTGCCTGGCCCGGTGTATAGCCATATTTTGCCTGCAGGAAAAGTACGAAAATAGCGATCATGGTATAAAACCCGAAGCGCTCTCCCATGTTGGCAAAAAATGCTACAAACAAACCTCTTGGATGATCTTTTAACATAAGCTTAGCTTTTGATTAATAATTAATTGACCTTCTTTTTTTTCTCAGAGCCTACAAAAATAAATAAATAAGTAAGCCGTGCAAGCAGATTCGGATCGAGGGTAAATAATTTAGAAAGGCTAAAAATAGGAGGGGTTGGTAGTCTGCAATCGGCACTTGGCAGTCGGCAGTCATTTTACCTTCGTTGTTAAACATTTCTTTGCCTGTTTTTTTTACAAGCTGATGATTACATCTTTCAGCAATTTAACCAGTTTCTTTTCGGCGATGCCCGCCACTTCCAGTATATCTTTAATATCAACTTTTTCCAGATGATCCGGGTCGCATTCATCGGTGAGTACGGAAATTGCAGCCACAGGCAGTTTCATCTGGTTGGCTACGATCACCTCGGGTGCTGTGGACATGCCAACCACATCGGCTCCTGCATTCTTCAGGTAGCGGTATTCGGCCCGGGTTTCCAGGTGCGGTCCGGAAACGGCAACATACACCCCTTTGTGGAGCTGGATGCCCAACTTTTTTGCACTTTCCCTGATCTTTTTGTTGAGGCTTTCCGAATATGGGTTGGAAAGATCCACGAAACGCGATCCGAATTCTTCGTGTTCCTTACCACGCAGGGGACTGCCCGGAATCATGTTGATATGGTCCTCGATCAGCATCAGGTCTCCTTTTTTCATGCTGAGGTTCATGGCACCTCCGGCATTGGAAATAAACAGATATTGGATCCCCAGCATCCTCATCACCCGGATTGGGTAGGTAATCTCATCCAGTTCATAACCTTCATAATAATGAAAACGGCCCTGCATGGCCAGAATGGTTTTGCCGTTGAGTTTGCCATAAATCAATTTTCCGGGATGAAATTCTACTGTGGATACGGGGAAGTGTGGAATGTCTTCATAACCAATGGTATCGATGATATCGAAATGATCCATCATATGCCCGAGCCCTGTTCCCAGGATAATACCGATCTCAGGGTCTGATATTCCCTGTTCCTTTAAAAAGGCAATGCTTTCTTTGATCTTATCTGTCATGTGTTGCAGTTTTTTTGGTTTTCAAAAGTAAGAAAAAGGGGGAGATTGGATGTTGGCGGTATGATATAAAAAAGTAGTTGCTGAAAAGATCTCTCCGCTCAGCTCCTGTGAAATACTTACCCCACGCTTCAGCGTGGGGGTTAAGACGGTTAGCGGCCGCTTGACTGTGCTTTAGCCCAAAAAACATGCATTTCAATTTTGGATGGGGCTAAAGCCCCTGAAATGTTTTTATCGTTTTGCCCCCACGCTGAAGCGTGGGGAAATTTAACAATTTGGGACATGAAAGCGGATGCTTTATACCGGATATAGGCGGTATGATATAAAACAGTAGGTGCAGAATAGATCATTCCGCTCAGCTCCTGCGAAATACTTACCCCACGCTTCAAGCGTGAGGGTTAAGACGGTTAGCGGCCGCTTGACCGGGCTTTAGCCCAAAAGGTATGCATTTCAGCTTTGGTTGGGGCTAAAGCCCCCTGAAAAATTTTTATGGTATTTGTGCCCCCCCCTACGCTGAAGCGTGGGGAAAGTAGGATGCATCCAGCCCCACATCACTACGTTTACGGGATTTCGCTTCGCTCAACATCCAGTATCCTTAAAATACCGGCATGAATTTCTCGTTATTTAGAATGTATCAAAGAAAAAGTTCAAAATGTCAATTACAAAGATTTTACTCATCAGTGCAATGGTGCCGCTCATGTTTGTTGCAAGAGCCTGCGAACAGAGTGAACCGGATTCATTGATGAAAGGTGATCAAAAAAACACGAAAAAAATGAAAGAACATAAATTTAAAATTCAAAAATCCGAGGAGGAGTGGAGGATAGTACTTGGCGAGCAGGAATATCATATTTTGCGGGAAAAGGGAACAGAACCTGCATTTACCGGAAAGCTATATGACAATAAGCAAAACGGTATTTATTTGTGTGCTGCCTGTTCGGAGCCGCTTTTCAGCTCAGAAACAAAATTCGAATCGTGTACTGGCTGGCCAAGTTTTTACAAGCCACTGGCTGATTCTGCAGTGCTTGAAGAAAGTGATGATCGTTATGGCATGAAAAGAACCGAAGTGCGTTGTGCCCATTGCGGCGGACATCTGGGACACGTTTTTCCTGATGGTCCCGAGCCAACTGGTTTGAGGTATTGCCTGAACTCGGCAGCGCTGGATTTTGAAGCGGAGTAGTTTCTGATCTGCTATTACAAGGATTTCTCTCACCCCGGTTCAGGTTATTATGCAGATGCAACAGCTTAGAAAAGATTCATCGAATCGGAATGAATGATAATGCCAAAACAGATCCTAATAAAAAAGGGGAAGTTTAAGACTTCCCCTAAAATTTGCTGGCGGTCCGGACGAGACTCGAACTCGCGACCCCATGCGTGACAGGCATGTATTCTAACCAACTGAACTACCGGACCAATATATCATGAACTTTTCCTGAATGCGGGTGCAAAAATAATGAAATTTTCAAGAAAGAAAAAATTAAATGATAAATATTTAACCCCTTTTATGAAAATACAAAGTTGCCACTAATTTCTCCTTTCCACATCAATTCTGATCAACACCTCGGTTCCCTTTTCCACATTTTCATTGATACTGATGCTTCCGTTGATTGAATCGATGCGGGAGATGATGTTTTTCAGGCCCATGCCACCACTATCATTTTTGAGCACCTGATTCAAGTCAAAACCGATGCCGTCATCCTGGTAGGTCAATAGCAGTTTATTGTTCAGGTGTTCCAATACAATCTTTATTTTCGTGGCTGCAGCATGTTTGATGGTGTTGTTGATCAGTTCCGTGATGATTCGGTACAGGATCAATTCAATGGTTTCGTCGAACTTTTCCCTGATCTCAATGCATTTGAAAATGATTTCAACATGCTGGGTTTTGTTTATTTTATTTACAAAAGCCTCCACCGATCTTACCAGACCATAATTGCTGATGATATTGGGGGTGATGTTGTTGGAGATATTTCTTGTATTGGCTACTGCTTCATCGATCAGCTCGCTTGTGTATTTGATATAATCCTTTTTTTCTTTTTCTTCAATATCTTCTCCTTCCAGTTCATTAATATATAATTTGATGGTTGACAACAAAGGGCCGAGACCATCGTGCAGGTCTTTGGCGAATCTCCGTCTTTCCTTTTCTTCGGTTTCAATGATGGTCTTCAGGATCTTTTTGCGTAATTCTTTCCTTTCCGCAATATCCCTGGCAACACAAATGATGTATTTGCCATCCTGTATACCGGCAAGCCTTGCATTGATCTCCACCGGGATGATGCTGCCAGCAGAAGTTTTGTATTCGGCTTCGAAGATCATCTTTCCATCCGCTTCAACCCGCTTCATCTCCTCACCGAATATATTGAAGTAACGAGATGTCAGTATATCATTGAAGTTTTTCGTCAGCATTTCTGTTTTTGAGTAGCCCAGTACTTTGCAGGTGTTTTTGTTCACTTCAACGATATCTCCTTTCGGGTCGGAAACGATGATGAAATCACTGGTACTGTTGAACAATATCCTGAACCGCTCCTCAGCAGCTTTTCTGAATTGCTCTGTTTTTTTTAGTGAATGCAGAACCTTCGATAAAATGATCACTCCCAGTGCGATGAGGATGGAAACCAGAATACCGATCATATAACTTACATTGGTGTATAAGGCAGAATAGGGCTCATCGTAAAGCCAGCCGAAAAGCTCAATGCTCCTGCGCAGCCCCATGAAAAGAAATGCAATCGCAAGCAGAATCCATGCCAGCCTGCGCCTTGAAACCCTGATCAGCCGGATGGCAATGACAAATGCGGTCAACTGCAATAAAATGGATAATATGAGTGCAGATATTGTAATCATAAGTTGATAAAAGCAAAGTTAAGGAATCAATTGAATCAGGATACGTTTATCAGTCCTTTTTCATGTGCACATCCCTTTGCGGGAAGGGGATGGTGATTTTGTTGGATCGGAATGCTCCATCGATCTCAAAACGGAGATCACTTTTTATGTTTTCAACTTCGAAGGATTTCTCTGTCCAGAAGAAAAGCTGGAAATCAAGGGATGAATTTCCGAAATTCAGGAATCTTACAAACGGCTCGGGCTTGTGAGTGATGTCCTGATTCTTTTCGGCTACTTCCAGCAGGACTTTCTTAACCAATGCAATATTAGAACCATAAGCTACGCCCACATCAACATGAAATCTCGTTTTCTGGTCCATATGACTCCAGTTGATCACCCGGTCATTGATGAATTTGTGATTGGGCACAATGCTGATGATGTTATCCCGGGTCTTTATTTTGGAAGTGCGCAAACCTACCTGCTCAACTCTTCCGATCATATCATCTTCAAGTTCCACCACATCGCCCACCTTGATATTTCTTTCAAACAACATGAAGAATCCGGAAACAATATCGGTGAAAATATTCTGCAGTCCCAGGCCCAAACCAACCAGGAGAGCAGCAGAACCTGCAATCAGCAATGTAAGTTTAACACCGACCGTTTCCAGGATCAATCCTATGACGATGATCCAGATGAAATATTTGATGATCAGGAAAAGGGAGTTGGCGGTGCCCTTGTCGAATGTTTCCGATCTCACCCTGCGGAAGATCAGTTTTTTTATAATAAAAACCAGGATTAGGGCGGAGATTATAATGGCCAGGCTCACCAATATATGATAAACAGTAACATCCACACTTTTGGTGTCGAGGATCTTGTAATTAATAAATTCCTTTAAATTCATACCATGGAATTTAGAGGATATAAAAATAAGAATTTATCCTTTTGGTCTAAAACGGCGAACACTCCAGCGGCTGATAAACCGTCTGACCGGTAGAGCTTTTCACGCTTCTTCCAAAATAGTTCTTGTTAGGGGAAAACAATGAAAAATCATCCAGCCCGATCAGGATTGATATTTCGTGCGCTCCA
>JAIOZK010000033.1 GCA_021740625.1 Bacteroidales bacterium
CCAAGAGGATTATATGCACCATGATGCGGCATGACGAAAAAGGAAAACTTATATTGACTGTTATTCAACAACATAGAAAAACAATCTTTCTCTATAAACAGGTAATAACAGACATTTAAATTAAGTGCGAAACTTTAGTTTATTATTTTATACAAAGCTCCTAACATAGCAATATTTCAATATTTTGACATGTATATTATGGCATTCATGTTTTTATACATCATTGCCATGTTTATAAATATCAGGAGCATAACACAAATCTCTTTCCGGGGAGAAAACTTCAAAGCTTATTTAAATTACAATTACCTGATTGTCCTGGTGATCATCATACTGGTGCTCAGGATTGGTCTTTCACAAGGCCTGTCAATCGGATTTTAATCCCAGATAATGCTTTCCCGGATTAGCAGATCGCTGACAAGACAAGAATGAACGGGTAATACAGCCAGCAGATTACCAATATGAATTCTATCATAGGTTTCTTTGTTCGTGCGTATAATCCCATGTTCCTGGGACAATTTACGAATGAATGTTTCTTCAAGCGGCCGGGACCATGAGTTATTCTTAAAGAGCAATGAAATCAGGCCATACATGGCTTCCCCTTTGGAATTCAAAACAAAGTCTTTTGATAAATGAACTGCACCTCCATAGATGACGATTTCATTTCTCTCCATATGTTTTGCAACTACCGGGCATAAAACTGCTGATGCAATCTCATCCGGATGACACGAGCCCAGTTCGTTCTGCATGACATCATAAAAGACAAAATTACCCGGTCTGATCTCATCAATCCCGCTGAAATCTTCCATGATGCTGCAGGAGGGCGTGTCGCCGATGCTTAGCAAGAGACCGGGAAATGCATGGATGAATTCTTCTTTCAAAGCCTGTAGCTTACGAATACTCTGTAAATGTATTTGCCCGATTTCCTGTTTGGATTTTGCATCATACGTGTTTCCCGAATGGACTAAAAACCCTTTGAATGAAAGCATGGGATCATGCTGAGATTTAAACAGTATGCTGGAAATAATTTTCGTGTTGGAAGCATCCAGGCCGGTTCTGTGATATCCGGTATCGATCTTGATGTAAAAATTGCATGGGTGCTGTAGTTTATTTGAGAGGAATTTAAAAGTTTCTTCGGATTCGAGCAAGAGGGATAATTTTATTTCACTGGCCAACCGATTGATATCGTCCAGTTCCAGGATGTTAACCGGAAAAGCCACCAGGATGTCTTTCCAGCTATGTTTTGCAAAATAACTGGCCATTGTAACGGATGAAACCGTTATACTTTCAACTCCAAAATCACGGAACCAGTTTCCGACCTCTGCCGATTGGTGTGTTTTGAAATGAGGTCGGAAAATCAATCCGTGCCTGTGGGCTTTTTCTGCCATTTTCTTAATATTTTTCAGGCAGATTGTTTTGTCGATGACCATCCTTGGTTTATTAATACCTGCTATCATCTCTTGAGTAGAAGTTTTTGTGTATGAACATGCTTGTCTGATAAAAACCGGATCAAATACAATCCATCAGTTAAATGATCTTCCAGGACAATTTTGGATGGAGTCTGATCGAATTCTCTGAGCAGCCTTCCCTGTATGTTATATATTAATACCTTTCCGATCTTTTTCCTGGATTTCAGGTACACAATTCCTGTGCTGGGATTCGGAAAAAGCTCAATCGAATGCTCGTATTCCCAGGTGTTTTTAACGGTGTAAAGCGTATCTGAACAAACTGTTTTGGTCCATCCCTTCAGATACCTTTCCCTGGCGGGAATGCTATATTCGCCGGTATCATTTGGTGGGCCAATCGGAGGCCAGGGATCTGTGATGTCCCAGAAAGCAGGGATATCGGATCGGTAATAAGATGTATCCGGCAAGTCGCCTGTTCCTTCCGGGAGGATTGTTCCCTTAAAATTATTCCCATATTCAAAGTGATCTTCCCCTGTGAGTAAATAAAAACCAATTGGATTGGTTATTTCATTGCCGACAAAATTCTGCATACCGGTTTCCGTTGTGTCGGAGCTTGTCATGAAAATACCATATAATTCAGGCCTGTTCCTGAACATGGTATTCCATGGTCCCGAGGGTCCCCAGTAATGATCAATGATGATGTTTTGTACAATATTACCTTCAAAAAGATTGGCAAAGGCAAAATGACCATGAAGGGAAATGTCACCCGAAAAATCATGAATGGGCTCGCTTCGATAAGGTTCGATGGAATAATTGTAGGCGAATACATTGCCGTTGGCACCTGTTTTTATCATGAGGGCATGGCGGAGATGTTTGAGTATATTGTTTTCGACCAGGCATTCACCGCTGTGTTTATTCAGTGTAATTCCGTATCCTCTTGTTCCGGAGCCATTATAAGCAAATGCGTCGTGTATGTATGAACCCGTAATTTCAACGCCACTGCATTGTGTCAGGTAAATATGACTGCCAATACTTTTGGAACTTTCAACACCCCGGATCCAGCAGTTCGTGGCAAAAGCAAAGTAGAAATTATACCCCACGCCCTGTAATGCATTGTCAGCCCGGGTAATTTTAAAACATTCCAAGCCTGTTTCATGGGCAGTTTCAATGGGCCTTACTTCCGGGTTTAATCCCGGATCATAGTTGAAACGCAAAGGATTTTGGATCATGAGCGTATCTGTTGAAATGGCTTTGATATAAATGATCTGCCCGACGGAGTGATCTGCCCAGGAAATTGGCTCCGTATCCCAGCTTCCATTGCTCTGCCTTAATTCTGCCCATGCATTTGCTTCAAAAAGGGATGGATCAGTAACAACAATATATCCGGATCCTTTCTCAAAACCTGCGACAAGTGTGGTAAAATCAACGGATTGTCCGTGATCGATGTTAAAACAATTCTCTGCTGCTCCGCCCAGGTCGAAAACAAAATGTGTTTCATCAGAAGATGCACCACGAATGATTACACTGTCGGTTAAATTGATTCCGGATCTGAACAGGAAGGTGCCCGGAGGAAAACTGATCACTCCTCTATTTCCGGCCAGGAAGCTGATGGCATCGTTCAGGGCTGTGGCATTATCAGTCAGGCTGTCACCGTTTGCACCAAAATCAACGGCATTGATGATAAGCTCCGGATGGGGTATGTTACCTGGGTATCCGGCAACCGACCAGTCCACCCTTCTTTCAACCGGTATCACCTGTGCGCTGACATTTGAAAACCATAAAAGAAATATAATTATGTTGTATACGTTTCTCATTTATACAAATTTACATTTTTGATCACTATCTTTAATTAAATATAATAATTATGAGAACATCAAAAATTGCCGGCATCCTGATATTTTTCTTTATTGTAATGATATCCTGCCAGAATGAGCCCACAGAGGAACAAAGAGAACTAATCACCGAAAAGGTACAGTACGACGTATTCATCAAGAGCCCCAATTCTGATTATGACTGGTGGATTGAAAACCTGCCGGGGCCACAAAGAGAAGATCTGGTTGAATGGATCTTTGATGCAGCCGAAAGTGGGGACATGCAAGCTTATGATTACTTTGATAATGAGCTGAGCCCGGAAGATATCAAAAATATTGGTGTGGATACGATCTACCAAACCCTCCGAAGAACGGAAGCTCCATTTGAGGAGTATGATACCATGATTGTTACCAATCTTGAGACAAAGAATATCAGCAAAATACGCTTCCTTGAGAGATGGTATTTTGATGATGACCGGGATGCCATTGAAAAAGAAGTGATCGGCATTGCCCCGGTACTGGAAAGAAAAGATGCAGAAGGCAGGTTCCTGGCCAATCATCCTTTGTTCTGGTTGTATTTCGAGGAAAGATAGCCGTAAATTTTTAGCCACGAATGCACGAATGAGATGTTCATTTGTGTGCTGGTATATTGGTGTATAGGTATATTAGTATCCCTGTACAAAGAGGAATTCATTAAATTTTAAAATCGTTAAACCATCTAACCAGCATACCAATTAACCAGTAGACTATTCCAATTCGCGCATTCGTGGCTAACTCAGCGAAGCTGATTTTGTTTGGTTTTCATTTCCTTTATCTTTGTGCTCATTTTGCAATAGATTAGAATGGATTACCAGGAACACAGATTGGATAATGGGGTCAGGTTGATCCACAAAAGTGTTAAATCGGAAGTTTCGCACCTGGCCTGGATGCTGAATGCCGGTACGCGGGATGAGCATGCCGGAGAAGCAGGAATTGCCCATTTTATTGAGCATGTGATTTTCAAAGGTACGCGGAAGCGCAAGGCTTATCACGTTTTGAGCCGCATGGAAAATGTGGGAGGCGACCTGAATGCCTATACCACCAAGGAAGAAACAGTGGTATTCAACTCTTTCCTGAATCCTCATTACGAGCGTGCCATCGAATTGTTAGCCGATATCGTAAGCAATTCCACATTTCCAGAAAAAGAGGTCATCAAGGAGCGGGATGTGGTGATCGACGAGATCAATCATTATAAAGATACTCCCTCGGAAGAGATCTATGATGAATTTGAAGGCCTTTTGTTTGACGGTCATCCTCTGGGAAAAAACATCCTGGGTACTCCCAATGATGTAATGGATATCGATAAAAACAAGATATTGTCTTTTATCGATAATCATTATCATACAGACCGGATGCTGATCGCATCGGTTGGAAACATTCCTTTCGGGAAATTGGTTTTGCTGGTGGAAAAGCATTTTGGGGAAATGCAAGAGCGGGTATCAGAAGGAATGCGGGAAAAGTTTTCGGCATATATCCCGAAGAACAGACAGGAGAGGAGAAATACATTTTTATCGCATGGCTGCATAGGCAACCTGGCCTATTCACATGATGACAAGAAAAGGCTTGATCTTGTATTGCTGAACAATTTGCTTGGCGGGCCGGGAATGAACTCCAGGCTGAACCTTGCAATCCGTGAAAAATACGGTTTCACTTACATGATCGATTCTCAGTACCTTTCTTATTCGGATACGGGAGTTTTCTGCATTTATCTGGGTACAGACAAAGGATACATGGAACGTTCGATCAGGCTGGTTCACCAGGAATTGAAGAAACTACGCGAAAAGAAACTGGGCACTCTGCAGTTGAAAAGGGCCAAACAGCAGATCATTGGTCAGATGGCCATTTCGCTGGAATCCAATCAGAACAGAATGCTGGCTGCAGGTAAGTCGTATTTGCATCTAAACCGTGTGAATACTTTCAAAGAACTTTCAGCAAGGATCGAAAATATCAGTGCATTGGAATTGCTCGAAGTGGCCAATGAAATCTTTGACCCGGGTCAGATCAGTACCCTGGTGTATCAATCAAATAACAGCAAACATGATTAAGAAAGAATATCAGCAATATGCCGAATCCCATACCACACCTGAATCCAAGCTGATGTTCCGGCTCAACCGGGAAACAAACCTGAAAACAGTCTATCCCCGTATGCTTTCAGGGCATTACCAGGGCAAATTTTTGGAAATGATCAGCATGATGATCCGGCCGCGACGGGTCCTGGAGGTAGGGACTTTCACAGGCTATTCCACGATATGTCTTGCAAAAGGTTTAAAACAAGACGGATTATTATACACAATTGATGTAAATCCCGAAATGGAAGATATTTTTAAGAATTATTTTAAGGAAGCAGGGCTGTATCTAAAGATCAAAACGCATTTTGGAAAGGCACTTGAGATCATTCCAGGGCTTCAAGAAACTTTTGACCTTGTTTTTATTGATGCTGATAAAGAGAACTACCTGAACTATTATCAGATGGTTTTTGATAAAGTTGCTGAAGGAGGCTTTATTTTGGCCGACAATGCTTTCTGGGACGGACATGTGATGAAAAGAAAAAAAGACAAGGAAACACAGGGCATTGCCGACTTCAATGAATTTGTGCAAAATGATACTCGTGTGGAAAATATTTTACTGACCATACGGGATGGTTTAATGCTGCTCAGGAAAATCCAATCCTAAAAATCTCTTGGTGCCTTCATGTCTTTGCGGTTTTCTTGCCACAAAGACACGAAAACACTAAGAATAACAAAGTCTTAATTCGTCTTATACTCAAATTTCACCTCTTTCAAATCCTCATTGGCCTTGACGATCTTGGATTTGAGGTTTTCCTTGAATTCGATGGTTTTCTGCATGATCTCTTCATCACCAGTGGCCATCATCTGGGCTGCCAGGATGCCTGCATTTCTTGCGCCATTAATACCAACTGTTGCTACCGGGATGCCGGGAGGCATTTGCACGATGGCCAGCAAAGAATCCATTCCATCCAGGGAAGCTTTAATGGGTACTCCGATCACCGGCACCGGTGTCATGGCTGCGATTACACCTGGAAGGTGAGCTGCCATACCTGCTCCCGCGATAATCACCTTGATGCCCCTGTCTTTGGCTCCCTTGGCGAATTCTTCCACCTTCTCAGGGGTGCGGTGTGCCGAAAGGGCATTGATTTCGAAGGGGATTTGCATATCATTTAATATCTCTGCTGCTTTTTCCATTACAGGCAGATCTGAAGTGCTGCCCATGATGATACTAACTTTTGCTGTCATATTTATTCACTGTTTTTGTTTACTATTTGTTGACAAAATTAAAAATTTAAACTTTAGCAGGCATTGCATTGCGATTACCTTTGTAACAATCAATCCGTAATGAATGTTCAAGCGATGAAAAAAGTAAAAGTTCGTGATAAGGAGTTTGCCATATACCTGAAAGAAAAACAGATTCAGAAAGCCGTAAGCAAGATGTCGGATGAAATCAGCAAAGACTTGCATGGCAAAGTTCCTCTCTTTCTGATAATCCTGAACGGTGCTTTTGTTTTTGCATCTGATCTGTTGAGGAAGGTTAAACTGGATTGCGAAGTATCATTCGTAAAGCTTTCTTCCTATGTGGGAACACAGAGTACGGCCCATGTGCGAGAATTGATCGGCCTCGACCGTGTTTTGAAAGATCGCTATGTGGTAATCCTGGAAGATATTATCGATACAGGCATCACCATGGAATATACCATACAGAAACTGAAAGAGCTGGAAGCCGCGGATGTCAGGATCGCAAGCCTGCTGTTTAAACCCGATGCATTTCAGAAAAATTACAAAATCGATTATGTCGGCCTGGAGATACCCAATGATTTTATCATTGGTTACGGGTTGGATTATGACGGCTTTGGAAGGAACCTGCCGGATATTTACAAGATTGTTGAATAAGTGAAAAAGCAAAGTTTACTGCTGGAAAGTTAATTTCAAATTACTTTGTGCACGATTTGATCTAATCTCACAAAGTCTTATGAATTAATTTTCGCGTGATACTGGAATTTGATATGTTCATTTTACATATGTAGATTCCGGCAGGCAAATCCGATGCATCCCATTCAATCTCATGCAAACCCTTTTGAAAATTGGCATCGGAAAGTATTTTAATTAACTGGCCCTGAAGGTTAATGATGCTGATTGTAATATGTGCATTTTGACCAAGTGAAAATGGTATCCTGGTATTTTCAATGAAGGGATTGGGGTAATTTTGCCTGAGACCAAAACCGTTTGAAATAAAATATCCTTGGTCAACTCCCACAGTGTTATCACCGGAACATTCTATGTTGCAGTAAGACGTATCTGAAAAATCATCATTTATATAAACAATCATTCGCACAGTATCAGTAACACTAATTGTCGTACCTTCCGGTATGGAGTATTCCAGAGGTAACAGCTCGAATTCAAAAGGCAGTATCTCTGGTGTGCTTCCCGATATTGCAGCTACCCAGCCCAGATCCGAACTGATCTCATAATCCAGTATTTTTGGCAGCATGCTCTGATTTTGCATCCTTATGTGCAATGTATCCGATGTTCCGCTTCCTCCAAACATGCTGAAATATCCAATATAAGCACCCGTGATGGTTTCATCAGCGGGATGAATGATCGGTGTAGGTGAGAAAATATAGTCCAGGCCTTGCTGAGGTTCTGTGATGTTGTTTGAATAGATATGATTATCCGAACCATATTCACTGATTATCGCCATGAACTGATCAATGCCCGAAAGGTCAACCGAACCATTGCCAGTTGTATATGCATGGACCCCTTCAGTGCACCATATTCCACCTACGTAAATGATATCGGATATTTCCAGGTGATGGCAGTAGAAGCTTATTATCCTCCCTTCAACAACATTGGTGTCAAGCTGTAGTATAATGCTGTCAGCATAAATGCTGATATCTCCCATAATGATCTGGTCTTTACTCAGCTTGCTATCTGAAAAAGGTATCCGTTTTGATTCGTCTGATTTTCCTCCTTTGATTATCCCTTCATTTCTGACTTTTTTTGATTCGATCGTTACTTTCCCGTCTTCTGCTTTACCGGCATAAATGCCGTTATTTCCTGATGCTATACTCCCTCTATTCCACAAGTAGTCGCTGATGATCGAAACATTCCCACCTACTCCATGGTCCAAACCATCTCCTGCTGCTATGTTGCCGGAATTTGAAATATATGAGCCCATAAAACGGATACTGCCACCATAATCGAACTCTCCTCCTGGTGTACTGACTATACTCCCATGATTTATGATTTCATAAAACCCAAAAATCGAAAGGGCAAATTCATGCCCTGTGCAGTATTTGGAAGATATTGTGCCTGAAGCAAAATTTGACACTTTCATTCCAGAGATTGTTACGTTAGCTCCCTGGATGCTCCCATAATTATAACAATTTCCCCTTGTATTGATTTTGAGAGAATAATCGCTTGTGCCAATTGTTCCATAATTGCTGAATGAACCATTTGCTTCAAAATAGTTGAAGGAATTTTCAGGTTTGAGTACACCTTCATTGATTAAATTGTCTACTATAATGTTGCTATATTTACATTCAGGTGTTCCATTGGGTACGGTAACATTATCCTGTGGGCCCGGAACCTTTCCCCCGTCCCAGTTAGCAGGATTGTCCCATAGATTATCACCGGCTGCACCTGTCCAGGTAAGATCATCACCATAAGCATTGATGGTCATCATGATCAGGGTCAAAAACAAAATCTTTGTAGGTTTCATCTTTTTGGTCTGGTATTATGAATAATGATTAAAATTAAAATAAAATATCTTTTATGTCAACAAATAAATAAAAATGTTTTCAATACAGGGCTATTACCTGGAATTGATTTCTATCCCTTTTCTTATCTTTACATCCACAACAGGTAAACGAAAAAACCAGTAAACAAGTAAACCGATATATCAATTCACAATTCCATGGCCAATCCTAACTTCGTCGATTATGTGAAGATCAACTGCCGCTCAGGAAAAGGCGGGGCCGGGTCAGCACACCTGAGAAGGGAGAAGTTTGTTCCAAAAGGCGGGCCCGACGGGGGAGACGGAGGCAGGGGAGGTCATGTAATCCTGCGGGGCAGTGCGCAGCTCTGGACCCTGCTCCACCTGAAATATACCAAACATATTAAGGCCGGTAACGGACAAGCAGGGGGGCGGCAAACCTCCACCGGAGCGGATGGAAAAGATGAGATCATTGAGGTGCCTCTGGGAACCGTGGCAAGAAATGCTGAAAACGATGAAATGATCACGGAGATTACGGAGGATGGTGAAACGAAAGTCCTGCTTGAAGGTGGCCGGGGTGGACTGGGCAATGCGCATTTTAAATCTGCAACCAATCAGACTCCGAGATATGCCCAACCCGGGGAAGCGGGCAAGGAATCGTGGGTGATCCTTGAACTAAAGCTGCTGGCCGATGTGGGACTGGTAGGTTTCCCCAATGCAGGGAAGTCAACACTCTTATCGGTGGTTTCGGCCGCCAAACCGGAAATCGCCGATTACCCGTTTACCACACTGCGGCCCAACCTGGGCATTGTTTCCTACCGGGATCATAGATCGTTCGTGATGGCCGATATACCGGGGATCATCGAAAATGCCCATCAGGGAAAAGGTCTTGGGCTCAGGTTCCTGAGGCATATCGAACGCAACTCCCTCCTGCTTTTTCTGGTTCCCGCCGATGCGGATGATATCAGAAAAGAATACCACATTCTTTTGCATGAGCTGAAACAATATAATCCGGATCTGCTCGATAAAGAAAAAATGCTGGCCATCACCAAGTCGGATATGCTTGATATTGAGTTGATGGATGAGATAAAGAAGGAACTGCCAGACGTATCTTATGTCTTCATTTCTTCTGTTGCACAATCGGGCCTGGAGAAAATGAAAGATATGATCTGGGAACGGCTTACCAGAGATGAACAATGAAAGTAACAAAAAATACCGATGCCTGAATTGCTGGACACATTGATCAAATTGGATAAAGAAGTGTTCCTGTTTCTGAACGGATTGCACAATTCTTTCATGGATCAGGTAATGTTTTATATTAGTGAAAAATGGCTGTGGATACCCCTGTATATTTTTTTTCTCTACCTGATTTGGAAAAACTATAAAAGACAAACCTGGATCATTTTGCTGGCCGTTGCGGTTTTGATCACCCTGACCGATCAAATCCATTTGCATCTTTTTAAAAATATGTTTGAACGTTTGCGTCCCACCCATGATCCCTCGCTGGAGGGGATGGTGCATACCGTTAACAATTATTATGGCGGGAAATTCGGTTTTGTTTCCGGTCACGCCTCAAATTCTTTTGCCATTGCTACTTTTCTGTCGGTATTGCTCGGAACAAAGTATAAATGTTTCACCCCACTGCTGCTGGTATGGGCTGTCCTGATTTCTTACAGCAGGATATACCTGGGAGTCCATTTCCCAGGCGATGTGCTGGGCGGAACCATTCTCGGCAGTTGCTTAGGTATCTTTATTTCAACCATAACCATCAGCATCATTAATAAAAATAGGCATGAAGCGATCAATCCTTAGCTTCAGCCTGATCTTTGTTTTAATCCTTTCAGCGGTGTCGCAGGAAAGACAGCATATCATAAAAATCTTTCCGGCGGGATTCATTAACAAATTCAAAATATCATATGAAAATCCGTTTCATGAGGATATCACCTGGGGTGGTTTGTTTTCCTTTTATTATGGTGGATCGAACAATGATTTCAAGGGCATAAAAACGGAACCTGCAATCAGGTTTTATACAGGCAAAACACCGGGATTGGGCTTATACCTGCAGCTAAAAGCTGGCGGAGGATATTTCTTCCAGGACCAGATTATCTATATCGATGAAAGAATTTACAATCCTTCGGGTGAATATATCAGACTGAAAATGTATGAAAGGGAAAGAGAGTTGAATTTTGCTACCTATGGAGGTGGACTTGCGATCGGTGTTCAGTTTGCCTTAGACAATAAAAAAAACTTTCTAATGAACATTGAACTGGGTGTACAATGCTACAAAAAGTATAAGGAATATCGGAACGAATATACTTATACCGATGAAGATGGGTGCATACATAAAGTAACCGAAACTGAAAATTCTCCGTTTCCAACCATGCTTGAATCCGACTGGTATTTAGTCGGTCCGGGGGCAATCTTAAATCCAAGCTTATCCTTCGGTTACCGCTTTTGAGTCATAGGGTAATACTGCAATAAGGAATTATAAAATGTTCGATAGGCATAATTAACGTATCTTTGATATAAGAATCCAAATTCTATGAAAATGGGAAAAACCGCATTGATCACAGGAGCCTCAGGAGGGATAGGACTCGAACTGGCAAGGCTGGCAGCGGCCGATCATTACAATCTTGCTTTGATTGCCAGGAGTGAAAATAAACTCAAGGAAATTCAAAAAGAATTTCAGGAGGAATATGATATACAGGTTGATGTACTTCCTTTCGATCTTGCAGAAACAGATACCGCTGCTGAAATATTTGAGGAGTTGCAAGACAGAGACATTGAAATCCTGATCAACAATGCAGGCTTCGGCGATCATGATGATTTTGCAGACGCCAAATGGTCCAAGATCAACAGCATGATCAAAGTGAATATTATAGCCTTAACGGAGTTGACCCATCTGTTTTTGCCCGGAATGATCAAACGTGGATCTGGCAGGATCCTGAATGTTTCCTCAACAGCCGCTTTCCAGCCTGGTCCTCAAATGGCGGTGTATTTTGCCAGCAAGGCATATGTGCAATCCCTTTCGGAGGCCCTGGCCGTAGAAATGAAAGATAAAGGGATTACAGTTACGGCTTTATGTCCCGGACCCACTGTTTCGGGATTCCAGGAAAAGGCCGATATTATCGATGATCCCGATGGAAAAAAGCCCAGGATGGCCACAGCGGCCGAAGTAGCCGAATATGGATATCATGCCATGATGAAAGGAAAAACAGTTGCCATTCACGGGACCATGAACAAAATTCTGGCAGCCTCAGCGGGATTTAAGCCGGGTAGTTTCTTAAGTAAATTGTAATAATCAGCAGTATTTGGAATAGCAATAGCAAATGAACGAATCCAAAAACCGCGTTGTGGTTTGACGAATCTCAGTTTCTGCTAAAGAACACCATGTTCACGAGCCCACTTCAACAGCCCAATGGCCGAAGATGTGCCTGTCTTCCGCAAAATATTTTTCCGGTGGGTTTCCACAGTGCGTTCGCTGATGAATAGCTTTTCCGCGATTTCTTTATTGCTGTAGTCTTCAGCAATCAATTTCACAATTTCGGTTTCGCGGGGAGTTAATAACTGGCTTTCCTCCGATTCGTCCATGTTTTGCATCAGGATTTCTGAAACTTCATCGCTCAGGTAGCGCTTGCCCCGTTCAACTCTTTCAAGCGCACTCAGCAAACTGTGATGAGTATCTTTCTTCAAGACATATCCATCCACCCCTTCTTTTATGATTTCCTTGATTACAGATGGATCATCATGCATGCTCAATACAATGATCTTAATTCCAGTTTGCATTTTTTTTACTTCCCGGATCAGCTCCAGGCCATTCATGCCGGGCAATTCATAATCTGCCACCAGAATATCAAATATGTTTTTCGCCATGATCTCCAGGGCAGTTTCGGCAGAAGTGGCACTTGCATCTACCTTATATTGATCCAGACTTTCGATCATGTTTTTGATCCCTGTGGCCAGGATGGGATGATCGTCCACCAGTATCACGCTTTTTCTTTCCATATCAGAGTTTTAAATTTCCATGTTTGGGGATCGTAATGATCACCGTTGAATTCTTCCTTCCTTCCATGGTATCGATCTCGATTTGGGCGTTCAACATTTCCAGGCGTGTGTTGACGTTCCGCCAGCCATTGCCCTCACTGTTCTTGAAATTTTCCAGGTCAAAACCCATTCCGTCGTCTTCAATGGTCAGGACTATTTCGGTATCATAGCCTGTAAATTGTATTCCCGCGGTTTTGGCTCCGGAATATTTCATGATATTCGAAAGGAACTCCTGTATGATTCTGTACAAAGAGATGGCCGATTTTTCCTGGAATCGATCATCTATATCAAAAACGCATGTTTCAACTTTGATTTCCCCACTTTTGTTGATCTTTTTTGCCAGGGCACGGGTGGCGGCAATCAGGCCTTCTTTTACCAGTACTTTTGGCATCAGGTTGAAAGCAATGTTGCGAATTTCATCATGGATCTCATCCAGGATTTCGGTCGAATGCTGTGACAGCTCTTCTGCTTTGGCAGGATCTTTCTTGTTAAATTTTCGCATGCTCTGGATGTTTAGTCCAAGTGCAGAGATCAATTGTCCCATACCATCATGCAGATCGGTGGCAAAACGTTGTCGCTCTTCCTCCTGCGATTCCACAACTGCTTTGATCTGGGCTTCCTTCATCCTGGCTTTTTCTTCCTGTAGAAGGGCCCTTTGTTTCAGCTTGTAACGATTGTGTAAAAAGTAATACAGGCTGGAAATCAGGATTACCAGCAAAACCAAGCCAATGATCAGTACGATGTTTCTTTGTATGGTCAGGTCTTTTTCTTTCAAGCTGGCCTCCTGTTGCTCGATCTGCCGGTCTTTTTTTTCGGTTTCATATTTTACATTGATCTCCTCGATATTGCTCCTGTTCTTTTCATTCAGCAGGGAGTCGCTTAGGGAATCATATCTTTTATAATAATCCAGTGATTTTTGGTAGTCGTTTAACCCTTCCCATGCAATCGACAGGCTTTTTAAATTGTCATTGATCAATTGTAGATTTTCAAGTATGTAAGAATCTTTCAGTGATTTTTTCAGGTAAGGCAATGCTTTGGTGAATTTATCCTGGTCGTTGTAAGTTCTGCCAATATTCAAGTTGATCATGGCAATGCTGTTTGCATCATTCAATTGCCGGCTTAGCAGCAATGCTTTTTTATAGAATTCCAGGGATTTTCCGGTGTTTTGTTTCTTTTGATAAACAGCAGCAATGTTTTGATAAGCATTCGACAAACCGAACAGATTGTTTGTGGCCTCTGCAAATTTGGTGGCTTTCAGATGATAATACAGGGCAGAGTCCTCCTTTCCTTCTTCAAGAAAAACAGAACCCAGGTTGTTGTATCCGCTTCCGATCTCCATGCTGTCGCTTGCAGCAATAGCATTTTGCAGATATTTTCTGAAGTATTTCCTTGCGTTTGCGTATTCGTCTGTAAAGAAATATACCTGTCCGATGATGTTGTTGGCAATGCTGATACCTTTCCGGTCATTCAATCGTTCAAAAATCCGCAGGGCATCGATGGCGTATTGAATAGTCTTTTCGTATTCGGCCTGGCGGTTATAGCTGATTGATAAGTTGACCAGTGTTTTGGCTTCTTCAAGTTGGTTGCCAAGTTTTCGGTAAGTTTCTCCGGATTCCTTATAATAATATATGGAACTATCCATGTTGTTCATCCGGTATTGATAGATCCCCATCATTTTCTGGTATTCGGCTGATTCTGCTTTTTGGCCGGGATTATCTTGCAGGTAATACTTGATGCTGTCCAGATAAAGCTTGCTTTGATCGAGATCATTTTTTGATGATTCGAGGAATGCATCGAACCAGGACCATACCTTTGTAGAATCATTGTTTTCAGCGTCAAGTCTTAAGAATGATAATATCAGGAATAAGATAAATGGCACTTTTTTCATTGAAACAGAATTATCGGTCAATAATAACCAAAAACAATTACATACCCAATTTAGGGTATATCAAAATACCGGAATGCTTGTATTGACCTGTTAACATGTCCTTTATACTTTTGTTTAAAATTAATCTAAATAAGAATCAAAAGTATAAAATCATGAAAAAGGCAGGTATCATTTTATTATTCATTTTTGCAATAAGTAGCATAAATGCGCAGGAATCTTACCAGGATATCAGCTACGATAAAATTGTCAAGGCCAAACTCGGGCCGGTTAAGAAAGTTTTGCGTAGCAAAAGAGTTTTTATTTCGGATTTTGTAATCAGACAGGTTACAGCAGTTTCAGCATCAGCACAGGGATTTGGCGCTTTGCAGGGAGGTTCTTCCAAAGCTTCTCTGGCACTGGCTTTATCGGGTATTGAAAGCGAAAAGTACCAGCAAGCTGTTAATGAAATGTACGATAATTTTGTAGCTGAACTTCAAAAACAGGGCTTCGAAATTGTTTCGGATGAAGAGGCCATGAAAGCATATCAATCGAAAGATTTTGCCAAAAGAGTTGTGGCAAAAACTCCCGATGGCCCCAAAGTGCTTACAAAAAAGCTTGAAGCAGTTGCAGAGTTCAGACCATCGGATCATCTGGCAATCTTTCGCGACCAGAAAAACCTAAACACAGGTGCAGATTTTGCATCCCTGATGGCCGATAAGAAAATCGGCAAAGAGCTTTCGAGGGCAATGGATGCAGCCATCATCACCGTAGATTTCAAAATCGGAATTGCAGCCATCAAAACCAACAATTCTATTATGACTGCCGTATCGGCGGTAAAGGCCTGGCCTATGCTTAGGATTGATATGACCGGACAAGTATACGGAAAGAGAATCAGTGAAAATGGTGGCTTCTACACCAAAAAAACCGTAGAGGATATCAATTACTGGGTTAGTAATCTGGATAAAAAAGGCAAAATTAAAACACATGCCGATGGTGGCAATTTAGGCTATATGGGCTGGCAACGTACCGAAATGACCTCTCCGATTATTGCCAACGAACAGGATTTTCTGAAGGAAGTAAGAGGTGTTATCAATGGGGTTAATGACCAGGTTGCCATTGAAATGGGTGACAAATTGTAAAGGGGGCCGGCATGAGAAAAATAAATCTGCATATCAAAGAATACAAGTTGCTGATAGTTTGGTTAAGTTACCTTATAATTAGTAGTAGCATGCAAGCACAGGAAGTTTTTATCGGCGGTAACAATACAATGCCGGTTCTGGATGCGGAAACATATCAGTATAAAGAAAGCATTCAGGGTTTCAGTTCACAAACCAGATGGGTGCAGGCTTCCTCTGATGGTAACTTTATTTATACGGGAACCATCTATTTTCAGCCCGAACTCAATCTTTATAAAATTGATGCAACAACGCATGAGATCATTCACTCAAGCCCGGTTCCATTTACGGTTCAGGACCTTGAAATAAGCGGTGATGATCAGTATTTGTTTCATCATAATTCAACAACAGTTTACAAAGTAGATACAGATGATTTGATGGCAGTTGATAGCTTTAATCTGGGCAAGATCATCCGTTATATTGAGATTTATGATGAGAATACGATCTATGCTTCTTCAACCGAACGCATTTATAAATTAGATTTTACAGGTCATACGGTTATGGATTCGGTAGTATTCGATGCCTGGAATTCACCTGCTGAATTGATTATAAACCAAGGTAAAACAAAGCTTTACTCTTTAAAGTCATCAATGCCAAATACTATATATAAGATCGAACTGCTGAATCATGAAATCGAGATGAGTGCCCCGTTAACAGGTTCCATTGGCATGACCAACGATCTGATTTTTGCGGAGGATGGATCGACCATTTACGTTTCAACCAATGGTAACCAGGATATGGACGGAAGTCTCCTGGAAGTTGATCCGCTTGATCTCAGCATCAGCACACTTGTAAACAAAGATCCGGGTAGCGGGGTGATGTCCTTCGATCCGGATGGAGATCTCTGGATTCCGAACAATACTTCAAACAGCATATCAGTATATGATCCTGCAAATCATGAAGTGGTACATGCCATCAATACTTCGGATTATCTGGGCGGACCGTTTATGGTGGCTTTTTCCGAAGGAGGAAGTGTTGATGTTTCTGAAGAAACAAAGACCCCGGATATAACTGTATTTCCTGTTCCGGCTAAAAATCATGTTCGCCTCAATACACACAAAAATTCAGACTATCGGTACATGCTTTTGTCAATATCAGGTGAAACAAAACGTAGCGGAATCTTGAAAAATTATGCTGAAATTGATTTAACTGACTTGCCCGAAGGAATTTACATAATCAGACTTTATAATGAAACTGAAAACCTGACAAAGAAAGTAGTTAAAGAGTAAGAAACATTTTAAAGTAAGCGGATGCAGGGGCTGGAAGCCTTTTTCAGATTTCCGCCCCTGTTATCCTGCTTTAAAATTTAAACATTAAAAATCTGAAATCATGAAGAAACTTTTATTCACCATAACGATAACATTGATAAGCACCATAATTCTTGCTCAATGGGAGGCAACCGACGTAATGGAGCACAACCAGGTAAACCAGGGCTCTCCTGTATTTGCTTCCTGTATTCATAAAGGAGCCGTTTATGTATCTACCAAAATTCCTCAGCGAAGCGAGATCATCAAATCCATCGATAATGGGGAAACCTGGACGGATATTAATTTTCCGGAACATATTGGATGGTTTTCACACATAGTTTCTGTTGATAATCGGCTGTATGTTGCCAATTACAATAACTGGTATGCAAAAAGTACCATCTGGTATACCGAAGATGACGGGGAAACCTGGGTGATCGATACCGCCGGTATGCCCGGAGGTGGTGGTGCGAACGGAGGAGCATATGTGATTTCCATGCATGGCTGGAGAGGACACCTGATCGCTACCTTCGGTGGAGCGGATCTGTATTATATGAAAAGTTTCGACGGCAATTGGGAACTGGTTGAGGATCTCGTTCCTGTTGATCCCAGTGTATACGATAGCCGTGGAGATACGGTTTTTGCTGTAAAAAAATATAGCCCGGATTTTGGCCAAACCTGGATTACTCCGTCTAACAATGGATTGCCATCAAACATTGCTCCTCAGGCTATTTTCGCCACCGGTAACAGAATCTATATATCTGGTGATAACCTTGGAAGTAATATCCTGGTATATTCTGACGACAGCGGAGAAAACTGGCAAACCATCGATCTGGGTGAATGGGCCGGGCAAGCGGTTTGGTCGATATATGCCATGGATCAGCAATTATGGCTGGGAATAAACAGTGATGTCACTACAAGAGTGCTTTACTCCTCTGATGGAGGCAATACTTTCGATGATTACAGCGACGGCCTGCCGGAGGATCCTTTTGGCACCTATCAGATAAGCAACTTTATGCGTATTGAAAACACTTTGTTTGCAGCCAACAATTTCATGGATGTCTACAAAAGAAACATCGAAATAAACAGTGGATTATTTGATCATGAAACAAATCAAATGGTTCGGGTATATCCGAATCCGGCCCGGGATTTTATTGCGATGGATGCGCCAGCAGATTTGAAAATAACAAGCGTTGAGGTTTTTGACCTGAATGGTGTTTTACAAATCAGCACAACTGGTTTGAACAAGCAATATGTGGAAATATCAGAGCTCAGGAAAGGTTCATATCTGATCCGTTTTACCAGGAAGGATGGTAAAAACATGATTGCAAAATTCATGAAAAAATGATAGGGAGAAAATTGAGTTTTTCATTTCAAAAGACCTTTGATGCCGGAGGATATTCCTTGTCCCCGGTATCAAATTTGCACATTTCCATTCTTTTTTGTAATTTAGATCAATTTCAAATAGGAAAAGAGACATGGAAGAAGAAACCCTACAAAGCAATAATAAATTGCCCCTTTCCATACGATTCCTGATGGCTGTATTGAGTTCGTTTATCCAGGTCATCGGGATTTATTTTATTTCATCCTGGTTGGGTGGAATGGATTCAACCATGCAGCTTCCGGCTTTCATTTATAAACCCTTTTCATTGATTCCTTCACTTGCCACAACCCTGATTGGGATATCGCTGGCAGCTTTTGTTTTCGTGATATTGAAAATGAATACCACGGCATGGCGTGTGAGCTTTAACCTGTTTGCCCTGCTGGTTTTGATGCTGGCATTTGTGGCTACGCTTCTGATTCCGGAAGCCAGTACCGGTATGATTATTACCCTGAACCTGATGCATATTGGTGTAGCTCTATGTACTATCTACTTCTTCAGCTACTTCAATAAACTTTTTAAATCGTAAATTTCTACAACTCCTGATTATTGCAAACCCTATCTTTGTAATAAAAAAATACAATGAATGATAAGTCTTCCCGGACCAAAATTGTGGTGACACTCGGACCTGCTTCTGCCAATGAAAAAAGCATTGGTAAGATGATCAGGGAGGGAGTGGATGTTTTCCGTCTTAATTTTTCTCATGGTGACCATGACACACACCGGAGAACCATCAAACTGATAAAAAAGCTCAAAAAGGACCTGAAAATGGAGGTTGCCATTCTGGCTGACCTGCAGGGTCCAAAGATCAGGGTGGGGGAGATGAAAAATAATAAAGCAGAACTAAAGGCAGACAAGACGATTGTGCTTACCACCCGAAAGATTCAGGGAACAGCCGAAAAGATCAGTATCGGTTATGAAGGTTTTGCCCATGATGTGAAGCAGGGAGAAAACATATTGCTGGATGATGGCAAGATCAAGCTGGAGGTATTAGATACCGATCGAAAGGAAAATGTAACTTGCCGCATTGTTTATGGAGGCTGGCTACTTCCCAGGAAAGGAGTTAACCTGCCCGACTCCAATCTATCACTGCCGAGCCTGACAGAAAAGGATGTTCAGGATGTCAATTTCATTATGGAGTTGGGCGTGGATTGGGTTGCATTGTCTTTTGTACGGAAAGCCAGGGATATAAAAATCCTGAAAGACCTGATCATAAAACATGGTTCTCAGGCACGCATCATCGCCAAAATAGAGAAACCTGAAGCCTTGCGTGAGATTGACGATATCATTGATATTTCAGATGCCCTGATGGTGGCACGTGGGGACCTGGGCGTGGAAATGCCATTTGATCAGATTCCCCTGATCCAGAAAGATCTTGTAAAAAAATGCATCAAAAATGCAAAACCGGTAATCATTGCCACACAAATGATGGAGAGTATGATCAACAACTTCCGGCCAACAAGGGCCGAAGCAAACGATGTGGCCAACGCGGTGCTGGATGGAGCCGATGCCCTGATGCTCAGCGCTGAAACATCCATCGGGAAATATCCCGTTGAGGCAGTGATAAATATGCAACGGATCATTTCCTGGACTGAAGAACACGGGTATTCCTTTCATCGCGAACATATGCCAGAAATTGAGAAGGAAGATTACCTGCCCAATTCCATTTGTTTCAATGCACAGAAAATGGCTGAGCAAAGCGGGGCAGGTGCACTGGTCACTTTTACCCATTCAGGGAATACGGTATTCCGCGTGGCCAGTCACCGGCCAAAAGCCAGGATCTTTGCTTTTAGCGATAACGAAATTTTGCTAAGGCAACTTTCCCTTGTATGGGGTGTACAGGCCTTTTTGTTTAATATGAAAGGCTCATCCGATGCATTTTTTGAGAAGACAACGGAATTTTTATTGGATAAGCAACTGCTTGATAAAAAGGACATCATCATCCATATCGGCAGCATTCCCATCCCCGAAAAAACAGATACCAATATGATGAAGATTGCTTATGCATGATTGGGGAAGATGTTCTACAATTTCCAAGCATCCCTTGTTGCTTACTTTGTTTTTAGATGCCTTGGTGGCTCTTTTTATGTTGCAATTGCGGAAGCCCTGTTTAACTGGAAAAAATTTGGCAGAGTATTTTCGTCACTTTCGCCCAAAAGCAAATAATTATGGCAAACATACTAAAAGGAAAAAAGATCGCATTTCTGACAGAAAATGGTTTTGAAGAAGAAGAACTAACGCGCCCGAGGAAAGCATTTGAGCAGGAAGGGGCAACAACGCATATCATTTCACCCGGGCATGATAAGATCAAGGCCTGGGATCACACGGATTGGGGTGGTGAATACAAAGTAGATGTAAAACTGGAAGATGCCGATCCCGATGATTACGACGCCCTGGTATTGCCGGGTGGTGTTTTAAACCCCGATAAACTGAGGAGAAGCAAGCAGGCTGTTGACTTTGCCAAAAAGTTTTTTGATGATGGAAAACTGCTTGCTACCATTTGTCATGGGGCGCAAACATTGATTGAAGCCGGTATTCTGAAAGATAAAAAGATGACATCTTATCATGCTGTCAAAACGGATATGAAAAATGCAGGGGCAAATTATGTTGACCAGGAAGTGGTGCAGGACAAAAACCTGATTACAAGCAGGAAACCGGATGATATCCCGGTATTCAATAAAGCCATCATTGATTATTTATCCGCTTGATCAAACCTTGTTTTTCTTTTTGACTTCCAATTCTTCAGGGCGCTGCTGAGCAGGAACCATAAAGAGGTCGAGGGGATATTTCTTAATAATGTACCACAGGATTTTAAAAAGGTTTCTCGACTGTCTGAAGGTAATGGATCTTGATTTAATGGCCACGATCAGGGCCAGGGTAAAACTGACAAAGAAGTTGAGGAATCCGATAACCATAAGACTAATTACTACCGGGATCAGCATTTGCAGGCTTATGTTGAAATTCAATCCATAGAGTGCCATGCCCACATTGGCAGCGGAAAAAGTGATATGCCTGAATTCAAGCGGTATCCCGAAAATATATCCAACTGTGCTTATGGATCCGAAAAGAATACCCAGGACGATATACCCGGATATGTTGCCCAGATTCATCCCGATATAAGTACTGAATTTGTCAAGCCTTGATGAACCCATCAGTTTTCTGAGGAAGTTGTTTTCTGCCAGCCGGCGGGGTATTTCTCCATAACGGATCCTGTTGTCATAATAACCCGATGCCAGTCCGGCCACAAAAAGTGCCATTCCGGCAAGGGCAGCATAAATAAAAGAAGGGCTCTGAATGGGATGAAGTTCATCAAATAAGTATAGGGAAAGACTTTTGTCAGCGATCAAGTTATTGAAAACCAACAGGAACAACCAGCTAAAAAAAATGGCTGAAGGGACTGCTGCCAGAAGGTTCCCCAGGAAAGACACAAACTGGCTCCTGTTTACCCTTACGATCAGGAAGGCAAGTCGCTTCAATGCAATCGTATAGGTTTCATCAGGTTTTTTTCCAGGCTGCCTGCAATGGTGGAGGCCGTCATGGCCGGCTGGGTAGTTGCCAGGATCGATCGGGTAAAAAAGATCAGAACAAATGCAAATGTATAGTTGAGGCTCTGCACCACTGCATAACCGAAGGGTGAAAACTCAACCTGGTTCAGCAGTATTTTTGTCAATGCAAAAAAAGCCACGATAATACCACCTTTCAGGCTTTTGAACAGGAACTTTCCGAATTCTTTCCGCCCGGTGGCTATGTAGGAAACACCTGTTCTGGCTGCATGTTCTACAACCTGAAAGGCGAGCAGGTCCACATTATCTCTCAGGTGCTTGCTGATGCTGTTTTTCTGGTTTTCAGATTTTATCAGTACCTTGAAAAAGCTTACCGTTGTATGACAGAACTTTTGGGTTTCATTCTGATGGATCAAAAGCAACAAGAGTCGAAGCCTTTCAATCTGCTGGTTCAACCTCCTGATCAGGAAGGTTAGTCTCAGGCTCGTTCCAAACTTGTTTTTATTTTTCCTGAGGAACCTTATGCTTTCTTCACATTGGTTGAGGATGACAAGGATATGCTTGTAGTCTTCATTTTCAATATCAGTAGTTTCATTAAAGTTATCAATGTAAATGGTAACTTCTTTGTTTTGCTGCAGAAATGGGGAGTTGATCTCATCGAGCTGGGGCATTTTGTTGGTAATCTCGGATTCAGTTCCCAGGGCAGAGATCCGGTGAGAAAGAATTTGTATGGAACTGATCAGGCGATTGAAATTCGTATCCTCTTTATCTTGTTTTTTAAAATGCTGAAGCACACCAATTTGACTGATCAGTTCTTCCCATAGATTATCGGGTATGGCCTCTATCCACTTGTAATCGTTTGATCTGTAAAAAACCTGGTTGAGCAGCCTGCGGATATCCTTTTCATTTTCCACGCTGGGCAGGATGCGATGTTTGACTTTGTTATAAAGCTCATATGAAAAACCTTTCAATGACATGATGCCTGTTTCTACAAACAGGTGAACCGTATCATAAGCTGAAAACAGGTTTTTGATGTAAGTACCCAATGCCGCCCGGTAGTCGGGATTTTTTTTGATCAGGTCAATAAGCTGGGAAATTTGTCTGGCTGCAAGATCATAATTTTTGATCTTTTCTGGCCGGATGATCCCGACAAGCTCGTAAAGGTGAAACGGATTGCGTTTTTCCTGATCATTGTATATTGCCCGCAGTATCTCTTCCATAAAACTTACAATTTACCAGGACGTTTTTTTGTTCTATTTATTGTAAAAGATCCGGTAGATCGTGCCATTATAATCATCCGATACCAGCATGGATCCGTCGGACATGATCTCGACATCCACAGGTCTGCCCAGTGTTTTTTCCCCATCAAGCCAGCCTGAAGCAAAAACTTCTTTGTTGCCGGCCTGATTGTTTTCTACCGGAACAAACATCACACGGTATCCTATCTTGCTGGACCTGTTCCATGATCCGTGCTCGGCCAAAAATATACCGCCCCTGTATTTTTCAGGGAACATATCTGCTGTATAAAATCGCATGCCCAGGGCAGCTACGTGGGCTTCCAGGTTGACCTGGGGCTTGATCCATTCGAAATCTTCCGGCCTCTTTTCCCAGAATTCCGGATCATGAACATCATCTCCATGAACAAACGGAAACCCGAAATGTTGACCATCATTGGTCAAACGATTCAATTCGTCAGGAGGTAAATTATCACCCATGTTGTCACGGCCATTATCGGTAAACCAAAGATCGCCTGTTTGGGGGTTCCAGTCGAAGCCCACGGTATTCCTGACGCCATGTGCGATGACCTCCAAATTGGATCCATCTTTGTCGATGCGTGTTATGGATGCATAAATAGGATCTTCTTGCAGGCATACATTGCAGGGAGCACCCACGGGAACATACAGTTTGCCGTCCGGTCCGAATTTGATAAATTTCCAGCCATGCCAACGATCGGACGGGAAATTGCCTTTGATGATCAGTGGATCGGGTGGATCATATAATTGATTCAAAATATCAGGATACTTTAATATTTTGGAGGTGGCTGAAACATAAAGATCATCCTGATAAAAATCAAGGCCTGCAGGCATTTCCAGTCCTTCATCCAAAACCAGGACTTCCCTGTGTGTTGTAACCGCATATATTCTGCCGTCATTCCGGGAACCAACGAAGAGGATTCCATTATTGGCAAGGTCCATCCCCCGGGCATTGGGAACTTTATCGGTATATACCTCAATATTAAAACCCTCCGGAAGACTTATACGAGTTATAATATCTTCAATATTATCCTCCTGACCGTTGCAGGAAGCAATCATCAAGAACATAAATAATAGCGGAAAAAGGATTTTAGCTTTTTGCATTGCTGGTCTTTTGACCGAAGATAATAAAATAATATCAGTTTAAATTTCCGCTTATAATGCTTTCACGATATCGATGGCAGCTTTGATCCTTTCATCAAGCTTTTCATGATCCAGGCGATTGAAATCATCAAAATCACCCCGGATGGCTTTCAGGGCATATTTCTCACTGTCGATCTCCTGCCGGGTTCTGAATCCGAGTTTTCTGAAAATCGCAGCCGAAGGACACCAGCCATTGACAGCATGATTTCCCAGAAAACCAATTGCTGCCGTGGTGACCAGCCACCACTTTTTGGACGCAATTACACCCAGTAAAATGCTGCTGACACCTACTCCTGATACACACATCTGTACCAGGCGATCGACATCCCACTCTTCCTCCAGCTTATCGATTCGTTCTGTAATGGTCTCTTTTCTTTGTGTAGCATAGAACCGGATGTTGTTTTCAGTTATTTGATCAATCTTTGCATTGATTTCTTCACTGGTATTGGCTCTGATTCGATCTGCTTCGTCGGGTATGTACTTTGAATTTGTCATTGTGAATTCTTTTTATTACGCTTTTGCAAATACACTGCCATCTGCAGGAAAGTATCATTTTGAAGCACATTGTTAAATTTGTTGATAAGAATTGTGGAAAAAATTCCTTAATTGTGGAAGCAGTGAAATTGATTGGGGTATAAAGTTATAAGAGTTTAAGGTTAATGTTACTTGAAAATTGAAACTGGAAATTGAAATTTTGGCGGGTTTCTTAGCCGAGCAATTTTGTAAACTGATCCGCATTTTTCGGAGCGTTTACTTCATAATCGTTATTAAAATATGCATAGATCTGTTGTGCATTCAGTTCCCTTAGTTTCTTTGCCCATTCTTTCAACTCATTTTCTGAATAGAGGTATTTGTACCATTGCTTTTTTCCATGGAAGCGCATGTATACAAGCTGATTGGTCTTGACCACATCTTCTTTCAGATTTCCAGGAGCAGAGATCACACAGAAAATGACATCATTTTCTTTCATGATATCATAAACTTCCTCGTTGAACCACGAATTGTGGCGAAATTCGATCACATTGCGGAGATCCCGGCTGAGGGCTTTGCAGAAGTTGTTTAATTTTTCTATGTCTTTGTGCAGGCTGCCTGGTAATTGCCAGAGAATACAACCCAACTTACCTTTCAGGCGGGCAGCCAGGTTATAAAACCTTTTAACTGCTTCCTGAGGATCGTTCAGCTTTTTCTGGTGGGTCACAAAGCGACTTCCTTTCAATGTGAACCGGAAATTTCCTGGTGTCCGTTCGTACCAGTTGTCCAGGGTTTTTTCCTTTGGCATATGATAGAAAGTGGCATTGATCTCCACCGTATCAAATTTTTCTGCATAATATTCGAGCCATTCCTTTTTCGGAACATCTTCCGGGTAAAATTCGCCTTTCCAGTCATCGTAATTGAATCCTGAGCAACCGATATAGTTTTTCATATGCAAGTATTTTTTTGCTTGGAGGATTTTAAAACGCGGTCAGCATCATTGTATGCACTCTTGCTGATCTTTTTATTCTTTGTATGTTTTTCGGCGTATTGCCTGAAAAATTCTACGTCTGGTAGTTCTGGCATAACGGTTTCTTACTTGATCATTTCATCCAACTTCTCCCGTGATTTCTTCAAACCATTCTTTTTTTTCTCAAAACCTTTCCATGGATCCTTTTTGCTTCCCAACCGACGGAAGATATTGTTATGATTATATTTTTGGGAATGGAGGTCTTTGTGGTTCAACTCTTCCCAATCCAGCGGCGTTGCAACCGGTGCGCCTTTTCTGGCTCTTAAGGAATAAGGTGCCACTGCAGTAGCTCCGTGAGAATTTCGCATGTAATCGAGGAACAATCTTCCTTTCCTTTTATTCTTGCGTGTTTCTATCGTGTACTTATCGGGTTCGCGATTGGCCAGCAGATTGGCTATATCTTTTGCAAATTCCCTAACTTCATTAAAAACTGCTTTTTCATCAAGAGGCAAAACCACATGCAGACCCTTTGAACCCGTGGTCATCAGGAAAGCATTCAGTTCAAGTTCTTCGAACAAATTTTTAAAGTCCCTGGCGCATTGCCTTACAACTTCAAATTTACCTTCCGGAGGATCCAGATCGTAGATCATTTTATCTGGATAATTCAAATTGTCTTTTTTGCTTAAAAATACATGCGGGGTGATCGTAGCCTGGTTGACAATATAAAGCAAGCTTGCTTCTGAATTACAATTCACGAATTCCTGTTCATCCTGCCCTGCTTTCTTAACTTTTACAGTAATTGTATCCATCCAGTCAGGAAAATAATCCGGTTCTTCCTTCTGGTAAAAATCCTTTCCGTCAATACCGTCAGGATAGCGATGCAGCATCATCGGCCGGTCTTTGGTATAGGGCAGGATATATCCCGATATTTTCTGATAATACTCCACCAGGTCTTTTTTCGTTAGATTTTCATCCTGAAAGATCAACTTTTGGGGATTCGATAGTTCTATTTTATGTCCATTGGCCTTGACGATTGTCATGATCTGGGTTTCTCCTTTCTTACATCTTTTGCTTTTTTATCATCCCTTAAACCGAGAAATGAAGGATGCCGGAGTTTGTTATCCGAAGTCCATTCGGTGAACCGGAACTCTCCTACAAGAAACGGTTTCAGCCAGGTAGCCTCCCTGTAGCCGGGATCATCTTCATCGAAAGGTGGCTTTTTCTGTTCAAGTGGTTTCATCTTATCGTGCAGGTTCTTCAGGGTGTTATCATCATAGCCCGTACCCACCTTACCGGCATGTTTGAGTTTGCCTTTTTCATAATAGCCTACGATTAGCGCACCAAAATGGCTTCTCGATCCATGCGGTTGAGTGTATCCACAGATAACAAGCTCCTGCTGGTTCTCACATTTGAATTTAAGCCATTTTTTTGATCGCTTGTGCATATACCTGCTGTTACCCTCTTTGGCAATGATGCCTTCCCATCCTTTCCGGCAGGCTTCTTCCAGGAACCTTTCCCCTTCTTTGTTGCGATGGGGCGTGTATCTTATGTTATCATGGCGAAAGTGGACTACTTTTTTCAACAGAGTTTTCCGGTTTTTTAAACTTAAACTTGACAGATCATGGCCATTCAGGTAAATGATGTCAAACACATAATAAAACACCTCGACTTCCATATCGGGATCTTTGCTGTGCATCCTGGGTTGAAGCTTTGAAAAGGAAGTAACATTCCCGTCGAAGGCAACAATCTCTCCATCGATGATGAAATCATGTTCCTGTCCTTTCAGGCCTTCTTCAATTTCAGGATATTGATGGTTTTTCTTTTTCCTGTTGCGCGACATCAGCCGCACTTCTTGTCCTTTTTTAAACGCCAGGCAACGTTCACCATCCAGTTTGCGTTCATAGATCCAGTTTTCTTTTGAAAACCTTTTATCGGTTAAAGTTGCCAGCATGGGAACGGTCCAGTCGGGCTGGTCTTTTTTGTGGAGGGTTTCCCTGTTTTCTTGTGGTAATATGTCGAAAATTGTATTCATGCTTTTTTAGCTGTTTTACTACCATGGGCTTAAGTCCTTGGGTTTTTCTAATGGTCTTTACCCAATGCTGTCCAAAAAGTGTCTTAAAACTATCTGACTCAGCCTGACAAAATATCGCACTTATTGGACTGCCCAATGATTCCTGTATTCATTCATGATCCTTCATCTTTTCCTTTACCTCCTCAATCGTCTTATCCGAGAGGATGGATTTGGGTTCGGACTTTACCGGTTTCTTCCTGGCATCCGCTTCATCGTCCTTCATCTTTTTCATCAGCCATTTCTTATCCTGCCTTTTCCCTGTTTTGATGAACACATAACCACCTTTGAGCTTTTTGCCTTCCAGCCAGACTTCAATTTTGCCTTTATCAAATGACTCCTGCATGGAGATTCTCTCATCCTCCTTTTCCGAGCGGAGATTCCGGTAGGTACCGCCATCCCATACGATCACCGTTCCTCCTCCATATTCGTCTTCCGGGATGGTGCCTTCAAAATCAGCATACTCCAGGGGGTGGTCTTCCGTATTGATGGCCATTCTTTTATCTGAAGGATCTGTAGAAGGACCTTTGGGAACAGCCCAGGACTTTAAAACTCCGTTTATCTCCAGACGAAAATCATAATGTAAATTGCTGGCATCATGCTTTTGTATCACGAATTTGGGCCTGCCGGACGATTTCTTTTTAATTCCGCTGGGTTCGGTTGTTTTATCAAAGTCGCGTTTGTCTTTATATTCCTTCAGTTTGTTTTTATCATAATCAATTGTTTTTTTCTTACCCATCTTGCTTGCTCCTTTCTTTATCTTTCCGTTATCGGAATTTCTGTGTATTTGTTGAGAATTTTATAAGTCAGTATTTTGATACCGCTGAGCATGAAAATCCAGGCAAATGCATATGCCCAGATGATCAGTGCTTTTGTCCAGCCAATGGGTGGAATGAGTATACCATAAACCGCAAAAAGGGTGCCGACTACCTGGGTTCCTTCCAGGGTGATAAAGAGCATGAGACTCGGATAAGGTTTTTGCCACAGGGCACCCGTATTTCTGGTGAGGAATATGGTCATATGCCCGGCCACCAATAACTTCAGAAAGATCATGGTTTGAATCTCGTTCGTGCTTACATGAGTTTGAGTACGCAGGTACCAGTATAGCAAGAATGAAGAGATTACGCCTGTAACCGACAAAACGGATGCTATGGTTAATACCCTTTTCATGTTCCAGCGAACAGGTTTTGTGGCTGTCCTGACTTTGTCTGTTGCAATGGTCATGATGGGGATATCGTTCAGAATGGCTAGTAGCACGATCATGATTGGTGTTACCGGGTAGAAATCAAAGGCAAGAATAGAAAGTGTCATGAAAAGCAAAACTCTCATGGTTTCTGTGATGCGGAAGGTGGCATAGCTGATCATACGCTCAAAGATCCTTCTTGCCTCCTCGATGGCATGGGTGATCACACCCAGACCTGGTTCGGTTAAAACCAAATCGGAGGCTGAACGAGCGGCATCGGTAGCATCTGAAACGGCAATGCCTATATCAGCCTGCTTGAGTGCCGGGGCATCGTTCACTCCGTCACCTGTCATGCCAACGATGCGGTCGTCCGATTGAAATTGTTTGATGATATTGAATTTATGCTCGGGGGTAACTTCTGCAAATCCATTGACTTGCTCAAATCGCTTTTTTCTTTTTTCTTTTTTCTTCTTATCTTCTTGATCATCTTCCTCCTCTGCGAAGAATTCTCCGGCAGATACAATATCTGTATCCATACCAATCTGTTCTGCCACTTTTTTCCCAATGGCCGCATGATCACCTGTCACCATCCTGATATCGATGCCATGGTCTTTGGCCTCTCCGATAACATCGGCCGAATCTTCCCTGGGTGGGTCGAGCATGGGAAGCAAACCGAGGTATTTCCACTTGCCTCTTTTTTGCTTCCTTGCCACACCCAGCGATCTGTATCCTTCCTTGCCAAGCTCTTCAACTTTTTTTTCAACTTTTTTACGTAGCTCTTCATCCGGTTTCACCAAATCAAGGATAACCTGGGGAGCGCCTTTGGCTGCTGTAAACTCTTCATCATCTTTTTTTACATCAGCTTCAGCTCTTTTCCTGGTAGGATCGAAGGGTCTGAAATCCCGGATTTGGTAATTCTGCAATTTATCTCTGTCTTCCAGAGCATTTATGATGGCTTTGTCAATAGGATCTTCCTGCTCTTTATCTTGTTTCACTGTGAGGGCGGCGATCATGACCAGTTCTTCCTTTCCGATGTTTTCAAAAGTCACCGGCTCCTGCAGTTCGAGTTGGTTTTTGGTAAGGGTTCCGGTTTTATCGGAACATAAAACTTCCAGTCCGGCCATTTCCTCCATGGCAGCGAGCCGGGAAACAATGGCTTTCTTTTTGGCAAGCCGGCCGGCACCTACGGTCATGGTTACAGACAGTACCGCAGGTAAAGCCTGTGGAATGCCTGCAATGGTAAGTACCAGGGCAAATAACAAAATATCCCATAATGGATCATTTCGTACGATACCTGTACCAATAATCATGGCCACAAGCCCGGCAGTCAGGCCGATCAACCAATAGCCAATCCTGAGTACGGCTTGCTGAAAATGAGATTTTTCCTCTGCACTTTCCACCATCTCGACAGTTTTTGCAAAACGTGTGTTGGTACCAGTGGCGGTCACCACTGCTTTTCCTTCTCCCCGCTTTACAGTTGTTCCGGAAAACAAAAGTTCTCCTTCGGATTTATTAACGGGCAGGGATTCACCGGTCAGGGAGGATTCATCGGCACTCACTTCCTGTTTTTCCAATAATTTGGCATCCGATGGAATGATATCTCCCATCCGTACGATGATGATATCTCCTGGTACAAGATCGCTGGATTTGACTTTGCTGCTTTCGCCCTTCCTGATGACCCGTGCTTCAGGCGCGAGCTTTTTCTTAAGGGCTTCGATGGCATTGCTGGCTTTGTGTTCATGCCAGTAACCCACACCACCATTGATCAGCAACATCGTAAAGATTACGGCGAAGTCCTCCCACCTTCCGGCTATCGCTGAGAGAATAACGGCCACTTCAATCATCCAGGGGATAGGGCCCCAGAAATGCGAAAGGAATTCAAGCAAGGGTTTACTATCTTCCTCCTCAATTGTATTTTTTCCGTATTTATGCTGTCGTTTCTTTACTTCATCCTCACTCAAACCTTCATCAGGATCAACTGATAGCTTCTCCAGTGCTTCTTTCACATTCAATTCTTCATATTTGGATTTATTCGATGCTCCGTTTTTTTGATTTTCCTCTTTTTTACTCATCATCAATATCGTTCTAATTCAGCTTTCTTTTCAGGAATTGCGCATTGATGGCAACAGCTACTGTGCTCAGACTCATCAAAATGGCACCCACAGCGGGATTGATCATGATGCCGGCCCAAAAAAGAACACCTGCTCCGAGCGGCAGGGCAACCACATTATATGCAGTGGCATAGATCAGGTTTTGTATCATCTTTTTGTATGTAGCCCGTCCGAAGCCAATGAGTTTGGTCACATCCAGCGGATTGCTTTCCACCAGGATGATATCGGCGTTTTCGGCAGCCACATCCGTTCCCGAGCCGATTGCAATGCCCACATCAGCCTGGGCCAGGGCGGGGGCATCGTTCACCCCGTCGCCAGTCATGGCGACAAATTTTCCATCCTTTTGAAGTTCTTTAATCTTATGCTGTTTCTGATCGGGGAGCACTTCGGCAAAATAACCTTTGAGGTCGAGATCATCGGCTATACTTTTGGTAACCTCTTTGTTATCGCCTGTCAGTATCCAGGATTCGATTTGCATCTCTTTCAGTTTTTGAATGGCTTCTTTGGAAGTTTCCCTTAGCTTATCGGAGAGACCGATATAGCCTGCCGGTTTATCATCTATCAAAACAAAAACAAGGGTTTCGGTTTTTTCGGGTTCGGGTTTATCCTGAATTTGGATATTATTTTTATCAAGATATGCAGGACTTACGATCTTCACATCCTTGCCGTCCACCTTGCCCTTCACGCCTTCGCCGGTCATGTTTTCCATGTCTTCCGAACCGGGTATGTCGAGCTCTTCTTCTTTCGCTTTTTTCAGGATGCCTGTTGCGATGGGATGTTCGGATTCTTTTTCCAAACCGGCTGCCATTTTCAGAAATTCTTTTTTATCCTGACCTTCTTGAAGGCTTTCATAGCGAGAAACACCATATTCTCCCAGGGTCAGTGTACCTGTTTTATCAAAAACCACTGTGTCTATTTTCCTGGAGTTTTCGAAGGATGTCCTGTTTCTCACCAGCAAGCCGTTTTTGGCGGATTCGGAGGTGGAGATGGCCACTACAAGCGGAATGGCAAGGCCCAGTGCATGTGGACAGGCGATTACCATTACTGTAACCATGCGTGTGAGGGCAAAGTTGAAGTCTTTTCCGGCAAAAAGCCAGACAGCCAGTGTAAAGCCGCCAACCGTTATGGCTATGATGGTGAGCCAGAAAGCAGCTCGGTCAGCCAGATGCTGGGTTTTGGATTTTTTCTTCTTGGCCTCCTGCACCATGCTGATCACTTTGGAAAGATAAGAATCATCCTGACTGCTTTTCACTTTTATCTTGATAGATGAGTTCCCATTGATGGAACCTCCCACCACTTCGTCATCCTTTTTCTTTTTCACCGGTTTGGATTCCCCGGTGATCACCGATTCATCCACAGAACTGCTGCCTTCATAAATGATCCCATCAGTGGGAATCTTTTCTCCTGGTTTTACCAGCACCCTGTCATCTTCTGTTAATTCTCGTACTTTTAATTCTTCGGTTCCTTCGTCGGTTATTTTGCAGGCTTTGTCGGGCATCAAGGCCATCAGCTTGTCAAGGGCGCCGCTGGCCTGCATTACCGATTTCATTTCGATCCAGTGACCGGCAAGCATTACCACGATCAGGGTAGCCAGCTCCCAGAAAAAGGGTTTTCCGGATAGTCCGAGAACAATGGCTGAACTATAAACATATGCAACTGTGATGGCAAGGGCGATCAGTGTCATCATTCCTGGCTGCTTCTCTTTCAGCTCGTCGAAAAGACCTTTCAGGAAAGGCCAACCCCCATAGAAAAACAATACTGTGGCCATTCCGAAAATTACATATCCTTTTCCCTCAAAATCAATTTTGTATGAAAACCAGTCCTGAATGGTTGTAGAAAGAAACAACAAAGGCAGTGTAATAATCAATGATATCCAAAATCGCTGCCTGAAATCTTTTACCATGTGTTTGTGATGGTCTTCATGACCTCCATGATCGTGATCATTGAGGTGATGATGGTCTTCATGCTTGTGATCTTTCTTTTCCATATACGGGATGCTAAAACAATACAATGTGCTCGTGTAAAAATTATGCCATCAGGCGACTGCAAGGTATTGAGAGAATGAATGCCTGAAATTGTGGAAATATATTCACATAAAGGATTTTAAAGAACCAGATATCATCATTTTGTATAGATTTTTACTTATTGCAAAGAAGCAAGTCTTATCGGGGATTTTTTTATCACATAAAATAGATTAGTACGCATTCGTGTGAACAAAAAATATGCTTATGTGATCTTATCTTCCTTATGTGGTTAAATTTGGCTTTTTTGTTATTATTTGTTTTCAAACAACACCTCTCCACTCATCTCCTCTGGGGGCTCGATATCCATTAACTTCAGGATGGTCGGGGCCAGGTCGGTGAGCTTGCCGTTATTCAGTTGGATATTCTCCGGACCATTCAGCAGAAACAGGGGCACCGGGTTGGTAGTATGAGCCGTATTGGGGGATCCGTCCTCATTCTTCATAAACTCCGAATTGCCGTGATCGGCAGTAATCATGACGGTGTAATCATTTTCAATGGCTGCTTCCGCAACCTCCTTTGCACATTCATCCACCACTTCGGAGGCTTTTTTTGCTGCTTCGAAAACGCCGGTATGTCCCACCATATCGAGATTGGCAAAGTTTAAACAAATGAAGTCGGTTTCCTTTTCTCTCAATTTAGGTATGATCTCATCTTTTACTTCATGGGCTGACATTTCAGGTTTTTTATCATAGGTGGAAATGTCGGATGATTTCACCATGATCCGTTCTTCTCCTTCAAATTTCTCTTCCCTGCCTCCAGAAAGGAAATACGTCACATGGGGATATTTTTGCGTTTCTGAAATCCGGATCTGTTTCTTGCCTGCATTGCTGATCACTTCACCCAGCGTGTTTTCCAGGTTGTCTTTTTTAAAGATCACCTTGATGCCTTCAAAACCATCGTCATAATTGGTCATGGTCAGGTAGTCCAATTTAATGGTATGCATGCCTTCATCTGCCATGTTCTTCTGGGTGAGAGCCTGGGTAAGCTGCCGGCCCCGGTCGGTGCGAAAATTGAAGAACACCACCATATCGTTTTCCTGAAGGGTGCTCAGCGGTTCATCCGGATTATCTTTTGTATTGATGATGGGTTTGATGAACTCGTCGGTCTCATCTTTATCATATTTTGCTTTCAACATGCGGATGATATCATTTGTTTTTGTGCCTTTGCCTTCAACCAATGCATCATAAGCCACCTTGATGCGGTCCCACTGATTATCCCGGTCCATGGCATAATAACGGCCGGTGACCGTAGCGATTTTTCCGTTTGTTTTATCCAGGTGTTCCTGCAATTCTTTGATGAAAGCGGTTCCGCTTCTGGGGTCGGTATCACGCCCGTCGGTGAAGGCATGGATAAATAGATTGTTGATACCTTTTTTTGCGGCAATATCGCATAAGGCCTTCAAATGATTGATATGGGAATGGATCCCGCCATCCGACAGCAATCCCATGAAATGCACCTGTCTGTTGTTTTCTTTTGCTTTTTTCAGACTTTCCAGCAGTACTTCATGATTGTGCAGGGTTCTGTCCTCTATGGCCATATTGATCTTCACCAGTTCCTGGTACACAACCCTTCCTGCACCGATATGGATATGTCCCACTTCGCTGTTGCCCATCTGTCCTTCGGGCAGTCCAACAGCCACGCCATTTGCCTTGATCCTGCAATTGGGATATTTCTCATAACATGAGTCTATAAAAGGGGTATGCGCCTGGTCGGGAGCAGAGCCTTCCTTGTCGGAAGCAATGCCCCATCCGTCGAGTATCATCAAAAGGATTTTTTTGCTCATTTCTTTTTCTCCGCTTTTAAGATGTTTTTAATGCCCTGGGTCACCGCGTCAGGGTTGAAGGAAATGCTGTCGATGCCTTCATTGACCAGGAACTGTGCAATCTCTGGAAAATCACTTGGGGCCTGGCCGCAAAGCCCGATCTTTGTTTTGGATTTGCGCGCATCTTTGATGGCCATGGAAAGCATTTGTTTAGCGGCCGGGTTTTTTTCATCAAAAAGATCGCTCACCTCTGCCGAATCGCGATCCAGTCCCAGGGTAAGTTGTGTCAGGTCGTTGGATCCGATGGAAAAGCCATCGAACAATTCGGCAAATTGATCGATCAGCACAACGTTGCTGGGAATTTCCACCATCATAAAGATTTCCAGGTCGTGCCAGCCCTGCTTCAGTCCATAACGTTCCATCACCTGCAGCACTTTCCTGGCTTCGTCAGTGGTGCGGCAGAAAGGGATCATCAGCTTCACATTGGTAAGACCCATATGATCTCGCACAATGCGCATGGCTTCGCATTCCAGCTTAAAGCCTTCCCGGTATCTGTTATGGTGGTAGCGGGAAGCTCCCCGGAAACCCAGCATGGGATTTTCCTCTTCCGGTTCAAACTCTTTTCCCCCCAGCAGTCCTGAATATTCATTCGATTTGAAATCGCTCATGCGCACGATCACATCATCGGGATAAAAAGCAGCCGCGATTGTGCCAACGGCTTGCGAAAGCTTATCGGTGAAATATTCCGCCTTGTCATCGTAATGCCGGGTGAGTTCTTTGATCTCTTTTTTATCTGATTTGTCTTTCAGCTTATTATAATTCAGCAGTGCCAGGGGGTGGGCTTTGATGGCATTGTTGATCACAAACTCAAGTCGCATCAGGCCCACGCCTTTCACAGGATAGCTTGCGTACTGATACGCCAGGCCGGGATCACCCAGGATCAGCATGACTTCCGTTTTGGGTGTTTTGAGCTTTTTGAAATTGATCTCTTCTTCTTTCCAGTCCAGCTTTCCGTCATAAACGATGCCTTCGGTGCCGCCTGCACAACTTACCGTCACCATATGACCTTTTTTCAGTTTTTCGGTGGCATCTTCGGCCCCCACGATGGCCACGGCGCCGATCTCCCTGGCCACGATGGCTGCATGACTGGTCCTTCCGCCACTGTTGGTGATGATGGCCGAAGCTTTCTCCATGATGGGATCCCAGTCGGGATTGGTGATCTCGGTAACCAGCACATCCCCTTCTTTCAGCTTGTCCGATTCATCTGGTGATTCCAGGATTCTGACCTTGCCGGAAGCAATTTTATCGCCGATGGCGGTGCCGTCTACCAGACGTTTGCCATTCTCTTCTTTCAGGGTGTAGTTTTTCAGTTTGCTTTTATCTTTTTTGGAAGAATGAATAGTTTCAGGCCGGGCCTGAACAATGAAAAGTTCCTCTGAGTTCCCGTCTTTGGCCCATTCGATGTCCATGGCCTTCTCATAGAATTCCTCGATGAGGATACCCCAGCGAGCCAGTTGTTCGATCTCTTCATCGCTGATTATGAATTGGTCTTTTTTGTTTTGGGGAGTGCGTGTGTTTTTGGTTGTATGTCTTTTTGCATCGGAATACACCATGGTTTTGGATTTGGTGCCCATGGTTTTGGAAAGAATGGGATAGCGGCTTTTTTTCAGGGAAGGCTTGAAAACATAAAACTGATCGGCCTTCACGTTGCCCTGTACCACGTTCTCTCCCAGTCCCCAGTTGCCGGTGATGAACACTACCTTGTCAAAACCGCTTTCGGGGGCAATGGTGAACATCACGCCGGCGGAAGCCTTGTCGGCGCGCACCATGCGTTGTACACCCGCCGACAGGGCCACCTTCATATGATCGAAGTCATTGTCGACGCGGTATTTGATGGCGCGGTCGGTAAAGAGAGAAGCGATGCATTTTTGCACGGCTTCCACCACTTCTTTTTCCCCTTTCACATTCAGGAAAGTCTCATGCTGACCGGCAAAGCTGGCCGAGGGCAGGTCTTCCGCAGTGGCGGAACTCCTTACCGCCACGCTTTCCATGTCTCTCTCTTTTTCCTTGAGTTCACGATAGGACGACTTGATCGCTTCCGCGAACTCCTCCGGCATTTCCGCATCCATGATCATTTTACGGGCCTTGCCGCCGATGTTCTTCAGGTTTTTATAATCCTCGGTATCCAGCGCATCCATGAGCTTTTTCAGATCATTCTTCAGATCGTTTTCCTTTAGGAAATACCAGTATGCATCCGCGGTAGTGGCAAACCCATCCGGCACTTTTATGCCTTTCGGCCCCAATCTGGAGATCATCTCGCCCAGGGAAGCATTTTTGCCTCCTACTTCTGCGGTGTGTTTACTGCGCAGGTTTGTGAAGTTTTTTATGTATTCCATAACTCTGTGTCAATGCCTGAAATACGTTGACCACTTTTTAACAGAAAAACAAACTAAAATTAGTTAAAAATGGCAACAAGAAAATCACAAAAATTAACCGTATCTGAGAGAAGGCGAAGGAACTTCAGTGAAAGCTTTAAAGTTCA
>JAIOZK010000034.1 GCA_021740625.1 Bacteroidales bacterium
GTAGGACAGGTAGTATACGATGCCACTGAAGTTGAAGAAACAACAGTGAAACTCGACGTATCTACTTATGAGTCCGGCGTATACTTCATCAAGGTAGAAACCGCCGAAGGACTGACAACAGAAAGAGTAACGGTTACAAGATAACCTTCTGCTCCATATTTTGCTCATAAGAAAAAAGGGGAATCCGGATGGGTTCCCCTTTTTTTTATTTTCTTAAAATGTTAAAAAATTTATATATTTTTAATCATAAGAAAATCAGGGCATAGAACACCATATTGGTCAAATAAAACCCTGAATCCTTCTATTTATTCCAAAATATGATGCAACCATCTGAAATTAGAATTTGTCTGAACTGCAAAATGATCTTATGGATATTGACTTTAATTTTTTGTAAAATAATCAGAGTTAATGTTCGAAAGATTTGCAAATTAACGAAAGTTGTTATATTTGCATTTGGATTTGAAAATTATAATTAACCTTTATTACTAATCTTAAATTACACACCTTATGAGTAAATTTACAAAAGTAAGTTTGTTGCTTCTGGTATTTCTGGTATCAGGAGTAGGTGTATTTGCACAGTCGCAGTACGAGATTTCCAATGAAAAGGAAAGAATGGCTGCTGAAATGCAAATGCTTCAAGAGAAGCATGGCCCTACAACGGTCGTGCCGCCCTCGAATGGAAGTCGCGCAACAGGTGACGATTGTTCTGATCCTATTGTTGTGAACATTCCTTCTGACCTTCCATTTTCAGATGTCGATCAAACGACATGTGGACGTGGAAACAATTACGATGCTACTTGTTTGGGAAGTTATGATGGAGGTGAGGATGTTATTTATGAAATAACCCTCAGCGCGGATGCATCTTTGAGTTTTGCATTCGATCCACAAGGAACTACCTGGACTGGTATTGCATTGCTTGACGATTGTCCTGATGTAGGTAACTGCATCGTTTATGAAACCGGCTATTCCTCCGATCCGAGGGAACTGGTTGCAGACCTTACAGCAGGAACATATTATTTTATGGCAGATACATGGCCCTCACCGGATTGTATCCCGAGTTTTAACCTGAATATCACCGAAGCAGGTGCTCCTCCGATTGCATCATTCCCCTATTTTTATGACTTTGAAACAGGGATGTTTGCAAACGAAATGGAAGCCGTTGAAGCTGATGAGTCACATCTCGTTGTAAGTGATGAAGCTGGCTTTGGTTCAACCTATGGTGCCTTGTTTGATGGTGGTAGTTATTCCGGCTGGTCCGGAGGTTCTTCATCAACCACGCATGATCAGGCTTTCAATGACAATACCGATCACATTGCTTCAATGAACATGATCGTTGAACCCAATGGCAGTGGTGACCTCATGCTAGAATTCGACCTGAAAGGTAATTACGGCTACGGAGCGAATTACTCCTGGTTCAGAGTACTGGTTGATGGTGTTGAAATTGCCGATATAAACGGAAATTCTTATTTCAATCCTGATAGTTACGATGGTGAAGGTGAGTTTGATCATATCGTTTATGACCTGACTCCTTACCAGGGATTGACAAGTTTTGAGCTGACTCTTCAATCTTCCTGTAAATACGAAATTGGTGGTTATCGCGATGGTGATTACTGGATGGTTGATAATTTTGACCTTTACTTCCTGCAATTGGGAGATGTGGAAGGTTATACCTTTAATGGAGATGGTCTGATCGTTTCCGGTGCCTCTGTTGCAATTGAGGATGTTAACCAAACCCTTTCGGGTTCAGATGGTTATTACCTCCTTACTGGTATTCCAACAGGTCCACAGGACTTGCTGGCCTGGAAAGATGGCTACAACCTGGTAACCTATCCTGTTAATATTATCGGCAATGATGTTATTTATCAGGATATTACTTTGACTCAGCCAACCATGATCATCAATCCCTTGCAGTTGGACGAAACCCTCAATCCGAATGAATTTCTGGAATCAAGTCTGGGTATTCTGAACAATGGTGATGGTCCGTTGGATTGGACTGCTGTTATCGAATATAATGATGATGGTGATGCTGCCAACGGAATCAGTATTCCGAAATTCCAGGGAAGCATCAACCATTCAGAACCCGATGCAGGATTGGCACCTGTTGATCCTGAAGGTCCTACTGGTGGAAGCGCTTTGAGAGGATCCGTAATTTTCGGACAGGAAGCGCTTGCCAATAATTTCATCGATTTTGATGTTGATGATGTATCCAACTATTCTGTTGTCGGACCTTATACAGGAAGCGACTTTGTTAGTGGTATGGCTTTCCCCATCGGCGATGAGGAAAATGCTTATGCAACTGTGTACAACAGTACCACACTTTACATGGTGGAACGTTCTTCAGGAACAATGACAACAATAGGAAATATGGCTGGAGCCGTTTCCTTCAATGATATTACAATTGATCCGACAGATGGTACTTTGTACGCAACTGACGGAACAAATCTTTACACAATTGATCCTTCGGCACCCTCAGCAACCAATATTGGTGCACACGTGAATGCTGATCTCATGATCGGTATTGCATGTGATGCCGCAGGAGACCTCTGGGCCTTTGATATTGGCAATGATGAGTTTTATTCGGTTGACAAAGCTTCTGGTGTTGCTACTTCTATCGGCTCCATCGGATTTGATGCAAACTATGCACAATCCATGTTTTATGATGCCGATGCAGATGTGATTACACTGGCTGCCTACAACCTATCAACTTCAGCCGCTGAGATCCGTGCCGTTGATGTTACAACCGGTAACACAACCATGCTGAGCTCTGCAAGCGGTAACGAAATTACAGGTTCTGCTATGCCTGTTGGACCTGCAGGTGGCGGTGGCTGGCTCAGCCTCGGGCAATACCAGGGGAATGTTCTCCCAAGTGGTGGTACATTCAACCTGCCGGTATATTTTGATGCTACTGGTTTTGAAGCCGGTGATTATGTAACCGCAGATATTATATTCACTTCTTCACCCGATGTGGGTACCATTACAATTCCCGTTTCTATGACAGTTATTGGAGATCCTCTTACACCTCCCGAAAATCTGGAAGCAACACTTGTTAGCCAGGCTACCGGTCAAGTAGATCTCACATGGGAATATAATAGTGACCTGGCTTTCCAATACTTCAGGGTTGAGAGAGATGGGGTATATATTGGATCTACAACCGATTTGTCTTTTACAGACATGCCTCCGGAATATGGTACATATTGTTATACTGTAAAAGCAGTTTATGACGAAGGTACTTCTGCTCCGGCAGGTCCCGAATGTGTCGACTGGTTGGTTCCGGATCTTTGCTATGCACCTGCCAATCCCGAAGAATGGGTTTGGGAAGGATATACAGAAAACGTTGACCTCACACTCGAAAACTGTGGCGAAGGTATCCTGGAATTTTCATTCCCCGAATACGTTGCTCTTGACCTGCTCAATGATCCCAACATCAAACAAAATCAAACAGGTGATCCTTTTGCAGGACAAGACCTTACAGTTGAAAAGGGACAGAATGATCCCCGTGAAGGACAAGGATATCCTATCGTACTGGGTGCCGGTGGCCCCGATGATTTCGGCTATCTCTGGATTGATAGTGACGAAACAGGTGGACCCAACTTTAACTGGATCGACATTTCAGCTACTGGTACTGAAGTTACAGGCTTGAGCGACGATAACCATGTTGGACCTTACCCAATTGGTTTTGACTTCCCATTCTATGGCGAAGATAAATCTCAATTCTGGGTAAATTCAAACGGTACAATCTCGTTTATCGATGAGTATATTTCACTGAGTAACCAATCAATTCCTACAGGAAGTTCATCAGACAATGACTTTATTGCATGGTTCTGGGATGATATGGACCCGGTTGGCTCAAATGTGTATTACGAAGTTGTAGACGGAAAATTGGTTATACAGTTTGATCATTATTATGAGTATCCTGACGGAGGTGAATGGGTAGACGCTCAGATGATCCTTTATCCTTCAGGACAGATCAAAATTCAATATGATTATTTCGAACCTGGTTTCGACATGGACGGTATGACAATTGGTATTCAGTCATCCGATCCTGACCTCGGACTTCAGGTTGCTTACAATACAGAATATGCACACGACGGACTGGCATTGCTTTTCGACCTGCCGGCTCAATTCATTGTTGATGTTGAACCCGCAACAGGTTTCATTGGCTCAGGCCAGACCAAAGATATCGTTATGACATACAGTGCCGAGAATTACGGTCCTGGTACATATAACGAAGATCTTGAAATTCATTCAGATGCATTGCCACCGAATGATGTGGTATTTGTTCCGAATACAATGCATGTATACACACCTGCACAATTTGCCGGACAGGTAACAGATGCAAACACCGGTGCCCCGATCGAAGGCGCAGTTGTTACAGCTACATTCCTGCCTGATCCTGATATCACATTCTCAACATCTACTGATCCCAACGGTGATTATTCTGTCATTGTTGACCCGGGTGATTATGATGTTGAATTTGCCAAAGCAGGTTATCAAAATATTACAGTAGCTGATACAAACGCTGCAGAAGGTGTTGTTACACCGATCGACCTGGCGATGTACGAAGAACTCTACAAACCAGGTATGGTAACAGCCACAGTAAATGATGATGATACGGAATGTCTGGTTGAATGGACCTTACCATGGGGCCCCTATGAGGTTCTTTATGATGACGGTTCAGCAGACGATTTCCTCGTATACAGTGTGACCGGAAATGCACATGCTGTTAAATTCACCCCTGCAGGTTATCCTGCAACCATTGCCGGTGGATCAGTATATGTAGGCGACGGTTCATTCCCGGTAGGTTCCGATTTCATGGGATCCACTTTTGGAATGGCTGTAATCGATGATGACGGAACAGACGGCATGCCCGGAACAGTTCTGGATTCAATCGAAGTTGTAGTCGATAACTATGGCTGGATCACATTTGGTGACCTGAGCGCAACCATCGATGATGGTGAATTCTACCTGGCAATGTTCCAGGGCTCGGTTCCTCCGAATGCTGCTCCCATCGGTATCGACCAGTCTATGCCAACTGTGTACCGCAGTTATTCATATATTGCTTCAGCCGATATGTGGTCACTTTCCGCATACCAGGATTTCATGATCCGTGCAATTGTCAGTGGACCGCAATCAGGCGACAATGTTGTGATGAACAGCGAAACTGTTTATCCTCCAAAAGCAGTATATGAACATTATATTGCTACTGGTAAACCCAATGGTATACCCGGTACAGTGAAATCAGGAGAAATGCGCCCTGCAAATGATTACGCAATCGAAGGTGGACGTGATGCTACCGGCTACAAAGTTGCACGCTTCAGCGGTTTCAATCCTGATAATACACCAACCGAAGGTGATACTTCTGTACTTCAGAACAATACTTCTGCCTTGAGTTATAATGATGCAGCCTTTGGCGGCCTTCCCGAGGGATGGTATGCTTATGGCGTGGCAGCCCGTTACGACCAGGGAGGAAACGTATGGAGTGATTATGCCATCAGTAACATTGTAGGTCATCTGAAAGAAGTTGCTGTAACCGTAAACGTTACAACAACTGATGGCTCGATAGCCGACAGTGTGGAAATCATCCTGACTGGCCTTGAATATCCTTATGAAGTATATACAGCACTGACAGATGAAAGTGCCACACATACTTTCGATCCTGTATGGAAAGGTTTTTATGACCTCTGGGTATACAAACCCGGTTATGAAGCTGCCTTGTATGAAAATGAATGGATCAATGAAGATAAGATCTATGATGTTGTATTGGGTGAGAAGAAATATGCTCCTTTCAACCTCTATGTGGATCCGTTAACTTCAATTGCTACCTGGAATGAACCTAGAATAACTGCATTGAGAGAGAATTTCGAAGGTGAGATGTTTCCGCCCGAGGGCTGGACTTCTTCAACCAATAGTTGTGGCTGGTTCCGTACCGAAGATGGCAGCAGTGATAGTTGGACCATCCCCGCATGGGACAGCTATTATGCAGTAGCTAACGATGATGCTTGTGGAAGTGGTGAAGACGGTAGCGTTGACTATCTGATCACTCCAGCCATGGATCTGAGAGAAACCGGTGGTTATTCACTGAAGTTTGATCAGTTCTTTGATGGAGCATTCGGTCAGATGGCCATTGTAGAATACAGCCTCGACGGCGGTGCTACATGGGAAGTACTGGAAAACATGAGCCCGACAGCCGGAGAATGGACAAGTGAAGAGATTGATCTCTCACAGTGGTCTGGCGACTGGAACATCCCGAACATCTGGATTGCATTCCACGCTGATGACGGCGGAGAATGGGCATCCGGTTGGGCCATCGATAATGTTGAAGTATCGGTTGGCAGCGACGGTGACTGGCCTCCAATGGGATATCATGTATTCCTGGATGACGCCTTCATCGCAGAAGTACAGGAAGAAACATACACATACCTGAACCTCGTATACGGAACTGAATACACAGCAAGTGTAGGAGCATTGTATACTTCAGGCCTCTCAGAAAAGGATTATTATACCTTTACTTCAGAATGGCTGTATCCTCCGGAAAATCTGGTTGGAGCAACATACGACAATGCCGTACATTTGATCTGGGATCCTCCATGTGCACCCTGGTTTGACGTGCTGTCAAGCGGACCGCGTGAGGAACACCCGAATCCGAATACGGAAGCATCACCCGTTTACAGGGAAATCAAGAATAACTATCCTGGCGCAAGAGACCTTTGGGATACACAATTTGAATTCCCCTGTGGAGATGCATCCGGTGAAGCAGGTATCGAATCTGATGGTAACTATATTTATACAACCAAGTGGAATGCAGGAAACGGAACCTTCTTCCGCTACGAACTCGACGGAACCTTCCTGGGATCCTTCGTAGTATCCGGCGGAGCAATGGATATTCGTGACCTTGCATACGACGGTGAATTATTCTGGGGCAGTAATGCCGGAACCACCGTATGGGGCATGAACTTCGACGACGAGATCGTGGAAGAAACAGTCAATGCTCCTGTAGCTGCACGTGCTATTGCATACGACGGAGACTTTGATGGTTTCTGGGCCAACAACTGGGATACAGAAATCACACTCTTCGATAAAGACGGTGTAACACTGAATAGCTTTGCAGTAGGTAGCTTTGGTAGCTATTACGGCTTTGCCTGGGATGAACAGCTTACGGGCGGACCATACCTGTATGGATTCAGCCAGAGTGGCAGTGGTGCTGTAATCGTTGAGATGGAAATTGCCACAGGAATGGAAACCGGTGTTACTTATGATGCTATCGGTTTCAGTACGACAGGAACTGGTCTTGCTGGTGGTCTTGCCATCACATCAGGCATAGTACCTGACAAACGTACCCTGCTTGGTATTGTACAGAACGAAACCATCTTCGGACTTGAGTTTGGAGACGGTGGAGGTACACCTACCCAGTGCAGCACGCCCGACAATGTGATCGGTTTCAATGTATACCGTAACGGAGAATTCCAGGAGTATGTAGAATACTTCGGTGAAGAACAGGTAGACTGGTGGCAGTACGAACTGATGCCGGCCTGTTACGATTACAGTGTAACTGCTGTATACGACCTGAGTCCTTACGGACAGTTTGGCGAAGAAGGCGAATCCATGGAAGAAGGACCAGCTACAATCTGTGTATCTTACGGATTCCCGCTGCCATTCATGGAAGACTGGGAAGCCGGTACTTTCGAAGACAAAAACTGGGAAGTACAGTGTGAAAACTGGGATATCAGTTCAGTGATCGGAAACGACGGTAGCTCAGCCACATTCCAGTGGGATCCTGTACAGGAGAACTACGACTGTGGTATTGTTACCTATCCATTGCTTGGCAATGATGTGATCGACGGTGATATTTACCTAGACTTTGATCTTAAGATCGACGACAGGTTCGATACCGTAACCACAGAATTGATGACCATCCGTGTATGGGCCGATGGCGAATGGACAGACATTACATCCTTTGCAGCCGAAGGCGACATGGATTGGGAATCACATCATATTGATATTTCGGGTCCTGCCAAGGGCAATGATTTCCGTGTAGGCTTCTTTGCCAACGGAGAAAGTTCCCTGAACATTGATGGCTGGTACATCGATAACGTACATATCTATCAGCTTTGTGCAGAACCCTTTGACCTGACAAGCGATAAGGTGTACGAAACACAGGATATGGGCGTAGTAGAATTGAACTGGGTATCACCCGGAGCCACCGTACAGGAATGGATTTCCTATAACGACGGTACTTTCGAAAATGCAATTGCATCTACCGAAGGCGGCGCCGGACTGGCTCAGATGTTTACACCGGATGAATATCCTGTAACCATCACAGAAGTACGTTACTTTAACAGTTCATTCGAACAGTACATGCAGGAAAATGAGATCTGGATCCTGGCTGGCGACGGTGAAACCGTGCTGGCAGGACCTTACTATGTGGAAGATGGCCCGGCAGATGACTGGGTAAATGTTGACATTGATGATGTAACACTCAATGAAGGTACCTTCATGGTAGCAACATTCAATGTAAATGCCGGCGGACCTTACGTAGGTATGGACGACAGTTTCTATGATGGCTCATTGTACTTTGGTGCAATCGGAGACCTCACAGAAATGGGAGAATTCGGATACTTCTATGTAGGAAGTCACGAAGCACTGGTTGAATATGAAATGGGCGACAATGTAGTTGTCAACTCAGTTCTGACAGCACCCCAGGCTTCGAACAACAACCAGATTTCCAACATTAGCTTGTCAGGCACAGCAGCAACAGCTCCTGCACCTGCAAGCAGGGATCTGACCGGATACAACATCTGGAGAAACGATGAGCTGATTGCCAGCAACTGGCCTGATGTAACATACAACGATACGGTTTATGATGCAAATGAATATTGCTATTACATCAGCGCGGTATATGATCAATGCGAATCCGATACAGTGGGTTACGTTTGCGAAACCTTCTACACAAATATAGAAGACCCGACAAGCGGCGTACTGGATATTTATCCAAACCCGACCAAGGATAACGTAACGATCGAATCCCCGGCAGCCATCGAAAGGATTACCGTGATGAACTACGTTGGACAGGTAGTATACGACGCCACTGAGGTAGAAGAAACCACAGTGAAGTTAGACGTATCAGCCTACGAATCCGGTGTATATTTCATCAAGGTAGAAACCGAAGATGGAATGACAACAGAGAGAATTACAGTGGCTAAATAAAGCCTGTAAATCATATAATTTCACAAAAGGGGAATCCCATGCGGGTTCCCCTTTTTTCATTCTATTCCTTTATCTTTGTGCCTCCATTTGCTATTATGTTTTCTGTTAATAAACTATATATACATTACACAGGCGAGTACATTTTGCAAGATGTGTCCTTTATCATCAATCCCAGAGACAGGATCGGATTGATCGGTAAGAATGGTGCCGGGAAAAGTACACTGCTGAAAATCATCGCCGGTATTATTAAACCAGAAAGTGGTAACTTTTCCAAACCTTCCGGAAGCACAATAGGATACCTGCCCCAGGAGCTGGAGGTTAACAGCTCAAAAACCGTTTTCCAGGAAGCAATGTCTGCCTTCTCTGAGGTGCTGAAAGTAAAAGATAGCATTCAGAAAACCAACCGGGATATTGCTGATACAAATGACTTTGAATCGGAGGGGTATAAAAAATTGCTGGACAAACTCCACGAACTGACAGAAAAGTTCAATATACTCGACGGGAACAACATAGAAGCCGATACAGAAAAAGTTTTGCTGGGACTCGGATTTCTCCGGGAGGAAATCAACAATCCCATGCAAAGTTTCAGTTACGGATGGCAAATGCGGGTAGAACTGGCCAAAATACTACTTCGGAAACCCGACCTGCTTTTGCTGGATGAGCCCACAAACCACCTTGATATTGAATCCATACAATGGCTGGAGGGTTTTCTGAGGTCTTATCCCGGTGCGGTAATCCTTGTTTCGCACGACAGGGCCCTGCTCGACAATATTACCAATCGTACCATCGAAGTGATCAACCGGCAAATATATGATGACAAGGCATCTTATTCAGCCTATATACGAAAAAGGGAAGACCGCATTGAACTGCAGACTGCTGCCTACAATAATCAGCAAAGGGAAATCAGGCAGATTGAACGATTTATAGAAAGGTTCAGATACAAGAACACAAAAGCCCGTCAGGTGCAATCTCGCATCAAGATGCTCGAAAAAATGGACAAGGTGGAGATAGACGACAAAGATGAGAGCAGTATACGTTTCGAATTCCCATCGGCCACGGCATCCGGTAAGATTGTGCTGGAGGCTGAAAACCTGACAAAAAAATACGGCGATAAGCTGGTCCTTGATCAAATTAATTTTGTCGCTTTGCGGGGAGAAAAAATTGCATTTGTCGGCAGGAACGGAGAGGGAAAATCCACTTTCTCAAAAATCATCACAGGCCATTTAAATTATCAGGGAAACTTCAGGATTGGACATAATGTCAGCATAGGTTATTATGCACAAAACCAGGCCGAAATGCTCGACCTGGATAAAACGGTCTTTGAGACCATTGACGAAATTGCCGTGGGGGATATCAGACCACGCATCAGGAATATCCTGGGGAGTTTCCTGTTCGGAGAGGAGGATATTGATAAAAAAGTCAGGGTGCTGTCAGGGGGCGAAAAAGCACGTCTTTCCCTGGCAAAACTTTTGTTAACACCCGTAAACCTGATTATTCTGGATGAGCCCACCAATCACCTGGACATGCAATCGAAGGATGTATTGAAGAATGCACTCTTGCAATACAAAGGAACCCTGATCATTGTATCGCACGATCGTGATTTTCTGGAAGGCCTTACGGATAAAGTATTTGAATTTAAAAACCGGAACATCAAAGAATTCATAGGCGATATTTATGAATTCCTGAATCAGCGAAAAATCGGTATGCTTTCGGATTTGAATACCGACAGAAAAAAGAGTAAACAAAAAACAGAGAAATCCAAATCCCATAGCAAGCTGCAATGGGAGGCCAGAAAGCAGCATGAAAAGCAGATCAGGAAACTGGAGAAACGCATTCGTTCTGTTGAAGATAAAATAGAAGAAATTGAAAAGGAGATAAGCCGCCTGGATGAGCTTATGAGCAGACCCGAAAAAAACAAGGAGTCTTTAGCCTCCGGTGAGATCTTCAGTGAATATGATGATTTGAAAGCCAAGCTGGACCAGGCAATGGAGCAATGGGAGAAACTGCAGGAAGAATTGATGGAACTTACACCAGATCAATAATCTCTTTGTGTCATTTCATGTATGATTGCCTTCAGGTTTTCTTTGCTGGTATCGGGTATATCCAGTTCTTGCAGTAAGCCTGCTGCCTGAGCAGAATAGAATTGTACCTTTTCCCTGGTGATCTCCTCAATATTCAACTGATTGAAGATACCCACAATATCCCGTATTTTTTGTTCAGGCTCACAGGTATTCTTATACTGTCTGAGAAGTTCTTCTTTCAGGCTGGAATCTGCCAGTTCAAGGGCTTTCAGGTACAGGAATGTCTTTTTACCTTCCATGATATCTCCGCCTGTCTTTTTACCGAATTTTTCCGGATCAGAAAAGGTATCAAGCAGGTCATCCATTAACTGAAAAGCCATACCCATGTTGATCCCACAATGGTATATTGAATCGATATTGTCTTTTGTCGTCCTGCTGATGATGGCGCCGATTTTAAGGCTTGCTGCCAGCAATACTGCGGTTTTCAGTCGGATCATTTCAAGGTAATCTTGAATACTCACCTTTTCTATACTTTCAAAGTCCATATCGTACTGCTGCCCTTCACAAACCTCTTTCGCCGTGCTTGTGAATACCGCAAGTATTTCCGGAAGCAGATCTTTTTCAACCCTGGAAATGTATTCATATGCCATTACAAACATGGTATCCCCGGATAATATAGCTGTATTGGGATTCCACTTTTTATACACACTGGGTTTTCCTCTTCGGATGGGTGCATTGTCCATGATGTCATCATGCACCAATGTGAAATTATGAAAGATCTCAACTCCTATGGCTGGATAGATCGCCCTGTCAGGGGTACATCCAAACATATCGGCAGCCATCAACATCAATACGGGCCTTAATCTTTTGCCACCAAGGGACAGGGTGTAGTCAATGGGCTCATAAAGTTGTATGGGTTCCTTGACAAATCTTTCGTTTGCCAGGGAATTATTGAACTTATTCAGCAGCGATTGATATGTATTCATTTTTTATGAATGTTCTGACAGGCGCATCAAATAATCACCATAACCGCTTTTCAACAGTGGATTTGCTATATCATGCAGTTGCTCTTTAGATATCCAGCCTTTTCGGTACGCCACTTCTTCTATACAGCCAATCATCAGTCCCTGCCTGTTCTGGACCACTTCCACAAACTGAGATGCCTGCAGCAGGGATTCAAAAGTTCCTGTATCGAGCCAGGCTGTGCCCCGGCTCAGGATGCCAACAGATAGTTTTCCTTCTTCAAGATAATGCCTGTTTACATCGGTGATCTCGTATTCGCCTCTTGCACTGGGTTTAATGTTTTTGGCAACTTCCACCACAGAATTGTCATAAAAGTACAAACCCGGAACCGCAAAATTGGATTTGGGCTCACTGGGCTTTTCCTCAATGCTGATGGCATTGTTGTTTTCGTCAAACTCAACCACGCCATATCTTTCGGGATCATTGACGTGATAAGCAAATACGACACCACCATCCGGATCATTGTTTTCCTGCAACAGATGTTGCAATCCCCGTCCATAAAAGATATTGTCACCCAGAATCAGGGCTACCTTTTCCTTCCCGATAAACTCCTCTCCCAGCACAAATGCCTGGGCCAGTCCGTTGGGAACTACCTGTTCCTTGTAAGAGAATTTACAACCGATGCGGCTGCCATCTCCCAGCAGATGTTCAAACTTGGGGAGATCGTAGGGGGTTGAAATGATCAGAATATCGCGGATCCCGGCCATCAGAAGTACCGAAAGCGGGTAATAAATCATGGGCTTGTCATATATGGGCATCAATTGCTTGCTTACTGCAAGGGTTAAAGGATGCAGGCGAGTACCTGCTCCACCGGCCAAAATTATACCTTTCATCAGAATTGTTTTTAATTTGATACGAAAATATAAAAAAGCATTCAAATCAAGCTGATCCGCGGGTGTCAATATCTTCCACTTCCAAATCTTCCAGGTCAATGTCGTGTTCTTCATCGAACAGCTCGATCAGGGGCTCTCTGAATCGTTTGGTAGTTGTCCATTTATTTAGTGATAGCAGCAATGACGGCAGTACAAACAAATTGGAAAGCAAGGCGATGACCAGTGTGAAAGATATCAGGTACCCAAGTGATTCCGTTCCACCGAAAGAAGAAAGCGTGAATATGATAAAACCAAAGAATAATACCACGGATGAATAAACCATGCTGTAGCCTGTTTCGCGCAGGGCTGCCAGTACGGATTCACGAATATTCCAGTTGTAAAGTTTTAATGCAAGCCTGTATCTTGAAAGGAAATGTATGGCATTATCAACCGAGATCCCCAGGGCAATGCTGAAGATCAGAATGGTAGAGGGCTTAATGGAAATGGCCAGGTAACCCATCATGCCTGCTGTCATAATTTGCGGGATCAGGTTGGGCACCAGTGAAATGGCGATCATCCTGGGAGAAGAGAAGAGCAGCGCCATCAATATGGAGATCGCTACCAGCGCTAGGATCAGACTGGTGAGCAGGTTCTTTACCAGGTATTCAGTTCCTTTCAGAAATACAACGCTGGTACCGGTAATTTCAACATCATATCGATCCGGTGGAAAAATTTTGTTGATGATTGGGATCAGTTCACCCCGGATCCTGGCAATATCATGCGTGCCTATATTTGCCATTTGCACACTGATCCGTGTAATCCTGAGGTTTGTATCAACAAATGAGTTGATGATGGTTTTTTTACCACCCTTCATCTCCGGCAGATAATCCAGCATAAAATTCAGTTCATTCCTGCTGGGGATTTCATAAAAAGCGGAATCCCCACCGTAAAAGGCCTGTTTGGCAGATTTGATAACCTCCGCTATGGAAAGTGGTTTGGAAAGTTCCGGATAGGTAGCCAGTGAATCCTGGAGTTGTTCAATTTTGTGAATGGTTGACAGGCGAAGCACTCCCTTGTCTTTCTTTGTATCGATGGATATCTCAAGAGGCATCACCCCCTTGAAATGTTCCTCCATGAACATCAGGTCCATATAAAGTGGGTCTTTCTTCGGAATATCGTCAACAATATTGCCGGTAGTCCTGAGTTTGGTGGTGCCATATATGCCTGCACCAATGATCAGCACGGTAATGATGTAAACTGTATTTCGATGATTCAGCACAATATATACGACCCGGTCGACAATTCTCTTGGCAAGGCTTTTTTCCAAATGTTTGACATGTCTTTTCTTTGGCGGGTTCAGGTAGCTGAAAAAGATGGGGATCAGGAAAAGTGTAAGCAGGTATGCCACCATGATGTTGATGGCAGCGATGATCCCGAATTCAACCAGTAGCCTGTTGCCGGTCACGATAAAAGCTGCAAAACCTACGGCAGTAGTGGTGTTGGTGAGGAAGTTGGCATTGCCTATTCTCTGTACAACTCTTGACAGGGCTTTGATTTTATTTCCATGGCTGCGGTATTCACTGTGGTATTTCGTTAGCAGAAAGATGCAGTTTTCAACTACGATCACAATCAGGAGAGGAGGCAGAATACCAGTAAGCATGGTGATCTTGAAATCAAAGATCACGATGGTTCCCAGTACCCAGATCACGCTGATCATCACAATGATCATGGTGAAAAATACGGCTTTAAACGACCTGAAAAATATGAGCAGTATGACAGAAGCAATGATCAGAGCAGCCCAGACAAAAAAGCGAAGCTCTTCCTCAACTTTTTTGGAGGTGATGGTGCGGATGTATGGCAGGCCCGAAAAATGAACATCGATATCATGCTTATTGCTGAATGCCTCCACCGTATTTCTGATCTCATAAACCAGTTCGACCCTGTTTTTGGTATTTAGCATTTTTTTATCCAGGGTAATGGCCATGAGGGAAACATCGTTCATGGAATTGAAAAGAAGGCCCTCATAAAAAGGCAAGGCATATACCTGACTTTTCAGGGTGTCGAGCTCTTCCTGTGTTTCCGGTTTATCGGTAATCAGGGGTTTGAAATCAAATTTCCGGGTGCTGTCGTTTTTGTATATGTTGTAGATTTTGGCACTTGAGATGATCTCTTCAACCCCGTCAATCTCTTTAATTTTGTAAGTCAGGTCGTACCAATCCCTGAAATGCTCAAGCTGAAAAAGTTTTTCATCTTTCACACCGATGAACATTACACTGCCATCTTCCCCAAACCTGTCCTTGAACTCTTCGTAAATAATACTGGTGGTATCGCTGGCCGGAAGCATCTTGGTAAATTTGTAGGAAAGTTTCACATCAAAAGCATTGTAAGCCATAAATGCCGTTATTAAGAAGATGGCAATAAGGTTGAAAAACCTGTAGCGAATGATAAGTCTAACCAAAAATGTCCACATGTCCCTGTCCCAGTCTGTTGTAGCTGCTTAAATGCCTCTGAATTATAAAATTACACTAATTCTTCGAATCTCCGAAAAAACAGCGAAATTAATACATTCATTGCAATTATTAAAGTTGAATTGGAACGATTGTTGCCGATTTTGACGCATTATTGTTATTTTTGAATGAATAAAAATAAGCGCCATGCAGAAAAAACGCATTACCATCTTCAGCCTGATTGCTTTGTTTGCATTTGCATGTACTTCTCCAAAACAACTCGTTAAAAAGGGGGAGTATGACAAGGCCATCCACATGCTGGTAGAGAAACTAAAACGCACGCCAGACCATCAGAAATCCATCAGTACACTTCAGGATGCATACCTGAAAGCCAATACTGAGAATACCGTCCGCATCAAGCAATTGCGGGAAACAGGACAACCCGATATTTGGTATGATGTCTTCAGAAACTATGTGGCACTCGACAAACGTCAAAAAGTCATTCAGACATTGCCGCAGGAGGTTTTAAAAGCCATTCATTTCGAAAAACAGAATTATGATTCATACATTGAAAATGCACGCAAAAAAGCCGCTGTCTATTTATATGCACATGCAAAGAAATTGCTGAATGAAGGCGATAAGGAAGATGCGCGAACAGCCTATCATGAATTGAAAAAGATAACAACGCTGTTTACAAATTATAAGAAAGTGGATGTGCTGCTCAGAAAAGCGCTGGTTAAAGGAACTGATAATATTGAATACGAGGTCAGGAATCTTTCCGCCTCTGTTTTGCCGCATTATTTCATAACATTGCTTCAGAATATTGACCTGAGCAGTCTGGACGAACAATTCGTGCAGTTTCATAATTATCCTGAAAGGGGGGTTGATTATGATTATAAAATCAGGCTGACAATAAGTTCCGTGAAGATCACCCCTGACAAGAGAAGCACAGATCAATTCACGGAAAGCCGCAAGATACAGGTCGGATGGATAGAGGAAAAGGACAGTACCGGGAAGACCAGAAAAATTCCTGAATATAAAGAGGTATCCTGTGATATAACTGTGGTGCAGCAATACAAAGCGGCCAAAATCAGGGCCTATCTTGATTTTATTAGCAACAGCAGTCGAAAAGTCCTGATCAAGGTGCCGGTGGAAGCCGAATCTATCTTCAGCAATAAATTTGCAACAGCCAGCGGGAATACAAAAGCCTGTTCCATGGAAGTACATACACTGCTTAACAATCCCAGGCTGGTGTACCCGGCGGATGATGACCTGATCATGGATGCCATCAAAAAGCTGAACAATACTGTTAAACAAGTGATCTGGACAGATGAGGATTATCTCAAAAATTGATAGATGTTGGAAAAGAAAGTGCTTTTCATCGATGCGGTCCACCCGCTGATATACGACAAACTGGAAGAGGCCGGGTATGTTTGTGAATTCTTCAGAGATTATAAATATGACGATTATCTGAAGATCATCTCTGACTACGAAGGTATCATCATCCGTTCCGGGATCAAACTGAACAGGGAGATATTACAAAAGGCGGCAAGGCTCAGGTTCATTGGCAGGGTAGGAGCAGGCATGGAAAACATCGATGTGGATTTTGCCCGTTCGAAAGGGATTCAGTGTTGTAATTCTCCCGAAGGCAGCCGGGATGCGGTTGGAGAGCATGCAATTGGACTTTTGCTTACCTTGATGAGAAATATCACAATATCTGACCGCCAGGTTCGCAATGGTGAATGGATACGGGAAGGAAATCGCGGGACTGAGATCAGGGGCAAAACCATCGGCATCATTGGGTGTGGAAACATGGGAAGTTCTTTTGCTGAAAAGCTAAGCGGTTTCGGGGCAAAAGTGATCGCTTACGATAAATACAAAAAGAATTACTCCGATCCGTATGTTTCAGAAACTGATATGGAAGAAATCTACCATGATACTGATATCCTGAGCCTGCATGTTCCACTGACGGATGAAACCAAATATCTGTTTAACAGGGAATATCTCAGCAATTTCAAAAAAAATATTTTCCTGATCAATACAGCCCGTGGAATGAATGTGAACACAGCAGATCTGGTCGATGGCCTGAAATCCGGGAAAGTCAGGGGCGCCGCAATGGATGTGCTGGAATATGAGGATCTGTCTTTCGAACATCTTGATAAGGAAAACTTACCGCATGCCTTTCAATACCTGGTGCGGTCGGATAAAGTGATCCTGACTTCACACATTGCCGGCTGGACGCATGAATCGAAAGTGAGGTTGGCGGAGGTGCTTGTGGACAAAATCCTGGATGACAAGACGCGAAGGAAGTAACCGCCAAGACGCGAAGGCGCTAAGTTAATAAGTAAAATACTTTTGTAAAGACACCCTAATTAAATTAAATTCATCAATTTATAAATGCCTTTGCGCCTTCGCGCCTTGGCGGTTAAAAACTTAGCGCCTTAATCCTACCAATTCAAAATCTTCTTAAAATCAAACTCCTCCGGATCTACTTCAAAATATTCCCGAACATTATCATAATCATTTTCGCTTATGTATTGCAAACCATCTTCATACACCATCTTTGCTTTTTGCGAGTCCATCTTCACGAGCCTGGGCTGGATTTTTCCCTTTTCATTGGTCAGGTCTTCGAGATACAAGGGGGTCACATCTCCTTTGGGATCGGAGGTCACCATGGCTCCGGTTATACCCTGGTCGAAAAGTTTCTTTACACCGTAGCCCAACAGGGCGCAGTACATCAGGTCGAAAGCGATGGGACGGACACAGCGTATTTCATAACCCAGTTCTACCGGACGACTCTTTAATTTGATCTTTAATTCCTGCAATCGTCTCTGCAAAAGAATATTAAAAATATGGGCTTTGCTCACATTCCCGAGTTCGGGATGACCATGCTCATCATATGTAAAGCTGATATCCGTGGCTTTGATCTCGGCTTCGCTCAGAAAATGGAAAACACCTTCGCTGATACAGGCAACACCGTACGGGATGCCCAGCAGTTTTCTTTTGATAATTGCAGATATGACCAGATCGATGATTTTGCTGAAAACGATTTCCGTTTTATTGAACATCTCGGGGATGATGATCATGGGGTAATGACAGGCGGCGCCGATCCCGAATGCCAGGTGACCGGCTTCCCGGCCCATGGCTGAAACAATGAACCAGTTGCCGCTGGTGCGGGCATCTTCATATATCGTTTGGGCGATCTGTACCCCGGCTTCCTTGGCAGATTGGTAGCCAAAGGTTGGCTGCCCTTCGGGCAATGGAAGATCATTGTCAATTGTTTTGGGTACATGCAGGTTTTGCATTTTTATATCTTTCTTTGCCAGGAATTTGGAAATGCGCGTAGCCGTAGAAGCCGTATCATCTCCGCCAATGGTTACCAGCAATTTGATATTATTTTTCACAAAGAAGCTGGTATTGAATTCACTGTCTTTGGGTTTATAACGACTCATGCGCAAGGCAGAGCCACCCTGCTTGTATATCCTGTCTGACATTTCGAAATCCAGGTCGATGGTCTCAGGTAGCCCTTTGAAAAGGCTGCTGTATCCTCCATGTATGCCAATTACCCTGAATCCGTCGTTCAGGAATACTTTGGCAACGGTTCCGATAACAGTGTTAATTCCGGGTGCAGGCCCGCCCCCGCACAGAATGGCAATTGATCCTTTGTTTTCCATAACTGTTTTTTTGTTTCTTTAGATTTATGCAAAAATAAGAAAAAGGGTCTAAGACCCGTCGAAAGGTCTTTGACCCTTTTTCTTAGAATGAGTCTAAATAATATATACTTTTGTAAAAATTTCATCAAATGAAGACATTAATTGAATTTATCAATGAGAAACAGGCTGACTTTCCATATGCCACTGGCGAATTTACAAGACTTCTTAACGACATTGGCATTGCTGCCAAGATCGTTAACCGGGAGGTGAACAAGGCAGGATTGGCCAACATCCTGGGGTATGAAGGCAATACCAATATTCAGGGAGAAGATCAGAAAAAGCTGGACGTATTTGCCAATAAAGAATTCACAAAAGCATTGAAACATGGCGGACAATGTGCTGCCATCATTTCAGAGGAAGATGAGGAGGTGGTTATTTTTGATAACGAAACCTCAAAAAAGGGTAAGTACATTATTGCCATCGACCCGCTTGATGGTTCTTCCAACATAGAGGTAAATGTATCCATAGGTACCGTATTTGCCATTTACCGGCGTCGCGATCATCATGAATCCGTTCATAATGAAGACCTTTTGCGTCCTGGTGTTGACCTGGCTGCGGCTGGTTATGTGATCTACGGCTCTTCCACCATGCTGGTGTATTCCACCGGGAATGGGGTGAACGGATTTACCCTGGATCCTTCCGTTGGTTTGTTTATTCTTTCCCATCCGGAGATGAAGCTCCCTGAAGATGGCGCTATTTACAGCATCAACGAAGCTTACTACAACAATTTCCCTGAAGGGATAAAAAGATACATGAAATATTGCCAGGAAGAAGATCCTGCTACCAATCGTCCTTACAAAACCAGATACATTGGTTCCCTGGTAGCGGATTTCCACCGCAACCTCATCCGTGGCGGTATCTATATTTATCCCGGAACCACGAAAAACCCTGCCGGGAAATTGCGATTGCTTTACGAATGCAATCCGGTTGCTTATCTGGCCGAACATGCCGGTGGCAAAGCCTCCGACGGCTTCAAGCGGACTTTGGAAATACAGCCAAATGATATTCACCAAAGAACACCGCTTTTTGTAGGTTCAAAAAAAATGGTGGAAAAGGCAGAGGAATTCATGCGGAAGTATTCAAAAGATTTTCCAGATGAATATTTGTAAAGCGGTCAGGTTTTTAATACCTGACAGGTTTGAAAAAAACACAAAATCAGCATAGCCCAGCGAGACCCTCACTGGGAGTGAGGGCTTCGCCAGGTCACATAGATTTGATGAAGCTTTGAGGACACATTGTATTCTTCGACCAATAACTACTTGTCTGTCATGACAGCCACTGACTAACCAATTCCCAAATTCTCCCTACCTTTGCACCCGCAGAAAGGAACAGGTAGTTTGGATTTAAAGGATTTACAACAGCTCTTTAAAAATCGTGATGAAACCCGGGATATTTTACAGGCTATAGAATCGCGACCTGAAAATCGTCTCGGGCTGCGGGGGCTTATTGGCTCTTCCAAAAGCCTAATGGCTTCAGCGGTTTTTGATGTTCATGCCGGATTTCACCTGTTTATCCTACCGGAGAAAGAATTGGCAGCCTATTTTTACAACGACCTCGAAAGTATCTTCGGTGAGAAAAATGCCGATTTCAACAAAAAGAAAATACTCTTTTACCCCACCAGTTACAAACGCCCTTACGAGATCGAGAAGATTGATAACACCAATGTGCTTCTTCGTACGGAAGTCCTGAATCGCATTGCCTCCACAAAAAGGAAAACAGCAGTGGTTACCTATCCCGAGGCGATGAGCGAAAAAGTGATCACCCGCAACTATCTTTCGAAAAATACGCTTAAAATGAAAGTGGGTGAGAAAATAAGCCTGGATTTTACCACAGATCTTTTGATGGAGTATGATTTCGAGAGAGTGGATTTTGTGGTGGAACCAGGACAATTCTCTATTCGTGGAGGCATCGTGGATATTTTCCCATTTTCAAATGATTACCCTTTCCGCATTGAATTTTTCGGAGATGAGGTGGATTCCATCCGTACCTTCGATACGGTAAGCCAGCTTTCAAATTACAAGGTTGATAAGATCACCATCATCCCGAACGTGCAGGACAGGCGGATTGAAGAGAAAAGACAGTCCTTCATTGAGTACCTTCCAGGCAATACCATGATCTGGATAGAAGATGTGGATTTTGCCCTGGATCAGTTGCAAAGCGAGTTTGAGAAAGCCAGACAGGCTTATGAAGCTTTGCAGGGGGAAGTGAGTCATTTGCCCCCGGATGAGCTTTTTGTTGATCAAAGGAATTTCTACCGGGCCTTACAGGAGCATCAGATCATCGAATTTGGTAAACATCTGCATTTTAAGGAAGCCAGGGTTATCGATTTTGATGTGATACCCCAGCCATCCTTCAACAAGAATTTTGAGTTACTGATCGAGGATTTGAAAGAAAAAACTTCCCTTCGTTTCAGGAATGTGTTCTTTTCTGAAAACCCGAAACAGATAGAGCGTATTTACAATATCCTGGAAGATATTGAACAGGGTGTGCTGGAGGAAAGGATCAACTTTTCACCCATTCCCATTGCCTTGCATGAAGGCTTTATCGATCGCAAACTGAAACTGGCCTGTTATACAGATCACCAGATATTTGAGAGATATCACAAGTTTCACCTCAAGGATAGCTTCAAATCAAAAGAGGCCATCACCTTGAAAGAACTTTACGATCTTCAACCGGGAGATTTTGTTACCCATATCGATCACGGTGTGGGCCGTTTCGACGGACTCGAAAAGATCGATGTGAACGGCCGTGAGCAGGAAGCCATCCGGCTGATTTACAAAAATAACGACTTGTTGTATATCAGTATACATTCCCTGCACCGCATCGCCAAATATGTGGGCAAGGAGGGGAAGGTCCCTCAATTGAACAAACTCGGTTCCAATGCCTGGAACAAGCTGAAAAGCAAAACCAAGAAAAGGGTCAAAGACATTGCCCGGGAGCTAATCGCCTTATATGCCAAACGAAGGGCTTCGAAAGGGCACCAGTTTCCACCCGATAATTATATGCAGCATGAACTGGAAGCCTCTTTCATGTATGAGGATACCCCTGATCAGTTGAAGGCCACCAATGATGTAAAACAAGACATGCAGGAAGAATTCCCTATGGATCGCCTGGTATGTGGTGATGTGGGTTTTGGTAAAACCGAGGTTGCCATCAGGGCGGCTTTCAAAACCGTGAGCGAAAGCAAGCAGGTTGCTGTGTTGGTTCCCACAACCATTTTGGCTTTGCAGCATTTTAAAACTTTCAGCGACCGCCTGGAGACTTTCCCTGTTACGGTGGATTATATCAATCGTTTTAAAAGCACCGCAAAGCAAAAGGAAACACTCAAAAAACTTGAAGAAGGTAAGATTGATGTACTCATTGGTACCCACCGCCTGATCAGTAAAGATGTGAATTTCAAAGACCTGGGATTGCTGGTCATAGATGAAGAGCAGAAATTCGGGGTGGCAGCCAAGGAAAAACTCAAGTCTATTAAAGTCAATGTGGATACCCTGACATTGACGGCCACACCAATACCGAGAACATTGCAATTTTCGATGATGGGAGCCCGTGATCTTTCCATCATCAATACCCCGCCACCCAACCGTTACCCGGTACAGACCGAATTGAGGGCATTTGGGGAAGAGGTGATCCGGGATGGAATCATGTATGAAGTGCAACGCGGCGGCCAGGTATTTTTCGTGCACAACCGCGTGCAGAACATCATGGACGTGAAACACATGATCGAAAAGTTTATCCCTGATATCAGCATTGCTGTAGCCCACGGACAGATGGAGGGTCGCAAGCTGGAAAAGGTTATGCTGGAGTTTATTGATGGTAAATATGATGTATTGCTTTCCACCACCATCGTCGAATCGGGCCTGGATATTTCCAATGTGAACACTATTTTTATCAATGATGCCCAGAACTTTGGCCTGAGCGATCTGCATCAGCTCAGGGGGAGGGTGGGACGTTCAAACAAAAAGGCATTTTGCTATTTGCTTGCACCACCCTTATCAACCCTAACTTCGGAAGCCCGGAAACGTTTGCGTGCCATCGAGGAATTTGCCGAACTGGGCAGTGGATTCAACATCGCCATGCGGGATCTCGACATACGCGGAGCGGGAAATATCCTGGGTGCCGAGCAAAGTGGGTTCATTTCCGAGATCGGATTTGAAATGTATCAGAAGATACTGGACGAAGCCATTGCCGAATTAAAAGATGTTGAGTTCAAGGATGTTTTCAAACATGAACGCAAAGATTATTTCGTGAAAGATTGTGTGATCGAAACCGATCTTGAGATCCTGATACCCGATGATTACATTACAAGCATTACCGAACGTTTAAGTTTATACAAAGAACTGGACAGCATTGAAACAGAAGAAAATTTAATGAAATTCCATGATATCCTGATCGACCGTTTTGGTCCCATTCCACCACAGACAGCAGAACTTATCAATACCATTCGCTTGCGATGGCAGGCAAGAAAGATTGGTTTCGAAAAGCTTGTCCTGAAATTTAACCGCCTCACAGGCTACTTCATCTCCGACCAGGAATCGGATTATTACCAGTCGGCTTCATTTTCAAAAGTGCTTAAGTTTATAAAAAACAATCCTCAAAAATGCCAGATGCGGGAGAAAAAAGAAAAGCTGCTGTTGCGGATCGAAAATATCACATCCATCAATGATGCGATTCAGGCCATCAGGCCCATGTTGATTGAAAATTCCAAATATCAAACTCCAAATAACAAATAAATTCCAATGCTTTCTTCTTCTGAATATTTCCTTATCTTTGAAATGATTTCAAACTAAAAGATTCAACAATAATGAAAAAAGTATTGTATTCTATTATCGTACTGGGAATGATAGCGTTCATGTCTTCCTGCAATACAAATTCAAAAGCAGATAGCTGGAGCGCAGAACAGGAAAAGGAATGGAAAAGCAACTGCAAGGAACTGCTTATGGATAACGGAGAAGATAAAGCAACCGCCGAAGATTATTGCGACTGTATGTTTAAAAAAACCGCTGAAGCCTATACACCGGAAGAAGCAGCCAAGCTGACAACAAAGCAGGAGCAGGAAATTTGGGACAAGTGTGATTATTCCTGGTAAGTGAAGTGATCTGCTGTGTTTGCTGGAAAGAAAGTGTTTACAGCAGGCGCGGGATGAATTTGAAGGATAAAAAGGAAGCTTTGCCAGTGTGCCGGTGATGATGGCCCGCTGGTTTTTTATGCTTGCTGTAAGCAGGAAAATTATTCATAATTTTGCCGTGAATCTTGAATCTAAATCAAAGCAATATGAAAAAAATTTTACTTTTAACGCTTAGCATCGGAATGGCATTCATGCTGCAGGCACAGGACTGTTCCGATCTTTTTATTTCTGAATATGTCGAAGGATCGGGAAACAACAAAGCCATCGAACTTTATAATCCAACTGATCAGAATATTGATCTTACGGCCTACAAACTTGTCAGGTATCGCAATGGCGGATTTGTTCCCAACGATGTTCAACTCAGCGGAACCATTCAGGCAAAAGGCACTTATGTTTTTGCCCTTGATAAAAGAGATCCGAATGGGACAGGATATGAACAGCCCATCGACAGTGCCCTGATGGAAAAAGCAGATGCCTTTCTTTGCCCGGTATACGAGGTAAACAAAATGATGTATTTCAATGGGAATGATGCCGTGACCCTGGAAAAGATGACCGGTGAGATCGTGGATATTTTTGCCATGATTGGCCCCCCCATGCAGGAAGATGACAATGGCTGGACCAATATCACCGATACCACCATCACATGGAACAATGGTGGTGTGCAGGAAGAATACACCATACAGGATTATATTGTAGGGCCTCTCTTCTGGCTTTCCTGGACCGAGGATCATACACTGATTCGCAAGCCTTCGGTAAGGCAGGGCGTGAAAGATAATCCGGACGTTTTTAAAGTACACGATCAGTATGATTCTATCCCGGAAAACACATTTGATTCACTGGGAATTCATACTTGCGATTGTCAGACTTTTGGCATTACCCAGCCGGCAGCAGCTCATCAGATTGAGTTATACCCCAACCCGGTGAAAGATGGACAATTTAGCGTTGAATCATCTGCACCTATTCATAAAATTGAGGTGATGGATATTCCCGGATCCCTGATCCTGTCAAAGGAATTTTCAGGTACATACCCGGATTATCTTTTCGATCTGCCGGAGGTAAAGAAGGGCGTTTATTTCGTTCGGATACATTTCAGTGATCAAAAAACGCAGACCAGGAAAATCATTGTTGAATAGCGGAAATTTATGCTTCGTTTCCGGGAATGATATCTTTACAGAATGCTCAGAAAAAGAAATTTCCAAAAGCCTGGTTTGTGGCTTAACTATTTTGTCCTGCTTATTTTTATGACGGTTTTTGCCAATCCCGCTTTTGCGCAAAAATATACCCTAACAGGGATCGTCACCGACAAGACCATGGGTGAGCCCCTGATTGGTGCCAATGTATTGTATGCTGAGGGAAAAGGTACGGTGACCGATATCGACGGAAAATTCAGCCTTGAACTGGAAAAAGACACATATGAAATCCGGGTTTCTTTTATCGGCTTTGAAAATGCAGTCAGGCAGGTAGAATTAAACCGGGATATGTTTATCAGTTTTGAACTAAAAACCATTATGCTGAACGAGGTGGAGGTGGTTGGCGACCTAGCCAGAACACGGGAAACCCCGGTGGCTTTCTCGAATGTAACTCCCATTCAGATGGAGGAACAACTGGCAGCCCAGGACATCCCCATGATCCTGAATGCAACACCAGGAGTTTATGCCACGCAGCAGGGTGGAGGTGACGGAGATGCAAGGATCAACATTCGCGGGTTCAACCAGCGAAATGTTGCCGTAATGCTGGATGGTATCCCGGTGAATGATATGGAAAACGGCTGGGTTTACTGGTCGAACTGGTTCGGACTGGATGTGGTGATGCGGAATACACAGGTGCAAAGAGGACTGGGTGCTTCCAAACTGGCCATCCCTTCTGTGGGAGGAACCATCAATATCACCACCAAAGGAATAGATGATAAAAAAGGGCTGGTTTTAAAACAGGAGGTCGGAACTGCCGGTTACTTGAGGACTTCTGTCGGCCTTACCACAGGCCGCATGGACAACGGCTTTGGTGTGACCTTTGCCGGTTCTTACAAGCAGGGCAACGGATGGGTGGATCAAACCCAAACAAAAGGATACTTTTATTTTCTGCGCGTGGACAAGGAACTTGGAGATCATATTCTCAGTTTCACGGCGATGGGAGCACCGCAGGAGCATGGACAGAGGAGCTACATGAAACATATTTCCTCATTTGATTCGGCTTATGCAGTGGAATCCGGAATGGATCCTGCATTCATTGGTGAACTTGATTCGACAGGAATCCCAACAAACATGGGTTTGCGCTATAATCCGAACTGGGGATACCTGAAGCGAATCAAAATAACCGAAACCGACACCATAATCCCAAACAGGGAAGAAGTGAGTACTGCATACAATTATTACCACAAACCCATGTTCTCCCTGCGCGATTTCTGGAATGTGAATGATCGCCTGTATATTTCGAATATTGCTTATTTGTCGATCGGTACCGGTGGTGGAAGATCATTTTCCACTACCCCTGAATATGACCAGGAAACCATGCAACAAAACCTGCAGAAAGAATACAATGCCAACCTGAATTACCCTTTCGGCTTCAACAAGGACCGCTTGTCATCCGATATCATGCGCAATGCGGTCAACAATCATTTCTGGTTTGGACTTCTCTCAACCTTTGACTACGAATTGAGCGAGACTTTTAGTTTGTCTGGAGGTATTGATCTGCGAAGCTATAAAGGCGAACATTACCGGGAGGTTCATGACCTTTTTGGCGGCAGGTTTTATTTCGATGACGGAAACCAGAATGAATGGGACAGTACAAAAAAGTACGTTGGCGATAAGATCGGGTATTATAATGACGGACTGGTAAGATGGGGCGGATTGTTCGGTCAACTCAAATATCAGAAGGAGAAACTTACTGCTTTTATCAACCTAACAGGATCCTATACCGGCTATAAAAGGATAGATTATTTTATACCCAGACTGCTGGATGTTGAAGATACTACCCTGCAGATTGCCTATGATCAAAAAGTTGAATACAAAGGCCAAACATACGATCATAACAGCCCGGGACTGCGGGTCAACGAAACCGACTGGAAGTGGATACCCGGTTTTACCGTGAAAGGTGGCGTAAACTACAACCTCAATGATTATATGAATGTTTTCATGAATATGGGGTATATGTCGAAAGCACAGCGGTTTAACAATGTTTTTGATTATAACAATAATTTGTTTGGAGATATTGAAAATGAAAAAGTACAGGCGCTTGAACTGGGTTATAGTTTATACGGGAACAATGCTGCCGTGAATATTAACACTTATATGACTGTTTGGAAGAATAAGCCATCAGATAGAGGATTAACTTTTGTTGAAGATGATGAATTAAGGAGAGTGAATATCAATGATATGAATGCACTTCACAAAGGAATTGAATTTGAGTTTGCATATAGAATCCTTGACAATCTGATGCTTGAAAGCTTATTGTCTATTGGGGATTGGAAATGGACATCAGCTGATACGGCAAGGATCTATGATGATAATGGACAGTTAGTAAGCAAAAAGCCATTTAATGCAAAAGGATTGTACGTTGGTGATGCGGCACAGGTCCAAAAGCGAGAAAGTCTTCGATGGGAAATTATACAAGGTTTGTATTCAACAGTTGTGTTTACATATTTTGGCTATCATTATGCAGATTTTAATCCTCTGGATTTTGATCCGGAGGAAAACCCAAATTCCTTTGATAAAGAAGGAAATCCTAGACAATCATGGAAAATTCCCGATTATTGTACACTGGATATTCATGCCGGCTATTCATGGAGAATTCATGATGCCAAAATTAGTATCAGAGCCAGCATATTAAACCTGCTGAACGAAAAATATATCACGGATGCTGAAAACAATGATGAATATCTATACCATCGAAGTACTTTTGATGCAAACTCTGCCGGTGTCTTTTTCGGCCTCGGCAGAAGATTTAATCTTTCAATGAAAATTACTTTATAGCATATGAAAAAAATTACAATTACTATTTTAGCTTTTATCCTGAGTGTGTTGCTGTATGCACAGGAAACAGGATACTACAACGGAACAGCAGGAAAAGAAGGCGATGCACTGAAATCGGCCCTCAATGATATTATCAGCGGGCATACACCGTATTCTTATTTCTTTGCAAAACAAATTTTCAAGCAATCGGATGCCGATCCCGACAATCCCAACAATGTGATCCTGGTTTATACGGGGCGTTCGCAGGATAACGAAGATTATGGAAACGGAGGTGACCAGATCAACCGTGAGCATGTCTGGGCCAAATCACATGGAAGTTTCACCGATGTGCCTCCCATGTACGGTGACGTTCACAACCTAAAGCCCTGCGACGCATCGGTCAACCAGGATAAAAGCAACTTCGATTTTGCCGAAGGTGGAACACAGCACCCTGAAGCCACAGGTTGTTATTATACGGATGAAACCTGGGAACCCAGGGATGAAGTGAAAGGCGATATTGCCAGGATCATCTTCTACATGGCAACACGATACGAAGGCGAAAACGGCGAACTTGACCTGGAAGTGGTGGATGAGATCAATACTTTTCCCAACCCGACCCATGGCAAGTTGTCTGACCTGCTGACCTGGAACCTGCAGGATCCGCCGGATGATTTTGAAAGAAACCGGAACAATGTGATTTATTCCTATCAGCAAAACAGGAATCCTTTTGTGGATAATCCTGATTTTGCCGAATTGATCTGGGGAGGAGCACAGCCCAATCCCATTGCGATGGAGGACTTTGAGGTAAATCCTGCTACACTCCATGCAGGTGAGCCTGTTGAGATATCGGTCAGTATTACTTCAAGCCAGGCATCCATTGAGGAGGCGGCCATTTATTGGGGAAATGATTACGACAACCTGGAAAATGAAATCTTTATGCAGTCCAATGGAGATGAGTTTACGGTTGAGATTCCTGCTCAGCCTGAAGATACATATGTTTACTACAACATAGAAGCTACTGATGGGAACAACCAGAAAACTTCAGTAACCTATCGGTATTATGTTCCGAAAAGCTTCAATGGTACGATTACCAGGATTTACGACATTCAGGGTCAACAGGATGTTTCTCCTTACGAGGGAGAAGTGGTAAGTACTACCGGTATTGTAACCGGAAACTTCGGCACAAATTACTTTATCCAGGATGGAGCGGGTGAATGGAACGGATTGTTCATTTATGATGCGGGCAGAAATCCATCCATAGGCGACAGCATTGTGATCACTGGTGAGATCGATGAGTATTTTGATAAAACAGAGATGAAGGAAATCCAGGATTATTACTTTATTTCCGGGAATCACCAATTGCCCACACCTGTCACAATCACAACAGGCGATGCAGGTGAGGCACTTGAATCCACTCTGGTCAGGGTGGAAGATGCTACCTGCACGGATGCAAACTACCAGGCCAATTATTTTATGTGGGCCGTGAACGACGGCAGCGGGGAACTGCTGATCCACAATACTTCCGTTTTCGAATATGAACCTGTGGAAGGGGAATCCTATAATATTACCGGGCCTTTGAACTACGACTTTGACGAGTGGAAAATAGAGCTGCGATTCGAAAGCGATGTCACCAGCGGTGATGACAACACACCACCGGAGGTGATAGAAGTCGAGCCCATTCTCAGTACCAATATCAAGGTTCTCTTCAGCGAAGATGTTGAAACTTCCACAGCCGAAGATGTATCCAATTATTCCATCAGCAATGATGTGGTGATTGAATCGGCTTCCCAACATGCTTTTATCAAATCACAGGTAAATCTCACGGTATCAGAAATGCAAAACGGTGACTTTGAGATCTCGGTAGAAAATGTGGAAGATATGGCGGGCAATATCATGGAACCCCAAAACATTCAGTTTACCTGGGCCAGTATTCATGAAATGATTGGCCCCGAAGGAGTTAATGTTTTTCCAAATCCAACCTGTGAACACCTGAATATTTCTTTTTATGCAAGAAAAGGTGGTCGGGTGAAACTTGAATTGCTGAATACAAATGCTCTGGTGGTAATCAGCAAACTGGCTGATATCAGTCAGGGGGGAAATCAGATCGTTTTTGATTTGAATGGCCTGCCATCCGGTTTGTATTATCTGAAGGTGTCTGGAAGAGATGCTTCGCTGAAAATGAAAGTGGTGAAACAATAAGCCATTTTCAACTGTTGTTATTTTTTCTTAAAATGTCATTAAATTGATGCGAAAGCCTTATTTTAGCCAAAGTAAAATTTGAATTGTGTCAGACAGTCTTGTAATCATACCAACTTACAACGAAAAAGAAAACATTGAGAGCATCATACGCAAAGTGTTTTCACTGGAGAAGGATTTCAACCTACTCATCATTGAAGATAACTCACCGGATGGAACCGCAGATATCGTAAAAACGCTCATGAAAGAATTTCCCGACAGGCTTTTCATTGAAGAGAGAAGGGGAAAGCTGGGACTTGGAACAGCCTATATACACGGATTTAAATGGGCGCTTGAAAGAGAGTACGAATATATTTTTGAAATGGATGCGGACTTCAGCCACAACCCGGAAGATCTCGTAAGATTATATAAAGCATGTGCGGAGGATGGTGCTGACCTGGCTGTTGGTTCCCGCTATATCACCGGTGTAAACGTGGTTAACTGGCCCATGGGGCGTGTGCTGATGTCTTATTATGCATCATCTTATGTGCGTTTTGTTACGCGCATGAAAGTCAGGGATACCACGGCAGGTTTCAAATGTTACACACGAAAGGTACTTCAAACGATTGATCTCGACCGGATCAAATTTACCGGTTATGCTTTCCAGATCGAAATGAAATTTACAGCCTGGAAACTTGGGTTTAAAATCGTCGAAGTCCCAATCATCTTTACCGACCGTACCCGCGGAGAATCGAAAATGAATAAAACCATTTTCAAGGAAGCCATCTTCGGTGTCATAGACCTCAGAATGCGCGCACTCACCAATAAAATTAAACCCAGACAGTCATAGTTCAGAATTTATTTATTAATTTAGATCGGGTTGAAACCAATTTTCTCTGAACTTTATGGTGTGCTCTGTGTTTTCTGTGTTAATTTTTAAACACAGCGTATCAAAGAGTTAAAAACACAAAGACCATTGAGCTTCAGGAGAAATTAAAATTGTCTTTTTTAAAATAAAAATCAACTGCGATATGAAAGCCAACTACAGAATCATAAATGCTTTGATCATCAATGAAGGAAAGCGGGTTAAAGGAGAAGTGCTTTTGAAGGATGGCCGCTTTGAGCGGATCATTGATTACGCAAATGTATCTTTTGATGGTAATGAATCTGATTATGTTACGATAAATGCTGAAGAAAAGATCCTGATACCCGGCGTGATCGACGATCAGGTTCATTTCAGGGACCCGGGACTTACCCACAAGGGTGATCTTTATACCGAAAGCAAAGCAGCCGTTGCCGGGGGCATCACCAGTTATATGGAAATGCCCAATACCATGCCACAGGCATTAACCCAGGAAATCCTGGAAAAGAAATATCAAAAGGCTTCTGAAGTTTCGCTGGCGAACTATTCCTTTTATATGGGTGCTTCCAACGACAACATAGATGAAATTGTAAAAACCGATCCGAATAATGTATGCGGTATCAAGGTTTTTATGGGAGCCAGTACGGGCAATATGCTTGTCGATAATCCTGTTGCCTTGCGGCAGATCTTTGCAAAATCCAATTTGCTGGTGGCTGTGCATTGCGAGGATGAAAGTACGATCAGGGAAAACTCGGCTCAATTCAAGGAAAAATACGGGGAAGATATTCCGGTTCGATATCATCCCGAAATCCGTTCAAGGGAAGCCTGCCTGAAATCCTCCGGCCTGGCAGTGGACCTTGCGAAGAAATACAATACCAGGTTACACATTTTGCATATTTCTACTGAAGATGAACTGGCTTTGTTCGACAACCAGAAATCACTCGAACAAAAACGGATCACTTCTGAAGTATGTATACACCATCTATGGTTCAGCGATCAGGATTATAAAGCCAGGGGAACAAAAATCAAGTGGAATCCGGCCATCAAGACTGAACGGGACAGGGATGCTCTTTTCCAGGGGATGCTGGATAACAAGCTGGATGTTATTGCCACAGATCATGCCCCCCATACGATAGAGGAAAAGCAAAACACTTATTTTAAGGCTCCTTCCGGTGGACCGCTGGTACAGCATTCACTCACAACCATGCTTGAGTTTTACCACCAGGGTAAGATATCTCTGGAAAAGATCGTTGAAAAAATGTGTCATGCCCCGGCTGTATGTTTCCAACTGGAGGAGAGGGGATTCATCAGGGAAGGCTATTGGGCCGATTTCGTCTTGCTTGACCTGGATTCTGAGTGGCAGGTTGAAAAAGATAATATCCTGTACAAATGCGGCTGGTCCCCGTTCGAAGGTATTGCATTTCATTCGAAGGTTTCTCATACCTTTGTAAACGGAAATCCCGTTTACAATAACGGGGAGTTTCATGAGGAAAATAAAGGAAAAAGATTGACTTTTAAAAGATGATGATCATGATCAAAAAAACCCTGATGATCTTTTTTTCAGTGATGATGTTGATGGCCTGCACAGGCAAGGTCGAACAGGAAATTGAGGAGACTTTCGAAAACGGCAATCCTAAATTGGTCCGTTTTTACAAACAAATTGGAGAGGACAGGGAAATGATCCGGGAGATCTCATACTATCCCAACAAGCTGATCCGTTACGAAGGAGAATTCAAAGATGGCAAGCGCCACGGGAAATGGGTTTATTATTATGAGAATGGGAATAAGTGGAGCGAAGGATATTTCTTTGAAGGAGAAAGAGATGGAGAAACAACAACCTGGTTTGAAAACGGGCAAATGCGTATACACGGGGAATATACTATGGGCGTACGAACCGGCAAATGGCAATTCTGGGATGAAGAAGGAGCGCTAAAAAAAGAAATTGATTATGATAAGGAGTAGTTTCTGCACCTGAGATATATCCTGTAAAACAATTCTCAAGGGCTCAAATAAACAAAAACCGGCAGGTGGTCGCTGTACCCACCATAGTAAGTATTCCTGCCTTTTGTCCTGCTTGGTCGTTTCACACCGTTTTTATCTTCGAACAATATCCAATCCGGTTTATGAATGAATTGTTTGTAAGGTGTTATTCGCAAACCTTTTTTTTGTCTGAGCAAATTGCCCGAAACAATAAACTGATCAAACATATCCCAGCTCTTCCAATAAAGGGTTCCTTTACCCTGATCATAAAGATCCCATGACAGGTTGTACAATGCCTCTTTATTAATGTTTCTCTCAACCAGCTTTGCATCAAGGGTTTCGGCCAGGCTGATGTTGTCGGGATTATCGTTAAAATCACCCATCATTAGAATGTTGGGATTGTCAAGGACTGTATTCAAAGAGTCCACATATCCGGCGAGGACGCCTGCAGTGTGTACCCTGAACTCTTCCGTTTCTTGCTGGCCTCCCCAGCGCGAGGTCCAGTGGTTCACAAAAACATGCAGGGTGTCGCTGCTGATAATTCCTTTTACGTAGAGTACATCCCTGGTTTTTTCCGTTGTGTCGAATGGAAAGGACAATGGGATAAATTCGGCATCCACAGGCTTAAAAAACCTGGGGTTGAAAAGCAGGGCGACATCGATACCTCTTTCATCGGGGCTGTTTTTATGGATCAGGCTGTATCCGGGTTTGTTCAGCGGTTCTTCATGGATCAGATCAAAAACAACGTATTTGTTTTCCACCTCGCACAATCCGATAATTTCGGGTAGTTTGTTATCATCAATGGTGGAAATGGCTCTTGCGATGTTCTTCAGCTTTTGCTTGTATCTTTCGCGTGTCCATGATACTTTGGCCCCCGGAGTATATTCCTCATCCCGGATCGTGGGGTCATCAATGGTATCGAAAAGATTTTCCACATTGTAAAAGGCAATGATGTGATTGCCCTTTTCCTGATCTTCATAATTTACATCCGTTTTACATGCATGTAGCATGATTGATGCGATGACCAGTAATCCCAGCGTTTTTAAATGTTTCATGATCCTGTTAAAACTTTTTCCTTTTTAAATAATCTATCATTCTTCTTTCCTTCTTGGTGGGCCTTCCCGCTCCCCTTTCCCTGTATTCGTAATTTGTTTCCCGCATCTTTTTTGGTTTGTCGTATTCTTCCTGGGGAGTAAGATCATTCATGTATTTATCGACCAGTTTGGCAGAAACCCTTTTGTCAAGCAGTTCCTTTACTTCCACGGTCTTTTCAAATATCTTCAGGTCGGTCTTGATGATATCACCGATCCTGACCTCCCGCGAGGGTTTTACCTCCTGTTCGTCGATCTTTACCTTACCTTTCCGGCAAGCATCCGTCGCCTGACTGCGGGTTTTAAAGATCCGCACACTCCACAACCATTTGTCAACGCGAAACCCTTCCATAGCTTTATTTTTGCCTGAAATACAATTGAACGGGCACGCCCCTGAAATCAAATGCTTTCCGAAGTTTTCTTTCAAGAAAGCGTTTGTACTGCTCTTTTATTTCATCCGGATGGTTGCAAAAAAATGCGAAAGCCGGGAAATCCACCGGCAATTGTGCAACATATTTTATTTTTATCATTTTATTCCTGGAACCCATGGGTGGTGGAGTTGCCTTGATCACCGGAAGCAGGGTTTCGTTTAGTTTTGATCCCGAGATCTTCTTTGTTTTGTTCTTATAAGCCTGCATTCCTGCTTCTAAGGCTTTGTATATCCTCTGTTTGTTGACAACGGAAGTAAAAATGATGGGCACATCGTTGAAGGGAGCGATCTTGCTCCTGATCCTGTCTTCGTATTCTTTGTATGTATTTGTCTCTTTTTCTACAAGATCCCATTTGTTGACCAGGATTACAACGCCTTTCTTGTTTTTCTCCGCCAGGTGAAAGATGTTCACATCCTGAGATTCAAAATCACGCGAACCATCCACGATCAGCAGGCAAACATCGCTTTTTTCGATTGCCCGGATGGATCGTAGCACGGAGTAAAACTCAATGTTTTCTTTCACCCTTGTTTTTCTACGCAGACCAGCAGTATCCATGATCATGAACTCAAAACCATAAAGGTTGTATTTTGTATTCACCGTATCTCTTGTGGTTCCGGCCACAGGGGTAACGATATTTCTGTCCTCCCCGATGATGGCATTGATAAAAGAGGATTTGCCGACATTGGGCCTCCCGACCACGGCAAACCTGGGCAGGTCTATCTCAGCAGCATCTTTTTGTTCCCCGAATTCCTGTACGACTGCATCCAGCAACTCTCCGGTACCACTGCCATTGATGGCGGATACGGAGTAAACTTCTCCCATTCCCAGTTTATAGAATTCTGTTGCATCCGCCAGAAGTTTCGAATTATCCACCTTGTTGGCAACAATAAGGACTTTCTTTTTTGTTTGCCGCAAAATTTTAGCGACATCCTGGTCCATTCCTGTCAGGCCCTGCATGCTGTCCAGCACAAAAAGTATAACATCGGCTTCTTCGATGGCGATCTCGGCCTGTTTGCGAATTTCCTTCTCAAAAACATCATCCGAACCCTGGATATACCCGCCCGTGTCAATCACTGAAAAGTCATATCCGTTCCAGTCGCCCTTGCCGTAATGCCTGTCCCTGGTCACACCGCTGGTTTCATCCACGATGGCCTGTCTGCTTTCCGTCAGCCTGTTGAAAAGCGTTGATTTTCCAACATTCGGTCTTCCTACGATTGCAATGATATTGCTCATACTGCTTTATTCTTCGTATCCAAATCTTTTTAATTCCTTCGGGTCATCCCGCCAGTCTTTGCGAACCTTGACACTCAGTTCGAGGTATACTTTCTTACTAACGAATTCTTCAATATCTTTCCGGGCCTCGATCCCGACCTTCTTAATGGCCTTGCCCTGCTGCCCGATAATAATGATCTTCTGGGATTCCCTTGAAACGTATATGTATGATTTGATCCTGATGATATCGGCCGTTTCCTTGTATTCATCCACCACTACCTCAACAGAATAGGGAACCTCTTTGCGGTAATGTTTCAGGATCTTTTCCCGGATGATCTCCGAAACAAAGAAACGCATGCTTTTGTTGGTCAGGGTGTCTTTTGAATAATAGGGCGGATTCTTGGGTATTCTGTCTTTTATTTCCATCAAAAGCTTTTCCAGGTTGAATCCGGCGATTGCAGAAATGGGAATGACTTCGGCACCGGGAAAGATCTCTTTCCATTCTTTGATCTTCACCAGCACGTCTTCTTGCTGTGACAGGTCAATTTTATTGATCACCACCAGGATGTCGGCATCTTTATTTTTGGCCTTTTCAATTCTTTCCTTGATGTTTTGTTCTGCTTTGTCTTTGGCTTCTGTGATGAGTACAATGACATCTGCATCCTCCAGGGCAGAATCCACGAATTTCATCATGGATTCCTGCATTTTATAATTGGGTTCAATAATCCCGGGCGTATCAGAAAATACGATCTGATGTTCCTCATCATTATAAATTCCCAGTATGCGATGCCTGGTTGTCTGGGCTTTAGGAGTGATGATAGAAAGCTTTTCTCCGATCAGGGCATTCATCAAAGTAGACTTTCCCACATTGGGTTTTCCAATGATATTTACAAACCCGGATTTATGCGTCATATTTACAGGTTTAAACTTGCATAACAAAGAAACAAAATATATCTTTGCACACCCGTTTGAGAGCGGGAAAAGTTCTGAGAAATATAGATTTTAAGATATATTGCATTGTCCGCCGAAATGAAACGGAGGCGGGCGGGGTGGAGTCCCGATAGTTATCGGGAGTAGCTCGTTGGGCTCATATCCGCCGGCTGGCGGACAGTGGTTCGAATCCTCGCAAAGAAAAAGGTTCATTAAATAATAGCGCAAAAAGAAATATTGTGGGGTGGAGTCCCGATAGCTATCGGGAGTAGCTTGTTGGGCTCATATCCGCCGGCTGGCGGACAGTGGTTCGAATCCTCGCAAAGAAAAAGGTTCATTAAATAATAGCGCAAAAAGAAATATTGCGGGGTGGAGTCCCGATAGCTATCGGGAGTAGCTCGTTGGGCTCATATC
>JAIOZK010000035.1 GCA_021740625.1 Bacteroidales bacterium
GAACTTTAAAGCTTTCACTGAAGTTCCTTCGCCTTCTCTCAGATACGGTTAATTTTTGTGATTTTCTTGTTGCCATTTTTAACTAATTTTAGTTTGTTTTTCTGTTAAAAAGTGGTCAACGTATTTCAGGCATTGACAAAACCCCTGCCGGCATGCTCGCACCGACAGGGATCCAGAAAGGGGCGTTAATTGATGATAATTTTGCGAAACTCCCTCTTGTTCCCGGTACGAATCTCAGCAATGTACAATCCTTCCGGTAAACGGGAAATGCTCAGCCTTATCCGCCTGCTGTCAGGACTAAGACTAACAACGGGCTGCCCGCTAACAGAGGTGAGGGTAAAGTGATGGATTACCTCTTCCCTTCCGGTCAGAACAATGTTTAGTTGTTCAGAAACCGGATTGGGATATATGTGGATATGGTTTTGATTGGTTTCCTTGTTGATATCTGTGTAAAGAGAAATACTGACTGTGCCCAGGGTATCTGATTCGCACTGATCATAAAGGGCTGAAATGAAATAGCTGTATTCACCGCTTTCATACAAAGTATCGGCATAATTGCTTTCCGGCCAGTTGAATTCTATCAATTCTTCATTCCTGAAAATATTATAGCCTTGCAATGTCCTTGGCTCACGCTTACTATCTGGTTGATAAGATATATTGCTGAGCTGAAGTTCAGGCTTCAGATTCCGGGAAACAGGATGCAGTGCTGTAGAATTTACCACGATTTGATCGGATGGGCTATGTTTTACATAAACTTCGCAACTGCTGATGAAATCGTAACCATAATGGGACAGTTCCGTGAGATTGCCGATGGATCCATAGTATAGCTTTGGATTTTTGCTGTGATCATCTACAGCAATAAAGGGCCCGTTGTTTTGATTGTTTTTGATGTAGATCAGAAAATTGCCTTCCTCTATCGCAATGGCTTCAAAATTTGCCGTTAGCCAGGAATTTCCTTCACCGGCCTGCACTACGACGGGTCCTGCCAGTACGGAATTTCCATCTCCACTCAATACATAAACTTCAAGTTCATTCTGGTAGTTTAAATGATCATCAACATAAAACATGGTCTTTTGTATGCTAACAGGGTAATCTTCAGGTTCAAAAAGCTGGGCAAAGCCATAACCGGGCTCTATGGCAGAAACGGCATTTTCGAAGGAATTATCATGATAATACAGCCAATGGTAAGTCATCTGCGGAGGGTCCCAATCCAGTTTGGCAATGGAATGTCCAGAACCAAACTGGGGTTCCAGACTGAGGTTGGAGGGTTCTTCACACATTTGATAAACATGGATGTTGTCGATAAACCAGCCATCGATGTTCGAGGAGTTTTCCCCTTCGGCTCGGAATACAAGTTTAACATGCATTTCCTGATAGGTGTAGTTTGAAATGTCATAGTGTTTTGAAATCCATTCGGTGCTACCGTCGTTAATCAAGGTTTCCAGGGGATAAAATGATTCATCATCCATTACCCCAATAATGAACTTTTCAGTTCCATTTTTATCAATATCTTCAAGTTTTACATCGAGATCAAAATATACGTGCCCGTCTTCAATTCCATTTACATATAGGGGATAGGATAATAAGTCAAAGGAATAATTCATCAGTTCAGGCAAACCGATAAATTGAGCTGACTTTCCAGGATTACCTATTTCATCGTTAATTACCCAATTATCACATGGAACTTCCCAATCATAATTGTAAAAACCGTTTTCCCAGGTTTCCGTGAAAGGAAGACTCAACGGAGCAATGATCCAGATCGACAGCGAACCTTCTTTTGCAGATTCAGATGTATCTCCGGGAGAACCGTATGGATACAAATCGTACAGAGCGGAAACATCAAATTCATGATATCCCTGTTCTAAATTATATGTCCAGTATTCGATTATGTTCTGTCCTTCGTAGTATTCAACATAATCCAGATGTTCGTCATTATGATATACATTGAAACCAAGCAAATTTTCAGGAACGACATATGACACACTTCCGTCATCTTCTCCAAATTCAAGCCCGAAAATAATATCATCCTGAAGAATACCCAGCATTGTTCTGTATCCTGGTATTATTCCATCACAAATAGCGAGTCCACCGGCATTTTGTGTACCAAAAGCACCAGAATTATAAGTAACTCCCGTCTCGGTTCCCGTAGCAATATCAAATTGAACGATGGTTGCATTGTTATCCTGGCTGTGTCCATATAAATAGGGGATGCCACTATATTCCTGATTGTCCCATGCCAGACCATAATAACTACCATAACTTCCAACAGGAAAGCTGTTTATCGTTATACCGTTTTTATCGAAAAGTGTAAATTGTGTATCCCAGTTATTTGCCCAGAAAGCATCAAATTCTTGATCATAGGCAATCGCCCTCACAGCAACAGGGGCAGTGATGGTTTCCTGCACCACTTCATCCTCAAAGTTCATTCCCCAAACCGTTGTGCTTGCATTGCTTCCCCAGAATAATTCACCGTCGTACGCAAGATCGCGCACATCCATGCAACCACCGGAAACAACAAAACTCCCAAGGAAATTTCCGTCTAATTCGTAACGAAAGAAGGTTCCATTGCCTGCATTCCAGTGGGTGGTATAGATGTAATTTCCATCCGATTCAATTCCGGCCTCCCCTGAGCAATCCCCACAAGGGAAAGAAAACTGGGTATCCCATAATTCCCGGGAATCTCCGCTGCTGGTATCGGGCATCAGGGGCGGCTTCCATATGAGTTTCACAGCATTATCATAACTACATCCTGCCAATTCCCTGGGTATATAAAGAAAGTCGGAGGTGAAACTGAAATATACCTTTTCTGATAATCCGGTAGTATACATGGCTCCGATGCTTAGGGTGTAAGATTGCCCGTATTCCAGCATATCATAATAATAACTTGTTTCCGTGGTGGCATCCACCCAGGCATCATTCAGGAACAAATGATAATCGACAAGTTCTGCAACCGTATCATTCAGTACTAAAATATCTACATTGTCGATGGCCCACTGGGAGCCGGCAAAGCCGAACCAGATACTCCCTTTTTTACCTGACAGCTCTGACAGCTCAATATTTGTATGCTGCCATTCGGCAGCCGGGATCATTTCCTGCAGCAGTACGCAGGTTTCGAATGCATCGTAGCTGTAATAAATGGCGGCCTTTTCACCCTGCCCATCGTAGTAGCTATCGAAAAGCAAGCTGAAGTGATCATGTATAGAAAGGTCAAGGGCGGGAGTGATTAGTGTGTCGCTTTGAAAATGAATACTGTCGTTCACACAGGCGTAATCCGAATCCCGATCGGGAATGATAAAACTGCCACCGCTACCATCGTCTGTTTTTTGCCATAGATCATTTTTTTGTGTCCATTCCTGGGGAGGGAAATCGTCTTCATCAAAGTTTTCATAAACTGCTGTAATCCTGGGTTCTTCCCAGCTCATGACGGATGTGAGGGGATCAAAATGGACATTCCGGGGTGGATATTGTTCAAGCTGTGCATACGCACTCAAATACATCATTCCTGCTAACAGGATCAGTAATCCATTTTTCATGGTATTATTTATTTATGATGCAGCCATTCATTCAGCGGCAATTTATAATTCAAAGTTTCAGATGTTGGGGAGCAATCAACTTCACAAGTCAGGACAAATGACAGACGTTTTTGTTAAAAGAATAGTTGCACAGGTGGAACAAAAAAGTATTAATAAAATAAGAATATGGGTTGAAACCCTTGGAGATCTAGTTGACCACAAACCCCATGCTAAAGCGTTGGGAAAGTATAGTGTTTTGATAATAATTTTGCTATAGAATAAATTTCAGCGATTACTTTCCCTACACTGAAGTGTGGGGGAAACATGGGAAAACAAAGTAACACAAGAGGCTGTTTAAAAATTGCAGTGTTTCGTCAGGCTGAGAAGTCGAAGCCTAAAGATCGTTGATTATCAGTGCATCTCGACTAGTAGCCAGCCGGCAGGCACGGCGCTCGATGTGACCCAGATAGCTGCAGGACACTTTTCGGACAGCTCCAAACCAAAGATTCAATTTATTTTTCCAAGGTGAATCATATAACTCTTCACAAACTTGAGTTCCCGGAAACTGACATCATTGCCAAGGGCTTCTTTGGCATCATTCAACAGAAGACTTTCGCTCTGCAGAAAATGGTCTTTTATCAAATTGAATTTATCGTCATCCACAAATGCATGAACTTCCAGTTCCCCTGTTTCAATGAAATGAGCCAGGTGGCCTTCGATGGTCCTTGGACTCATGTTTCTTTCAGCAGCAACGTCTTCAATATTCTTTCCCTGTTTCCAGAGATCGTAACTGATCTGTTTTGTATTGATCTTTGGTTTGCGGGTTTTTTCAAGCGGATCTTCGGGTGGGAGCACTTCCATGTTGTGATCTCTTCGGTATTGGATCAGCAGGTCCAGCAGTTCATCCCCGAAAGTTTCCAACTTCTTTTTACCAAAACCCTTGACTTCCCTGAGGGTTTTTTTGTTGGAGGGTATGCTGGCACAGAGGGCCCGGATGGTTTTAAGGGGTAATACCATGAACACCTCCCAGTTCAGCTCATCGGCTTTTGCATTGCGCCAGGATTTCAGCAGCTCATAAAGTTTGGCATCTTTGATCTCATCCGTATCCGGTACTTTTTGCTTTCTTTTCCTCCTGGCCGGAAGATCCTCTATGGAAGCTTTGGCTCTGGTTTGCAGGTATTCCTTCAGCACAAATCCATTTTTACAACCTGCCAGGCATTTTTGTTTGAAAGCAGCTCTTTCGTAAAGTTTGTCGAGCGCTTCTGAAATGCTCTTTTTGATCTCACGGTTATCGGTCTCTATCGCTGTGGTATTGACAAGGCTGATCACATTTTGTTCAAGTTGATCGTTAAAATACAGCACAGCTTTATTCAGTCTTTGCTGCAGTTTGCCGTTCTTTTCCGCGTCCTTTTCCTGTTCCAGCAAATCCCTGATCTCATGCTGAAAACTTCCGGCTACTTTGCTAATAGTCTTGTTGCTGGTCCTGCTGCTTTTTTCATATTGGTCCAGTAGCTTTACAGGAAGGTTGAAAGCATTTTTCGAAAGCAGATTGTTGACGTGATAAAACTGGTTTTGCAAATCTGAAAAATCGAACAGGTCCATCAGCATTTTTTCATGGTAGCGCATTTTGTATGCTTCCAGTTGATTTCGATCGGGTTGATTCTGTTCCACATTGCTGGTGAAATGTTGAATGCTGGTATTGGTTCGCAGGCTGCCGGAACCAATTCTGGAACTGAGCACCAGTCCCTCGAGCGATTTGCAACGACTCAATGCCACATAGACCTGCCCATGGGCAAAGGCAGCTTCCGCATCGATGATGGCTTTTTCGAAGGTCAGCCCCTGGCTTTTGTGTATGGTGATGGCCCAGGCCAGTTTGAGGGGGATCTGGCTAAAACTACCTTCCACTTCTTCGGTGATCTCTTTGGTTTCGCGGTTCAGGCCGTATTTCACATTCTGCCATTCCACGGGATTGACCCGGATGGTAAATTCATCCTCCGGGCATTTGACGATTACGCTGCCTTCATCAAAACCCCTTACTTTCCCGATTTTACCATTGTAGTATTCTTTATCGGGGGAAGGGTCGTTTTTTACGAACATCACCTGGGCACCTTCTTTCAGGACAAGGCTTTCATCCGTGGGATAATTGTATTCGGGGAATTTCCCCTGAACCTCGGCAATGAAAGTTTCCTGTTGTCCCTGCAACCGCTTAAGTCTGCTTTCATTGATGTTGCGTGCCTTTGCATTGTGGGTCGTGAGGGTGATAAAACCTTCGCCATCCGGCTTGAAACCGGGTTTGTGCCGTGTGTTGAGCACATCGATCACGCCCTGGTCCATTTTGTTGTCGCGTATCTTGTTCAGCAGATCGATGAAGTGCTGGTCGCTTTGCCGGTATACATGCTTCAGTTCTATGCTGGTAAAGCTGGTTTGTTTCAGGGCCTGGCTGCTGAAGAAGAATGCCGTTTCGTAATGTTGCCTTAGGATCTGCCATTCATCTTCTTTCACTACAGGGGCAAGTTGCTGCAGGTCTCCGATCATGAGGAGTTGCACACCGCCGAAGGGCAGCGTCCGGTTTTTGAACCTTCGCAATACGCGATCGATCCCGTCCAGCAGATCGGCCCGCACCATGCTGATTTCATCGATCACCAGCAGGTCAAGGCTTTTCATGATGTTGATCTTTTCCTTGCTGAAGCGTTTGAATGCCGCCCCTGCCCCACTCTCTTCATATCCGGGGACTTGCGGCCCGAAGGAAAGCTGGAAAAAGGAATGTATGGTCACCCCGCCGGCATTGATGGCAGCCACTCCGGTTGGGGCCACCACGACCATTCTTTTGGGAGAAAGTTTTTTGAGATTGTGCAAAAATGTAGTCTTTCCCGTACCGGCCTTCCCGGTCAGGAAAATGTTGTTGCCCGTGTACTGCACGAAGTCAAAGGCAAGCTGTAATTGTTTGTTTTCTGGTGTTTTCATAATTTGTTTTTGGGATGTGAATCAAAGATAGGTAATTATTGGTCATCGGTAGAATAAAATTTTAAAAGAAGGAGTAGATTATATTCATTTTGTTTTCACTTCGTTTCATGACATCCGTTTACAATTTACAGGTAATTCAGGATATTCCTGATGCCGGGTTATAACAGACGAATAATAAGTAAAATTGAATATGGAAGGCTTGGTGATAATTTGTGGAGAATACCGGATTCGAACCGGTGACCTTTTGACTGCCAGTCAAACGCTCTAGCCAACTGAGCTAATTCCCCAATTGAATGTGCAAATTTAATGTTTTTTCTTAATTCTGCCAATGTATATAATAAAGCTGTTGAAAAGAATCCTAAACAAAACAAAAAATTCTATAATATTTTATGATTTACTTTATTCAATCCAAATAAGAATTTCTAATTTTCTTTTCCTTAAAACTTTAAATGTTACTTTTGGAGTTGTTAAGCTGCCTTGCAGCATGAATGCATAAAAAGAAAGGAATTTCTTAAAAAAACAATGAAAGTTTTACGCTTTACAAAAAACAATATTGACACCTTTTATTTGTCCCCGTACATTGAATACACTTTTGACGATGAAAAGCTTGTTTTAAGGAATGATCTCTTCGCGAAGGTACTGATTGCGCCGCAATTGAAAAAGGATCCGGAAAAGACCATGCAGATGTTAAAAGAGGGTATTCCGTCGGCAGATGCAGTTGCATTTGTACGGGACAATTTTGTTTGTAATGATCCGCAGCAGGTACTGGAGGCATTTTTACAAAACGGTATTTTGGAGTGATATATGGAAAAATTAACTGCAGTCAGAAGATCATTTATTTCCCCCTTTGTACAGGAAAAGGATTTTGATTTTACGGGAGGATACTGTTTCGAGAAAAATGGCAGTGCATTTTTATTGAATCCTGATGTCGGCAGTTCTATTTTGCTCGACCGGGATCATCTGGAAGAAATAAAAAACAAGAAGATCAGCGACGACCTGCAATTCAAATTGATCCAGCGGGGATTTATGAAAGTGCCCGGAAGCCCCCAATGTACGGATGAAGAATCGATATTGCCCAGGTTTTTTATCATTGATCTGACGCAGGCCTGCAATTTTCGCTGTACGTATTGTTTCAGGCATCTGGATGAAACACCCAGGACCATCAGTAATGAAACATTACAAAGCATCATTGACTTTATTGCTGATTACTGCAAAAAGACAAATCAACGCGAAATCCACATACAACCCTGGGGCGGAGAACCCCTGATCGCCTGGAAAAAGATCCTCCACATACATGATGATTTACAGGAAAAAGGGATTAAAGCGGTTCTGACCATAGAGTCGAATGCCGGCCTCATCACACCGAGAGTAGCAAAGGAAGCATACGAAAGGGATATACGCATTGGTGTGAGCATCGACGGTTTGCCTGAAATCCACAACTTGCAGCGCAAGCTTGCCAATGGAAAGGATTCTTTTGAAAAGATGCGGCAGGGCATGCAGAACTTACGGGATGCAGGTTACGGAACAAGGCATGGGATCATCACGGTACTCACGCGCAATACCCTTCCCTACCTGGAGGAATTCCTGGAATATTTTGCCATCGATTTGAAGATCGACCGTTTCAAGTTAAATATTGTCAAGGACAGTCCGGTGATGAAAGACAAAGGCCTTTGTCTGAGCAATGCCGAGATCATCGATTTTCAAAAACGTCTGCTGAAGAAACTGATCGAATTGAACAAACGCGGCCATTCCATCATTGAGTTGAATGTATTTGACAAGTTGCAGAACCTGCTGATCCGGAACAAAGGTAACATTTGCATTTCACGGGGATGCCTGGGCGGTAAAAAGATGATCGCCTTCGACATGGACGGCAGGATTTTTCCCTGTGATATCACCGATTATAAGGAAGAAGCTGTGGGAAGCGTTAACGACGGTGAAGAGCTGATTCCCCTGCTCGAAAAGGCACATCACAAAACCGACTTCTTTGCAAAAAAGGAATCTGAAAATTGTGCTTCATGTCCCTGGTGGTTCTTTTGTAAAGGTGGATGCACCACGGCCATCAAGTATAAAAAGGGAAAGGTTGAAGGCGTGGACGAGCTGGAATGCCTTTCGAACCGCAGTCTTTATCCGGAACTGATCAGGATGTTCCTGGAGGAACACGAACTGGTAAAGATATTGACAAAAAATAAATTAGAAATCGCATAAATGAGGACGGCTTATTTTTCAATGAGTTTTGATTGCAACGAGAAGTGTATCTTTTGTCCTTGCTCGGAAGGGGCCAATACCATACCTGATATCAGCCTGGACGAAATGAAGCATTGCCTCGACCGCGCCATAGAGGAAACCGGTGTTGAGCATGTGCTGCTCAGTGGGGGGGAACCCACACTTAAAAAAGATTTACTGCCATTTCTTTCCTACATCGTTTCCAAGAAGCTTTCTATCGGTATATTGTCGAATGCCCTAAAATTTACCAGTGAGCGCTACCTGGATAAAATGCTGGAAATTACCGGGACGGAAAATCTGGAAATCACTACGGCCATTCACAGCCATATTCCCAAAAAGCATGAAAGGCTCACGCAATTGAAGAACAGTTTTGCAAAATCAATGCAGGGCATACAGAATGTATACGAAAGAGGCGTAAAAACCACGGTAAAATACAATGTGATCAATTACACCTACAGAGATCTACCTGCATACACGGATTGGGTTTTTGAATCCTTTCCGGATGATGTAACCTACCTGATCTGCAACATCGATATCAATGGCGTGGCCTTGAAAAACAAAGATATGATCGCTGTGGAGTTTTCCGAATCAACACCCTTTGTGGAGGAAGCGCTTGATAAGGTTATTGCATACAGGAAAGCTGGCCGCAGAAGGAATGTGAAACTTTTTACAACCCCGCTCTGTACCATCGATCCGTATTACTGGGGTTTTGTAAACAACCAGACAAAAGAAACACTCGCAGCTTTGCGGGTTCCGACAGATGTGCCGGAAAACGACAGGCTTTTTCTGAACATCAGCAGTGATACGGGAACCATGTTCGAACCCTGCAGGGAATGTGCCATGAAGGACCCCTGCCCGGGAACCTGGAAAAAGACAGGAGAATTATTTGGTGATAAGATTTTATCGCCTTTTCAATAATGCATATCCTATTCAATGGGACGTGTGATAATTAAATATATGTAGAACCAAAACGAGATGCTATGAAAAAAGTGAAAGTGTTTTCCAAAAAGCTCGATGCCAATATGACCATCGAGCTGGATGGCAATGGCCCGAGCATCACAAATCTGTACGAGGACAAGAATGCAGACTCTTCAGATTGTTCGCTGGCTACCGAGTTCTCCGACAGAGGATGGGAGGCATGGATGAACGCCGGATGGAATAACTGGGGCGCCATTTGTAATTAATTTCAACAGGAGGTTGTTCTCATAGAAAATCACGGATGATTGATGAAAATCGCTTCATTCGGGTAAATTTGGGAATGGCCTCCTTTTACAATTCTTCCCATGCTTAAATTGTCGCGTTTCAGTCATCAGTTTTCGCTCAATGGAAAAACATTCCTGTATCATGCACTCAATTTCAAAAAAGCTGTCCTGAATGATGATGTTGTCAGGACAAATCAACAGGGAGAATCCTATCTTGAGTTTGACCCTGTCTATCATGATGATCTTGCAAAAGAATTGCAGGAAAAAGGAATTTTGATCAGTTCCGATAAGGAAGACTCAGAATTATTGGATGAAAATCGCGCCCAGATTCAGAAACCTTACATCAGCACGGTTTATTTCTTCATCACCAATGATTGCAACCTGGCCTGTAGATATTGTTTCGAACGGCAATCGGTTCCGGAGTTCTTCAAAAAGGAAAACATGACGGAGGATGTTTTTATTAAGGGATTGTTGTTTTTTGAAAAACTCATCAGGCGCGATCCGGAGAAGTTCCGGCACAAAAAAACCATCATCTTTTATGGAGGGGAACCCTTTATGAACAAGAAGCTTTTGTTTTATGCCATCGAACAAATACAAAAGCATAAAGCACAAGGGATTTTGCCCGAAGAAACACATATCATTGTTGTTACCAACGGAGTATTAATCAATGCCGGGGATGTGGATTTCATCAAATCGCATGATGTAACCCTCACCTTCTCCATCGATGGAGACAGAAAAGCATGTTCCAACAGGGTGTTCCCGGGCAAGCAAGAAGCATTTGAACAAATCATTGAAAAATATACTATTTGTCGCGATGCCGGCATCAATATCAACATTGCCTGTACTTTAACACCAGAAACAATTGACAACTTTGATCCTTGCATAGACTTCTTTATCCATGATTTGAAGATCAGCAATATTGGTTTCAATGCTTTGCTGGACAATGGGATCATACAAATCCCGGATCATTATGATGATGCGGCTGCAGCCTTTGTTGCAAAAGCAGGCAGAATACTGGAAGAACATGGTATTTCAGAAAACAGGACCGGTCGGCGCAAACAGGTATACCAAGCTGGCAAAGCATGCATTTTTGATTGCAATGCCCAGGGGGGAAGGCAGATTGCAATTGCCCCCGGCGGTGAAGTAGGAATTTGTCATGAGCACATCGCCGACAGAAAACATTTTGTCACGGATATAGATCAGGATTTTGTCCCCGAAGAAGATCCTGTATTCCTGGAATGGGCAAAACGCTCCCCCTTATACATTGAAAAATGCCTGGATTGTCCGGCTCTTGGATTGTGCGGCGGTGGATGCGTGATCAATACAGAACAAAAGCACCAGAGCATCTGGGAACCTGATGACAGGTTCTGCAAGCAAACCCTGGCCATTTTAAAGGACTTGTTGGTGATGAACAATGAAATTTAACAGGCAAATCTTTTCCACGATAAAGTTTTAATAATTTCTCCGTTCCTGAATAAAAACAATGGATTGGGCGCTATTTCAGTAGTGTTGTCACAATTGACGGTATCGCTCGGATTGATGTTTATACACCCCTGTGTTGTAGATCGTAAGTTCCTGCTTTTTCCAGTCCTGCTTTGCCTTTGTCACTCCGTCATCAAATTCATTGAACTGATGAACACGGAAAAAACGCAGGATAAGTTTTTCCCAGATACAATCCTGTTTCTGCATATTTTTCCGCTTGCATATTGCTTTTGTCTCCGAAAGGCGAATCCGAAAGCCCCTGTGTAAATTCATCATCCACCTGGGCAATCGAATAATCGCTGAATTCGGTGAAGGGAGAATTGTATTTATCTAAATCTCTGAAATAGTTACTGCTTTTATTGATGTCGGGGAAAAATAGAACCTGATTCGTATCCTTATTCCAGTTGGGTTCGAAAAAGTGAACGTGGGTAACACAAATACCATCATTCCTTCCACAACGTATATAAAGATTTGGATAGGTTACATAAACAGCTTTTTCGTTGTTGCTGAGCAAATAAGAAATGAAATTACCACCAGCTTTTTGTTCAATGAGGCCGTTAGGGTACTTTCAAATGTTTCTTTTTTCATGGCAGTGGGTTGACAAGAAGAGGCTGAAATAAACAAAACAATAAACACGTGCAGGGACAGTGGATAATATTTCATGATTGTTAATTTGGGTTTTAGTATTAAACCTAAAGCTGAGGATTTTTTGAGGAAATGTGTAATTTGGTCCCTACAATTTGAGAGAAACGAACAATTGTCACGGAAATGAAACGTCTCTTTGCAGCCATAAAACTTCATCCGACCGATAAATTCCTGGAATTATTCGGGCAGCTTCAGAACCAATTAAAACAGGACAAGATCAAATGGGTGGATCCGCAAAAAATACATATTACTCTGAAGTTTTTTGGCGATACAACTGAAGAGAATATCGATGAAATTGCCGGAGCCATGGATGATGCGGTTTTTGATGCTTCTCCTTTCGAATTGCAAATGCACAATGTTGGCATTTTCGGCAGTTCGTACAAACCCCGGGTGATCTGGTTTGGAATTGAAGCCAGTGAAAAGTTGAGATCTCTTTATCAGAATCTGAAAGTGAATCTTGAAGAACTGGGCTACAAATACGACCGGCAGAATTTTGTGCCGCATCTGACCGTCGGACGGATCAGGCACATACAAAACAAACGGTATTTTCAGCAGGTGATCAATCGGTTCAAAGATGAAGATATACAAAAGGAAAAGATAGACAGGCTTATCTTATTTGAAAGTATTTTACGACCGCAAGGACCGGAGTACATTGTTGTTGAGGAGTTTACTTTTCAATAGGATGTAATTTCAGCATTTCTGTTTAACCCCTCTACTTTGAGACTGTACCAAAAGTAAAATAATTAAAATACAACTTAAACAGGATCATTAGACCGAATGGACAAACTTGCAACTTGCAACTTGTAACTTGTAACCTGCAACAAAGAAGGCTTCCGGGAATCCCAAAAGCCTTTCAATCAATTCACCATATAAGTTCTACATCTCCTTTTCCTTGTTTATCTGTTCCGGCTTCTCATTTTCTTTCCTTTCCATGAAGTAGCTGATCACAAGGGCGATGCCGCCGAAGAGGAAGATCATTGAGAAGAAAGCAGCTTCCTCACCCATATTGATGCTTGGAATTTCAGCAAAGATATTTCCTAAGAAAATACCAATTGCTACGCCAATAAACAGCAATCCAAAACGCAGCGTATTGGATGTCTGTTTCTTACCAACAAATATTGAGGCGTCTGCTCCTCTTTCAAGAAGCATTTGGCGTTCCTTTTTTCTAACGCCCAGGTAAACGATTCCATAAATGAATCCGAAAATAATTGCAACTACAAATACTGCTGTTAAATCCATGATTATTGATTTTTAAATGTTAAACTTCCGTTTTCTGTTGGATAGGACGAAGGTTTTTTGGGGAGGTTACAAATGATACTTTGTTATTTGGTGCTTGTATTTTGTATATTACTATTCTCTATGTAACTTTAACTAGAAAACAGCGTCAAAAAAATACAAATGGCTTTCCGGGAAGACCAATATTATATTGAGAGAATCAAGGATGGAGAAACATCGGCTTTTTCAGAACTGGTGGAAAAGCACAAAGACTGGGTATATACCATCGTGATCAGAATATTGAGAAGTCATGAAGAAGCCGAAGAAACCGCACAGGATGTCTTTTTAAAGGCATATAATTCCCTCAAAACTTTTCAGGGCAAATCAAAATTTTCGACCTGGTTATACAGCATTGCATATAATACTGCCATTACCAAAACACGGAAACGAAAACTGAAAACATCCGACCTGGATGATGAGATCATTTACAATTATTCAGAAGATGAGATAAGTAAAAGTATGTATGAACTGAGCCCTGAGGAGCAACAGCAAAGTCTCCGCAAGGCCATGAATGACTTGCCGGAGGAGGAAAATCTCCTGATCACCTTGTTTTATAAAAAGGAGAACAGCATAGCGGAGATCAGTGAGATCACGGGTATGTCTTCTTCCAATGTAAAAGTGAAACTCCACCGGATCAGGAAAAAGCTTTATGAAAAATTAAGAATTATTAATAAAATAGAAAATCAGGAAAAAGCGTTCTGAATGTAACCCCAACCGGTTTCATTCGTCCAAATGGATACCAATGCTGAATGAAAATAACGACATATTAAAAAAGCTGATCGCCGAAACTGATCTTGAGAAAGCTCCCGGGGGCTTTACTGCCAAGGTTATGAAAAAGGTTCGGGCTGAGGAAAAATCACAATCACTCTTTGATCCAGGCGGCTTTCTCAGTCCGCAATACTGGTTGCTGATCGGCTCAGCGCTGGGCATTGCACTCATCTTCATCTTTTCATTTGATATTCCATTGCTAAGCTGGTTGATTGAAAATGCTGATCTCAGGAACATCACAAAAATTCTCGGCCAGTTTCTTCTGAATATACAGGCCTATATCACGCAAATTGATATTTCTACCACTTCCATTGCCATCTTTGCCGGGATAGGAATGCTGATCCTGATCGACAGATTGCTGAGAAAGCGTTTTGCTTTCGGAATTTTTTCTTTGTGATAATGTTTAAATTCGCATTCCAAAGTATATCAGTTTATGATCAAAGAAAAAACCAGGAAAGCCATCCTAAAAGCCTTATCCGGGTATTTCAACAAAGACATAACGGACTTTTCAGAACAAGCAATTGGCGGTGGCGATATCAATGAAGCCTATAAACTTACGACTCCTGACAAGGCGTTTTTCATAAAACTGAACAGTGCAAGCAGATTCCCGGGCATGTTCGAAAAGGAAACCCGGGGATTGAGATTATTACAGGAACCCGGCGTCATCAGGGTACCGGCTGTTATTTTGCATGAGGAGGAAAATGATGAATCATTCCTGATATTAGAATATATAAAGTCTTCGGGCAAAGGCCCTGATTTCTGGGAAAACTTTGGAAAATCACTGGCGGAGCTTCACCAGAACACGGCTGATTATTGCGGACTGGACCATGACAATTATATCGGTTCACTTCACCAGTACAACAACAAGCACCCCGATTGGATTTCTTTTTTTATTGAAGAAAGATTGGAACCGCAGTTAAAACTAGCCAGAGATGATGGGAAAATAGATGACTTCTTTAGCAAAATGTTTGATAACCTGTATAAACACCTGGAAAAGATTTTCCCGAAGGAGCCCTCTGCCCTGCTCCATGGAGATCTCTGGAATGGAAACTTTATGATAGATGATCGCGGTGAAGCATGTATCATCGATCCGGCTGTTTATTACGGGCACCGGGAAATGGATCTTGGGATGTCGAAACTTTTCGGAGGTTTTTCATCCGAATTCTATGCTGCATATGATGAAGCCTACCCACTTGAAAAGGATTGGAAGAAGCGTACTGACATTTGCAACCTGTATCCACTGATGGTGCATGTGAATCTTTTCGGGGGAGGATATGCCGCAAGCGTTCGAAATATCATCAAAAGGTTTTAATATTTCATTTATCAACAGGAAACATATTATTCATAGCTTTGAAGCCAATTTTGTTAAATTAAAATGATAAAAATGAAAAAGCAATTAATTACAATGAGTATGATTACAGGAATGCTTATCAATGTGTTGATGGTCAATGCACAGGTAAGAGAGATTCCGCTGGAAGATTTTTTCAAGAATCCTGAAAAGTCCGGATATCAGATATCACCGAATGGTAAATACTTTTCTTATATGGCGCCTTATGAAAGCCGCATGAACATTTTTGTTCAAAAGATCGGCAAAGACAAGGCCGAACAGTTGACCTTCGAGACCGACCGCGATATCGCCGGTTATTTCTGGGCCAATGACGATCGCATCCTGTATTTGAAAGATGATGGAGGAGATGAGAATTTCAGCCTTTTCGGTGTTGACCGGAACGGAGAGAACCTCAAGTGCCTCACCTGTTTCGAAAATGTCAGAACACAGATCATTGATGATCTTCCTGAAATTGAAGATTACATGATCATCGGTCTGAATAAAAGAAATCCCCAGGTATTTGATCCATACCGCATGAATGTGAATACAGGGGAAATGGAAATGATTGCTGAGAATCCCGGGAATATCCAGGGATGGGTTACCGATCATGATGGGAAATTGCGTGCTGCCTATGCCATCGTGGATGGTGTAAATTCTCAAATCCTTTACCGTGAAACCGAGGAAGAGGAATTTGAACCCATTCTTACCACCAGTTTTAAAGAAACCATGAGCGTGATGTTCTTTACTTTCGACAACAAGAACTTTTACGCTGTTTCTAACCTGGGCCGGGATAAAACCGCTGCGGTTATTTTCGATCCCAGGACCGCTGAAGAAGTGGAAGTGCTTTACGAAAATCCTGATTATGATGTTAGCCGTTTGTCTTATTCCAGGAAGAATAAGGAACTCTGGGCGGCATATTATACTTCCTGGAAAGGACAAAGACATTATTTCAGTGAAGATTTCAAAAACCTGATCGAAAACCTGGAAAGCAAGCTGGGTGATTACGAAATTGGAATTTCAGCTTATGATGATGATGAGGAAACATTCATCGTGAGGACTTCGGGCGACCGCACCCTGGGTGCTTATTACTTGTATGACAGGAAAAAGGATAAACTTGAGCTGATCCACAATGTCGGTCCCTGGATGAAAGAAGATGAACTGGCCGAAATGAAACCCATAACATATGAAGCCCGCGATGGTTTGAAAATCCATGGTTATCTGACCCTGCCCAAGGGGGTTGAGGCCAAAAACCTTCCCGTGGTGGTGAATGTCCATGGCGGTCCCTGGGCACGTGATTCATGGGGATTCAACCCTGAAGTACAATTCCTGGCCAACCGTGGCTATGCAGTTTTCCAGCCTAACTTCCGCGGCTCAACCGGATATGGAAAAGAATTCTGGGAAGCCTCTTTCAAAGAATGGGGCCTGAGCATGCAGAATGATGTTACCGATGGCACCTACTGGTTGATCCGGGAAGGTATTGCCGATCCTGGTAAGATAGCCATTTATGGTGGGAGTTATGGTGGATATGCCACCCTGCAGGGAATTGTGGTCAATCCAACCCTGTATTCCGCGGCTGTTGATTATGTTGGAGTTTCCAACCTCTTTACTTTCATGCAAACCATTCCACCTTACTGGAAACCTTTGTTGGATATGATGTATGAAATGGTGGGCAATCCCGAAAAGGATAGTGTTCAATTTGCTGCCACCTCCCCTGCCCTCAATGCTGACAAGATCATGACGCCTTTGTTTGTAGCCCAGGGTGCCAACGATCCCAGGGTGAATAAAGCCGAATCGGACCAGATCGTGGAAGCATTGCGCAAAAGAGGTATTGATGTGGAATACATGGTGAAAGACAATGAAGGTCATGGTTTCAGGAATGAGGAAAACCGTTTTGATTTTTACAGGGCCATGGAGAAATTCCTGAGTGGGCATATCAAATAAGGGAGACTATTATTTCAGGAGCGTCAGCGAACTGAAAGAATTTAGTCGAACTCTTGCCTGTCCGGCAGGCAGGTATCCCGAGCTTCCGCGAGCGCTGAAGCTACTCAGCGGAGGCGCTGTCGAGGGATCACCTTGGCGAAGCACTGAGAAAAAATTACAAGAACCCGGTTTTTGCCGGGTTTTTTTATTATTAAAGCCCGCTGGAAGCGGGCTGGGGGATATAGCCTCTGGATCTTCAAAACCCCGATAAATCGGGGTGCTAATCTCATGAAGGTATTATGGATCAAATGCTTATGATTGATAAGCATTAGGATAGCACCCGGATTTATCCGGGTGTTTCAGTGATTCAATGGCTCCGCACCCAGCCCGCTTCAGCGGGCTTTTTAATTCCAATTCTTTCATCGAATAATATTACCTTTGCATCCTTAAATGTGATTTCATGGTAAAAAATTCACCTGACAATACTGAGAAGAAAAAATCATTGAATTTTATTCAACAGATCATTGAAAAAGATCTGGCAGAAGGCAAGAATGAAAAAAGGGTGCATACACGCTTCCCCCCGGAGCCCAATGGCTACCTGCACATCGGGCATGCCAAATCCATTTGCCTGAATTTTGGACTGGCCGAAAAATACAATGGCCTGTGCAATTTGCGGTTTGATGATACCAATCCGCTGAAAGAAGATGTGGAATATGTTGACTCTATTAAGGAAGATATCCAATGGCTGGGTTTTGACTGGGAAGACCGGGAATACTACGCCAGCGATTACTTCCAGCAACTTTACGAATGGGCCATCAAGCTGATCATGGATGGCAAAGCCTATGTGGATGACCTGGATCAGGAAGACTTTGCAAAGAACTACCGTGGTACGGTAAACACGCCTGGCAAGCCAAGTCCATACAGGGATCGAAGTATTGAAGAAAACCTGGAACTTTTCGAGAAAATGAAAAAGGGTGAATTTCCGGATGGATCAAAAGTTTTGCGTGCCAAAATCAATATGGCCTCTCCTAACATGCTCATGCGTGATCCGGCCCTATACAGGATCAAACATGCTTCCCATCACCGTACGGGAGATAAGTGGTGCATTTATCCCATGTACGATTATGCCCATGGTCAATCGGATTATATCGAAGGGATAACACATTCCATCTGTACCCTGGAGTTTGACATTCATCGTCCTTTGTATGACTGGCTACTCGAACAAATCGTGGATACAAAATACCGCCCACATCAATATGAGTTTGCCCGGCTGAACCTGAGCTATACCATCATGAGCAAGCGTAAGTTGTTGCAGTTGGTACAGGAGAAATATGTCAGCGGTTGGGATGATCCCCGCATGCCTACCATATCAGGTCTCAGGAGAAGAGGATATACCCCCGAATCCATACGCTATTTTGCGGACAAGGTTGGGGTGGCCAAAAGAGACAATGTGATCGATGTGGCCTTGCTGGAACATAGCATACGGGAAGATCTGAATAAGAAAGCTCAGCGACTCATGGCAGTGCTTGATCCAGTAAAACTTGTCATCGATAATTACCCTGATAGTGAAACAGAGGAATTGGAAGCGGTAAACAATCCCGAAGACGAAAGCATGGGAAAGCGAAAAGTCCCTTTTTCAAAAGAACTCTATATAGAAAGAAAGGATTTCATGGAAGATCCTCCTCGCAAGTTTTTTCGCCTGGCTCCCGACAGGGAAGTTAGATTGCGGTATGCATACATCATTAAATGTGTATCGGTTGAAAAAGATGATGAAGGAAATATCAACACCATCCATTGCACTTATGATCCGGAAACCAAAAGCGGTACCGGTAAGGCACAGCGCAAAGTCAAGGGTACAATCCACTGGGTTTCGGCCGATCATGCAATCGATGCTGAAGTAAGGTTGTATGACAGGTTGTTCAACAATGAAGACCCGAACGAAACAGAAGAAGGAAAAGATTTTACTTCAAACATCAATCCTGACTCTCTGAATATCGTCCAGGGAAAAATAGAACCTTTTATCAAAGATGCCGAAGCAGGAGATAAATTTCAGTTTGAAAGGACCGGGTATTTTTGTGTGGACAAAGATTCCAGTGAAAAGCTGGTTATCAATCGTACAGTACCTTTGCGAGATAGCTGGGCAAAAAAGAATCAATAAAACCTGTTGCTTGCCATTGAGTTGTTTTTGTTTTCGGATTACAGATTACAAATTGAGGGGATGACAAACAGCTCAGTTTAGCCCTATCTACCAGGGATATAAATCGACCATCAACAATTCGTTGAAATTGTCGATTTTCGATTGCCGATTTTCGATTTTCGAAATTCAAAACTTAAAATCCAAAACTTTGAAAAAAATTAAAAAACTTTTATCTTTGCAGCCGCTTCCGCCGATGGGCGGACAAGATTCCGCGAACGGGCGGAAAAATTGCCCGATGGTGTAATTGGCAACACGTCTGACTCTGGATCAGAAGAGTCTAGGTTCGACCCCTAGTCGGGCAACATATTAAAGAAACAAGCCCTTGATTTGATAGTAGATCAAGGGCTTTGTGTATTATGACTGGGGGGGAGAATTTCATCCTGAATCTGTCGAAGGAGGCAATATATGAGAGAAGCGAACCCTGGATTTCATCTTTTCGCATAAAAATGAACATTAATAATCTCCACCCACTTGACATATGCAGCATGTTCATCGTACTTTTATATGCAAACCAAATCTTATTTTATGAGAATGAAAAGAGCCCTTGTATTGCTGATGATTTCAGCCGTTTGTTTATTTCTGAATGCTTCATCCTGCACAGAAGACGATAAAGATACACCCCTTAAGCTAAAAGTAACTGCCAATTTCACCATCGTTCCGGAATCGGGTACAACCAGTACCGAGTTTTTATTTGACGCTTCTTCATCCGTCCTGGAAGGGGATTATGAAACCGTAGACCATGAATGGTATTTCGGTGATGGAGAATCTAAAATAGATGGCGATGTTACGCAGAAGCATACTTATGATGCGCCTGGTGATTATACGGTAAAACTGGTCATCAAAATCTATAAAGCCAATCAATCCGGTTCGGCTGCAGACGAAATTGAAAAAACACTTACGGTGATATAAAAAAGAGCATTTCTCCCGCGAAATGCTCTTTCAAATCATTTGCCTTTTTCTTGCTTACCAGGATGGAGTATAAACATGGCTATTGTCGGGATTGTTGTACCAGGTCTGGTTCACATTTCCACCCGATTCAGCCCAGTCTTTAAATTGTGGGTAAGCAAGCAGAATATCAGTCTTTTCTTTTGCTACTTTAAAATCATTTGTTATGAACTCTACGGCCCATGGATGATTGTTTTCGGTGCGATAGAAAGCATTGGCACCAGTTAATGGATAAGAAAATGAAGTACCTACGCTTCCGTTCCAGCTTGTGGGTGAATCATCATTGCCAGTATCAAAAAGGCCCATATTGGCTGTCGCTGTGGGTGGGGTTCCAAAGGTTCTCACTTGATGGGAGGGATCATTGGAGCGGAACATATAAGCAAGCATTTCGAAGCTCCATATTTCGCCTTGCGGGATATATGCCTGGAAAAAGACCGTATCAGGCTTTGCATCGGGGCCAAGTCCACCGGTATTTGAATAGGGAGTATATTGCCAGTCTTTCACATTATCAAAACAGATCACTCCATTGTTGACGTCAGGATCGGCATTTGCCCCAAACCATGTTGCAATATCAGGCATGTATTCGCGTGTACCATTGCCATTGTTCTTGAACAATTCCCAGCCCAATCCGCTTTGTATGCCAGCTCCTACAGCCTGCACAACGGTTTGTACATAAATGTAATGAAAAGAATTGTCAGCGTGTTTGTCCCATCCTATCTTTGATTTCAATACCATATCATTCAGGTCGAAATCACCGGTATTCGGCCAGAGGTCTTCGAATATCTGATAGAAATATGTTGTGGCAGGATAGTCATAATGTGGATCTCCCGCTACCGGGTCTTCTCCCCCACTTGCAGCTTCACAGACACCTGCTCCATTGTTGGATTCGTAATCTGTTGCGTCAGTGGCATCCAGTACGATTTCATCCAGGTAACCCCTGCTGTTACCACCCTGACCGTAAAAATGCCATTCAATACGATAAATACCACTTTGTGAGATGGAGATGGATTCTGTTTGCAGGTTGTCATCACTGTACTGAAAATCCAGCAAAGTTGCCACCTGATTTTCATTTTCATCCACCAGGTAAACATCCAGGTATTTGCCACCACCATTTAACACATTCAGCTTATGGATAAATTCCAGGGTGTTGCTGCCATCAAACTCGTACCAGGGTGAATAGACACGGTGAGGCGGAGCCTGATTTGGCATGTTCGACAACTGTCCGGTTCTCACACTGGTTCCATATCCGGGGATTCCGGGATCTTTTGTTGAAGTACTGTAAAACTGCCAGCAGTAGCCCCTGTAAAAATCTCTGTTGCCTTCTTCAAAATCAATATAATTGGGATCATAGGCATTCAGGTTTTTCAGGTCATTGTTAAAATAATGATGATTCGGAGAAGCCGGAAATGTAACGCCATACGCCCTGTCTGCATCATTGGGATAATCGTCGAAACGATTGGCAATGCCATCGCCGTCAGTATCGATCAGTCCGGATTTATCCGGAATTACATTAAGGTCGAAGGTTACAATTCCTGCATTCACTTCTATGTCCATCGACTGATTCACCATGGGTGAGTAGATTTTTACAAACTCAGCAGCCGTTGGGACTTTGAAGTTGAATTCAACCTCGCTGTTGTAAATGGTAGCTTTGTCAAGCAGGTTGCCATCCATATCCATCAAGTCAAGTGGTGTAGCGTCAAATAATTCCGTTTCACTGCCATCCATCAATATGTTTACCTTCAGATTATAATCTGCGATTGCAGACCAGGTAAAACTTGCAGGCACCACAAGATCTTTGAATGATTCCTGTTGGGGAGTTGTATCCGTGTCCTTTTTGCAGGATGTCATTCCAAAGATGAAAACTGTAACTAAAATTGCGATTCCAATAATTCTTTTCATGATATTAATATTTATGAATAATTCAGGTGCAAACCTATTTGCAATATATGTACCTTTTTTATAAGTAAAAGAAAATCAGTGACAAGTAATTTTTGCATAGTCCCAAAACGGGAATATATATCTAATATAGGAAAGTAGATGGATTTTGGAATCATGTTATAAAGTTACAAATAAGCAAATAAAGCAAACATGTAAAAAAGGTTTATACCTGAATGATTCATACATTAGCTGAGAAACTAAATTAATTTTGATGGATTGGATAGATATTTCAGTAAGTATTGATACGAGCCTTGTTGTCTGGCCCGGCGATCCACCAGTGGAGATTAAAATGGTAAATGATATGCACCTGGGCAATGAGGCCAATTTGAGCAGGTTAAATATCAGTGCACATACCGGTACCCACATGGATGCGCCACGTCATTTTGTAAAAGAAGGCCTGAGTCTGGACCGGATACCCCTGGATGTGTGCATGGGCAAAGCCAGGATTATTGAGATCAGGAATGAACATACGATTCAGGTTGCAGAGCTGGAAACACATAATATTAAAAAAGGAGAAAGGATACTTTTCAAGACGAAAAACTCTGATAAAGATTGGAGTGCACTGCCGTTCAGGTATGATTTTGTTCACCTGGAAACAGAGGCAGCCAGGTTTCTTGCAGAGAAAGAAATCCGGCTTTGTGGAATCGATTACCTGTCGGTAAGCGGATACAATAAAAATGAGACTGCAGTTCATCGTGCCTTGCTGGAAGCAGGCATTTGGATCATTGAAGGATTGTTGCTGAAAGGTATTGAAGCGGGCAATTATGAACTGGCCTGTTTGCCAGTTAAGATCAGGAATAGTGATGGTGCGCCGGCCAGGGCAATTATACGAAAACAAGGAAACTGAACCATGCAATATTCTTCAGCCCTTGAATAGTTTTAATAATGATTTGAGAAATGAAAAAACTCCATCAGGGTAGGGATGCCCACTCAGATAATAATCTGTGAACTTTTCGGATAGGAAAGTTCCCCGTTTTCTGAATACAAAATTTGCAATATAAGGCATGTCGTATAGAATATGTGCCAGAAAACGAGCGTGTTTTTGATGATGAATGATTTTATCATCAATGGATCTCTGATACAGAGATCCGGCTTTCTTACCGGTTTCCAATGATTCGGAAACAGCAAGCGCGGCCAACTTCCCGCTCATCATGGCAAAGGTAATTCCCTCGGCAACAACCGGATCTGCCAGGCCTGCCGCATCACCACATAAAAGAATATTTCCTTTGTAAAGGCCTTCTTTTCTTGGTGAAATAGGAATTACGGAACTTTGAATTTGAAAGTCATAGGCAGGTTTAAGATTCAGAAATGCAAAATAGCGTTTCAAATAATCATGCAAATTGATCTTTACCTTCCTGGAAGAGAATTTTCCCAGCCCGATACTCAGCAATTTCTTTTTTGGAAACACCCAGGCATAACCCCTTGGGATAAAACCTATGTCAAATCTTAATTCATGGCAAAGTGGATGATTTTCTGAAATAGGTATTTCGCATTCAAGGGAAATTGCAAGATTCCGGTCCTCTTTCCACCCACTAATTTTTGCAGTCGTAGAATGTGCCCCGTCAGCAGCGATGATATATTTTGAACGCACAACACCTTTGGAGGTGTGCAGGGCAAATAAGTTGTTTTCCTTTGTGATATCTAAGAGTTCGGTTCCTGCATATTTATATATTTTTTGGCCATCAATGAGGCTGAAAAGATAATGATCAAAACTGTCGCGCATGACAGTGTATAAGATGGGTGCTTTTCTTTTCACATGGTGATGAAAAGAAATATCATGAACATAAATGTGAATATCATGGAATATTCTTTCAACAACGGTTTCAATATCATAATCAAAAGGATTGTTTGCTTTCAAAAGAAATCCACCTCCGCAGATTTTATAGCGGGGCAGCTCTTCTTTTTCAAGGATGAGCGTTTTCAGTCCGTGCTTTTGTGCTTCGATTGCTGCAGAACTTCCCGCTGGACCAGCGCCGATAATGGCAAGATCATAAATTCCAGATCCCATGAATGATAATTGTTTCACATGCAACATCTTGCATAATTTTGCATATAATTCAACTCGATGCTGTAAATTTATTAGATTATTTGCAATAAATGATATTTCATCCGACTGTAAAAATACGAGAGCATCCCAATAAGAAAAGGCTAAAGAAAAGGCACAATATTGATGGTTTCTGATAGTTTTGTGATAATAAAAAGAAAAACATTCCATTTTATGCCAACACGTAGAAACCTTTTATTATTGATGATGATCATTGTCGCATCTGGTGTTTCCGGACAGATCGACAGCCTGAATCCCGGACTGGCAAAAGATTGCCTGCGTTCCCTGAATTTTTCTGACCGGATGTTTGAGGAAGAGAATTATGATATTTCCTATAAATACTGGCAGAATGGATACAATATATGCGATAAGGACATTGGAAGTGGCATATATTTCCTGGGTGAAGCCCTGCTGGAATACCGTCTATTTGAAGTAAGCCGGGGAGAAAAGAAAAGAGAAGTCCTGGATTCGCTGGTATGGTTGATAGAAGAACGCAAGGAACGTTATGGCAATGAGATCCAACTGCAGGGACAAAAGCCATTGTCTGCCAACAAAAAACTAAATGCATTGAAAGTCTTTTATGGCATCAATGAGAAGTGTGAGTACATGCGCTTTAACAAAGAAAGCTCGGGCAGTGGATTTTCGATCGAAACTTTTCCCACCCTTTTATGGGAAGATCATTATTATTCTATTGCCATGGCTATTGATGAGGCGGACAAAAAGATTAATATGAATTTCATCCTGGATTTCGATGAACAGCACGACATCCGGAAAGGAGATATTGTGAAACTGGAATTAAAGGATGGAACCCAACTGGTGCTGGAAGCTAAAAAAGATGCCTCTGCCGTTGGCTTGAAAAAATTCAAACATTTAATCTTTCGCACAAAACCTGTATATTCAATTCACCCGACAGAGGTTTCTATGTTGTCCAATGAAAAGAATCCGGTAGTTAGGATGATCTTTAACACTGCAGGTGGTAAGATTGAAAAAGATTTGCAATATCCAGATAACATGATTTCACTAGTGGGATGTTTGCGGTAATTTCATCATTGTTGAATTAAATAAAGATATAAAAAAAAGCCCTGAACATCATTTGACAGGGCTTCGGGGAGGTCTCGGGCGGATTCGAACCGCCGTACAAGACCACAGTAATATCAAGCCTTTCAGAACATCCTGCCTTACCTGGTATACACTTTGGTAACTCAGTTTATGCAAAGCTAATAATTTTCTTATTAGGGTTTATTTTCAAAAATTGCTACTTAGGGTTCAAGCATCACATGGAATTGGTATACCAATTATATGATGGTCGTTTTTATTTCTTTGGTCTTGGAGGTATTCTTTCCTTATCTGGAAAATCCTTAATACGTTTTGGTTCTGACGGTCGAATAGTTGGAATTACCTTTGGTGTAGGCTTTGGTTTTGGTGGAGAAGAAGGTCTGCTCTCTTCATTCCTTAAATGAAAATGATCACTTTTCATGAGACAAAGTTTTTGTTTGATAATTGTTTTCGATATATCTATCTGTATCTTTATCAGCTTTCCTTATTAGTTTTCTATCTCTGCCTATCAACAATTCATCAGAGGTTCTTAAAGTCTTTATTTGTTTATCATAGTTGTCAAAGTATTTTTTAGAAGCTACTTTATCATCTATATACTTCATGAAATGTTCAAAAAATATTTTTTCATATTCAGCCTGAATTAGCTCTAATACTGACAACTTCTCGTTCAATTCTTTGATCTTTTTATCAAGTGTCAGAAACGGTTTAATTGCAATTAAAACATTTGATAAAGCAATAAGTAAAGCCCACAACCATGGTATAATTTCCCAAATCACCCAAGCTGATACACTTGATAAAGAGATAACTGAAAGAAAAGAATTAATTGAAATACTTTGCCGCTGGTATTTGCGGATCAAATATCCTATATAGTAGCATTTAAACTTAGTATTCACCAAATTATACCATATTTTATCTTCAATCATATATTGATTATTAGGTGGGTACTAATGTAAAACAAATTTATTGAACTGCACTTTACCCTTTTCCCCTTAATAAAGCCAAAGCAAACTGCAGTTTTTCATGTACAATCATTCCAGCACATTCCAACTCACGCAATTCAAATTCCCACCTTCCTTTGCAAGTTCATTACACCTTACCGGGATGACATCTGTTCCTCGGAAACACTCCCTCAGTGTCTTCTCGGCTTCTTTATCCATGTCCTGACCGAACGCAGGCATGAAAATGACACCTTCCATCTGCAGGAAGTTCATGTAGTCTCCTGATGCATCTGAGTGCTTCTGGTTATCATACATGCTCGTGGGTAGTACGACCGTTTTCAGCCCTGCGTTATGCAGGGTAGTTCGGAGGCATTTATCGAATGCTTTGTTTTTCTCTTTGGTGTTGTCATTTATCAGTACAGTGTCCCCGTCAATAAACCGAACCAACCCGTCACTGTGTCCTGTGAAGTCATGCGGCTGTTCGGGGATCAGGATTAACTTGTCAACTTTGAGGACTCTTTCAAGCTCGCTAATCAATTCATCGAATTTATATTGGTGAAGATTCTCGGAAAATATACGGGTGGTCATGATAATTTTATTTTCCCATTGAACTACGTTTCCTCCGTCCAGAATTATTTCCGAGGTAGTAACCTTCTTGCCTAACTTCTCTGCTACCAATACTCCATCGGTTTTTTTGTTTTCGTATTTCTTGAATCGGAGATAGCTTGGGTCGTATTTGAACTGCACTTAGGTCTGCTCTCCTTAAAGAATCTTTATGTAATGTGCAGTTATTATTTTGTATCCTGATGCATCTAGGTTCCTTGAGAGACTTTTGAGGTGTTTCCACCACGCACCGTCTGAACTGGCTGATAATCAACGTTGTGAGATTTCCTCACTTCGGTTAAAGTGTCTATAAATGAGACGGTTGCTGGTAATCTCAACCAATCAACAGGGCGTTTCCCAAAAGGCTTTGCCATCTCGGTGGCATTGAAAAAGCCGACCCCATTCCCGAGATCGGCTTCTAATCATAACTTCCCTTCATCCGCAAAAGAATAGTAATTCTCCCCGGACAAGATTAAATGATCCAACACATCCATATCCATCAACTTCCCTGCATCCTTTAGCTTCCTGGTTAGCCTGATGTCCGATTCACTTGGTTTAAGATTCCCACTTGGATGATTATGCCCACAGATGATACTGGATGCATTCGCTTTTAAAGCTGTCTGGAAAATGATCTTCGGATCAGCAACACAACCCGAAATACCACCCCTACCGATAAGCGACCATCCCAATACCATATTTGCCCGGTTCAGGCATAACAGCATGAATTCCTCCACATGATCCATGCTACCGGACCAGACACCCCTGAAAAGCTTCTCAGCATCCTCAGAGCAGGTAATCTTTAATCTTTTGGATTGGGGTGTCCGGTTGATATATCTGATCTTTATTTCGGCTAAGAAATGATTCTGCGCCTTGTTGGATTGATCATAGCTTTCTTTGATCATTGCCAGCAATTCATCATTCATCGGATGCGTGTTTTTGGGTCCATCGGGCTGACCTGAAGATAAAACGCAGCAGAAGCAATCCCGGAGCCAGGTACAAAAACACAGTTTTCATATTGCCCCATACCCATTCCTTATGGAACTTCTGCCGGTAATAATCAAAGCGGTCGTTGTAGATGGCATCTTCCAGGGCAGAAATCTTTTGATCATATCTGGACCTGTTATTCTTTATCCTTCCTAAACTGATCGAATTGGATTCTGAATTCTGCCATTGCCTGAATATTTCCTTTCCTTCCTGTGACACCTTGCCATGTGTTGGCGGCATCCAACCTATGTATAATACCGCACCCACAAGCAGGGTTGCCAGGGCGGCATAGAATACAAGGTTAAAGTTTGTTTTGATCTCTTTTGCTATTTTGTGTTTTGATTCGTTTTTCATTTTTAATTGTTTTTAAAATAGTTCGACAATAAAAAGCCATGACCTTTCCAGGAGAATGTGATCATCCACTATGGAAAAGCCATGGCTAAGATTTCAATTAATTACTGCTGGTCTTATCTATACTACTATCCTGAATAAACCATAATAATAAGGCGTATTATCAATGATATATACCAGCCGGTACTCCTGAGACATCAGGACTTTGGATACTTGCAAGCGTTCACCTGCCTGCAATCCCCCGGCTTCAATGATCACTTCTACCGGGAAAGGGCAGAACAGGCGAACGACTTTCTTTGGGGTTATCACAAGCAATGACCTGGAATTGATATAGCGCGAAATCTGGCTCAGTTCATCTTTTCCCATAGTCATACGCTAACTTAAATACCAGAAACTACTCCTGTTCTCCAGGGCATCCCTGATCTGCAATGAGAATTCCAGCGCATTCACATTCTTATCCAGAAAACTGTCGATGTAGCTTGATTTATTTGCGCCCGTGAATAGATTGAACAGGTTCCACAAACCAATCTCTCCGGTGGCAGCACTTCCAAAGTTTTTGTCTTTGTAATACTGCTTCACAACTGTATTAACCTGAGAATCTCCCAAATACAGAGGGTGTATTTCTTTGCGCCCGGAAGAAGGCAAATGATTATACATCCTTGCCCTTCCGATCAATTGTGCAAATTGCTTTTCAGATAGGGAGTAATTATCTAAACTACTCAGGGACTTGCTTGCCCGGTATGCATCGAAATTGCTCAGGAGCTTGTATATGGCTTCCAGAAGCTCATGCACTGACCGAACCCTAACATCAGCCGCAAATCCATCTGTTGAAATGCACAGATTGATACATACCCAGTTCTTGAAACCAATAAACACTTTAAAGCGTTCCTCAGCCTTGCGAGAATGCAGGTTCATCTGGTTGTAGGCTCTTACTCCTCCAATGGTCAATGAAAGGGAATTCCCGCCTACATAATCACTGATGGTCGGAATCTCGATCATAAAAGCCATGCGCTCATAATACAGAGTCTTCTCATGCTCCTGCAATTGATCTACCGGCTTTCCAACCGCTTCCGGGATTCTTCCCTTTTGGGGATGTGAAACCCGCACAGCAGGCTTGAGAACCCTTTCATTGCGAAAGATATGATTTGCCACTTCCTGGGTTGCATTGATGAATTCCTGGTGAGAGATGGTCGACTCATTGTCTTTCGTGAAGACGGGAATTATACACTTCTCCTCTAGGGACTGCAGTTTAACAGACTTGGTATTGGCTTGCATGAATTCATCCGAAGAGGTATCCTCGATCAGTTCAAGCTGTCCTGTTTGCTGGTTATCTATGTTTACTGTTTCCATAATTAATTGTTTTGATTGTTCTCGAATTCTGCTACACTATCGCTAATGATCTTCTTACGACGGGTCAAATCCGGTGTGATCTGTTCCCTGAACTCAGGGTAACGATCGTAAATTTCCATCAGATCATCCATGGTATCGGTTTCCCGGATTTGCTTTCTGACCTGATCCAGGGAAATACCCGAGAGGCACCATTGCTTGATCTTCTTGCCTGTGGCGGTAGTGACCTTGAAATGTGGCTTATTCATAAACAAGCCCGTTCTGTCCTTCGAAGCAACGGCATTGTGTTTCAGATCCAAATCAAGCACTACGGTCATCTCGTAATCAAGACCTTCTCGTGTAATACCCTTAAGTCCCACCTTCTCTGGGACATATTTGCCTCCTTTGTCAGTCAACACATAATCCTGCTTGGTTCTGATGGTAGCAATGATATGTGCCGGACTTTGCAGCATCTTCTGCACGAATGCATTATGCCGGGGGGTTAGCTGGTTCCAATTGGCAAAGCTGTTTCCCGGCATTTTGCTGTGAATATCCAGGATGCCACCGGAGCTTTCCCACTCATGACTGCAACTGTCCACTATGATAACTTCCATCCCTTCATTCTCACAGGCTGTTATCGCCTCTGAATACTTCTCAGGACTAAATGGAGCTTTTATGGGCAATACATTGTAATCGCCCAGGTGTTCATAGAGATCACTGGAATTGTTTTCAGAATCTATCACTACGATCTTGTTCCAGTCTCCACAAAGCCCGTAAGCGATCAACAAAGCGGAATAGGTTTTTCCTGACCCTGATGGTCCTTGCAGACCCAGTTTGATCCGGGCTTGCTTTCTCTCTGCTTTCCTTAATTTCATACTCATATAAATTTTTGATTTAAACACATGTGAATTTTTGATATAAAAAACGGGGAACGCATGATGCATCCCCCTTTCCCTGTATAATTGTTTTTTGTATGCCCGTTATGCTTAATCTTCGTACATACCAACAATCATTATGAACACGCCAACAACCACCGCCGTACCCAGGATGGTGCCGGCAAATATTCCCATTTGCTCACGTACCCAGTTTGCCACACCAAGTCCACCGATAGCCATTGCCACGGCAATCAGACCTTTGAAAAACCTGAGTACCGATTCGGGCAGACAACCTTCCTTGTCTTCTGATTTGTTGTAATCCTTTTGGCGTGATCCCGGAAGGTTGCTTGAATGGTTTTCTTTTTCCTGGTAGTTGTTTTTCTGTATATCTCTGTTTTGTTGCATATAAAAAGTATATATTTATTAACATGAAAGAGAAGCCCCTTTTAAGAGGCTCCTCTTTTCACTTAATAATCAACATCATCATTTGCAGCAACTTCGGCTTCTTCTTCGATCTGATGACCTTCAGGCTTGCCTTCAAAGACATTTTCCTCCAGGTTTTCGCCTTCCGGGACATAGACCCAGCGGTGAGACAAATTCACGATCTCACCGGACTCAGGGATGGCATATTCATAAGGCTCGCATTCAACCTTTTTAATTGAGCCTGGGATCTCTGAACCCAACAGGCTCTTGCAAGTTTCTTCATCGAAGGTCGAAGTAATGCTGGTGCGCTTTGCAGTCGCATAATATGACCCTGATTTTGATTTTACCATTTCCAGCCCACTTTGGATGATCAGGCTGAAGAATTTTTCGTTGTCCGAATTTACTCTCTGTTTGTAATCGATAATTCGTACCATTTTTAATAAGTTTTAATGAAACATTAATTTAGTTACGGGGGTATTTAAACCCACTCAAAGCATAGGGGGGGTTCGGATAGAGGTGGGGAGAGGAAGCGCATACAGGGGGTTGAAAATTTTTTATGGAAAATTTTTATATGATTGGGGTACCACTATTCCCCTTATAAAATAATAAGAATAGTGGGGTCAAATAAGATTCAGGGACTACGCGTATTAAGGTTAACAAAAGAAATATTGTAAAATATTTGATATTCGTTCAACAGCACGCAGGGAACTTCGCAGAAAGTTTAAAAGATGATTGATAAGATTTTGGAGTTTGTTAAAAAAATTCTATTTTTATTATCTTGAAAAGATTTACAATTAGTCATAGTACCATGAAAAACTATCAGATTGCTTAATAAGAAAATAAATCGGGAAAAAACAAAGACACAAAAGGTGCACATAATATCCAAAAATGGGTAGTTATATACACTAAATGTGAACATATAAACAATTTTAAGTAACTACTACTTAATAATTACACTTAAAAATGAAAGAAAAATTAAGCAAATTAACTAAGAAAGTTGTTGGAAGCAACATTGCCAAAAAGGCACTTGGTTTTGGCGCAAAAGCAATTTTAACTGCAGCAATGGTCTATGGAGGATATCAAAACATAAAGGCTAATCAAGCTTCTGCAAAACCCTTAGAAGGTTTTTATGGCAAGCACAATACGGGCTATGCTTTTGTTGGAGAAAGCAATCAACAATCAAGAAATTACGAAGATAAAACTATAAATTACATTGATGCAAAAGAAAGGAATTATAATGTAAAAGAAGAAGAGGCAAATCCAAACAAAAAAACTTCACTTAATTATGTTGAAAAAAGATCTCCTAAAAAAATAAAACCAAATAAATCTCTCGAGGAGGAGAGTTCTGAAAATTCTAATACATCTTTCACCTCTACTTTGTCAACATCTAACGATTATTTTAGTTCTCCAACATCAACAAATTACGCATCCGATGATACAACAAATGAAATACAAAAAAAAGAATCAACTAAAAAAATAAAACCAAACAAAGTAAAAGAAAAAAAATTTCCGATTGTAAATAAGGGACTTAAAAATAAAGGAGATTCTGTTACACATAAACAAGCAGATAGTCTAGAACTTTTTTATGTTCCTTCTGTAAACTCTTATCTTAATGAAAAAACTTCGGACAAAGTAAGGAAAAAAATCATGGAAGGAAATTCAAGAGATGTAACTTCCTTTTATGGGGATCAAGTTTTGAACCCATTTGCTCAACCAAATGTTCTTTCAACAAACTATTCAAATCCTGGAGAAGATAATCTTCATTTTTATGGTTCAGGAGATGCAAATGATGACGGGGTAATTAACTGGACAGATTATGATTTGGTAAATTCGGGAACAGCAAACGATAGAACAGATCTTGATGGAGATGGAAGCAGATCAACAACAACAGATGCCCAAATTCTTTATGATTATTTGACAGATCAAATGCCCTACCTTCCAGCACATTGGGAGCATTTGACTCAAACAGAAAAAGTAGATTGGTTCGAGAAAACTTTGGCAATAGACCAAACAGATTTAATTCCTCCCGGACCTAATTGGGATTGTGATGATTTTGCATTTCAGCTTTGCATTAATGAGGCGGGAATTGAAAATATTGAAAATGCGGAAATAAATTTCAATGTTTATGACACAACAATGAATGGTAGATTTAATTCACCTGTTTATAGAGTTACAACTACTTCAGCAAACAACATTGCACATAGAATTGACGCCAATTTGGTTGGAGATAATCCTATTAATTTTGAAGATTGGTATTTTGTGGAACCCCAGGACGATTCTCAAGTTTCTCCCGGAGACCCAAGTATGGACCCAAATGAGCCTGTTAAAATTGATAGGTATTCTTATATTTGGAGTGAAAACATTCAACAATACGTACATGGTTATGTTAATGCTGTTTGGTTCAACTTAACAAACGGAACCCCCACAGTTTCATGGCAACATCCGGATTTGGTCACTCAAAGGCCTGCAAAAGACTTCTATATTAATATAGGAGGAACTGCGCCTGAAGATATAACTATTGAATACGACCAATCATATGAGAATTCAAGCCCCTCAATGGAAGATGCGGGAGAAGTTACAGGATACGCGGATTGGGCAACTGTTTCATTTTCAGATTCTACAAACAGAGTTGGAACTACAAGCGATTCAAGTTTCTTTAACTATGATATCTTTAGATCAATATTGGCAAAATCAGATTCCTCTTTAGTTATTGATACGACCTATAAATCAATAGATTCAAGGTATGGAAGACCAGCACAATTAATTCAGGTAAGAGATACTGAAACGCCAGTTATAACACAAAACCATAACGGAGATGAAATGTTTTACTCAGATTGGTTGGCAAACGGATTCCAACATTCGACAGCTACGGACAATTCTGGATACCCTGAATTGTTTGAAGAACAAACCTCAAACCAAGGAACAAATCCTGACAGTTGTAACTATTACAATTTTACAATAAATGTTTCAGACAGTGCTGTAGATCCTACTGGAAATTATTCTTTAAACAGTTATAATGTAGATGTTGTTTTAGATGATACGTATTTTACTTTTGTTCCTGAGGACCAAGAAATTTCTTACTCTCCAGATTTAAATTTATTTCCGGAAAACACTGGAGGTTACGCACAGGCAACAAACAATGCAGGAGTTCCAGTAGGAATTAGTTATTTCGATATTTCTAATCAAGATCCAGATTCAACCCAATGCAACCATTACAATTATAGTGTAAATAGGATTTGGGAAGCTCAAGACCAAGTTTGTTTTAACCCCCCTATATCAGACGGACAAAATATAGACATTTCCAAATCTTACTCTATAAGTTTAGATAGTTTTCCACAAGATGTGGTTATAGGTAATAATGATCCCACTCATCCAGACCAAACCGGATGGATACAAGGTACAGATACTTTGGTTCCTTGGTATCCAGTTCAAAGGCCATTTGAAGACGAAATAATAGAGGCAACCCCCTCAGATACAATATGGCACAGACACTGGAGCATGAAAGATATTTGTGATCAATCAGAGGATTATGGTTATCAGGTAATACACAAAGATGTTTATTTAGGAAAAGAAGATTTAGAATCTTTATTGTACAAATCAGATTTAAAACTTCCATATCCAAATCCGATTAAAGGAGGAATGACAAACTTTTCATATGAACTAAAAGAAAATGCTGATGATGTTAGATTGACAGTGAGAGATGTTCTTGGAAGAGAAATAGAACAGTTTGATTTAGGATCTAAAGAAAAAGGAAACCATACTTTAAGAAAAGACTTCAACAATCTTTCTTCAGGAAACTATTTTGTAACGCTTGACGTTAATGGGAAACCTATTGATACCGAAAAGCTGATTAAAATTAAGAATGATTAACCTTTTAATTCTATATTTGCGATTATCGGGAAGTGGTCAGATATTTTTCCATCAGAACATTCTATTTTTTTAATCTTAAATTTTGATTTGTGTGCAAGAATATAATCCAAAGTTATTGGTTTATCATTATTTGAAAATTTTGTGGGATTAAAAGATTTGTACTGTTTTATTAAATAAGATATATAGTAATTTTCTTTTGCAATTTCAATTATTTCTTTTGTGTCTTTTATGTTAAAATCCCCCGCGATTATTGGTTGAATTTTTTTCTTATTGCACCACTTTAAAGCCTCTATTAATTGCTTTTTTGATCCTTCATCCGTGTTTTCAAAGTGAACATTTAACACATCTATTTTTTTCCCTTTTATCTTTATTCTGAAATGTGCAAATCCCGATTTTTTTGTTTTTTTAACTGATTCAAGGATTTTTATTTTGGATTTTATTAGCTTGTATTTTGATAGAATTCCAAATCCTTGGGACATTTTCCATTTTAGAGGTTCTTTGTGCCAATTTTTCATTTTATCCAATTTTACAAAAGAAAAATAAGGATATTTTAATTCACGATTTATTTCGTCAATTTGGTTTTTATAGATCTTTTTCAATCTATTATCTTTACAAGCTTCTTGAAAAAGAATGATTTCTGGGGAGTTTTCTTTTATGAAATCTACGGCATTTTTTTTCCTATTTTTCCAATCATAGTATTTCCAGATATTTAATGTTATTAGTTTTATTTCCATTAAAAGAAAAAAGGAAGTTATTATTTAAATTTGATGATTTGCAGATTCTTTTCCATTTTCTAAGGCAGATTTTGCACATTGGGAGTATCTTTCATCTACTTGGAGATCTTTTGCAATCATTTCCAAAGTTTCTTTTTTTACATTCGGATTTCTAGAAATTATTCTTAAAATATATCCAAAACCCAACTCATTCCCCAATGATTCTGCAACATGGTGAAGATATTTGGAGTTACAATGGGGACTCGTAGTTAATGAAGCCTGTATTTCCCAAGAACGAGAGCCCCTTTCTCTTTGAGTTATTTCTTCCAACAAATTTTTCTGATTGGAGTTTGAAGTCCCCCAGATAAGTGCCAGTTTTGTTAAAAAGTCATTATTTTTTAATAAAAGACTTCTTTCTTTTTCAGAAGTATTTGAAGAATATGCCTTATGAAAGTCAGAAGACCATCTTTTATTTTTTATTTCTTTTCCCTTTTCCTCAATTATAAAATTCCAAATTCCTTCTTTTATTTTTGCTATGTGAAATCTTTGGAGGTTAAATTCTTTAGATAATTCTTTTGGATTATTGATTTTATAGTATCCCATTATTTCTTCGGAATTTCTAAAAACTGAAGAGAGTGTCTTATGGTCAAGGAAGGTTAACCCTTCATCTTCTGTCCCTTTGTTATTAATAAGAATCTCATTTCTAAACAATAGATTAAATTTTAGTGCTTCAATGGCCTTTGAAAAATTATTTTTATTTATTAACTTATTTTGATTTGTTGCTCAATTAATCATTGAACGTTCATTGATAAAAGAAAACCGATTGTTTTTCAGGATTATACCAAAGGATTTGATTTTTCTTAAGAAGGGGGATAAAAACCTGGTGATATGATGAAATGAGGGAAAATGTAAATT
>JAIOZK010000011.1 GCA_021740625.1 Bacteroidales bacterium
TGACTTCTTTGATGTTGGTTACATCAAAATACTCCAGAATTTCTTTGGGCAAAATGTACTGTAATATATCCTTTGTTTCCATGGATCTAAGGTAGACTAAATTCTTATTCCCCACCTAATATTACTGGTGAACCGAAATCTTCGGGTAGTTTTTCATCAAACAATAGACTCAGGGTAGGTTGGGGGGTGTCGCAGCTCATGGCCGACTCCAGAATCAGCATTTCCAGTTCGTTGGCGGCGCTGTCGCCATTTTTATCCAGTCCGCCGATGCACAAATTGTTAAAGGTATTTCCGCTGAGTACACCGCCGACAACACCCATGCTGGCAAAACAATCCAGTTCGGTAAATTTCATGCGCATGGCTTCCAGGAGCTCCATGCTCTGGTCGCGGTTCAGGATGCCTTTCTCCATATCCCTTTTCCAGAAGGGATACAAAACCTGGCCCAGGCGGCCTGGCGACAAACCGGAAATGGCATCTTCATTCAGGACGGCAACATGAAAAGTCCATACAAGTTGCAGGGCATCCCGGAAGGAATCAGGTTTATCCTTTGAAATTCTTTCCAGCCTGTCTGCCAGTTCGAGAAATTCGTTCTCTTGTTTTTTATCTTTTTCCAGGGAAGCCATAAACCGGGCTTCCCGTGCATAGTTCAGTATCCAGTTTTGCAGTCCTTCCAGCATAATATGCACGGCCTTGTAGAAATACAGGCGATCCATATCAGGGTATCCCGCCGATTCATCGATTTTGTTTCTGCATATCTCCTTAATGCCTTCGATCCCATATTGCAAGGGGTAATAATAATTCATCACTTCCCGTCCCTGGGGCAATGTATAACCCGAGTCGAACATGCAGATGACGGCCCGCATGATCTCTTCCTTGGTATTGTATCCGGGTACCATTTTTTCATATTTGCTGCCAAGATCATCCACGGATTTGTTGAACCACTTTTTTGCCGTCCTGATCAGGATTGGCATTTCCTCCTTACGCAATCCGAATTTTCCTGCAATGGAGATAACATTGCCGGTACTTTCGGTTACGTTTCCGCCGCCCTTGCCCATGGTGGTGGCTTCATCCGCGCTGGTTTTACCGGATTTGGCCGCCTCCTTGTACAACTCATCCTCTTTTGCCAGGAAGAAGGCTTCCGACAGCCAGGGCATGGGGTAGGACCCCCGCAGGTAAGAGGCTTTCCTCATGGCGATCAATTCTCCGGGAATAATGGCCGGGGTCAAATGTTCAAACCCGGCTTTCAATGCTTCAGCCCTGCGTATGATGGGCACCTCACCTTCCAGTTCTTCCCATTTGCGGGTATACCAGTAGGGGAATTCCATTGAAGACGAAGACTTGCTATCGAAATACATTTGCCGCATCTTCTCAACCCTGGGTGTGGCTTCTTTTTTCATCTCCCTTTGCTGAATATCCGAAGTTGGAGTTGAACCATAATAATTGTAAACTTCGTGTGGGCATTCCAGGGTTTCTTTCTGATTCCTCATGCTAATTTGATTTGTATAAAGATAAGGGCAAAATTTTTAATTTCTATGTTCCTGCCTGATAATTAGGGAATTATTTTTCAATCCGTATCCTTGCATCTACTGCAGTTATGCTGTCTTCCGTACCGAGCAGTGGATTCAGGTCCATCTCGAAAATTTCAGGTGCTTCAGTGAGTAACACTGAGATCCTGCTTACGTAATCAGCAAAAATATCTTCATTCACACCTTCCTGTCCGCGAACACCTTTGACGATGCCATAACCTTTTAAATTCCTGATCATCTTCAGGGCTTCCTTTTTGTTAACCGGTACCAGGGCCGAGTTTACATCTTTCAGTACTTCGATAAAAATACCGCCCAGGCCGCAAAAGACGAGATGTCCGAATTTGTCCTCTCTTTTGGCTCCTATAAAAATTTCCGTTCCCGAAAGCATGGATGTGACCAGCACGGCATGGGTGTCTTGAATACGCATCAGTCTTTCGAATTCTTTTTCTGCAGTTGTCTGGTTTTGAATGTTGAGTACCACACCGCCAACGTCCGATTTGTGCACCGGTCCCACAACTTTCATCACAAGGGGATAACCGATTTCTTCTGCAAAGGCAATGGCTTCTTCTTTTTGGGTCACCACCTTTTCAGGTGCCCTGCCAATGCCCGTGGCATCCAGGATTCTGTGAATGTCTTCCGTTGAAAGATAACCATTGCCGGCTTTTTCAATTACCTGCCTGATCATGTCTACTTTCACTTCTGGTAGTCCTGTTATATCTGTCATAGGAGGATTGTTCCGGGCAACTTTGCCCAGGGCATTGCCCAGCACTACTTCATCTGAAAAGTAAATCCTGCCTCCGGATACAAATTCTTCCACTTCCTTTTCGGCAGTGGTAATGGAAGGGAGCACAGGGTATATCGGCTTTTTCGCCGATTTCATTTTTTGATCCAGCATTTGGTAAACGTCAAAGATTTCCGTTAATCCGGGCGTCCCAAATATTACGACCATGCCATCGATCTCATCAAATTTGTTTTCGACAAAATCGATGATGGTACCCAGTTGTTCCGCTGTCCCGGTGGCCAGGAAGTCGATGGGATTGGCCACAGATGAGCCTGGGAAGAGGTTTTCCAGCAATTCATCTGCATCGGGACCTTTGATATGGGGGACTTTCAATCCGCCTTTTTCGAAGGCATCGGTGAGCATTACCGCCGGACCGCCGGCATGGGTGATGATTGCCATGTTTTTTCCCTTTAGTTCCTTATGCATAAAAACAGAGGCGACGGCAATAAGCTCGCCTCTGCCGTGGCATCTGACAATTCCGGCTTTTTTAAAAAGAGCATCCACAGCTACATCAGAAGAGGCAAGGGCACCCGTATGGGAAGAAGCAGCCCGGCTGCCGGCTTCGGAAGCTCCTGCTTTGATGGCTGCTATTTTGCATCCTTTCCTGATCAGGGATGAAGCATGTTTCAGGAGCATTTTTGGTTTCTGAATGTTTTCTATATAAAGAAGCTTAATATCAGAACTGGCTTTGGGATCATAGGTTTCATCCATGTACTTTACGATCTCTTCAATGCCCATCTGAGCACTGTTGCCCACGGTAAAGACACTTGAAAAAGACAGACCCGCCTGAATTCCGGCTTCCATGATAAAACAGGCCGTTGCCCCGGAACCGGAAACGAGGCTCGCGCCTTTGATATGGAGTTTTGGAATGGGAAGCGTGAAAACACCGTGATAGTTTGGAGTTAGCACACCCGTGCAATTCGGCCCGATAAGTGCGCAATTATATTTGTTGCATTGTTCGACCAGTTGCTCCTCCAGTTTCTTTCCTTCTTCGCTTTCTTCGCTGAAGCCTGCTGAAATGATAATGATGGCTTTTGTGCCTTTTTCTTCGGTGAGCAATTTTACAGTGTCGGGAGTGTATTTGGCGGCAATAGCAATGATGGCTAGTTCTACATCGGGTATATCCTTTGGGTCTCGGTAGCTCTTTATTCCCTGTACTTCATCTTCTTTGGGATTCCCGACCATCAGTTCGCCCTTGAAATTTCCGTCGATGAGGTTTTTTAAAACTTTTCCTCCCGGTTTGGTAATATCCTTTGAACCACCAATAACAACAATACTTTTAGGATCAATTAACTCCCGCGTGATCATATAAATCCGGTTTTGAAATTTTGTGCGGCAAAGGTAGGAATTATTGTTTATTATTTAACAGGAGAATGGATGCTGGATGCGGGATGCTTGATCCATTTTTAATTGCCTGTGTAAAGATACAGATAAGCATTTTTTGCTGTAAGGAAGATTCATTGAATGTTGCAAATTTCAGGTTGCATGTTAAAAAATGAAAATGATTGAAATCAAAAACAGCTATTCTATTGCATCTTTAACACAACGAAAGCCCACCGTTGCATTCCTGTTAAAAGAAGGGGAGACCAGCAAAAGCATCTGGTTTTCGTTGACTGCTTTGGGACCTCCCTGTACATACCACCAACTGGCAGTTGGTTTATAATAACTGCCTCCTTTCAGGATGTTGAAATAATAGCTGCCATTATCGTATACATCACCGGTCATCTGCCAGACATTCCCCACCATATCTATCAAACCATATTGATTCGCTCCCTGCGGAAAGGAATCTACTGCAGTGATATAACCAAATGCATTGTTACACCTGGTTGAATCGAACGTATTGCCCCAAGGCCATTTCTGTCCACTGTTTCCGCCCTGGGCAGCATATTGCCATTCGATCTCGGTAGGCAGGCGCTTGCCAGCCCATGCTGCATAAGCCCTGGCATCCTTTAAACTTACATGAACCACCGGGAAGTTTTCCATGCCTTTGGGATATTTCCCGTTTTTCCAGTGTTTGAGATAATTCACGGTATCATCAGGCTGGTAATTGCTTTTCCTGGTAAATTGATAATACTCCTCGTTTGTGACTGGATATTGATCCATAAAGAATGATCTTACTTCAGCTTTTCTTGCCTTACTGTAATCCGGGTAGGGGATGAATGCGTCTTCCAAATCCACCTGGAATTCATACGTACCACCTTCCACCAGGACCATGCCTTCAGGAGTCCGACGGGTGATTTTGGTCTTTTTTGTTGTGCTAATGAGTCGTGGGCTACCTGGCTTGATGTATACAATCCTTTCATCTATGATCTCGGTATCATCAAACAGTTGAACAACAAACTTTCCTTCATATCTCCCGAAGAGTTCGTAAAGTTTCACCTTGTGTGAACCGGATGTAAATATTCTTGAATCCTTAGAATAGGAGGGATCCCCCGCCCATAAGCGAATCTCCGTTCCTTTTTCAGCAGCCAGAAATAAGGTGTCATAATGCCTTTCAACACTGAGCAAATCCCTGAAAGCTGCGATACAATCCACATTTCCCTCTCTCCGCGTATTCAGCCAGGAACGATCAAAAGCATGAGTCTTTGCGGGAATGCAGAACCTTCCATCGATTGTATCAAAACCCAGTTCTTCATGATGATATAGGCTTACATAATGATGGTTTGTATCGGCCTCAAACAACGCATCATCAAAACCTTCGGGTTTCAGACTAAAAACAGTATAAATGGTTTTATTTCCCGAGGGCCACCGGTTTACCCAGATGCTATCATAAAAAGTTGGTATCAAGGGTGTCCAATTCAGAGAATTAAAAGCTTTACTGTTTTCACGGAGCAACATGGTAATTTTACCCAGATATTTGTATTCCTCTTGCATCCAATCCGGGCGGCCTGCTGCGAAGGTATTCAACTCATTCCCATATCCATTGAAAAAAGAGATGCTGGCTTCTCGATGTATCCTGCCCTGGCTGAGCTGGCAAACCCTGAAAATGGCGAAATCGGGTTTGATGAGTTTGTTAAGGTTCAGAGGTGGGGGCATGTATATGGCATCGTGAACGCGGCCAGAGATGATACCGGGCATATCTTTGGTCACAGCCATTCCCTCACTGTACATCACGACACCCTCCTTGATAGAGTCTGCAGCATTTTGCAATTCATAGCTTGATTTCCCCCTTGTATCCAGCACAACGCCATTTGCATCAGTAGCTTCTATCAGGCGTGCCATGCCTTTGTGAGGATTTTCTTTACGGGTACTTTTATCCCAGGGATTGTATGCAATAAAGAATTTTGTATCATTATTCTGCGCCAGGGTAGCAAGTTCATGTAGTTTTTTTAGTCCACCCGGAAGATCGGCATACAGATCCCATTGATTGCGCTGATCCATGCCCAATGCAGGCCATGTTGGCCAGATACCGTATACATCATAACCTCCAGTGATTTCTTTGGCTTCTTCTAAAAAGTATTTAAAATTGTATTGATCCTCCTTCCAGTCGAAAAATTTATGATCCCAGCCAAACTGCAGGATCATCAGGTAATCATGGCGAATCCAGGAAAGGTCTTCTCTTTCAAACAAGGTGTTGTCAAATTCCTCCAGGTCGAATAAGTAATGCTCCTGAAACATCTTTTTTAAACCGTTTTGCCATTCCCCTTCAAAGAGATCAAGATAAAGGGTATACGCAACCGACGAATGCGGATACAAAATGGTTTTATATCGTTGCCTTTTCGCTCCTTTGATTTCTGTTCTCCTGGAGATGGCACAAATGGATTTATCAGCATTCGTGGGTATGGAAGCATATCCCATTTCCCAGGCATTGTCTGGCAAAATCACACCAAGCGGTATTTTAGCGGGTCGGAATAATTTCGTCCTTGCCAGTGACCATGGACCAGCTCCCGTGATATAAATGTGCTGATCCGAAATCCCGAAAGGAAGTACATTTTCCAGTACAAGGGTATCGATACCCGGATTTTCGAACAGAAGCGTGGCTTTCCAGTTTATTTTAAATTCCTTGTCAATTTGCAAATATCCCCTAATCCCGGAGGGAAAAGTAAAGTAAATTTTTTCTCCCTGAATTTCAATTGCGGCATTGTTAGAATAGTGCGTGCTGCCATCCAGATCAAAACTGAACAGGGGTACATTCCGGTAAGGCAAAAGATCACGATCCTGATCTTTAATGACCGAAATGCCAAGTCCGGGCGGATCGTGAAATTTTAATTCCTGTCCGCTGGCTTTGGCGATAAGGAATACCATTAGCACTATTACAAATAATTCATTGAAAAACGACTTCATGCTGATTGATTTTGATTGGATCAAATTTAATGATAATGCAGAACTATAATTGATGATAACATTATAAGTTTGCATTACGTTTATCAATTGAACCTTATTATTTCATGGAACAGAAGCATATTGCAAATATCCTGGATCAATACGATCAAAATGAATTGTATTCCGACTTTGAAGCCTTGTCGGTATGCAATCTTTGTCCCAGAAATTGCAATACCGACAGGCTTCACAGGAAAAGCGGATATTGTAAAACCGGCAGCGAATTCAAAATCTCATCCATTTGTATCCACAGAGGGGAAGAACCCGTGATCAGCGGCAGAAAAGGTATTTGTAATATCTTTTTTACCAATTGCAATCTGCAGTGCAAATACTGCCAGAATCACCAAATCAGTTTTAACTGTCTGGATCACAGTAGGGACGAAATGAGACTTGAAGCAGTACTCGAACAAATTACCCACATCCTTGACCAAGGGATAAAAGCAGTGGGTTTTGTATCCCCCTCGCATGTGATCCCCCAGGTTAAAGTGATTATCAGAGCATTGAAAGTACTGGGCTACAAGCCAGCCTTCGTATATAATTCCAACGGATATGACAAAGTGGAGGAAATCCGCAAACTGGAAGGTTTGATCGATGTGTATCTCCCCGATTTTAAATACATGGACAAAGATATAGGCAGGGAATATTCTGATGCACCCGACTATCCTCAGATCGCTCTGAATGCTATCAAAGAAATGTACCGACAAGTAGGCTCCTCCATCCTCCTGAATGATGATGAACAAGCAGAACGTGGAATGGTCATAAGACACCTTGTCCTGCCGGGTAATGCCCAAAATAGCATCAAGGTGCTGCAGGAGATTGCCGATAAAATATCACCCCATATCAACATCTCCCTGATGTCGCAGTATTATCCTACTTATCATGTGGCCGGTCACAAATTCCTTGGGCGCATCCTGCGAAGAAAGGAATACCAACTGGTGGTAGATGCCATGGAAGACCTGGGTATTAATGACGGATGGATACAGGACCTGGACAGCTACGAGAATTACCGGCCGGATTTTGAAAGGAAAGATCATCCCTTTGAATGAAATTCCAAATGATAAATTCCAATATCTAATGATCAATGTCTGAAACCTGGATGGAAGCTAAGTGTTTGGAATTTATTTGAAATTTGGAATTTGTTGCTTGATATTTTTTGTTCAGGATCTGCTGCTTATTTTTGCATTATGTTTTATTATCCAATTCAATATGATGAGCCCCTTTTCCGTCCTCCCAGCGAGGCCTATTCATTCATCCTTCAGCTAACATTAGGTTGTTCATGGAACCGCTGCGCCTTTTGCGAAATGTATACGATGAAGAAATTCAGGGAGCGTTCTTATGAGGAAATTGCTGCAGATATTGCAAAGATGCGGCCTTATGCAAATGAGATAAGAAAAGTATTTCTTGCCGATGGGAATGCACTGGTTTTGCCAAAGGAAAAACTGGTAAAGATACTGGTTGCATTGAACAACAACTTTCCCAGGATCAGCAGGATCTCGGCTTACGCCATTGCCAAAGACCTCCAAAACAAATCTGTTGAAGACTTGCAAGAACTACGAGACAAAGGACTCCATTTGCTTTACGTGGGTATTGAATCAGGTGATAATGCGGTGCTGAAAGCAGTGAACAAAGGCGAAAATTACAAGAGCCAGAAGAATGCATTACTGAAAGCGAAAGAAGCAGGCATGAAGTTATCGGTTATGATCCTCAACGGACTGGGAGGAGAAGAAATGTCAAAGCAACATGCCATACATTCAGCAGTACTATGCAATGAAATACAGCCTGAGTTTCTGTCAACCCTCGTATTAAGCTATCCTCATGGGAAGAACCACTTTATGAAAAGATTCAAAGGAAACTTTTCTTCTCTTGGCACCATGGGGCTTATAAAAGAGATGAAAGATTTTATCGAAAACCTGGAGCTTAAGCACTCCATCTTCCGCAGTGATCATGCCTCGAACTATCTCGTGCTGAAAGGAACACTGAACAGGGATAAAGCAGAATTGCTGGAAAGGATCGATCATGCATTGAATGCCCCTGACGAGGCCGGGTTGAGAGAAGAATGGATGCGGGGATTATAGAACAGTCCTTACCCGGCACTCGATCGTTGGCAGAAGTTAGATAGCAGCTTGCGAAAAACGTTTTGCTTCAAACAGCTTGTCCAGGAATTGCGGTGTTTCGTCATGCTGAGCGCCATGCCCTTCTGGGGGGCATAGCCTAAAGATCATTGATTATCTGCGCATTTCTGCTTAACTCGGATGTGACCCAAATAGTAACAAGACACTTTTTGGTCGGCTTCGTTTGAAATGATATAGAAAGTTTTTGCAGTATGCGTCTTATGGGAAATATAAACTTATTGGAACATTAATTGTTAACCGTTTAATGCAAAATATTTAATACAATAAACGACAATATGACAAAAAAACAGACGAATCATCTTATCAATGAATCCTCACCCTATCTGCTCCAGCATGCCGGCAACCCGGTCGACTGGTATCCCTGGGGCAAAGAAGCCCTCGAAAAATCCAGGAATGAGAATAAACCCATGATCATCAGTGTGGGTTACGCAGCCTGTCACTGGTGTCATGTCATGGAAAAAGAATCTTTCGAGGATGAATCTGTGGCAAAGCTGATGAATGATCATTTTGTGTGTATTAAAGTCGACCGTGAAGAACGGCCTGATATTGATCAGGTTTATATGATAGCTGCCCAGTTGATCACCGGGCGTGGTGGATGGCCGTTGAATGCATTTGCTTTACCAGATGGAAAGCCGTTTTACGCCGGTTCCTATTTCCCAAAGGAAAACTGGCGGGATATACTGAACCAGATACATAAATTATGGACCAATGAGCCGGATAAACTTCAGGAGCAGTCTGATTCGGTGCTGAAAGGATTAAAAGAAACAGAAGTAATCAAAGCACCCGGGGAAAAAGCGAAAATCAATAAAGAAAGAATTGAAAGCGCATGGGAATCATGGAAAACCAGTGTTGACCTTGAATGGGGTGGACAGAAAGGAGCACCCAAGTTTCCCATGCCTAGCAATTATAATTTTTTATTGACCTATCACTTTTATAACAAAGATGAAGATGCCTTGCTGGCTGTAAAAACCACACTTGACAGAATGGCCAAGGGTGGTATCTATGATCATGTTGGTGGTGGTTTTGCCCGGTATTCTGTGGATAACAAGTGGCATGTTCCGCACTTTGAAAAGATGTTATACGACAATGCCCAGCTTGTCAGTTTGTATGCCCATACATGGCAGGTTATAGAAGAAGACCGTTATGAGGAAGTGATCGCAGAAACACTGGCCTTTGTGAAAAGAGAACTTACATCTGAGGAAGGAGGATTCTTTTCTTCCCTGGATGCTGACAGTGAAGGAGAAGAAGGGAAATATTACACATGGACGGAAGATGAACTGAAGGAAATCCTGGATCAGGACTTTGAGCTTATCAAAGATTATTTCAATGTGACCAAAGACGGTAATTGGGAAGGAACCAATGTGTTCTGGGTTACGCGTAAAAATCTGTGGTTCCTGGATAAGTACAAAATCACACTGAAGGAGTTTAAACAAAAAGTAAATTCTGCCAAAGAGAAACTACTGAAGGCCAGGGAAAAAAGAGTGAGGCCCGCACTGGATGACAAGATCCTTACTTCCTGGAATGCCATGATGCTGAAGGCCTATGTGGATGCTTTCAGGGTTTTTGACAGAAAGGAATACCTTGAAGTGGCCATCAGGAATGCTGAATTCATTGCGGACAAAATGTACCGAAAAGAAGGTGGCCTTTTTAGGAATTACAAAAACGGAAAGGCCAGTATCAATGCTTTCCTGGATGATTATGCGATGAGTATTCAGGCCATGATATCCCTGTACCAGGCCACGTTTGATGAAAAATGGCTTGGGTTTGCCTTAGAACTGAACAGTCACGTAATGCAGCACTTTTTTGATTCCAAAAGCGGAATGTTCTATTACACTTCAGACCAGGATGAAGCGCTGGTAGTTCGCAAGATGGAGTTGGCCGATAATGTTATACCGGCTTCAAACTCGGTGATGGCGCACAACCTATTTCTCCTGGGAGCATTATACGGTAAGCAGGACTGGATCAATGCCTCTGAAAAGATGATGCAAAACATGTTGCCCGAATTTGAGCAGAACCCTGCTTTTTATACCCACTGGGGTAGCCTGATGTTGATAAGACTCTTTCCTTTTCATGAAGTGGCCATTGTAGGACCCAAGGCCCATGGCAAGCGCAGGGAGATTGATGAATACTACCTTCCCAATACCATACTGCTAGGAGGAAAAGAAGAAGGTAAACTCCCACTGTTAAAAGACAAATTACGGTCAGGTAAGACCATGATCTATGACTGCGTGGAGAAAACCTGCAAAATGCCTACAGTGGATGCTGAGAAGGTAATTGATCGGTTGATATGATGGATCTCACTATTTCCTAATAAAAATTACTCCTTAGTTAGAGTCTGTCCATAAACTCGCCCTCCTTCGCAAACCCCTCTAACTCTCCGCCTGAGGCGGAGAGAACCATCCAACCCCTTGGTTGTGTGGGGGATTCCCCCTCAGGGGACTAAAGGGGTGCGGGAGGGTGGTGGTAAAATTGAGACTTTATGGACAAACTCTAGTTATGGTGGCCCTGTCAACTGGTCTTGTACTCTGAAGAAGCTATTTCCAATTAGAACACTATGAGTTAAGTGTTTTACTGAAATCTGAACATTTCAATCAGTGAAGCTGCAAAACTCTTAAGTGTTAATCCAGAAACCTTAAGGAGATGGGATAAATCCGGAAAATTTCAGAGTGTAATACATCCAATGAGTAATTTTAGAGTGTATCCTGAAAGTAAGGTATTGTCTCTTGTAGAAGAGTTACAGTTAGAAATAGAATACCGCAAAAACAAGACAGAAGAACAAACACCCTTTTTTGAATCTAATCTTGGAAAATTATACAGGAAAGATTGTCAGATGAAATTCATATCAAAAGGATTGCTTTAGGAAAAGATGAAGTTGACGCTATTAAAAGACGTAAAGGTTTACGCGGATAACAATTTGTGTATATCTTGAATCAATAATATAGAGAGCTTCTGCATATGTTTATTGTATGGGCTTCTGGCGGCATTCAGCGGTGGATCAAGATAGTATATACCATCAAGTTTCGTTAGGAATTTTGTATAAACCATAAACAGTCCAGAAACCAATGTATGGGCTATGTTATTTTTTTGTTTTCTTTCTACTTCATTGAAGAATATTCCAACAACCCTGATTCGATGATCTACAAATTTTTCAGTACCTGCTATGGTCGAGTAAAAGATCGTATAACTACCTTTTGTCTCTTTTCCACTGATTATCTTTGGTAAGCAATCAAGGACTCTTAAAGTGAACTCATAAAATTGATGAATGCTGCTTTTCTTTTTTTGCAGGTCTTTATCAAGTGATAGTATTTATAATTGTTATTTTTAATCAAAATTATAAATTTTATTCATCCTTGTTTGATTGGTATTTTAATAAGTTTTTATTTTATGATTCCCAAACTCCTCGTTTTCTTTCAATTCATAGGCATTGCCCTTGTGATTTTATCAGGAAGAGTCATTCCTTCCGGTTACGCGTATTTTGCCATCTCAAGCCTTGGTGTAATCTTGGGGCTCTGGGCAATATTTGAACAAAAACCCGGTAATTTCAATATAACACCTACCAATAAGTCAGGTGCCAGATTTGTTACAAAGGGACCTTATAAATATATACGGCATCCCATGTACCTTGCAATCATCATCGCTTTTGTTCCTTTGATAATAGATCATTATAATACCTGGCGATTGTTATCGGGATTTTTCCTGCTGATCGTACTGATCATCAAACTGGAATACGAAGAAAAAAAACTGATGAAACAGTTTGCTGGCTATAAGGAATACAAGAGAAGGAGTTGGAAAATACTGCCTCCGGTCTATTAATTCCATATTTCAGATTGCAGATTACAGATTCCAGATTCCAGATTGGTTTCTAGTGGAATCCTTAATCTGTAATTTGTAATCTGAAATTTGTAATCTGAAATCTGTAACCTGTAATCTTCGGTTGATTAATATGTCTTTCCTTCTTCATCTATCATCGGCACAAACTGCACGGGCAATACGGCTTTTTGTTTGAGCTTTCCTTTTTCTTTTCTCAAAAGATAGAGTTTCTGGGTCCATCTTTCACCTACCGGGATGATCATGCGGCCACCTTCGGCAAGTTGCTTTTCCAGTGGTTTGGGAATATCTGTTGGTGCACAGGTGACAATGATGGCATCGAAAGGGGCTTTTTCGGGCCAACCCTTATGGCCATCACCAATCCGGGTGTAAATATTGTTGTAATCCAGTTTTGCAAAAGTTTCCATGGCCCGAACTCCGAGGGGCTCAATGATCTCAATGGTAAAAACCGAATCGCACAACTTTGCAAGAACGGCTGCCTGGTATCCTGATCCTGTTCCGATTTCCAATACCCTGTCTTTCCTGCTGAGATCAAGTTTTTCGGTCATGTAGGCAACAATATAAGGTTGCGAAATGGTTTGCTCATAACCGATGGGCAGGGGAGAATCGTCATAAGCATGTCCTTTATACTGGTCGATAACAAATTCATGACGGGGCACTTCAAGCATGGCATCAGTTACTTTTTCGTCATCAACACCCCGCATTTTGATCTGTGTCAATACCATCTCTTTTCTCTGATCTTCATAGCTCATATTGTTGCTGGTTTGAGTGAAACATCCCTGGCTTACATTGAGTGTAAAAATGATTAATATTGCAAACACCCGCTTTGAATTCTTTTTCATCATAATGTTTAAAATTACAAAAATGCTGAGGATTTTCAAATGGATTTAGCAGGAATCCAAAAGAATATGGTGCAACATCTCTTACCCCCTGACAAACAAATAATACAGATAAGCAATGTACAAACATACAAAGATTAAACCGCTCAAACGGTTGATCCTGGTCTTTCGGTCAAGGCCAAGGACAAGGATGATGATGGCAGTAGAAAAAACCATCACCAGGATGTCGATGTTGTTGATGACATCGAAGGGTAGGGGTTTGATCAATGCACTGATGCCGAGTACCCAGAGCAGGTTGAATATGTTGGAACCGATCACGTTGCCCACGGCAATGTCAACACTTTTCTTCTTTGCCGCGATCACAGAAGTAACCAGTTCGGGAAGGGAAGTGCCAATGGCCACAACAGTCAGACCGATAAAATCCTGACTGAGCCCCACATCCCTGGCAATTTTACTTGCCCCGGTCACAACCCATTCGCCACCGAAGAATAGCATGATCATCCCGAGAAGAACATAAAATGCAGGCTTCTTAAGATTATTCCCTAAGATCTCACTACCTTTCTGCGGTTCATCTTCTTTCCGGGCGATCTTGAAAATATACAACATGAACATCATAAAAAAGAATAGCAATATGACGCCGTCGGCCCTGTCGATGATCAGGTGACTTTCAGTATCAGAAAATGCGGCATTGGCAAGGAATCCAACCAGCAATGCAGCAATAATGGCAAAAGGAATTTCAGAATATATGGTATTTTTTTTCAGGGGAAGGGGGTTGAATACCGCAGACAAACCCAGGATCAGCAACACATTGGCCACATTGCTGCCGAAAATATTTCCGATGGCAATGGGCGCATTGCCCTTAAAACTTGCAAAAAGATTGATGATGAGTTCAGGGAGGGAAGTACCCAGTGATACAATGGTCAGACCAATCACAATATCACTTACATGGTAATTACGGGCAATGCGTGTAGCTCCCTTGATCAGCAATTCCGCACCCTTGATCAGCAGGAAGAATCCTGCGGCAAACAATATATATTGCAACATTTTCCTTCGGTTAAAAAGATGTAAAGATAAGTTATTCGAAAAAATAAAAAAGGAGCGTTAAAACTTATTGGGACTATCAGTTCATATTCATGATTTTTTCCCTTTGCAGGTCAACAACATACTTCAATTCGACCAAAAGTCACAGCTTTCATTAATTTTGTAAAAAATGATCTAAGATGAATTTACAGATAAAAAACAAGCGTTTTATTGTTTGCGGAGCTTCCGGTGGTTTTGGATATTCCGTTGCGAAGGCACTTTTGAAAGAAGGAGCAAAGATTATATCCATTGCAAGAAGTGATAAGAGCCTCAAAGAATTTGAAAAGAACTTTCCGGATGCAATACAAAACATCAAAGGAGATCTTACAGAGGAGAAGACGCTGGGCGAAATACTGAATGTTATCGGAGATAATTTTCTGGATGGGATCTTTGTCAATGCTGGTGGCCCGCCGCCAAAATCAGTGGAAGAAACAGAGATGAAAGACTGGGACCAGGCATACCAGCTCGTTTTCAGGTGGAAGGTGGACCTGGTTAAAAGACTGCTCCCAAAGTTTAAAGAACAGCAATACGGGAGGATTGTTTTCCTGGAAAGCATGTCGGTAAAACAACCTGTAGAAAACCTTGTGTTAAGCACTTCTCTTAGGCTTGCCGTTGTAGGCTTTGCCAAAACCCTTGCACAGGAGACAGCACAGAATGGAATTACGGCAAATGTATTGGGACCGGGTTATCATGACACCCAGGCCATGCAAAGATTGTATAAAAAAAGGGCAGAGGAACAAGGCATCAGTGTGGAGAAAGCCCGTAATTCTTTCGAAAAGGAAGTTCCGGTTGGCAAAATGGGAGAGGCCGCCGAACTTTCCTCACTGGCACTATGGCTCTTATCGCCTTTATCAAGATATGTTACAGGGCAAACCTTCAGTGTGGACGGAGGAAAGAATAAATCTATTTTCGGATAGGTCTGCTTTTGCGGATACTTACAAAATAAACCCCGGTAAATACCAGTATGGCTGCGATCCCTTGCTGCCAGATCAGCATATCCATGCCAATGGATACAGCCGTGAGAGAAGCAATCACCGGTTGGGAATACATGTATATGCTGGAAACCACAGGACTGACATGTTTCAGAGAATAATTGAAAAGCAAATAGGCAAGTATGGTAGTACCGGCAACGACATAAAGCAGGGAAAACCAGAAACGCAGCGGAATAACACTGAAATCAGTTTGCATAAACGGACCAATACAAAGTGGAAAAACATATATAAAGCCGAACAAAAAAACCCATTTCATCACGGTGAGTGCTTTATATTTCACCATCATGGGCTTTACAAGCACCAGGTAAAAGCCGAATGCAGCAGCATTGATGAATACGAGCAGATTTCCCGTGAAAGTACTTGAGGTAAAAGACAGGCTTCCGCCTGATAGGATCAGCAAACCGGCCCCACTCAGTCCGATCAGGATCCCGGTGATCTTGTTTTTTGTAATGACCTCATTCAGCAACATATTGGAAAACAACAAAACCAGGATGGGCACTACCAGCATAATGATGGATGCATTGATGGGGGTGGTCAGGTTGAGGCCTTCAAAAAACAGGATCTGGTTGGTGGCCACACCGAAAAGCGCACATAAGACTAGGCGTAAAAGATCTTTCCTTCTGACCTTTTCATTGATCATAAAAAAATGAAAAGCCCAGAAAAAAACAACAGCTCCTGCCACACGGATCAGGATGATGGCCCTTGGTGCAAAGTACTCGGGCATCATGCCTTTGGCGATCACGTAATTCAGCCCGTAGAGCAAATTTGCCCCCAGCAAAGCCAGATGAGCCTTTAATGTATTCTTACTGCCATACATGAATAGACTTGCAAAAATTGTTTTATCCCAAATCCGAAATCAGCAACCCTAAATCTGTAATCTGCAATCTGCAATCTGTAATCTGTAATTTGTAATCTGCAATCATCAGAATGGCAAATCATCCGGAGCCTCCGGCAAAGGTATTTCTTCGTCCGGTGCCGGTGGAGCAGGGGGCATGCCTTCTCCGGCTTTTTCGATTTTCCATGCTTCCAGGTTGGTAAAGTAGGAAACCTTGTCATTCTTTTCCCACTTCCTGCCGCGGATATTAAAGCTGATATTCAGCTCATCACCTGTATTGAATTTATCGATCAGGTCGCATTTATCATTGGTAAGCTGGAATTTGATATGATCCACGAATTCAAAATTACCCGTGTTCTCTTTTTTCTCGATGATGAATTCACGCTTGCTGAACTTATCACTGATCTGCTGTGTTTCCCCTATTTCGTATAAAGTACCGCTCAACTCGAAACTCATAAAATTTCTTTTTTAATGAACAATCAATTTGATGCTTTCGCTTTCTTCTCCGATCGTGAGGGTGCAAATATACAATCCGGGCGGGACTTTTTGGTTGTTTTGTTTCTTTAGATTCCAAAAAACTGTTTGCTTTCCGCTTCCCCTGATAAACCATTGCCATTGCCTAATTATTTTTCCTTTGGTATCGCTAATCTTAAGAGAACAATTTCCCGAATTAAAAGCATAAAATTCAATTGTTGCTTTCGTATTGGCAGGATTAGGGCTTGATTTTAATCCAGTGAGTTTTATGTGTTCATTGTCTTCTATACTACCATACAAAAGCATATAAACATATGAATAATAAATTCCCCAGCGACCATTGGCAAAGGATTCCCAGAAGACCAGGAATTTACCATAGGGCAAAATTGGCGGACCGGCATAAATTACGGGATTTCTGTCGGGAACATCGTTGTTGGAAATATTGACAAAATGATCCGGCCACTCATAAGTATCATTTGCATAGATCTCAGTACTGCCAACACTGTCCAGCACAAGGGATGCCACAGCCAGATAATCGCAAAAAGGATCATAATCTACACCAAACCCCTGGGCAACCGAACTCGGGCTATATTTATTGAACCCATTACGAAAATCGAGCTGACAGAGAATGGTATCATCATCGCTAAACTGGTGATAAAAAATTTCCCAGGTTTCATCCTGAATGTTTTGCCAGAAAATATATGGCATTTCAAAGAAAAGGATGCCATGACCAGAAGAGGAAGGGGCGATATTTTTACCGGGTACATCAAGCAGGACCGGTTCCGACCATTGATTGGCTACTTTTTCTGTTTTGAAAATTTTCGATTCATTTGAAACCATTTTCTGGTAAGCAACATAGGTTTCATAGACCTGGCTCAAACTGGGGTTGAAACATGAGCCCGAGTCTATCGTAATGATATCCGTATGTTGAATATATCCATCCGCAAAAAAGAATCGTGTTGATTTTATTGAACTGTCGCTTTGCCATACAATATTTAGAGAACTATTTTCCGGATGATTGCTCACCGAAATATTATGATCTACGGCATCGGAAACCAAAAATGGTATGGGCGGACCGAAAGATATATTGTTGCGGAATTCCTTATAATACAGGTCAATGTCGTTATCATGATGATGTTCATAAAACAAGAAAAAGGAAGTATCATAAGAGGGTGGGGTTATCGGCCGGATATCAAGCATTTTGGGATTTTTGTAATGGGTATTGGCTTTTAGTAAAACTTCGGATGTGGCTCCCGGAGGATGGATTTTTTTAAAATAAATACCAGTGGCAGAAATATCCCAGGATTTTTCCCAGACCAGGTACTCCGCCTCAAAAGGGTATTCGATTGAATAAAGGTAATGAGCATTTTTGTTATCTGACCATGTATCGGTTAACAGGATAGGCTCACACCAGGAAAAATTCTGGGATATGCCCGCATGAGATAAAAAGATCAATATGATAAATATTTTTTTCATGATATATGGTTTTGGTTGCAAGAATAAAAGTAAGAAAAAACTGATTCAATATCATAACTTGTTAACAACAGAGAAATTCCCAACACTTCGTGTTTTTACTTTTTGCCCTTTACCTATTTACTTTTGCCTTTTGCCTTTTGCCTTTATACTTTTACCCCTTTTCATTCTCAATACGGCGTCTTCTGCTCATTCTCCATCCACCGCAAAAAAACCCCGATGGCCTTGTTGCGATGCATTTGTTTAAATGGTATCCTGCGCTTGTGAATCTCCGTATTACATTCACTGTAGATGTGAGCATCATCAAAATAAGCCCGGGCAGCATCTTTTCTATCGGCTGCAAAATATACAGCTTTGGGGCGGGCCCAGTAGATAGCCCCCAGGCACATGGGACATGGTTCACAACTGGCATATAATTCACAATCGCTGAGCTGATGACTGTTCAGCACCTTGCAGGCTTTTCGAATGGCATTAATCTCTGCGTGAGCTGTAGGATCGTTTTCCTTGACAACAGTATTTTTACCTTCGGCAATGATTTGCCCGTCCTTAACTACTACGGCACCAAAAGGACCTCCATGATTCTCATGCACGTTTTCCATGGCCAGGTCGATGGCCCTCAGCATAAATGCTTCCTTGTCTTTAATTTCCCTTTCCATCATCATTCCAATTACCTGTTCTATCCGGATGTTGTAAACTTTCTTTGAGTAAAGTTAAAAATTTATTGCGGGATAACGGTCGCGCACCCAACGATCTTAAATGTTGCGTGTCCTGTTGCACATCGATAAAATCAAAATTCCATGCCTGCAGTTTTTTAACCAGGTAATAAAGTGCTACTTTCGAAGCATCGCGCATGGTATGGAACATGGACTCACCAAAAAAGGCTTTTCCCAGGGAAACACCGTAAAGTCCGCCTACAAGTTTATTCTGATGGTAGATTTCTGCAGAATGGCAATAACCGCTTTCATGCAGCCGGATATAAGCCTTCATCATCTGGGGGGTAATCCATGTATCTTCCTGATCCTTTCTTTTTACTTGTGCACATAATTTTATCACTTCCCTGAAGTTTGTATCGAAGCGGACTTCATAGGTATTCTTATTTAAGGTATTGCGCAAGCTTTTTCTCAGAATAAAATTATCTGGAAGAAGGATCATGCGGGGATCAGGCGACCACCAGAGTATAGGACAATCACTTGAATACCAGGGAAAGATACCCTGCCTGTATGCTGAGATAAGCCTGTTGATATTGAGATCACCACCCACAGCCAACAGGCCTTCCCGACCTGCATACTCAACAGGGGGAAAAGAATTTTCGTCATCCAAAAGAAAAATACTCATTTATACAAAATTAAAGAATAATTGCCGGCAGCAGGAAGGCAATTTTCCTGCAATGAAGGATTCAATCACTAATTTTGCATAAAACCGGGATTGCTACGCTTTTGGTATGCTGATCCTGTAAATTCCGTCAATGTAGTCGAGCTCGATGTCTTTTTCATCCACATCAACAGGCAGGTTTACCAGCCGCTGGAATGTGCTGAATTCGTATTCCTGCCGGATGTAATCGTTGCTTACATCTTCAAGTTCTTTACCCGTTCTGGCCACAATGCTCAATACATTATTGTTGATGGAAACGTCGAAGTTCTCTTTTTTAAGACCGGGTGCGGCCAGTTCCACGATATATCGATCATCCCTTTCAAGAATGTTCAAGGCTGGGATATTCACACCAAGGTGTTCACCGGTTTGCGAATTGTATAAGTCATCTTTGTGCAGTTCTTTCCAATCAGTAGGGATTGTTGACCATCTTTTAACAATAGGAAACATATGCATTACCTCCGTTTTTTTTCCAATTTTGTCTTTTTATAATTTAAACGGGTCAAGTTGTATGCCATGGGAAACAGTTCTCTTATGACAATTTATCCAGGCAGGATAGGACTGCTTTTGCGGTTTCACGTATTTGTTCCTCGTTGATGATCAGAGGAGGAGCGATCCTGAAAGCATCGGCTTTAAAAAGAAAACGATCGACGATGATTCTGTTCCTGCGAAAACAATCCACAAGCCGGGTAGTTTTTTCCACACTTTCCAAATCGATTCCAAGCATCAATCCTTTGCATCTAATCTTTTTTATGCAAGGGTGATCTTGCAGCAGTGAAACAAACAAGTTCCCTTTTGGCTGCGCCCCTTCTATAAGGTTCATTTTTTCCATTTCATTGATTGCGGCAAGGGAAGCTGCACAGCTAACAGGATGACCGCCAAAAGTAGTTATATGTCCAAGTGCGGGATTGTGGGTTAATGTATTCATGATCTTTTTCGATGAGATAAATGCGCCCAGGGGCATTCCGCCTCCAAAAGCTTTTGCCAGGCAAAGTATATCAGGGATGACCTCAAAATGTTCATAACAAAACATTTTACCGGTCCGGCCCATGCCCATCTGGATTTCGTCAAACAACAGCAGGGAACCGGTTTCATCACATCGGTTGCGCAATTTTTTTAAATAATTACGATCCGGAATGATAATGCCGGCCTCAGCTTGTATAGGTTCTAAAAGGACGCAAGCTGTTCTATCCGTGATTTGATCAATATCATCCGTCTCGTTAAAGTTCAGTTGTCTTATGTCCGGCAAAAGCGGCCTGAAAGCATATTTCATTTCTTCATTGCCACCCACACTGAGTGCTCCGTGTGTTCCACCATGATATGCATTTTTGAAAGATATGATCTCTGTTCTTCCTGTGTAACGTTTGGCCAGTTTCAGCGCTCCTTCGATGGCTTCGCTACCGGAGTTGACAAAATATGTACAATCCAGTTTTTCGGGCATTCGTTCAGCGAGTTTTGATGCCAGCCTTGTTTGTGGAGATTGAATGTATTTCCCGTACACCATCAGGTGCATATAAGCATCAAGCTGTTCGGTGATGGCCTGTTTAACGGCTTTGTTGCCATGCCCAAGGTTGCTGACGGAAACACCAGAAACAAGATCCGTATAGCGGTTTCCCTGATCATCCCATAAATAAATCCCTTCGGCTTTAACTATTTCCAGTGCCAGCGGAACATCCGAAGGCAAACCAAGGTGTTGGTAAAAAACCTGCCTGTTTGTCAGCATAGTTGCATTTTTAAGACAAAGATATGGATTTGGAACTTGGGGATAAATAGTTTATAAAAAATTTGGTTTGTTCAATAAATTTAAGTTATCATTGCATCCAGTCATTTATTCAGCTATGGAACAGAAAGTAGTAATCATTACAGGGGCTTCCTCGGGCATCGGAAGAGCCCTGGCAAGGGAATTCGCCCGGCCAGCGTTCAAACTGGTGCTGGCAGCACGCAACAAAGAACGCCTCAACGAGATAGGCCATGAGGCAGGAAAAAAAGCAGATAAAGTGCTGACCGTATCGACGGATGTCAGCAAAGAAAATGATTGTAAAAACCTGATCTTGCAAGCAATTGAAGCATTCGGAAGAATTGATATTTTGATCAACAATGCAGGTATTTCGATGCGGGCGCTTTTCGAAGAGCTAAACCTGGATGTGATCCGCAAACTAATGGATGTTAATTTCTGGGGTACTGTTTACTGCACAAAATATGCTTTACCCCATTTGCTAAAATCCAAAGGATCTGTTGTGGGTGTTTCTTCGATTGCAGGATACAAGGGATTGCCGGGCAGGACAGGATATTCAGCATCAAAATTTGCCATGCATGGTTTCCTGGAAACATTGCGAATCGAAAACCTGAAAAAAGGATTGCATGTTATGATCGCATGTCCCGGTTTTACTGCAAGCAATATCCGGAATACTGCTCTTGGCAGCGATGGTACACAACAAGGCGAATCTCCGAGGGATGAAGGCAGCATGATGTCGGCAGAAGAAGTGGCAAAAAAAATCAAAAATGCTGTCGATAAAAGAAAAAGAACATTAACTTTAACCTCGCAGGGAAAACTCACTGTATTGTTGAACAAGTTCATCCCTGCCTATCTTGACAAAGTGGTTTATAAGCATATGGCAAAAGAACCCGATTCACCATTTAAATAATAAAAACGAAAACATTCAAGAATATGAAAGCGCTAACACTTGAAATTAAACCTAAGGAAGGACTGGGGGAACTCAAATTCGGCGAGTCTTCCGAAAAACTTATTTCCATGTTGGGAGAGGCAGAAGAAATGGAAGATATTGAAGATGAAGATGAATTTAATACCGTTATATTGAATTATTGGGACAAAGGGATTTCTGCCTTTTTCGAAGGGAAGGAAAACTCAGTATTATCCTGCTTCGAGGTGGATAACCCGGAAACAATACTTTTTGGCCAGAAAGTTTTTGAATTGTCAGAAAATGAGATCATCGAGCTGATGAAAGAAAATGGCTATTCCGATATAGATACAGATGTAGAAGAAAACGGGGAAAAACGGCTTTCCTTCGAAGACGGCATGATCGATTTCTTTTTCGATGATGATTCTCTCCTGGCCGTTAACTGGGGTGTTCTGGTAAATGACCAGGGAGAAATTGAACATTATTAAGCCTTTTCCAGTATTATTCATACTCTTATATTCTGATTGCAAACCAAACCCGTTTTCCGGGTTTCATTTTTTATTATGAACCTCTCGGATGGTATTTCTCAATCATATTTTTTAAATACTTTTTCTCAAGATGCGTATAGATCTCCGTAGTGGTGATAGAAATATGTCCGAGCATTTCTTGCACAGCCCGCAAGTCTGCCCCGCCTTCCACCAGGTGGGAAGCAAATGAATGCCTGAAGGTATGCGGACTAACCTTTTTTCTGATTCCTGCTTTTTGTGCCAGTTGCCGGATGATGACAAAGATCATTTCTCTTGTCAGGCGCTTTCCCCGCTTGCTGATAAACAGGTAATCTTCCTCTCCTTTCAGGGGACGAATATGCACCCTAACTTCCTCCATGTAAATTTTGATATGCCGGGCAGCAATCTCCCCCAGCGGGACCAGCCTCTCCTTCCTGCCCTTTCCCAATATCCTGATGAACCCATCCCTGAAATAAATATTGGATATTTTCATGTTGATCAGCTCTGAGACCCGCAAACCGCAACCATACAGCACTTCAAGTATGCAACGGTTTCTTTCTCCTTCAGCTTTGCTTCTGTCAATGCTTTCAAACATTTTTTCTATTTCAACTATGTTTAAGGTATCGGGAAGCTTGCGGCTGATACGCGGGGCTTCGAGCAATTCCGTGGGATCTGATTCAATGATCTTTTCGATCAGCAAATATTTGTAAAATGTTTTCAAACCGGATATGATCCTTGCCTGGGAACTTGCACGCAAACCCAATTCATTGACGAATGCAATGAAATCCCTGAAATCCGATAAGGTCAAATCTTCAGGGCCTTTTTCAATGGCATTGTCTCTCAGGTAAGAAACCAGTTTTTTAACATCGCGCAGGTAATTGCTGATGGAGTTGGTAGAAAGTGATTTCTCCAGTTGTAAGAAGTTTTGGAAGCCTTTGAGGTAAATCTGCCAGTTCATGGTGTAAACCTAAAAAAAAATCCGTAGGTTTGGAAACATAAATTTTTAGCCCAATGATTATGGAAAGTTTGAAAAGAAATTTTAAAGCAAATCTGTTACTTGTCGCTCTGGTTTTCTTTGCCTTAGCCATATCCGCCCAGGAATACCCGGTTAATTTCGACAAAAACGGACTAAAGGAGTTTAAGGATGGCAATGACTACTGGAACTTCCGGACCACTGCTCTGGAAGGAAGCATTCAGTCCATACACAGTCAACCTGATAAAAATATTTTCATTTTGCTTGATATGGAAGGAAATGATGTTTGGCTGAACCTATCACACCAAATGGATGAAATGAATTTGAAAGAAGGTGATCAGATAAAGGCGCTTGGTTTTTTGAAACATGGAGATGGACACGGAAGAGGACAAAATCAGCACAATAATACCGGATTTTATTTGCTGACCTTTGGAATTCTTAACCTGCAGACCATGGAGTTGACATGTCTTGAAAGCAATACCCATTTCTGTGATCAGTGGAAATATAATGGAGAACTTCCTGAAGTACTGCCTTAGAAAAATTATTGAAAATCGTTTTTGATATTTCAATGAAAAACAATATCTTTGCACCCCTGAAAATTAATAGGAGATAGTGATATGGCCAAAAAGACCAAAGATCAAAGGGTTCAGGTTATTCTGGAGTGTACGGAACATAAGAATTCCGGCAAGCCCGGAACATCGCGGTATGTTACAAAAAAGAATAAGAAGAACACTCCCGAGCGTTTGGAGTTGAAAAAGTACAATCCCATCCTGAAAAAGTATACGATTCATAAAGAAATTAAATAATTGAGTTATGGCTAAGAAAGTAGTTGCTTCATTACAAACAGGCGGAAAAGATTTTGCAAAAGTGATCCGCATGGTAAAATCAGAAAAGAGCGGTGCCTACGCCTTTAAGGAAGATGTTGTACCCAACGAAAAAGTAAAAGAATTTCTCAGCAAGAAATAAATCTTATAAAATATTATAACTGAAGGCTTTTTCCTTCGCTGGGAGAAAGCTTTTTTTGTATAAACAAATGAACAACAGCCATGTTTGGTTTTTTTTCAAAAGATAAAAAGGAAAAACTCGATAAGGGTCTTGAAAAGACCAAGCAAAGTGTTTTTTCAAAAATATCCAAAGCCGTTGTCGGTAAATCCCGGGTTGACGACGAAGTACTGGATAAGCTGGAAGAAGTTCTCGTAACCTCAGATGTTGGCGTAAATACTACCCTGAAGATTATTGAAAGAATTGAAGAGAGAGTTGCCAGGGATAAATATCTCGGAACTTCAGAACTCAACCAAATCCTGAAGGAAGAAATTGCCGCTCTGCTGCAGGAGAACAATGTGAAAGACAATGTTGATTTTTCCCTGCCTGCCGACAAAAAGCCATATGTGATCATGGTTGTGGGAGTGAATGGTGTTGGGAAAACCACCACCATCGGCAAACTTGCCTCACAATATAAAAAAGCTGGAAAATCAGTGATACTTGGAGCTGCGGATACATTCAGGGCTGCTGCCATAGAGCAGATCGAGATATGGTCGCAAAGGGCTGGCGTTCCTCTCGTTAAACAAAGCATGGGATCAGACCCGGCCAGCGTTGCATACGATACCCTCAATTCCGCTATTAAAAGCGATGCGGACGTCGTGATCATCGATACTGCAGGACGTTTGCACAACAAAGTAAACCTGATGAATGAGCTATCGAAGGTAAAGCGGGTGATGCAAAAGCTTATTGCTGATGCACCCCATGAAATACTGCTGATCCTCGATGCTTCTACCGGCCAGAATGCAATTGAGCAAGCCCGCCAGTTTACCGCAGCTACCGAAGTAAATGCCATTGCACTAACAAAGCTGGATGGCACTGCCAAAGGAGGCGTGGTACTGGGAATTTCGGACCAGTTTAAAATTCCTGTAAAATATATTGGTGTAGGTGAAAAAATAGAAGACCTGCAAATATTCAATCGTTTCGAATTTGTTGACAGTTTGTTCAGTAATTCCTGATTGTAAGTGCATCATCCCTCAAATACCCATAAGATAAATCTGGTTACACTGGGTTGTTCCAAAAATCTTGTGGATTCGGAAGTATTGATGCGGCAGATCAAGGCAAACAACATCGAAATCCTCCACGATTCCAACGAAATCACAGAAACAGTCATCATCAACACCTGTGGTTTTATCCTTGATGCCAAGCAGGAATCCATCGATACCATATTGCAATTTGCTGATGCCCGTAAGAAAGGAATTGTTAAAAACCTGCTTGTCATGGGTTGCCTCTCCGAACGATATAAAAGCGAGCTCATTACAGAAATTCCGGAAGTGGATGCTTTTTATGGTGTTAGCGATTTTGCCCGGATCATCAACGACCTCGGCTTCGATTTCAGGAAAGACCTGCTGGGTGAGAGGTTGTTGACTACACCTGCGCACTATGCCTACCTTAAAATTGCAGAAGGATGCAATCAGCATTGTTCATTTTGTGCAATACCCGCCATCAGGGGTAATCATCAGTCCAGAAATATCGAGGAAATTATTCGTGAGGTGGAGAAGCTTGCTGCAAAGGGCGTAAAAGAATTGATTCTGATATCACAAGACCTTACTTATTATGGACTGGACCTTTATAAATCCAGGAAACTTCCCGAACTTGTCGATACACTTTGCAAAATAGAGGGCATTGAATGGATCAGATTACATTACCTGCACCCGGCCGGATTTCCGCAAGACCTGATCCCGGTAATACGCGACAATAAAAAGGTCTGTAACTACATTGACATCCCACTGCAACACATCAATACCAATATACTTAGATCCATGAGGCGGGGTGTCGACAAAAAGCAGACGATCGAACTGATTCGTAAAATCAGAGAAGAAATCCCAGAGGCTTATATCAGAACTGCATTCATAATTGGTTACCCCGGTGAAACCTCAAAAAGATATGAGGAATTAAAAGAATTCATCCATGAAATGAAATTCGAAAGACTCGGGCTTTTCGCCTATTCACCCGAAGAAGGTACATCCTCTTTTTCAATGAGAAATATTGTCAGCAAAAAAGTGGTTCAAACCAGAATTGACGAATTGATGAGCTTGCAGCAATCTATTTCCCATGAAAAAAATATGAACCGGATTGGACATACACTAAAGGTGATGATCGACCGGAAGGAGGGAGAATATTATATTGGCAGAACAGAATATGATTCACCTGAAGTTGACAATGAAGTCTTAATTGAATCTAAAGCAAAAAACCTGAGCGGCCACTTGCTTGATGTAAGAATAAATGGTGCCGATACTTTTGATCTTTTCGGCAATATTGTATAATTTTCCCACATTTGGTAAAGAAAGTTTTCATTCTGGGAAAAAATATATTGCACAAGAAAAAACAGAAAAGAGCGTTAAATTTTTAATATCTGGATTTCCCCATATATACTGCAATTATCTATTTAACATATTTTATGATTTTGTTTTTGAATCGCTTACAATAATTGGCATAATAATTGGTTATTATAATGTAAGTTCGCAATATTTTGGTTAATAATTAAAGAACTTACTTCCGTCCCCGGTGAGGGGACAACTTTCTCATAATTAATAAATTTGGTTTTGGTTGGAGAACCGGGGACGCAAAGTCCCCGGTTTTCTTTTTATACATATGGATATTTTCTACATTTGCATTGTTAAAATTTAGCCTTATGACACGCAGTATTATTTCCTTCATCATTTTTGTCTTTATAGCTTCATCACTTTCAGCTCAAAGTCAAACAGAAAACAACACGGATACGATTAAGAACGGTTTTTACAAAGAAGAAAACGGCCGGTATCACATGGAAGGCTATTATGAAGATGGCATTAAAGACGGTCTCTGGATTACTTTTCACCCCAACAATATGATCTATAAAGTCCAGAATTATGTAGATGGAATAAAAGATGGTATCGAGATCATTTTAAACCAACGTGGATATATCGAATCTCAAAGGCACTATATAAACGGAAAACTGAATGGTCCATTTATTAAATATCGCTATGGCAGCAGACTTGAATCAGAAATTGACTATAAAGATGACAAGATTCACGGGATCAAGAAATTATATTATGAGAACGGCAAAGTACAGGAGGAATCTCAATATGTTGAAGGTAAAAAGGAAGGCTATTCGAAATGGTATACCATGCGCGGTAATTTAATTGCCGAGTACAATTATAAAAATGATGCATTTGAAGGGATCCAGAAAACCTATCATGATAATGACAGCCTGATGTCTGTTTCTTATTATGAAAATAATGTGCAGGTGGGAGACTACAAAGAGTATTATGAAAATGGCAACTTAAAAATAGCAGGTCAATACAAAAATGGTAAAAAGGACGGGAACTGGAAGTATTATGATGAAAATGGAAAACTTAGTGAAGAAGTAAAATACAAAAAAGGGGAGAAGAGATAGATGAAGCGGATCATAAATCCATACAGGAGACTGGAAGGTTACGATTGTTTCGGGTGTTCACCCGATAATCCCATAGGCCTGCAGATGGAATTTTATGAAGAAGGGGAGGAGATCCTGTGTAAATGGCATCCTGGCAATCATTACCAAGGATATCATAATATACTTCACGGCGGAATACAAGCCACGCTGATGGATGAGATTGCAAGCTGGGTGGTACAAATAAAGTTAAAAACAGCCGGTGTAACTTCCAGGATGAACATCAGATATCGCAACCAGGTACTGGTAACGGATGATGAAATTACGCTCAGGGCACGTCTCAAAGGAATGCGACGAAACCTTGCAGATATAAATACCGAACTGTACGATTCCAGCGGAAAATGTTGTGCCGAGGCATGTGTGACCTATTATACCTTTTCTGAAGAAGAGGCCAGGAAAAAGTTGAATTATCCAGCACATGAAACTTTTCACAAAGAATGAATCACTTGATTTCCGAACCGATCTGGCTGAATAATTCCACCCATTCCACTTTTTTGTTTTTTTTTCCGAACCGCAGGATAATCAGCTTTTTAGATCGGTCAATGTAAATATACTGGCCCAGAATCCCTTTGGCAAAAAGTATATTACCATCGATCACACGCCAACCGAAATGATAGGGATAGTTTTGCGAATCCCTCGAATCTGTTGTATTTTGAAGGGTTTTCCGGATCCATTCTTCAGGAATTACTGCTGTACCCTCAAAGCGCCCATCAGCCAGATACAATCGTGCAAATCTTGCAAAATCCCTGGAACGTGCATTCAGGCAACAATAGGCTTTTGTATTTTTATGCTTGCGGCTGTCCATGTTCCAGGTAGCTTCATATTTCATCCCTGCTTTTTTCCAGATATATGTTTCAAGTATTTCAGGAAGTTTTTTTCCACTGGATCGTTCCAGGATCATGCCCAGGATTTGTGTGTTGGCACTCTGATATTTATAGTTTTTTCCCGCTTGACTTTTTACTTTCAGTTTTCTGACATACTTTGCCAGGTTCTTGCCGTAATAGAACTTGGCCATCTTGCCAAAGGGATTGTAATAGCCTTCGCTGTAATTTATCCCTGATCGCATGTTCAAAAGATTTCGGATGCTAACCCGATCAAATCCATTTTTCGCCAGTTCAGGCAAATAATCGCTGACCTTGTCATCCACTCCGGCAATCCACCCCTCTGCTATGCCAATACCAACCAGCGCAGATACAATGGATTTGGTGACTGAGAAAGAAGGTAGTATACTTTTCCGGTTAAAACCATCGAAATACTTTTCGTACAAGATTGTGTCATTCCGGATTACCAGGAAAGCGAGTGTTTTTTTTTCTCGCAAAAAATCCTCAAAGTCATTATCCCGAAAAGTTATATTAGCTCGTGGAACAATATTAATTTCCGGGACTGCATGTTTGAATTCAAAATTGTGATTCCCGGGGTAAACGGTATCTGCAGGAAATCTTTTAAAATCTTTAACATCGGCTGTATTTAAGGTAAAATAGCGCACCACATGACATGAATTTAAACCTCCCAAAACAAAGAAAACACAAAAAATCAGAATTGCTTTTTTAAACCTCATTCTAAATCTTCAAGAGTTATCCGCACAATGGCATTTGTTCTTTCCCCAAATTTACAATGATTTTCAAAATCAGCGCTGTTTATTTCAATTCAAGGTTCGTGATTTTTGAAGTATTTTCATAATGATATTTCGGATACTCATATACCGGCATTCTTTCTTCTGTTTCACCAATGGAATAGGTGAAAACAGATTCATAATCATTGATATCTTCCTCCATGTCGTACAGTTGTTTCAGATAGCTTCCGATCGATTTGGATTCAATGATCACCACTTTGCCCATTTTATTGATAATCGGACTGTGCCGGCGTGTATGGTCATGATCAAATTCCAGGATTCTTCTCCCATCATGTGTAATACCAATGGTCCTGTAAGTAAGGCTTTTGCCTACACCAGGCAAATTCAACACATTCCGGTCGGTTGCCATGAAAGGGATGTTTTCTTGCTGCCTCAGGCTTTTTATTCTGGAGATCAGGTTTTCAGCATCCTGAGGAAACTCCTTGATCTTTTCATAATTATCAGGTGATATGGTTCCGAATACTTTCTCTTCTATTTGCTCCTGCACTGCACGTTCGTTGGTGGCAAAATTATGCGTATTTTCCATATAACCTTTTACAGTAAAAGTGTAATAAGTCATCACCCCAACATCATTCAGCGCTTTTCTAAGCTTGGCCGTATGTCCCCGGCGGGAAGCTGCAGAAGTAAAAACCTGCTGGTTGGTGATGATCCAACCTGCCGACAGCAGTTTACGGATCGCTTCTTTTGCTTCCGGACTAATCTCCATGGCAGATTCGAAATGCGTTTGTATCACAAATTGCTTCATTCCGATTTTGGATGCCTTCTCTTTGAAGTCCGACAGAACCTGCACAAGTTCCGCGCTTATTCGTTGCGGAAGATAAACAGGAAGTCTTGTACCCAGTCGCACACGGATCATTTCAGCATATTTATCTCCATCTTTCCTGTTTTTGTTCGCCTTGATCTTGTTTTGGGCAATCCTGTAAACTCCATCCAGGATTCTTTTCAGGGATTTATCTGAACTCATCAGTGCATCCCCGCCGGTAATCAGTATATCTCTTAGCTGGCTGTCTTCTTCAAAATACCTTAGCAATCGCTCCAGTTTTTGCGGCCATGTTTCCCGGGGCATTAATTTGTCGAGGTTGAAATTTAAATGTCCGTTCTGGAAATCATACATCCGCTGACATGAGGCACACAAACCACCGCATGCCCTGCCAACGGTATCCGGTATCAAAATAGCAACTTCCGGGTATCGACGATGTATGTTGTGTCCATGCGGAAGTAGCCATCCCGCGGCATTGGGTTTGCCCGGTTCCACTACATCCTCCTTCTCCCAGGCAACGATGTGACCGTATTCATCAATCAATTCTTCACTGTAGATCACATAATCACGTATGGCCAGGTCGGTGTTTTTTTTGATACTTCCCTGGTCTTTCGTATTCAGCAGAGATAAATAATACGGATTGACGAAAAACGGGATTCCACCACTCTTGGCCCTGCGCAGCAGATCCATGGTTTCTGTGTCCAGGGAATGATCCAACATTTCATTCAGCAATTCGGGACTTCTGATTGCAAATCTCAGGTGGAAAAGTCGCTCATTCCACCAGGACAACATTTTATTGACCTTATCTTCCTGGGTATCATCTTTTTCAAACCCGTAATGTTTGTCTTTGATCTCCCCTTCATCGATTTTCCTGATAAAAATCCTGATAATCCTTTCCTTATTCTTTTTCCTGATGCTAACGATATCTTCATCCAAACCGGAGGGATGCTCATCCATCCATTGAAAAAGCTCTTCCTGGCTTGGTTTGTGAAATTCAAGCTTTCCGGTAAATTGACGGAACAGGTAAATAAAGTCGATTACGAAGTTGGGGTCTATATCAACAGATCCACTGATTAAGGCATCCCAGAGTAAATTCAGGGGCCGGTTTATGATCATTTCACCGCGCAAATTCAGGTCCTCATATTTTTCACCATCCCGTTGAATATAATCGTGTAAACGAATGGCAGCAATATCTTGTTCGCTCAGTTTTTCGTAAGCTTCCCGCCCCTTTACTTCATGCTTGCAATATTGATGGGCATGCTGCCGCTCAGCAAAATAGTTCTCCACCCAATCTTTTATCTGTGATTTGAATTCCTGATAATCATCTGATTTACTTATCAAATCATTTAATTCAGGAATTTCATTGAGCAATTGCTTCAACAAAACTTTTGATTCATCCGAGGTCTTGCCATCGGCTGATGCTTTCATTGGCTTTTTTTCTTGTTTGATAATGATGTCAAATAATTCTTTCTGAATCATATGTTAAAAAATTAGCAAAATCATAGATTGTTAAAAAAATAGATATGGCATATTACAAAAATAATAATTTTGAAAGTAATATCATAGTTAACTTATCAAATCCCTGTTATGATTAAGCTTTTAAAAGATTGTTAAAATTTGTTTAGATAAATTCTAAATTGATAATTTGTTTAATTTTGTATGCTGATGGTTTGATATGTTTTACGTTTAAATATTAAGTATATGTCAATCGGTATTTATAATGTCCCTGGAGTAAGCAACGAAAAAGTCTTACGTTATGCACCTGGCTCACCGGAGCGAAGCCATTTAAAATCTGTGCTTTCCGGTATGCAATCTAGCGTAATTGATGTACCCATGTACATTGGTGGTATGGAAATAAGAACGGATGAGCAGCATGAGATCAGGGCTCCTCATGATCTCTCCAGGCTGCTGGGGCATTATTATATGGGAACGGCAGAACACGTTGAGCACGCCATAGATTCTGCTTTGGCAGTTCGGCCCAAATGGCAGGCATTATCCTGGGAGCAGCGGGCATCCATTTTTCTGAAAGCAGCCAATCTTATTGCCGGACCCTATCGCGCCAAAATCAATGCAGCTACCATGCTGGGGCAATCAAAGAATGTATTCCAGGCCGAAATTGATGCTGCATGCGAACTGGCAGATTTTCTCCGGTACAATGTAAATTTCATGGAGGAAATTTACAGGCAACAGCCAGATTCTGAGATAGGTGTCTGGAATCGCATGGAACAAAGACCGCTCGAAGGATTTGTATATGCATTGACCCCTTTTAATTTTACATCAATTGCCGGAAACCTCCCAACAGCCCCCGCACTCATGGGCAATGTTGTGGTTTGGAAGCCTGCCCAAACACAACTGTATTCGGCCCGGGTGATCATAGAAATATTGAAGCTGGCCGGACTACCCGATGGTGTGATCAACATGATCAGTGTACCCGGAGCTGTAGGCGGAAAAGTTATGTCGACCCACCCTGATTTTGTAGGTGTACATTTTACCGGCTCCACAGAAGTTTTTAAGAAAATCTGGAAAGCCATAGGGGAAAATGTGATGCTGCACAATACTTATCCCAAAATCGTGGGAGAAACGGGAGGGAAAGATTTTGTAATGGTTCATAAATCTGCGAATCCACAACAGTTAACTACAGCCCTGACAAGGGGAGCTTTTGAATACCAGGGACAAAAGTGCTCGGCTGCTTCAAGAGCTTATATCCCCGATAACCTTTGGAAGGAGACCAAGGCCATGATTGTACGGGATTTGAAAATGATAAAAATGGGAGTGGTTGAGGATTTTACGAATTTTATGAATGCTGTGATTGATGAAACTGCCTTCGACAAGATTACCGGATATATTGAGCGCGCAAAAAAATCTTCCGTTTGTGAAATTATTGCAGGTGGAGGATTTGATAAGACCAATGGATATTTTATTGAACCAACTGTCATTCTCACAGAAGATCCAAAATATGAAAGTATGCAGGAAGAGATCTTTGGCCCTGTATTAACGATCTATGTTTACGACAAAAACAAATACGAAGAAACGCTTCACCTGCTTGATCAGACTTCCCCTTATGCACTGACAGGTTCCATTTTCGCGCTCGACAGATATGCCATTGATCAGGCAACCAAAGCACTTATCAATGCTGCTGGCAACTTTTATATCAATGACAAACCAACAGGTGCAGTCGTTGGGCAACAACCCTTTGGTGGAGCAAGGGCTTCGGGAACCAATGACAAATCCGGTTCCATGTTGAACTTATTGCGATGGGTTTCACCCAGGGTGATCAAGGAAAACTTCGTACCTCCCGAAGATTTTCGGTATCCATTCATGGATGCAAAATAAGAAAGACTTTTTATTTGATGATGGGTTTGCGCTTTTTATCGATGATCCATTTTTTCTTAACAGGCGAATCATGTTTAAAAGAGGATGGACGGTAATGCAGGTTGGATCCGTCTCTTTTTCTTTTCTTCTGGTATCTGGAGGCAGAATAATAACAATCATCCGAACCCGAGCAGGAAGAAAATAATAGTGATAATGGTAGTGCGATCAATGCAGCCAGGATAAATAACTGAGTTCCTTTTAATAACTTCAAAAACATTGTTTTCGTCCTTTTAGTTTGAGTGCATAAAATTACAAAAATTATATCAAAGCAAAACAAGAAGCTGACAACACCGTCAATGACAGCTTATATTGGTATATTTGTTGATAAGCTGCTGCACAAAATAACAAACAGAGTTTTAAGTATGAATGAAAAAGTTGACATTAGCTGGAAAGATAAAATGGCATTCGAGGCCATAGTAAATGATCATAAAATCACCATTGATGCCAGAGCGGAAGTAGGCGGTGAAGACAAAGGGCCAAGGCCCAAACCTCTGTTGCTTGCTTCGCTTGGAGGTTGCACGGGCATGGATGTTATCAGCATCCTGAAGAAGATGCGGGTTGAACCTGAACAGTTCAATGTGTCGGTGGAAGGTCATAACACCGATGAACACCCCAAACATTATGATAAATTGCATATCAAATATTTCTTTAAAGGCAAAGACCTGCCCATGAAAAAACTGGAAAAAGCAGTCAATTTGTCACAGGAAAGATATTGCGGGGTCAGTTACTTGCTTGGAAAAGGTGCTGAAATAACACATGAAATTATTGTTGAAGATTGATAAAGCGGACTGTTTTATAAGCCGGCCTTTTCAATAATATCCGTCATTTCACTCAGGATCATTGCGGTAGCGCCCCAAATAATATGATCCCTAATCAGGTAACAGGGCGTTTTAAAAATCCGCCCATCACTCATGGGGATTTCTTTTTCCGTAATCGATCGCACATCCGTAATTTCGCTGAGCTTGAAATTTAACAAATAGTCTACTTCTGCTTTGTCAATTTCAAATTCGGGTTTTTCTCTGCTGTATGCAACTACAGGCAAAACATTGTAATTACTTGGCGGAATGTACAGGGAAGTAAGATAACCGATCACTTCTATCTGGTCCGGGTTAATGCCAATTTCTTCATTCGCTTCGCGAATTGCTGTATGCATGAGGTCGGGATCATGCTCCTCATATTTTCCACCGGGGAAAGCAATCTGCCCGCTGTGAACACCATCATATTGCTGTCGTCGGATAAAAGGAATAAAAATTTCTCCATCATCGGGATAAAACAAAATTAAAACACTGCTTTTGATTCCTTTTCCTGTATCCGAAACCTTCTTCATTTGATCCCTGCGCACCAGCGGAGCCATTTTATATTGTGCAACTGGCCCGGGAAGTTTGTCGGCCAGGCGCAATCTGATCATTTCAATATTTGTTGTAAACCTGTGCATTCAGAACCAGCGTTCTTTCCTTTTTTTTGCAAATTTAACCTACAGGATTCATTTATTCATTAATTTTGATTATATATTTGTCGGTGATATGGTCAAGGAAAAAACGATCACGAAAAAAGATATACAGGATCAAAATCTGGAAGAACGGGAATTGATCCTTTACAATGACGAAGTAAACACTTTTGATTTCGTCATTGAAACCCTGATCGAAGTTTGTAAGCACGAGCCTGAGCAGGCGGAACAATGCACTTTGATCGTACATTACAATGGAAAGTGTGCTGTAAAATCAGGCACTTTTGATGAATTAAAGCCAATACATGAAGAAATGTCGAATCGTACATTAACAGTTTCAATAGAATAATCGCATGATCTGGGTAGTTGTAGCATTAATAGCCATTGGGCTGCTTTTTTTGATACTGGAAATCCTGGTTTTTCCCGGACAGGCTGTGGCAGGCATTATCGGCATCGCATTGCTGATTATCGGTATCTGGCAATCTTATCTTGTGCTGGGCAGCACAACTGGCAACTGGATACTGGTCGGTACGCTGGCTGCTTCCATTGGTTTACTCATTTTTGCACTTCGCTCCAAAACCTGGAAGCGTGCCATGCTGAGTGATGATATTGACGGAAAAGTGAATGTTATCGATCAATTGAAGATAAAAGTCGGTGATGAAGGCAAAACCATTTCAAGACTCAACCCTGTTGGCAAGGCATTGATCAATGATGATTATTATGAAGTGCATACCCAGGGGGATTTTGTTGATCCGGGCACAGAAGTTATTGTTACGAAAATAAGCTTTAATAAAATATATGTAAAACGAAAAATAGATAAAAATGAATGATGCTAGTGTTTGGATTATCATAGCCATCGGGCTTGGATCCATCTTCTTATTATGGTTGCTGTTTTATTTTATCCCTGTAGGATTATGGTTTACAGCGCTTTTATCAGGTGTTAGAATTTCTTTGATCCAGCTTGTTTTCATGCGTTGGAGAAAGATTCCGCCACAAGTGATTGTGCGGAGCATGATCGCCTCAACCAAAGCCGGATTGAATCTTACCAGGAACAACCTGGAGGCCCATTATCTTGCGGGAGGTCATGTTAAAGAAGTTGTTTCTGCGCTGATATCTGCAGACAAGGCCAATATGGACCTTGAATTCAAAGTGGCTGCTGCCATCGACCTGGCAGGACGCGATGTGCTGGAAGCAGTGCAGATGTCAGTTAATCCCAAAGTGATCGATACACCGCCTGTTACCGCTGTTGCAAAGGATGGTATTCAGCTCATCTGTAAAGCGCGTGTTACGGTGCGTGCCAACATCAGGCAACTTGTGGGTGGTGCAGGAGAAGAAACGGTGCTGGCCAGGGTAGGCGAGGGTGTTGTCTCTTCTATCGGTTCAGCAGATTCGCATAAATCCGTACTGGAAAATCCCGATTCCATTTCTAAAGTGGTACTGGAAAAGGGACTTGATTCAGGAACGGCCTTTGAGATTCTCTCCATCGATATTGCTGATATCGATATTGGTAAGAACATTGGTGCCGTGCTGCAAATGGATCAGGCCAATGCCGATAAAAATATTGCACAGGCCAAGGCCGAAGAAAGAAGAGCCATGGCTGTTGCACAAGAACAAGAGATGCGGGCCAAGGCTCAGGAAGCCAGGGCCAATGTTATTCAGGCCGAAGCGGAGATACCCAAAGCCATTTCCGAAGCCTTCAGAAGCGGAAATCTGGGAATCATGGATTACTACAAATTCAAGAACATACAGGCGGATACGAAAATGCGGGAATCCATTTCAGAACCACCAAAAGACAAACCTTCGGACGATAGTACGAAGTCGGATAAAAAGTAATGAAACCGCACAATATTTCGCAAAAAGCGTCCTTTTCATTTAGGACGCTTTTTTTTATTATAAAAATTCCCTATTTTTATAAAAATGGTTTTGATGATTGATGAAAAGAGAAGAAATAAGGTAAACGAACGATACCTTAAATTAATTGAAATATCGAAACCGTATCTGCAGAAGAAAGATTTAAGGCTGATCAACAAGGCCTATGAACTTGCAGTGAAGTATGAATTTGAAAACCCCCAGGCTCAGGATGCCCCAACCATAGAACATGCCATAGAAGTAGCCATCATTGCCATTGAAAAAATCGGTCTGGGCAATGTATCGGTAATCTGTTCGCTGCTTCACAGTGTTTACGAAAAGGGAGGGATTTCCCGCGAAGAGGTTGAAAAGAGATTTAATAACAACACCGTACTGATCCTGGATGGCTTATTGAAACTCAGTGGTATCAGTACAAAAAAGGTATCCTTTCAATCAGAAAAATTCAGGAAGCTTTACCTCTCCCTGGTGGGTGATATCAGGGTTGTACTCATCAAACTTGCCCACAGGCTATACGACCTCAGGCATTTGAAAAAATACAACAGCGAGAAGCAGAAAACCTTCGTTTCAGAGGTAAAATATATTTACATTCCCATTGCACACCGGCTCGGCCTTTACAATATCAAGGAAGAACTGGAAGAACTTGTCATGCATCATGAACATCCTGTAATCTTCGATGAGATATCTCAAAAACTTCAGGCTACCAAAACAAAGAGAAACGTTTTTATCGAGGATTTTACAGAACCCATACGGAGAGAGCTCATCAAACAGGGTTTTAATTGTGAGATCAAAGGCAGGCCCAAAAGCATCGCCAGCATCTGGAATAAAATGAAAAAGCAGAATCTCAAGTTTGAAGAGGTATTCGATTTGTTTGCCATCAGGATTATTTCCGACAGCAAACAAAAAAATGAAAAATCCGATTGCTGGAAAATATATTCCCTGGTAACGGATCTTTATGAGCCCAATCCAAAACGACTTCGCGACTGGATATCCACACCCAAAGCTTCCGGTTATGAGTCTCTGCATACCACTGTTAAAGGTCCGAACAATCGTTGGGTGGAAGTACAGATCAGAAGCAAACGCATGGATGAAATAGCCGAAAAAGGTCAGGCTGCCCATTGGCGATACAAGGGCTTCGGCAATAAACAGGATGTTGATACCTACATCAACCAGGTAAGGGATATTTTACAAGATCCCAAACAGATTGATTTTGACCAGGTGGCACCGGAGATCAGCAGAAACAACAATAAAGTTTATGTATTCACCCCCAATGGTGACCTCAGGGAGTTGAAAAATGGCAGTACCGTGCTTGATTTTGCCTATGAAATACATACTGATATTGGCGATAAATGCACAGGAGCCAGGGTGAATGGTAAAAATGTACCCATCAGGTATGTGCTGAATAACGGTGATAAGGTAGAGATCATGACTTCGAAAAATCAATCCCCGAAAATGGACTGGTTGAGTTTTGTTGTCAGTAGCAAGGCCATCAGCAAGATTAAAAGGGCCATGCTGGAGGAGAAATTCCAGGGAGCTGAAGCGGGGAATGAGATCCTGCGCAGGAAATTCAGAACCTGGAAGCTTGATTTTAATGAAGAAAACATTGATAAGCTGATAAAGCATTTCAAATTCAAATCATCGATCGACCTGTATTATTCTATTGCTACCGAAAAGCTGGATCTTCCTAAAGTAAAGGATATCCTGACCAACGGATCGGCCAAGAAAATGAAAGAGGTTGCCAGGCCCGAGCCCAAAGAAAAAAAGACGGACACAACCGAAGAGGCACTCATCATCGATGATAAGCTAAAGAATGTAAATTATACCCTGGCAAAATGCTGTAATCCAGTCTGGGGTGATCCGGTATTCGGCTTTATCAGCATTGGCAAAGGAATCACCATCCACAGGCTGAATTGTCCCAATGCAGCAGAACTCCTGTCAAAATATAATTACAGGGTCATTGACGTAAACTGGAAATCACGCGACGATTCTGCCTGGTATCAAACAAATATCACCATCCTTGGAGAAGATAAAATTGGTATCATGGGAGACATAGCCAATTTAATATCCAACGATTTGAAAGTAAATATGCTGGCACTTAACGTGAACACGAAAAACAAAGAATTTGTAGGCAACATTAAAGTGCAGGTGCGCAACCGCGAACATCTCAAAGAGCTGCTCAACAAACTTACACGCATCAAGGGCGTAAGATCCGCCAAAAGATCACAGAACGACAAATAAAAGGATCAGGAAATTATTCCCGGATCAGCAGCTTTTCAGATTTCCGCTCACCATCTTTATCCATGACAATGAAATACATACCTGCCTGAAAATCACCCAGCGCGATCTTCCTGACCTTGGTCATGATCACACTTGAAAAAACAGTTTTGCCGCTCAGATCGATGATGTTCAGTTGACTGCCAAGCAATTTTTGTCCGGTTTCCAGCATGATATATTCTTTTGCCGGATTGGGATAAAAACGCATCTGCTCTGCAAATACTGTTTTGATTCCGGTTAAATGTTCCTGGTACATCATTTCCGTGGTGTAAATAACATCACCTGAATTGGTTCCGTCTCCGTTGGCAGCATTCAGTGCAGCGTAAAAATACACATTGCCAACACCCGGATCAGGTGCGGTCCAGTCAAAGGTCCAGGTTTTAAAATCTCCTGAAGGATTGATGCCTTCATCCGTGTGTGTAACCGCATGACCGTTATTGGTCAGTTGCGTTTCATTGTCTGTGGGGGTGAATTCACCTACTTTGGTCCCAGACTCATCCTCTGCGGTCATTTCAAAACCAAAACGCCCCGGTGCCTCATGCGACCCGGTGAGCGTAACGACATAAGTGGCCCCGGGTTCATAGCCTTCTGCCGGAATGTCCAGTTCAATCCAGTCGCTCACATCAATGGGTGTTCCCGAATGGCAGTCGGTACAATTGCTAAACCCGTCTCCGGGAGAATTTGTTTTACCGCCGGGGGAGCCTGTGTGATAGGCTGTTAAAACCAACAAAAAAGGTATCAATAAAGGTAATACGTAAGGGTATAGTTTTTTCATAACAACAAAGTTTTTATTTAACATCTAAAGATACAACTATTTCAATAAGAATTCAATCTTATGCAGGAGTAATGTTTTATCTTTTACCTATGACGTACTTCGATAGCATCTCCAAAAAAAACAATAAATCGGAATTAATCAAGATTAAAAATGAACACCCAAGCATGCCAATCAACAAATATACTAATATAACAATATACTCATATATCAATATACCAGCACCCTAAAACGGTACATCGTCACCATCATCCATATCATCATTCATTCGGGAGGGGACTGTTCTTGTATTACCATTGGGGTAATCGAAGCCTGCAGAGGGATCATCTTCGGTGATATCAAAATCATCGGCATCAAGGTCTTCAAACTTTGCGTATTTGGCTATGAATCGCAGCGGAACATCTTTCAGGGCGCCATTTCGGTGTTTTGCTATGCTGATCTCCGCCATGCCCGTAGTGGAATTTCCTTCTTCATCCACATCGATCTTATAATATTCAGCCCTGTATATAAACAGCACAAGGTCGGCATCCTGCTCTATGGCACCGGATTCGCGAAGATCAGAGAGGATGGGTTTCTTCGACCCCCCGCGTGTTTCCACTGCACGGCTCAACTGAGATAATGCAATGATAGGTACATTAAGCTCCTTGGCCAGACTTTTGAGAGACCTGGAAATGTTACTGATCTCCTGTTCCCGGTTTCCTTTGCTTTCGGCCGTACCTGACATCAACTGAAGGTAGTCAATAAAAATCACGTCTATATCATGTTGTGCTTTCAGGCGGCGACATTTGGCCCGAAGTTCGAAGATGGTCAGGGCAGGGGTGTCATCGATAAAGATCTTGGAATCGACCAGATTATTGATCTTCGCGTTGAGTTGTTCCCATTCATAATTTTCAAGGTTTCCCTTGCGCAGTTTTTCTGCCGACAATTGGGTTTCACTTGAGATAAGACGTGTTACCAGCTGCACAGAGGACATCTCGAGTGAAAATACAGCAACGGATTTTTTAAATTCCACAGCGATGTTCCTTGCCATCGAAAGCGTAAAAGCGGTTTTTCCCATTCCCGGTCGGGAAGCAATGATGATGAGATCGGATTTTTGCCAACCGGAAGTTACACGGTCTATTTCAGTAAAGCCTGAAGGAACACCCCTGAGGTGTGCCTCCTGGTCCTTTGCTGCCTGTATCTCTGTGATGGCCTCTTTTACCAGTGATTGCATATCGTCATAATTCCTTCTCAGGTTTGTCTCACTAACGGAGAACAATCCCTGTTCGGCTTTGTCCAGCAAATCAAAAACATCTGTGGTATCTTCGTAAGCTTCTTTGATAATTTCACTGGAGATCCTGATCAGTTCACGCTGAATAAATTTCTGTGCTATGATCCTGACATGGTATTCAACATTGGCAGCGGAAGCAATGCGGTTGGTAAGCTGTGTGATGTAATAGGGTCCTCCCACGATGTCAAGTTCTCCTGAATTTTTAAGCTCTTCCGTAACCGTAAGGATATCGACTGGTTCGGATTTTGCGAACAGTCTGGCTATGGCCTCATAAATCTTCCTGTGAGCATCTTTATAAAACACTTCCGGTTTCAATATATCGATAACGGCAGTCAGGGCATCTTTTTCAAGCATAATAGCTCCAAGTACAGCTTCCTCCAGGTCCACAGCCTGGGGAGGTACTTTCCCGTGCTCCATAAAAAACTGATTAACTGCGGGTTTCCTGCTTCGTTTTCTTTGTGTATCTTTTTGGTTTTTGGGTTCGTCCATAAAATCAAAAATAAGCATTAATGTCCGGTCCGAAAACCAAAGTTGACCTTAAAAGTTATGAACAAAATCGCATCTGATAATCAATATTATAAGTCAACAAAAATCAATATGGGATGAAATTCCAATTACGAAAACACTTTACTGGAAAGCGGTAGTGTAAAACCAAAGGTGCTGCCTTTTCCGATCTGACTTTCAACCCGGATATCACCCTTATTCATCAATACAAACTCCTTACTGAGCATAAGTCCCAGACCGGTTCCCTTTTCATGATCCGTACCTTCGGTTTTAAATTTTTCTGATATTATGAATAATTTACTGATATCTTTTTTACTGATGCCCATACCATTATCATTTATTGAAATTTCAAGAAATTCATCTTTTTCCTGAGCTTCAATGATGACTTTTCCACCCTGTTGTGTAAATTTAATTGCATTCGAAATAAGATTTCTCAATACTGTATGGATCATATTCATATCGGCGAATACCATGTATGCCTTTTCCATTCGATTGCTGATGCTGATCTTCTTCTTCTGGGCATTGGGAATTAACAACCCAATGGTTTCGGTTGCAAGTTCATTGATATCGAAATCCGTTGGATGACAGTCGATTGAGCCGCTCTGGGCTCTTGCCCAATTCAGAAGATTATCCGTTAATTTAAGCAGTGTTTCGGAGGATGAATAAATATCGCCTATAAATTGCTTCCGTTCATCATCTGTGAGGGTATCATATTCCGAGTCCATCAGGCTGGAAAATCCAATGATTGAGTTGAGCGGGCTTTTCAGGTCATGACCGATGATCGAAAAGAATTTATCCTTGGTGTTATTGGCATTTTTCAATTCAATGGTTTGCTCATCCACAAGCTGCTGCAATTTTTCTCTTTCCGTTTTTATGGTCTTCAGCCGAATCCAGAAAAAGGAATAGATCAACAATCCCAGAAAGGCGATCATGATGATCCTGAAAATCCATGTTTTCCAAAAAGGAGGTGTTATGTTGATGACAAGACTTGCTCCCTGGGTATTCCAGATCTGATCATTGTTAGATCCAATGACATCCAGGGTATATTGCCCCGGATCCAGTCCAACAAAATCAACATAACTTTTGTTCTCCAGGGAAATCCAGTCAGTTGTTCCACTTTTCAATCCCCTCAGTTTATATTTATAATGGTTTTTTTCAGGTTTATAAAAATTCAGGGCTGCAAAACTGATTTCAAATATGGAATTTTTATGAGACAATACAATCTCCTTTTTTCCTGTTAATGATATCTTGCCTGTATCGGAAACATTTTTTAAATCGAGATACGTGAATACCAAAGGAGGAACATAGGGATTGCTGTGAATATTTTCAGGATAGAAACGTGTAAATCCGTTGATACCCCCAAAGATCATCTCACCATCCTTTGCCTTGTAATAAGCTCCATTGTTGAACTCATTGCCCTGCAGTCCGTCAACAACATCAAAGTTCCTGACACTTCCGCTTACAGGGTTGAATTTGCAGATGCCCATGTTGGTACTGAGCCAGAAATTATTTTCCTGATCTTCCAGCATGGCATAAACAACATTGTTCGGGAGCCCGTCTTCAACGGTAAAAGCCTCAAAGCTCAATGTTTCCGGATCAAAAAGATTGATCCCACCCTGTGAGCAAATCCAAATATTACCCTTGCTGTCCTCGTTTATGGAATTGATGTTGTTACTGCTCAGGCTGCCGGGTTCATCAGTATGTCTGTAATGCATAAAATAATCGTTCACCCCGTCAAAAACACTCACACCGTCTACACTCGTTCCTACCCAGTATTGTCCTCTCTTGTCAATGTGTATCGCTCTTACGCTCCCTTTGCCGATGCTGTTTGCTTTTTCAGGATCGTGCAGAAACTTTACAATCTCGCCACTGTTTTTGTTTAGCTTGTTCAGCCCGTAGTATGTCCCTGCCCAGAGATAATCACCATCATCCAGCAGACAATAAATTGAAGTACCATAAATTTTTCCTGTGAAATTTTCGTTAAGTGATTTGACAAGCTGCAGATCAAACGTGCTTTTGTAAAACCTGTAGAGCCCGGAACCTTCATCACCCAGCCACAAAAGATCATTGTTCCTGGAATCCTCTATGATACAATAAATATTCATTCTGCTGAATATTTCCCTGGGCTGTTCCTCTTCTGGTAAAAACAATTGAAAGGAGCCATATCCGGAGATCCAGAGGCTGTCATTTTTCTTCAATATTCCCCGCACACTAAGATATTCGCTGCACTCTTCCGATATTGTTTCCTGGTTGAAGGTGATGAACTGCTTGGCATCCCGGTCAATAAAATTGATTCCCTTACCATTCGTGCCAATCCAAATGATTCCGCTTCTGCTCTTGAAAAATGAAATCAAACCGTTGTTTGAAAGGCTGTGCATATTTCCAGGTTCATATCTGTAATATCGCGTACGATGGCTTTGCATATCAAAAATGCACAGTCCCCAGCCCTGGGTAGCACACCAGATGGTAGAATCAACAACGAGGATATCACGGATAAAATCAGCTTCCATTTCGGGTTTTTGGATTTTCCGTGTCCTGTAATTAATGGTTTTGTGTGTATTTAAATTAAATTTGAAAAGCCCTTTTTCATAATCACACAGCCATAAATTCCCCTGATTGTCAAAATCCAGGCCATGAATCTCAGTAATTGAATTATCCCCAATGGCAGAATCCATTATTTCATAATTGCTAAATTCCTCCCGTTGGTAATGAAATTCGCAAAAACCTTTGTTGCGCATTGAAAGAAAGATCCTTCCATTTTCGTGAACCGCAATGTCCATGATGAGATTGCTCCCGATACTGTTTTCATTGTCCGGATCATGTTGGTAGATCTTGCTTTCTCCCGTTTTTATATTGAGCACGGTCAATCCATTGTCCTGTGTACCAATCAGCAAAATATCCCGTTTGTAAAAAGCAAGTGCATTGATGATATTTCCGGAAATTCTGAAAAGCGAATCCTGTTCATCATCAAATCTTACAAAGGTTTCTTTGTAGGGATCCATCTTATTCAATCCGCTGCCTATTGTTCCAATCCATAAGTTACCTTCATAATCTTCTGCAATAGTGCTGATGTGGTTTCCGGAAATACTTGATGTGTCTGTTAGAATGGTCTGGTATATATCAAAATCAATTCCGTCGTATTTATTCAGCCCGTCCTTGGTGCCAAACCACATAAAACCATGTTGATCCTGGAAGATACAATTGATAGTACCCTGCGACAATCCATCCTCATTGTCGATGCGTTCGAATCTCAGTTGTTGAGTTTGGGCAGACAAGATTCCTGAATTAAAAAATAGCAGTCCGCAAACCCAACAGATCATATATCTGACAACTCCAAGCATATTTGAAATAACAGCCAGTTTAGTAAGAAAAGCCAGAAAGGTATCCTATACAATATTACATTTTTTGCGAAGGAAATCAAAGAAATTTTCAAGAATCCTTAAATTCTCCTGCTGATATTCGGCAATGATCGCCCGGTTTGCAACTGATAATTTGTTGAGAAGACTGGCGGCCTCAATTTCAGAAGTTATCTTTGCACTTATTTTGTCTTTTAGAATGAACCTGGCAATCTTTTCAAGACCTGTATCTGTCTTTAATCCCGGCCTAAAAAAATGAAAATCCCTAATGAAGTCCGAAATATCATAATAGCGAAAAGCGCTAATGTCCTTGCCTGGCTGTTGCGTTTTAAGAATATGGGCTATGATTTCATTTATCCCGGGCTGCTTAAATATGATGAAGTCTTTTTTCAAATCATTCAGAAGTTTTAAATGATCTGTCAGGCTTACAAACGGGTCATCCTGAGCTTCGAATAACTCAGCGACTGCTTTCTTCTCCCCATCAGATTCAAATGCATATGCGATTCCAAAAGGTATGGCCTGGTATGGTTGGGTGTTTTCAAATTCAGGTATGGCAGGTCTTCTGAGCAGGATATGCAAGAATCCCCGATCAGGATTTATTTTTGCTATTTTCTTTTTAATATGAGCACAATCGAGGTAGAAAGATTGTTCAAGTATACTTTTGAGTTTTTCAATACTTTCCGCTGTTTTAAGATCCTCCTTGCTGAGATCTGCCAGATTGGCCTTCCCGGCTGTGTATAATTGCATCCTCTCCTCGAAACTTAAAAAATGGAGATCAAATACCGATATATCCGGCAAATGTTTCCAGCAATGCCCTGTAAAATCACATGGGTAGGGATGTATGCAATGTTCTCCGATGTCGATTTTGGGGGAGTGTTTCAGCAGCAAAGTTTCTTTTTCCTTTTCAATTTGACTGCTAACGTAATGCTGTTTCCCGAGTATTTCTTCAAGAACCGGTTTAAATATAAAAAGCTTGTCAAGCGCTAATTCACCTTTGCGCACATAATTCTGATCAATATAGATGATTTCAAAATCAAGCGGTTTGAATCCTGCGTTCGACATAACATAATATTGCAGGGCTGCATCAAGCAGGTAAGTCTGGGATATAGCCTTTGAGCTTTTTACCTCATAGGCATATAACTTTCCATCTTTGATTTCCAGTACATCGAGCATGATCAGCACCCGGTTGAATTGAAATGTGGCTTCATAGATGATCCCGTTCTTTTCAGAAATGATATACTCAGATGTTTTTTCAACTGCTTTTTGGTATTGTGACGGGGCCTTGGGCTTCATGTCAATACCTCCCGGAAAAAGTTGCCGGGCCAGAAATCCCACATCATGCCCCCTGGAGAATTTGGCCCTTTGCTCTGCAGACAAAGGATCACGCAAGAATGGTCTTTTTTTATGCAGGTACAAGGACTTGAGACACTGACTTCCCCTGATAAAGGTCGATTTGGAAAGAAGGTGTTTTTCCATGCAGGCAAATTTAAAGCTTTTTCAATGGTATGCTCTCAATGATCATGCGGTCACTGTCGAAAAGCATAAATCCACTTTCTCTTTTCCCAGAAGTGATGCAGGGGCCGTCTACCCAGCAGGGAAAGTTTTCAATCTTATATTTTCCAAAACCAAATTCCTGCATTGATTCTCCGGAAATGAACAAACATCCCTCCACGTGCCGGTGACCGGAAAAGCTGAGCATGCTGTCATGATTCTGCATAAAATCAAAGTGATCCTGCAACTCCTCGGCAAAACTGATGAATCTTGACCTGAAACCCGTCAGATCAGGACAAGGATAATGGGAAAATATATAGGTACGGTCTTCATCGCGCAGCAAATCAAATTCATTCAGATTTCTTAAAAAATCTTTATGTTCTTTCTCCAGATCATGATCCGAATCATCGTAAGTCCATAAGCCTCCACTGCACAATTCGAATTGTTTTTCTTCTGAAAGATCAAACCAACAATCGGGCAGGCCCATTTCCTGTATGTTTTCCGGAAACCTCTTGATGGCAGCCATGTCATGATTTCCCGCAACACAAACATTACTTTGTTCCTGGATCATTTCAACACAAACACTGGCATTCCTGCTGTGATCCGATTCAAAATATTTTTTGGTATATCCCACAATATCACCCAGGCATACAATGCTTTCAGCCCCTACTTTGTCAATATGGTTGAGGGCTTTTACCAGGTTTTCTGCATCTTCATGTATATCGCTGATAATGGCAATGAGCATAATGGATAAAAATAGGAAAAAAGCCTGAAGGGCCAGGCTTTTTTTCCTATTTTTATTTTAGAAGAAGTAGTATACTGCGAGCAACAACCTCAGGTTTGCCACATCCGTACCCTCGTGAACAACTCCTTTCGAATCAATGGTTTTTCCGTAGTTAACACTGGTGTATTCAGTTTCGCAGGCAAATCGCATTTTTCCTACATTGTACATCACCCTGGGCGAGATCCTGTAGAGGTAATTGATATAATTGCCGCTGGAATATCCACGGGCAAAGAAATAATTCGTTTTAATGTCAGAAGAGGCACCCCAGTTTTGTGAATATGCGGCAAATATTCCAAGCTGCCATTTGTTTCCATTGGTATGAATATCCGTCCACATCGAAAATACATCCAGCGGCTCAAAATCATAGAACATCTTATCAGGATCGGAAAGCTTTTGTGCTACATATCCTCCGAGCATGGTCCAGCCGTAAGTGCACTGCCCTAGAACCGCCTCAGCTTTAAAAGTAAAATCGGGGAACTTCAGTTTCATGAAAGCCATTCCCGACATTCCTTCAACATTCTCATTGGATTTATAAGAGGCTATTACTTTTTCGCTATTCTTATCAATAATCTCGGATTCCAGCCGCGGACTGAGTTTTTTATAGTTCCCTGAAAGTCCGAACAAAAACCCCGTATTTCCGAAACTGGTCTGGTATTGCAGTGTCAGATTTAATTCAGGCAGTACCGCATTTCTCAGGTAAAAAGAACTTGCACTCACAGCGGAAAGATCGCCCGGGCTGGCCGGGTTAACACCTGCATCGGTAAAATCTCTTTGCGACATGGCTGCTACCTGGGCAGTAATATTACCGAATTTATGACTCAAACGTACCTGTGGATTTCTTGTAAAAGGCTGAAATGGAGCACCTGTGTTAAATGAAACTGTTCCCGGAAAACAATCCGTGATAAACATGGGATGCCAGTACTGGCCTACCAACAATTCTGTTTTGGTCCATGTCAGTTTTGCAAAAGCATGCCGCAATCTGAATCCATTCACATCATCAGCGGAATGCCCAAAAAAAGCTCCTTCTATCAATGCACTGCTTTTAGCTCCCAATACGTCGGGACCGGTTATTACGCCTTTCAACCTGGTTTGAATAGAGAGTATGTTAAAATATGGCTGGGCATTGATATCATCTCCCTGGCTGTCGATCAACTCGGGTTTGGGATAAAGATGGAAATGCCCCTCTCTCACAGCCAACGATTGCCGGGAATCATAAATGATATCTGTTTTTACAAAACCATGAAATTTGATCCCCCATTTTTTTTCTTCTTCCTGCGAAAATGCTATTGCCGGCAGCAACAGCACAAAAGATAAGAATATTAACTTCCTCATGCTTATTGGATTTTGGTTTTGCACAAAGATAGAAATATCTGCAGGAGCTCCGCGGGCTTTGCAGGCTGATTTTAAACCAGATAATTAATTAATAATCTTTCTAAATAAATTCATGTATTACACGTATACATGGCAATTGGTCTACGCTATTAGATGAACAGATTCATCGCTGATCAGCTCCTTACCCTGGTATTTGCGAAACAACTGAATGATGCTTACAACATCTTTCTGGCAATAAGTCACGATCCGGTCAAGATCTTTCTCTTTCCAATACACCCTGCCAACGTCCGAGCCATCGATATCATCCTTGGGTGTGGGAATATCAAAAACATGGGCCAGCAAAGCCAGAGAGGTATAGTTTTTAAAATCACCGAATTTCCAGAGTTCCATGGTATCCAGATGTGGGATATCCCAGGGCTTTTTACCGGCAAGATCCAGCATGGCTGGGATTTTCAAACCATTGATCAAAAGCCTGCGGGCAATGTAAGGATAATCGAATTCCTTTCCGTTGTGGGCACACAGGAAGTGATTTTTCGTATCATAATAGGTATCCAGCAAATTGGCGAATTCACTCAGAAGGGCTGTTTCATCATCTCCTGCAAAGGATTTCAGGCGGATTTCATCATTCTTGACAAAACCCACTGAAATGCAAACGATCTTACCGAATTCGGCATAGATGCCTGCACGTTCATAAAGTACATCAGGCGTATCCGTTTCTACCTTCCGGAGAAATTCAGTTTTATGATCCCAAAGCAGACGGGTTTTTTCCGGAAGAAGATCATAAGAAGCCATCTGAGGCACTGTTTCAATATCCAGAAATAAAATGTTTCCGATTGGTATTTGTTCCAGCATGTTTTCAGGTTTTTGCGATTATGGATAACAAATTTATACAAAATGACATATATTCGTGTTGCTTTGATATTTTTGTTGCATGAAAAGGATCCTGACCACCGGTATTTTTTTTCTACTGATCTTTTGTTTTGCCTGTAAGAAGGAAGAGGAAGGCAGCAAGCCGGTATTGGATATTTCCGAACCAATTCCCGGACAAACAGTAAATGCAGGCGAGTCGTTCTGGCTATCGGGGAAGGCTCAGGACGAAAACGGAATCTCCAGCATACAGATAAAATTGCTGGATGAGGATTTTAAAGATGTCAGTATCCTTTTGGTCGACAGATATGCAGGTGAAAAAGAAATAGAATTTAATTTTTTTTGCATGATTGACGATCCGGCCTTGCAAAGCGGTGAATACCATATCAAGATAAAAGTGCTTAATACAGAATCCAATAATTCACAGGAATTTATACGGATACATCTAATTGGTATTCAAAAGGAACTCATGGATATTCTTTTGATAACAAATAGCTTCCAGGGTGCTTTAAATCTATATAAATGGAGCCTGGACGAGCCACCGGCAATGGTCAAGAGTCTGCAGGGTAATTATCTGCATTCGGCTTTTTCACCAGAACAGCAGCAGTTTTATCTGGTCAATAAACAGAGCAGGGAAAAGCTTATGGCTTTTGATCCGGAATCATGGGAGCAGGCATTTGCGCTCGAATTGCCAATGCCGTACCCTTATTTCCAATCCATTCAATATAATTCACCCTATTTATATTTTTCCACCGGAAACGGAAGCATAATAGGAGTTGATCAACTTGGCTTTGAAAAATTTTCCACCCCGGCAAACCCGGACACCTTACCAAATCATTTTGCAATTGGTGATGAATTCATTGTCGCAGGCTGCAAAGGCAGGATAGGAAACCAGGATGTTCTCAGAGTTTTCTACGAGCACTCGGGAAGCTATGTTAAGAGAAAGGTGTTGAACTGTGAACCTGTGGATATATTTCACTTATCGGATGATGAGTTTCTGATTTTCGGAAATCAAAACGATAGCACCCGGGTTTACCGTTATCATGCTGATATAAACTGGCTGGAAGAGTCCGGGCAGACGCCTTATCAAATCAGCTCAATAAGCCCGGTCCATTTGTATGAGTATTTGGTGCTACTCGATGATAACTGGTATCGATACCATGCTTTAGCAAATGCATTTATTCCCGAAGACAATTTGAATGATTTCCAATTTTTGAAATTCGAATCTTTAAGCGAGAAAATATATACAATACGTGAAAGAACGCTGTTGATACTGGATCAAAATACGGGAGCAGTGTCAGACAGTTGTGTCCTGAATGATCCGGTTGTGGATTTCCAGTTTCAATACAACAAATGAAAAGAAAACTGATCATTACCGAAGATGGCAGTCATAGCTATTATCTTCCGGAGATGGAAGAAACCTATCATTCCATCCATGGGGCTATCACCGAATCAGAGCATGTCTTTATCAAAAATGGCCTTGCAGTGATCAGCAAACAAAATATCAATGTATTCGAAATAGGTTTTGGAAGCGGGCTGAATGCCCTGCTTTGTTATGCATATGCTTTGAGAAACAGTGTTGAAATTGATTATCAGGGCATTGAAAAATATCCATTGCAAACCAAAGAATACAATAATCTGAACTATCCACAGCAGCTTGATTTTGGAAATGCTCAGGAAGTATTTGAAAACATGCATCACCTTTCCTGGGACAAAAGGCAACATGTAAGCAGTTTCTTCAGTTTGCATAAAATCCAGGCGGATGCACTGAAATTTAAATTTCCTGAAGATTGGGCCGATCTTGTTCTTTTCGATGCATTTGGCCCGGAAAAGCAATCAGAAATCTGGAAAAGAGAGATGATGGAAAAAATGTTTCGTCTTTGCAAAAGGGCAGGGGTACTGGTAACCTACTCCGCAAAAGGGCAACTGCGAAGAGATCTGAAAAACTGCGGGTTCAGCATTGAAAAACTTCCGGGACCTCCGGGAAAAAGGGAAATGAGCAGGGCTATCAAACCCTGATGTGGTATTACCTGACCATAAAGCTTTTATAATCCTGGTTCTGATTTTCCTGGGTCTTAACATCCTCGACCCTGGCCCATTCCGGACCTTCTTTTACCCAGCTTACAAAAAGATCCATTTGTTCTTTTTCTCCTTCGGCCTCAATGTATACTGATCCATCTCCCAGGTTCTTAACAAAACCACTTATCCCGAGTTCGAGGGCTTTCTGATTGGTGTAATATCGAAATCCTACTCCCTGTACGCGACCTTCTACTTTAATGATCAGGCTACTCTTCATGTTGATAAGCTGTTAAGCGTTTGGTAAAAAGTTCATCGATTTTCTGACACAATTGCAAGGGTTTATAAGCCCGCCATGAAAAATTATCAAAGCTGCCGCCAAAGGCGATATAAAAATCAATGTTGGCTGCTTCGAACTCCTGGAGAACATGATCCCGGAAATTGACCCCGATGATCCAACCTTCATCAACTTCATCGCTCCATTCTTCATAATAGTCATTGCCATCAGCATGAAAATTCAGAACGTGCTCACCAAGCAATACAAATTTGTTGATCCCTTCAGTTTCCAATGAATCGATGATATTTCTTTTCAGGTTCATAATGTCGTTATACAACAGGTCGTTCCATTCTCCTATCAACTCAATGATACAATACCCATAATCATAATTAGCATAAAGAATTTTGATAAACAGTGTTTGTGAGCCGATATCATCCCATTGAGGATGTATGCAATGGTCGTAGATGGCGTGGGTAAATTCAAATTCACTGTACTCCCTTCCATAGAATGGAGAGCGCCCATCTTCCTCTGCAATGTAATAGTCGCGCCAGTTATAATGTGGTTCGATCGTATGCATAAAAAATCAACGAATATTTATTCAAACTCTTATAAAAAACAACAATGAATTATACGGCCCATTTTAAACTGTCCAGAAAATTCAATTGATTATAGAGTTTGTCAAAAAGTTTCTGATCTTTCACATGTATCTGTATGGTAAAACTAATGTATCGGCCACTGCTGCTCAGCCTGGTACTCCAATCCCGGTTCGGGATTTCAAGTTTCTCAAAAACCTTTTTGATCTCATTCCTGTTATTTTCATCAGAATTTGTTGCATCCATGATGATCTTGATTTTGTAGTCAACCGGGAAATCTATATTCTGGTTTTTGAAATAAATTGTATTGTCGGTAATTAGCATATTCCGTCCTTTACTATCAAACATTATAATTCAAAACTTGTTCGAATCTGCATCCAGCGATGAGGCAATGCCCCGTCAAATTCAGGACTGACATAGTTCTGTTCAAGGCTCAGGCCAATGCTTCGGTATCTCAATGTTATGCCGCTCATCGCCGAAAACCTCAATCTTGCAATGTTATCCCTCTCTAATGTATACACTGAGTTTCTGTTGAACAAGCTACCCTGCAGATTTGCATCATGCGCAACAAAATCAAGCCGGGTTTTGAGGTAGAACGAAAAATTGATTTTACTATTTTGAGATTTGTGTGGAGGATTCATTTTTTCGGGTACGGGACCAGAATTTCTATATTGAATAAACAAACCTGTCCCCGCTTTGTTGATCAAACTACCGGCATGAAATCCGGTCAGATACCCCAGGTTAAAATTTCTGCTGTCGATGAAACCGGATTCATATTCAATATAATAATTCGCGACAAGGCTGTTGTTTATCTGGTGCTGCCATCCCCGGGCTTCAATATCATGGATCATGTTCTGCATCTCACTGCCCATGGCCATCGGCCCCATAACACCAATATTGAAACCCGAAAGAATCCTCATATGACGCTGCCTGGCGGTTGATATTTTATAGAACCCTATGTACAGGTTTGCCGAAAATGGCCTGTCGCCAAATGAAATTTCTTCCAGGTCAGGATTCAGGGGCGTATACATATTGTGTACAAGATGAATCCCGTACAATACATTTGCACCGCGCCCTGGAGGAAATAAAAAGCCGGAAAAGGGCAAGTCACCCATTCCTGGATGAACCAGGCCTATGCTGATCCCATTGGTGAAATAGCGGTCGGTATTGTTGAATATATCGTTGGCAAAACCAATGGTGAATACCTTTGAACTGACCCGGTAATTATAATTCACCTGCAAGGGCTTTTTCCCCTGTTTCTTTGCAGGACTGTATTTAGTCTCCCTAATGAAATCATCAATTGCTTTCGCCTTGATTCGTGATATGTTCTTTTTGTAAGGGTGGGTTTTTTTGTACTGCTCTTCAAATGGGTTAACGGCAAATGGGGCACACTTTCCCAATCGTGTTTTTAAATCAACAATGTGAATATCAGATTGGATCCCAGTTTGTATTCCGGGAATCGGATGCATCATCAAGCGATACCTGTCAGCATCTTTCTGAACAAAGACCAACAGGCAAAAAACAATGGCAAAAGAAATTCTTATGTATGTTCTGTTAAAATGCATGTTTTGAATTGCATTTTCTCTCATGTCAAAATTACAAAAAAGGGAAGTCCGATGGAAGATAATCACAGCATAAACTGATTATTAACATCATAACGCTAAGCTAAATGCCATTGGCGTTGTGCAAATTGCTGCAAGTAAAAAAATGGATACTTTTACACTTTAATTCAGCATTACTTTCTGAAATAAATGGGCCAAAACGTATACAGCAAACATTATATTTATGCTTCCTATATTGCTGCCATCATTGTATTGATGGACCTGACTGCTGTGAATATTGCACTTCCCACGATCAGTGAAACTTTTTCAGTTCATATTAATGAAGTTTCATGGATATTGCTTGTTTCCATGCTTACCGCTTCCAGTTTCGCCCTTGTCGCCGGCAGGCTTATTGAGATATTTAATCAGAAAAAAATATTCATTACTTCATTGCTTGGCTTTTCAGTCCTGACCTTTCTAAGTTTTCTAAGCCCTAATTTGCAATTTCTTGTTGTCATAAGATTTTTCCAGGGTTTTTTTGAGGCAACAATTTACGTAATCGGTCCTGCTTTGATTAGAAAATTGCTGCCCTCAGAAAAACAGCAATCTTCATATGGTATTTGGATGATGTGTACCGGTATTGGCATCAGCATGGGACCTGTAATCGGTGGATTCCTGGTATCTTCCCTTGGCTGGCAATATGTATTTCTGATCAATATTCCCCTCTGCCTGTTAGCTGTGGGCATCCTACTGAGATCGCCGAAAATAAAGGAAACCGGAAAAACGCACACAATACTTGATATCCCGGGCGGGATCTATTCTTTCCTGTTCCTGGGCGGCTTGATTTATGCATTGAATATGGGAGCAAAAAAAGGAATGGGCCAGCCTGATATTATATTTGCCATTATTGTTTCCATCTTCTTCCTATTTGCTTTTATCAGAAAAGAAAAGAAAACTCCGCATCCTGTTTTTAACCTCAGGTTATTTCTGAAACAGAACTTCCTGTTAAGCAATCTTGGATTCTTTATTTATTTCCTTGTGAATGTAGGATCCAGGTTTTTGAGGCCTTTTTATTTTGAAAAGGGGCGTGATTTTTCAACGGATTTATCCGGGCTCCTGATGATGGTATCCCCCCTTGTCATGATTTTTATCTCTCCGCTTGCCAAGATTTTCAGTCACAAGATCAGGCCCAAATATCTGAATATAATGGGTACGGTTTTTCTGCTTGTATCCATGTTGATGTTTTCAAGCTGGAATAACAACACGAGTCTCAACTTTCTGATTGTTTCCATGATCCTTCTGGGAATCGGAATGGGGCTGTATTACCCTACCAATTCCTACATCGGGATGCAGGACCTTCCGGATAAAAGTTACGGAATGGGTTCGGCAGCCATGTCTACATCCAAAAGTCTGGGTAAACTTTGTGGCGTTTTGTTCTTTGCTGTTCTTTTTTCATTTTTTCAGCAGCAGGAGGCCAATCAGTTTTTGCCTGATATGAAGGCATTTCAGAACACATTCCTGATAGCTGCTGCTATTTCTATCACAGCGCTTATATTTTCTTTCCTGGTTTATGAAAGAAATAAGGAGCGTACGATCAACTGAAATGACGGGGAAGAATTAACGTTTTTTCCCCCCTTTAACTTCCATACTTGTGGTGATATTCATATTCATTTCAAGTCCCTGTGGCATTTGCTCACTGGCTTGCATTTTGATCATTCCCTGTATATCCTGGTCAATGGTACCACTCTTTATCCAGCCAGTTTTCAAGTCAATATTGAGCAGGTAATTGATCGGGCCTTCCATGTCGAATTGCATGGGTATACCTGTACCGGCTATGCTTGCACTATCGGAATAAGAAACAAAATACCCCTCACCGCTAATTCTGATAATATTTTTCTTTACCTCCATCAGCTTCCAGGTATTGCTGACTTTTCCCAGGGCAATTGTTTTCAGTTCAACTTCATTGGTCCATGTATCTCCCACCTTCACGTTATCCTCAGGATAAAAGGGCATTCCCATTCCAAAGTTACCTTTGAATGATTGTGTTCCTGCAATATTATCCAGTGATTTTTTCAACTGATCAAAACTGGTCTGGTCTGTATTTTCCATGGAGGAAAGCATCTCATCAAACATCTTTTCGATACCCCTAACCGACTGTATTGATCCCCTTTCCGTCATCTTCAATTCAAATTTGTTATCCGACATAGACTTCAGGATATTGGAAAAATCATCCGTTGTATCCTGTTTTGATGTTCCGAATTCCATCTGACCCTGTGGCGTGTTCAGCGCCATGTCGAATTCCGAATAACTGACCTGAAGATCATAAATGCCGTCTTGCTTACCGGCAACTTCGTATTCGGCCGTTGCGTTGATGTTTGTTGACATTTTCATATCCTGTTGCATAAAATCCTGCTGAAGGCTTTGACTAATTGCTGCATCAATGTAATAGGTCTCTCCAGATTCAAGACGATAGGAAAGTTGATAAGCATCCTGACTACATCCTGACAAGATTATGAGTGTTGTTGCCAGCATCAAAATGTTAATGAAATTGTTCATAATATGAGATTTTTTGAGTCAAAGGTACGATGAAGCCAATAAATATTTCGCAAATATTTTTTAAATTTAAGCAGTCATAAAAAAACGCCTACTCCGTATTTACCGTATAAGTAAGGATACAAAGGTTATTAAAAAGAGATAAAATATTTTTTATTAGATTGACCCAAAACTTGACATGTTTTTGATTTTGTTGTATATTAGACGCATATTTCTTAACTGGCAGAGGAGTACCCTATATATCAACTGGGAATATTAATGACCGTTAAGAAAGCGTTCATTAAATTAAGATTTGGAACAGGGAAATCAAATCCATTAAACAGACCATTACTGGTTTATGTGCTCATAACAAAGCAGTAAAATTCAAATAAAAGGTGTGTAATTTAATTATTCTGAATTGGTACGAGCAAAATCATTTTCCCTGTTCCTTTTTTTATGCCTGCAATTATTAACAAAACATATACCATTATTCTCCAGCAGAAACAAGACAGGTGAGGATATCCAAGAATTTTTCAGGCTTATTTTTCTTCCTTTTCAGCAATGGTTTTTGCGGCAACCCGTTGAAGACGATGCAGTCTATATCGCATCCATTTCCACGAGATTATGTTTAGTTGCGAACGATGATTTTTCGTTTTAAACGCAATTGTTCTGTACGAATGAACAACAAATACATCCCGGATTTAAGGCTGGCGGTTTTAAGCCTTAGTTCATTCCCGTTAATACCGCATTGTTCATTCAAAAGTGGTCTACCCAGCATGTCGAATAGATTGACCTGAACCTGCCCATGAATGCCTTTAAGATTGATGTATAGGTAGTCGCCTGCAGGATTGGGGTATACATTTACCAGTTGATCCAGGCCTGGGTCTTGAACAAAAGAAATGTCTCCCTGCAGAAAACTGTAATTGATACTCCTACCAAATTCGGGCTCAAATGATTTAAGAATATTGCCTTCCATATCACAGATCCTGAAATACCCGGAACCTTGTGCAGGATAGGCCCAGTAGGAAAGTCCCATATTTTCCTCATCGAGCAGTCTAATGGTATAGCATCCATCTTCTATATCAAGTGTATCCACATACAGGCTGTCATTTGCCAGTCCTGTTCTGGAAAGCAGGATTTCCCCGAGAACATCTTTCACAATCAATGAATAACGATATGCCTGTTTATTGGTCTTCAGCCAGAGGGCAATTTTCTGATCGTACATATCCGGCATAATGAAGGATGTAGTATAGGTGTCATTCGCGGCATATTCATCCTTCATTCCATTGGGTTGCAAAACGGTAACCTTGAAACGATTGGTGCTATCTCCAAACCAAAAATAAGCGCCCGGCACAGGCAAAGTGATCTTTTCAAACTCCATGGATTTCAGCTCTCCTTCCCAGAGATAATTCTGCTGTTCGCCGCCGACAACACCGTAACGGATATTCAGTGAGTTCAACGCTGAGGTGCCATTGTTGCGAATGATCACCTTGGGATCAGAACATGCCGGGTTTTTCCTTGAATAATATTCCCATTCGTTGGGGACAATCACATCATACAATTCAACATCATTTTCAAAGTATGGTGATGAATACTGCATGAGGTGCATGGCAATATGATAATTACCATTCCCCATCCCCTGGTTGTCGGGCGGTACAGGAGTTATTTCATAATCCAGGCTCACTTCATCACCCTGTATGTAATCTGTGATCTCAAATTCGTTCAGTTTCACAACATCGCCCGGGCACCAGCCTTCACGAGCACCTGGCCAGGTTCCTCCCTGTGGAAAAACAGCATTCTCCGCACATTCGTTGTACTGAAAAATATGCCAGTCGGCAACCTGGTTTCCGTTCACGAGCAGATAATGGGTGTTGTCTTTCCATTCGCAACAGTGCGGGTAATCGCCGGTATTGCTGTGATGACCATGTCCGGTGATCCTGGTTTTAAGCTTGAATGTTTCCGCCTCCTGCAAGAGCGGCACACTCACTTCTGACAGATCTACATCATCATCCAGATTTTTATAGGTATAAGAACGTCGATCTCCCCAAACCTTATCGATCTTCAAAACTTCCCTGGGTGGGGTACCCTTGATCATCGTAAATTTCAGATCGATCAGTTCCTGCTGGTTTCCGGCACTCATATCCACCTCGCCCTGCAAAAGAGATGCATAATCCGTAACATCGTAAACCCAGGTAAACCCTTGTGGTCCAAGGTCCAGACCGATACCATAAGGAGTGATGAATCTTCCGATCTCAATTTTGTCTATGATTTCAAAAGGCTCGCCGTAATAAGGAATCATGTCACGGTACATGATCTCATCAGAATCAAAATGAATAGAATCGACGATATTTCCTTCTTCATTCAGAATGTAATGGTAACCTCCCAGGTATTTGCTGATTGTATCGACAGGTATGGTGGGATCATCCCCATCCTGGAACATGACGATCTGCACAGGGCTTGCTGCAACTGAATCATAAACCATTTCCTCATCAACATCCACTGTGCTCGATTCAATTCTTTCAAAAATGATGTTGGGTCGTAAGTTTGAAACCATGGGATCAAGATATTTCCTGTCGGCCCTTATTTTTTTTAGGGATGGAAAACCATATGCCTCCGCATGTAATTCATGCATGCTATGGTCCTGTATATGATGTTCATTCATTTCATCGAATTTATAATACAGCATAAGACTGTCATTAATCTCTGATGCTTTAAGACTTCTGTTAAAATCTTCCTTGATCTGTTCTTCGGTTTTTGCATAATTAAAAATCCTGAACTCATCGATCATAGCATCTGCATAGGCATCATTGGGCCAGTTGCTTTTTCCGAAGTAATTCTTGGTCCGAACCGTGTCTTTTGGTTGCTGCAATTGTCCGTAACCAGCCAGTTCACCATTGATATAAATCCAACCAATATGCATGGTTAAAGTAATGCTTACATGCACCCATTCTTTCAGGGGGATTTCTTCAGGAGATTTAAAACTTCTGTTCAAGCCATCGTAATTCACATGAACACTTAATCGACCGCTGGTATTGTTGGTAAAGGTCATAATCACATTGTCCTGTCCGGGACCGGTGCCAAAGTCAAACACCCGGCTCCACCTGTTGTTGCTTCTTTTGTAAATCCAGGTTTCTATCGTGAAATCGCTGTTAAAATAAGTAGAGGGAGGTGCCATCAGAAAATCAGATTCCCCATCCAGGTTTATGGCTTGATTTTTAGATGTATAAAGGATAGTAGAAGGGAATTCTGTTTCATGAGCATTTAATTTGGTTTCAAGGGCAGCCTGCTTATATTCAGTTGAAAACTCAACAATTATATCCGATTCACCATCCCACTCAAAGCTCTCAAAAAAATTCAAGGATATAGTATCTGTTTCCGAAAGATCAGGCTGATTAAAATACACAGCCTGCATATCCCGGATGAGTGTACCCGTATTCAGGGAGTCCAGTTCTACATTTTTCATTTTGATACCAAGATGAATGGGATTATCACCGGGTTCAACAATATCAAGCTTTAATCCGCTTATTTCTCCCATTGTCAAACCCGCGGCCAGAAGTTCTTCCGCCTTCCACAAGAATTGTGCTTTCGATTCAGATCCTGCAAAAAATGGCAACTCGAGTGTTCCCTTCCCAATGCTTACAGTTGAAATATTGAGCGTATCGGGATAATGCACCTGCTTGTGTATCCTTGCAAAATAATTGTATGCAGGTTCTTCCCGCAAAAGCAATGAGTCTTTTTCCACACCGCTGATGAGCGTAAAACTTGGCTGGTGATACAGCGTTGAGTCATACTCACCGGTATGCTGATGGATATTGTTATAGGTAAGATAATCCCATTCCCCGCACCAGTATTGATCATGTTGTGTTTGGGGATCGCACTTCAGAGTGTAATACATCAGGATCTTCCTGAATTGCTCTCCTTCCGGGAATTGCCATACGCCCCTCCTGGTTGTGATGGAGTCGAAGGTGAATGTTTGTACAGTGATGGTATCCTGTGATCTTAAATAATCGGGCGTCAGCAAAATAAACATGCTGAAAAGCCATACTGGTAGCGATCTTTTCATCTCAATCGGTTTTGTAATAGCTGTATTAACTGACTACCAAATTACATAAAAAGGATGCACTGCCTAAAAGATCTTTGGGTATTTGTTAGGATTGTGTTCGTGCATGATGTTATAAACAGCATCGAATACATCTTCCGCATTGGGATTGGAAAAGTAGTCCCCATCCGAGCTGTATGCAGCCCTGTGATCTTTGGCCGTTAAAGTGCGGGGTTCCGAGTCGAGATAAAAATAGCCCTTTTGCTCTTCCATTACTTTCTGCATCATATAGGAAGTAGCACCGCCCGGTACATCTTCGTCAAAGAAAAGGATCTTATTTGTTTTCTTCAGAGATTCCACGATTTGATGATGCAGGTCGAAAGGCAGCAATGACTGTACATCGATCAACTCAACATCAATGCTGAATTCCTGTAATTGCTTAACGGCATCTTCCGCTATTCTAACACATGACCCGTAGGTCACCAGTGTAAGGTCTCTTCCTTCTTTCAACACTTCACATTTTCCAACAGGAACATTAAACCCACCGATATTAGCGGGTTCTTTTTCTCTCAAACGATATCCGTTCAGGGGTTCAATGATCAGAGCTGGTTCATCACTTTGCAACATGGTATTATAAAAGCCGGCCGCCTGTGTCATATTCCTGGGAACCAACACATTTACCCCACGGATTGAATTGATCACCATACTCAAGGGGGAGCCCGCATGCCAGATCCCTTCAAGCCTGTGTCCACGGGTACTGATTATCAAAGGAGCCTTTTGTCCTCCTCTTGTCCGGTATTGAAGCGTAGCCAGGTCATCGCTGATCACCTGCAATCCGTAAAGCAGGTAATCAAAATACTGTATCTCTGCAATGGGGCGCAGGCCACGCATGGCCATGCCAATTCCCTGTCCGATGATGGTGGCTTCCCGTATACCCGTATCAAACACACGGTTTTTTCCGTACTTTTCCTGGAGTCCTTCAGCGGTCTGGTTCACTCCACCGATCTTGCCGACATCCTCTCCAAATAAGAGAAGCTGTGGATATTTCGCGAACAAAGCATCAAAATTTTTATTCAGTATTTCCCTTCCGGGAACTTTATTGGTTTCCTCATCATAAGCAGGCTTAACTTCGGTAACCTTCAAAGCCGATTCATCTGATTCACTCCATAAATGGGAATTATAAGCCAGCTTCCCTTCAGCCATTTCCTTATTGAGCCAGTTGGTTACATTTTTCTTGAGCGAATTTTTCGGGTTGGAGCACTGATTGCAAATCAGTCGCAAGATCTTCTTGCCGGATGACATAATATCTTTACGAATAGGTTCGCCAACCCTGCCAAGCTCTTTCTTGATATTCTCTATTTTTTCTGTTTTGGCACAGTTACAGGTTGTCACATCAACCATTTCTATAAATTCTTTTTGCTTGACGCGCAAAGGATCCATAAAATGTTTCCATGCATTTTTCCTGGCTTCCCGGGCCCTTTTTTTTGCTTTGTTTTCTATATCATCCAGTTCCTTTGCCGTTGCAATCTTTTGTCTGATGATCCAATCACGCAATTTGCTGATCCCGTCGAATTCTTCTTCCCATTTCAATCTTTCAGGTGATTTGTATCTTTCATGCGATCCGGAAGTAGAGTGACCCTGCGGCTGCGTGGTTTCGATTACATGGATCAGGACGGGAACATGCTCCTTCCTGCATCTGTTGATGGCTTCCTGGTAAGTATTGACCAGTGCGGCATAATCCCAGGCTTTAACTTTGTAGATGTAAAAACCGGGTTTTCTGGCATCTTTCTGAAATCCCATCAACACTTCAGAGAGGTCTGATTTTGTGATCTGGTATTCGTTGGGCACTGAGATACCATAACCATCATCCCAGATAGAAACAGCCATAGGGATCTGCAACACCCCGGCAGCATTGATGCTTTCCCAGAAATGACCTTCGGCAGCGCTGGCATCACCGATGGTACCAAATGCGACTTCGTTGCCGTTATTCGAAAACTTCCTAAAATCTTTAAGTTCTTTGGTATTTCTGAATAATTTGGAAGCATGTGCGAGTCCCACAAGTCTGGGCATCTGACTGGCAGTGGGGGAGGTGTCGGCCGAAGAATTTTTGATCTTTGTGAGATCTTTCCACATTCCTTTTTCATCAAGGGTGCGGTTTGCGAAATGGTTGTTCATCAGGCGGCCGGCAGTTTGAGGATTATAATCCAGATCAGTATCTCCGTAAAGTTGGGCAAAGAATTCCTCAAGACTCATCATACCTGTAGCGAACATGAAAGTCTGGTCACGATAATAGCCCGAGCGCCAATCACCTTTATGAAACACCTTGGCCATTGCGAGCTGTGGTATTTCTTTTCCATCTCCAAATATCCCGAACTTGGCTTTACCGGTTAGCACCTCTCTTCTTCCTAGCAAACTGACCTGCCTGCTTTCACATGCAATCCTGTAATCATTCAGGACTTCACTTTTGTCAAATCCGGTATCTTTTGCTTTAGCTTCTGATTTAGTTTTCTTCTTTGTTTTAACTGCCGTCTGGTTGTTTTTCATTGTAAAAATTTGTTATTGGCACAAAGTTACTTAAATTAATTCTAAATAAAAAAACACCGTTCTAACTTCGTGCACTGGTTCTGCCATATACACGCAGCAGCGAAAACAGTGCAAACACGGCCCAAAATCCTTCAAGAATAATGAAAGGCAAAAAATCAATCAGTACAGAAGCATAGCAAGCAATTCCGGCACCTATAATGTTTAACAGATAATAAAATTTACTGTCCCGCCCAATCCACCTTGCAGCATGTAGCATAAAGGCCAGCAGCAAAATGCCAACTCCAATGGATGCTATTATTTCAGCATTGTTCATATTTCCTGTTTTAAAAGAATTGCTAAATTAGCCAAAATCAACAAGTGATGCATTGGAACGCAGTTTGCAAGTTATCATAGCTGCATACACTTGTATTGCACATTTATTAATTAACATATAAATTTTTATGAGTAGCAGTAAAACGGCCCTTGTGACCGGAGCATATGGTGAGATCGGAAAAGCAATTTGCCGGCAGCTTGCTGAGAAGGACTACAATGTGATCATGATCGGAAAAGACGAATCAGCATTGAAATCGGCTGCCGAAGCCATTGAAAAACAAACTAAAAATGCGAATATCAGGTATATCAAGGTAGACCTATCCAGAAAATCTACCATCAGGGAATTTGCTGAACAGTGGCAGGATAAGATCGACCTGCTCATCAACAATGCAGCGACTACACCCAAACATCCCATCGATAGCCTGGAAGGCGTTGAGACGCAATGGGCAACGAATGTGCTGGGATATTACCGCATGATGAAATACCTCAGTCCTTACATGGAATCCTCTGATGATCCACGCATCGTCAATGTAGCCAGTTACTGGGCCGGCGGCCTTGACCTGGATGATCCTGAATTCAGGAACCGCTATTATGATAATGATACAGCTTACCGACAAAGCAAGCAGGCCGACCGCATGTTGAGCGCAGCTTTTGCTCAAAAGCTAAAAGAAAAAGGTATTACTGTAAATGCCGTTCACCCGGGAGATGTAAACTCAAAACTCAGCAATAGCCTGGGATACGGAGGACATGAATCTCCCGACCAGGGAGCCGATACCCCGGTTTGGGTAGCAACAGCACCTGAACTTAAAGGTGTTAGTGGGAAATATTTCGAACACCGACAGGAAACAACAGACCAGTTTTCACTGGAAGAAGAAAGGGTGCAGCGGCTGGTGAATCTCTGTGAATCCTATGAATGAATAAATGAATGGTTGAGAGAATGGTGGATTGGGACATTGGTTGTACTTCATTGTACGGTTTGATTGTGTACATTATGGAGAGTCCTTTTGAAAGCCGAAGACTAAAGCGTTACGCTTCGATTACGCTCAGTGTGAATTGAGCTTCGTTTATTTGTGCTCAAACCGCACAATGTGCTGTTCATTGTTCATTGGTCATTGGTCATTTTTTCCATCACTTCCTTTTCGAAAATGTTGTTGTTAGAGTCATTTCTGATGATTACTATTCGTGCATTCGTGGCAAGAAAAAAATCCCGGCCACTGCAACCAGCAACCGGGATAAAAAACCAATTGTATGAATTATTCATCAGAAGGGCTTCGCTCCAGGCCGTTCTCCGTCATAATCCAGTATCGGCCTCCCATATCATAAGGATCATCAAAATGCCACCAGTCCAGTATATCTTCCAGATTGTTGTCTATAAAAAGGACAGTTCCCTCCGGGACCCTCAGAAACAAATCCAGTTCCTGTCCGCGAAAGGGCTCCCTGTTCCCGATTACAAAGTATTTATCAAAGGTGATCGTATTATCATCAAATGCATAATTGTAAGCAGCTGTTCTGGCAAGCTCTCTTGAATGAAAAGGGCTTTTCCCACGACTTGACCTTTCTTCAACAAAAAGAATATGCTCTTCATCATTCATTTGTATGCTCAATTCCGGTGAGATCAGTATTCTTTCATCTTCCGTAAACATGATCCTGTCGTTGGGAGTATCCACAAACCTGAACCTGAGTTTCTGGTATTGTTCCATGTTATCGTTCAGCTCCAAATACAGCGTATCCGATTCAGGCAATTCATAATGCACACTGCTTTTATATTCACCTTCGAACTCAAACTCATTTGCGATCCTGAAAGCATAGTAACCCATAAAGATCAGGGAAATAATCCATAATGAAAAAGCAGATACTCCCACAATATGCGTTCTTGGTATTCTGAAAATGATCCTGATCCCGAGGTATAAAAGCAGGAACAGCGGAATCACGATAAAAAGGATCAAGCTGGCTACAAAAAGCCCGCTGCTCATATCAGCCCCCAGGAGCATATCGGATAAATACGGAACAGAAAAGAATATGATCTCATGTTTATCAAGGTAGATGGGAGCTCCCCATCCAAATAGGGATAACAAAAAAGGGATCAGCAGGGAGAGTGCAATGATAATGACAAGCGCACCGATGAGGATCAGCAGTACTTTGCCGAATATTTTCACAAATTCAACAAGCAGGCCTAAGAGATTCTCAAAAAATGTTTGCCCATCGCTTCTTTTTTTTTTATAGCTAGCCTTAGCTTTATCAGAAAGATCGTTGAAACGAGTTTTCAGATCGTCAAATTCCTCCCGGATGGATTTTTCAATATTGTTGATATTGACCGGCTCCCCCTTCATCTGGAGCCGGTCTGCTGTTGTTTTGGTTTCGGGCATGGCTATCCATAATATTATATAAACCAAAATTCCGGTACCACCAGCAAAAAGTGTAATTAGAAACAGAAGCCTGATCCAGATAGGATCTATGTTGAAATAGGCTGCGATCCCGGAAGAAACGCCTCCGATCACCTTATTCTCCGAATCGCGGAAAAGGCGCTTTTGTGGGGTATAGTACTGATAATTGCTGCCATCATCCTCCTCTTCGCCAGCTTCTTCGGCAAAATCACTGGGTTGGCCCATGATCCCGATCACATGGTTTACATCTTCCAGACTTACTACTTCTTTTGTGTCCGACATCTTCTCCTGCAGAACTTCTGCAATCCTGCTTTCGATATCATTGATGATCTCATCCCTGCCTTCGGTATTCCTGAAGTGCGACTTAAGTTTTTCAAGATAAGCATTCAGCTTTTGATAGGCATCTTCATCAATGTGAAAGATTATACCACTTATGTTGATATTAAATGTCTTCTTCATTATGCTTTGTTTTTGGGTTTTTTGCTTTTGCTATTTATTATATTATCAACTGATGAAACCAGCTCATCCCAGCCCTTTTCGAGTTCATTGAGGACTTTATAGCCAATTTCTGTGATCTGGAAATATTTCCTGGGCGGCCCCGATTTGGATTCCTCCCAGCGGTAGGTTGTCAGACCGTCATTTTTCAGACGGGTCAGGAGGGGATACAAGGTACCTTCCACCACGATCAGTTTGGATGCCTTGAGCTTTTCAAGTATATCAGAAGCATATGCATCCTTCTCTGCTATGATGGAAAGTATGCATAACTCCAATACCCCTCTCTTCATCTGTGTTTTTTGTTTTTCTGTATTCATGCCGACAAATATAATTCAAAATTTAGTACTATGCAATACATAGTATTAAATATTTCGTATTATTATCTACTTTATAGTAGTATATTTTATTTTTGCATCTGATATACTGGTTGTTACGACATTATTTAGAATGTTGATAAATTATTTTTTTGTCAAATGTTTCGAATTGATGGCAATGGTTGGATCAGTCAGCCGTGGACAAAACATATTTTTTTGATAACAAAGCCAGCATGATTCCGCGGGTTAGCATGAATAGCATCATGGCCAACCATAACCCGTGATTTCCGAGATGATCGCGAAATATATAATAGGAGGGGAGAAAGATCACCAGGGTTGCAATGATGAGCGTATTTCGCATGGGCGCAGTGGCGGTAGCACCAATAAAAACGCCATCCCAGATAAAAGCGGCAAAAGTCACAATCGGAACCATGGCAATCCAGAATAGAAAGGGCATGGCCCGCTGGATAACATTTTCTTCATTGGTAAGCAAGTACAGGAGATTTTCGCCTGCCATAAAATAGAGCAGACTGAAAGGAACACTGATTGAAACACCCCACACGAAAAGTCTGCGTATAGATTTTTTGAGCAGGCCGGGATTACCGGCCCCCACAAATTTCCCTACCAGTGCTTCGGCAGCATTGGCAAAGCCATCGATAAAATAGGAAAAAACAAAAAGGTATTGCAGCAAAATGGTATTTACTGCCAGTGTGGCATCTCCCATGCTGGCCGATTCATTCGTAAAAAATGAAAAAGTAAAGATCAGCAAAAGTGTTCTGATAAAAATATCCCGGTTTACCGTAAAGAATTGCCTGATAGCATCCCAATGTACCATGGCCCTGTATTCCCAATACGCTAAATAATGTTTGTATTTACGATGGAAAAAGAAGAAAGACATAAGTAATCCTGAATACTGGGCTAAAACGGTCCCCAGGGCAACACCATCGTGCTTCATACCAAAACCATATATGAACAAAACATTGAATCCCAAATTCAGTATGTTGATGACAATGGTAATGATCATGGGATATCTGGCATTCTGTATTCCCAGGAACCAACCGGTAAAAGCATACAGGGATATGGTGGCGGGTGCAGCAAAAATCCTGATGTGAAAATACTCGGAAGCCAGCACTTCCACTTCTGGACTTCCATCCATAATCCAAAAGCTGAGAAAGTCCAGGGGATTTTGTAACAGGATCAGCAACAAGCTTCCCAAAACGGCTACCAGCATGGCCCTGGAAAAGATCAGAATGATTTCTTTCTGATCTCTTCTACCAAATGCCTGGGCAGTAAATCCGCTTGTTCCCATTCTCAGGAAACTGAAGCCCCAATATATAATATTGAATATCATACCCCCAAGAGCAATGGCTCCGATATAATCCTCTGGCTCGGGAGTGTCGAGATGACCGAGCAATGCCAGATCCACCATGCCCAGGATAGGTACGGAAATATTACTGATGACAAATGGTATCGCCAGTTTGAGAATATCCCTGTTCATCCTTTTCGTTATGAATCTGCGAAATTAATATAATCCGGTAAACATTTTCCCGGTTCGACTGTTTAAGCCTTATGTGATCAAAACTGACAAAATTTCAAACGCATGTTTTGGTTTAAAATTTGCAAATAGTAAAAACAGAAAAAATTTAGAGCATATGAAAAAAATTAGCGGATTACTATCAATTGTCCTTTTGTTTGCGCTGGCATCCTGCAACAGTGGACCAAAAGGGAAAAAGGCGGAAACAGGCGAAGCACATTCTGCCAAATCAAGCAAGATTGAAACAATTACCTATGAACTTAATCCCGATGTCAGTATCATGGAATGGTACGGATCAAAACCTACGGGTGATCATTATGGTACGGTAAATTTTGCCAGGGGTTTTCTTGAAGTCGCCGATGGCCAACTTGTAGGAGGAACCATTATGATTGACATGAAAAGCATAAAAAATGAAGACTTGAAAGACAGCCCTGAGTATCAAAAAAAACTGGTGGATCATTTGAAGTCAACAGATTTTTTCAATGTAAACAGTTACCCGGAGGCACTGTTTGAAATCGTTGAGGTAGAAAGACTGGAGAACCCGGAAAGCCAGGAAGGCGTTACGCCAACCCACAAAATTAAAGGCAACCTAACCATCAAAGGTATTACAAAAGGCATTACTTTCGATGCCATGGTAAATACGGAATCCGGGGAAATAACCGCCATTACACCCCAATTCATCATCGACAGGACTGAATGGGATGTGAAGTATAAATCAAAAAAGTTTTTTGACGATCTGAAGGACCAATTCATCCATGATGATATTGGACTCACAATAGAATTGAAAGCAAATAAGAGAAGTTAATTGAAACAGCCCAATCGGGCGCATCGATAATACAAATATCTAAAAGACCGGCCTTGCACCCGGTCTTTTTTAGCTTATAAGAACAAAATTCGTAATATTGCTGTTAAATGATTATACAATTATTCATATTTGCAATCTTGTTCCTGGTGCTGGGCATAATATTTCTGCTAAAAAAGAGAAGGATACTTGGGTGGATGTTTATGTTGTTGTCAGTATTTGCCTTTGTGATCGGATTAATCGTTGTTTCCATTTATCCGCATACATTACCATTCTAAAGAAATTCCTGCAAGAGAAAGTTAAAGAATGACCGGTTTTAATCCACATCCATGTTCGCTTCGGCTAAACGAGCATGTATGGTTTAATTAATCCTTGCCCCGTGTTAGAAAATGTGTTCCGGAATTGGGTTTTAATACCGTTTATTCAGATGCAGAATCCTGGTCAGCCTTCGACCTGATTATTTCCTGGCAGCGTATGCAGGGATCATATGGCTGCTGATCAATTTCTTCCACGTATGTATTTCCGCGCATCACACAATCAGGATTTACACAATGCACCAGTCCGAAAGTATGTCCGAGTTCATGGATCACAACTTTTATCATACGTTCTATCAATAATTCTTCATGAGGTTCAAGACCGTATTGTTCGTTGCGAAGGCGGAAAATGGATACAACACCTTTATCACCTTTAAAAAGGGCCTGCCCGAAGATATAGGTTAATATGGGGATAAAGAGATCAACCCGCAACAAAGCAATTGTTTTTATAGCAGAGGTTTTGGGAAGCTCTGTCAGATAATGTAAAATCTTATTAGCGTCATATTGTCTTCGTTCAGGCACGTAAAATTCATTCAGATCGTGATTACACTCACTGATCATAACCGGGTATCCGAAAACCTGCATCACCTTGTCTGCAAGCATATCCAGATAATATTTCTCAAAGGGTCCGTGTGAAATTAATAATATGTGTCGTTTCGCGAAGACCAAGGCAAGCTTCTTTAGATCAAATTCAATCCTTCTGCAAACATCAGGTTTTCTTTCCTTTCTTCAGTCCGTACTTTCGAATCTTATTATACAATGTAACCCTGTCTATCTTCAAAGCACGCGCTGATCTGGATATATTCCAGTTATACTTGATCAATGTTTCATGGATATATTTTTTTTCAAGGTCGTGCAGGCTTTCAAAAGATGTATTGACGGATTCCTTTCCAAGTGGCAGATCTTTCAGGAGGATTTCCTTTCCGTTTCCGACAACAATGGCCCTTTCGATCATATTTTCAAGTTCACGTACATTTCCCGGAAAATCGTATTCCTGCAATCTTTTCAGGGCTGCATCATCAATTCCCACAATATTGCGGCTCATGGAAGTACAATATTTCTTGATAAAATGGCTCACCAGTTCGGGTATATCCTCATTCCTTTCGCGCAGAGGAGGGATCTCTATGTTAAGGACGTTCAGCCTGTAGTAAAGGTCTTCCCTGAACTCTCCCGAATCTACCATCTTTTTCAAATTACGATTGGTTGCAGAGATCACCCTGAAATCTGATTCAATTTCCCTGTTACCGCCAACCCTCATGAATTTCTTTGTTTCTAAGACGCGCAACAATTCTACCTGCATTTTGGGAGATATTGTAGCGATTTCATCCAAAAAGATACTTCCTCCATCCGCCATTTCGAATCTTCCTTTGCGGTTGAACATAGCCCCGGTAAATGCTCCTTTTTCATGTCCAAACAGTTCGCTTTCCAGGAGACTTTCTGTAAGTGCGCCACAATGTACAGTTACCATTGGAAAATACTTTCTCGGAGAGTTGGAATGAATAGCCTTTGCGATGAGTTCTTTTCCCGTACCACTTTCTCCAGTTATAATCACCGATGAATTGGATGGCGCTACATTTTCTACTTCTTTCAGCACTTTAACCATGGCCTTGCTGTTTCCAACAATGTCATCTATGTTTTCAAGAGAAATGATTTTATTCTTGAGAGCTTCATTTTCTGATTGCAGGTTAATCTGATCGGCTGCATTTCGGATCAGGTGAGAAAGATCATCAGGATCGAATGGCTTTGTAATATAATCATATGCACCATCTTTCAATGCCTGCACAGCGGTCTCAACGGAAGCAAAAGCAGTCATGATAATGACAATTGACTCTTTGTTTAGTGCTTTGATCCTGCGGTGCATTTCCAATCCGTCCATTCCCGGCATCTTGATATCGGCCAGGATGATGTTATATTTTCTGGATTCCAGCATGGAAAGTGCTTCTTTGGCATTTTCAGCACAGTCAACATAGTAGCCATCTTCAATAAACCAGTTATAAAGGGAATCTCTTACCGATTCCTCGTCATCAACAATCAGCAGGGAGATTTTCTTTGTCATTTTATATCCTCTTTTTTGGCAAGGGGAAAAAGGATGGATATCCTGGTTCCTTTGCCCGGTTTCGAATCAATCTCAATTTTTCCTTTGTGACTCTGAACAATTCCATGTACAATAGATAGTCCCAGACCTATACCACTGGTTTTTTGTTTGGAAGAGAAAAAGGGTTCAAAGATATGTTGCTGATCCTCTTCAGGAATACCAACCCCATTGTCGGTAAAATCCACTTGTACCTGCCCGGTTTCAGTATTGCTTGTACGGATCAGAATTTCCCCGTTCTCGGAAACAGCTTCCGATGCATTTACCAGCATGGCGACGGCAGCTTGTTTTATCTGGTTTTCATTACAATAAACAAGGTCATAATCGGCTTTAAAATCCGTATAAAAGTAAATGTTTGCCATCTTCATCTGGTGGGCCATTAAATTGTAGGTATCCTTCAATAATTTATGAATGTGATGATTCCGGAAGTTTTTCTGGTCATCCCTTGAAAAATCCAGCAAACCTTTCACTATTTCACCACATCTTTTTGTTTCAGATTCAATGATGCCCAGATATTTCAGCATGGAAGACTTGGAAGCATTCTCCAGCTCGAGCTTGTCGATTTGTTTGTGCACCAGTTTGGTATATGTTAAAACACCGGAAAGCGGATTGTTGATCTCATGGGCAACGGATGAAGAAAGCTTGCCCAGGCTGGCGATCCTTTCCATATGGATCAACTCATTTTGTATATTGGATAATTCTTCGGATTTCTTTTGTACTTTATATTCCAATTGATGAGACCAGTTTTGCAGCTCCTTATTGGCTTTGTTCAGGTTGTCAAGCATGTTATTAAATGCAATGGAAACCATTTTCATATCATACAAAAGTCCCGGTTTGATTTCAAGTCTTGTGCTTCTGTTACCACTGGCAACGGCTTCACTTGCCTGCAAAATAGATGTAAGGGGATTTTTGATCTTTTTACGGGTAAAGATGATCATCAGGACTACCATCAGAAAAGTGGTAATGATTGCCAGTAAAAAAAAGTTCCTGGAATTTGACGAAACGGTAGCATCCAGGCGATCAAGAGGCACTTTTATTATCAATGAACCAAGTACCTTCTCATCTGGCTGGTGATAATGACAGGCGCTGGTATAACAGGATCGCTCATTATAAATAGGAGAGCGGATCATCAGTTGGCGGTGCCCTTCACCAGTAGAAGTCATTCGACAGGCATGCTCTTCATCAACGATCCGGTATGATTTATCTTCACCGGGAAAAAGGGAGCTGATATTATCGTGACATGTTATACAATTAGGATTGATCTGATCGCTTTCATTATATGGCAGGGTTGAATAAGCCAGTTGGTCTTTATTATCATACATATTCACTTCATCAATTCCATCCATTTTATTGATGATGTCCAGTGTACTTTGTAATTCACCTTTGTCGTTTGTAAGCATAGAATGATAAAGCGCTCCCTCAACGATAGAACCGATATTACTCCCGTTCTGATGTATGGAAGTATTCATGTAATTCTTGCATACCGACCTGAATATCAATCCAAATGAAACAAATAGAATGATTGAGGTTATACTGATAATGTAAATAACCCTTCCGAAGACAGAGGAATGGAAACGCAGGAATTTTTCATAAAACCTGTACATCTTATTGTTGTATTGCTCCGGTTGGTTCAAGTTATTCACTGGAATTTAATCGTTTAAACCTTATGAAAGCAATATACAAAAAAAACTTAGATATATAAAACAATTAAGTATTATTTGTATAAAATTTAAACAATGCCCCACACTGAAATTCCCTTAAAAAATCCTTTCAGGTCTCTTCATACAGGATGTTCGGGATATTGCACATTACCACTTCGCCTTGCTGTTATACCAACATTCACAGTGTAGAATATTTCATCATGCTGCCGGTAAAAAGGTTAAGTGAATTCTGTATAGTACTAATTTGTTTCACAAGATTTTGATTATTTGATCTCGGCGTTATCGATGAATTTACTCTGGAAATCATCCCAAACTTCCGGTCCGAGATTTTGCAACACATGGTCTGTGATTTCCCCACCATCCTGAAAAGCAATATTGGCTTCTTTTAAATGAATGGTATTCAGATTAATAGCCAGGAAATCTCTCAGTCTCTGAATTTCAGTTTTAATCCAATTTTTATATTGATCAGCCATTTGCAAAAACTGAATCTCACGGGTCCAGTTGGAGGGTTCAATTTTGAAAATCCATCCTTTTTGAAAGGGGGAAGTGTTGATCAGAGAAGGTTTTTTTTCTATTTCTAAGTTTACTTCCCTGATTACACCGGATACGGGTGCATAGATCTCAATTTGTTTCCCATCCTGCAGAAGGCTTACAATCTTTTCGTTCTTATTGATCCTTTCACCAGGACGTTTCAGCTTAACATTTGTAAATATTCCAGTAACCCGTTGCAGGAAATCATCTATCCCAACTTTCACCTTGCCGTCTTTTTCAAGAAAAGCCCAGGTATGGGTTTTATCAAAATACAATCCGGCAGGCACCTCTATCCGGTTTTCGTTCAAAATTCCAATGGTCCTGGGTACTTCCGGTTCAACCTCTTTCTTTCTGCCAACAGCACGATAAATTAATCCAAACAAAATACCGGCAATGACCAGGGCTATTGCAACATATAAAAATATCCTGGCACCGGAATAATCTTCTTTCTCCAATTCAGTAACAACATCTGTTTCGACCAGACTCGAAATCTTAGCGTTCCTTTCGCTGCTAAAAAGTTCGGTATACCCCTGTTCGGCCAATAATTTTTGACCTTCCGTGAGGATCCACTTCAGCAATTCCTGTTCTGCTTCGGTTCCAGGTTTGTTTGCAGCGATGGCATAAACATGACTTACCAGTTGAGGCGGAAACTTACCGACCCAGATACCCCGGCTGAAATGATTTGGATCATTGTAAATGTTTTCAAAATAATCAATTTTACCATTGGCATTTCGATCGATGGGAAGCAATTTTATTTTCTCTGGAAAACAGTTTTTTTCCGGATCAAGAATATCGTTCAAGTTGCAAAATGCAAGCGCTGCTGCATCCTGCTGAACGGCCTCCCTGAGTTCTACCATTCCTTTAACCGCACTTCCCATTATCTCAAGATTTTCCTCACCGAGAAAACCATGCAGTTGTTCCTGAGCAATTTTGCCTTCAACATAATAATAATGTACAGGAAGAGGTGACTTATCTTCATCAATGATTTCCCAACCCTTGTTTCCGGACCTGCTGATCACAGTCGAGAGTTGTGCGGGCGACATACCTCTTTCTTCTATGGTGGCCGCAAAAGGATTTTCGGTATTATAAACCGGAACAATCACTTCCTTTGCCAAAGGCATGCACCAGCAATTTTTATCATTCAAATTACTATAAAATCTTCCGGAAAGGATGGCAAGGTCAAATTCTTCCATTGATTTGTTGTTTAATTGATCCGCTTCAACGGCAGCAATTTGGATCGAAGCTCCCGGGTGTACAGCTTCAAAGTCCCTTATCCATTGTTTTGCAAGTTCTAGGAGATCAGAAGAAACTGCAATCTGGATTTCATCTGCATTTTCTTTCTGGTCCTTTTGGGGTGCGACAAATGCGAAAGAAAAGATCAAAAGAAAAAATATAATGCCTGTGAATAATTTTCGCTTTTTCATAATACCGGGATTTTATCTGATTCATAGAATAATTTCGAAAACCTATTTTCTATTTTCATACCAAATAAATCTATAAGTCTTATTTCGCTGTATTTTAACTTTTTACAAGGGATAATAATGAATTTCTTAATAGGTCTAAATGTTGATATACTAAACACTTTATATAAAATATACCCACCGTATCATACCAGGAAAGGCTTCCAGGGTTTTGTTTAATTTCACTACAATGTTTATTTTTTCAACTATTATTCCTGCAAGACACGATTAGAGGCTATTATGAGAATAGTATAACGATTGATAAACCAATAAAGGAATCGTTCAGAAGTTCTATCAGAGAAAAGCAGAATGAATCATCTCAGGAAATACTCTCTGTAAAGGGCAGCCATACCAATGCTGAAATAAACCATACTACCATGGTAATATTCATTGTATATACTATTTCCCAGGGGCATGTTTAAACCAAATCCGATTCGCAAGCTGGTGTAATAATGATCCTTGTTGTTGATGCGCACATGCTCATCCATGATAATGGCAGGCTTAATATCAATGATAAAACCCAATTTGTAGTAGGGAAGAAAAGGCTCATTTTCAATATTGTAGTTCTCACCGAATAAAGTTGAAGTCATCAACTGAACACCCAGTCCGGCAACAGGAGCCGCCAGAAAGTTCTTGGAATCCAGCATGGTATATCCTACATTTACCCCACCGGCAACCGACAACACAAATTTATTTTCTTTCCACTCAAATCCATTATCAAAGAACATGCTTTGTTTCACCTTGTTAAAACCCAGCAGGCCTTCCAGTTGTATCAGAAGATTTGCATGATGAATATCCATATCAAAACCCAGCATGAAAGGATTCGAGAAATACCGGGAGTGATTTCCATCCAGGATGCCATAGGCTGCATATAGCGCTCCGCCGGAAGCCCGGTTGGAGACCAGGATATCTTCATCATGTATCTCAAGACTTTTCCCATAGATCAGGAGTGAATCCTCATTGAATTCTTGTGCGGTTAAGGAAGCAGGCAAGCAAAAGCCCAGAAAGAAAAAAAATATCCTCATAGCATTTTTTCGTGTTTTCATGATGATTTATGAACCAATTATTTTCACCATCCCGTAGAAATACTCCCATCCATAATTCCTTCCCTGATATACTCAATATTTGTTTTCACTGAATCCGGGATCAGGTCTTCATAATCATGATAGGGTGCCATCCCTACACCCTGGTTGGAAAGTTTTCCGTGATACACGCTTCCAGAGGGAAAATTTTCTTCAACGAAGAGGCGGATGATATCATAAACGGCATGGTCCAGTCCTTTCATGGCACTGGAAAGCAATCTGTCAGAAACTTCGGGAAAAGAGTAATACTGATCCACATCCACACCTATTGCCCATTTGCTTTTTTCTTTTGCTTTCAACAGGGCGCCATTGCCGGTTTCACTGCCCACACCAAAGATTACATCAGCACCCAGCTCAATGAGGCTGTCGGCAAGCCCGGCTCCCTTTTCCTGATCAATGAAAGAATTTGTATAAGCATTGATGGTATCCACATTTTTGTCATATTCCATGTTGAAACGCATGGCCCCTTTGTTAAAAGGTTCGATGAATTGCCTGATCTGCGGAATATACATAGCACCAATAGATCCCAGTACCGGACCAGTAGCATCCATTCTGTCGGCCCAGTAAGCCGCCAGGAACCCCAGTGGGAAGGCAGCTTCATCCACATCAAATAATATACTCGCGGTATTTTCGGGTGATTGCACCAGCTTTGCATCCACCAGTACGAACCTTGAATCAGGATAGGATTGTGCGGCATTTGTAACTGCTTCATTCCACATGTATCCGATGGCAATGATCATATCAAAGCCCCGATCGCCGTATAAAGTCAGTCTTTCCAGGTATTCATTCGTGCTGGTGTCGATATTGTATTCAATGTGCAGATCGAAATCTGTTCCGGCTTTTTGAGCGCCTTCTTTGCAAGACAGGAGAAAGGCCCTGTCATCGAAAGAAGCACCACTGGCCAGCATGGCTATCTTGTATTCAGCCAACGGTTCTTCCTCATTGGCTTTTTTGCAGGAATGATATAAAAGGATAGGAAGAATCATTAAAAGTATGATACAAACAGATTTTTTTCTCATGAATATTCAGTTATTTATCTATTTCAAATATAGAGAAATATGATCAATTCTTTTGCAAAACATAGTACACAGAATGAAATTGTGAAGGATTTTTCCTGAATTGTTCAATTTCTGCCAGGTCGGACCCAAAGTAGGTTTTCAATGTTCTATCCTGATATAAACTGATCGCATGCTCAAGACCTGCATAATAGTCATTCCACCATACATCCGAATCAAGGTGGAAGAAATCCAGCAGCCTGCAATTGCATTTTTTAATCAATTGCATTTTTCCCGGATGATCTTTGTATTCATCGTGTATGACCAGATATGCCTTTTTTTTTTTAGCAAATTAACAATCGCAGGGAATGATTTCCTGAAACCGACTACATTCAGAAAACCTTCTGCCAGGATGAGATCATAATGCTCCACATGGGTTTTCATTTCAGAGAAGCTGATTTGAAAAGGCTCAATAGTACCTTTGAGTGGTATGGTCCTGATTCTTTCTTTCAAAACCTGAATAGAAGTCGCGTCAGGATCAACGGCTGTGATATGTACATTATGGTTTTTGGCCATGAATAGAGCAGGCACTCCTGTACCACATCCGATATCAAGTATTTCAGCATTCTCAGGCAGGGAAATCCCGGAAATTGCACGGGATAAGTATTTTAACAATCCTTTGCGGTATGCATCCCTGATATTGTGATATTCGACCTGCATTTTAAATATGAATTAAAAACTCCAGTTAATAAAGGGCATGGATCTTTTTTCATTGGCATTGCATAGCCCAAGCTGAAATCCCCTGAGTTTTGCACCTTTATTAAACAGCCCGATCTGCAAACCATGGGTACGGGCCGTTTGGTTCACCATTCCGAGGGAAATCCCGTTGATCTTTTTATAAAGATTCCAAAGTAAATTGACCGATAATCCGTTCACCTGCTTTCCCATGCTAAAATTCACAAAGAAAAACAACAAGAATACATTCTTACAATTGATCCTGTTTGTATTCATCAAGCTTAATTAAATTGTTAATTTCTTTTAAGATCTTTTTATCAGCTTTCTGCCAATATAGATAATCTTCCCATGCATTTTCTGAGAAAGTAACTACCATTTTAAAAGTTTATTTCCGGATTCACTGTCCTGCCTGAATTCATTTGCTGAATGGACTCATAAAGTCTGTCAGCTTTCTTTTTTGAGCTTAACAGGTGAATTGTTTCCATTAATGAATTATACTCATCAAGAGATATTAAAACGGTGCCTTTACCAGTTTTTCTTTTTATAATTAATGTTTCATTATTATCTTCAACACTATCGAGATATTTTTTTAACCTTGTTCTAAACTCTGAATAATTTGCACAATCATTTTGTTCGTTTTTAAGTTCTTAATAAAGGACAAACATAAGTACTTTATTGATAATTTGTAACATTTTTCTCGAGACACAGTTCAATTATAAAGCCTAACTTGTTTATACATTCACTTTCCCCAACCAAAATTCCCTAATCCATTATATACTCTTATGAGCCTTTTATGGTTAAAAAATATCCGATCAACGAACACTCATTGAAGCTTTAGGATCACTCGCAAGGGGTCTTTGCCGTGAAAGCTCCAACTAACCAAGAAAACACAAAGAAATGCTTCAATTTCTATTTTTTCTCTTACTTTCATTCGCATATCGTTATGTCGTGCAATCGATTAATCGCTATATTTAAATAACCCCTGATTGCACGATTGAACGACTGGGAGATTTGTTAAAACTCAAGAATGAAATCCCCGAGGCGAGACTGTAGGTTATGGAGTTGAAATATCTGCTTGATTCCCCATAAGGGCTGAGAACCTGAGGTCGTTAGGCAAGTTAAACCCTTGAGATTCCTCGACAGATAAAATTATCATGTTGTTTTCTTTGTCAGCATCACCAGTAACAATACAAGCACAATGCTTACCGCGTAGGAGATCAATGTACCAATTACAAAACCGAATTCCGGAAAAACAAACATGGCCGCAATGGCATATGAAAAAAGTGAAAGAGAGCCGAGAGGAACCTTTTGAAATCCCGGGAACAAGCTTTCGGGACCGTAATACCAGTGCAAGATGAGGAGCATGGATGAAAAAGCGGCGGGGAACATGGCAAAAACTCCTCCCCAGAAAGGACTCAGTAATTTCCCAAGCAATACAACCAGGAAAATGATCAGTCCGGCGAAAAGGGCTCTGCCAACTTTTTGCATGGGAGTATACTGCAACCTGGTCGGTTTTTCATGTTTCTTCCGGTGAAGCAATACATGGGTGAGGAGGGTGAGCAAGAAATATCCTGTAATACCCACCGGCAGATTGTCTATCTCAAGAATGGCAAAAGGAAGGGAAAAAATAAACCAGAAGGTCAGGCTGATGCCAAAAGTAAAAATGATCTGTCTGCTTCTATCTCCGATGATGCGCGAGATGTTTTCTGCAAGATATGCATAAATAGCTGTAAAAAGCACAGTAAGTCCCAGCGGAATGAGGGTTGAAGGCACTACTTTCGCCACTGTTTCAGGAGAAAGTGCCCAGCCCAGAAAGAAAAAGCCCAATGCAATGGTACTGGGAAAGGTCAGGATGATGCCCGATAGTTTCCTGCCAGCCTTTTCTGCTATAAAGGATTGCAGGCCGATGAACCCTCCGCCTACAACAAAGGAAGTAATTAGCTGGATGATAAACAGTTTGTCGCTCATATTGCTATACCTATGGTGGAAAGTATAAACGGACCAATATGTATTGTCTTTTTCATTCCTTACTTTCAAACTGAATTGCACTGTTAAAGGGATTTGCAATATTATTATGAATAGAACAGTGATCAATACCTGGGGAGAGACTTTTTGTTGTGCCTCCCTCGGCTTCATAAATGGTATCAGAGGAGTAGAATGGATCAAACTTATGATAAATAATTTGCGAAGTACACAACTGACCTGTTGCCATAAAAATCAATAGAAAAAGCAATGATCTCATGGGTAAATTTTTATTCAAAAATAATCAAACTGCAGTGCAAAATCAATATGATCTTTGGTTGCGCGATTAGACGATTTAGCGATGTAGCGATTGGGGCGTACTTCGAATATCGTTACGTCGTGCAATCGCTTAATCGTTACATCCATGCAATCTACAATTGCGCGATTGACCGATTATACGATATACCGATGTAGCGATTGGGGCGTACTTCGAATATCGTTACATCGTGCAATCGCTTAATCGCTACATCCATGCAATCTACAATTGCACGATTGATCGATTGGACGATTTAGCGATGTAGCGATTGGAGCGTACTTCGAAAATCGTTACGTCGTGCAATCGCTTAATCGCTACATCCATACAATCTACAATTGCGCGATTGACCGATTAGACGATTGAGCGATGTAGCGATTGGAGCGTACTTCGAAAATCGTTACGTCGTGCAATCGCTTAATCGCTACATCCATGCAATCTACAATTGCGCGATTGATCGATTGGACGATTTAGCGATGTAGCGATTGGAGCGTACTTCGAAAATCGTTACGTCGTGCAATCGCTTAATCGCTACATCCATACAATCTACAATTGCGCGATCGACCGATTAGACGATTTAGCGATGTAGCGATTGGACGATTGAGCGATGTAGCGATTTATTGGAGCGTACTTCGAAAATCGTTACGTCGTGCAATCGCTTAATCGCTACATCCATACAATCTACAATTGCGCGATTGACCGGTTAGACGATATACCGATGTAGCGATTTAATGAGCAACAGACTTCTTCAGGTGTTTGTCCAGCCAGCGATCCTGCTCCCACAATACATGCAAAATGCTTTCTTTTGCCCGGTAGCCATGGCTTTCTTTGGGAAGCATCACCAGTCGGACGTTGGCGCCCAAACCTTTGAGTGCGTTAAAATAGCGCTCGCTTTGCATGGGATAGGTGCCACTGTTATTGTCGGCTTTGCCATGGACCAATAACAAAGGAGTTTTCATTTTATCTGCATGCATGAAAGGTGACATATTATAATACACCTCGGGAGCTTCCCAGTAATTGCGTTCTTCACTCTGGAAACCAAAGGGTGTGAGTGTACGGTTATAGGCACCGCTGCGCGCGATACCGGCTGCAAAGAGCTCGGAATGCGACAGCAGGTTGGCAACCATGAAAGCGCCATAACTGTGTCCGCCCACAGCAACCTTTTCAGGATCAATATAACCCAGAGAATCCACAGCATCGATGGCCGCTTTGGCATTTGCCACCAGTTGTTTGCGGAAAGAATCATTGGGTTCATCATCTCCTTCGCCTATGATGGGAAAAGCCGCATCATCCAGCACTACATAACCTTTGGTTAGCCAGAAGAGGGGGGAGCCGTACCAGGGATAAATGAATTCGTTGGGATTCGATGTTTTTTGTGAAGCACTGGCTTTGTCCTTGAACTCTCTGGGATAAGCCCACAGAATCATGGGCATTTTTTCTTTTTTATCCATATCATAGCCTACCGGGAGATAGAGGGTGCCGTTGAGTTCCAGTCCATCGTCCCTCTTGTAGGTAATGACTTCCTTGTGCACATCCTGCAGGCTTTCGAAGGGATTTTCAAAGAATGTGAGCTGTTCAAGTTCTTCATCCTTCAAATCCCGGAAAAAATAATTGGGGTAATCGGTTGGCGACTCTATGCGCACCAGCAATTCCTCCTGATCAGGATCATATTCCAGCAAGTTTTCCAGTTTATCGGTATATTCCGATTGATACAGTCTCTCTTTCTTTTTTGACTTCAGGTTCATTTTGTCGAGGAAAGGGAATTGCCCCGCATCCGAATAGCCGGCACCAATAAGAAATGCATTCTTCCCTCTCAGCATCAACACATAGCTTCCCATTTCATTTCTTTCGTTCTGGAAACGACCAGGATCGCTGTACCTGTCTTGGTAGTTGCGGTCAAAAAGAACAACAGGTTCTTTCTTTGGTTTAGCAGGATCAAAAACATAGGTCTTGGTGTTGCGGGTATTCCACCAGTAGTCATAGGCAATGGCCAGATGATCGTTGCCCCATTGTATACCACTATAACGATTTTGGGTTTTCAGAAGAGGTTCACCCTCGCCCTGAAAAGGAGCTTCCAGCAAAAAAACTTCATCCCGGTAGGCAACACTGCTGTCGGGGTCGCCGCCATCCAGAGCTTCTGCGTAGACGAGGGTAGAAGGTTTGTCATCACGCCAACCCAGGTTTCTCCTGCCCATTCTTACCGCCATGAAACCCTGTGGCAGGTCCTCGATCAGGGGTACGTCCAGAACGGTTTCTACTTTTTTTGCATTTTTGGTATAAATGCTTGTGGTGTAAGGAAAGCGGTAATAGGGCACAAGATATGAAAAGGGCCTGTGGATCTCGCTCACCATCACATATTCTCCATCCGGTGAAAAGCTGATCCCACGGTACATGGCACTGCCCAGCCACTTTTCTTTCTGCCCGCTGATGTATACCTTATAGATTTCAGAATGCGCAAGCTGCTCAAAATTGTGTTCATCGATCTTATCGGATAAAAGATCCTGGTACGTTCTGTTTTGTGCTTTTTTGCCTTCATTGATAGAAACGGTGGGGCCGGTTGGCACGGCTTCGTCTTTGTCGATCAGTGTTTCCCTGTCTGCGGGCAACATTTTTACCAGCATGGCCCGGCTGTTTTCAAACCAGTTGATCTCATCACCCATGTTGGCATTGACGGTTGCTTCGGTTAGTTTCCTTACAGAGGCATTCTCCAGGTCGAGGACCCAGAGCTCCACGCCATCGCTCACGGTATGGGTAAAAGCCATCCTCTTTTGATCCGGTGACCAGGAAAAATTGGTCAGCAGTGGATTATCCGGGAGCCCTGCAACCTGCCGGGCATCTTTTTCGTTATTTCTGATATTCCTGATCTTTATATTATTATAATAGGTAGTGCGACTTACGATGTTGGTTTTTGGGTTGATCCTCAGTCCGGCCAAACGCATCTCTTCCTGCGAGAGCTCTTCAATGGTTTTGTATGCATCTCTGTAAAGCAGCACCATGAATTCCTGCCGGTCGTCCATTCTGACCGAAGGAGCACGTTCCACATCCACCAGTTCCAGGATTTCCTTCGGTGGCTTTTGATATTCAATATTTTCCTGGGCATAAACACCCAGTAAACTCAGTGAAAATAATAAAACGAAAGTTTTCTTCATAATTATAACTTTTTGTAGACGAATCAAAGATAGGGATTAGTCGGTAGATTACTTTTTGAAGTTTACGGTTTACCGGATTGGTTTTGTGGATGGGGCAAGCCAGGATGTATCGATTTGCCCTTCTCTCAGTTTTTTCGATTTTACCATGCGAAAGGCTGCCCGAAAAGTTAATAATTTCACGCAAAGCCGCAAAGACGCTATTATTGAGAAGTGAAGGCTTCACTCCAAAAAGCCTTCACTCCAAAAAGGCTTCACTCCAAAACCTTATATAACTCATGTGTTTCAAAGAATATTCTCAAAAAAGTGTGACAAATTGCCTCCGAAAGGTATTAAGTAAACAAAGCAATACCTATCCGTTCCTTAGAATGTGAATTCTCACCGGCTATTCACGATTTCGGTGATTCCGGAATACTTCGCTTATTGTCAGTTTACGATTCCAATCCGGATGACCCGATTAAAAAAGGCCCCATCTAATGATGGGGCCTTTTCCAATTATTTTGTTTCCCTGTATCAGTCTTCCAGTGAATGCAACACCAGTCCGCTTCTAAGCTTGGGTTCGAACCAGGTTGTTTTGGGAGGCATGATGTTCCCACTGTCAGCAATATTGATCAATTGCTGCATGGAAACAGGATAAAGTGCAAAGGCCACTTCCATTTCCCCGCTGTCGACCCTTTTCTTTAATTCGCCGAGTCCGCGGATACCGCCCACAAAATCGATTCTTTTGGAACGCCTGAGGTCCTGAATGTCCAGGATGGGATCCAGCACCTCTTTGGTCAATATGGTTACATCCAGCACGCCAATGGGATCGTTGTCATCATAAGTATCCTCTTTTGCGGTCATGCTGTACCATTCGCCATCCAGGTACATGCTGAAGTTATGTAGTTTATCGGGTTTATAAATCTCACTTCCCTTTTTCTCTACGACAAATCCTTTGTTCAGTTTTTCGATAAACTCCTCTTTCGACAAACCATTCAGGTCTTTCACCACGCGGTTGTAATCGATGATGTTCAACTGATCATCAGGGAAATGCACAGCCAGAAAGTAATTATATTCTTCTTTACCGGTATGATCGGGGTTGTTTTCCTTCTTTTCATTCCCGACCAGGGCGGCGGCAGCCGTTCTGTGATGCCCGTCAGCCACATAAGTGGCCGGAAGCTTATCAAATTCCTCGATGATGGCATCTATCTTATCCTGATCCCGGATCACCCAGAAATGATGTCCCACACCGTCCTCGGCCGTAAAATCATACTCAGCTTTACCTGCTACAACTTCTGCAACAATATTGTCAATCCTTGGTACAGCAGAGTAAGAGAAAAAGACAGGCTCATAATTAAGATTGCTGGTCCGCACATGATTCATCCGGTCTTCTTCCTTATCCGGACGCGTCAATTCATGTTTTTTGATCACATTGTTCATATAATCTTCAACACCGGCACAACCAACAATACCATACTGGGTTTTCCCATTCATGGTTTGTGCATACACGTAAAGGTAGTCCTGATCATCCTGGAAAAAGACTCCCTGCTTGTACATCCGCTGGAAATTTTCCTTGCCCTTTTCATAAACCTCATTTGAATAGGGGTTCAGGTCATCCGGGAGGTCCATCTCGGGTTTGATCACATGCAAAAAAGACAGCGGGTTGTCGCCTGCCTCTTGCCTGGCTTCTTCCTTGTTTAGCACATCATAGGGCCTGGAGGCGATCAGGCTTGCTTTTTCTTTTACCGGTCTGATTCCTTTGAATGCTTTTAATATTGCCATTATCGTACTTTTTAGTTAAACTGGTTTAACAAATAAATTTGAAAAATAATAAGATGCAAAGAAACAAGGTGTTCAATCGTCATCCTGGTTGTTATGGTTGTTTCTTTGCAAAGAGGAAATCAAAGCACCCAGCATTTTCGTCATTTCCATCAGGCTGGTTCTTGACTCCTCTTCCTGAAGCTCATCGATCAATTTCAGGTTAATGCATACTGATGTCAGGACCAAGCACTCCCGCACAGCGCTTTTGGCCATTTTCAGATAATAAATAAATTGATTTTTGTTTCTCGCGGAGCCTTCTGCAATGTTTAGCGATATCGCCTGGGCTGATGCGGTGAATTTTTCCGCAAGTCCATTTGTTTTTTCAACAGGAAAGTTCGTTACGGCATCATGAACCCAGGTAATATAGTCGAGCGATTTGTGGTATATCCTCAAATCCTCGAAGCGGAAAAAGGTCACTTGCCTTTCGGTTGCTTGTTCCATATTGTTAGTTTTATCTGGTTATTGGTTTGGTTTGCATATCGATCGTTGAGGCTAGTTAACCTTGAACTGCGTATCGCCCTTTTCAAGGTAATTGATAATCTGGTTGGCCGCTGCAATGCCTGCATTGATATTGGCTTCTGCTGTTTGTGCCCCCATTTTCTTGGGTGTAAAAAAGAAACGGCCGGCATATTTTTCTTCTATTTCACTGGCACAATCTGGTGCAATATCTGAAATATATTTAAAATCAGACCGTTGCGCGAACATCTTTAAAAGATCATCCTCATGTACTACTTCTTTCCGGGCTGTATTAACCAGTACAGCTTTTTCAGGCATTTTTGAAAGCAACTCGTAATTAATCGATTTTTTGGTCTTCTCGTTGGCCGGAATATGCAAGGAAATGTACTGGCATTTTGAATATAGATCATCCTGGCTATCCAGGGCTTTTACTCCCTCGTTCTCTATTTCATCTTTTGCAATGAAAGGATCAAAAGCATAGGGGATCATGCCGAAACCTTTCGCGATCCTGGCAACATATTTCCCTACATTCCCAAATGCATGGATCCCAAGCTTTTTGCCTTTCAACTCTGTTCCCGCAGTTCCGTTGAACTCATTTCTGGCCAGGTACACCATCATACCAAGCGCAAGTTCTGCTACTGCATTGGAGTTCTGCCCGGGGGTGTTCATGACCACAACATCTTTGGCTGTTGCAGCTTCCAGGTCCACGTTATCGTAGCCTGCACCACCTCTCACAATGATTTTCAAATTATCCGCATTTTCTATAACCTCACGGGTAACTTTATCGCTTCTTACGATCAAGGCATCAACATCTTTAACAGCGTTTACCAGTTCAGATTGTTCCTGGTATTTTTCAAGCAATGCAACTTCATATCCTGCATTGGAAAAAATTTCCTTCATCTGTTCCACAGCTTTTGGAGCAAATGGTTTCACGGTTCCGATAAGTACTTTTGTCATGATAAAATAATTTTTTTTGTTTGTTTGAAAAGCCTGAAATCAGGATTAATGTTTTTTCTCAAATTCCTGCATCACTTCAATAAGTGCCTCAACACTTTCGATTGGCAGGGCATTGTATGTGGAAGCCCTGAAACCGCCAACCGAACGGTGTCCTTTGATCCCGATCATGCCTTGTGATGTGGCCAGTTCCATGAAATCTTTTTCGTAATCTTCAAAGCCATCATTCATTACGAAACAAATATTCATGAAGGAGCGATCGGCTGGATCGGTGACGGTACCCTTGAAACATTTGTTCCTTTCGATTTCACTGTAAAGCAGGTTCGCTTTTTGTTCTGCGCGTTTTTGCATTGCTGCTACGCCCCCGTTTTCCTTGATCCACCTCAGGGTCATCAGTGAGGCATAAATGGGGAGGCAGGGAGGAGTATTGAACATAGAACCTTTATCTATGTGCGTCTGATAATTCAGCATGGTTGGAATGGGACGGTCAACTTTTCCCAGGGCATCATTTTTTATGATCACAAATGTAACACCTGCAGGCCCCAGATTTTTCTGTGCTCCGCCATAGATCACAGTATACTTGGAAACATCCAGGGTTCTGCTGAAAATATCAGACGACATGTCAGCAATCAGGGGAACCCCCACTTCCAGGTCTTCCCGGATCTCCGTTCCGTAAATAGTATTGTTTGTGGTGATGTGAAAATAATCGGCATCTTCCGGTACAGTGTATCCCTTGGGTATATAGTTGAATGTTTTATCCTCGGAGGTGGCCACAACATCAACTTCACCAAAAAACTTGGCTTCTTTGATGGCCTTTTTGGCCCAGGCACCGGTATTCAGGTAAGCTGCCTTTTTGTTGAAAAAATTAAAGGGGATCATGGCAAACTGGGTACTGGCACCACCTCCCATGAACAAAACAGAATAACCCTCGGGAATATTGAGGAGCTCTTTGAAAAGATCCTGGGCCTCGTCAATAACAGCCTGAAATTCTTTACTTCTATGTGATATCTCCATGATGGATAATCCGATCCCGTTCAGGTCCTGAACAGCTTTTGCAGTATTTTCAATCGTAAATTGAGGTAAAATTGAAGGACCTGCGTAAAAGTTATGCTTTTTCATATCAATATGTAATTTTGATTTTGGTTAAAAAATCCGTTAATTTGGTCACCATAAATACGCTAAGCAAAGATAAAACTTTTATTCATACTTGACAGGTTGGGCGGGATTTTTAATCATTATTTAACCTCGGTATATTGGTAACATGAAACTGGAAAAAAGACTGAAGGCATTTGCAGATCTCGGCAAGATTCTTCGAGATTTCGTACAGGGTTCGTTTAATGGGGCAGATAAGGGAATGCTGGAAAAGATTGTCGATAAAGCCTCGTATGAAAATCCATGGTTCGTGAAAGAACATATCCTTTATGCTTTTAGGAGTATCGGTGAGATGCTCCATGAAGCTGAATTGAAGAAATGGATCAAAAAATACCCAGAACTCCCTGAAGGTCGCTTTAATGCCCGAAGAGTAGGGGTGGTGATGGCTGGAAATATCCCCGCTGTTGGATTTCATGATTTTCTATGTGTACTGATGTCAGGACATCATTTTGCAGGAAAACTTTCGAGCCAGGACCAGGTCATTCTTCCCGGACTGGCAGGCATACTCACCGATCTTGAACCTGGATTTAAAGATTCTATTAGCTTTACCGAAGGCATCCTGGAAAACTTTGACGCGATCATTGCCACGGGAAGTGACAACAGCGCCAGGTATTTTGAGTATTATTTCGGAAGGTATCCCAGCATCATCAGAAAGAACAGAAATGGGATTGCCGTTCTGAATGGCAATGAAAATGATGAAGATCTGAGCAGGCTTGCAAAAGACATTTTCCTGTATTTCGGCCTTGGCTGCCGGAATGTCTCCAAACTATATGTTCCGCAGAATTATGATTTTGATAAGCTGGTAAAAAATTTCCGGAAATATGAATATGTGATCGACAATCATAAATACCGGAATAATTATGATTATTTCAAATCCATCTATATGATCAATCAGGAAGAATATCACGACAATGGATTTGTGCTGCTTAAAGAAGACAGGCGCATCGCTTCACCGGTCTCGGTTTTGCTTTTTGAAAAGTATAATGATACGGAATCAGTCAACAGCATCATAGAAGAAAGAAAGGAAGAGATCCAATGTATTGTATCAAAGCTGAAAGATATCAAGAACAAAAAGATTGAATTCGGGCAATCACAGGACCCGGGAATTTCCGATTATGCAGATGATATCGATACCATGCGATTTTTAAATTTCCTGAATTAATACGGTTATTGCTTTGCATTTCTAATTTTTTTCTCTAATTTTGCACCCCTAAAAATTAAGGCTTAGAAAAATGAAAAAAGATATTCATCCAAAGGACTATGGTTATGTTGTTTTTAAAGACATGTCGAATGATTATTCATTCCTGACAAAGTCAACAGCCAAATCAAAGGAAAAGATCAAGTGGGAAGACGGAAATGAGTATCCGCTCATCAAGCTGGAAATTTCACATACCTCACACCCCTTCTTCACAGGCAAGATGAAACTTGTGGATACAGCAGGTCGTGTCGATAAGTTCAAAAACCGCTACAAAAAGCATTACGATAAAAAGAATCAAACTGAGAAAAAATAAAAAAATGAGAGGCTGTCCCAAAAGACAGCCTTTTTTTTAACAATCCCCTTCATTTATCAACATTCCGACTTTTTCATGCAAATAAAAAGCATGAACAATTGTCATATTAATACTGTTCCGTTATTTTTGTGAAAAATATAAATAATATCTCATGAACTATATATTGTTTGACAATTTCAGAAGGAACTACCTGCTTCCCCTTTCTTTCATACGTCCCGTAGCCGATTGCCGCATCGGGATTTTAACAATCAGGGAAAAGTGGGAAAAGTACCTGGGTGTCAGCACCTCATCTCTAACAGAGGAATATCTCAGTTATAAATATCCTATTGTTAAGGCCGAAGATAATATCCTCATCAACGGTTCGGTATGTCCAACGCCTGAGCTGGCACAACAGGTAAAAGGTCTGAAACCCAAAGAGGCACTGGTATCAGATACCATCATTATTGCCCTGCACGTTGAAGCTGACGACCTGGATAAAGTGGGTGAAGGCGACACAGAAGGCATCAATGAGGTGATGACTGAAGCCAATTATATCAAATTGAACAATACATGGGATATTTATGCAAAAAATGCAGAAGCAATACAAGAAGATTTTAAACTGATCACACATGCAAGAAAGTCTGAGAAAATCAGCACAACCAATAAGGTAACGGCTCCTGAAAATATTTTTATCGAGGAAGGAGCCATCCTTGAACATACCTATATCAATGCATCTGATGGTCCGGTTTATATCGGCAAAAACGCACACGTGATGGAAGGCAGTATGATCCGTGGACCGGTAGCCGTAGGTGATCATGCAGTATTGAAAATGGGAGCCAAGATCTATGGAGGCACCACCATCGGGCCCCATTCAAAAATCGGAGGGGAAGTAAACAACAGCGTTTTCTTTGGATATTCAAACAAAGCACACGACGGTTTCATCGGTAATTCTGTAATTGGTGAATGGTGCAATATGGGTGCAGGAACCAACAATTCAAACCTGAAAAACACCTACGATATCGTGCGCCTATGGAGTTATCCCGACCAGACTTTTGTAGACACCGGTCAACAGTTTTGTGGGCTGATTATGGGCGACCATACAAAATGCGGGATTAACACCATGTTCAATACGGGCACGGTAATCGGCATCAATGTGAATATATACGGACCCGGGTTCCAGAGAAATTTTGTACCCTCTTTCTCATGGGGTGGTACAAGCGGTTTTACGCACTATGATTTGGATAAGGCCATTGATGTAGCACGCATCGTTTACAAAAGACGAAATATGGAGCTTGACATCCGAGAAGAGAAAATTCTCAGGGAAGTTTACCGTCTTACTTTCAAACACAAGAAATAATTGCCGAAATCCATTGGCATTAATATTGTCAAATTCCCATACATTAAATGATAAGATGACTTGATAATCCTGTGTTTCTTGATTATCAGGTCCTTTTGTTTACTTTTGCAATGAAAAGAGATTAAACTCAGTCAATATATTTTGATCAGACTGTCATATTGGCGCAAAGAACATTTTTATGAAGAACTTATTCGAACAGGAAACTTTTGATTTTTCGGACATAATGGATGCGGAAACTGAATTTATTCCTCTATTATCTTCAGAGGATGAGGAGCAGATGAATGCAGAAGAAATTCCAGAATCCCTGCCTATTTTACCGTTAAGAAATACAGTTCTGTTTCCGGGGGTGGTCATCCCCATCACCATTGGAAGGGACAAATCCATAAAACTCATCAAGGAAGCATACAAAAGCAAGGAACCTTTTGGCGTAGTGGCTCAGAAAGATGTTGAGGTGGAAGATCCGGGCTTTAATGATCTCAATAAAGTAGGCACTGTTGCCAAGGTGATCAAGATTTTGCAAATGCCCGATGGCTCAACAACCGCCATCATTCAGGGTAAAAAGAGATTTCGCCTGATGGAATTGATACAGGATGAACCTTATTTCAGGGCCAGTGTTCGTGAATTCGACCGGGAAGAATTTGAAAAATACGATACACAGTTCACCGCCCTGATCGACTCCTTGAAGGATCTGTCGATACAGATCATCAAGCAATCACCCAACATTCCTTCTGAAGCAAGCTTTGCTATCAAAAACATCGAATCCCCGGTTTTCCTGGTAAACTTCATCAGTTCTAATCTGAACATTGATGTAAAGGCAAAACAGAAACTACTAGAGATCAATAATCTGCAGGAGAGAGCCAACAAAGTGCTGGGGTCTTTATCCAAAGAGATGCAGATGCTGGAATTGAAAAATCAGATCCAGAGCAAGGTAAAGACTGATATGGATAAGCAACAACGCGATTATTTGCTCAACCAGCAGTTGAAAACCATACAGGAAGAATTGGGCGGAAGCCCAAATGAACTTGAGATCAGGGATCTTAAAGAAAAGGCAAAAGGAAAAAAATGGTCTGAGGATATTGAAGAAACTTTTGAAAAGGAGCTGACCAAACTAGAGCGCATGAATCCGCAGGCTGCTGAATATTCTATACAGGTGAATTACCTGGAAATGCTGGTTGAACTGCCCTGGAACGAATATACCAAAGACAACCTCGACCTGGATCATGCACAGAAAATTCTTGATGAGGATCATTACGGATTGGAAAAAGTGAAGGAAAGGATCATTGAATACCTTGCAGTGATCAAATTGAAAAAGGACCTGAAATCTCCTATATTATGCCTGGTAGGCCCTCCGGGGGTTGGTAAAACCTCGCTCGGAAGATCCATCGGCAGGGCACTCGGCAGAAAATACATCCGCATGTCGCTGGGTGGTGTAAGAGATGAGGCAGAATTGCGTGGACACCGCAAAACTTATATCGGTGCCATGCCGGGCAGGATCATCCAAAGACTGAAAAAGGCCAAATCTTCCAATCCGGTTTTCGTGCTGGATGAGATTGATAAGGTGAGTGGTGCAAATATCAACGGGGATCCGCAAGCTGCCCTGCTGGAAATACTTGATCCTGAGCAAAACAATAATTTTTACGATAATTATCTGGAAACAGAATATGATCTCTCAAAGGTAATGTTCATTGGCACGGCCAATACACTGGCTACTGTGCATCCAGCGCTTCGCGACAGGATGGAAGTGATCTACATCAGCGGTTACCTCATGGAGGAGAAAGTGCAGATTGCCAAACGGCATCTCATACCAAAACAATACAAGGAACACGGCATCAAAAAGAACCAACTCACCTTCTCAAAAGCCATCCTGGAAAAGATCATTGAAGACTATACCCGGGAAGCAGGGGTGAGGTCACTGGAAAAAAGAATATCCAAGATCATCCGCTACAATGCTAAATTCATTGCCATGAACAAGGATTACAATGTCAAGGTGAATGAAGATGACCTTGTGAAAATCCTCGGACCGGCCAATTACCAGAAAGACCGCAGCATCAGCAACAAGGTGCCGGGAGTGGTCACCGGACTTGCGTGGACCGTTGTAGGCGGAGAGATCCTGTTCGTTGAAGTTAGCCTGAGCCCGGGAAAAGGAAACCTGACCTTAACGGGAAACCTGGGTGATGTTATGAAAGAGAGTGCCACCATTGCCTTTGAATATTTAAAAGCACATACCAGCAAACTCGGCATCAAACCCGAGCTGTTTAAAAAGTACAATGTCCACATTCACATTCCCGAAGGGGCTACTCCAAAAGACGGACCTTCAGCAGGAATAACCATTTTTACTGCATTGGCATCGGCATTTACACGCCGCAAAGTAAAATCCAAGATCGCCATGACCGGGGAAATCACGCTGCGCGGCAAAGTATTGCCGGTGGGTGGTATCAAGGAAAAAATACTTGCTGCCAAACGCGCTAAGATCAAAGACATCATTTTATCAAAAGAAAACATCAAAGACATCAAGGATATCAAAGAAGATTATATCAAAGGACTGCGATTCCATTACGTAGATGAAATGATTGAAATTGTGGATCTTGCATTGCTTAAGGAAAAAGGGAGGAAGGCTGTTTAGTTTTGAGTTTTGAGTTCAGAAACTTCGAAATTCATTATTCATGGTTCAATATTCGACATTTTTTTTAATTCAGAATTTGCTCATTAGATTTTATAGTTCAGCTTTTCCATGATATATTGATACACTGCCGACATATCCTTATCTCCCAGACCGCTGGCTTTCGCGGCGCCATACAATTCCTTTCCGGCATTGAGTGATGGCAAGGCGCAATTATTTTCAAAAGCACTTACACTGGCAAGGAATAAATCTTTGTGCATCCATTTCAGAGGAAACTCGGTCGGGTATTCATTGTTGATGAAATTTTCTTTTTTCAAACCTACAAAAGGAGCTGTCAGTGGACCACCGATCAGGATCTTGAATAATTTATCCCTGTCAAGCCCAAGGCTTTTCCCAAGTGTTATGCATTCGGAAAATGCAACCAGTGCCTGTCCAAGCATAGCATTTACAACCATTTTGGCAGATGTGCCATTGGCATTTTCACCCATGTAATGTGCGTTTTTTCCCATGAATAAAAACATTTCTTCGAGCTGTTCAAAATCTTTTTTTTCACCCCCAACCAGGAATACGAGCTCTCCATTTTCTGCAGGAATAAGGGAGCCCGATACGGGGGCATCCATGAACCTGATACCGGCCTTTTCAGATTTTTTTGCCATTTCCCTTGTAAAGGAAGGATTGACAGTAGAGCAGTCCACCCAAAGGGCATTCTTGGGCATCTTATCCACGAAGCCATTTTCACCAAAAGCAACTTCCCGTACAACTTCAGGTGTGGAAAGCATGGTAAAGACAAGTGTGGTGTTTTGCGCCAGTTCTGCCGGAGTATCAAACCAGGCAGCTCCTTCAGCAAGCAGTTCATCTCCTTTTTCTTTTGTCCTGTTTGTGATGGCGAGATCCACCCCATTCTGCAATAAATTTTTCGCCATGCGGCTTCCCATGATCCCAAGTCCAATAAATCCTGTTTTCATAATCGCTTTCCTTTTTTTGCAAAGGTATCAATCGTAAATCAATTTTATAGTATTTAGCCGTCCATTCGTAAATCTGCGGGAAGAAAGTCAGCTTGCGTTTATGGAAGTTATGCGCTTTTATGCAACGATCCGCTTTATTTGATTGTCTGAGAACAAAAACATCTTTGATGAAATACATTGCAAGTCTTATCATTGCTTTGATTTTTACTTTGCAGCTTTTCTCGCAGGATCTCCTGAATGAAGATTTCTCCGGCGAAACATTTCCTCCAAACGGATGGCTGATTGATGGACATCAGGAAAACTGGATCAGATCTTTTCGAAATCTTGCCGGCAAAGATTCCCCCGAGGCTCAATTGTATTTCCAGCCCATCTTTAATGATACCACATGCCTGGTCACACCTGCATTAAACACGAGTAGGAACAAAGATATCAGGATTGAGTTCAGGCATTCAATTGAACATCACAATACATCCTACAGAATCGGACTGGCACTGTTGCAAAATAATGAATGGCAGGAATTGTGGGAGTTGCAGCCCGACACTGCAATATCAGATACATGGATTACTCACCTGATCCCACAGGAGGAAATCAATGGTGATTTTCAAATTTGCTGGTATTTTGCTGGTTTTTCATATGATATGTTTTCCTGGTTTGTTGATGATATCAGAATTTACCATCCATGGGATCGCGATATTTCAGCAATAAAGATCCAGGCTCAGAAAGAGCAATTCGCAACCGGAGAGAATGTGCAGTTAATTGGATCAATATACAATGCAGGCAGTTTGGATCAAGAAAGCTGCACATATATCATAAACATTTTTAAAGGTGATGAAACAGTTTTCAGTCATACGGATAATCAGAGTATTCCATCGGATTCTGCATACAATATCGATCTCCTTACGATTGCTCCCACAGAAGAAAATGAGATTTATGATATTCGCTTGATCGCTTCGGCGGATAACGATCAATATCCTCTAAATGATACGTTTTCTTCCAGTTTAAACACATATGCCCAGCCCCGTCAGCAGGTATTGCTGGAAGAAGCGACGGGTACCTGGTGTGGGGCCTGTCCAGGTGCAGCCTTGGGTATAGATGAACTGCTGGAAAACGATAAACAGGCCGCCCCCATTGCGTATCATATTCTGGATGATTATGAAAATAATGCCGGTCTTCACCGGCTGGCTTATTATTTCATCCCGGCCTATCCTACTGTATATTTCGATGGACTGATACATTATACGGGTGGACATCAGTTCTTAAGCATGTATGATGTGTATCTTCCAATCTATGAAGAAAGAATTAATATCAAGGCTCCCGGTGAACTTTCCATATTCGGCAGTCATATAAATATACATTATGAGATCACTGTTGAAGTGAATCTGCAGGCTCAAATAAGATCAGATCATCTGCATCTTTTCCTGGTTTTAACAGAATCGCACATACCTGAAATATGGGGTGGGGGAGGAATGGAAGAAGTGAACCATGTCGAAAGATTGATACTGCCCGATCAATTTGGGCAGGAGATACACAACGATCCGGGAAAATATGTATATAATTTTGCTTTTGACATGGAGGAAAGCTGGCTTGTGGAGAATTCAGCACTGGTTGCATTTATTCAGGACACCCTTACATACGAAATATTTCAGGCTCAAAAAATCAAGCTGCTGGATTTGATCCCTGCAGAAAACCTTGAACGTTCAGCCGGGGAAAATATTAGGCTTTTCCCAAATCCGTGCAGTAATCATTTAAGGATTGTCCTGCCAGAAACAATTGATAAATGGGAGATCCAGGTATTGAACAGGAATGGTAGAATCATAAAAATATGGACCGGGATCGAAGAAGGTCATATCATCTGGGATTTAAGATCAAGTAATGGAAAAAAAGTACAACCCGGTATGTACATTGTTATGATAAAAGGAAAGCAAGAAAAGATCGTCAGGAAGTTTATTTCAGTCCGTTAATATTTATTGTATCTCCTTGGCCTTTAAGGCTCCGGAGATAGCATTAAAAATTTCGTACGACTTCATGCTCATGGTATTGAATGCAAGATCGAATGCATCATTGCTACACTCAACATCGGTAAATTTTTCGATCAGATGATTGCGGATTTTGTCTGTACGTTCTACAAATGCTTTGGCTTCTTTATGCGAAAGCTCCAGTTTTTTCGCAATCTGATCAATACGCCATTCTTTAGGAGCATAAAGCTTTATATGAAGTGATTTTTTAATATGCCGGGTCAGGCCAACCCCCCCTCTTCCCAGGATGATTACACGTCCCTGTGCAGCAAATCTTTTCACGATCTCTCTAACTGCTTTTGTAACTTGCCGGTCGTTAATATAGTAACGGGCAGATAAGGACTCAACAATCTCATCCATCAGTTTGCGTGGTTCTCCCCTGAAAAGCTTATACACCTTCTTTGGATGTACTTCGAGTTCATTGGCTGTTTCATATATGATCTCTTTGTTCACCCATTGCCATTTTTGAGGATGCTTGCTGTCGAAATTCAGATTGTTGAGAAAATTACAAAGGTCTTTCACAAAAGGATTCCCGGAACATCCTGTTTCCCTGGATACCGTGATAACAGGACCATCATCTTTCCGTGGCAGGTCGGGGATCAGACTGGCATTTTCAGCTTTACTCCTGAAACGGTAATTCATGTATTTGAATAGAACGTCTTCCATCTTGTCATTGCTGCTTACTTACAAATATACGAAATCAGCAATGCTTTATCAAGCAAAACTATAGCGAAAATGAGAAAACAGGGCCGTACACAATCACTTTACCCGTTTTTGTGCACGCACCCTGCCAATCACTCCGCAATAGGCATTATACCTATTCTACAAGTGAAAATCCGGAATCCAATTATGAGTTTTCGCTTCCTTATAGCCTGATTATTAGAATTGAATAGTGAAAATACGAGATCAGGTAGTTTAATTGATATTAGCAAATATAATAAATAATATAATGAAATCCAATTAATTGGGAAAGATAAAATGCTTACAGTCTTTATGATTCAATATCACATGCAGGTAAACCGAAATTATTCCATTAATTTTGGAGTTATGATAAGGAGTTATTTACAACTAAATAAAAATTTATGGATTGTAACAGTAACAATCCTGTTCATGTTGTTTTCCTGTGCCGGACCAAGTAATCATGCAGGGAAAACCGTTTTCAAATACAACGAAGCTGCCGGCATCAGCAGCCTGGATCCTGCTTATGCAAAGAACCTGGCCAATATCTGGGCTTGCAACCAATTGTATTCGGGCCTGGTAAAGCTTGATGATCAGTTGCTTGTTAAGCCGGCCATTGCTAAAAACTGGAAGATATCCGATGATGGAATAACATATACTTTCACATTGCGTAAGGATGTTTTTTTCCATGATCATCTCATGTTTGAAGAAGGGAAGGGCAGGAGGGTGGTGGCCGGTGATTTTGTGTACAGTTTCAATCGTATCATTGATGCGGAAACGGCATCTCCCGGGGCATGGGTATTCAATTATGTAAAAATGGAAAATGGGCGTGCTTCGTTTAAGGCTCCCAATGATACAAGCTTCATCATCAAACTTTCAAGGGCTTTTCCACCCTTTCTCGGGATCCTTGGAATGCAATACTGCTCGGTTGTCCCGGAAGAGATCGTTAAACATTACGGAAAAGATTTTAGGGAAAATCCTGTTGGTACAGGCCCTTTTCAGTATCAGTACTGGAAAGAAGGGATTAAGCTGGTTTTTATAAAAAACAAAAACTTTTATGAAAAAGATGCAAATGGAAACACATTGCCTTACCTGGATGCTGTCGCCATAACATTCCTAAAGGACAAACAATCGGCTTTCCTGGAATTCATCAAAGGAAACCTGGATTTTATGTCTGGCATTGATCCAAATTATAAAGATGAATTGTTGACCAGAGAGGGCCAATTGAATCCCAAATACAAGGAAAAGATATATCTTGAAAGAGAGCCTTACCTGAACACAGAGTATCTCGGTATCCTGGTCGACAGTAGCATGGAGTCAGTCGCAAGCAGTCCTCTAAGGCTGAAAAAGATCCGGCAAGCCGTTAATTACGGTTTCAGCCGCAGGGACATGATCAGGTACCTCCGCAACGGGATTGGCACACCGGGCGTTTATGGGATGATCCCACCTGGCTTGCCTTCCTTCGATTCGAGCCGGTCCTTCGCTTACGAATACAACCCTGAACAGGCGAGGAAACTGCTGATAGAGGCCGGATTTCCGAACGGAGAGGGACTTCCCGATATCACACTGCTCACAACAAGCGAGTATCTTGATCTCTGCAAATACATACAGCATCAGCTATCTGTGCTGGGTATCGATCTCAAAATTGATGTGAATACCCCCGGTGCATTGCGTGAACTGAAAGCCCAGTCAAAATCAAATTTTTTCAGGGCTTCCTGGATTGCCGACTACCCGGATGCTGAAAATTATTTATCGCTTTTTTACAGTGAAAATTTTTCGCCAAACGGTCCCAACTACACCCATTATGCAAACAACACCTTTGATGAAATGTACATCCAATCGCAATCTATTGTTAAAGATTCCCTTCGTTATCAATATTATCGTGAAATGGACAGCATGGTCATGAAAGACGCCCCGGTTGTAATCCTTTACTATGATGAAGTTTTGCGATTCATCAACAATCGGATCAGTGGGCTGGGGAGCAATCCCGTTAACCTGCTCGATCTGAGCCGGGTTCGAAAAGAGTGAGGCAGCCACGAATGCACGAATAGCATTATTCGGAATGACACGAATGACAATACTTTCGTCAAGGTAGAAAGTATTCATAAAAATGACCAAACAACAAAGGACCAATAAACAAATACACCAATATACCAACACACCAATCCTCATGCGTGTATTTGTGGCTATTTTTCCCCGATAAACTGCCTGTAATATTCATACCGCTCCAAAATCTCCTTCACATAATCATATGGCTCGGTTCCCCTGCAGTATCCGTATTTCACCACTTCGTCATTATAGTAATCCGGGTCGGCTTTTTTCAGAATATATTCATCCACACTGCCCGTCCACTTTTCAGGATCATCGCCATATTTTTCGGCAAGACGCTGGGCATCTTTTACATGATTCGGACCTGCATTGTAAGATGCCAGAATAAATTTCAACTGTTCCTGTTCATCATCAATTTCCTCGTAATAAGATTTCAGGTCTTCGATATACCGGCTACCGCAGCGGATGTTTTGTTCGGGATCCGTGTAGTCTTTGATACCACAAGCCTCCACGTGAAAAGGCATGATCTGCATCAATCCCAGTGCACCGGCCCAGGATTCTGTTGCAGGATCCCATTTCGATTCCTGGTAAATGAGAGAAGCCAACAACCGCCAGTCCCAGCCGATTTCTTTGGCATATTGCTTTATGATGGGATCAAATTCCGAAATCCGGTTTCCCTTCCTGGAAAAGAATTCGCTTTTTACCCTTGATTTGTAAGCTTTCCTGTTTTTGAAGTATTTATTGTAGATCACATAATAGTCTGTCTTTTTACGCATCCTGCCGATCCATGTATTCACAGCTTTGAGCAATTCCGGCGATGATTGCCTGACAGCCCATGCAACCCGCTGGTTAAAACTTACCGCAGTTTCTATATCAAGATTAGCATAATAGGTTTTGTTGATGCGGGCAATGTTTTCATCGGATATCGTATACCTGATCTTTCCTTCTGCTACCTGCTTGATCAAATCTTCCGTTTCCATACTCCCCGGTACGGTTTCAATATCAATTTCACCGCCAATCTCATCCGACAGGTTCAACAGGCGCTGGTAATAACTGGAGTTTTCGCGCACATGTACTTTCTTGCCGATGAGATCGAGCGGATCCCGGATCAGCATTTCCTCAATCTCATGCAGTTTCATTTGCCGCCAGTTCTTAGGTTTTCGTTGTACCAATACCTGGTGGGTCTTGGTATGATACTTTGTAAAACTGACATCTTCAAGCCTGTCTTTGGTTATTGTGATCCCGTATGAAATGATATCACCTTCACCTTTGTACAGCATTTCGAACAGTTTGTTCATGTTTTCCGCAATCACGATTTCGAGTTCCAGTCCCAGATGATCTGCCAGCCGCTTGATCAGTTCATATTCATATCCCAAAGGTTTGCCACGGTATATGAAAAAGCTTGTGGAACTATAAATAGTGATGGCCCTTAAGACACCCCTTTCCTTAATCTGTTTTAGATCAATATTAACTTCCTCAATCAGTTTATCAGGGGTGATTTTTTCGGAAGCCTCTTGTTGAAGATCTTTTCCTTGCTTTTTATCCGATCCTTGATTACAGGAAATGATTATAAAAATAACTCCCAGGATTATTGTTATACGTTTGAGCATATTGATACAATTTGTTAAAACTTTTCAAATTAGCAACTTTCGGGCGAATGCCCAAATTTTATATTGGAATTAACAGAATCATGTTTAATATAAAACACTCGCAGGCTTCGCATGTTGATGTGCAGTTCATCAAGAGGAAAAATATTTTACTTTTGCTTGTGGATAACAACGGAAACTGATTTAAGTATGAAAAGATCAGCGAAAAAGGAATCGGATTATTAAACATAGTCAGCCTGGTGGCCATTCTGAAGGGCGAAATGAATTGCCAGCAGGGAGAAAATGGTGGAACCCGGATGAATGTAAGAATACCAATAACATGAGTGCTCACAAAATCGTACTCGCCGACGATCATAAGATTGTAATCGACGGCCTGAGATCTTTGCTTGAAGATGACGAAAGATTCAGGATCATTGGCGAGGCATCCAATGGAAAAGAATTACTTGACCTGATTAAGCTGACAGAGGTAGATACTGCCATTGTGGATATTGACATGCCTGTTTTGAATGGTATTGAAGCCACCCGCATCATTAAGCAGGATTTTCCGGATGTCAGAATTATCATTTTAAGCATGCATCATGAAAAAAGCCTGATCAAAAAATTCATAGAAATGGGGGTTGACGGATACCTGCTGAAAAACTCAAGCCGGGAAGCACTCATCGATTGCATTGAAAAAGTCATGAAGGGGCAAAAGTATTTCGACAGTGATGTGACACTTTCCATTCTTGGAAAGAACCCACAAAGTGCAAAAGGTACATTTGCGCAAAGCGATACAAGGGTCGAACTCACCGAGCGCGAAGTAGAAATCATGAAGCTTATTGCAGAAGGTATGTCCAACAAGGAGATCGGAAAGCAATTGCACATCAGCGACCGCACCGTTGATACCCACCGGACCAACCTGATGCGCAAACTTTCTGTCAACAATGTTGCAGGCATCATCCGGTATGCCATGAAACATGGTTATGTTGAGTAAACATTTTTTTTTCAGGGACTTAACCAATCCATAATCAATTTTTCAACTTCATCAAAATAAGGGATTCCCCGTAGGCATTTTAAGGTCTTTCACGGAGTTTCTTCGCCTGGTTACCGCTTTATTTTTGCTGTATCATGTTCAAACTTCAAAGCGAAATAAACATTCACAGAGCCGACTTCCTGAATTAACCTGAATTTTTCGCTTTGAATTTTTGGACTTATCAGGAAGTGGCTCTGTTTAATGTTGAACCTAAATCAGAAATTATGAAATCATTAAAATTTATTGTTTTATTTATGATCGCAATCGGGCTCAGTTTATCCGCTTGCAAGAAAAAAGATGAAGAAACCGAACCTCAGGACAACAACGAGGGAAGTGGTACAATGACAGCCAAAATTGATGGAACCGACTGGTCTGCATCATTAGCAGTGCAGGGGGTATACTCCAATAACCTGTTTACGGTAACCGGCAGTGATGCAAATTCAAAGCAATTGCAGATCACGATCATGAATGTGAACGACACAGGTGATTACACGCTTGGCGGAGATCCTACCAACACCAATGCCGGAAGGTGGACCGAGGGGATCGGTCAGGAACAAACCTTCTCAACGCAGCTTGGTCTTGGTAGCGGTATGGTAAACATTACAGAATGGACCGGTTCGAAAGCCGAAGGAACTTTTTCTTTTACAGCGAAAAACTCTGAACAAGCAGAAGTTAGCATTACTGAAGGAGCGTTTTCTGTATCACTATAATATCAATGTATTTGCTCTGTTGAATTTTTATTATTAGTTTTGATTCTCCAATAATAAATTTGGTTAAACTTAACTGACGAGTCGTTCCGGCGACTCATAGCGAAAAAGGGAGTTTTCTGAAAACCCTTAAAAGAGTAAGAAGCGGAAGCAGAAAAGCTTTATGAGTATGCACAATCAAAAACAAATGATTATGAAAAAGTTAGTTACATTGATGATTGCAATTGCACTTGTAGTGGGATTCTCAAGTGAATCCAAAGCACAGCTCAACATGGGCGTAACCGCTGGTATTGCCCTACCGATGGGTGACTGGAGCGATGGATACAACATGGGCTTTGGTGGTATGCTGGAAGGCGATTACTTCCTGCAGGATAACATAGCTCTGGGCGTAAATATTGGATATTATGCTTTCTCCGGAGAAACTGTTGGAAATTTTGATATGCCCAACATGTCAATGATACCGATTCTTGTAAAAGGCGATTATTATTTCCAGAGTGAAGGTTTTATGCCCTATGGTGGCGCCAGCCTCGGTATTTATATCGCTAATTCAGAAGACCTGGAATACACATATATAGATCCATGGTCAGGCCAGGAAGTCACGCAAGTTGTAGAAACAGAATCGGATTCTGAGTTTGGTTTCAGCCCGCACGTTGGTTTCTTAACTGGTGATAATATAAAATTTGGTGCGGAAGTGGCATACACCATTATTTCTGATGCTAATCACCTGAATGCAAGTGTACGGGTACTTATCCCACTGGGTAACTAAATTTAATATTGGTCTTGATTTTTATAGCCCTGCTGGCAATCCCCAGCAGGGTTTTTTTATATATTCCTGATTACGGCCTGTATACCCCGTTGAGGCTTTGTGGGTGTAAAATCAAATTTGTCCTGAAACTTGCTGCTGTCGAAAAAATAATCCCGGTCATACTGGTAGATCATTTCTTTGAATTCGCGCAAGATGGGAACAAAGACCCCGAAAAGGCCCATCATCCCTTCCGGCATTACACGGTAACGCATCTTTGCATTTAACTCACCGGCGATCATTTCAATCCAGTCCTTTACGGACAATTTCGTGTGATCGGTAGGCAGGTGCCAAATCTCTCCAAAGGCATCCCCGGTATTTCCAAGCATGGCAGTAGCTTTTCCGGCATCCGGAGTGTAGGTAAAGTTGTGGATCTTATCAACACTCCCAAACCAGTCAGCCTTTTTTCCTTTCATGAGTTTCTTGATTACCATTTCCACCAGGAGACTGTTTTTCGGGCCATAGAAATCTGCAGCCCGTGCGATCAAAGCATTCAGCTCCCCCTTTTCCACTTCATGCATCAGCATTTGCGAAATTTCCGCCCTGATCTGTCCCTTTTTGCTGGGCGGGTTGATCCTGGATTTTTCCGTCATATGCGGGATTTCTTCCTTGTCGTACATATATACATTGTCGAAAAAAACCAGTTTGACCCCATGCTTCTTACAGGCATTGATCACATGCATCATCAAAGGAGGCCATGCTTTACGCCATACCTTGTATTTATACTCGAAACCAACGGTAAGATAAACGATATCCGACCCCTCCACCGACTTCTCAACCTCTTCGGCAACAGTAAGATCAGCAGGAAAGAGCTGATCACGCTCATTTATTTTTTTTGGATTGCGGCCAACAAGCCTGATCTCATTTGTATATTCTCTTAGGGATTTTGCCAGCTCCATCCCAATGGCGCCTCCCGCTCCCAATATTGTTTGCATTTTTCCGGTATTTTGTTTTAAACGAAGGTACAAATAAACAAATAAACTTCAGCCTGCATACCATCAGTCTCATTAACTTTTGCCTATAGCCCTGCAAGAAATCATCCATTAACTTCGTATTTTCTGTTGCACATTTGCATCAATACCTTAAATTTGTTTTGAATAATTCAAGTCTTATATTCAGTTAAAAAAAGAAGGTGCAGGAAAGAAACATCATTCAGAAATTAATTCATTTGTGGGGTAGGTTATATCTGAAAAGAAAGATAAGGGCAAAACAACGAAAATCTGAATTTGTGAGTTTTGACGACGCCAGAATCGTCGGGCTATTGTATTCCCTGGATTCTGTCGCAACCTATGAATGCATATCTGCCTATGTTCATAAACTACAGGATGAAAATAAAAAAGTTAAGGCGATTGGACTGGTAAAGAAAAAGGAAGATACCAATCGTTTCCTGCCCAAATTATCATTCGATTTTATTTATACCTCAGATATCAACTGGTTTGGAAAACCTTCCGGTACTTATGCCCATGAATTCATGAACCTGAATTTCGACATCTTAATAGATATTTCGGAAAAGGATGATTATACTGCAGAATATTTATTAAGTTTATCCTCCGCGAAATTAAAAGCAGGACAATCCAACATTTGTGATATCATGATCAAGCAGAAACAAGGTATAAAACTGGAAGATTATATTCAGGAGATTGATCATTATTTGAGAATCATCAAAAAGAAATAAAATGCAATCTGAACTCAAAGGCCTTGGTGTTCCCCTTGCAATTCCGTTCCACAGGCACGGAACCATTGATTTTACATCCCTGGAAAAACTGATCGAAAATGTTATTCATGCCGGTGTCGACTATATTGCTATTCTGAATAATTTCAGTGAATCCAACACCCTTTCAGAAGACGAAAAAGCTGCCATCCTTGATTTTACAATTGAAGTGGTCGCACAACGCATCCCTTTAATTGCAGGGGTCAGTGGAAACAACACGCAAGTCCTGATCGATACCCTGAAAAAAAACAATTTGCAAGACCTGCAGGCCATCATACCTTTTTGCCCCTATATCACCCGGGTAAAACAAAAGGGGATATTCTATCATTACAAGGAAATAGCTGCCGTTAGCCCCGTTCCGATTTTTATTTACAATACATTTTTAAAGGGTAGCAGCATCATCACCGCCGAAACGGTCCTCAACCTGGCCCATAGTTTCAGAAATATTGAGGGTTACATTGAGGATTATCCTTCCCTGACAAATATTTTTAGCATCATCGACAGAAAACCTGAAAATTTCACTTTGATCATGGGGGATGATATACACCTGATACCAGCGATGGCAATGGGAGTTGACAACATGATGCCTGTGATGGCGAATGCCTATCCATCAATCATCAGGGATGTTTACCGACTTTGTGTTGCCCAGCATTACGAAAATGCAAGAGATCAGTTTAAATCCCTCATTCCAATCATCGAGATCATGCACAGGGATGATAAGATCTCAACGATTAAAGCAATCCTGGATATTCAGGGTATTTGCTCCAACAACCTGCGTCTGCCATTGATCAAATTGAAAAAAAGCTTATTGTATGAATTGCAGACTCTGCTCAAAGAAGCTGAATTAATGAAAGAAAATGTTTTATCATGAATACCGCAAGAAAAATATCCATCAGCCTTTTTATAATGCTGGTTTTTGTTTCAGCCGTTTTTGCACAAAATGAATATAACTGGAAGGAAATCAGTCAGGACCGTAGTGAAGTTTATTTCAAATTTCATTATAAGGACAAAGAAGAACTTAATAAAATAAGCCGTATCATATCCATTGATGATGTAAGAGATAACCTGGCCTTTGCTTATGCCAACAAAACAGGATTTTCAAAATTCCTTGAGTTGGAAATGGAGTTCGAGTTGTTGACCCCACCCGGTCTTCTAAATAAAAATCCCCGAATGATGGATTTAAGCAGCTGGAGGAATGCAAACGACTGGGATTATTATCCAACATATAATGCCTACCTGGACATGATGCAGCAGTTCGAACAGGATTATCCTGATATCTGCAAAACAGTAAACCTGGGCACCCTCAGCAGTGGCAGGAAAATTATGGCAGTGCGCATAACAGATAATCTGATGGCCCACGAAAATGAACCCGAGTTTTTCTATACTTCCTCCATGCACGGTGACGAACTGACCGGATATGTACTCATGCTAAGATTGATCGATCATTTACTGAGCCACTATGGAAACGACAGCCGGATTACAGACATGATCAACGGTATGGAAATTTGGATCAATCCCCTTGCAAATCCTGACGGGACTTATGCTGGTGGCAATAATACAGTTTACGGGGCGACCAGAGGCAATGCCAATGGCATAGATTTCAACAGGAACTTTCCCGATCCTGAAGACGGGCCACATCCCGATGGCAATCCCTGGCAGGAGGAAACCATCATTTTTATGGATTTTGCAGAAATGCACGATTTTGTGCTTTCATGCAATATACACGGCGGTGCCGAGGTTTGCAATTACCCCTGGGATACCTGGTGGACCAGGCATGCCGATGATGCCTGGTGGCAGTTTGTTTGCCGTGAATATGCTGATACAGTCCATCTGTATGGTCCTCCCGGATACCTCACCGACTTAAACAACGGAATTACCAATGGTTATGACTGGTATACAATCAGCGGGGGTCGACAGGACTATATGAATTATTTTCAGCAATGCCGCGAATTTACCCTGGAAATTTCCAATACCAAGACTCCCCTGGGAAGCGAACTGCCTGATTACTGGGATTACAATTACCGCTCATTGTTGAATTACATCGAACAAAGCACTTATGGAATCCGGGGAATTGTTACGGATAGTATTAGCGGTGAAGAAATTAAAGCTCAATTATTTATACCAAATCACGACAAAGACAGTTCCATGGTATTTTCATCTTTGCCAGTGGGTAATTACTACCGTCCTATTTATAGTGGAACTTATGATCTGCAATTTTCTGCACCAGGCTATTATAACAAAACACTAAAAAACGTTAGCGCGGCAAATTATGGTACAACAGTCAGGAATGTACAGCTTGCACCGGAAACCATTATTGCTGATTTTTTAGCAGATCCCGAATTTGTTGGAACCGGCTCAACGGCAGACTTTTTTGACCAGTCATACGGAGAGCCTACGGGCTGGAAATGGGAATTCGAAGGAGGGGAACCATTCATTTCCTATGAAGAAAATCCTACCGCTATACATTATGCCGATACCGGAAGCTTTGATGTTAAACTCACCATTTATAAAGAAAACGACAGCAGCATGCTGCTGAAAGAAGATTACATAGATGTCGACTATCACTATATGATGGACAATGGGCAACTTGCTGCTTGCTCGGGTTTGTTTTTTGATTCGGGTGAAAATGAAAACTATGCAAATGATGAGGATTATGTACTGACTTTTCTGCCTTCTGACACACAAGACAATGTAATCGCAGCGTTTATTATGTTCGACGTGGAATTTGAAGAAAATTGCGAGAACGACTGGCTCAGTATTTATGATGGGCTTGATGTGAATGCCCCTCTCATCGGCACTTATTGTGGCACAGATTCTCCCGGAGTGCTTGTATCTACGAATGAAGCGGGAGCACTAACTTTTGCATTTCATTCCAACAATACAATAACATCCCCAGGATGGATCGCAAGATTAAAATGCATAAACAATGTTGGGGCAGGGGAGGAAGCAGCAAAAACCTCAATATCTGTTTACCCAAATCCAGCAAATGAAGATATCATTCACATCCGGTCGGATTCAGAAATACACAGGATAAGATTAGTCCAACTGAACGGCGCATTGATCAGATACATCAAAGTCAAGGATATTTCATTTGATCTGAACCTGCAGGATTTACCAGGAGGAATCTATATTCTTGAAATGCAAGGGAACAAAATACTTGCGAGGGAAAAGCTGATCATACATTAAAACGAGTCGTCCTAACGGACGTTAAACAGGGCTTATTCCCGGATCCAGAACAATCCTGTATACCAGAAGCGCTATGATTGCCAGAAATAACAATTTCCTGCTGAATCTTTCTTTTTTATCCTCTTCTTCAAAATAAAGATCATTGACGAAGCGGAACTTCAGACGAATAAAAAGGGCAGCAAGCAAAAACCCTCCGAGGATAATAAGATCATAAAAGGAATTATCACCTGTGTGTGGAATCCTGATCAGTGCAATGATGATGAACCCAATGATGAAAGGATATAAAATCTGGTATAAATAAAAAACATACTTTTCCTCATCTTTTATGGATTCAAAATAAGAATTGGCTGCAATCAGTATTTGCCGTCCACTTAAATATCCCAGGAAAACCAATCCTGTCAGGGCAAGGAATACATGAAGCATTCTTCCTGTATCCATCAGGTAAGACCAGCGCAGAACATGACCAAATCCCTTGTTGACAAAACCTCCAACCAGTAAAGACGAAAGAAATAATGTGAATGAAATCAGGTAAAGCCACAAAAAAAACTGTTTGAGAATCCCCTCGTAAACCTTGCTTTTGTTGTAAATAATCAGGGAAACAATTCCCAGGATCAAATAATACACCGGCACTGCGCCGTATATTAGTTTTACGGAATCATGACTCCAGTCACTCCTGGAAATATAAAACTGCGCTTTATAGTAAAACCATGAAAAGTCAAACTCGAACAAAGACCCCGAAATAATAGTAACGAGCTGACCTGAAACATAAAGAAACAGGTAAGCAAGGATAAAGAAAGAGCTAGAGTTGATCAGAATGGCAAATTTCCGTTTCTTTTCCTGCATAATTAAATCGATAATCCATACATAACTTCCAGTTTCCGTGCACTAAACGAAAGAAAAACAAACAAGGGATCAGATGAAATTCAAAGCAGTTCTTCAAACATCTGCAAAGACAGCCTGTTATTTATCCAGATCGATGGTTACCGATTTTATCTTTTCTTGCGTATATTTTCCTTCGTCAAGATTTTTACGGATCTTGGAAAATGCATCTATGGTATATTCAACATCTTCAAGCGAATGCACAGCCGTGGGTATGATCCTGATCAGGATAACCCCCTTGGGCACTACGGGATAAGTGACGATAGAGGTAAAAATATTATAATTTTCCCGCAGATCATAGGTAATGTGTGTGGCTTCGGGAACCCCTCCTGACAGAAAAACAGGTGTAACTGGGGATTCTGTATTCCCCAGGTTAAATCCATTATCCCGAAGGCCTTTCTGCAAGGCGTTCACTATTTTCCAGAGTTTGGCTTTGTGTTCCGGCTGATCGCGCAGTAGTTCAAGGCGTTTCATAGCGCCAAACACCATGGGCATGGGCAGTGATTTGGCATAAACCTGCGAACGCATGTTGTATTGCAGGAACATAACCACATTCTTCTTTGCTGCAACAAAACCTCCAATGCCAGCCATGGATTTGGCAAAAGTACCAAAATAAACATCTACCTCATCCTGCACACCCAGGTGCTCATCTGTTCCTGCACCTGTTTTTCCCATGGTACCAAACCCATGTGCATCGTCTACCAGCAACCTGAAATTATATCTTTTCTTTTTCTCTACGATAGCCTTCAGATTGCCCAGATCGCCCGACATACCATAAACTCCTTCAGTAATCACGAGGATTCCGCCACCGGTCTTTTCAACTATTTTGGTAGCTCTTTGCAATTCTTTCTCCAGATTATCCATATCATTGTGTGGATATACGAAGCGTTTTCCGAAATGAAGTCGCATACCGTCGATAATGCAGGCATGTGCTTCGGAATCATAAACAATAACATCCTTTCGATCCACCAGGCTCTGTATGGTAGAAAACATACCCTGGTAGCCATAATTTACCAGGTAAGCCGACTCCCTTCCTACGAAATCAGCGAGTTGCCTTTCGAGTTCTTCGTGGTATTTTGTCTGACCCGACATCATGCGGGCGCCCATGGGGTATGCAAGGCCCCATTCTTTGGCGGCATCCGCATCTGCTTTCCTCACATCAGGATGGTTGCCCAGTCCCAGATAGTTGTTCAGGCTCCAGACCAGTTTTTCCTTCCCATTGAATATCATCCTCGGGCCAAGCTCTCCTTCCAGTTTCGGAAACATGAAATATCCGTGTGCATCATCGAGGTATTGCCCCAGGGGCCCCATACTTTTGTCAATCTTGTTAAATATATCCACAACAATCTTATTTTTATTGAATTAACTGTTTCTTTCAAAATGCAAAAATATTAATTAATCCACTGCTTTTTAAATTCATCCAACTATTTAGAACAATTTTAGAATAAGTTTGTGAAAAAGAGTAATTTGTTAAAATTCCTTAAAGTCTTTATTCTAAAATAAATAATGACACATTTCGTTTCCTAATTCACTAATTTGAATTAATTTTGCGCCCATGTTGAAGAGAGGCCCCGTTATAATTTTATTATCGACACTTTTTCTGCTGACATCCTGCAGCAAGTTTCAAAAGTTGCTGAAAAGTACGGATACTGAGATGAAATACGAAAAAGCCATTGAGTATTACGAGGAAGGGGATTATTACCGTGCCATGCAGCTTTTTGAACAGCTCAACATGATCTACCGTGGTACAGACAAAGCCGAACGCCTGAATTACTACATGGCCTACTGTTATTATTACCAGGAAGAATATATTATGTCGGCTTATTATTTCAAGCGTTACGCCAAAAGTTTCCCAAATACAGACAGGGCAGAGGAGTGCCTTTTTATGAGTGCATACAGCCAGTACCTGCAATCGCCCAAGTACTCCCTCGATCAAGGCAGCACATATGAAGCGCTGACAGAACTGCAATTGTTCATCAACCGTTATCCTGACAGCGATCGCGTGGAAAGAGCCAATGAATTGATCGACGACCTCCGGGAAAAACTTCAGAAGAAAGCCTTTGAGATTGCAGAATTGTATTTCAAAATGGAGGATTACCAGGCTGCCATCACCTCTTTCGAAAACCTCCTGAAAGACTATCCCGATACGGATTACAAAGAAGAAATATATTACTATATTCTTCAGGCCTATTTCAGCTATGCTGAATTTAGCATTGAAGAAAAAAAGAAAGACCGCTATTCCAAGGCGGTTGAGATGTATGAGGAACTGATCTATACATTTCCGGAAACAGAGTTTGAAAAAAATGCAAGCTCAGTATACGAAAATTCGTTAGAAGAATTAAAAAAATTAGATTGAAATGGACTATAAAAAGATCAAAACAGAAACCGAAGCAATCACCAGGAATAAGGAAGATTTTTATAATCAAACAGGAAATATATACGAAACCGTAGCCATTCTTTCCAAAAGGGCAAACCAGATTTCTGTTGAGCTGAAAACCGAACTGGAACAAAAGATTTCCGAGTTCGCCACTTCAACAGATAATCTTGAAGAAATATTCGAAAACCGCGAGCAGATCGAAATCGCCAAGTTTTATGAAAGATTGCCCAAACCAACCCTTATTTCCATTTATGAATTTCTGAACAAAAAAATATACTTCAGAAATCCATTGAAAGAAAAGAGTGAAAAATAGGCCTGATCCTTTGCAGTTATGCTGAGCGGAAAAAAAATCTTACTGGGAATTACGGGCAGTATTGCTGCTTACAAAATCCCATATTTGATCAGGATGCTCCGGAAAGAAGGTGCGGAAGTACAGGTATTACTAAGCCCCTTTGCCCGTGAGTTCGTTACTCCGCTCACCCTGTTTACACTTTCAAATCGTGAAGTATTGACTGAATTCCACGACCCGAAAAACGGCAAATGGCACAGTCATATCGACCTTGCCCTGTGGGCCGATCTCATGATTTTGGCTCCACTCACCGCCAATTCGATGGCAAAAATGGTCAATGGCCAGGCCGATAACCTTTTGATGACTACATATCTTTCAGCGAGATGCCCGGTCCTGTTTGCCCCGGCCATGGACCTGGACATGTACAAACACCACTCCACGCAGGGCAACATACGCGCTTTGCAGGCAAGGGGGCATGTGTTGATCGCACCCACCGAAGGAGAACTCGCCAGCGGTTTATGCGGTGAAGGCCGGATGGAAGAACCTGAAAAGATATTTGAAACCATCAAAACGCAGTTAAAAAAAAAAGAAAGCCTGACCGGTAAAAAGGTTTTGATCACAGCGGGTCCTACTTATGAAGCTATGGATCCTGTGCGTTTTATCGGAAATCATTCCACTGGTCTGATGGGTTATTCCATTGCACGGTCATTCGCTGAAAGAGGAGCTGAAGTATTTCTGGTATCCGGTCCAACGAACTTGCATATCGACCATCCGAACGTATACAGGATTGACATCAATACAGCAGAAGAAATGTACAAGGCATGTTTGAAATTATACGATGATACGGATATAGCCGTGCTTTCAGCAGCAGTCGCTGATTTTAGGCCCATCCTGCAAAACTCTGAAAAGATCAAGAAAAAAGATAAACCCGCCTCGATTGAACTGGAAAATACAAAAGACATCCTCGCCGAACTGGGAAAACAAAAAAAAGATCAGGTGCTTGTTGGGTTTGCACTGGAAACCGAGGACGAGCTTTCCAATGCAAAAAAGAAAATCAAAAATAAAAATCTTGATTTTATCGTTTTAAATTCGCTTAAGGACAAGGGGGCGGGTTTTCGAAGCCCAACCAATAAGATCACAATTCTCGATAAAATGGGAAATCAAAAGAAAATTGAATTGAAAGCCAAACAGGAAGTTGCAGAAGATATTGTTGATGAAGTATTGGCTTACTTAAATATCTGAGATCATAATAAATGAAAAAACTATTTTTAAGCATCGTATTCTTGTTATCTTTCCTGGGCCTGTCACACGCCCAGGAATTGTATTGTAATGTCCAGGTAAACTCAAGACAGGTTGAAGGAAGTGACAAACAAATCTTTGAAACCCTGCAATCTTCTCTTTTTGAATTCCTCAACAACCGGGTGTGGACCAATTATGAATTTAAGGTAGAAGAAAGGATCGAATGCAATATGCTGTTGACAATCTCAGAACGCCCCTCCAGTGAGCAGTTCAAAGGTAATCTTACGATAGCCGTTAACAGGCCGGTTTTCAATTCTTCTTACAATACACTTATATTCAATTATGTTGATAATGACATACAGTTTGAATACCTGATGAATCAGCCTTTTGATTTTGCTGAGAATTCATACACTAGCAATATTACCTCCATTATGGCCTATTATGTTTATATGATCCTGGGGCTTGATTTCGACACTTTTGCCCTGTACGGAGGAACCCCCTTTTATGAGAAAGCAGAAGCCATTGTCTCTGCGGCGCAATCTTCCCAATATCCCGGCTGGAAAGCCTTCGAAGGAGACAAGAACAGGTACTGGTTGACCGAGAACCTGCTAAATCCTGCATTCAAACCCCTGCGCAATTTTTTGTATGAGTATCACCGCAAAGGGCTCGATGTGATGTACGAAAACCCTGACCAGGGACGAAAAAGCATTATCAAAGCTTTGCAAAACCTGAAGAAAGTTTACGATGATCGCCCCGGCCTTTTCCTGATCAAATTGCTCATGGATGCAAAGCGTCCCGAACTGATCCAGATATTCAGCGAAGGTTCCACATCAGAAAAAAGCCAGGCTGTTGAGCTGATGAAGAAGATCGATCCATCACATTCCTCCGAGTACGATGATCTTATGAACAATTGATCCTACATACCTTATCTTTTCATAAATTTGCTAAAATCTCAGGGCAAATTTTATGTTGCAACATTTAACGATCCGGAATTACGCACTCATACGAGAGCTGAACATTTCCTTCCACAAAGGATTCAGTGTACTCACAGGTGAAACAGGTGCAGGAAAGTCCATTATCCTGGGAGCACTGGGTTTGATCATAGGGAACAGGGCCGATACGCAGGTATTGCTTAATCCCGGCAAAAAATGCATCATTGAAGGCAGCTTTCAACTAAATAACTACGGATTAAGAAACTTTTTTAAAAAAAACGATCTGGATTATGAAGACCAATCTATCTTGCGCAGGGAGATCAACACCAGTGGTAAATCCAGAGCCTTTATCAATGACACCCCGGTAAATCTGAATGTGATGAAAGAACTGGGCGACCGTCTTGTAAATATTCATTCGCAGCATAAAACCATTACCCTGAACGACTCGAATTTCCAATTGGCAGTACTGGATGATTTTATAAAACATCGGGCGCTAACCGAAGAATACCGTCAACTTTACCAGCAATACAGGAAAATCGAGAAAGAATTAAATCATCTCCGTGAGAATGAAGAAAAGATGCGGGCAGACGAAGATTATTTCCGTTTCCAGTTTGATGAATTGGAAAAAGCCGCACTGCAGGATAATGAACAGGAAGAGTTGGAATCGGAGCTGGATATGCTGCAGAATGCAGAAGAGATCAAATCGGGATTGGAAAACTCCATCAGAATTCTCGATGATGAAGAGCAGGGTGTAATCAACCGCATCAATGATATCGAATCCATGCTGAATAAAATTTCCAGGTATCACAAAGACCTGGGCGAAATTGCTTCACGCATCACCACCAATTTAATCGACCTGAAAGATATCTCAAATGAACTGGAACAGATCGATCAAAATATTCATATCGATGCCGGCAGGCTGGAAGAAGCAAGCAACAGGCTGGATAGCATTTATCATCTGCAGCAAAAACACAGGGTATCCAGCATCCGTGAACTGATCCGGGTAAAAGATGAGATCGCGGAAAAGCTGAACTCCATCTCCACTCTTGATGCGGAGATCAACAGCCTGCAAAACGAAAAGAACACGATCAGCAGCAAGCTTGAAGAACTGGGATTGAAAATTTCGGAAAACAGAAAAAAAGCAATCCCGGATTTTGAAAAGAACATTGAAAAGATCCTGCAGGAGCTGGGAATGCCCAATGCCAGGTTTCATGTACAACACAGTAAACTTGATATGTTTTCTTCCGACGGGATCGACAGGATCAGGTTTTTGTTCAATGCCAACAAAGGCGTCCAGTTGAATGAAGTTTCAAAAATCGCCTCGGGCGGAGAATTGTCAAGACTTATGCTCAGCATCAAGTCCCTCATTTCGAACAGAAATCTATTGCCAAGTATTATTTTTGATGAAATTGACATGGGTGTTTCGGGCGACATCGCCAACAAAGTAGGTAAAATCCTGCAGCAGATGTCTGAAAACATGCAGGTAATCGCCATCACGCATCTTCCTCAAATAGCGGCAAAAGGGAACAATCATTATCTGGTCTACAAAGAAACGGATGAAAAAAGTACCATATCAATGATCAAAAAAATTGAAGGGGAGGAGCGGATACAGGAGATAGCAAAGATGCTGAGTGGAGAAAAAGTATCTGCCGTAGCCATGGAAAACGCCCGTGAACTGGTACTTCACAAAAACTAAAAACAGCATTCACCCTACAGCATGATAATTTATTACCTTTGCATCGCAAATCCATACTTAAATACCTGAATTATGGCTTATAATTTATTAAAGGGAAAGAAGGGTATTATTTTCGGGGCCCTGGATGAGAAATCCATTGCCTGGAAAGTTGCTGAACATGCCCATGCCGAGGGTGCGGTTTTTACTTTATCCAATACACCTGCTGCCATGCGTTTCGGTAAGTTGAGTGAACTTGCCCACAAAACCGGTTCAGAAATTATACCGGCAGATGCAACCAGTCCTGATGATTTATGGAATGTTTTCAAAAAGTCAATGGAATATCTTGATGGTAAGGTCGATTTTGTATTGCATTCGATTGGAATGTCGTTAAACGTTCGTAAAAAGAGGCTTTATGATGACCTGAATTATGATTACTTCAAAAAGACGCTTGACATATCAGCATTATCATTTCACAAAATGTTGCAGGTAGCCAGAAAACTGGATGCCATCAACGAATGGGGCTCAGTTGTTGCACTTTCTTATATCGCAGCACAAAGAACCCTTTATGGTTATAATGACATGGGAGATGCCAAAGCCCTGCTTGAATCCGTAGCCAGAAGTTTTGGCTATATATACGGCCGTGACAAGAAGATCAGGATCAATACCATTTCACAATCGCCTACCATTACAACAGCCGGGAGCGGTGTAAAAGGAATGCAAAATCTCATCGATTTTACCGGCCGGATGTCGCCCCTGGGCAATGCCGATGCAGATGAATGCGCCCAGTACTGTATCACACTGTTTTCGGACCTTACCAGGAAAGTTACCATGCAGAACCTTTATCATGACGGAGGATTCTCAAACATGGGCATGTCGCTAAAAGCAATGAATATGTATAACAGGGGGATCGATTGTGATTGTTTGGAAGATTAGAACAATCTTGATTACAGCATAATTTTTTTTTATACATTTATCCCTGATTTTACATCAGGGATTTTTTTTACCGGCATCAATACAATACATAAGATTATTCACAAAAATTTTTTAAAATGATAGACTTCACTTTAGAAAAAAAGCATCAGGAGATTATCGAGAAATATCGTGATTTTGCAGATCGCGAGATCAGACCCAACAGATTGAAATATGATGAACTGGCCGAATTTCCATGGCCCATCGTTAAAAAGGCATACAAGGAAGGCCTCATGAATGGTCCGGTTCCGGAAAAATTTGGCGGCAATGGATACTCTATCCTCGAAGGTGCCCTGGCATCAGAGGAGCTGGGTGCTGGTTGCATCGGAATTGGAATTGGCATAGATGCTAATACCCTGGCACTGACACCGCTTTTGCTGGCAGGCAATGACATGCAACACAAGAAATTTTTCGGTTTTCTGAAAGAAACAGAAGGGGTTGCTGCATATTGTCTTACCGAACCAAATGCCGGCTCCGATGTGCAGGGTATTAAATCTACTGCCATAAAAAAAGGTGATAAGTATATTCTCAATGGTCACAAGCGCTTTATCACCAATGGTGAAGTGGCCAGTTTTTACACAGTCTTCGCACAAACAGATCCGGAAAAAGGATCGCGCAGCCTGACTGCCTTTATCGTATCCGCCGATTCGCCGGGTATTGAGATAAAACCTCACCTGGAGAAAATGGGGCAGAAGGCTTCTGTGCAAAATGAAATTATTTTTACCGACGTTGAAGTGCCTGCTGAAAACCTGCTCGGCAGGGAAGGGACCGGTTTTCTTTTTGCAATGAAAACTTTCGACAGAACGAGAACGGGTGTTGCTTCACTGAGTGTAGGGGCTGCCAGGGAAGCCTTAGAAATTTCTATGGATTGGACCAAGAACAGGATACAGTTCGGGAAACCCATTGCTGCCAACCAGGCCATTGGATTCATGCTTGCTGATATGGCTACACAGATCGAAACGGCCAGGCTGATTACCTGGAAAGCTGCCCATGCATACGATAGTGGACTGAAAAATGCCTCCAAGCTCTCAGCCATGTCAAAATTATATGCTTCGGATACTGCCATGAAAGTTGCAACCGATGCTGTACAGGCCATGGGAGGCGATGGTTATTCCCGGGATTTTATCGTGGAAAAGATCATGCGGGATGTAAAACTCTGTCAGATTTATGAAGGCACCAACCAGGTACAAAGGATTGTGATCTCAAAAAATATTCTCAAATAAAAAAAAAGCTGTTTCGTCGTGAAACAGCTTTTTTTTATCAGAACTTGTATTTGTTCTCTTCAATCAAATAATCTGCAATTTTTCGTCTTTTCTCTTTCACATTGACCGGGGCAACTCTGGTAAATTTATCCAGTGAATCCAGCAACAACAATCTTTCCTGTCCCATGGTAAAGGAATTGATGGCATCTGCGCCAACTTTGCGGATCTCAGCAGCACTGTCATAAACAAGAATATCGAGCATGTCTTTATAGATGTTCAGGCTGTCGAGATCTTCCTCATTATTTTCCTTCAGTATTTCAAGTTTTTGTATTCTCAGAGTCGTGGATTCCCCGGCATACAGGAACATCATCATGTCGGCTATGTTGAGCCATATTTCCTGTTCAAATACAAACTTCCGCTTGAACTTTTCAGAAGCAACACCCATTACCATGAGAATGGCATTTTTAAAATTATTGATATAATCAAGTTTCTCTTCATAATAATTTTTCAGTGTTACCGGGCGGTCTGCTCTTTCCTGAAGTTCTTCCACCAGTTGTTTTGCCTGTTCGAACAAATCGATTTCACCTTTCATAGCCCGCTTCAGGGCGGTATCTACCATCAAAAGCCTGTTGATCTCATTGGTTCCTTCAAAAATCCTGTTTATCCTGCTATCCCGGTATGAACGATCAACAGGAGCTTCTGAGGAGAATCCCATGCCACCGAAAATCTGTACGGCTTCGTCGACAACAAAATCCAGTACTTCAGATCCATAAACTTTGAGCAGTGCACATTCTATAGCAAACTGTGCAGGTCCAAGGACGTTGGCCTGTCCTTTGGTCATGCCGTCCTTCATGTATAATTCAATGGTATCTTCAATCTCCTTGCTGGCTCGGTATACCGCTGATTCAGCAGCATAGGTTTTGATAGCCTGATCAGCCAGTTTCACCTTGATTGCACCAAAATTGGCAATGGCCTGACCAAATTGTTTTCTTTCGTTGGCATAGTTCACCGAATGGGTAATCGTTCTTTTGGCTGCTCCCAGCACGGTGGCACCCAACTTGATGCGGCCAATGTGCAGAATATTCAGGGCAATTCTGAAACCTTCACCACGTTTGCCGAGCAAGTTCTCAACAGGTATCTTAACATCATTAAAAAATATTTGGGTGGTTGATGAACCCTTGATGCCCATTTTCTTCTCTTCAGGATTGATGGTTAAACCCTCCAGGTCTTTTTCAACAATAAAAGCGCTCAGAACTCTGTCGTTCTCAATTTTCGCAAAAACGGTAAATACATCTGCGAATCCTCCGTTGGTGATCCACATTTTCTGTCCATTGAGAATATAGTGTTTTCCGTCATCAGAGAGCACAGCTTTTGTTTTGCCGGCATTTGCATCCGATCCTGCATTGGGTTCGGTCAGGCAGTAAGCGGCTGCAATTTCACCACTGGCCAGTTTGGGAATATATTTTTGTTTTTGTTCCTCGTTGCCATAATACAATATGGGTAGGGTACCGATACCGGTATGGGCCATAAAAGCAACGGAATAGGAGTGGGCCGAGCCTATGGCTTCGTTTGCTTTCATCGAGGTAAGGAATGATTGATCAAATCCTTCATATTCTTCCGGGATGGATATCCCCAGCAATCCAAGCTCTCCGGCCTTGGAAATAAGTGACCTCATGAGCCCCGGCTCCTGAGCATCAATGCGATCCAAATTTGGAAAGATTTCACTTTCCAGGAAGTCTTCACAGGTTTGCGCAATCATGAGTTGTTCTTCATTGAATTCCTCCGGAATGAAGACATCCTTCGCTTCCGTTTTTTTTACCAGAAATTCTCCGCCTTTCAAGGGTTCCTTTTTTTCCATATCTTCTGATGATTTCACTTTAGAATTTTCGGCAAAGATATAATATTGAGTTTAATTACTCTTATAAAGAATGTAATTTAGAAAAGCAGTTTTGCTGAAATTTCAGGTGCATACGATTGATTATTTGATTATTTTTGAATCTGCTAAAATGTGAGCTATGGAATATTTAATCGTTATCGGGCTGATCGCCCTCCTGTTACTCAATTATCTCTATTTCTCGTTTCCAAAAATTAAATTGGTTTGGATCAAGCTTACCACCGGAAAATATTCGCATTCATATATTGCGAAATACAAAGCTCTCACAAAAAGAAATCCTTACAGCTATTGCATTGCTGAAGACTTTGCAGACCGTCTGCTTCCATTTTATATCATAAATAAGAAGTACCCAAGTTATGAATCGGAAAAAATCAATAATCCTATTGTGTTTAGTTATTCCGATACTTTTACGAACATAAGGAAGGAATTGGGAAAACCCGCTTGTTTCCAATCATACAAGATCAGCGGATCTAATATTAAGATTGCCGGGTACAGGCCTGAGGTTTACGGCAAGTCAGCCCGTTTGTACATATACTTTGTTAACCCACATTGCGCAAAAAACACCACCGGATAAAAGATTTCTGTTGATAACCCTACTATTTATCAACAATTCACATGAGGCTATTTTTTATGGTGTTGGTATTGTGTGGGTTAAGATTTTATGATTTTTCAGATTTG
>JAIOZK010000012.1 GCA_021740625.1 Bacteroidales bacterium
CCGACAAAATTTATTTCCGTATTTTTATCCATGTTGTGATAGTTTTTTGCTAAAACAATATTACAACATGGAGGGGAATCCTTAGCAGGTAGTACCCTCTTTATTTTTTTATTGAATTAATTTAGTCGGACAGTAGTGAATAAAAATAATGAAATCATCCAATGCAATCTATAATCAGTGTTAAAAAGGGATTAGGCTTTCAATGAATTAGATATAAAAACCTGTCAGGCAAATCCCGGACAGTTTTTTTTTATATCTTTATCCGTATGAGAGCAAAAATATACTTTTTCACCATGGCCTTGATGGTCACTGGTTTTTATGCCTGCAAAACGAGCAGTACTCCGGGCAGTGCATCAAGAATTCCCCCGGATGTTAACAAAGCATCCGAACAGGCACTGTTCAATACCTATTCAAATGCCGACCGGATCTTATCCTATACCCTGAATCGTCATGTATATCTTCCGGGCGTTAAGGATATCGACCATCTTGAAAACTACCACGGCATGCAGTTCCTGAATGATCAGGACGAAGCCCGCATCAATATCGATGGCAGCATTATTGAGAAAAAGGAATATCAGGAATTCAATATCCTGCCGGAGTTTGGTGAAGACCTGGACCGTTGGCTTGCCTATTTGCCCAATCCTTTGTTCCCGAGTACTTTTCAGGGGAAAGAAATGGCGCGGTTGAGGCCATTGTTCCGACAGGGAGGCAATACACACCAGCCCAGGAATTATTCCATCCTGACGATCGATAAAAACTGGATCATCGAAAACATCCCCCAGCAGGAGATCATTGTTTTGCCCGACAGGCTGAGCATACTCACGGATCCGGAAAAGGGAACCATCTATCAATATATCTTTGAATTCAAAACGGGCTCCGAACCCATCAGCAAACATGTGATCAGTTTTGAGGATTACACCGACAGCCAGGACATCAATTATCCACAAACGATTACCCGGACTACCTATTTAAAAAATCTGACCAGAGAAGAGGAAGAAGAATTGCAAGAACAAATCGTTCAAAACCTCTCCCTGATGGAAACTTATGAGGAGAATAAATCCAAATGCCAGGAATTCGAAAACAAGGATCAACGGAAATTTTGCAGGAATAAATGGGAGCGCTCAATAGAAGCCCTGGAGATCATCAATGAAATGATGATCGACCGTGTAAATACCCTTGTTTATGAAATCAAGATGGAGGATGTTCGCTTGCAATGATCAGAAAATAAAATCCGTTGATAAGAAATTAGATTTATCTTCCTTCAATATCTTTGTAATGATCTGCTTGTTGCGGTCGTTTGCCTTGGCCGCCGCCAGGCTCCTGATTGAAAACACACGCAAAGCATCCGAAACCGAAAGCGTTCCTTCTGCCGAATCCTTCCTGCCGGTAAAGGGAAAAGTATCCGGTCCGCGCTGGCACTGCGAATTGATATTGACCCTGCACAACTGATTCACCAGGGGATCTATCAATGCAGCGATCTTCTCCGCATCTTCCCCGAAAATACTCACCTGCTGACCATATTTCGAGTGAATGATATAATCCAGGGGTTCTTCCAGCTTTTCAAATGCAACTACCGGAATCACTGGACCGAACTGCTCTTCGTGATAGATTCTCATCTTTCTGTGTACGGGATATAGCAAAGCAGGATTCATGATGGTCTTTTGTGCACTGCCTCCGTTTTCATTGATCAGCGTGGCACCATTTTCAAGGGCATCATCAATATATTGCTGCATCATGGCCGTTTTGTTATCTTCCGGAAGGGGCGTAATATTTACATCCTCTTCCCAGGGCATCCCCACCTTCATTTGATCGAGTTTCTTTTTGAACAGCTCCAGGTAATCATCGATGATATCTTGATGAACAAAAAGGATCTTAAGTGCTGTACACCTTTGTCCGTTATAGGAAAGCGCACCCAGCACCGATTCTTCCACGGCCAGCTCCAGGTCTGCATCCGAAAGTACGATTGCAGGGTTTTTGGCTTCCAGTCCCAGGACCGAACGCAGCCGGTGCGGATCGGGATGTTGTTTTTTCAAAATATCGGCCACTTTGGAACTGCCGATAAAAGCCAGCACATTGATCCTGCCGGATGTCATCAGCGGCCCCACCACCTCTTTGCCATCACCATAAACGGTATTGACCACAGCTCGGGGAAAAGCCTCTTTGAATGCTTCCAGCAAGGGTTGATGCAACAACACACCATATTTTGGAGGTTTAAAAATCACAGTGTTCCCCATGATCAAAGCCGGGATGAGGGTGGTAAATGTTTCATTGAGGGGATAATTGAATGGCCCCATGCACAATACCACGCCCAGGGGTGCACGCCTGATCTGACCAATGACGCCTTCCCGGATCTCGAAGCGGCTTGATTTTCGGTCCAGGTCCTTCAGAGCATCGATTGTATCCTGGATGTAAACGACTGTCCTGTCAAACTCCTTCCGGGAATCTTTCAGGGATTTTCCGATTTCCCACATCAGGAGTTTTACGACCTCCTCGCGTTTTTCTTTCATCAAAAAGGTAAATTTTTCGACATGCCTGATCCTTTCCTGCACCGACATCAAAGGCCAGTCTCCCATACCGTTATTGTATGCGGTGGAAGCAGCCTCCAGGGCCTCTTCCGATACCTTAGCTGTCAACAGGGGATATGAACCCAGGAAAAGCTTTTCCAATTGATCCCCTTTCCTGATGCAAACCGGCGAATATACATCCTGGGTTTTGCCTTCCCATTTATGCAGTTCACCATCCAACAGGTATTCATTTTGAAGCAGGGGTACATCTGGTAAATGTTCCTTTGGGATTTCGTTTTTTTCCGGGTAAATATTTTCAACAATTCGTTCCATATTATTACATTTTAATGCATTATCTTAAAAACCAGTTCTTTCATCAACTGACCATCGTCGGTTGAGACACTGCCGACACCCTTTGATTTCATATCATATTCGCGCAGCAAGCTGATTACCCGCATCAGGTTTTTCATTGTATATCGCCGGGCAGCAAGCTGATAATCCGCAACAAAAAACGGATTGACCGACAAAATGGAGGCAACATTGTTCCTGTTTTTGTCCTTGATTTGATGGTACATCATAACTTTTGAGAAATAGCCATATAAGATGGCCACAACTTTCACCAGCGGATTGTCTTTCTGGTTGGCTGCAAAATAGTTGATGATCTTGTTGGCTTTGACAACATCTTTTGAGCCCAGGGCTTTTTGTAATTCAAAAACGTTATAATCCTTACTGATCCCGATGTTCTCCTCAATGTGCACATCTTTGATCTCTGTGCCCCTGGGAACGTTGATGGTCAGCTTACTGATCTCATTGGAAATCTTGCTGAGGCTGGTGCCCAGAAACTCAGTCATCATGGCGGCTGCTTTGGGTGTGATGCTGTATCCTTTGGATTTCAAATTGTTCATGATCCAGTCAGGCACCTTGTTATCATAGATCCTGGGGGATTCATAAAGAACCCCCTTCTTCTGTACATTTTTGGCCAGTAATTTCCGTTTATCAATCTTTTTATACTTATAACAAAGTACCAACACAGTAGATTCGAGGGGCTTTTCAGCATACCCGGCCAGGTCTTCAATATCCTTGAGGTCCTGGGCTTCTTTTATAATGACCACCTGGTAATTGGCCATCATCGGATAACGTTTTGCATAACTCACAATGGTCGGTGCATCCACATCTCTTCCGTATAAAATATTCTGATTGAACTCTTTTTCCGTTTCGCTCAGTATATTATTTTCGATCTCGTCGGAGATCCTGTCAACAAAATAACTCTCCTCTCCGCTCAGCAGGTAAACGGGATAATATATCTTGTTTTCAATGTCGTTCAGTATTTGTTCATACTTCATGGCAGATCCTATTTTTGATAGTCAAAATAAAGGTGTTTCACGGTTTCCCCTTTGTTGATGATTTGTTTCAGTGAATCGATGCCGATGCGAAGATGCTCGTCAACATAGCTCCTGCTCACATCCTTATCACTTACAATGGTTTTCACGCCTGTGCTGATCATGGGTTGATCGGTCACCAGCAGCAAGGCCCCTGTTGGAATCTCATTGGCAAAGCCGACAACGAAAATTGTGGCAGTTTCCAGATCAATGGCCATGGCCCTGGTTTTGCGTAAATACTTCTTAAATTTGCTATCATACTCCCACACCCTCCTATTGGTGGTAAACACAGTACCTGTCCAGTAATCCAGCCCATGATCCCGAATGGTGGTCGAAATGGCTTTCTGCATATTGAAGGCAGGCAAAGCCGGAACTTCAATTGGAAAGTAATCATTTGAAGTTCCTTCTCCCCGGATCGCAGCAATGGGCAGGATCAGATCACCCACTTTGTTTTTCTTCTTCAATCCCCCGCATTTCCCCAGAAACAGGCATGCTTTGGGAGCTATGGCACCCAGCAGGTCCATGATGGTAGCTGCATTGGCGCTGCCCATCCCAAATTTGATCATGGTAATGTTATCCGCCGTAGCACTGGGCATGGGCTTCTTTTCACCCTGTATCTTTACATGATTGATCTGAGAGAATTTCTCCAGGTAATCACCAAAATTGGTGAGCAGAATATATTCCCCGAATTCTTTTAGTTCGGTTCCGGTGTAACGCGGGAGCCAGTTCTCTATGATTTCCTGTTTGGTTTTCATTGCTCTGTTTTTACAAAATTAAGGATTTCCTGTTCAAGTTTGAGAAGATGCATCATTTCCCGCTCGTCGAATTCCAAAATTTCCTACATTCGCAACAGACATCAATTATGTACTTGATCCGCATACCGAATATGGTCAGGAAGTTATTTCCGCATTGCCTCATCTGGGAAATCCCCAACGATGAAAATAAAGTATTCCTGACCTTTGATGACGGACCCAACCCGGAAGTTACACCGGAAGTTTTGAAAATCCTAGATGATTATAAAATTAAAGCAACATTTTTTTGCGTGGGCGACAATGTTGTAAAGCATCCTGAAACATACCGGACAATACTGGAAAAAGGACATACAACAGGAAATCACAGTTTTCATCATCTCAACGGATGGAAAACAAAAAATAAAGAATACCTGAACAATGTAGCCAGATGCCGTGAACAGGTTGATTCATCACTATTCAGGCCGCCTTATGGCAGGATCAGGAATTCGCAGGTCAGACAACTCCGGGATCAATACCGGATCATTATGTGGTCGGTGCTGGCAGGAGACTTTGACAAGCGTTTCAGCAAAGATGATTGTGTAAAAAATGTTTTAAAACATACTGCAACGGGAAGCATCATCGTTTTTCATGACAGCTTAAAAACGAAAAACAAAGTATTGTATGCCTTGCCAAAAGTGATTGAAAATATCCTGAAACGGAAATTGTATTTTGATGTAATTTCGCAGAAGATCCATGATTGATAAAAAACAAATCCGCACAAAAAGTCTTTTCCTGCTGCTGACAGGCATCATTTCCCTGATCCTGCTGCAATGCGCTAATCCGCTGATGCCATCGGGCGGGCCCAGGGATGAAGAACCCCCTCAGATCATGGAAGAAGATCCCCCGCTTTATGCAACCGGTTTCAAAAAAGACAAAATCGAGCTGACCTTCAACGAATTTGTTGAATTAAAGGATGCCAGGAACCAGATTCTCTTTTCTCCACCCCTGGCCGAAAAACCCGAATACCGCCTGCACGGCAAAACACTGGTCATCAAATTCCAGGATACCCTGGCGCCGAATACAACCTATAACATCTTTTTTGGTGATGCCATTGTTGACCTGACTGAGAACAATCCCCTGCGAGACTACCGTTATGTATTTTCTACAGGCGATCATATCGATTCCCTTTCTGTGAAAGGAAATGTCCTGAGCGCTTTCGATCTATTGCCGCAGGAAAATCTTTTCGTGATGTTGTATATGGATAACAACGACACATTGCCTTTTGATTCGCTGCCATATTTTGTCAGACCATACTATCTTTCAAAAACAGATCAAAACGGAAACTTTTCTATCGAGAATCTGCAGGACAAAAGATACAAGATATTTGCACTCAGCGATGTCAACAACAACCTGCTGTATGACCTGCCCAACGAAAGCATTGCTTTTATCGACAGTCTCATCATTCCTGAATTCATTGAGACACCCTTGCTTGACAGTCTTTTGCCCGACAGCCTGCTTCCTGATACCCTGTTGAATGATTCTTTAAACAAAGAAAGTTTACAGCCAGACAGCTTGATACAAAAAACTGAAAACGCTGATTCTCTTTTAACCGATACGCTGCTCGCAAAAATCTTTTACCAGATGTACTTGTTTGATGAGATCGACTCCACGCAAAAGTTACTGGATGCAGATGTTAGAGACTCCACGCTGATCACCTTTATTTATGCTTTTCCACCGGAGGATCCCAGGATAAAGATCCTGAATCACAAATTGGATTCGATCAACTGGAAAATCGAGGAATACAGCAAAAACAGGGATACCATAAAATACTGGATCCTGAAAAAGGAATTCGACACCCTGATGGTTGAAATCTCAGATGACACTCTGGTGCTGGATACAACAAGGCTGGTTTTCAAAGAAGAGAAAAAGAAAGGTCGTGATAAAGACAAGGATCAGGAAAAAGCTGAAATAAAATACAAGACCAATATCAGGGTCAGTAGTTTGGATTTGCATGTGCCGCTACGTTTTACTTTCAGTTATCCATTGCTTGCATATGATTTTAACAACTGGATGCTTGTTGAAGCGGAAGACAGCATGGCCGTGAAACCCAGCTTTGCGGATTCAGCCCGGCGAAAATTGGAAATCGAACGTCAATGGCCTGAAGAAACCGAATACAAACTCATTGCCCCCGACTCGGTGCTTTTCGATCTGATCGGTGCCAGCCATGATTCGATCCGGATTTCTTTCAAAACAAAGTCGCTGGCCGATTACGGAATTATCACACTAAATTTTACACCTTCAGAATTTTGCCCCCGTTATGTTTTACAGTTGATGAGTGAAGACGAATCAAAGATTTTTGATGAAAGGATCGTAAGTCAGTCCGAGACGATTCGATATGATTACCTGAAACCCGGGAAATACAAGATCAAAGCCATTTTCGACCGGAACAAAAACGGAAAATGGGATACGGGTGATTATATGCTGAAATTACAGCCCGAGAGCGTCTATTATTTCAACAAAATAATCGATCTCCGGGCCAACTGGGAAATAGAAGAAGAATGGGACCTGAATCAATAACTGATATTATTCCTCATTGCAACGGTTGATACAATCGATGATCTCCGTTAGCGTTTTACTTTTCAATGAGTAAAAGATCTTTTTGCCTTCCCTTTTGGAAATCAATACGCCCTTATTTTTTAGAATATTCAAATGATGCGAAGCAGATGCCTGTTCGATTTTGAGCTTTTTGTAAATCTGCGTAACGCTCATTTTTTCATTTGTATTCAGCAGATCAATAACGGCGATTCTCATCGGATGTGCCATAGCCCTGAGCTTGCTGGCAGCCATTTCTAGTTTTGCAATATCTAACTGTACCTTTGCCATGACTTAATTTTTTTTGCGAAAATAATAAAAATTATATCAAATCAAAATAAATATGTAAATATATATAATTCTGACATATCAGAAAAGCTAATATTTAATGAATTGCTTTAAGGTTTAACTTCTGGCTCAGCAACAGCGGGATTTCCGCTCCGCTCCAACCAGACCCAAATATAACAAAAGTTAAAGGCTTGACAGGATTAATTTCCGAACAAAGAAGTAAATTCGAACTTTTTCCCATCGAACAGACCCTTATCGCTCAGCTTCAAATTGGGAATCACCAGCAGAGCCATAAACGACAAGGTCATATAAGGAGCATTCAATTTTGATCCGAGTTCTTTGGCTTTTCTATCCAGATCGTCATATTTTCTGGCAACCTCAAATCCGTCTTTATTCGACATCAATCCAGCCACGGGAAGCGGAAGCACAAAATGTTTTCCATCATCCGACAATGAAACACCACCTTTCACATCGACCAGCACATTGATAGCTTCCGCGATTTCTTTGTCGGTAACACCTACGGCAACAATGTTGTGGCTGTCGTGTGCCACAGTGGATGCTATGGCACCACGTTTCAATCCGAAATTCTTCACAAAAGCCACGGCAGGCTTTGCTTTTTCATACCGATTCTGCACGACGATTTTGAGGATATCCTTTTCAGTATCACTGACAAGGTTGTCATTTTCCACCTTTGGTTTCAGGTCTTCTTCATTGGTGATCAATTCACCATCGAGGGCTTCCATAACCCTGATGGTATTGCTTTGGGGTGGAACCTTAAGATCAGCAGGAGAAATGATCTCAGCAGCAAATTTATTGGGAGTAAGTTCCTCAACAGATTGAATCCTTGTTTTTCCGTTTTCAGCAATCTTTTCTCCATTGATCCAGGTTTGTTGTATTACAAAATCTTTCAGATTGTCTACGATGATGAAATCGGCAGGATCATTTTCGCGCAGCATCCCAACTTCCAGATTGTAGTGTTGAATGGGATTCAGGACCGCGGCCCTCAGCACATCGAACATATCGAAACCCATTTTGATGGCCCTTTTCACAAGCTGGTTAATATGGCCTTCCACCAGGTCGTTGGGATGTTTGTCATCGCTACAGAACATCATGCTTTCCGGGTATTCTTTCAACAGGCCGATCAGTGCATTGAAGTTTTTGGCTGCACTGCCTTCGCGGATGAGGATCTTCATCCCTGCCCTGATCTTATCCAGGGCTTCCTCTTTTGAAAAGCATTCATGATCGGTCGTTATGCCAGCATTGGCATATTTCCTGGCATCATCGCCTTTTACGCCTGGTGCATGGCCGTCAATAGGTTTACCATATTTTTTGGCCAAATCCAGCTTCTCCTGAACCAGCTTATCACCAAAAAGAACACCGGGCCAGTTCATCATTTCCGACAAATAATTGATCTCATCCTTTTGTAATAGGTGGTCCAGTTCATCCACACCCAGTTCTGCACCGGCGGTTTCAAAAGGAGTCGCCGGGACACAGGATGAAGCACCGAAGTAAAATTTCATGGGCACTTTCCTTCCGTTTTCGATCATATAATTGATGCCGTCAATCCCAAGCACATTGGCAATCTCGTGGGGATCGCTCACCGTAGCAACCGTTCCGTGAACACTTGCCAGGCGGGCAAACTCAGAAGGGATCAGCATGGAGCTTTCGATATGTATATGGGCATCGATCAAACCTGGCAGTATGTATTGATCATTGTTGTTCTTTTCCCTGCTAACCTGACTGATCTTACCGTCTTTGATCAGCAGACTGCCTTCAAAAATTTCCCTGTTGACAATGTCGACAATCTTTCCTGATACAGTATGTGAATCTTTCATTTTGATTTTTTTTAATTGAATAAACCAAATTTAATAAATATCAGGAAGAAAGTAAATGTCAAAAAGAAGCTTTGTTGCAGAAAAAAGAATCAACGATTGTTTTTATATACCGGTATCACTTCTACATTCATGCCTTTGAGTTTTTCTTTTGCTTTTTCAAAATTCTGGGTAAATCCAAGCAAAAAGCCTCCTCCGCCCGATCCACATAGTTTCAGGTAATAATCTTTGGTTTCCAGACCTTTTTTCCAGATCTCTTTGAATGTATCCGGGATCATTGGGCTCAGGTGTTTGTAGAAAAATCCTGAAAGGGATTCGAGATTATTGAAAAACTCAGCCGTATCACCTTTGATGAGTGATTTGATACAGGCTTCGGTTGTTGGGATCAGGTCTTCCCGGATCATTTTGTAATAGCTTTTTTGTTCACATTTTTCCATGAACAGTTTCACCAGGGGCCCTGTTTTCCCGGGATTGCCTGTATTGATCAGGAAGATGGCACCATTCTTATCATGTTTGTTCCTGGGAATGCCCACGGTATGAATATCTGATTTCCCTTTTATGAGCAAAGGATAACGCATGTAACAATTCAACGGATCAAGCCCGGAACTGACCCCGTGAAAATAAGACTCAAGCTGTGCGAACAGTTCTTTCAGGCGGAAAAACTCCTTGTTCTTCAAATGCCTGTCGTTGGGGATTTTGTCTATGGCATAGCGGTCGTAAATGGCAGCTACCAGTGCTCCGGAACTTCCAAGACCAAAACCCTGGGGTATTGTGGATTCGAAATACATGCCATTGTTCAGATCCCTTCTGAAAGTTTCAAGGTCAAAATCAACCTTGAGTTCACCTTGTTTGTATAAATTGCTGATATGCTGGTAGAATTCTTTCAGCATTTCGTTTGACTGGTTGGCAAAGTCGAGATCGGTATATTTATCATCATTGATAAAACTCAGTTCTCCCTTAAAATGAGCATAGGGGATGGAAAGGCCCATAGAATCACAGATAACGCTATATTCGCCAAAAAGCAAAATTTTCGAATAAAATATTTCAGCTTTAGGTTTCATTTTATTTCAATTTTTCGGGGCCTTTACCCATTCCGTCATCGATCCATTGTTTCGCGTCGCAATATACTAATAATTCACTTTGTATAAAATCCTTCACCCTACTTTCAAAATCTTCAGGATAAACGACATGAATGTTTGGGCCTGCATCGATCGTAAAACAAACCGGAACAGCATATTGTTTACGGAAGCTCCTGATTTTTTCCATGATTATCAGTGATTCAGGTTTCAGAAGTATATAAGATGGATTTGATGTCATCATCATGGCATGCAGGCTCATGGCTTCGTTTTCGGTAATATCAATGAATTTTCCCCGATCACCATTTTTGAGCGCATGAACCAGCTCACCCAGGTTTTTCTGGGCCTGCCGGAACCGGGTCTGTGCAAATGTATGTCCTTGCATCAATGCATGTCCGGCAGTGCTTTTCACATCTTTTTCACTTCGGCTCACGATCAGTATGGAATCTTTCTGGCTTACAAAATCTCTGTGTATATAATCCTGATTAAGCTGAACAGCATATTGATCTGAAGAATAAGCAATGGCCTCGTGTTTTCCCCAAACGGTAAAACCCGGATAAACCGAACGGGATGCGCTGCCCGATCCCAGCCGCGCCAGTTCGGAAGCCTCCCTGTAAAAGTTTTCATCATAAACTTCCTTTCCTGTAAGGATAGTGTCAATATCTTTCAATGCAAGGGCCAACGCCCCAAATGCAGAAGCCGAGGATGCGATTCCACTGGAGTGCGGGAAACTGTTCCGGCTGGAGATTCGCAAATGCATCCCATTCAAAACAGGTATCCTGTCTTTGATCGATTGAATATAATTGAAGATTCGCCTGGCAAATGCCTCATTCTTTTTGCCTTCAAAGAGAAAATCAACTGAGATCCCTGCAGTTTTATCCTTTTTTTCATAATCAATGCTCGTGATGGTATGTGCAGCAGTCAAGGAAAAGCTCAGGGATGCATTGGATGGCAATTGTTTACCCTGCTTGCCCCAATACTTTACCAGGGCAATGTTTGAAGGACATTTCCATTGCAGATTCCCTTTTTCAATTTGATTTTTTTGAAGCATAGCTTTATGATATTGGGTCAAGCAGTTTTGAAAATCTCTTCAAACCCGAAAACGACATCCAGTGATTTTTGCTGCAAGTATTCCAGTAGCTGTTCTTTTGTTCCTTCAAAGCTAAACATCAGAAAGTCCCCTCCCCAGGCTCCCAGCGATTTCACTTCTCCTGGAAAGTCAGGAAATTTCAATTCCTTCACAGGTTTTTGCTCAATAAGTCTTGCTATCAAATCCTCATGTTCCCTGATCAGATGGTTGAAATCCCCGAGCGAACCGCTCCGGATCATTTTGTCCGTTATTGCATTTACCTGATGCACCATACTTCCAATCTGCTTTTTTTTCTTTTTCAGGAAATCAGCAATACTGACAGCGCTGTCCTTTTTCTCACCCGAGTAAACAAAAAACAAATTTTCGGTGAAAGGCGGATGAAAATCCACTTCCCTGATCTCCGGTTTCTGATCACTTACCGAATAAACCAGAGCTTTGTCAGCGCGGGCACAGGCAATATCATAGCCCGATCCCTCCGATACTTTAAAATGAAGTTTGAAAGGATCAACCTCCGCCCAGTATGCTATATTTGAAATCAGTGAAGAGCTGCTCCCCAGCCCCCAGCGAATATCGAAGTCAAGCTTCGCATGTGCCTGGTATTTTTTTTCATAATCGAGAAATCCGGGATTCAGGCCAGCAGTTGTAATCAGAAGTTCTGAAAGTTTGTTGGCAAGGGCAATTTGATTAGAACTTAATACCTGAAGATCGGGTAGTGAGAACTCCGCCTCCACCCAGAATTTATCGCGGATGTAGGATCGCCAATGCAAGCCAGGCTCTTCAGCATCAAACTTTTCTACTCTGAGGGATTGTCCGAATTTGCAAGGCATAGCCAGGGAATGAGCACCTTGGAGAACAAGGTATTCGCCACTGAGCATGAGCTTGCCGCTGGAATAAAATTCAGACAATATATTTCGCTTTAGTTTCTGAAGTTCGCCAGAAATTCGGCCACGCGGGCAAAAGAAACCTTTCGGTCACTGAAATACTCTACTGCTTTTTCTTTTTCCTGTTCGGTGGCTTCGAAATGGTTCAGGATGTTCAGGAGGTGCATTTTCATGTGCCCATGCTGTATGCCTTTTGTTATCAGCGATTTCAACGCACCAAAATTGTTGGCCAGTCCCACAGTTGCCGCAATCAGCATCAGCTCTTTTGCGTCGGGATTGCCCAGCATTTCGAGCGAGAGTTTTGCCATGGGATGCAAAGTTGTCAGTCCGCCGACAGTTCCCAGTGCCATGGGGATGGTCAGGGAATAACGGAACTTACCATTTTCAATGCTGATATCCGTGAGGCTGGTATATTTCCCATTCCTGGAAGCGTAGGTATGCCCGCAGGCTTCTACTGCCCGGAAATCATTTCCGGTAGCCAGCACAATGGCATCAATACCATTGAAGATTCCTTTGTTGTGCGTGGTTGCGCGATGCACATCCACCTGGGCGATCCTGGCGGCTTTTTCAAATTTCCAGGCAAACTGCTCAGGTGTGAGGTTTTCATCACAATTGGTAAGCTCTTCAATATCACATTCCACCCAGGTTTTCACCAGGCATTCGGGTGTGTAATTCGACAGTATGGACATGATCACCTGGACTTCCTTTTCCTCCGAAGTAAATCCTTCCTCTTTCAGCAGGAAATCTTTAAGGATCTCTGCAAACTCTTCCAGGCAGGAGTTGATAAAATTGGCTCCCATGGAATCAACGGTTTCGAAGGTTGCTTTGAGCTGATAATAATTCTCGATCTCGTTGCTCATATCCACCAGTTCAATATCTTTGATCCCGCCACCCCGGCTGACCATGTTCACCGTGATGTGATCGGTTTCCCTGATTAGGCGTTCTTTCAGCTTTGGCATTGCTGAATGAAGTTTATCGACATCGCCTTTCCAGATAAAATGCACCTGCCCAACCTTGGTGGTGGAAATGATCTCAGCATGAAATCCACCTTTATCCGACCAGAATTTTGCACTGCTGCTGGCGGCTGCCACCACAGAACTTTCTTCGATCACCATGGGCACCGTATAGGTTTTTCCATTGATGATCATGTTCGGAGCCACTCCGAAAGGAAAATAAAAGTTCGACAGTGTATTTTCACTGAACTCATCCAGTCGTTGCTGAATTTTCGGATCATCATGCCAGAAACTTTCCAGTATTTCCTCTACTTTGGCAGGATCAGCAAACTGATCCGCCACCTTTTCAATCTTTTCTTCCTTGCTGAGTTTTGAAAATCCCTTGATGACTCCGTTCTTATTTCGTGTGTCTGCCGCTGATTTAGAGATCATTGTTGGTGCAGATTCGTTCCCGTTCTTGTTTTTGTCGCTGCAAAGATACATTTTCTTGATCGTTAAATAAAAATTTATAATAATTAATTAGGCACTTGATTACCTGAACAGAATAATAGATTAAATGTTCAAACTGACATCTTTACTTAAAAATAAAATCATCATAATTCACTGAAAGCAGGCACTTCCTGCAAATACCTGTAAACATTCTTTTCATAATCGATGCGGCAGCAATAATGTTTCATACCATTGGTCGTGATGAGGTATTTAACTTTCATGATGCTGTTGTAACGGATCAACTGATCGAAGGTATCCTGGGAAATTTTTACTGCGGGCGCTTTGCATTCAACGGCCAGAACCGGCTTCATATCATTTTTGAAAACAACAATATCCGGACGCCTTTTTTGCCGGTCGATGATGATTTCCTTTTCAATGGCCATCAGGCTCTGGGGGTAGTTTTTTTCCTGCAGAAGATATGCTATGAAATTCTGCCGCACCCATTCTTCCGGCGTGAGGCGGATGTACTTTTTTCTGATGATATCCAAGATCTCCTCTTTTCCGTCTTTTTCTCGGATCATGAGGTCAAATTCAGGCAAATTGAGTTTTTGCATGGAAATACGCCTGCCAGAGGTCTTTTATCTTTTTTCGTATTGTTCCTCGTAATACTTCAAATAATCACCCGAGGTGACATTTTTCAGCCAATCTTCATTTTCCAGGTACCAGTCGATGGTTCTTTCCAGTCCTTCCTCAAACTGCAGGGAAGGCATCCAGCCCAGTTCTTTTTGCAGCTTGGAAGAATCGATGGCATAACGAAGGTCATGCCCGGCACGGTCTTTCACGAAGGTGATCAGCTTTTCTGAAGAACCTTCTTCCCTGCCGAGTTTTTTATTCATGATTTTGCAAAGCAAACGGATCAGGTCGATGTTGGTCCATTCGTTATTGCCACCAATGTTGTAGGTTTCTGCATTTCTTCCCTCGTGATAGATCAGATCGATGGCCGCAGCATGGTCTTCCACCCAGAGCCAGTCGCGCACATTCTCTCCTTTTCCGTATACCGGAAGGGCCTTGTTGTTTTTGATATTATGAATAAAAAGGGGCAGGAGTTTTTCCGGGAACTGATAAGGACCGTAATTGTTCGAGCAATTGGAGATCACATAGGGCAAACCGAATGTATGCCCGTATGCCCGTACCAGGTGATCGGAACTTGCTTTGGATGCCGAATAAGGGCTTTTGGGATCATAAGGGGTGCTTTCCGTAAAATAACCCGTTTCACCCAGGGAACCGTAAACCTCATCCGTGGAGACATGGTAAAACCTTTTGCCTTCTGCATTGTCTTTCCAGATCAGCTTTGCGGCATTCAAAAGATTGGTGGTACCAACAATATTGGTATAGATGAATTCATTGGGGTTGGCAATGGAGCGGTCAACATGGGATTCGGCCGCCAGGTGGATCACGCCATCGAATTGGTACTTTTTAAAAAGCTCGATGATAAAATCCCCGTCAACGATATCCCCTTTTACAAATTCGAAATTGGGTTTGTCTTCCAGATCTTTCAGGTTCTCAAGATTCCCTGCATAGGTAAGCTTATCCAGGTTGACGATCCGGTATTCCGGATATTTGTTGACAAACAGGCGAACAAGATGGGAACCGATAAAACCGGCGCCTCCGGTAATGCAAATGCTTTTCTTCATAAATATATACGTAAATGTTTATTGCAAAAGTAGCATATATAAATTAAGTTTTGCTTTTGGCTTGATTTGAAAATTGAAAATTGAAAATCGGCCATCGACAATCGAAAATCAATTCATAACCTTCCTTAATTCACAACAAACTTCCCCTTATCCAAAACCTTTCCCCCGCTTCTTAATTCAATCAAATATATCCCGCTTTTCCAATGGCTTATATCTATTTCGGTTTGGTTTGTTGAAAGATACAGGCTTTTCACCTTGCGGCCGTAAATATCATAAATGATCAACTCTCCCGCTTCCTGCAAACCATAATGTACTTTGCTTACTTCAAAGTTTCCTGTTTGCTGTTTGCTTACTGTGTATTCTGGTAATTCTACCTTTATTTTATTACTTGCCGGGTTGGGGTATATTTTCAGGTGGCTTCCTTCCGCGGTGGTGAAGGGTTCTTCCATATCCACCCATATTCCACAATCAATGGTAAGGGTATCCGAAACAATGCTGTCCGGGCAAAGTGTATCGTAGTTCAATTGTACATTGTAAAGGGTATCATCCTGCAAATCCTGGTTGAGTTTGTAGAGGTATATATCCCAGTTGGGTCCATTTGGTGCAAATCCGCAAAGCACCAGGATTTTATTGTCATAAGTGATTACAGTATTGCGGGGTGATTGCAGGTCATCAAACAAGGTACGTTGTTTAATTATATTTCCTGTAGTGTCTGTTAAAAACAATTCGCAATGGCCTTGAAATGGAGCTATTGTATCTTCCCAGCTACTGCCTGTAACCAATAACGTATCATTAAGAATACTTAAGGTTTGTCCTGAGGTGTGAATCCCATTTGTATTAATTCTGTAATAACCTATCTTATCACATTGATTATTAAGTTTAAATAGTGTGTTATTAAAAGCACGTGTGTAAGCCTTAGAACCCGATGAATAGAAATAATTGATCTGGTGAACAGTACTCATTACAATACTATTTTCAGGAGTAGAGTCATTCCAAATTATATCTTTAATTTCATTACCATCTTTACCTACTTTAATCCATAGTGCATTATGAGAACTTGTTGGTGAATAATAACATGCACCTGTTATCAGGTACGAACTATCATTGGGTAACAATGTAAGATCAAATCCCTCCTCATTATAAATTCCCGGATCAAGTTGGGCATATAAATGAGACCATAGTACCTCACCAGCTTGATCAAGCTTAAACAAAAATATTCTTTCATAAGGATCAGTGCTGTGGTACATGCTTAGTGTAATGTAACAGGAATCCGGTGTTTGGATTACCCTAACGCCCCGGTTAAAAGATTCCGAATGTAATACTCTGCACCATTCTATATTTGCACAGGCATCCAGCTTCATAACGATAGGGTCTTCGTCAATATCATATTTACTACAACGAAATGTCATGATAAAGCCCCCGTCAAAGGTCTGATTGATGTCATTTATGTAATAACGGTATGCACCTTCTCCTATCTTCTTTTCCCAGAGAACTTCTCCATTAATATCCGTTTTAATTAACCAAATATACCGATGGTAGTTACTTATATCAATATTTGCAGCTATTAGCATTCCATGGTCGTATGTTTCTACGACTTTTCTAGGATTCGCATTAATATTATCGCCATAAATATGAGGCCATGATTGCGCTAAACAAGAAAAAGATATTAATACCGGAGTTATTATTGATAGAAATCTTCTCATACTGTAGTTATTTTAAGACAACTAACTTTTTACTATGACTCATTTCTCCAAATGAAAGCCTGATGACATATAAACCGGAAGGCCAATTGGCTATATCTAAAACAAATTGATCCTTATCTCTTTTTAACTCTATGGATTTTACTTTTTGGCCTGTCATATTATGAATTTCAGATACCCCGGTTCCTTTAATTGAATGATTTTCGTAATCAACCGTTACCATGTCCTTTGCAGGATTGGGTATTAATTTGAAATTCAATTTTTCCTGTTTGCTACCAATTGGAGAAGGAATTTTTTTAACGGATTTTCTATTCAGGTTTGCCGGGAAATAATATCGTTCTTTTCTATTCAGTTTTCCTGCTGCCTGCAAAAGATTTCCGGCATAATTGCTTATGCCAGGTAATTTCTTAAAGTATATCTGCATAAGATCAAGGGCTGTAAGACTGTCAAAAGAAATATCTGCTTTTTTGTTAGACTTTTGACCTATCAAAACCTCTATTAGTTTATCATAATAATTAAGAACTGTATCTTGCATAGGGGAAAGATTAAATGTATTCGCTATGTTATCAATAATGTTTCTTGCTTCTGTGCTGTCGTTTTGTTGCAATGACAAATAAGCCAGTTCTATTTTGCGGTTGAAAGTTTGTTCATTTTCAAGAAGAACTTTAACACTATCAGTTGGATTTGTTATTGTTGTATCGGTTAAATATAATCTTGTAATGTTGTTGAGCAGTTTGTCCTTTTTATTCTCCCTGGTCCTTTTTCCCGATAACAATAAATCCAGGGCATCCAGGCTATATTTTGCATTTTTGATCTCCTGTTTCATATAACCCGGCATGGGATTGTTCCGCTTATCAATTTTATCGACAAGCTTTTCTTTCTTAGATGAATGCGGATTGGCAAGCATAATATCTCTTATGTAAGGATTTGGCAGAACATTTTCCTTTTCGATAGAAGCGGCAACAACCGTATCAGACAAATAAGGAGAGTAATCCATTAACTGTTGACGCAACGCATTCCCTTGTGAAGGATTGCTGTTTTGAATTTCATTTAGCAAGCTTGGGGTACTGCCGCCATCAACACTTGATTCAATGTCCGTTTCGAGCGTTTCGATTTGGTTTTGTTCCGATACCATCGTACTTTTCAAACTTTCAATACCCCCCTGATCAAACGATGAAGGACATGAGATGGATTTTATATAATTCTCATTCATATAATGAAAAATAATCAGTTCCGTGGAATCATTCACATTAATCGGATATATCCGAGGTGGTGTTTGCCAGTTATAGTTATGATGTAGATAATTAAAGTATTCAGTGGTATCGTTCAAATAATTGTAATATTTTATTTTCACCGTATCGGGATCATCTTCAAACACAGTAAAAGTATTCCCGGCCGGCCCTGTTGTCGTTGTATCCGAAACAGAACCCTGGTATTCGGCAATCCCCTGCTCAAGGCGTAAATTACGTATGGATGTGTCGGGTACAACAAAAATATCGTTCAAGTTGTACCTGTAATCATTGCATCTTATGCAAAGGCCTGTTGTATCGCCCCGGTTCACACCTTCCACGATGGTTGCATAATAATTATTGTTGAAATAATTGTTGTAGATCTCGTTGTTGGCCGAGCCGGAGTTTTTGATGTAAAGACCGATGTAGTTATATGAATCAAACCCGGGAAGAATTCCAAACTTTGACGAAAAAGTGTTTTCCTCTACAAAGTATCCTGTACAAGCATCCAAATAAAGGCCGCAAATTGTATCATTTTCTTCAATAAGTCTTGGTGAAATATCCAATGAATTAAAGGTGAACGAAGGATTTGATAATCCGGAGAAATATGCTCCACAAATATTGTTTGAGAATTCAGCACTGTCAATTTTTATTAAACGGGATGTATTCCACTCCAGAGCATAAATTCCGTAATTAAGGTTTTTAAATGAGCTGGTTATTTTGCATGAATCAGGGCAGGGATATGCCTGGCTCCAGCAATAATTATCTACAAAAAAAGAACTGCCAGTAGAATATATACCATATCCCCTGTACCTGTCTGCCTCTGCATTCAGGCTGTCGGGATGCGTGCCCTTAAATGTACAGCCCAAAATGTCAATATCCTTTACCTCATTCAGAACCAAATGCTTGTCGGGAGGATAGTAATAGCAATCATTGTTGTTGGTCTCGAAAACACAATTGTAAAAATGACTTGCATTGCTCAGCTCCTGTTTGGGATTATAAGGATGAATATTATGATATGGCTGGAATTCCACATCAATGGTATTGTTTAGAAATTTTGAATTTTTTGCTATGATAATACCACCTGCCCGTAAATAAGGGTACATCTCCTGCGGATCAATATCCCTGCAACCTGCCGTTAGGCCTATCTCCGCAAATTCAATTAACGAATTGCTGTCAATCTTAATGATTCCCTGTATTCCGGGAAAATATTGTGTGGTATCATAATGTCCCCAAACTTCAATTCCTTTCCATAACTCATGACAGGCTTTGGTTAATTTCCCTCCATAAATATTGAGCTTCCCGCCCTGCTTTACTATAATTCCGCTATGTTCAACAAACTTTACTTCTGACCGGATTGTCAGGCTATAACCCGAATCCACATAAATTGTATTTTGAACGATCATGGCAGAATCCCAGGTGGTATCGGATGTGATATGAATTGCCTGGGTATTGTATTGGTAATTGCATGTTTCGTTATAACAACTATCGTAAGGGCCAAAGAAAGGATCGTTATCATTTGAGTCTCTTTGATCAGGGCAGGTAGGGCAGGTATCCGGTTTTGGGCCTATTCCCCACCAGTAATAGCCGTCATTGTCTTTGTCATAACAATTTATTGTTATCCCTGAGGTATCATGTAAACTTACTGGTGTTGAAATCCCCGTAATACGTGACATTTGATTGTTTGGAAGTTTTATTTTCCAAAAACCCCACAAGTGTTCATTTGCATTTGAAGGGCCATAACTGTCTTTAAATATCCAGACCGTGGTACTATCACTGAAATCGTCTTGCCATCCTGATAAAACCATAACATGATTGCCTTTGACGATAGAAGACAACGGCCCTAAATTGATTATAGACTTTTTTATACTATCATTTAAGACACTCGTATTGCCCAGGATTTTAACTCTAACAGTATCATTAATACTTAAACGGTAGTGTTGTGAAGAGCAGGTATCTTCGCAATTGGAAGGATCTGCATTCTGATATGGGAAACAATATTCCGGAATAATACCATTATCAAAAATAAAAGAATAAGTATTGGCGGGATGCCCAAATCCACCACAATCTCCTCCTGGAAAATTATTACACGAAATAACATGTTCTTCGGAAAGATCAAGATCAAGCATCTCATTAAAATATAGATTTGCCGCAGCTTCAATTGCTCCAACCGGACCAAAAACCCAGCAATAATTGCAAGAATCCTGATCTTTTACAGAAGTATGCCAACCGGTATTTAAGGTGTCACCATCGTAATACAATGATAAACTATCATTGGCATTGTGCCTGCTTCTCCAATCAAAAACAGGTGTTAAATTACCCGTGATTTTTTCATAGTTTCTATATCCAATAAATTCGAAAACTCCGCCCTTGTAAAAGTCAAAACCAAGTAAATTATATCTTTCGCCATACAAAGTTTTCTTAGAACTGTAATACATATCAACCAACGGACCATCACCGGCTGTCCAATCCATTCCAAATTCATCAATCCTCAAATTCAAGGTATCAATCTTTTTCCCATCCATTGCTCTTTTTGCAGTGTACCGGTCACTTTCAGCATTATTACATGCTTCTTCAAGCATATAAATACTTTCAAGCGTAAAGGAAGCATTGATAATTTCAATTCTTATTGAATATGGATCGAGCTTTTCGAGGCAATAAGTTTCGTCATAAACATTTTCAAAGGAGAAACTTTTTTGGCTTACAATTAAAGGGTAAGCTTCCCAGATCATGTATTCATCATACAAGTCATCCGTGAAAATAGCCCTTACCAGGCTTGTATCACTATTGAGTGTAACACTGCCTGATATTCTCAGTCCGTTAATCGTGTCATTCTGATTAAAAGGAAAAATCTCAGCATCTGAGGTAAAAGTACTGTCGATGGTTATTGTTTGCGATTTAATACATAAGGTCAGGCCTAACAAAATACTTGCTGCAAGGAAAATACTTTTTTTCATTTTAATTTGGCTTAGGTTGATACTTTTAATGACTTAAATAGCGATCAATTTCTTTCCTGCTGCAATCCTTTCCGGCCATATATAAGTTTTGTAAAGTTATGGTATTTGGATATGTATGTCAATATGCTTGTTTGTTTTAAATTTTCGCCAGGTATTTGTCATTCGAATAATGAATTATGAATGACGAAATTGAAATCATGATGTGAACTCTATGCGGATGATCTTATCCAGATACAATCCCAGCAAACTGCTGGCATTTCCTTTATTGATCGCTATTTCGAGATGCCCGTGTGTGCCGAACAGGGCCACGATCTCTCCTTCAGGCACATCGGAGTAAGATGTATGGATGCCCGTCAGGATTTCGCCCCTGAGATGTATTTCGAATTTCCGGTTCTTCCCGAAGGCTTTGAATTTCTCCTCTGTAATGTTGGTGATCACGTTCTGGTAATTATCGATATAAATGACCATACCCTTTAAAACATTCCCCTCGGTGACCGGATTAAAACTGATCCTTTCCACAAGTTTTTCTCTTATATTGCCCAGGGACTCCGGTTCGCTTCCATTGATCAATTCCACGGCCACTTTTATAAAACGGTCATAGGTAGAAAAGGTGAAATAATTCGAATCCTGTACAATGTCCAGTTCAATGATCCTGCTGGGGTTTTTATCGAAGATCAGGGAAAAAGTGCCGTTATCGGTACCGATAAAATAATGTCCGTCGACTTCGATGATGCAATGTGGGTATTTATCCGATTCTTCGGTATTCACTGCAAGTATATGTACTGAACCTTTCGGGAAATTATGCCAGGCATTTTTTAGCACGAAAGCCGCTTGCATGCTGTTGAATGGTTCGATCTGATGAGAAATATCGATAAGCTGTGTTTCCGGCAGCAGTTTTAACAATTTACCTTTCACTGCACCCAGATAATGATCTTTGAGGCCCCAGTCGCTGATAAGGGTTATTACAGACATACACAGGTAATTATCATATCATTCAAAGAAATAAATATCTTAACTTTGCAAGTTCAAAATTAAAAATTAAATATACGCAAGCTGTTTATTTTGTGAAAATAAAAGATAAACAGCTACTTAAACATGAGCGAAAAAACAATTAACATAGAAGAATTCAATCCGGTTGAGATCCTGGGCGTGAACGATGTGAACCTTAACCTCATCAAGGAAAAATTTCCCAAACTCCGCATCATCGCCAGGGGCAATGAGATCAAAGCCATAGGCGAAGAGAAAGAAGTAAACCAGTTTCACAAGAAAATGTCACTGCTTCTGCTGATGTATGAAAAGTTCGGGCGCATCACCGAGAATGATATACAGCAGTTGCTTTCCACTTCCGACCAGGAAGAGATAATCAGCAGCGAAAGCGCAGGAGATGTGCTTGTGCATGGCAGGAATGGATTGCTGGTAAAAGCACGTACCAGAAACCAGCGGAAAATGGTGGATTACAGTCATCAGAATGACCTGCTGTTGGCCATTGGCCCTGCCGGTACCGGGAAGACATACACTGCCGTAGCCCTGGCCGTTCAGGCGCTGAAGAACAAAGAGGTAAAGCGGATCATATTGACCCGTCCGGCTGTAGAAGCAGGAGAAAGCCTGGGTTTCCTGCCCGGTGACCTCAAGGAGAAACTCGACCCTTACCTGCAACCTTTGTACGACGCACTTCGCGATATGCTCCCAACCCAGAAACTGCTGACCTACCTGGAAGATGGCACCATTGAGATCGCACCACTTGCCTTCATGCGCGGGCGCACCCTCGACAATGCATTTGCCATCCTGGATGAAGCCCAGAATTGTACCCCCAGCCAGTTGAAAATGTTCCTGACCCGGATGGGACGAAATTCAAAGTTCATCGTCACAGGTGATATTACCCAGATCGACCTGCCACCCAGGCAAAAGTCAGGACTGGTGCATGCCACCGAAATCCTGGAAAACATTAAGGGCATCAGGATTGTTTATCTCGATGAAAATGATATTATCAGGCATAAGCTGGTTACCAAGATCATCAATGCCTATTCGAACAAAAGTTAAATCAAATTGAAATAAAACCGAAGCAAATATGAAGAACGCAATTGTTGAAAGCAATTTTAATTTACCCGGACAGGAAAGTGTTTACAAAGGAAAAGTCCGCGATGTATATAATCTGGAAAATGACATCATGGTGATGCTCGCAACGGATCGCATCTCAGCATTTGATGTGGTTTTGCCCAAAGGCATCCCTTACAAAGGCCAGGTGCTGAACCAGATCGCGGCCAAATTCCTGGATGCTACCAAAGATATCGTACCCAATTGGAAAATGGCAACCCCCGATCCCATGGTTACCATTGGCAGGAAGTGCGAGCCTTTCAAAGTGGAAATGGTAATCCGCGCTTACCTGACCGGTCATGCCTGGCGTGAATACAAAAGCGGCAAAAGGCAATTGTGTGGTATTCCATTGCCCGAAGGCATGATCGAGAACCAGAAATTCGTCAAACCCATCATCACCCCGACTACCAAGGCCGAAGTGGGTCATGATGAAGACATCTCCCGCGAAGAGATCATCCAGCAGGGACTGGTGGATGAAGAAGAATACAGGAAACTGGAGGAATACACCTACGCACTCTTTGAAAGAGGCACGCAGATGGCCGATGAAAAAGGCCTGATCCTGGTCGATACCAAGTACGAATTTGGAAAATACGATGGTAAGATCTATCTGATCGACGAGATCCACACTCCAGATTCGAGCCGTTATTTCTACAAAGAGGGATTTGAAGAAAGGCTACAGCAAGGAGAAAAACAGAAACAGCTCTCCAAGGAATTTGTCCGCCAGTGGCTGATCGATAAGGGCTACCAGGGAAAAGAAGGCCAGGAAATGCCCGACATGCCCGACAGTTTTGTCAACTCTGTTACTGACAGGTACATCGAGCTTTACGAAAAGATCACCGGAGAGAAATTCAAAAAATCAGATGTGAGTGATGTGGTAAGCAGGGTGGAGAAAAACATTCTGGAGTATTTGAAATAATGTAATCACGAAACATCTCCAAACCCCCTTGATGTCGGAATCAATGGGGTTTTTTATTTGAAACAATCTGCAAGCACCTGCCCTGCTTCAGCCGGATAAACCTGCTCCTCGATCAGTGATTCCAGATTTAGTATGGCATTTTCGGGAATTTCCATATTTCTTTTATGGCAGTAATCAACAGCTTTTGCATATTTTTTTCTTGCTCCGCTAATATCGCCTTTCCGGAGCATGGCAAGAGGTATATTAAAAAGTGCATCTGATAGTTTATCATCCAGTGCAATGGCTTTTTCGGAATACTGTATACTATTTTCATAATCTCCCATTAAATAATACAGCCATCCGATCCTCTCATAAGAAGAAGAATAGCTGGAATCGATCATCACCGCGATCTTCAGGAAGAGCATTGCAGAATCGTATTTTTGAAGATTTTCATAGCACAACCCCATGCAATAGGGTGTGTATTTGTAGAAACGATTTTTGTTCAGCGCCATCTTATAATGGATGAGTGCTTTTCCGAAATCATGCTGTATGCGATTACAATCGCCTAATCTTTTTAGAATATATGCGTAAGATTTATCAATCTCATGGGCAGCTTCAAAATCCAGCCGTGCTTCATCATATTTTTCCATGCTGTAATAAAGATCGCCACGATCGATTAAAAAATCTCTGAAATTCGGCCTGATTTCCAGAGCCTTATTGTAATATTTCAGTGCACTGTCAAGCCGAAAGCTGTCGAAATATATATCTCCCAGGTTGTTGTAGGCATAAGGAAAACGATCATAAATCTCAATGGCTTTTTTAAAATCTTCAATTGCCTGAAGTGTATCACCGAGGGTGTGGTACAAAGTACCCCTGTTATTATATACGGTAGAGGAAGTGGTATCCATTTGAAGGCTCAAACTGTAGTAATACAGAGCACTGTCGTATTTACCCATATCCTTGTAACAATTCCCAATATTATTGATCACCCATACCAGGCCAGGGTCAAGTGCCAGCGATTTTTTATAATCACGGATCGCATCATGTTCCCTGTAGATGGATTTATACAGATAAGCCCTCCTTGAATAAGCCTCCCTGTATGCAGGAGCCAATTCAATGGCCTTATTTAAATAGTCAATGGCAGTCAGGGTCTCTTTCCATTCTTCTGCAATTCTTGCCAGGTAAAAATGGGCATAGGCATAATCGGGTTTGATCTTCAGGATTTCGGTAAACTCTTGCCTGGCGCGCATATAGTCAGCACTTTTAAAATAAATGTAAGCTGCCAATATCCTGGCATTGATAAGGCTTGAATCTGTCTGAAACAATTCCTCCGCATTTTCCAGTACTATTTTGTCTTTCTTGCCAATGTAATAGAAGTAATTTGCAAACAAAAGCAGGCGTTTTGCGAATATTGAACCGGGATGATCTTCAGCATATTCTTCAACCAGGTTTAACAGTGTACGATATTGATTCCTTGAACTGTATTTGATGAAATCATATCCCAGCTTCACTTCAGTATTTTCCAGTCCTTCTTTTTTCTGCAGCATTCTGAGTATTTCAAGAAATTCCAGTTCAAAATATCCTGACAGTCCACTTACATCTTCTGTTTCCTGGCTCAGATCATAAGCAAGCAGAATATTGTCAATACCGGCCTGGTAGCGTCCCTGGAAAATATCCAGTCCCGCGATGCTGGTCAGTACAGAAGTATTGCTTGAATCAATTGAATAAGATTTTGTCATACTCTCATAAGCCTTTTCCAGCTTGATATCCCTCAGGTAGGCTAGTCCCATCATATAATAGGCATTGTAAGCTTCCGGATTTACTTCAATAGCTTTTTTAAAAAACCTCCTGGCCGCATAGGTTTTATTGTCTTTCAACCTGATATAGCCCATGAGGGTGTATGCGATATCAAATCCCGGATTTATTTCGACAGCATCTTTCAGGTAACGGATGGCTTTTGCTTCCCGGCCTTTTCCGTCCCAGAGCATACCCAGGTTATAACATGCCTGTGTAGAGGAAGGATCCATCTCATGCGCCCTTGTCAGGTATTCCAGGGCTGTTTCCTTATCCCCCCTGATCATCATGAGGGATCCTAATTCCGTCCAGGCTTCCGCATAAAGCGGATCGATATGGATGGCTTCCCTGAAGTAATATTCAGCACTATCCCGCTGATACATCATCACTTTACAAAGACCAATATAGAAATAAGGGGCGGCAATCCTCGGATAAGTATTAGAAACTGTATTTGTCAGGCTCTTGTCAGGATCCCGGGTCAGTTTGCGAAAATCCCGTATAGCCGAATCATACAATCCGATTTGTAAATTGCTGATGCCTCTTCTCAGAAAACCTTCCAGATCATATTCATTTATATGTGAGGTATTGAGATAATAATTCAGCTTTGATTTGCTGAAAAGATCTTCTTTTTTGGAAGCACCCGATCGCAGTTCATGAAATAGGTTTTGCGAAAACAGATTGCAGGAAGCAGAGATCAACAGCATCAATGTTATCAAAATTGTGCTCTTCATGTGGATTTGATTTGGATTCAATACCCATTCAGGAAATTGAATTTATTACTACTGGAAGCTAAGTTAATGTTTTTAATTAAAAAACTCAGCAATTATACCGGATGCTTCATCTTTCATGATATCTTTTTCAATCAGGTATTCCAGGTCCATAACAGCAATTTCCGGTATTTCCCTTTTCATTCTTTTAAATTGAGCAACAGCCTCTTCATATAATTTCCTGGCTTCTTCAATCCTGTTTAAACGCAATTTAGCAAGCGGATTATAGAAATAAGCATAAACAGACATCTTCGGATTGAGTTCTATGGCCTTCTCAGAATACTGTATACTTTTCTTAAAATCATCGGAAAGATAACTTATCATAGCAAGCAATTCATATTTCCAATAGTTAGCGGTATCCTTCAGCATGGATAGTTGTATAAAACGAATAGCAGAATCAACTTTGCCGCAATAATTATAGCACGATGCGATTTTCAGAGGCAATCCTTTATCCTGTATACTTATACAGGCTGCTCTTTTATACCAGTACATTGCTTTGACAAAATCATTCGTTTTCATGTAGCAATCACCAAGGCGAATCTGGGGGTAGTTATAATTACGATCCAATTGCTGGGCTGCTTCAAAAACCATAATTGCGGTGTCATATTTACCAAGATTCATGTAGGTATCACCCAGTTTTGAAAAACAATATTTGTTTGATGGGGCATTATTCAGTGCTCCTAAAAAGGATTCTGCAGCTTTTTCGTAACTTCCCTTTTCATAGTATATCTCACCCTGTATTTCGAGAGCAACTGTATATTTGGGCATCCAGTCAAAAACTTTTTTCAGGCAAATACGGGCACTATCAATATCTCCAATCGCCCGGTAATATTCAGCTTTGTGACAATAGTTATCAAAATTGTATGTAAATGCATTTAATTCATCATGAAGCTTGAGATAATGAAATGCACTGTCATAAATACCAAGATTTGTATAACAATTTCCAATACGGGTAGCCAGCCATGTATTATCCGGGTTCAAGAAATAGGATTTGAAATAATCTTTTAATGCTGAACGGTATTTTTTCTGCTTATCTTTTGCCACACCCCTGTAGGCCAGAGACATGTCATGTTCAGGATAATAGCGAAGCGCTGAATCAAAGCTTAAAATGGCTTGATCAGGCTTTTCCAATTCCAGATAGTTCCGACCTTTCATATAATATGCATAGGTATATTCCGGCCATATGCAGGTTAGTTTATTCAAAGTCATCAAAGAACTTTCGGATTCTCCCTTTTCAAATTCAACCCTGCCTTTAAAGATCTGCAAGGTATACAGGGCTTCATTTTGTTTTATTGCGTTTTGCAGAAGCTTTTCAAAATATTCAAATCCTGTATCACCATATTCCTTGTAACGTAAAAGCAGTTTTATTCTTCTCGCAAATGTTGAATTGGGATGATCTTCCAAAAAACTTTTTACCGTATGCCACCCATCCTCAATATCCTTAAAACCATAAAGACTTGGCAGGACTTCATATGCCAAATCTCTTTCTCCATCTGTAACCCTGTTTTCATATAAAAGCATGATCAATTCTTCAAATTCCAGCTCATCGTAATCATTGATCACCCTGAAATTATCTTCATTATTTATGATATCATAAGACAAAGCCGTTTTTTCTATACCCTGCTCATATCTTTTCATTATGATATCGAGAGTCCCAAGCAATCTAAGGAGACGGTAATTACTGGTATCTGTGTGGTATGCAAGTGTAAAATTTTCATAAGCACTATTTAAACTCAATTCCCCGATTCGGCATAAACCTTTTAATACATAAGCTTGTGTTGAACCGGGATTTACATCAATTGCCTTGTTACAAAACCGGATGGCTCCGTATATGTTTCTATCCAACAATTTCATGAGCGCTATCTGAACATAAGGCATCTCAAAGCCGGGTTCTAATTTTGCTGCCTTTTTCAAATATCTCAATGCTCTTGTATGTCGGCCATTATGATAACTTAACAATCCATAGTAGTAATGTGCATTACCAGAATTGGGATTTAAATCCATTGCTTTTTCCAGATAATAGTCTGCCTTACCGTGATCACCTTCCGTCATCATCAAAACACCCATTTCAATATAGGCATCTGTAAATAAATAATCTGCTCTTATGGCCCTCTTAAAATAATGCCTGGCACTGTCTGTTTGCCCTCTTGACTTTTTACACAAACCCAGATAAAAACAAGCTTCAGGGAATTCCGCATATTGATTGGATCGTGTATTGGTGATTTTTCCCTCTTCTTTGCTATTTATCAAAAGTTTATGAAAACAAAGTTCCGCCGAATCATATAAACCATGTTGAAGATTCGATATTCCTCGCTTTAAAATAAGATTATATTCGAATTCACTGGATCCTGATGCATTCAGATAATAATTAATTCTGTTTTTTTCAGAAAGTTGGTAGTTCCGCGAATATTTCTTTCTTAATTGATCTAAAAAGTTTTGCCCGCTTAAAGGCAAACTGATAAAGGAAAATAAAATTAATACACCGAGGCAGTTTTTCATGGGATCATAATTAATTAGATGTATTGCTGTAGATAATTTATTTGCTAAAATAATATTAATAATTTTGGAGGCATGTTTTTTAACTCCTGTAAAAAATTTAGAAAAGATATAAATTAAAAAGATGATACCCTTTTCCCCTCCCCGGATCGACCAGAAGATCATTGATGAAGTTACAGATACACTCCGTTCTGGTTGGATCACAACCGGACCCAGGACCAAGTTGTTTGAAAAAAAACTGACGGCCTATGGCGGTCAAAAGGCAACACTTTGCGTCAGTTCCGGTTCAGCCGGACTGGAGCTGATGTTGCGCTGGTTTGGCGTCGGTCCGGGTGACGAGGTGATCCTGCCTGCCTATACCTATGCTGCAACGGCCAACGTGATCATCCACTGTGGCGCAACTCCCGTATTCGTGGATGTGAACAAAGATGATATGAACATTTCTGTATCTTGCATCGCCGATGCCATCACCGAAAAGACAAAGGTGATCATGCCGGTTGATCTGGGTGGGTTTCCCTGCGACTACGATGAGATCAATGCACTTGTTAAAAGAGATGATATATGGGAAAAATTCAATCCGGGGAGCATGGAACAGGAAAAACTCGGCAGGATACTTATTTTATCGGATGCAGCACATTCGATCGGTGCGGTTTATAAAGGACGAAAGGCAGGAGCACTGACAGATATCACGGTTTATTCATTTCATGCAGTAAAAAATTTGACAACGGCCGAAGGGGGTGCGGTCTGCCTGAATCTACCCAAAGTATTCGACAATGAAGAAATATACCGGGAATTGAACATCAAATCCCTGCATGGACAGTCGAAAGATGCCCTTGCCAAATTCCAGGTGGGTAACTGGCGGTACGACATACAGGAGGCCGGATACAAATACAACATGACCGACATACAGGCGGCCATGGGACTTGTGGAACTGGAACGATACGATGATGATATGCTTCCCCGGCGGAAGGAAATATTTGATCAATATGCAAGGGGATTCGGGAAACACAACTGGTTCCAGTCTCCGGTGTACGAGACAGGAGAAAAGAAAAGCTCCTATCATGCATATTTTCTGAGAATCAGGAATATTGATGAGGAAACAAGGGATAAGATCATACAGAATATCTTTCAGAAGGAAGTATCGGTCAATGTGCATTATGTACCCCTGCCCATGATGAGTTTTTATAAGCAAATGGGATTTGATATTGAAAATTATCCTGTTTCCTATGACAACTACAGCCGTGAGATCAGTCTCCCGGTTTATTACGATCTGATTGATGACCAGGTTTCCAAAGTGATTGATTCGGTTATTTCCGCGGTAGAAAAAAATGCAGGATCATGAAAAGGGCATTCGATTTTGTTTTATCCCTCTTAGGTCTGATCATCTTTTTCCCTGTCTTGCTGGTCATTTCCATCCTGATCATTCTGGATTCAAAGGGTGGAGTATTTTTCGGTCAAAAACGCGTAGGTAAGGACGAAACCTTATTTAAACTAATCAAATTCAGAACGATGCACACCGGGTCAGATAAAAAGGGTCTGCTCACGGTAGGACACAAAGACAAGCGCATTACACACATGGGGTATTTCCTGAGGAAAAGCAAGCTGGATGAATTGCCACAACTCCTGAACATACTAAAAGGAGACATGAGTTTTGTAGGTCCACGTCCCGAAGTCCCGAGATACGTTGAAATGTATAATGAAGATCAATTAAAGGTACTGCAGGTCAGGCCCGGTTTAACCGACTATGCCTCCCTCGAATACATCCATGAAAGCGAACTGCTGGCAAAATCTGAAAATCCTGAAAAGACCTATATTGAAGAGATCATGCCGGCAAAACTGAAACTGAATCAAAAATACATCCGGGAGAAAAGTTTCTTTACAGATCTAAAAATCATTGGAAAGACGATGCTGAAGATCATAAAATAGAATGTTCTGAAGCGATTATTTTTACTTCTAATTCATTCTAGGACAGCAAAGGCGGATTGTCAATTATTTTCCAATCAACCCCTCCCTAAATTCCTTCCCTGAAGGTGAGGGACTTGCGGGGTTGCCTGATTTCAATTGTGTTTTAAAAACAAGGATTTAAACAGTATTAGCCGTTATCAGGCATCCCATGGCTTCTCCACCTCCAGGGGGAGACGGGAGAGGGGGGTTTAAGATAGAATCTTCAAAATCATCTTCAACTCATCCGCCTTATCGGTATTCCCCGATTTCTGGTAAGAAAAGATCAGTTCGGTCACCATCCGTCTCATGATGCGGATATTATCACAGGGTTTGTAATACTTATCCTTTTTCTTAATGCCAAGTTGCTTGATGTACAGGTCGATCTCATTCTGTGTAAAAACAGCCCCGTAATTAAAGGGATTGATATAAAACAAAACATCATCGTTGCTGACCGTTTCCCTTCCTTCGGTGATCTCATCAGAATATGCAAGGATAAAGTGTTTCGGAAGGTCAACTCCATAAATTGGTATTTTCAGGCTTTGCGCAATGATAATGTATAGCATACCCAGTGAGATCGGATTCCCTTTTTTGGATTCGAGCAGGTTTTTCAGGTAAAAATTATCAGGTGCGTAGAAATTGCTTTTGTTGCCCGAAAACTTATGAATATCAAAAACGATGTGATTGATCACCTTTATCTTTTCCAGCGCTGTCAGCTCATTATTCAGTTCGAGCCACACATCCTGAATTACCTGGGCCACCTGCCTGGAAAGTTTATCCGTGTCAACATCGGGGTACTGATAACGGGTCATCAAAAGGAAACCATTCAACAGGTCTTCCGAATTGTTTTTTCGCCAGTTCTGCATTTGACTCAGAATCCCTTCAAACTGAATTTCCCGGATCAGGTTTTCTATCCTTTCCTGTATGAGATTATCAAATGAATTCTCCCAGGCATGCTCCAGTCTGGGAATGGCCTCCGGGCCATAGGTATATATTTTTTCCCTGATCTGGCCATAGATATTTTCATCCGGATCATCCAGCAAACGGATCAGGGCATTGAGTTCCTTATCTTTCGTGTTTTTTGTCATCCTTGCTCCTCCATGATCAAAATAAAACAATTTTTAACGTTTATGCAAACCATTTTATGTTAAACAATCTTAACATTATGATGTTCGTAAAAATTCCGCTTCCCTCGTCTAAAATAGGTAATAGGTGTGTAAATTACGTTCCCAAAAACATTGTATTATGATACATACGATCCTTTTGGCAGTACTTTTTGCTTCTATCAGCATAAATCCTGAAACACCCGACCTGAAAGAAAACCAGAAAAATTTCATCCTGGAGTTTACCCCGAAGATATTTGAGGCCAATCAAAGCATTCACAAGCTCAGGGCAAAAGTGATGGAGATCAGATCAGGTTTTCTGAAAGATGCCAGCATTTCTGATCATGATGAAATCTACATTTCCAAACTATCTAAGGCATATGGCCTGAACAGCTTTAAGCTTGATGATGAAAAGGACCATGAACTACTGCTGAAAGAATTGAATGAATTGCTTGAGCGAATTGACATCATTCCTCCCAGGTTGATCATGGCCCAGGCCATCATCGAGTCGGGTTGGGGAAAATCATATTTTGCAAAAGAAGCCAATAATTATTTCGGAGTGCACTGTTACAGCAAAGGTTGCGGGATCCCACCCAAAGGCGCATCCGATGCCGGTTTTGAGGTCAAGAAATATCCCAACCTGGAGGATGGAATTGCGGATTATATGCAAATCCTGAATTCCTACTCTGCCTATGATCATTTCAGGAAAACACGTGCCAACATGCGGGAAAAATCAGAAACGCTCGATCCTGTTGTTCTGGCCGGATCGCTAACCCGTTACTCTCAAAAGGGGGACGCCTATGTAAAACTGATCCGGCAGATCATTCATGAATTTTTACCCGGAGATCTTGAAAAACTGGTGGATTCACTGCAGTAATCAACCAAAATTCTAAATCCTTTCCAGTACCAGGTCGATCAGTTCGTCGATGGGTTTTGCCGGGTTGCTGGTGTATATTTCTTTTGGCCTGTTTGCCAGAATGGAACATACCGTGACTGCCCGGTGTCCTAAGGCTTTTGCCAGGAAATAAAGGGCAGAGGTTTCCATCTCAAAATTAATGATCCTCAAAGGATCTTTTCTGAAGGATGCAATGCGATCTATCAAATCAGGGTAATGCAGTGGCAAACGGATGGCACGTCCCTGCGGGGCATAAAATCCTGGGGCTGTGGCTGTGATACCCTGATACATGCCTTTACCGAGCTTTTCCCTCAGTTCAGCATTGCCTTCCACGATATAAGGTTTTGGCAGATCATCGGGCCAGTGGGAGTGCCTGACAAATGAGGCTGTCAGTTCCCTGTCCATGAGATCCGGGTCGATTCCATAATAATAAAACAGTCCATCCATCCCCAATCCGTGGGTCGACAGCCCAAATGCATTGATGGGAATATCCGGCTGAATGCTTCCCGAGGTTCCCAGACGAACCAGCCTCAAGCTATTCAGATTTTCTTTTCTGACCCTTTTTTCAAAATCTACATTGACAAGGGCATCCAGTTCGTTCAGCACAATGTCTATATTGTCCGGTCCAATGCCGGTCGAAATCACGCTGAGATGTTTTCCCTGGAAATAGCCGGTATGGGTGATCATCTCCCGGTTGGCCGTCTTGAATTCAATACTGTCAAAACGCCTGGATATGATATTAACCCTTCCGGGATCGCCAACCAGCAGTATGGTATCTGCAATCTGGCCCGGTTTCAAATTCAAATGATAAATACTTCCGTCGGGATTAATGATCAACTGTGATTCCTTCAGTTTTTCCATATGCACCTTTGATTCTGCTTCAAACCTACATAATTTTTATGATGTCTAAATGATTTTGTGCGCAAAATCATAGTCTCGCTGAATTATGAGTAATTTTGCATGCATGAAAGCAGAGATCATAACAATCGGCGATGAAATCCTGATCGGGCAGATCGTGAATACCAATGCTGCCTGGATGGGTGAGAAAATGAACAGCATTGGAGTGCATGTAGCACAAATGACCACGATATCCGATACACGTGAAGATATTTTAAATGCTCTGAAATCAGCTACCGACAGGGCAGACATCATCCTGATCACCGGCGGCCTGGGTCCTACCAAAGATGACATTACCAAAGAAAGCCTTGCTGAGTTTTTCAATGCGAGGATGGTTTTCAATAAAAAGGCTTTTGAGGATATCAGGAAACTTTTCGATTCCCGTGGATTCAAAATGAATGATCTCAACAAGCAACAGGCTGAAGTCCCCGATAATTGCACACCCCTTCAGAACACTGCCGGAACTGCTCCCGGAATGTGGTTCGAAGAAAACCAGTGCATCTATGTTTCCATGCCCGGGGTTCCCTACGAAATGAAACCCATGATCACTGAACAGGTCATTCCTATGTTGCGGAAGAAACTGGGCACCGATACCATTTACCAGAAAACCGTTCTGACCCAAGGCATGGGTGAGTCATGGATTGCAGAGAAAATATCCGGATGGGAAGATCATCTTCCATCGAATGTTAAACTTGCCTATCTGCCGCAGCCTGGCATTGTTCGCCTCAGAATCACTGCCACAGGCAATGATAAAAAGCAGCTTGAACAGCAGGTTGAGGAAGAAATAATCAAACTTAAAAAGATCATCCAGGATCTGATCTTCGGATATGATGATGATACTCTGGAAAGGATAGTCGGTGAATTGCTGAAAGAAAAAAATCAGAGCCTGTCCACTGCAGAAAGTTGCACGGGCGGTTACATTGCCCACTTGATTACCAGCATTGCCGGTAGTTCTGATTACTATACCGGATCTGTTGTTTCATATGCCAATCATATTAAAGAAAGGGAACTGGGGGTTAATAAAGAATATCTTGAAAAACACGGAGCAGTCAGTGAAACCATTGTAAGACAAATGGCAGAAGGTGTAAAGAAAAAATACAAAACAGATTATGCCATTGCCACCTCGGGCATTGCCGGTCCGGCGGGTGGGACAAAAGAAAAGCCCGTGGGTACGGTTTGGATTGGCATCGCAACACCAGAAAAAACGCTTGCCCAAAAATTCAAATTCGGAAATAGTCGTGAGCGGAACATCCGGCTGACAGCGGTCTATGCCCTGAATATGCTGCGTAAAGAAATCAAATAGGCAGTTGCGTCCAAATATTTCATACTTTATTCTTAATCATTAACCTCCGCCAAATTTGAGGATATTTCTCGACTTTGCTTTTCGAAATGACAGGCGATTTGTATGATATACAGAGGTTATCCGGAAAGTACGATATTTCGTCAAAATTTTCTATTGGGATATTGCATATCTCACAAAAAATTCCGTTCTTTGCACCCCGATTTTGGAAATTGTAAAAGATTGAACAATGGCAAAGGTTTGCGAAATAACAGGAAAAAGAATGATAACGGGGCATAAGGTGTCTCACTCGAATGTTAAAAATAAAAGGTGGTTTTATCCCAACCTGCATAAGAAGAAGTTTTACATACCAGAAGAAGATAAATGGATCAACCTGACTGTTTCTTCAGACGGGATCAGAACCATCAACAAAAAAGGTATTTTGAATGCAATGAAAGTTGCACGTCAAAAAGGATACACCAAACAATAACATAAACACCCCTTAATATTGAACTGCCTGTATTTGCTTACAGGCAGTTTTTTTATGTCCATACCTCTGTTGAGGCAACATACGGAAAATAATCTTTGTTAACGTTCGTTAATTTCACTCGAAAACAAGGGAAACAAAATTATCTTTGCGCTCAAACAAAATCATTGCAATGTTTAAACTGCGGAAACCTTTTTACCTGATCCTTTTCACAATCCTCAGCATTCCTGTTTTTGCGCAATCCGATGATGACCTGGTTCAGTTTTCCGGTGTAGTGGTTGCAGGCGATAGCATACAGCCCATACCTTTCACCAATATTATCATTGCCAATACAAATCGTGGAACCGTAAGCGACTATTACGGATATTTTTCATTTGTGGCCAAGAAACTTGATACCATCGTTTTCTCTTCTATCGGATTTAAAAAAGACACTTTCATGATCCCTGACACCATTACAGGCCAGTGGTATTCGCTTATACATGTAATGAAACGGGATACAGTGCTGCTGAAAGAAACGGTTATTTACCCATGGCCAACGGTAGAGCAATTTAAGGAAGCTTTCCTGAACCTTCAAATACCGGATGATGAAATTGAGATTGCACGCAAGAACCTGGATCCGGTAGAACTTGCCAGACGTGCCGAGGATATGCGCATGAGCAGCCGCATGAACTATCAGAATTTCATCAACCAGGAAACCAGCCGCTTGTATTATAACGGACAAACACAACCCATATCCATATTGAATCCCTTTGCCTGGGCCAAATTCATCAAAGCATGGCGAGAAGGAAAATTCAAGCGGGATAAGAACAAATAATTTGAGATCATGCCGGGAACCAGAATCATTGCCACGATCTTGTTCATTTTTGCCACACTTGCGCTAGCAGCCCAGAAAAAGGCAGTTATCTTTGGAAAGGTTAGCGATCACAATGGCAAAGGGATTGAACTGGCCAACATATCCATCTCCGGTAAAACAGGGGGAACTTCTACCAATAAGAAGGGCGAATACGAATTGCGCATCCCGGGAGGGGAGGAAGTCGTGGTACTTGTTTCTTTTATCGGTTATGAAAAGAAAAGCATCAGAATTACAGTGCCACCCGGCATCAGGCGTGAGTTGAATATCAAGTTAAAAACGATATCAACAGAGTTGCCCGGTTTTGAAGTCAAAGATGAAAGGGTACGGCAAACCAATTTTACACGCATTGATCCCAAGGAAGCAAAGGTGGTTCCCAGTATTTCGGGCGGTGTGGAAGACCTGATCAAAACCCTGCCGGGGGTCGCCTCCAGCAATGAATTAAGTTCTCAATATTCGGTGCGGGGAGGAAATTTCGATGAAAACCTGGTGTATGTCAATGGCATAGAAATCTACCGACCATTCCTCATCAGAAGCGGGCAGCAGGAAGGGCTCAGCTTTTTGAACTCCGACCTGGTTTCTTCCATACAATTTTCAGCAGGCGGTTTTGATGCAAAATACGGTGACAAGATGTCATCGGTGCTGGACATTAAATACAAAAGACCGGTTGAATTTGCAGCTTCGGTATCGGCCAGTCTGCTCGGCGCCCAGGGCCATGTGGAAGGAATATCCGCCAGCAGGAAATTTACCTACCTGATGGGCATCCGTTATCAATCCAATCAATATATCCTGAGCGGTTTACAAACCGAGGGCGATTATAAGCCTAATTTTACCGACATACAAACATTGCTCAGCTACAAGCTGAATAAAAACTGGAATCTATCCTTCCTCGGTAACTATGCACGAAATTCATACAAGCTGATACCCAGCAGCCGGACTACGAAATTCGGCACCATCAAAGAAGCATATCAACTGAAAATATATTTTGACGGACAGGAAGTGGATAATTTTGAAACATTTTTTGGAGCCTTAAGTGCCGAATACAATCCCATCCCAAACCTTCAATTGAGATTTACAGCTTCTGCATTCCAAACGATAGAAAGCGAAACCTTTGATATACAGGGGCAGTACTGGATCGGAAGACTGGAAACTGATTTCGGCCAGGAACAATTCGGAGATGTGGTTGAAGCCCAGGGTGTGGGAACATACCTGGATCATGCCCGGAATTATTTGTATGCCACGGTGATGAACGCACAACACAGAGGTACATACAATTTCAGGAACCAGATATTGCAATGGGGGGTGAAACTGCAACATGAGATCATTGATGATCAACTGAACGAATGGGAAATGGTTGATTCGGCAGGCTTTACAATACCCAGGCCCGGCGACTCGGTTGGCAGTCCGGATCCCCCGCATCCCGATCTCATCCTGAATGATGTGGTAAAAACGGATATTGATATCAGCTCAAACCGGTATACAGGATTTGTTCAAAACACCTGGGAATTTGCAGGCTACAAAGCAGATAAATCCTTCACCCTTGGAGGCCGTTTCAACTACTGGGACTTTAATGAACAATTTCTTTTCAGTCCGAGGGCCTCATTTTCGATCAAACCCAATTGGGGGCGTGATGTGTTGTTCAGGTTTGCTGCCGGCTATTATTATCAGCCGCCTTTTTATAAGGAATTGCGCGACCTGGAGGGAAACCTGAATTATGATATCAAAGCCCAAAAATCCATTCACTTCGTAGCAGGAGCTGATTATAATTTCTTTGCCTGGTCGAGGCCATTCAAACTTACGAGCGAAGTTTATTACAAATACCTGGATGACCTGATCCCTTATGAGGTGGACAATGTGCGAATACGTTATTATGCCGATAACAATGCTCACGGCTATGCTGCAGGCGTTGACCTCAAGATCAATGGTGAGTTTGTGAAAGGTGTTGAATCATGGGCCAGCCTTTCTGTCATGAAAACAGAGGAAGACATTGAAGATGATTTTTACTATGAATATTATAATGATGCTGGAGAACTGATCATTCCCGGATTTACCGAAAACAATGTGGTAGCCGACAGCACGCGTTTTGAGCCAGGATTCATTCCCCGTCCCACCGATCAGCGCATCACCTTCAGCATGTTCTTCCAGGATTATTTACCCAACAATCCCACTTATAAAATGCATCTCAAACTGATCTATGGAAGCCGCCTGCCTTTCGGCCCACCCGATTCACCAAAGCATGAGCATACACTGCGCATCCCTCCTTATCGCCGTGTCGATATCGGCTTCTCAAAACAGATCATCGGAGAAAATACAAAACGACCTGCAAGGGGCTTTTTCAGCCATTTCGAATCGCTCTGGATTACGGCTGAAGTCTTTAACCTCCTCCAGATCAATAATACCGTGTCTTATATTTGGGTAAAAGATGTGAACAACCGTGAATATGCCGTACCGAATTATCTAACCCCAAGGCAACTGAATATCAGGATCGTAGCCAGTTTCTGAAATGAGAAATTTATTGATAATATTGGTATACTAATGAACCGATGACCTTGACTTCAGCATTCGACACTGGATATTTTTTATTCGAAATTCAAAGAATGTCGTTTATCGAATCATGAATGTCGAAGTGATTGTTAACTGTTTGACAAATGTCCTGTGACTAATTACCAATATCCAACCGTCCTAATCATATTCAATCCTCTTGCACCTGATTTCCTGACACATTTTCATCAAACAATAATGGAATAAAAATTGTTATCTTTATGCAGTCTAAATTAAATTAGTTTCAATAAAATAAAAAAAAGATAGCAATTATGAATACAAAAGTAAAAAACGCAAAATTTGAAGACTTACCATATGCATACGACGCACTTGAACCGCATATTGATGCCAGGACGATGGAAATCCATCATACCAAGCATCATAAAGCATATTATGACAAAATGATGGCAGCCATAGAAGGTACGGAAATGGCTGACCTTACAATGAATGATCTTTTTAAGAATATCAGCAAATTTCCCACAGGTGTCAGGAACAATGCCGGCGGTTATGTAAATCATAATTTGTTCTGGCGTATCATGACAGGAAAAAGCAGCGGGAAACCTTCCGGCAAGCTTGCCGAAGCCATCGACAAAAAATTCGGATCATTCGGGAAGTTTCAGGAAGAATTTAACAATGCAGCAGCAACGCGTTTTGGAAGTGGCTGGGCCTGGCTTGTTGTCAATAACGGTGACCTGGAAATTTGTTCAACACCCAATCAGGACAATCCTTTGATGGATGCAAGCGAATGCAGCGGAATACCTATTCTTGGATTAGATGTCTGGGAACATGCATATTACCTCAAATACCAGAACAAAAGACCTGATTACATCAAAGCATTCTGGAATGTGATCGATTGGGAAAATGTAGAAAATAATTTTAACGAGGCAACCAATTAGTAACTGCCTTGTCTGAAAAGACACATATGCAAATACAATAATAAGCTGTTGTTTTCGTATGTGTATTACATGCCTATCTTAAAGCATAAGATGGTCTGTTTAATGGTTAGAAAGCCGGCGACGCACACCCGCCGGCTTTTGTTTTTTGTACCTTGGATTACCCAAATGATATAATTGATTTTTTAATGATCTCAATGGCTTCCATGAGCTGTTCTTTTGTGATAACCAATGGAGGTGCAAAACGAATAATATGATCGTGTGTTGGCTTTGCCAGCAAGCCATTTTCAGCCATTTTAACACAAACATCCCAGGCTGTTTTACCACCCTTGGGTTTGATCACAACGGCATTGAGTAATCCCTTGCCGCGTACCACTTCGATCATGTCCGATTCAATCTTTTTGAGTTCATTTCTGAATATCTCACCCAGCTCTGTTGCTCTTTCGGCAAGATTTTCATCTTTGACAACCTTTAAGGCTTCCACAGCTACTTTTGCAGCCACAGGATTTCCGCCAAACGTGGAACCATGTTGTCCTGGTTTGATCACCAGCATGATATCATCATCAGCCAGTACTGCTGAAACAGGATACACACCACCAGAAAGTGCTTTACCCAAGATCAGGATATCGGGACGTACATCTTCATGATCGCAGGCCAGTAGTTTCCCTGTGCGGGCAATACCGGTTTGTACCTCATCTGCAATAAAAAGCACATTTTTGGCTTTGCACAATTCATATGCTTTTTTAATGTATCCCTCATCTGGCACAAAAACACCCGCTTCACCCTGGATGGGCTCAACCAGAAATCCTGCAACATTGGGATCTTCCAGTTCTTTCTCAAGTGCATCCACATCATTGTAAGGGATGGTCACAAAACCAGGTGTGTAAGGTCCATAGCCGCCACGTGCATCAGGATCGGTTGATACGGAAATAATGGTAATGGTGCGGCCGTGGAAGTTGTTCTCGCATACAATGATCTTGGCCTCATTCTCAGGAATACCCTTTTTCTCATAAGCCCATTTGCGGCAAAGTTTCAACGCAGTCTCATCAGCCTCGGCCCCGGTATTCATTGGCAATACCTTATCATATCCGAAATATTCAGTCACGAATTTTTCATAAGGGCCCAGGGCATCATTGAAAAATGCCCGGGAAGTCAGGGTGAGTTTCCTGGCTTGATCGGCAAGTGCTCCTACAATTCTCGGATGACAATGACCCTGGTTGATAGCTGAATAAGCTGAAAGAAAATCAAAATACTGCTTTCCTTCAACATCCCACATGTACACACCTTCTCCTTTCGACAAAACCACCGGTAATGGATGGTAATTGTGTGCACCATATTTATCTTCCAACTGCATTGCCTTTTGTGAAGTCATTTTTTCTGTGTCAGACATAATGTTTTAATTTTTTGATTATTAAACAATAAGCCTTACAAAGATAGGGATTTTAAAACAAATAGTATTTTTACATGCAGAAGAATTACGCCCAAAACAAATCAGAGAAGATGCCTGAAGGGTAATAACAGCCATTCGAAAAACTTATTAATCCTGGGTCGCATGAGCCAGTTATCATAATTAAACTCTTCGCAGTTTTGAATGGTTTTAACAATATGGTCATTCAATTGCACGATGATTTTGGGTTCTCTCCCGATCAGGGTCAATTCATACATGTACCGAAAACTTCTGTAATCAAAGTTGGCTGAACCGATCGAAAAAACTTTTTTATCGATCATCAGTACCTTGGCATGCAGGTTATGAGGAAGGAAATATAAAAACTTGATGCCACTCTTGCACAGTGGTCCCAGGTATTTATTCCGCAATATATCCACCAGTCCTACATCGGAATGTTTGGGGATGATGATCTTTACATCAACCCCTCTTTTGGCCGCATCACTCAATGCCTTTCTCAACAGAAATCCCGGTAAAAAATAAGGAGTTTCAATGTGTATCGTATCCCTGGCTTTTTTGATCAGTTGTATATAACGTTTACTGATCCGTTTGAGCGTAATGGATGGAACATCGCGCAGTATTTCAAAATCTTCGTACTTAATGATGCGTGTAAACCTGACTTTATCAAATACATATTTATTGTAAATCCGGAAGTCCTGTTTAAATACCTGTTTAAAAGATTCCGCGATATTGCCTTCTATCCGCAATACCAGTTCGCGCCAATTAAGGTTATAATCAGTGAGATTGGATGATCCTATGTAAGTTAGGTTATTATCGATGATCATAATTTTCCGGTGATTGCGACGATGGCTTCTTGTAAAAAAATCAAAATTGAATTTGATCTTTTCGAAGAAACGCACCTCACCTCCTACCTGGATAAGGTGGTAAAAAAAATGCTCCGAAACGGAAGCAGATCCCCATGAATCCAGCAATATTTTCACTTGCACACCCTGCCTGGCCTTGTCGGTTAGAGCATCTCTGAATTTCACACCAATGGAATCATTGTGGATCCTGTAGGTTTCAATGCAAATGTTCTCCTGCGCATTCTCAATATCGTCCAGCATGGCTGTATAATACCGGAAAGGATCATCAAATAGCTGGTATGGCTTTTTTATGCTTCGCACTGGGTTCGATCAGTTTTTCTTTCTCATTAAGAAGAGCAAAACAGTACATCAAAAATAACATCTATCCGTTAAAGTCCGAATCAAAACAAAAAAAATTCATCACAAAATACGTATCTTTTTCTTTGCTGTGGATGAAAGCAGCACAACTTATTCATAAAAGCAATCCTGCTTCATTTTAGATTCTTTTTAAATAGCAGCAGGATTTGTATCTTTGCTCACTAAAACACGAGGTATGATAAAATCAATGACCGGCTATGGGAAAGCTGTTTTGGAGCTTCCTGCTAAAAAAATTACCATAGAGATTAAAACCCTGAACAGCAAGCAGATTGATATCAGCACACGCATCCCAAGCATATTTAAGGAGAAAGAGCTGGATATACGGTCGCTGATTTCAAGTCAACTGGAGCGGGGAAAGATTGATTTTAGTATTTACCTGGAAAATACGGGCGAAGAAACCATTTACGCAATCAATAAAAAGCTGGCTCGCTCCTATTATGAAGATTTGAAAGATCTTGCACAGGAGATCAATCAGCATACATTTTCAAGTTATCTACCGGTGGTATTGAAAATGCCCGAAGTACTAAAGCCTGAGATTGAAGAGCTGAAGGAGGAAGAGTGGAAACAGATCGAACGTACCATCGTGGATGCCCTGATACAGGTTGATGAATATCGCACAGAGGAAGGCAAAACCCTGGAGAAAGATTTTATCAAAAGAACCAACAACATCAGTGCTCATCTGGATGAGATCACCCCTTTCGAAAAGTCCAGGATCGACAATTACCGGCAGCGTATACACAAAAACCTGTCGGAATTCATGGAAGAAAGCCAGGTTGATAAAAACCGCTTCGAGCAGGAATTGATCTATTACCTGGAGAAACTTGATGTTACAGAAGAAAAAGTGAGACTCAAAAACCACTGCGAGTATTTCCTGGAAACCCTGAACGAACCGGTTTCCTCGGGCAAGAAACTTTCATTTATCAGCCAGGAAATGGGCCGTGAGATCAACACGCTGGGATCCAAAGCCAATGATGCCGATATGCAACGCATTGTTGTTAAAATGAAGGATGAACTGGAGAAGATAAAAGAACAACTTTATAATATTCTTTAATCAATGCAGGGCAAACTCATCATTATTTCGGCCCCGTCGGGAGCGGGCAAAACCAGTATCGTGAAAGAGCTTCTCTGCGCCGACCTGAACCTGGCCTTTTCGGTATCAGCCTGCTCAAGGGAAAAACGAGCCGGCGAGATAGAAGGAAAGGATTATTACTTCCTGTCGGTTGAGGATTTCAAACAAAAAATAAAAAATCAGGAATTTGTCGAATGGGAAGAAGTATACAAAGATCATTTTTACGGAACCCTGAAAACTGAAGTGGAAAAAATCAGGAAGGCCGGGAAAAATGTAATCTTCGATGTGGATGTTGTCGGCGGCCTGAACATCAAAAAACTTTACGGCAAAGAAGCCCTGGCCATCTTCATCAAACCTCCTTCTGAAGAGATACTCAAGGATCGTTTACAAAACAGAAATACAGAGTCAGACGAAAAACTGAACATGCGGATCGAAAAAGCCCGGCAGGAAATCAGCCAGGCCGGCAAATTCGACATCAGCATCATCAATGACGACCTGACCACTGCCATCGCGGAATGCAAAAAAGTAATAGAAAAATTCATTCATTGATCATGAAACATTTACCAGCAAAATACAAAGCCGTTGTATTACCCGAATATCATCCAAATGTGATCCGGGCCATGCTCGGACTGAAAATAAAAGAGAAAAACATACCCATTCTGAAAGAAAATGAAGTGCTGGTGAAAATCGAGGCTGCACCGATCAATCCTTCCGACATTGCATTCATGCAGGGAGGATACAACATCAAAAAAACCACACCTTGTGTTCCGGGTTTTGAAGGCACTGGTGTAGTGGTGAAATCAGGTGGATCCAGATCCGCCAGAGCACTTGAGGGAAAAAAGGTAAGTTGTTTTACACAAAAGGATTCCGATGGCACCTGGGCCGAGTATTTCGTTACACATCCAGAAGATTGTATCTCCCTCAGCAATGATATGCCCATTGAACAGGCAGCCTGTTTTGCGATCAACCCCTTAACTGCATATGGTTTGTTCGAAACGGCACGACTCAACAAAAGCACTGCCATCATTCAGAATGCTTCTGGTAGCCAGGTAGGCAACTACATCCGGGCACTTGCTGAAATGGCTGGTACCGAAGTCATCAATATCGTCAGAAAAAAAGAAACAGCCAACATGCTGAAGGAGGAAGGAGCAAAACATGTCCTTATTTCTTCGGAGGATGATTTCCAGGAAAAATTAAAAGATTTGAGCCACCTGTTGAAGGCGAAAACCGCTTTTGATGCAGTGGCAGGACAAATGACGGGCATTTTATACAATGCCATGCCGGCTGGAAGCAAAGTGCTTGTATACGGCGGATTGTCCGGTCAGCCCATTGGAAACATCGCAGTGCTGGATGCCATTTTCCAGGACAAGCATCTGAGAGGGTTTAATTTGAATGCATGGAGAAAAGCAAAGACTCCGGAAACAATCCATGAGATCACCGGCGAGCTGCAGCAATATTTCATTGAACAAAAATTAGTTACGCATATTCAGGGATCTTTTCGTTTCGACGAAATCGTGGATGGCCTGAAAAAATACCTGGGCGGCATGTCGAAAGGGAAAATTTTGTTAACACCATAATGAGCAAGAAAAAAAGGAAGACCGGTTTGTTCTTCGGATCATTTAATCCCATACACATGGGGCATATGATGATTGCTAATTACATGATTGAACTGACAGACCTGCATGATATCTGGTTTGTGATCTCCCCGCACAATCCCCTGAAAAAGAAAAGTACATTGCTGGCCGACCACCACCGTTATTATATGGTGCAACTGGCTGTAGAAGACGATGCCCGCTTCAGGGCTTCCAACATAGAATTTGACTTGCCGCAACCTTCTTACACCATCGACACCTTAACTTATTTAAATGAGAAATACCCCGATCATCAATTTGTCCTGATCGCAGGTTCCGACAATTTTCCTTCCTTTCACAAATGGAAAAATTATCAAATTCTACTCGATCTTTACGAGATATACGTTTATCCAAGACCGGGTGCTTCTCTTGGTGAATATGCCGGTCATCCCCACATAAAACTCATTAAAGCCCCCCTGATAGAGATCTCCTCAAGCTTCATCCGCAAAGCTGTAAAAGCCAAACTGGATATCAGGTATTTCCTCCCTGCAAAAGTTTATAAGCATATTGTGGATATGCATTTTTATGATTGACCCTTCGGTGGGGTTTATCTTGAACGCAAAGCAGGGCTCACCCTTCAACCATAAATTTTATTGACAAAAATCAACCTACATATGTTGATAAATTAATGCCAGGTTAATTTTGTGTTAAGAAAATAATACCTATATTTGTAGCGGACATTATGGTTTGGTTTGGTTTGGTTTGTTATTGATGTCCTATTACCTAATTTACTTATTCAACAAGAATGGAAGGCGCGGCTGAAAAGCCGGGCCTTTTCTCTTTTGTGCCAGAAGGTGTTTTTGATACACATAAATTGGATGTATTACTACACGCTGAATTTCTAAAATTTCAATGATCAAGGCACAAATAACAAATAATATCCAATAACCCAAATCCAAAATTCAAAACCATGCCCAATACGAGCCATTTTGCTCATTGGATTTCAAGTAATTGGTGTTATTTGGAATCTGGGATCTGGAATCTGAAATCTGAAATCTGAAATCCGGAATCTGAGCCCTAACCTGCGCTTCCGGTAATAATGTTCTTGTCCATCTTCTTGAACAAACCCTGCAGCACAGTTCCGGGTCCTACCTCAATCACTTCCTTGGCGCCGTTGGCGATCATGTTCTTCATGATCTGCGTCCAGCGTACCGGTGAGGTTAATTGTGCGATAAGGTTGGTCTTGATGATTTCCGGATCGGTAACGGATTGTCCGGTTACATTCTGATATATAGGACAAACACCCTTGCCAAATTTTGTGGTTTTAATGGCATCGGCCAGCTCAACCCTGGCCGGCTCCATCAAAGGAGAATGAAAAGCTCCGCCAACTTTCAGGGGCAAAGCCCTCTTGGCTCCGGCTTCTTTCATTTTTTCACAGGCGATCCTTATGCCTTCATTCGAACCGGATATGACTAGCTGTCCTGGTGAATTATAATTGGCAGGGACCACCACCTCTTCTTTGATGGACTCCAATACTCTTTCAACTGCTTTATCATCCAGTCCGAGAATAGCTGCCATGGTAGAGGGATTCATCTCACAAGCTTTTTGCATGGCCTGTGCACGTTTCGAGACCAGGCGCAATCCGTCTTCAAAGTTGAGGGTTTTATTGGCAACCAGTGCCGAGAACTCTCCCAGCGAATGCCCGGCAACCATATCGGGCTTGAAATCATTGCCCATGGTTCTGGAAAGGATGACCGAATGCAGAAAAATTGCAGGCTGGGTTACTTTGGTTTGTTTGAGGTCTTCATCAGTCCCATCAAACATCAAGTCCGTGATCTTAAATTTCAAAATGGTATTGGCTTTCTGGAATAGTTCTTTTGCCAAAGGAGAGGTTTCATACAGATCTTTTCCCATACCAACAAACTGTGCACCCTGACCGGGAAAAACATATGCTTTCATAATAAATAAGTTTTTGTTTAACGATTACCCGTAGATTCTGTTAAGGAGATAAACTTGTTTCAATAATGCTTTTTTGATTTCTATCTTCTGTTGCCAAATAATCGGAGCAAAAATAAGAATAAATTTATAAAGTCGAGGTATAATCTCAACGCACCGATGATCACCAGCTTCCTTGTAGATTCATAATCATAGGCCTGACCGGAGCCTACTTTTTTCAACATTTGCACATCGTATGCTGTAAGCCCAGTAAACACGAGCACTCCGATTATACTGATAATATAATCAAGTGTGGAACTGTTGAGAAAGAAATTAACCACCATGGCAATGATGATCCCGAACAATCCCATCATCATCAATGATCCGAACCGTGTCAGGTCGGTTTTGGTTGTATAACCTACCACCGCCATCAAACCAAACATACCGGCGGTTATAAAAAATGTCTTGGTTAGACTGGCTGCCGTATAAACAAGAAATATTGAACTGAGGCTTAAACCAAGAATCAATGCAAAAACCAGAAAAAGAATGGTTAAAGTGCTGGCAGAAAGTTTATGAAATCCGGCCGACATCAACAATACGAATCCGATCGGAGAAAGAAAAACGATCCAGCCCAGCATCGTCGGAGCTCCCGTTTCGGGCCGGTAGATCATGCTCAGAATTTCTGTGCTTGTAGAAACCCAGTATGCCGTCAGTCCGGTAATGGCAAGCGCCATAAACATCCATAAAAAAACATTGGCCATAAAAGTACTAACTACAGAGGCTTCCTGCTCTTTGGGCAGGTCCAGTTCAAAATCCTTATTGCGGGTTAATCTATCCATTTAGAAAAATTTTTTAGGATAACGAAGCGCAAAATTAAATAGTATCTCTTAATGAAGTTTCGAACCTATCAGGTGTATGAATTCCGCACGGGTTTCTTCTTTTTCAAAAGCTCCTGTAAAATCCGAGGTAGTGGTGACAGAGTTCTGCTTTTGCACACCACGCATCACCATACAGAGGTGTTGTGCTTCAATGACCACGGCCACACCCAGCGGTTTGAGAGTATCGTTGATTGCATTTTTGATCTGCATGGTTAAACGCTCCTGCACCTGCAAACGGCGGGAATAGGCTTCCACCACCCTGGCGATCTTGCTGAGCCCGGTGATGTATTTGTTGGGAATATAAGCTACATGCGCCTTCCCGATAAAAGGTATCATATGGTGTTCACACATGGAGTAGATCTCTATATCTTTCACAATGACCATCTCACGATAATCTTCCCTGAATTTAGCCGATTCCAGGATTTTTACCGGGTCGATATCATAACCATGGGTGAGGAACTGCATAGCTTTGGCCACCCTTTCAGGGGTATCCAGCAAACCTTCCCTGTCAGTGTCTTCACCCAGCAAATCCAGGATTCCCCTGTAATGTCCGCTCAACTTTTTGATTTTTTGGGGATTGTGGCTCTCGATCCTTTGATAATCCAGTTCTCCATTATCGCTGGTATAATAAGAGCGCTCATAAATCTTGTTTTTTTCTTCGTTCATGCTATTCTTAATTAACCAAAATATTCAACATAATTATTTTCAGATTCGTATATTTTAACCGCATGTAGTTCAGCGCCCAGCTTTGCTACAGCATTTTTTAATTCCTCAAAAATTGAAACTGTAAGGTTTTCGGTAGAGGCATATTTCCCCTGCATAAAATCCACCTCCAGGTTGATGTTTTTGTGATCGATCTTGCGGATTACTTTTTCTTTGATGATGCTGCTCAGATCTTTCAGGTTCACCAGAAAACCGGTCTCTTTGCTGATCGTCCCTTTAACCGTTACAAACAACTCATAATTATGACCATGCCAGTTAGGATTGGAACACTGACCAAAAACTTCCAGGTTTTTTTCATCCGAATAATCTTCCCTGAACAAGCGATGCGCTGCGTTGAATCTTTCCCTGCGGGTAATGTATATCATCTTATATGATTTTGACTTTCTAACAAATTTACGAATCTTTTGTTCGATGGCATGGACAACGTCTTACTTCTTGATGCCAAAACGCATCCCGGCCCAGATACGCAACTGATTCATATCAACATGGAAATTTGTATTGCCAATAGGAAGGGGTGTTGTATTATAACCAAATACGCCTCCCGCACCGGCAAAGAATCTTTTATTGCTAAAGCCAAGCGCACCTCGTCCCAGCCAGAGCAAGGCAAGTTCCTGATTCCTTATTTTGCCGGAATTACTGGAATACTCAGATTTCTGTAAAAACATTCCTGGGATCAGGGACAGGTTCAGGTAAAAGTTCTTGAAAAACACGAAAGTATAAGAATAGCCTGCCGAAAAACCTGCATTGTGAAATTTACCTTGAATGATGTTTTCCTCAGGTAATACTTCCTCCGCAGGTGCAAAGACTCCGGGAACCAGGCCCGAATCAGCATGCAATCTTGTATACATATAAGAGGGAACCAGTACAAGTGCCCCGCTGCTTTTCAATTGCTGCTCATTCTGAATATATACTGCGCGTATGGAATGCTTATCACTGTTGAACAAATAATAAAACAATATGCTGAATGCTTCTATTTCCATGTCAGGGCGCTGATAATAAGCATCCCCGGGCTTCCATCCCGGAATAACCTGTCCCGAATTGGAAAGATAGAAACCATTATAATCCTGATATGATAACTCACATGCTATGGATTTTCCATAAGCATTGACACGCAAATCGATGATGCTGGATTTGCCTTTTTCCTGATTGTCTCTGGCGTAAAAAGGATTTCTGACAGCCAGTCCCAAACCGAACCATTTGTAAAATGCAGCCAGGCCCACTTTGGTGTGGATATTCGGCTTATAGTCTATATTGATATCTGTTCTGGAAGGATTTATGGTAAATCCAATACCTTCGTATAAAAGATAGGTCCTGGCCGTGATAAGATCCTTATAATCCCTGACATACTCCGGATTGAGTTTACCTGGAGTTGCTTCGCCGGCGACTTGTCCAATTGCCAGCCGGAACAATAACAAGAACCAAATAGATAACGTACAGCAAATTATGTTGTTCATTATTCCGGATTTTCAGAATCGCTTTCCTGTTTACGGCCTTTCAGGTCTTTGAGAAAATATACAACCTCAAATACGGTATAAACGAGATAAAAAACAAAGAAAGTGATAAAAAAAGGAATGGCTTTTTCGCGGTTCAGCAAGGCATAAATCACGATCACAAGGATGAGCAATAATAGTTTTAAAACCGTCAGGATCATATAATAATTGATGAATCTGGGGAAGGGCCCCCTGGATACCCGATGGACAATATAATAAATAAGGGCTGTTATAACATAGAAAAACGGATACAAAAAAGGAAGTGCTTTTGTGTAATAAATGCCCGGAACATAGTAAGCATATAACAAACCGATTACGCCCATACCCAGCGTCAGGTAAAGCAGCTTCAAAAGAAAGTTTTTCATATCCGCGTTTATTTTTTCCATTTGATCAGATCACGGGTAACATAATATATGGCCAGGATAACTGAGAGTATGGATAAAATTACCGTGAAAACGGGAAAATCCCAGTCGACCCATTCGTCCAGCTTGATGCCTCCGAAAACGCCCAGCAGTATGATGACGATCATTTGAAAGGCAATACTGGTATAACGGGCATAGTTCTCGAGCAGTTTTTTATTTGGGTCCTCCTTTTTCTTTTTCATGCATTGCTTTTTTTGCTGGCGTATTTTTATCACCTGAATTCATCTCACAGGAACCGGTGAATTTCGCACCCGGTTCGATGGAGAGTTTGCCTGTTTTCAGGTCTCCTGAAAAATCAGAAGTTGCCTTGAGCGAAAGCAATTGTTCCACGTAGATTTGTGCTGAGACTTTTCCTGAAACATCAGCATTTTTGCACCTGATTTCACCCTCTACTTTGCCACTGTTACCAACTACAATCTTTCCTTTTGATTCGATCGAGCCAATGAGCATCCCGTCTATCCGGAAATCACCATCCGATTTAATATCTCCCTGGATGGTTGTTCCAATACCGATCAGATTCACTGCTGTATTTTCTGTACCGTTAGATTTTGCCATGGTTTTTGACTTCCTGAGTTTCAATTTATTTGTTAATATAGTTTTTTTCGAAGAATTTCATATATGGCACTACTTCCTTGTCCTTATAAAAGACAGGGTAGTTCCCGGCCGAAATTACAAATAAATCATAATTCTCCTGGTTTAAATTGGAAATAACATACTCATCTTTTTTGATCAGATTGTAGTAATTCATGGCGTCACCTTTATTATTGAAATTTCCAACGGTTATGATTTGTTGTTTTGAGTTGAGGATGATGCTGTTCACTTTGAGCTTCCGCAATCTGAAATATTTATTATTAAAATCGGATAAACGGATTTTCAGGGCCGGCACATTCACACTATCCATGTTCACAACAAAGGCAACGAATTGAGATTCATTGGGTGCATAATTATAGGGTGATTTTTCCTCCTCAGCTTTAGCGGATTCACCAGCAGCTTCAACTGTTGTGAGTTTCTGAAGCATGCTTTCGGCCATTGGTGTTACCTCACTTTTGGGATAAGTACTTACCAGGTATCTCAGTTCGGAAACCAGTGAATCCTGCACCTCTATTCTGCCAATCGAGAGTGCCCTTAAATAATGAAACTTGGGCATCAGTTCCGATTCGGAATACTCTTCTATGGCCCTGTTGCTGTAATTGATCACAAGAAAATGCTGATCTTTCAAATGTGCATTGTAAGTTTTCAGGTAAAGGTTCTCCGCTTCATTTTCCTTTTCACTGAGCTCTTTGAAATAATTCGGATTGATGATTACCCTTGCAAAATCGCTATCCGGGAATTCTTCCAGAATAAGATTTTTATAATTCTCCATTTTGGCGGTATCGCCTTGTTCCTGATATATTTTATAGAGATCGTAATATGCCTTCGGTAAATATTCATTCTCAGGAAACCGGCTGATGAGCGTTTCATAGGCTTCTATGGCTTTGGGATAATTATCCAGACCTTCTTTGTAGGCTCTTCCAAGATTGAAATAGGCTTCCATCATTTTCTGGTCAGAAGCCAGGAATTCCTCATCGCTTATCGGGATATCTTTCAGATAGTAATCGGGTTCCCTCGGATTGCTTGAGATTATTTTTGCCGAATCAGGCTGAAGGGTATCCGAAGATGCAAATTCTTCCTCTCCAAAAGAAAGCATCTGTTTGTTAGACAATCTCCAGAGGTCCTCCAGCTTCCTGTCGCCCCATCTTTGCTTAAACTCGTTGAAGCCCTGGCTTTTCAAAGCATTGTTGTAAAAATACCAGGATCCCGATCCTCCTGCTTGGGAAAACTCATTACCCTGCGCCAGTGCATTCTGCTGCCGGAACAGTTCTTCTTCCATTTTTCTTTTTTCCGCTTCAATATAATCCTCGATAAGCCTGTCCACAATGGCAAGTCGCTCCTCTTCAGGCATTCGTCCGAGTTTTTGCAGGCTGTCCTGCAATTGAATGGTAGTAAGATTATCGACCAGGTCACTCAGGACAAGCGACTTGGCCTTAATATCCTTGTAATTTGGGAAATCCAGCGGAAGGGATTTCACTGCGGTATCGTAATAAGCTTCAGCCAATTCGTACTCGGGGATCTCAAAATAAATATCAGCCAGTTTGAGAGAAGAGGTAGCTTTCTGGTAGTTGTTCGTCTGACTGGTAGCTACCGAGAGCCTGAGATAATGGATCCCAAGTGTATCATTTCCGTCTTTCAGGGCCACATCAGCCAGGGCAAAATAGATCTGATCCTGGTATTCCTTGTTCTTGATGTCTTTGAGCATCTTTTCCAGGGTTTTTACAATTTGCTCCTTGTTGCCTGATTCGGCTTCGTAGGACTGAGCCAGGTTGATCTTGGCCTGGAAAGCCATATCATAGGGAGGATTCCTTTTGATCACTTTGAGATAAAACTTCGTGGCCTCCGCCAGATTGTCCAGGCTTTGCTGTATCTGGGCCAGGATAAACATCAGGCGTGTTTTTGTATCCCGGTCGCTGTTCAGCTCTATGCCCCGATAAAGGTAAGGTATAGCATCGGCGTAGTTCTCCTGCAGGATAAATGAATTGGCGATGACCAATGGCAATTCTTTTACAACTTTAAACGGGAGCTGGGTTTTGTCCTCGATTTCGTACATGGACATCAGCAGGGGCTTTGACTTTTCAAATTCCTCCATCTGGTTGTAGGTTTTTGCCAGCCAGAGCATCCCAAAGTACCTGGCCTCGCTTTCAGGATATTCATTGATGACGTAATTAAATGTCCTTCGCGCACTGATGTATTCATGTTTGTAAAAATAGGCCTTCCCGATTAACATGTAAGAATCATCGATCCAGCGCACATATTCCTTGCCCCCGAATTTCATGGAATGTTGCTGGATAACCATGGAAGCTTTTTCGATGGCCTTGTCCATGGCAGGATTGATGGATTGAGCCTCGTCTTTGGTACCATAGGAATAAACCGGAAGTATTTTGTTGAAATCAACCGTTAATTTCGATTCCAGCTCCATCACGCCCTGTTTAAAGCTTTCATCACCATTCCAGTAGGCATTGTAATGTGAAGTCAGGTTATGATAAACCCTGCGGGTAAATGTGTTCTTTTTTGTTGAACAGGAAATGGAAATGAAAACTGACACCAGGAGGAGTATGCCGAAAATGCGGATTTTTTCTTTAAAATTCACCCAATCAATTGTTTTTATTCGGATATTAAACTAATTAAACGCAAAAATATTTTAAATTTTCGGAAATTCTAAATAAAAGATGACAAAGCTTAAATCATCTCTGTCAACAGCCCTCAATTTTATATCTTTGAAGCAGAATTTTACCTGTGTAATGGCCAAGAGAAAAAAACACGAAAAACAGAGATGGTACCAGAAACTGAAAAGCAAGTATCGCCTGGTGATCTTCAATGATGAAACCTATGAGGAAAGAATTTCTTTTCGCTTATCCCGTCTGAATGTTTTTGTATTTACCGGAACACTGAGTATTTTGTTGATCCTGCTTACCACTTTGATCATCGCTTTCACACCCCTGCGTGAATTCATCCCGGGGTACATGGATCCTGAGCTGCCCAAACGCATTTATGCCCTGGAAATCAAAGCTGATTCCCTGAAAAGAGATGCGGAAAGAAAGAACCTTTACATAGAAACCATCAGGAACATTATCAATGGAGAGGATTATTATGACTCGGGTTATGTTCAGCCAGAACCCCAGGCAAACTATGATACCATACAACTCAGAAATTCACAGAAAGATTCAGCCTTCAGGGCTGCCTACGACAGACAAAACCGATATAATCTATACATTTACGAGAACAATAAAGACTATGACAACCTGAGCCCTTCAAATATCAGTTTTTACACCCCACTGAAAGGAACAATTACCAATACTTTTAACATTGCCGAAAAGCATTACGGGATCGATATTGTTTCAGGCAAAGATGAAACCATAAAGTCCATTCTCGACGGAACCGTGATCATATCCGATTGGTCGATAGAAACCGGTTATGTGATCGGCATACAACACAGAAATAATTTTGTTTCAATATACAAGCATAACTCAGCATTGCTGAAAAAAGTAGGAGCCAGTATACGGGCGGGAGAACCCATCGCCATTGTTGGAGAAACAGGAGAACTGAGCACGGGACCGCATCTGCATTTTGAGCTCTGGTACAAAGGTGCACCTGTAAATCCCGAAGATTATATAGCATTTTAATTTCTACGTATGAAAAAACACATTGCCATATTGGGTTCAACAGGTTCAATTGGTACACAGGCACTTGAAGTAATCGAACAAAATAGTACACTGTTCGAGATCGAAGTCCTGACCGCCCAGAACAATGCCAGCTTGTTGATAAAACAGGCAATTCAACATAAACCAAATGCAGTAGTAATTTCAAACAAAAATCTGTACCGGGATGTGAAGTCAGCTTTGTCGCCTTATAATATAAAGGTATATGGTGGAGCAGAATCACTCAAACAGATCGTAGCCATGGATCCTATTGACATCGTTCTGGTGGCATTGGTAGGATTTGCAGGTGTAGAGCCCACCCTGCAGGCTATCAGGTCAGGAAAAAGGATTGCCCTGGCCAACAAGGAAACCCTTGTGGCCGCAGGAGGGATCGTTCAACAAATGGCGCTGGATAACAGGGCAGAGATCATTCCCGTCGATTCTGAACATTCTGCCATATTTCAATGCCTGTCTGGTGAAGAACACAATGCAGTAGAAAAGATCATTTTAACTGCAAGCGGAGGGCCTTTCCGGGGAAAGGACAGAAAGTATTTACAGCAGGTTGGCCGGAAAGAAGCCTTGGATCATCCCAACTGGGAAATGGGGTGTAAAATCACGATCGACTCCGCAACCTTAATGAACAAAGGTCTTGAAGTCATCGAAGCGAAATGGCTTTTCAATCTCAACCCCAGGCAAATCGAAGTGATCATCCACCCCCAATCCATCATACATTCCCTGGTACAATTTGAAGACGGATCAATGAAAGCCCAGATGGGAATGCCCGATATGCGCTTACCCATTCAATATGCACTTTCCTACCCTGACAGGATATACTCCTCTTTCAAGCGCTTTTCTTTTGCAGATTATCCTCAATTGACGTTTGAAGCACCCGATTTAAAAAATTTTCGTAATCTTGCACTCGCTTTTGAAGTTTTGCAGGCTGGAGGCAATCAGGCCTGTATCCTGAATGCCGCGAACGAAATAGCTGTTTCGGCTTTTCTTAAAAACCGCTTGGGTTTCCTGGATATTTCGGAAGTTGTTGAAAAATGCCTCAGCCATATATCGTTTGTCGAAAATCCAACGTTAGAGGATTTAATTTTGACTGATAGAGAAAGCAGAAGCAAAGCACAGGAGTTTATTAAAAACATTTAGACTTTTATATGGAGATACTGATCAAAGTACTGCAATTGTTATTAAGCCTTTCCATCCTGGTAGTATTTCACGAGATGGGGCATTTCGTTGCAGCCAAAATATTCAAAACCAGGGTGGAGAAATTTTACCTTTTCTTTAACCCGTGGTTTTCGATTTTCAAATTTAAAAAAGGGGATACAGAATACGGCATGGGCTGGTTGCCACTCGGAGGTTATGTCAAGATTTCAGGCATGATCGACGAATCCATGGATAAGGAACAAATGAAAAAACCGCCCGAGCCGCATGAATTCAGGTCAAAGCCCGCATGGCAAAGGTTGATCATCATGCTGGGTGGTGTGATCGTAAATGTCATTCTGGCCATGGTAATCTATGTGTTTATGCTTTCCATCTGGGGAGAGCAATACCTGCCAACCTCAGAAGCCAACAAATACGGGATCACCGTTGATTCACTCGCATATGAAATGGGACTCAGGAATGGAGATAAAATCATCTCGATCGATGGTAAAGAGGTAGAGGATTTCAGCAAGGTGCCCGTTACACTCATCTTGGATGAAGCCAAAAGCATTCAGGTGATCAGGAATGAAAAGAATGTTAATATTGAAATTCCCAAGGGTTCTCTTGGTAAATTGGTGAAGAAAAAAACACCGGATTTTATTTCCGTCGGATTTCCTTTCGAGGTAAGCAAATTCACCAAGGATTCTCCTGCAGAAAAGGCAGGCATACAGCTTGACGATAAGATCATTGGCATCAATGGCAAACAAATCATGTATTTTTCCGAATTTGTCCGGGAAATACCTCAATACAAAGGACAGGAAGCTACCATCACAGTCGTCAGGAAAATGGATACACTGGATATCCCGGTACAGATCTCAGAACAGGGAACCATAGGTGCTTACCGCAAAGACATCAAGGAATACTTCACCTTCAAAGAAAAAAATTACAACTTTTTGCAGGCTATCCCTGCCGGAGTATTAAAAGCATACAAAGGGATTGGTGATTACCTGAAACAGCTCAAGCTGCTGTTTTCCCCGGAAGTAAAAGCATATGAGTCGGTGGGCGGGTTTATTACCATCGGCAGTATTTTCCCTGCTACCTGGGACTGGCAACAATTCTGGCGTCTCACAGCATTTCTCAGCATCATGCTGGCCATCCTGAATGTTTTGCCCATACCCGCCCTTGACGGAGGTCATGTTATGTTTCTTCTATATGAGATCATTGCCGGCAGAAAGCCCAGCGATAAATTCATGGAATATGCCCAGGTGGCTGGCATGGTGATATTGTTTGCCCTGCTGATATGGGCCAACGGAAATGATGTGATCCGTCTTTTTAAATAACAAGAAACAGTTATGTCTTTAGCAATCCGGAATTGAACCTAAGGTTACAGGCTTTCCTCTATAACTTTTTCTTTCAATGATTTAAAACCAGATCCCAGGATCTCATTGGCATTGATCACAGTAAGAAAAGCTTTCGGATCGATCTGGTGCACATATTCGCGCAGCATTGACAATTCCCTGCGGTTCACAACAGTGAAAATGATGGTTTTTTCAGCCTGGTTGAACATACCTTCACCTTTCAGAAATGTACCGCCCCGACGAAGGTCGTTGATGATCTTATCCCTGATCTCATTGTGTTTCTCAGAAATAATAAAAAGCGTTTTATCATAACTGATCCCCTGCAATACAATATCAATTACGCGGCCTGTAACAAATATCACAATCAATGAATACAATGGTATTTTCCAGTCCCTGAAAGCGATCAACCCCACAAGGACAATGGCAGAATCCACAATGATCATCAAATGTCCAAGGGGAATCTTTGTGTATTTGTTGATCATCATGGCAACAATATCAGTACCCCCGGATGTTGCTTTAGCTTTGAATATCAAACCAAGTCCAAGCCCGATGAACACACCTCCGAAAATAGAAGACAGTAGTGCATCACCTTTTACCAGCGGTTCTGCACCATACAACCAGGTAAGCGTATCCACAAAAATAGCGGTTAGGAAAAATCCGAGAACTGTCTTAACGCCAAACCTGGGTCCCAGCACCCTGATACCAATAATGGTCAGAGGAATGTCGAATGCGAGCGCAATTAGTCCCACAGGTGTGCCCAACAACCAGTGAAGAACGATGGAAATCCCGTAAACACCTCCCGGAACAATTTTATAAGGTGTTACAAACAACACAAAACCTGATGCCAGGATAAAAGAACCGGCGATGATCATACTGTAGTTTATAAACCATCTCTTGCTGAATGGTTTATCCTTCTGAATAAAAGCCATAACATTGGATTTTTTTAAAAATGGCTGCAAAAGTAAATCCTTTTGAAATATCTGCCATGAGAATATTGTTAAATATTTATTGTAAATACGGGCAACTTTTGCAGGAATTTAACTGTCATACAAGACAATTAATCATTGAACAGCATCGTTTGTCACAAGAGGAATTTACCCGGGTAAGCATGTAATGGCTTAATTTCGGGTCATTTTGATGAAAACGAAATTAAGCAACTAATAAAACAAATACAGGCTTTTGGTTAAAGAAAAAATATTTAACTTAGCCCACCTTTTAAAATCAGGAACACTAAGCTTATTCATGATTCACAGGAGCATAATAGTATTTCTTTGCCTGTTGCTTTGCAGTAGTCTGGTATACGGTCAGCAAGACCGTCATTTTACGCAATACATGTTCGCTAAAACATCTGTCAACCCCGGGGCGGCAGGAAGTACCGGCGGCATTTGTCTCAATGGTATTGTGAGGCAAATGTGGACGGGTTTTCAGAATGCCGATGGCACCAATGTTGCCCCCGAAAGCTTTTTACTGACTGCAGATGCCCCCTTTAAATTTGTACACGGAGCATTCAGTCTGACGATCCTGCAGGAAAAACTGGCTTTCTGGAAAGATATCAGTGTTAACCTGGGCTATACTTATATAGGCAGTATCGGACGTGGTGATTTTGGGGCCGGATTCCAGATTGAATTTGAAAACAGATCGATCGACTTTTCACAACTGAACTTCGTTGATGAAGACGATCCCATTAAAAGCGAGGAAGAAGATTCGGATATGTTGTTCGATTTTGCCCTGGGATTTTATTATGAAGTGCCGGATACCTATTATATAGGTGTATCCACTTTCGATATTTTGGAGTCCAGTGGTAAAAACCTCAGAGAAGAAAGCGATTTCTCCTTTAATACGGACAGATCGATTTACCTGCTGGGCGGATACAATTATGTTTTGCCAAGCAACCCCTCTTATGAGATCAAACCTTCGGCCATGGTACACTTAACTCCCGGTGCAATGCAATTGGATGTAAGTGGTATCGTTGAATACCAGAACAAGTTTTGGGGTGGTATCAATTTCAGACCGCAGGAATCCATAGGACTGATTGCAGGGGTCATGTTTAAGAAATTCATGATCGGCTATTCTTATGACGTAAATATCAGCGGATTAAAGATAGGTGGATCACATGAAATAAGACTGGGTTATTGCTTTAAACTTGAATTTGATCGTGCGATTAAAATATACAGAAACACCAGATTTCTCTGATGTTTGTAATTAATACAGATATTTTTTTAATTTTGGCGCGATAATAAAAAAAACCATAGCTCGTTAGAAAGACAATAAAATTGAACGGTATTATGAAAAAACTGATTTTCTATTTTGCTGCTTTACTGATACTTGCAAGCTGTAACAACTCCGGGAACGGCGAGCTTGTCGGTGTAAACCGTAAAGCAAAACCATTCTATCAACCCGATCCTTACGGAATGGTTTTTATTCCACAAGGCAGTTATACCATGGGTGTTGGTGACGAAGATATCACTTATGGTTATGCACATAAACCAAAAACGATCTCCGTTTCAGCTTTCTTCATGGACGAAACTGAAATAACAAACAACGAATACCGTCAGTTTGTTTACTGGGTTCGCGATTCAATTGCCCGGACCTTGTTGGGAGAAGTGAGACCTGAAGAATTTTTGATCGAAGAAAACGAGGAAACTGGTGAAATATATGATCCCCCCTACCTGAACTGGGAGGAAGATATTGAATGGCAAAGCGAAGATCCCGATATGCGGGATGTTCTGGAGCAAATGTATTTGCCGGAACACGAGCGTTATTTCCGCAGGAAGGAAATCGATACCAGAAAACTTAATTACGAGTATTACTGGGTCGATCTGAAAGCAGCAGCCAAGAAAGACTTCTCGGAAGAAGCTGACTACAGGAATGCCAGTCTTGCCAACCGCCCCCAGGGTCTCAGGGACCGTTCAGTTTACGTACGCAAAGAAGTTATCAATGTTTATCCCGACACCCTGGCCTGGATTCATGACTATACATACTCCTTCAATGATCCCTTAACGGAAAAATATTTCTGGCACCCCGCCTACGACCACTATCCGGTTGTCGGTGTTAACTGGCCTCAGGCCCGTGCATTCTGTGTTTGGAGAACCGAATTACTCAACAACTATCTGAAAGCTGCAAAAGGTGAACCCGGGCTGGCAGAATTCAGGCTGCCTACAGAAGCAGAATGGGAATGGGCAGCCAGAGGAGGCTATGCTTTGAGTCCTTTCCCCTGGGGTGGACCTTACACCAGGAATGAAAAAGGTTGCTTCCTGGCAAACTTTAAACCCATGCGCGGTAATTATATCGCCGATGGTGGTTTACGTACCGTTATTGTAGCACATTATCCACCAAATGACTGGGGATTATACGACATGGCAGGAAACGTTTCAGAATGGACTGTGAGTGCATTTGATCCGGTATCTTACGATGTAACCTGGGACATGAATCCCAACTATACATACAATGCGAAAGAATCAGATCCTCCGGCCATGAAAAGGAAAGTCATCAGGGGAGGATCTTGGAAAGACATCAATTATTACCTTCAGGTAACTACACGTGCTTACGAGTACCAGGATACATCAAAATCCTATATCGGATTCCGTTGCATCCAACCCTACCTCGGAAGAAATAAAAATGACAATCCTTCACGCGCATCACGAATTTATAACTAAAGAAACAAATAAGCATTATTAAATCATTTAAGAACAGAATACTATGGGATTAAAAAACGCAGTCAGAAGCAGAGGTTTCAGAAACTTCATGGCCAAATTATATGGCTGGGGTGCTTCAGTGGTAATTTTAGGTGCTCTTTTTAAAATCAATCACTATCAGGGGGCCGATATCATGTTGATTATTGGACTTGGCACCGAGTCGATAATTTTCTTCTTTTCAGCTTTCGAACCACCTTACGTTGAACCAGACTGGAGCCTGGTATATCCTGAGCTGGCAGGCCTGTATCATGGTGACAAGGATGCCCAAAAGATTACAGCCAAACCTACACAGCAAATCGATCAAATGATGAGAGAAGCTGACATAGATCAGCGGGTGATTGACCGCTTTGGAGAAGGATTGAGGATGTTTGGAGAAAATGCAGCCAGCATGGCAAATATTTCAAATGCATCCCTGGTGACCAATGAATATGCAGATAACGTTAAAAAAGCCTCTGAATCAATCACCGAGCTGAGTGACAATTACAAGAAAACATCCCAGGCACTTAACGCAGATGCTGAAGCTTCCAATGAATACGTGAACAACATCAAATCCGCATCAAACAGTGCGGCAGGTTTAAGCGACGCTTACATGCAAGCCTCAGAGATCATCAAGAGTGATATGGATGCAACCAAAGAATTTGCGCACACAATCAAAAGTGCAACCGAATCTGCCGGTTCGCTTAACGAAAATTATGCAAAATCTGCAGAATTGATCGCCAAGTCGGTGGAAGCACTTGATTTCTCAGCCCTGGAAGGAAAGTCATACAACGAACAACTCAAAAAGATTTCAGATAATCTGGCTGCCCTTAATGCTGTTTATGAATTACAATTGCAAAATACAAATCAACAGGTTGAGTCTGCATCCAAACTTCAGGAAGCCATGAACAGTTTCCTCGAAAACATGAATGAATCATCCGACAAAACAGCACAGTATCAGAATCAGCTTGATTTATTAACCGAGAGAGTTGCTTCATTGAACAAAGTATATGGCAATATGCTTTCTGCAATGAGCACCAATCCCAATCAGGGTTAATCAAATCAGTTTAACATCATTATTAATTGAATACTAAACAGAATTAACATATGGCTGGATACAAAGAAACCCCGCGGCAAAAGATGATTGCCATGATGTACCTGGTACTGACTGCACTTTTGGCGCTGAATGTTTCAAAAGAGATGCTGGATGCTTTTGTGGTTGTGAATCAAAGTGTTGAAAAAACCAAGGAGAACTTTTCATCCAAAATTGATCAGATCATGGTGGATTTCAAGTTCCAGTATGATCTGCAACCCGATAAAGTTAAAAAGTATTACGATAGCGCTAAATATGTGCAAAACTTATCCAACAGTCTTACAAGCTACCTCGATAGTTTGAAATATGCTTTGATCGATTATACGGACAGAAAAATAGAAGGCATGGAAGAGGCAAGAAATACGCCTCTCGGAGAAGTTGAGTCAAAAGATGATTTTTCTCAACCTACAAACTTCTTTTTTGTAAGTGATGCTTCCATCACGCACAACAAACCTTCAGGGATTTTGAAACGAAGGATCAATGAGTATCGTGATAAGATGCTTAAAGTTATTGGAGAACCCGATAGCAGCAAAAGACTTGGACTGAGAACCGAAGGTCCGTATTACGATGCCGACGGGCAAAAGCAATCCTGGGAGCAACATAATTTTTATTATACGATTCTGGCGGCTGACGTTACCATCCTCAACAAATTACATGCGGAGGTCAGAAATGCCGAGTTTGATGTCCTGAATAAACTCTATAAAAGAATCGATGCAACCGATTTTAAATTTAATAAGATCGATGCCAAGATCATTCCCGATCGCTCATACGTTCTGCAAGGTGAAAAGTACAAGGCAGAAGTTTTTGCAGCCGCTTACGACACTATACAGGATCCTGAAGTTTATGTCATGCAGGGGATCACAAAATGGAACGACAGCTATCTTTCAAAGGCACAACGCCTGTCTGGCGAAAGTGGAATGGTTGATATTTCATTCAATGCCAACAGGGTTGGAACGCATAGTTATGCAGGTGTGATCAAGGTAAAAAATCCACTCGGAAAAGAAATATCATATCCCTTCAGTGGCGATTATATTGTCGCACCTCCTTCCCTGACAGTTGCTGCTACCAAAATGAATGTGTTTTACATTGGTGTTGACAACCCGGTTTCAATAACAGCCCCGGGTATGGCTGATGAATCGATCAGGCCAACCATTACGGAAGGTTGTGAACTGGTTCCCGTGGAAGCGGATGACCATAATTATGTTGTCAGAGCCACAAAGGGTGTGACCAATGCTACGGTTGGTGCAACTGCACTTTATGAAGGGAATACAATGAATCTGGGTTCACGCGATTTTCGTGTAAAACGAGTTCCCGACCCCGTTGCTGAAATTGCCGGAAGAAAAGAGGGAGTCATCGAAAAGAATACATTGCTGGCTGCAGGGGCTATCATTCCGGCAATGAAAGATTTTGAGTTTGAATTGTATTTCACGGTCAGGTCCTTTACCATGGGTACCATTCTCAATGGTGATTGGATACCCAAAAGGGCTCAGGGCAACAGATTTACTGCCGAAATGCAGCAGATCATCCGGGATGCTTCCAAAGGCCAGAAATTTTTCTTTGAAAGCATTCAGGCCGAAGGCCCCGATGGAACGATACGTACTTTGAATTCAGTTAACTTAACGATAAATTAAAAAAACCTATTTGGAGGTTATATGAAAAAGTTAGTTCTCGGATTATTTTTACTCGGATTTGTGCTGACATTCAGTACAAATGCAAACGCTCAAATACTGGATACACCTCCACAGGATGGATTATTTCCTGATGAAGGTATGATCGATAAAAAACCCATACCCTATCCTCCGCTGCGCAAAGCCGATGTGATGTGGTCGAAACGTATCTGGCGAGTGATCGATATGAAACAAAAACTCAATCAACCTTTTTACTATCCGGTAGAACCGCATAACGACTGGAGAAGCTTCATGCAGGTTGTCATGGATGCTTTGAAAGAAGGTTCAATCACAGCCTACGATATTTCCAATACGGACGAATTCCTCGTTCCATTAACTTATCAGGAAATCATCAACAGGCAAACGGACTCGTTGTATCAACCACTGACCCGCCCGTATCCTCCTTACGATACCTATGATACCGTAATTTATACGGAATTTGAGCCGGCAGATGTTTACCGCATCAGGGTGAAAGAAGACTGGTATTTCGACAAACAGAGGTCGCAGATGATGGTGAGGATTATTGGTATCTGCCCGGTGATGATCATAGAAAAAGAAGGGGAAGAACGTATTACACCGCTTTTCTGGATCTATTATCCGGAAGCACGTCCGGTCTTTGCCAAAGCAGAAGTTTACAACAGGAGAAACGATGCCGAACGCCGTACCTATGATGAGGTCTTCCTGAAACGTATGTTCAGCAGCTTTATTTACAAAGAGCAGAACGTTTATGACAGAAGGATCTCAGAATATGCCACAGGCCTCGATGCTTTACTCGAATCCGAGCGGGTAAAGAACGAGCTTTTCGAATTTGAACACGATCTCTGGGAATATTAATGAAATACTTTATAGAAGAAATACACAAAACTCCTTCCTGACAGAAGGAGTTTTTTTTGTCCCAATCCCTTCAGAATAAATTGCTATTTTTGTTTTATACCCTCTGATTATGTCCTTGTCCTTGTTCGAAAATTCAATAGAATACCTCAAAGGTGTTGGCCCCAAAAGAGGAGAAATTCTCAGAAAGGAACTGAATATCTGCAATTTTGGTGACCTTTTGATGTACTTCCCATTCCGGTACATCGACAAAAGTCGCTTCTTCAAAATATCTGATATTATCAATGATACCGCATATGTTCAGTTAAAAGGAAAGATCACCAACATCCAATTCGTGGGACAAAAAAGAGGCCGCAGGATGACCGCCTGGCTTTCGGATGATTCCGGATCGATCGAGTTGGTCTGGTTCAAGGGATTCAAATGGCTCAAAGACAGATTTGATCCCAATACGGAATACCTGGTGTTCGGAAAACCCTCAATTTTCAAAAACAGCTTTAACATTGCCCATCCTGAAATTGAAGAGATGGCCGAATATGAAGAATCCCTGGGAGAGAGCCTGCAAGCAGTTTATCCATCTACTGAAAAGCTTAAATCGGTGGGATTGGGAAGTAAAGGAATTCTCAAGATCATGCGCAATCTGGCGAAACAATGCCAGGGGATTATCATTGAAAACTTGCCAGCCGACACCCTGAAAAAGTATCGCCTGATCAACAGGGAGACAGCACTCATCAATATACATTTCCCCAAAGATCAGCATTTGCTAAAAAAAGCACAGGCCCGTTTGAAATTTGAAGAACTTTTTCTGATCCAGATCAGGTTACTGAATCAAAAAACCTATCGGCAACAAAAAATCCCGGGTCATGTTTTTTCCAGTGTCGGAAAATACTTTCATGAATTCTTCCATAAGTTCCTTCCTTTTGATCTGACAGACGCACAAAAAAAGGTAACAAAAGAGATCCGTGCCGACCTTGGTTCAGGAAAACAAATGAACCGATTGCTGCAGGGGGATGTGGGAAGTGGCAAAACCCTTGTAGCCATCCTGAGCATGTTGATCGCCCTGGATAACAATTTCCAGGCTTCATTCATGGCTCCCACGGAGATCCTTGCTCAGCAACATTTCGAAACATTCAGAAAATTCCTGGGAGAAATGAACATCTCCTTTGCACTGCTCACAGGTTCCACTCCAAAAGCTGAAAGGAAAATCCTCTACGAAGAACTGAAAGAGGGCAAACTGCAAATCCTGATCGGAACACATGCTCTGATCGAAGAAAGTGTTCAGTTTAAAAATCTTGGACTTGTTGTAATTGATGAACAACACCGTTTTGGGGTGGCCCAGCGAGCAAAACTTTGGAAAAAGAATCAAACACCACCACATGTGCTTGTAATGACCGCAACACCCATTCCCCGCACCCTGGCCATGACAGTCTATGGCGATCTTGATGTATCCAAAATCGATGAACTGCCCCCGGGAAGGAAATCCATCAAAACCTATCACTATTACGATTCCGCACGCCTGAAACTATTTGGGTTTCTGAAGAAGGAGATCAAAGCCGGACGACAGGTATACATTGTTTATCCCCTCATACAGGAATCCAAAAAACTGGAATTGAAGGACCTGATGGATGGATATGAAAGCATTGTCAGGGAATTTCCGGCGCCGGAATATGCAGTCAGCATCGTTCATGGACAAATGAAAGCGGCTGACAAGGATTTCGAAATGCAGCGCTTCCTGAACAAGGAAACCCAGATCATGGTAGCTACCACGGTTATTGAAGTGGGTGTAGATGTACCCAATGCAAGTGTGATGGTGATCGAAAATGCAGAGAGGTTCGGTCTTTCGCAATTGCATCAATTAAGAGGGCGGGTTGGAAGAGGTGCCGATCAATCTTATTGCATTTTGATGACCGGACACAAGTTGAGTAACGAAGCCCGCATCAGGCTTGAGACCATGGTGCGTACAACGGATGGCTTTGAAATTGCCGAAGTCGATCTCAAGCTGCGCGGACCTGGTGAAATTGAAGGGACCCGCCAGAGTGGTATCCTGAACCTCAGAATCGCCGATCTGATCAAAGATGAGAACATCCTCCGCCAGGCCAGGAAACATGCCCTTGAAAAAATCCAGGATGATCCGGGCCTGAACAAAACCATCAATCATGCCCTTTCTATACACCTGAAACAAATCAACAAGAACAAAACAAACTGGGGCTTAATTAGCTAATATCCCGATTTTTCGAAAATTTTTCCTGATAAAATCATTACTTTTGCCTCCTGTTGAAAAAATTAAATATTCTTTCCCATGAGGATTTCGTACAACTGGCTGAAAAACTATATTGATTTTAATCTTGATCCTGAGGAATTGTCAGGGATACTTACAGATTGCGGATTGGAAGTTGAGGGACTTGAAAAAGTAGAATCGGTAAAAGGAGGGCTTCAGGGAATTGTGATCGGCAAAGTACTGACCGCTGAGAAACATCCTAATGCCGATAAACTCAGCATTACTACTGTTGACATAGGAAAAGATGAACCCCTTCGCATTGTATGCGGTGCCCCCAACGTGGGTGCCGGCCAAAAGGTTCCGGTTGCCACCGTTGGAACGACACTTTACATGGGAGATAAATCTCTTGAAATCAAAAAAGCAAAGATCAGGGGTGAGAAGAGTGAAGGTATGATCTGCGCCGAAGATGAGCTCGGCCTGGGCACTTCCCATGAGGGGATCATGGTACTGGATGAGGAAGCCAACATTGGAACTCCGGCCCGGGAATACTTTGAAATAACAGAGGATTATGTCTATGAGATTGGACTAACCCCCAATCGCGCAGATGCAGCATCACACCTGGGAGTGGCCCGGGATCTGGTAGCTGTTTTGAATCATATCCAGAATACAACACATTATTCTTTGAAAAGACCTGATGTTAGTAAGTTTAAAGTAGATAATGATAAAAGGCACATTGGAATTGAAGTAGAAAATCCTGAAGCCTGTCCAAGGTATACCGGCATTACACTTTCAGATATCGAAGTAAAAGAATCGCCCCGCTGGTTAAAAAACAGGCTCAATGCAATTGGTGTAAGGCCCATCAACAACATCGTGGATGTGACCAATTATGTTCTATTTGAACTGGGTCAGCCGCTTCACGCCTTCGATGCCGACAAGATTAAAGGCGAGAAAGTGATTATCAAAACACTTGCTGATCAAACGAAATTTGTTACACTCGATGAAGTTGAAAGGAAGCTAACAGATAAAGACCTCATGATCTGTGATACGGAGAACGGTATGTGCATCGCCGGGGTTTTTGGTGGAATACATTCCGGGGTAACTGAAAATACCAGGAACATTTTCCTGGAAAGTGCCTATTTCAGTCCTAATTATATCAGAAAAACAGCAAAACACCATGGCTTGCAAACAGATGCCTCTTTCAGATTCGAGCGGGGTACCGATCCCAATATTACCAAATACGCCCTGAAAAGAGCCATACTGTTACTCCAGGAAGTTGCCGGTGGAGAAGTAACAAGCAATATCGTGGATGTTTACCCAAGAAAGATCGATGCCTGGGAAGTAGACCTTTCCTATAAAAATACGGACAGGTTGATCGGGAAAGTAATAGACAGGAAAACGATCAAGAAGATCCTGCATGACCTGGAGATCAATATTACAGAAGAAACAGCGGAGGGACTAAAGCTCAGCATTCCACCATTCAAGGTGGATGTTACGCGCGAAGCAGACGTGATTGAAGAGATCCTGAGAGTTTATGGCTATAACAACATAGATTACTCTGGCCAAATGAGGAGTTCATTATCTTTCACGCCCAAACCCGATGCGGAAAAGCTACAAAACCTGATCTCTGACCAATTAACGGCAAATGGCTTTTACGAGGTCATGAATAATTCTCTTTCAAATTCAAAGTACATTGAGAACAGCAGGAAGTTCGAGGCTGCCAATAATATCGAGATGCTGAACCCCATCAGTTCTGACCTTGATATTATGCGCCAGGGACTGCTATTTGGCATGCTTGAATCCATAGCATACAACATGAACCGGAAAAATGAGGATCTCAAGTTTTATGAGTTTGGCAGATCCTATCAAAAAAATGACAAGCCGGCTAATGATCCGCTTTCCAGATATCATGAATCAACACAACTGGCACTCGCCCTCACCGGCAAAAAACATGTGGAAAGCTGGGCAAGCAAAGAAGAAGCTGTGGATATTTATACACTGAAAGCCCACCTGCACAATATCCTGGAAAAACTGGGCCTGGCAGGAAATGACCTGAGTCTTGAAGAAAATTCAGGCGGTGATTTTAATATGGGACTTTCCTACCAATACCAGAACAAAACTTTTGCATTTCTTGGTAAAGTTGATAAAAAGCTTTTGCATGCATTCGACATCAAACAGGATGTTTTTTATGCCGAGATCAATTGGGACACCCTGCTTGAGCTTACGGCCAGAACAGAAGTTCAATACAGAGAGATCCCAAAATACCCGGCGGTAAGACGCGACCTGGCCCTGCTGGTGGCCAAAGAGATTCAGTTTGCTGATATTGAAAGAATTGCCTTAAAAACAGAAAGAAAAATACTGAAATCCGTTAGATTGTTTGATGTTTATGAAGGCAGGAATATAGAGGAAGGGAAAAAATCATATGCTGTAAGCTTCATGCTGCAGGATCCACTCAGGACCCTTACCGATAAAATCATCGACAAAACAATGAAAAGATTGCTGCAGGCATTCGAGCGTGAATTGAATGCCGGTATACGATAGCAATAAGATCAACCAAAACCAAAATTATGAACGAAACTGAAAATGTAAAATATTCCATCTCCCCCGAGGGGGAAAAGTTTGCGATTCCTCATGATTCAGCATATAATGACGAGTTTATCCGTATAGAGAAACTGGTAAATCATGCCCGCAGCCAGGGGAAAGAAATTGTTGTGGTCATGGGTGTTGGTTTTGTTGGAGCTGTTATGGCAGCCATCATTGCCGATACCAGCGATGAAAAGGGTAATCACAGCAAACTGGTAATTGGATGCCAGCGTCCCAGTACGCGCTCCTACTGGAAAATTCCTGTACTGAACCGGGGTGTATCTCCTGTAAAAGCAGAAGACCCCGAGGTTGATGAACTGATCGGTAGATGTGTAAAAGAAAGCCAAACGCTCACTGCCACTTATAACAACGATTGCCTGAAACTGGCCGATTGTGTTGTTGTGGATGTGCAATGCGATTACAAAAAGAATGAACTTGGCAATATGCGCAATGGTGAAGCCGACATGGCAGCCCTGGAAGCCACCATGAAGACCATTGGCGAAAAGATCCCCAAAGAATGTCTTGTCCTGATAGAAACTACCGTTGCACCGGGAACTACCGAATTCGTTGCCTGGCCCATTTTGAAAAAGGCTTTCAAGAACCGCAACATGGATGCTGCCCCACTACTTGCCCACAGCTTTGAACGCGTCATGCCTGGCAGGGAGTACGTGAGCAGTATTCGCGATTTCTGGAGAGTTTGCGCAGGCTGCAATGAAGAAGCACGCCAAAGAGTTGAAAAATTTCTTCATGAAGTACTCAATACCAAAGATTTTCCTTTAACAGTCATGGACCGCCCGATTGAATCGGAAACCACCAAGATTGTTGAAAACTCCTACAGAGCCACCATACTGGCTTATCTGAACGAGTGGTCACTTTTTGCAGAAAAGAACGGTGTCGACCTGATCAAGGTAATTGAGGCCATTAAAATGAGACCAACACACAACAATATGATATTTCCCGGTCCGGGAATCGGTGGTTACTGCCTTCCAAAAGACGGAGGTCTTGGGTATTGGGCTTATAAACACATACTTGGTTTTACCGATGGCGATGATGTTTTCAGGATCACACCCAATGCCATCGATATCAACGATACGCGCTCCCTACATGTAGCAGAGCTGACCAGGGACGCCCTCCGCAACATGGCTCGTTACATCGCAGGCTCTGATGTGTTAATCTGTGGTGCAAGCTACCGGCAGGATGTTGGAGACACCCGCTATTCCGGAAGTGAAATGGTTGTTCGCAAACTCAGTGAAATGGGTGCAGAAATGCACATACACGATCCTTACGTTGAACACTGGTATGAGCTGGAATCCCAGGATACATACCCGGCACCCGGGATTTCCTGGAAGAGATTTTTCAGAAACCAGGAACACCTAAAAGAGCTCAAGGTGCAGAAGGATCTCCGGAAATCCCTCAAAGGAATGGAAGCTGTCATTTTTGCAGTGCCCCATGAACAATACCTGCAACTTAACCCTGATCAGATCGTAGAATGGGCCGGTCAACCCCTGGCCGTAATCGATTGTTTCGGCATCCTAAGCGACGAGCAGATCAGACGCTATTTCGAGCTTGGCTGCGAGGTAAAAGCCCTGGGAAGAGGACATATTCAGAGAATCAAAAAGGAAGTAAAAAATCAATCCTGATCTCTGATTGACTGTATTACAACTTACCAGGATAAGCATGCTTGCCGGAGTAAAGCTTAATTTGTTGTTTTTTTATTAAGACTTAGATTGCTTCTGTGAAAGAGTGCAATTTTGTCAGGCACATCAAAATAATTAATTTTGCAGACACGTTTGTTAAATGGATCCGAAAGAACAGAAGCTGAAATGGAATTACAATCAATAAAACAAAGATTCGGAATTATCGGTAACTCTCCTGCACTGAACCAGGCGATTGATGTTGCAAGACAGGTTGCCCCTACAGATGTAACAGTGCTGATATCCGGTGAAAGCGGGACTGGCAAGGAAGTATTTCCGAAAATTATTCACCAGGCAAGTGCCCGCAAACATGGCCCTTATATCGCTGTAAACTGCGGGGCCATACCGGAAGGAACAATCGACTCTGAACTTTTCGGACATGAAAAAGGCTCCTTTACCGGGGCCCATGAAGCACGCAAAGGTTATTTCGAAGTTGTGAACGGAGGCACCATATTTCTGGATGAAGTGGCCGAGCTACCACTATCAACGCAAGTTCGACTGCTTCGTGTGCTGGAGTCTGGAGAGTTCATCAAAGTAGGTTCCTCCAAGGTGATCAAAACCGACGTAAGGGTGGTAGCTGCAACCAATGTCAACATCCAGGAGGCCATCAACAATGGCAAATTCAGGGAGGATCTTTATTACCGCCTCAACCAGGTACCTATTTATGTACCACCACTGCGCGACAGGAAAGACGATATTTTTCTTCTCTTCAGGAAGTTCGTATCCGATTCATCCGAAAAATACAGAATTCCGACGCTCAAGCTTACCGATGAGGCCAAAGAGGTACTGATCAATTTCCGCTGGCCCGGAAATGTCAGGCAACTGAAAAATATTACCGAACAGATGTCCATCATACTCGAAGACCGGGAGGTTGATGCAACAACAATGAAGAAATACCTGCCGGACGCAGCCGGGAGTGAATTGCCGGTTTTATATAAAAAAGAAGACAGCAAAAGTGTTTCGGAACGGGACCTTTTATACAAGGTCTTGTTCGACATGAAAAAGGACATCAACGACCTGAAAAGGGTTGTTGCTGAGATTGTAAGAGAAGGAGGCGTGAGTGCAAGTCTCCAGGAAAACAAAACCAGGATCATCAATGAACTATACGAGGATTCTGAAGAAATGAAGGAGGATTTCGATCAGATCGTTATTCAGAATAAAGAAGATGAAGCGTATGAAGAAAATGAACCCATCGAGCAATCGGAGATCATCGAGGAATCTCTTTCGCTCAGAAGCAAAGAAATCGACCTGATTAAAAAAGCCCTTGAAAAGCATAACGGTAAAAGAAAGGATGCTGCAAAAGAACTTGGGATCTCAGAACGTACTCTTTACAGGAAAATAAAAGAATATAACATCAGGTAACATGCGCAAACAGGTAAATCATGCATTGCTCTTTCTGGCACTGATTTGTATCACAGCCATGGGATGTGGAGTTTATTCCTTTACAGGTGCCAGCATACCTCCGGGAGCAAAAACCATTTCCATACAGTATTTTCCCAACAATGCGCAACTCGTGGAGCCCACTTTAAGCCAGACTTTCACAGATGCGCTCAGGGATAAATTTGTTTCCCAAACCGACCTGACACTGGTAGAAAATAACGGCGATCTCCAAATCGAAGGACAGATAACCGGGTATACCGTAAAACCGGTAGCCATTACTGGAGATCAAACTGCAGCCCTGAACCGGCTGGAAATTACCGTGGATGTGAACTATGTGAATACCCTGGATGAATCGAAAGATTTTGATCAGAAATTCACGCGCTATGAAGATTTCTCCAGCGAAGAAAATCTTACATCCAGACAAACAGAACTAATCGACCTGATCAATGAAATGCTTGTTGAGGATATCTTCAACAAAGCCGTGGTAAATTGGTAATTATGAACAAAAAGCAGTTTGCCGAATACCTGAAATCACCAGAGAGCCTCAAGCACAAAAGCATTGAGGAGCTCGAGCTATTGCTTGCAGATTTCAGCTATTGCCAATCGGTAAGCATGCTTTATACCCTCAATCTGTTTAAAGAAAGAAACCACAACTATGACCAGCAGTTGAAGAAAACAGCAGCCAGAATTGGCGACAGAAATATTCTGCGCAAGCATATCGACAGACTCAATGAAGAATTGATTGCCCAGACAGACCTGCCTGATGAATATTCAAAAACTGAGAAAACCGCTGAACAACACATTGAAACACCTGCAGAAGAAACCCGGGATGCAACAACTCATCACGAAAATATCAAGAAAGTCGTCAGTGAATTAAACATACAGGGATACTCCGTTGAAGAGGCCACCGACCTGAACAAAGAAGAAGAGAAGATCAGGAAACTGAAAGAGATCATCGACAGACGCCTCAGGGAAATTGAAAAAGAAAAGCAAAAAAAATCTACAGACAAAAGTCCGAAAGAAGAAACAACAAAAACTACTGCCGGTGGACGCAGCAACATTGAAAAACATGCCAGTCTGATCGATAAGTTCATCCGGGAAGAACCCAAGATCAAACCCAAACAACATTTTTACGATCCGGTGCAGGAATCGCAACGCAGTGTCGTTGACGAAGAAAACATTGTTAGCGAAACCCTGGCAGGTATTTATTATGATCAGAGGCTCTATGACAAGGCCATTAAAATTTATCATAGGTTAAGCTTGAAATTTCCCGAAAAAAGTAGTTACTTTGCAGGCCAAATTAAAAAGATTGAAGAAGAAAAAAATAATTTGAAAAATCAATAGCATGGGTGCATATATTTTTATTTCCGTCCTTATATTAATTGCTTGCGTTTTGTTGATCCTGGTCGTGCTTGTACAAAACAGCAAGGGTGGTGGTCTGGCATCTAATTTCTCCGGATCCAACCAGTTCATGGGTGTTAGAAAAACAGCCGATTTTCTGGAAAAATCAACATGGACACTTGCCATCGTTTTACTGGTGCTGAGCCTGGCAACCATTTTTGTGATACCCCGAAACGGAGCGCAAAACCTGAGTGTGGATACGGAACTCAGAGATCAAATTGATGAATCATCAGTGGTTGTGGATGATAATTTCCAGTTACCTCCCCCACAACAGGAAAACGAATAAAAGATTTTTCTCAACACAAGAAATTGACAAATGTCAGAATGTCACATACATTCTGACATTTTTTTTATTTCTGGCTTTGGCACAGAATATGCCAATACGCTGGCAGATTCTTAAAACGAAAATATTGTTTAATCAAAATCTTAAAGACAATGGGAAAGCTAAACATTAAACCCTTAGCAGACAGAGTTGTAATTGAGCCTTCACAAGCTGAAGAAAAAACTTCCGGAGGAATTATCATTCCTGATACAGCCAAAGAAAAACCTCAAAAAGGTGTAGTGGTAGCCGTTGGCCCTGGTAAAAAAGACGAGCCGATGACTGTGAAAGAGGGTGATGTTGTGTTGTATGGAAAATACGCAGGTACCGAGATCAGCATTGACGCAAATGATTATCTTATCATGCGTGAGTCTGATATCGTGGCCATCATCTAACAAAAAAGAAATTAATAGTAAATAGTTTTATTAACCATATAAAAAAAATCGAACAATGGCAAAAGACATTATATTCGATAGCAAAGCAAGAGACGGACTGAAAAAAGGCGTTGACGCATTATCCAATGCGGTAAAAGTAACATTGGGCCCCAAAGGCCGCAATGTAATCATCGACAAATCTTTTGGTGCACCAACCATTACCAAGGACGGTGTTACTGTAGCAAAGGAAATTGAACTGAAAGAACCCATAGAAAACATGGGTGCTCAAATGGTGAAGGAAGTCGCTTCCAAAACCAATGATGTTGCCGGTGATGGTACAACCACGGCCACAGTGCTGGCACAATCCATTTTCACAACCGGTTTGAAAAATGTTACAGCCGGTGCCAATCCGATGGATCTGAAAAGGGGTATCGACAAAGCCGTGCACACGGTGGTTGATTCACTGAAAGCACAGACCAAACAAATCGGCGACAGCAGCGAAAAGATCGAACAGGTGGCTTCCGTATCAGCCAACAACGACAAAGAGATCGGAAGACTCATTGCAGAGGCCATGGGCAAGGTAAAGAAAGAAGGTGTGATCACCGTAGAAGAAGCCAAAGGTATTGAAACCTACGTGGATGTGGTTGAAGGTATGCAGTTCGATCGTGGATATATTTCACCCTATTTCGCAACGGACACCGAAAAAATGGAAGCCGTTTACGAAAATCCCTATATCCTGATTCACGATAAGAAGATCTCCGTAATGAAAGATCTTCTCCCTTTGCTCGAAAAAGTTGCCCAGAGTGGAAGGCCACTGCTGATCATTGCAGAAGATGTTGAAACCGAAGCCCTGGCCACATTGGTCGTGAATAAACTGAGAGGCGGCCTCAAAGTAGTTGCCGTGAAAGCGCCCGGTTTTGGCGACAGGAGAAAAGAAATGCTGGAAGACATTGCCGTTCTTACCGGCGGTACAGTGATCTCCGAAGAAAAAGGATTTAAGCTGGAAGATACTTCAATCGATATGCTGGGTGAAGCCGAAAAGATCACTGTCGACAAGGAAAATACAACCATCGTAAGTGGTAAAGGTAAGAAAGAAGATATCGACGGTCGTGTAAACCAGATTAAAAAACAGATCGAAACCACAACTTCTGATTACGATAAGGAAAAACTGCAGGAAAGACTTGCCAAACTTGCAGGTGGTGTTGCAGTGATTTATGTTGGTGCTGCCAGCGAAGTTGAAATGAAGGAACGCAAAGACCGTTTCGAAGACGCCCTGAACGCAACCAGGGCCGCCATTGAAGAAGGCATTGTTCCTGGTGGCGGTGTGGCATTCATCAGGGCCATTCCTGATATGGAAAAAGTAAAATCCGAGAATGAAGATGAAGAAATCGGAATTGCGATCGTGAAAAGAGCGCTTGAAGAACCCATGCGCCAGATCGTAGAAAATGCAGGCATCGAAGGCTCACTGATCGTACAGAAAGTAAAAGAAGGCAAAGATGATTTCGGCTTCAATGCAAGGACCGAAAAATATGAAAACCTCTACGAATCAGGTGTGATCGACCCAACCAAGGTTACACGCGTAGCACTTGAAAATGCAGCCTCCATTGCCGGTATGCTCCTGACTACAGAATGTGTTCTTGTAGAACACAAAGATGAAGACGAAGGCGGAGCTGCAGGCGCCGGTGCAATGCCTCCGGGCGGCATGGGCGGCGGAATGCCGGGTATGTATTAAGATAAAATCTTAGGATGTAAAGCCCCGGTCTGAAGACCGGGGCTTTTTTTATGTCTCAAAGATCTAAAACCCGGTCGACAAAAAAGCTAAAATCAATCAGATCCGCGGGTAGGAAGGTCTTAGACCTATCATCCGGTTTCATCTCAGAATAAAACTTTTCCATAAGCGTTTGAAAAAAAATTATATCTTAAATTTGTGTAAGAAACTTATGTGGATTGAATATGAAACCAATTAAATATCTAATCTTTTTCGTTCTGATTACCACACTCTCATTGCAAGCCCAGGTAAACGATACCATCATGGGCATGCCCGTGGATGATCAAACCGGCCTGATCACCTACCAAAATGTTGTTGAGGAAGAAGGATCCAAAAAAGAATTATTTTACCGCGCCATCGACTGGGTCAATAATTTTTATGCCAACCCGGTTGCGGTTACCAAGATCAGGGATGTTGAGACCGGTCGAGTTGAATGTAGGCATCAGTTCCGCATCACCTATAAAAAGGAAGGGGTTGATCTGCCCGCAGGTATGGTCCTCTATACCGCCATTGTTGAACTCAAAGATGGCAGATACCGATACACCATTACGGATTACGTGCTGAAAAAGGCAACCCGTTATCCCGTCGAGAACTGGCTCAACAAAGATGACCCGGCTTACAATGAACAGTGGCATGTTTACCTCGGGCAAATTGATGCCTTCACCAGGGATCTGATCGCAAATCTCAAAGAAAAAATGCAACCTGAGCCCGAAGTTGAAGAGGACGAATGGTAAACCTAAATCTCATCCACAAGTTCAAGAAACTTTTTGTAGGGTATGGCTGGCAAACTTTCCGACTGGAAAGCACCATTGGCCAGGCTGATCATTGAAACCTTGGCTGCAGTTTCTTCATCGGGCGCTTCATAAATATCCATAAAATCATAGTGGCCCAGCAGGGCATAATGCGCCACAAATTTTACTTCCGGACATTTGGTCCTGACCTGTTCCAGCCAGTTACCACCCATCCGGGCACGGTCTTTCATCTGAACTCCAAGTTCGGGTGATAGTTTGGTCAATAAAATATAAGTTTGCATGTTGATGATGTTTTGGTTAAATCTTAAATATACAAAAAATCAATCATGATTCAAAATGAACCCATGCTTACAAAAAATCACTTCAGAGAATTTGAAAACATTATTATCTTCACTTTAAATTAAATATAAATAAATACTTTACAAAAGCAGGATCGAAAAAATATTTTAAATTTGCAAGGGCATAAAAAAATGTAATCATGAAGCAGTTAATCATTAAAATCGTTTTAGCCATCGTAATTGTTGTGTTGGTTTATCTTGTTGTTCAAAGTGTTAGCAAGCCGGTAAAATTCAACAAGGAAAAAGAAAGAAGAGAAAATGTGGTGATCAATCGTTTGAAGGATATTCGTTCAGCCCAGCTCTTGTTCAAGAATTATTATGATGGTTATGCACCTACCTGGGATACCATGATCAGCTTTCTGGAAACTGCAGAAATCCCCATTGTCAAGATCATGCCCGATCCTGAGGATACAACATTTACAAAAACGATCAATGATACCATCGGTTACATTAATGCAGCAGATTCTCTATTCAAAGGAAATATTGCAGTTGAAGAAATAAAATATATCCCATTCTCTGATGGAGAAATATTCGAGATCAATGCTGGGAAAATAGAAAAGGGATCCGTCAAGGTCAATGTATTCGAAGTATCTTGTCTTTACGAACAGTTCCTGAAAGGCCTTGAAGAACAGCTTATCGTAAACCTGGTGGCAACCCGCAAGCAACTCGATAAATTTCCCGGTCTTAAAGTGGGGTCAATGGAAGAGCCTTCCACAGATGGTAACTGGGAATATTAATCAGGGAGTGGCTATATGTCAGCCAATGCAATATTAATTGCAAACCACACAGATAAATCCCTGATACAGGATACGAAAAAATCCACATCAGATTACAGAGCATATGATCTTTTCCTCCGGGTTTCCCTGGAAGGATTTACATTGAATGTGTACGACAAGGATAAAAACAAACACCTGGCACTGAAATCTTATCTGATGCAGGAAGTAAAAGACTTTGATGAATTATGCCAGGAGTTGCATGCCCTATTTGTCAAAGAAGAGCTATTGCAGCGTTATTACCCCAATGTTAAGGTATTGTTCGAAGGACAGAAAAATACACTCATCCCCTATCCCCTTTTTGATATCAACGAATTGAGTAATTATCTCAGGTTCAATCATCCCCTGCGGCAGAAGGAGGAAATCAGCTATGATGACTTGCAAAACCTGGAAGCCTATCATGTTTATGCTGTCCCTGTTCCACTGAAAAACTTTCTGGCCAATAAGTTTACCAGGTTTAAAATTCAGAACTACATAAGTTCTCTGATCGAAATATTGCTTATCAATAACAAAAACCAGAGACTTGAAAACACAGCATTTGTCAATGTGAGAAATAGCTTCTTTGATATCATCCATATCGAGGGGAACAAGCTATTGCTGGCAAACAGTTTCAGGTACAGGACAAGGGAAGATTTTGCCTATTATCTGTTGTATGTTTTGCATCAATCGGGACTGAACCCGGAGGATGTCCGGGTTATTTTTATGGGAGAGATTGATAAAAACTCAAACCTGTACGAGATATCTTATCAATACATCCGGAACATTGAATTTATTGCCCGAAATGATTTTTTCCGCTACTCTTATGTTTTCGATGATGTACCCGTTGGTTATTACTATAATTTACTGAATACCGGATTGTGCGAATAATCAGCGGTTCACATAAAGGAAGAAGAATACAATTGCCGGGCAGGCTTCCGGTAAGACCAACCACCGATGTTGCAAAAGAAGGATTATTCAACATCCTGAACAATCGCATCGATTACGAAGAAACCAAAGTGCTCGATTTGTTTTCCGGTACCGGTGGCATCTCATTCGAATTCGCCTCAAGGGGTTGCAAAACGATCCTGGCCGTAGATCAGAACGTCAAATGCACCGGATTTATCAGTGAGTTTTCGAAAAAGATGGACTTCGACAATATCAGGGTTTTGAGATCAGATGCCATCAGGTTTCTGGAGCGCGGAGCAGAAAAATATGATCTCATCTTTGCCGATCCTCCTTTCGATTTCCAGCATCATCGAAGGATTGTGGATCTGGTGTTACAAAATGATCTCCTGGAGAAAAAAGGCATACTGATCATTGAGCACAGCAGCAAAGACCGTTTGAATGATTTTCCAAACTTTCTTGAAAACAGGAAATACGGACATGTGATGTTCAGTTTCTTTGGTGAAAATGACGAGGAATAATCAGGCAGTTAATATTCGTCTTCGTGAAAGAAAAAGTCATCCTTGGTGGGATAATCAGGCCAGAGATCTTCTATACTTTCATAAATCTCTTCTTCGTCCTCAATTTCTTTGAGGTTTTCGATAACCTCCATGGGTGCACCAGACCGAATACTATAATCGATCAACTCCTCTTTCGTGGCTGGCCAGGGAGCGTCCTCAAGTTTTGATGCCAATTCCAATGTCCAGTACATATGCGTTTTGTTAAGGGGTTATTTTTTGCAAAAATACTTTTTTTTAGCTCATAGTCAAGTAAAAAAACATAAATTTGAAGACTTTGTTCAAATTGTTGAAACACTTGATAAATGAACCTTTCAGCAAATCCGATAGCAAAGCCTGTACCAATGAGCCAGAAAAATACCATATATGCAATTATAATCCTTCTGCTTACTTTCATTGCATATCTGCCTGTTTTTCAACTGGGTTTCACCAATTACGATGATCAGCGCTATATTCTTGAAAATCAAAGATTACATATCAGCATTCAAAATATTTTCTATTATTTTTCTCACTTTTTCGACGGGCATTATCATCCATTGACCATGCTCAGTTTTATGACGGATCACTGGTTGTATGGAATTAACGCAACAGGATTCCACACCAGCAACCTCATATTGCATTTGCTAAACAATTTGCTCGTTTTTGTATTTATCCTGAAATTAACGGGGAAAGGACAAACAGCCTTTTTTACTGCTTTGCTTTTCGGGATCTGTCCACTGGGCGTTGAATCAGTTGCCTGGATATCAGAAAGAAAGAACCTCCTGTATACATTCTTCCTGCTGATTTCGCTGATCTTTTACTTAAAGTATAACAGGGGAAACAATAAGAAGCATTATATTCTGGCAATCCTTGCCTTTCTTTTCTCCTCCCTGTCAAAAGCACAGGCCATTATTCTTCCGTTGCTCCTGATCCTCATCGATTATTATCAAACCGGTTTGTCCATCAAAAGAAAAAAGTGCTTGGAAAAACTCCCCTTTTTTGTTCTTGCGATCCTGTTCGGCTTGCTGGCACAATACGCACAGGCATCCTTCTGGGAAAGTGAGGAAAGCGATTATGATTTGTTAACAAGATTATTTTTCGCGGCCTATGCTTTTAGCAACTATATTTTCAAACTCATCATTCCACATGCTATGAGTGCCCTGTATCCTTATCCTGTTGAAAGCGGGAAAGAACTTCCGGTTCAAATGTATCCTTACTGGATTCCGGTGATTGTATACATAGGGCTTATCATATACTTCCTGAAAAAGAACAGACTGATCAGCTTTTCCCTCTTGTTTTTTGCTGTCAACATCCTTTTCCTTTTAAAAATAACAGGCGTACCATACGGAGATTACCTGATGGCCGACAGATATACTTATATGGCTTCCATCGGGATATTTCTTTTGTTAGCATATATTATTACACGACTCGTTAATATCCTCAACAAGTATAACTGGTTGGCGTATATCCTGTTTGCTGCATACAGCTTGTTTTTCATGTATTCAACCCACATGCAAACAAAAACATGGAAAAATGGTACAAGCCTGTGGAAAAATGTACTGCAGTACCATCCTCAAAATTACCAGGCCTGGAATGACCTGGGAACTGCATATGCAGCAGAAGGGAAAACCGGTGAAGCCGAAGAGAGTTTTCACAATGCAATTCGCATCAATCCTGATAAATCAGCAGCCTACAATAATTATGGCAATCTCAAAGCCCGGAACAAGCAATATGTTGATGCTATACAGTTGTTCGACAAAGCCATAGCGCTGGATCCTGATTACGCAAAAGCATACAATAACAGAGCAACCGCTTATAAATTCCTGGATCAGCAAAGAAGAGCCATTGAAGATTATAAAACAGCCATCATTTTAAAACCACAGATGGTGCTGCCACGGATCAATCTGGCCAAAGCTTATCAGAGCTCAGGCCTTCCCGTTAATGCCCTCAAAACAATTGAAGACGCCATCACAATCAATCCCGATCTTGCCCTTGCCCATGAAATAAAAGCTTCTATTTTAATGGACCAGCAGGAATATGTCAAAGCATTGAATCATTTGAACCATGCCATTGATATTATCAGAGATGACCCGGTATTATATGCCTTGCGGGGCATGGCAAAACTGAATCTTTCAAAACAAACTGCGGGCTGTGAAGATTTGAAAAAGGCCTACGATTTGGGATTAAAAAGTTTGAAAGATCAAATTGAGAAGTATTGCCAGGGAGGTTCTTAGACCCTGGCTTTCCAGGGTGTCTCTTCTGCTCCAAAATAATTCGTCATGAATCTTGCCAGTACAAAAAAGTAATCCGACAAGCGGTTCAGGTATTTGATCGAGCGAGCTTCAACTGGATAATGCTCTGATAGTTTTATTGTAATTCGTTCGGCTCTGCGGCAAACTGTTCTGGCAATATGACAGTAAGAAACCACGGGATGTCCTCCCGGCAAAACAAAGGATTTGATTTCCGGAAGCTTTTCATTCATCTTGTCGATCTCCTTTTCCAGCAGGCTGATATCTTCTTCATGCAATTCCGGCAAATTCCTTTTGATCTCAGATTCATGATCGGTGGCCAGCAAGGATTCGAGTGTAAAAAGCCTGTCCTGTATTTCCAGAAGCATCTTTTTGCTGTGTTCATCGATCTCCTGGTCCCGGATCAGACCAACAAATGAGTTCAATTCGTCAACGGTACCGTATGCTTCGATCCTGTCGTGGTATTTTGGTACTCTTTTGCCTCCGATCAGCGAGGTTTCCCCTTTGTCACCGAATTTCGTATAAATCTTGAAATCTGCCATGCTCAACCTTCTTCTGCAATTGTATAATGGGCCATGGTGCGAATATTCTCATTTTTTCTGTCCGATTCCACATTGCCATCGATCAAACGGATGATGCGATGCGCATGCTGGGCAATATCTTCCTCATGGGTCACCACAATGATGGTGTTTCCGAGTTTGTGAATTTCTTCCAGCAAACCCATGATCTCGATGGATGTTTTGGAGTCCAGATTCCCCGTAGGCTCATCCGCCAGGATAATGGAAGGTTTGTTTACAAGCGCCCTGGCCACCGCCACTCTTTGTCGCTGACCACCCGAAAGTTCATTAGGCTTGTGAAGCATTCTGTCACCTAAATGAACATCATTCAATGACTGTTTGGCTCTTTCCGTGCGGTCGGATTTGCCAAAACCTGCGTAAACCAGCGGCAACATAACATTTTCGAGCGCGGTAGAACGTGGCAGCAAATTAAAGGTCTGGAAAATAAACCCAATCTCCTTGTTCCTGATCTCGGCAAGTTCATTGTCATCCAGTTCACTCACATTGGTACCATTCAGGAAATAATTCCCTGAGGTTGCTGTATCAAGGCATCCCAGGAGGTTCATCAAAGTACTTTTACCCGAACCGGATGGGCCCATCAGTGCCACGAATTCATTCTTCTTGATCGAAAGGCTGATAGAACGCAGGGCTTTGACTACTTCAGTACCCACCCTGAAATGCCTGGCAATATTTTCCAAACGGATAACTTCCTTATTCATAGCATCAATTTTGAGATGTAAAATTAACAGTTATTTCAATACTTCAGGATAAAATCCTGTTTAGCAGATTCCTTCCTAAAAAAAACAATACCCAGTTGAAAAAGGTCAATGCTTACGCTTACCTGCTGATGGGATTTAATTTCCTCCCAGGCTCCGGTCATTCCTTTCGACCAGTATATATCGTCAAACACAAAAATGGTATCATTGTTCACTTTTTGTAAACATTGTTGAAAATAATCCAGTGTGGCACTTTTCCTGTGATTCCCATCGAAATAGACAAAATCGAGTGTTCCCAGACCCTTCAGCAGATCAGGCAATATCTTTTCAAAACTTCCAATATGTATCTGTATATTGTTGAAATTGTTTTTTTCGAAATTCTCTTTTGCCAGGGAGGCAACACCCGAACACCCCTCTATGGTATCGATGACTGCCTGCGGCCGGGCAAGTGAAAAAGAAGATGTACTTAGTCCGAGGGAAGTCCCCAGCTCAAGAATTCGATCCGGTTGAAAGTAACGCAGTATCCTGAAGAGTAAATGCGTGTATTCCCGGCGCTGCCCGGATTTTTTCGCAATATCGCTCACGTTGCGGTAGTATGATTCATATTTATTTCTTCCGGCAACTGCTCCAAAATCAATCACTTCAACCGGCATTCGATTTTTATAATAACCATCCCGCAAGGCATCCAGAATGCTGTATTCGGGATATTCTTTCTTGTCCTCAAGCACATTGATTATGAAATCATATACAAAGGGTGAGTGTATTTTATACTTGCTCACAGCCTTTCTTCTAAAGGAGATATATTTCAGTATGCTGTTTACTTTATCCAAGATATATATTTATTCAAATGCCACTTTGTTAATATAAAATACACTTCTGCTATTGTTGCCACGAAGTGCATTGTTTTTAATTTCCTGGTATCCCGAGCACAAAAAGTAATGATCATACCAGTGTGCCATATTGCTGTTGACATCCTTGCTGATACGGTCTTTGGAATATTTGGTATCCAGATCAACATATTCAAAGTCCCCGACTACTTCACCATGCTTATATATTTCCGAGGCAATTTTCCCTTGTGCGTTATAGGCGAGCACCAGATCGGAACCATCCGGATAGGCAGCGATCTTCTTACTGAGGGTAAAGCTCTGGATATTCCAGATCTTGATACCATTATCCCACGTTTTAATGGCCTGACGGTTAAACCCGGCAGATAAACCTCCCAGGTATTGATAACCATCAAAAACAGTATAGGATTGCGGGTATGGCCGGCCATAGTAGTCATAGGTGATATAGCTTACCGTTCTGTATTCAGGATAATAAACCTCTGCAAAGAATACCATTTCTGAATCCAAGAAGAGAATATCGTGCAGCAAGAGTCTGTAATTGATGGAATATTCACGGTCTTCATCCTTTTCATTCTTTTTTTTCATGCGTAATATTCCGGGAGATTGTATATATGATGAAAAATTGCTGAAATCCAAAAAATTATAAAAGTTCAATGCTCCCGGAGCACCATCTGTAATCTTTACTGAAAATATTCCTGCAGAGATCGTTTCCTCTTCATTCTTCAAGTCACTGGAACCAGAACCACCCAGATTATAAGTACCAAGTACAATAAGGCTTTGATCATCCATCCGTCTTAACCTGGCTGCATTCAACTCAATTTCCTGTGATTGCTGACGAAGGATCACACTGTCAAGTAAAGCGCCATCTTCTTTGATGCTTTTCAGGATGAGGTAATTCTCCTTCCTTGATAAAAAATGATTGATGATCACAAAAAGTTTGTTTTCCTGCTTATCAAAGTACAAATCCTCGATCATGTTCTTATCCTGCAGAGAAGAACTTATCTGGCCTACCTGTGATGCATTGTAATCCACATGATAAACAGCCGTTTCATACTTCCGCAAGTTCATCCCGATGTATAAGTCTCCTCCCGATGCTTCCAGATCGATGATGTCGCCTTTTTCCTCAACATTACCATAAACACTGATAAAGACTTCTCCGGAATGATCGAATTTCACCACCTGCAGGTTGAAATCATCTTTTCTGGACCTTCCTTCATCATAAAATACCAAATATGAAGCATTTTCACCATTGATCCATTCATGCAGTCCAGCATCATTCAGAACCGGAATATTTCTGGTCCACGATTGTTCCATGTCTGTTCCGAACAGGGAAAATATCCAACTGGTATGCTTATCATCAAAAGCCTCAACGCTTTCATAAAAAAGCAAAAAGCCTGTTTCCCGGCAGGGTATGATACTGTATGCATCGTTTTCAAGTTGTGCACTGATCTCGATTCGCATGAGATCATTATTCTGTGCAGAAAGAATCAAGGGCCAAAAAAAGTAAATCAGAATAAGCAGTTGTTTTATGAGGCTTTTCATCGATCGGCAATCTGTATGACAAATATATTAACTAAAATTTCCCTGACATATTTTCCGTAAGGAAATGAAAAAGGCATCCTTCTCCACTGAAAGATGCCTTTTTTATATCATTCATTATGATCAGTAAACAATAAGTTTACGATTTTCATTTCCGGATAAATACAGCAGATATATCCCCGGCACGAGATCACTGACAGAAAACTGATTTGCTTCTGCACTTACTTCTTTTACAAGCCTACCTGACAGATCAAACACCCTGATCTCCTGGTTTTCAATGCGCTTATCCAGAAAAACAATTTCATTTGCCGGATTGGGATAAAATTTCAGTCGTTCATGGTCAAAGTGTTCCTGAATGCCAATCGCAGCTTCCGCTGTGATCAGTATTTCATCTACTTCCCAGCTAGCTGCTTCCGAAGTATTAGAAGTGTAGCGAAATGCCAGGTAAAAAGTTTCTTCGCTCACAAGTTCGGACAGATCGATTGCACCAGAGTAGGTCCATTCCCAGTCGCCAGGGGATAATGTGGCATCCACGTCCAGCCAGTTTGCTGTGGTTGGATCCCCGCTTCCGGTATAATCATTTGAAAGTTTAACTTCCAGCACAGGTCCTTCGTATTCGGTTGCCGACCAGAACTCCAGCGTTGGATTGTAAGTATCCAACAGTATGTTCAATTCGGGTGAGATCAGCCAGTCTTCGTTTTCAACCTGGGTTCCATCAAAACCACTCATGACAGCATTCGGGGAATTATCTATGCCATACTTCTCCTGTGCTTCCCAGTATTGTTCATCGCCTGTTACACTATACTGCATCCATGTACCCAGGGTAGTATCATTAAAATTTTCATAGTTTAAAATCAGAATATCGGCGGTTGTGGCGTCGGTGGTTGGGGGATCACCGTCTGTTTTATAATCAATATTTGCTGCAGCATTGGTATATGGATAGATGGTGAAGAAATACTGCGTATTGGCCTCAAGGTTATCAAAAATACAGTTTTCAACACCATAATTAATGTTCAGGGCGCCATTCCCGTCACTCAGATCAGTATCATCCGGTACAGGAGTTCCATCGATGGGTGTAATAAAGGAGTTCTCTGTTGAGGCAAGCACCAAATAAGCGGCTGGCAATTGTTCGCCGGTCGCATCCGTCCAGGTCAATTCAACGCTCAATCCTGTACTTGTTGCTGCAAAATCAGTCGGATAATTCGTTGGTTCCGGCAAAGGTCCGCCAAATGTTTGCCCTGTGTTGATCATTCCTTTGGTTTCCGGTGCAGGTGGATTCCAGGTAAATTCTGTATAAGAGCTCCCCGAGCCGGAAAGCTGCAATGATTCTCCCACTTCCCCGGGTTCTGCAACACCAATATCCGTGGATGTCATTCCGGAAGCCGGCCCACCTGTGGCTGTCATTACACCCTCATAACTCAGAAACTGACCTGCAATCACATCACCCATGTAAACCAGGGCGAAACCATCGGGTTCACCATTTTGTATACCATTTTCGGGATAATCATAATAGTATAACATGAAATCACCAACCGGGTTCCCTTCGGAAAATGCATCCAGGGATTTCACATCATAAGTTTCTCCGTTGTTGCCATTATACAAGTAGATCTCAAAATCCGAAAGGCTGTAACTTCCTGGATTTTCCAGGACAACTTCAATAAACTCCCCCTGATCGGTACCGAAATTATCATAATGTATTTCGTTGACCCATGCATTCTGTGCCAAAGCTACAGATGAGAGACAAATCAGTGCCATCAGTGGGATCATTACTACTAAATAATTGTAAACTTTTTTCATATCATCAGGTTTTTGTTCTTGCTTAATAACAAAGATAATCAATGATTTAAACTTATTGCGAAACTCTCTTCCTGCCTGTTTGACAAAATCCGGAAAATGAACAATATATTAGGAAAAAGATATACATTTTATAACAAGATAGAGGGGCTGTCCAAAAAATTTAAAATATTATCAGGCGGAGCGTCATGCCCGTTTGAGGCGCCGAAGCCCAGGAGTCTCTGATTATCAACGCATCTAGACTACCAGCCTGTCGGCAGGCACAACGCTCGATGTGACCCACAAAACCATATGACACTTTTTGGACAACCCCTTTGAGTTGTTTATAAAAAACACTATATTTTCCTGAAATCCTTACTGTATAAGAACCCTCCGGGTATGTTTGCTTCCATCAACATGCACGACCTGAATGAAATAAAGGCCGCTACCTGCAAAGTTGTTTATTCGGGTTTTAAAACCTGAAACATAGATTTCCTGCTCCAATTCTCCAAGCACATTGTAAACTCTGATCGTTTCGTTCTTCGTGGGATCGCACAATATGTTTACATATTGCTTTGCCGGATTGGGATAAACTTTGATCTCATTGATACTGCTTTCCTGTATACCGACCGGGCCAACTTGAATATATTCTTCTTTTGTGAGCGTATGTGTTCCGAACATATTGCTAACGGTTAAACTCACATCATACAGCCCCATGCTTGTATAGTGGATTCCCGTAGGATCCTGCAGAGAAGAAGTTTCGGGGATACCACCTTCGAAGTTCCATTCCCAGGTATCAGGATCTCCTGTGGAAAGATCGGTGAAATCAACGAAACCACCAACATCTACAATGGTATCACTTGCAGTGAAATCGGCCAGTGGACCCTCGGTCACAAAAATATAATCTTCCTTGATCTCTGTTGATTCACCTGCTTCATTGGAAACGGTGAGCGTTACATCAAATTCACCCGGGTTGCTATAATAAATACCAGGAGGATTTTGTCCTTCATAAGTTTCCGGCTCACCACCTTCAAAAGTCCATGACCATGAAGTTGGATCATTGGCAGAAAGATCGGAATAATAAACCGTATCCCCAACACCGATGGATGTCGGGTCACCCTCGAAATCAGCCAATGGCTCAAGCACACAAGCGTAACCGGGTGTGCCATAAATCGTATCATTTTCAGCATTAACCGCTGCCATGTGGATGGATGCAGTCCAGTTTTCTCCCAGGGCATTATCGAGTGTGAAGTCACAGAATCGCAGTGATGGACCATTGCCATCTGGCTCGACTGGCCAGGGAGATGAATCATCATAATTAACGCTGTCGATTACAAATCCCATGTCGTCAATCAGCACCAAGGATTCTCCGCTATTGCTGAGAGAGCCATCAGTCCACTCCCAGGAGGTAGCACCAAAAGTATTTTGCATGGCATCGGCATCCACTGCAACAAGCATGTACTCACCAGGGTTTAATTCAATATTCGGGAAGTTGAAAATAATCCCTTCCCGGAAACTAAATCCATTCATATCAACAACTTCAGTGTCATTGTTATAAATTTCAATGTATTCCAGGGAGTCATTCCCTGATTCAGGAGGATTGTACATGATCTCGGAAATCATAAGATCGGGTATAACGACAGGTTCTATGATAGAGAACAAACCCGACTCACCAGTGGCATCAGCAAAAGCGTGATCCGAGATCCTGATCTTACAATCATAACTTGTTGTTTGATCTGGAGCAATATTCCAGGTCCAGTATTCCTGGCTGGCCGGTACATCCGTTGCCAAATATTCCCAGCTTGGATTTCCGCTTGAAGCATTTAATGTCAGCTCAATATCGACATATTGCAATGTATTTGATGCCTCCCAGGTTATATCATGCGTTGTGCCCTGTTGCCAGATATCACCAGCTTCTGGGGCAGTAACATTAATAGCACCTAGCGGTGTAACAGTACCCGTAATCTCTATCTCATCCACATCCCATCTCCTGGGAGAACCACTGCTCAGGTATTGAAAGGCAACATAAACGTTTTCGCCTGTGATTGTCGACAAATCAATATAACCTGAAGACTCCCAACTGTCGCTGTTTGCAGGTTTGGTGAATGCAAGCTCCGTCCAGTTTGCAGTTGTCGGATCTCCGCCGGCATAATCAGTTGAGTATTTCAATTTGAGCTCATCATCCGTATTTCCGTATTTCCATTTGGTATAAAATACAATTTGTTCATCATTGTAATCGTCCAGGTTCATGGCAGGAGAGATCAACCAGTCATCACTGGGTTCATTTTCCTGGTAACCGTTCATTTCGGCAAAATAAGTGGTATTAAGAGCGCCCCCATAATTCATTACCTGCCAGTCTTTATCGCTCGCAACCGAGAAGGTTGTCCATGTCTGGAAATCCCCATCTTCAAAATCGTTTGTATTGATGGCAAAATCGGTTGTATCACTGGCTGCAGGAGCATTGCCATCAGTTTTATAATCGATATTGGTACCTGCATTGGTATATGGATATATCTCAAAGAAATATTCTGTTTCCGACTCCAGGCGGAAGAAGGTAGCTGTTTCTTCACCGTAATTAATATTCAGGGCACCGCTTCCGTCGCTCATATCTGTATCATCAGCAACCGGTGTACCGTCTACCGGAGCAGTAATATTATCCTGATCACTTGCCTTGATAAGGTATGCATCCGGAAGTTGGGCCCCGGTGGCATCGGTCCAGTCGAGTGTGATGGAAAGTCCGTTCGCATCGGCTGAAAAGGCTGTCGGATAATTGGTAGGTTCGGGAGCAGGTCCTGAAAAAGACTGGTTGTTATTCAAGGCCCCGGGTGTTTCAGGGGCAGGCTGTTCCCAGGTAAAAGCATTGTATTGTGTGCCATTTCCTGAAAGCTGCAATGATTCACCTGCCGGTGTGGAACTGGTTTCTTCAACACCTATATCAACGGAGGTCATTCCTGATGCCGGTCCGTCTGAAGCTGTGAAGGTACCTTCGTAGCTTAAAAACTGTCCCGTAACAACTGTACCCTGATAATCAATGCAAAGTCCATCCGGCCCACCATTTTGTATACTGCTGGGATACCAGGTATAGAATGTAAAATTACCGGATGTATTTCCAACAGTAAAATTATCAAGTGTTTCCGAGTCATATTCTGATCCGCCATTACCATTGTAAAGTGTAATGGTAAAATCACTCAGGGAATAGCTTCCCGGGTTTTCGAGTACAACTTCAACAAATTCTCCTACATCGGAACCTGCGTTGTCATAATGCAATTCGTTGATCCAAATATTTTGTGCTGATAATGTTACTGTTCCCAGCAACAAAGGAAGGATCAGAAAGCTGTAAAAAAAGTAAGATTTCTTCATAAGATAATTTTGATTTTGTTCCTATTACGATTCCTGTTTGCAAATATCCTACTAATATAATGAGGCATGAAAGATTCAGGATTATCTTTACGTTAAAAAATATCAACCATCCACCTTAATTATTGTTAATAACTATGATATTACCATAAAAAAAGCCCTTCCGGTATATCCGAAAGGGCTGTTTGTATGATCGTGTGCGATTACTTTTTATCGTCGTCATCAACTTCTTCAAAGTCGACATCGGTTACTTCATCATCGTTGGAACCTTTTTTCTCGTCTTTGGGTTGTTGACTTTCGCCACCTGCTTGCTGACCTGCATCTGCACCAGGCTGTCCCTGTCCCTGGGTAGCCTTGTACATTTCCTCACTGGCTTGCTGCCAGTTCTGGTTTAGTTTTGCTGTAGCAGCATCAATGGCATCCAGGTCTTTTTTGGCGTGTGCATCTTTCAACTCCTTGAGAGCATCCTCAATGGGTTGTTTTTTCTCTGCCGGGATTTTATCACCAAATTCTTTCAACTGTTTTTCAGTCTGGAAAATCAAACCATCGGCAGTGTTCATTTTATCAATTCTTTCTTTCTCTTTCTTATCTGCCTCTGCATTGGCTTCAGCTTCTTCTTTCATTTTCTTGATCTCATCATCAGACAATCCTGAAGAAGCTTCAATCCTGATCTGCTGTGATTTTCCGGTTGCTTTATCTTTTGCCGAAACATTCAGAATACCATTGGAGTCGATGTCAAATGTGACTTCGATCTGTGGTACTCCACGCGGGGCTGGTGGAATTCCATCCAGGTGGAAGCGTCCAATGCTTTTGTTTTGATTGGCCATAGGCCTTTCGCCCTGCAGCACATGAATTTCCACTGATGTCTGATTATCGGCAGCCGTGCTGAAGGTTTCCGATTTTTTGGTCGGAATTGTCGTATTGGCTTCGATCAGTTTGGTCATCACCCCGCCAAGGGTTTCAATACCCAGCGAAAGGGGTGTAACATCCAGCAGCAATACATCTTTTACATCACCAGCCAGCACACCGCCCTGAATAGCGGCACCGATGGCCACAACTTCATCAGGGTTTACGCCCTTTGAAGGATCTTTTCCGAAATAATCCTTTACAACTTTCTGAATTGATGGCATACGGGTTGATCCTCCAACAAGAATAACTTCATTGATGTCGGATGGCGTCAGGCCAGCATCTTTCATTGCCTTCTTAACAGGATCAATTGTTTTTTGCACAAGCTGATCTGTCAACTGATCAAATTTTGAACGGCTGAGCTTTTTGACCAGGTGCTTCGGAACCCCGTCAACCGGCATCAGATAAGGCAGGTTGATTTCTGTTTCTGTGGAGCTTGATAGTTCAATCTTGGCTTTTTCTGCTGCTTCTTTCAAACGCTGCATGGCCATTGGATCTTTATGAAGGTCAACCCCATTGTCTTTTTTAAATTCCTCAGCCAGCCATTCGATCACAGCATCGTCAAAATCATCTCCACCCAGGTGTGTATCCCCGTTGGTGGATTTAACTTCAAATACTCCGTCGCCTAGCTCGAGGATAGAAATATCAAATGTACCCCCACCCAAATCGAATACAGCAACTTTGACATCCGATTGTTTTTTGTCAAGACCATATGCAAGCGATGCGGCAGTGGGCTCATTGATGATTCTTTTTACGGTTAAACCGGCAATCTCGCCTGCTTCTTTGGTTGCCTGACGTTGAGAATCACTGAAATAAGCAGGTACCGTAATAACAGCTTCTGTTACAGTGCTACCCAGGTAATCTTCAGCAGTCTTTTTCATTTTCTGCAAGACCATTGCAGAGATTTCCTGTGGTGTGTACAATCTCTCACCTATTTTAACCCTGGGGAGATTATTATCGCTTTTTTCTACCGTATAAGGTACTCTTTTAATCTCTTTGGCAACTCTGTCATAGGTTTCACCCATGAATCTTTTGATTGAATAAACTGTATTTTGTGGATTGGTAATGGCCTGTCTTTTGGCGGGATCACCAATTTTTCTTTCCCCATTTTCGGTGAAGCCAACGATGGAAGGGGTGGTTCGTCTGCCCTCACTGTTGGGGATAACGACGGGCTCATTACCTTCCATTACAGCAACACACGAATTTGTTGTTCCTAAGTCAATTCCAATTATTTTTCCCATTTTGTCTATTGTTTTTTGTTTACAATTTTTTCTTTGGTCAATTCACTTGTCAATGATTATGCCATGAGAATGAAATATGCTCAGGATTTTGGCTTAATTTGCAGATAAACAGCAGGAAGACAAAGGATATCAAACCCAAACCTTTGTCAGGCAATTGTTTGCGGATGTAACAATGTACTTTTAATAAGAAAATAGAGCAATGAAGAAAAGATAATTACAGCCCGGATTTATGACAAATCGTCAGCATTATTCAAATTTCAGGCCCATATCTTTCAATCTCAGCAAGGACTCGAGGTGCAATGGTTTTTGTCTTACCTTTTGATAACGGCTTGAAAATATACCGATCCCATTTTCGACATTTGTAAATACCGACCTGTCCTGAACAATGCCGCTGGTATTATTTACTTCAATATATGTATTGAGTTCATCAGCAGCAACGGAAATAATAAAATCCACCGAGAGTGGTCGTCTGCCGTTTACTTTGGCTTCTTCCTGGGGATCATTGTAAGGGATTTGATTTTCACATATCTGGAAAAAAGTTTCCGGTATATATGGAACTGACTTCTCCCCTGGCGGGCTTTCTGGTTTATCAACGGTAATGGATCCAACCGGCCATTCTACATAACGGGTTATGGAGTCAGACATATCACTCCGCTTCTCCTTGTAATAAAACATGATACTCGTTTCGTATTTTTTCCCGTAATATGATGGATTCCACTTAAAGGACTGGGCTGCACCCGTAGGAGAAATAAAATTTGCGGAACCGAAGGGCCGTGGTACCAGAATTTGAAAATCCCGCACCAGTTCTGTTTCTGCAAATGCACTGTCAGCATTCAAATCATTCACAACAATTTGATATGTATTATTTTCATTCAAAACCTTCAGACAGGTATAATACAACTTCTTTGTATTAAAATCCCCCGGTTTGGTATAATACGTAGTTGTATCCATGATGACTTTATCAAGCAGGCTGCCATTTTCATCCATTTCAAGCAGGTAAACCTGCACACTGTCGGGATAGTATTCGTTAATACCTTCAATTTTTGCCGCATCAAAAGCATTTTCACTTGTAATAAAAGCCTTGTTAACCCTGACATAATGTATTGAATCTTTCTGATTGAGCAGTCCGTATATAATGGGAGTTTGCTTGAATTCACCGATAAGATCAACCTCTGTTTCGCAGGCTGAGATCATCAGAAGGGACAATAGGATAAAAGGTGCAACAACTTTTTTCATCTAAGTAATTTTGAGGCGTCAAATATATATTTTTTAACTTACATTTCGTGCATATATTATTTCAGATGCGTGCATTTTTGGAAAAAAGCTACCGCAGGACATATATTTGCTGTAAGTTTGCATATGAAATAATAATGATCTGTTGAACAATGACTTCAAAATTCAAAGACGTAAAGAAAGTTACCACCCATGTTTTGCAGGAAATGAAATTAAAGGGCGAAAAGATCGCCGTTCTCACAGCATATGATTTTTCCATGGCCGGCATACTGGATGAATCCGGCATTGATATGATTCTGGTTGGTGATTCTGCATCCAACGTAATGGCAGGAAACCGCACGACCCTTCCCATCACACTGAACGAGATGATCTATCATGCCAAATCGGTCATGAAAGCTGTTGGCAGGGCACTGGTCATCGTGGATCTACCCTTCGGTACCTACCAGGGTAATTCGAAGGAAGCCCTGAACTCTGCAATCCGGATCATGAAAGAATCCGGAGCCAACGGGATCAAAATGGAAGGTGGCCGTGAAATCATAGAATCGGTGGAAAGAATCCTTTCGGCAGGAATCCCTGTCATCGGCCACCTCGGCCTGACTCCACAATCCATTCATAAGTTTGGAACCTACGTTGTTAGGGCAACCCAGAAAGAAGAAGCAGATAAGCTTGTTGAAGACGCTCACCTTTTAGAAGAAGCCGGATGTTTCGGTGTTGTACTGGAAAAGATCCCGGCCGATCTGGGAGAAAAAGTCACCAATGAACTGAAAATCCCTACCATTGGCATTGGTGCCGGCAGCAAAGTAGACGGACAGGTCTTGGTGTTACATGATATGCTGGGGATCACACAAAAATTCTCACCAAGATTTTTAAGAAGGTATCACAATTTACGGGAAGAAATCAGGGGATCGGTCCAGGCATATATCGATGATGTAAAAACCATTAACTTCCCTAACGAAAGAGAACAATATTAGGGTTTATGGGATTTGGAAAATATTCTCAGAAGATCTCAGCCGAAGATATCTTGCATGAGGATAATCATCTGTTGATCATCAATAAATATCCCACCGAGATCGTGCAGGCCGACAAAACAGGTGATATTCCACTGGTAGACAAAGTACGCGAATACATCAAAGTGCGTGATAATAAGCCCGGCAATGTTTTCATGGGCCTTGTGCATCGCATCGACAGGCCCGTAAGCGGAGCCCTGATCTTTGCAAAAACCGGCAAAGCCCTGCTCCGCATGAGTGAGCTTTTGAAAGAACGGGAAATCAGGAAAATATACTGGGCTGTGGTCAAAAATCCCCCTCCCAGGCAATCCGACCACCTGCTTCAATATCTCAGGCGCAACCGAAAAAGAAACAAGTCCTTTGCCTATAACAAGGAAGTCAGGAATTCGCAAAAGGCAGAACTCAAATATAAGTTGCTGGCAGAAAGTGATAATTATTTCTTGCTGGAAGTAGAATTGCTCACCGGTCGTCATCACCAGATCAGGGTGCAGCTATCCAGCATCGGCTGCCCCATTAAGGGAGATGTTAAATATGGCTTCGACCGCACCAACGAGGATGCATCCATTCACCTGCACAGCAGAAAACTTGAGTTTATCCATCCCGTTAAAAAAGAAAAAATATCAATTGTCGCAGGCATTCCGCATGCTGATAATCTGTGGGATCATTTTCAGAAAGTGATTGCCAAATAAGTTGACTATTTTTATCGAATGATATTCAAGGGACTTAAAACTGTAACTTTCATACTCTCCTTCGCACTTCTCTGTGGAATGGCACATGCCCAATATTTTGAAACCGGGCAGGAACCCGCATCAGTCAACTGGAAGCAGATCAATACCGCCCACTTCCAGATCATATACCCGGATGAATATCATCAGAGTGCACAACGAATTGCGAACATACTGGATACTGTTTACTACATGAATTCACAGAGCCTGAAAGCAAAGCCAAAAAAGATCAGTCTTGTATTGCATGTGAATACTTCCAACTCCAATGCATATGTTGCCTGGGCGCCGAAAAGAATGGAGTTCTTTACTGCACCCCCACAAAATGCATATCCCCAGCGATGGCTGCAACAACTGGCCCTGCATGAATACCGCCATGTTGTTCAGATAACAAAGATTAATCAGGGATTGACAAAGGCACTCTCATATATACTGGGCCAGCAGGGAACTGCAGGAGTGCTGGGTTTATATATCCCGCTCTGGTTTCTCGAAGGAGATGCAATATGCTCGGAAACAGCCCTGAGCCATGCAGGTCGTGGCAGGGTTCCTGATTTCAATATGCCGATCCGTGCACAGATACTCGAACAAGGGATCTACTTCTACGATAAAGCTGTTTTTGGCTCTTATCGTGATTATGTTCCCAATCACTATATACTTGGATATCAACTTGTGGCTTATGGCAGAAAAAAGTATGGCCCTGACATCTGGGACCACACCCTGAATAAGGTGGGCAGGCGACCCTATTCAGTGGTTCCTTTCAACAATGGGATCAAAGACATCAGTGGAAAAACCAAAACCGGGTTTTACAGGGAATGCTTGGAATTCCTGCGGGAAACCTGGCAGAATCAAAAAGAAAATTCCAATTACAATCAAGCGGAGAAATTGAAGACTCCACCCAAAAAGTTTTACACGAATTATAACCTTCCTTCTTTGATCGATGACAATACCTTAATCACCATAAGATCAGGAATAGATGACATTAGCCGTATCATCAGCATTGACAGGCACGGTAATGAAAAGATACTGCACACCCCCGGAGCCATCATCCCTGATGCACTCAGTTACAGCGACAGCATGCTGGCATGGGTTGAATTTAAAAGTCATCCCCGCTGGGCAGCCAAAAGTTACTCCAATATTAAAATACTAAATTTGAGGTCAGGAAAGGTCAGGCAACTCACAAAACAAAAGAATTTGTTTGCCCCGGCTTTTTCATCTGACGGGAAAAAAATTGCAGCCGTTCAGACATCCTCAAACGGTAAATATTCTCTACTAATCCTGGATTCTGAATCCGGTAAAAAACTGAAAGAAATTACCACTGCTGAAAACTATTTTTTTGAGATACCTTCTTGGACATACGATGATAACAGGATTATTTGCAATGCACTGGGAGACTTTGGAAAAAAGATCATCCTGATCGATGTTGGTAGCGGCCGGATAGAAGCACTGACCCAGGATACATGGGAAGAGATCTCCGTTCCCCTGATCCTTAATGATACGGTTTATTTCACAGGATCCAGGTCGGGGATCAGCGATGTGTATGCTTTTGACATACACAAGAAAGAAATTTTCAGGGTATTTCGCTCTGAATACGGGATCATTGACCTGAATTTTACCCATGATGGGAAGAAACTGCTGTTCTCCGAATATTCTTCAGATGGCTACAGGCCTGTATCTTACCCTTTAAAGGAATTGGAATATCAGCCTGCAGAAGATGTTGAAAATCACGGACCCAGATTATATGAAAGTCTTACCAGGCAGGAAAACAGCATACTGGATGAATCTTCAATTCCTGATAAAGATTATCAGAGTGAAAATTACTCCCGTTTCAGAAACCTTTTCCGTTTTCATAGCTGGGCTCCTCTTTATATTGACATCGATCATGAAAGTTTTTCCCCGGGACTTACACTCATGTCGCAAAACACCCTGAGTACTGCTTTTACCAGTCTTGGTTACGATTATGATCTCAACGAAGAAAACGGACGATATTTCATCAATTTTAGCTACCGCGGATGGTTCCCGGTTATTGATATTGAAGCTGACTTCAGGACCAGAAGTACTATCGATACTGCAGGAAATAAAAAATGGCATGAAACCAATCTGACCCCATCTCTGAGTCTTCCCCTGAACCTGACCAATGGCAAGTATTACCAGGGACTCACTCCCAAAATAGGACTAACACAGAAGTTTATCAACAATGATAAAACCGGAGATGTTAAGATCAATGATTTATCAATCAACATAGCCAATTTTCAATTGTTCTATTATCATCAACTGAGAAGATCACACAGAGATATTTATCCACGCTGGGGGCAAATCCTTGAACTGAATTACCGCCAGTCGGTATTCAAAAAAGGGATTCATGATCATATTTTGGCAGCCGAAGCCTACCTTTATTTTCCGGGAATCATCAGGCATCAGGGTTTGCGTATTTATGCCGGTTCGCAATGGAGTCGTGGCGATCATTATACTTTCGGCAACATCACATCTGTCTCAAGAGGAATCTCGTATGTTTTTGCAGATGATCTTTACAGCGCAAAGCTGGATTATATCATGCCCCTGCTCAGTCCTGACCTGAGTATTTCATCGCTCATATACATCAAACGTTTCACACTCGGATTGTTTTACGATTACACACATGCCAGATCCGATCGCCTTTGGGGTCATTATGTATCCACTGGAATTGAACTGAAATCGGAGATGCACGTATTGCGCCTGATCGCTCCTTTCAATATTGGAATTAGAGGCATATACCTGCCCGAATTCAATGAGTTAAAAGCCGAATTAATTTTTGGAATAAACTTCAGCTCCCTTTATTAAAAGGAGTAATTGTATAACAAGCTGAACTCGATGCCGAAGATCAGGGTAAGTAAAAAGCCTACAATAACCTGTGCAACGATGCTAAAAACCCAAACCAGCAATGCACGCAGGAAACTGGTCGCAAAAACTCCCTGGATGGCGAACAAAGCAAGGATCAGCCCGACAAGCCATCCGAACCAGGTACCGATGGCCAGTAAGGCAAAAATGTAAGGTATAATCCACATGATTAGCGCCACCCATAAAGCAGCAATCACAGCACGGCCAAAAGTTGCATTTTTCACTGCTGCCATTTTGGCGCCCATCCACATAAAAAAACCCCCAACGAGTATGCTGATCAGAATGCCAACAAGTAAAGTTAATATTGAAAATTCCATAATTTTATGTTTTGGTTTGGGTTAAAAATAAGATGATATGGACGCAAATGCAAATGATTTTTTCATCTTTCCCGGTTAAAAACCCCGCCAAATTTCCAATTTCAATTTTCATATAATATTAACCTTATACCTTTATAACTTTATAAATTGATAACTTGATAACTTTTTTAATTTAAAACCTGACAAGTTTGACCAAAATTCAAATGCTTATTTATTATTTTTGCTTATGACATAAATTTCCTGATTATGAATTTTATTCTTAGATTGCTTGTGTCTGCCGTTGCCGTGCTTCTCACTGCCTGGATACTTCCCGGCGTAGACATCAGAAGTTTCGGCTTTGCCATCATTGTAGCCTTTGTTCTGGCCCTGCTCAACATCATCGTGAAACCCATTCTGGTATTCCTCACCATTCCCATTACCATTGTCACACTGGGTTTATTCCTGCTGGTCATCAATGCACTGATGATCATGCTTGCCGGTGAGATTGTATCAGGCTTTTATGTGGCCAATTTCTGGTGGGCATTGCTTTTCAGCCTGATCCTGAGCCTGTTTTCTTATTTATTCGGATTGCGTTCGAACATCTTCCAAAACAACTAAAAATGAAAAACCGCGAGATAACATTTAAACCCGAAATTGAAGAAGTCATCAGTAAATGTGAAGTGTGCAACCTGGCCATGGTAGATGATGAAGGGAATCCTTACGTTATCCCGATGAATTTCGGATATCACGAAAATGTCATTTACCTGCATTCATCCCGGCAGGGTAAGAAAATCGATCTATTGAAGAAAAACCCCAAAGTTTGTGTTTCATTTTCCACCGACCACCAGCTTCACTGGGTAAATGAAGAAGTAGCCTGCAGTTGGAGCATGAAGTACAAAAGCGTACTGGCTTATGGAAAAGTTGAGTTCATCAATGATATGGATGCCAAACGGGAAGCACTCGATCATATCATGGCGAATTATTCCGAGCGTGAATTCAAATACAACGACCCGGCAGTAAAAGACGTGCAGCCTTTCAAGGTTGTTGTGGAGAGGATGGACGGGAGAGCTTATGGTTATTAGAAAAATCCCAATTTATCAGCATGTGAAAAGCAATTGTATGACAAAATCCACTTCCTATTCGAGGATCACCTTTCCCGTCAGTTTTTCTTCACCGGTTTCCAGCACATAAAAGTATATTCTGGATTTCAAACGCATACCATTTTGATCCTTTAAACCCCAATTAATTTCATAATCCCCTGCCTGCTTGAGCCTGAAATGTTTTACTTTCTGTCCGAGAAGATTCAGCACTGAAATTTCAGCAGACTGCTGAACAGTGCATTCGAAAGTAAGCTGTGTTTTAGCAGGATTGGGGTGGCAGTTAATCTGGATACCCGGACTAAACGCATCAGGAATATCAGTGTATTCATAACAATCGCTCTGGGAGCTGTTGATTATTCCCATGTTGCCAGGCCCGCTTGGCAAAGCAATTTCAAAATCGGTTGATCCAAGATACAAGCTATCACCATAATACCATGACCTGTATACATCAACATGATATGTGCCGGCATCCAGTGGGCCAATTGTTACAGACAGATCAAAGTAGCACATGCAGTAACAGATCTCATTAAATACATCCTGGAACCATGTTATATCATGATCATCTTTGCTTACATACATTTCATGTCCTGCACAACAATTCCTGTAAGCCGCCATGTTGTATATTGTGGCATAATTACCATCAACTTCTGCAAAAATAATATCAGTTTGCTGCGGAAAGGAACTCATCCAAACGATTAGTGCAATCGAGGTAATAATTATCTTTTTCATCGTGATTTGGTTTAAAACAAGTAAAGATACTAAATACGTTTTCCTTATGCAAAAAATTCAACAACCTAATGTCCTTATAATTCTATACCCAATCACCCAATTGTTTTTAAACAAAATTAAGGCATCAACCTGGAAACGACTATCAACTAACCAATCATATCACTACACAAACATGCTATTATCATATTTGTAGAACAAATTCCACAATCAAAACCAATACTGTCTTCAGGCTTTTATCTCTTTCCTTTCTGATTACCACGTTACCAAAACCTTTGCAATGCAGAAGAAAAATCATTGCATTTGGCATGCTTTTAACTATAAATAGCTCACATTCCAAAATCATATGTATGGACAAGAAGAAGTACTACGAAATAGAAAACCGCGAATGGTTGGATTCGCTCGATTACATCATAGAGAATGAAGATTCTGAAAGGGTACAGGAAATCCTGCATTTGCTCCGGGTAAGGGCACAAAAACATGGCATCGAATTCATGCGCCCTTCAAATACACCCTACATCAACACAATTTCCGCGAAGAATGAATCACCGTATCCCGGCAGCCGGGAACTTGAGCGAAAGATCAAAAGCCTGATCCGCTGGAATGCCATGGCCATGGTGGTGCGGGCCAACAAAGAATCGGAAGGGATCGGCGGACATATATCCACATATGCATCTGCCGCTACTTTGTATGAAGTGGGATTTAACCACTTTTTCAAAGGAGGCGATGGCGATCAAGCTGCCGACCTGGTCTATTTTCAGGGACACGCCTCACCAGGCATGTATGCCCGTTCTTTCCTGGAAGGCAGGCTGAGTGAAAAAGACCTGCATAATTTCCGGCAGGAATTGCGCAAAGACGGAGGCTTACCTTCCTATCCTCATCCACGGTTGATGCGGGATTACTGGCAGTTTCCTACTGTGTCTATGGGGCTTGGTCCCATCATGGCCATTTACCAGGCACGTTTCAACAAGTACCTGGAAGACCGTGGACTGATCAAAGAAAACAACCAGAAAGTCTGGGCCCTGGTCGGTGACGGAGAAATGGACGAACCCGAATCCATGGGTGCACTCACGGTAGCCAGCAGGGAAGAGTTGGATAATCTCATCTTTGTGATCAATTGCAACCTGCAGCGTCTCGATGGACCGGTGCGTGGAAACGGGAAAGTGATACAGGAATTAGAAGCAGCATACAAAGGTGCTGGCTGGAATGTGATCAAGGTGATCTGGGGCGCCGATTGGGACCCCTTGCTTGAAAAAGATAAAAATGGCCACCTGGTCAGGATCATGGAAGATACTCCCGACGGGCAATATCAAAAATATGTCGCTTCCTCGGGAAACTACATTCGCAAGGATTTTTTTGGAAAGCATGAAGAAACAAAGAAGCTGGTAGAAAATTATTCCGACGAGCAACTCGAAAGGTTGCGCAGAGGAGGACACGATCCGCAAAAAGTATTCAATGCTTTTAAAAGGGCTGTTGCACATAAAGGTTCTCCAACAGTAATCCTTGCCAAAACCATCAAAGGCTACGGACTGGGAGAAGCCGGTGAAGGCAGGAACATTACCCACCAGCAAAAAAAATTGAACGAGAAAGAATTGTTATACTTCCGGGATCGTTTCGGCATTCCCCTGTCTGATGAGGATGCCATGAAGGCTCCATTTTACAAACCTTCCAAGGAAAGTGAAGAGGTCAAATACCTGCAGAAACGCCGCGAAGAAATGGGGGGATATCTGCCCATACGAAAGGAAAAGGCAGAACCGGTTAAAGCCCCGGACGATAAAGTTTACAAGGAATTGTTGCAGGGTTCCGGTGACAGGGATTTTGCAACAACAATGGCCATTGTTTCATTGCTGGGTAAATTGTTAAGCGATAAAAATATCGGCAAACACATCGTGCCCATCGTACCTGATGAATCCCGGACCTTCGGTATGGATGCCCTTTTTCGTAAGGTTGGCATTTATTCTCACACCGGTCAGAATTATGAACCGGTCGACAAAGATTCCCTGCTTTATTACAAAGAAGCAAAAGATGGGTCTATCCTGGAGGAAGGCATCACCGAAGCAGGATGTATGTCTTCATTTATCGCAGCAGGTACATCATATTCCACACACAGTGTGGGAATGATCCCATTCTTTATCTTTTATTCCATGTTCGGATTCCAGCGGGTAGGTGACTTTATCTGGGCTGCAGCCGATGCAAGAACCAGGGGATTCCTGGTGGGCGGAACAAGTGGAAGGACAACCCTGGCAGGTGAAGGATTGCAGCATACCGACGGACATTCGCAACTAAATGCCCTGGCAATTCCCCATCTCAAAGCATATGATCCCGCTTATGCATATGAAGTGGCTGTTATCGTAAAGGAAGGCATCCGCAGGATGTTCATCGAACAGGAAGACCTGATGTATTACATCACGGTGCTGAACGAAAAATATAAAATGCCCAAGATGCCAGGCAATGTGGAAGATGGCATTCTCAAGGGAATGTACCGCTACAGGAAGAGCCGCAAGCGTTCCGGCGAGAAAGTGCATCTGCTGGGAAGCGGTGCCATCCTCAACGAAGCCCTGCGCGCGGCGGAAATCCTGGAAAAGGATTACGGTTTGATCGCCGATGTGTGGAGCGTAACCAGCTATAAGGAACTTTACGACAATGCCCGCGAGGTGGACCGCTGGAACCGCCTGCATCCCGATAAAAAGGCCAAAAAAACCTACATCGAGGAATGCTTCGAGGGGGATGAAGCCCGCTGCATCGCGGCCCATGATTATGTAAAGGCCATTCCGATGACCGTTTGCAGATGGTTCCCAGGCATCCTTACTGTTTTGGGAACTGATGGCTTCGGGCGGAGTGACAACCGCCGGGCCATGCGGGATTATTTCGAAGTGGATGACAAACATATTGCATATGCAGCATTGCACAGCCTCTACCTGGATGACAAAGTAGAAATGAAAACCATCAAAAAAGCAATCAAAGAATTGAAGATTGATAAGGATAAGTTGAATCCAACAGATATTTAAAAGTCCCAAATAACAAATGACAAATAAATTCCAAGCCCCAATAGCCAATTACCGAAACATGATGCATCCGGCAAAGGCTTGTAATTTTGAATTTTGATTATTGGAGTTTATTTGATATTTGATGCTTGTTATTTGGAATTTATGAATTATCAATCGATTAAAGAAATCAAAACGCAAAAGAAAATGATCAAAGAACTCAAACTACCCGAAATAGCCGAAAATGTCGATACGGCAACTGTACTGAGCCTGCTGGTTTCCGAAGGTGATACTGTGGAAGAAGAACAGAATGTGGCTGAAATGGAAAGCGACAAGGCCACCTTCGACCTGCCCTCGGAAATTGCAGGAAAGATCAAAGAAATAAAAGTATCCGAAGGCGATGATGTAAAAGTTGGTGATGTGGTAATGACCATAGAATCCGACGAAAAGAATAAAGAAGATGAAGGGGAAAAAGCAGAGAAGGAGAAAGAAGAGGAGCAAGAAAAGAAAAAGGAAGAAGAGGAAGAAAAGGAAAAAGAGAAAAAGGACGAAGAGAACAAAGCTGAAGAAGAGAAGGAAAAAAAGAAAGAAAAAGAAGAAAAGGAAGGGGAAGAGAAAAAAGAAGAAGCGGCTGAGGAAGAGCGAGAAGGCAGTGAAGTCCCTGCATCACCTTCGGTAAGGAGGCTGGCCCGTGAACTGGGTGTTGATATTTATAAGGTGGAAGGCACAGGACCGGCCGACCGCATCACGAGCGATGATGTGAAAGCCTTTGCAAAAGAAGCCGTACAAAAATCGGATCAGAAGGGCATTGCAGCCGATGATTACGAGCTGCCCGATTTTTCCAAATGGGGAGAGATCGAGAAGAAATCCATGGATAGCATCCGCAAGCGCACGGCCAAAAACATGCAGGCTTCCTGGCAAAGCATACCCCATGTATTCCAGTTTGATAAAGCGGATGTGACGGAGCTGGAGAATTTCCGAAAAAAATATGGAAAAGAGGTTGAAAAGGAAGGTAGCAAGCTGACGGTAACGGCCATTCTGCTGAAGATCACGGCCAAGGCATTACAGACCTTCCCCAGGTTCAACGCCAGCCTTGACCTGCAGAACGAGGAAATCATCTACAAAAAATACATCAACATCGGCGTGGCGGTAGATACCGAACGCGGACTGCTGGTGCCTGTGATCTGGGATGTGGACCAAAAATCCATCACAGAGCTTTCCGTGGAACTGGGAGAAATTGCTGAGGCGGCCCGCAACAAGAAGATCAAGCCCGATCAGTTGCAGGGAGGCAACATCGCCATTTCCAACCTGGGTGGTATCGGCGGGACCAACTTCACGCCCATTATTTACCGTCCCAATGTGGCAATCATAGGTGTTTCCCGGACTTCTACCGAACCGGTTTACAATGGCGGCGAATTTAAACCCAGGATGATGCTTCCGCTTTCTCTCTCCTACGATCACCGCTTGATCGACGGGGCCGAAGCGGCAAAATTCCTGCGCTGGCTCTGCGAAGCCCTTGAAAACCCATTGCTAACCATGTTTAAAGGAGGAAAATAATGACAGAAAAAACAGAGCATACACAAGTGGCGATCATTGGTGCGGGTCCGGGTGGATATGCAGCAGCATTCCACGCCAACGACCTGGGACTGGATGTAACCCTGATCGATCCCAAAGAAAATCCCGGCGGAGTTTGCCTTTACCACGGTTGTATCCCAACAAAGGCATTGCTTCATTTTGCCAGCATAAAAGAAGAAGCCTTCCGGGCCAGGGAATGGGGATTAGAATTTTCCAATGTTACCGTGGATGTTCGAAAAGTACGCAAATGGAAAGAGAAAGTAGTAAAACAACTGACAGGCGGACTGGGACAATTAAGCAAAAGAAGAAAGATCAAATATGTACAGGGTACTGCATTATTCAAAGACAAAAACACCCTGGAAATCGATGAGCAAGATGGCGGCAAAAAAAATCTGAAGTTTGAAAAAGCCCTGATCGCAACTGGTGCCAGAGCAAATGAACTTCCGGGGGTGGATTTTGATCACGAGCGTATCATGAGTGCAAAATCAGCCCTGGAGCTGAAAGATGCCCCAAGTGAATTGCTGGTAGTAGGCGCAGGATATATCGGCCTTGAGATGAGTGTGATCTATAAAGCGCTTGGTTCTCACGTTACCCTTGTGGAACTTACCAAAGATATCATGCCCGGCATCGACAAAGACCTGAAAGATACTTTTAAAAAAGAGAGAAAAGACCTGCTCGACAATGCACTTTTCGAAACAAAAGTCAAGGAAGTGAAAAAGAACAAGAAAAAGCTGAAGGTTAAACTTGAGAATAAGGACGGAAAAAGCAGTGAGAGAGAATTCGACAAGATGCTGATCGCCATCGGTGAGAAGCCCAACAGCGAAAACATCGGCCTCGACAAGGCAGGTGTGGAAACCGATGATCAGGGTTTTATAAAAGTGGATATCGTTCGCAAAACCAAGGTGGAAAATATTTACGCCATAGGCGATGTGGCTGGTCAACCCCTGCTGGCACATAAAGCCTCTCATGAAGGGCGTGTGGCCGCGGAAGCCATGGCCGGGAAGAAGACGGCATACGAACCCAAAGCCATTCCTGGCATCGTTTTCACCGAACCCGAGATCGCCTGGACCGGCCTGACCGAAGCGGAAGCCAAAGAACAGGGACGTAAAGTGGAAGTCGCCAAATTCCCCTGGGGTGCCTCAGGCAAGGCTGTGGCCATGGGCCGCAACCAGGGACTGACCAAATTAATTATTGATCCGGAAAATGACCGCTTGCTGGGAGCAGGTTTTGTTGGCAAGGAAGCGGGCAGTCTGGTACCGGAGGCTACCCTGGCCATCGAAATGGCTACAAACGCCAAAGATCTGGCCCTGACCATACACCCCCATCCGACATTGAGTGAAACGATCATGGAAGCGGCGGAGGTGTATTTTGGAGAACCAACACATCTGTATAAACCTAAGAAAAAGAGATAATTAAGATTTTAATAAAGCACCAAATTTCAAATCTCATATAACAAATAAAATACAATGACCAATTACCTAAATTCGAAACCCTGGCTATTGGCACAGAGTTTATGTCATTGAAACATTTGAATTTGGGAATTATTTGTGATTTGAAATTTGTTATTTGGAATTTACAAAGAGGATGTCAAAGGAAAATTTTTACACCCAGGTTATAAATGAAGTAGCTGAGCACTTCAAGGTAGAACCCGAAAAAGGTCTTTCAAGTGAGGAAGTAAAATCCCGCCTCAAAAAACACGGTCCCAATAAACTCAAGGAAACCAAAGAGAAAAGCCTCTGGCATCTGCTTTTCGATCAACTGAAAAGTGCCGTTATTTATTTGCTGATGGCTGCTGTTATCGTTTCCTTCCTGTTTGGCGACATCCCCGAAGCCATTGCCATCATCGTGGTAATCGTTTTCAATACCGCCATTGGATTTTACATGGAATACCAGGCACGCAAATCCATGAAAGCCCTGCAGGAAATGGACAAGATGACAACCAAAGTCCTGCGCGAAGGCAATGAAGAAGAAATTGATTCCGAGGAACTGGTACCCGGCGACATCATCATCCTGGAAGCCGGCAACCTCATCCCAGCAGATGCCCGTATCATTGAGGCTTCCGAATTGCAGATCAACGAAAGCGCCCTGACCGGAGAATCAGTGCCCATTACCAAACTGACCGAAACCGTGGACAAAGATGCCCAGCTCGGCGACCGCAAAAACATGGCCTACAAAGGTACATCCATCACCATGGGGAAAGGAAAGGCCATTGTAACGGCCAGCGGCATGAAAACTGAAATTGGCGGTATATCCGAGATGGTTAGCGCCGAGGATAAAGAAAGTGTTCCCCTGAACATCAAGCTCAACAAACTCTCCAAACGACTGGTATGGATCGTGGTAGGAATGGCTGCAGTCTACGGGGTCCTGGGCTATTTTACCGGCAAGAACTTGCACATCATCGCCCAAACTTCCATTGCCTGGGCCATCGCGGCCATCCCCGAAGGACTGGCCATCGTAGCAACCATCGCCCTGGCCAAAGGCATGATGCGCCTGGGAAAAGAACATGTGATCGTTAAAAAGCTGGCCGCCGTGGAAACCCTTGGGGAAACCACCGTCATTTTAACCGACAAAACCGGCACCCTCACCAAAAACAAACTCAGCCTCAGCCAGTTCTTTTTCAATAAGGAAAGGAAGAAAGACGAAAAACTGGATGAAGTCCCGAAAGAAGGCAGCCTCTTTGAAAAAGTACTGAAAGTTTCCCTGCTTTGTAACAACGCTGAACTGAAGGAAGACGGCTCCGGCAAGGGTGACATGCTGGAAATCGCCATACTGCAATATGCGGAGAACCAGAAAGAAGGAATAACAAAGGAATACCGGGAAAAATTCGAAAGAATAGAAGAAGATCCATTCGACTCCGACAGCATGATGATGTCGACCCTTCACAGGCAGAACGGCAATTATTTCTCCGCCGTAAAAGGCGCCGCCAATGTGATTCTCGAAAGATGCAATAAGGTACTAACGGATGAGGGTGAAGAAGATCTCAGTAAGGAACAGAGAGAAAAGTGGAAAGAAGAAAGCAATGCCATGTCGGCCGACGGACTGCGTACCATTGCCCTGGCATACAAGGTAACGGACAAAAAAGAAAATTACGATGAGGACCTTGTCCTGCTGGGACTGCTGGGCTTTATCGATCCCCCGGCCGAAAACGTGAAAGATGCTATCAAAACCTGCCTGAAAGCCGGCATCCATGTGATCATGGTCACCGGCGATCATCCCGAGACCGCCCGCAACATTGCAAAGCAGGTCAACATTACTGAAAAGGAAGAACCATCGGCATACACCGGAAAAGATGTAGAGGGCTTTGAAGACAAAGGCAAAGATGAAAAGAAAAAGTTTGCCGAATCACGTGTGTTCGCCCGTGTGGATCCCGGGCAAAAGCTCGACATCCTCAAGCTCTTCCAGGAAAACGGCGAGATCGTGGGCATGACCGGTGACGGGGTAAACGACGCACCCGCACTCAAAAAGGCCGACATCGGCATTGCCATGGGCAAGCGCGGCACACAGGTGGCCAAGGAAGTATCGGATATGGTGCTCAAAAACGACGACTTCCCCTCCATCATCACTGCCATCCGGCAGGGGAGGATCATCTTCAACAACATCCGCAAGTTCATCGTTTACCAGCTCAGCTACCACCTCAGCGAGATCCTGGTGATCGCGGCGGTCAGCTTCACCATTTTCACCCTTCCGTTGCGCCCACTGCAATTGCTTTTCCTGAACCTCCTCACCGACGTCTTTCCCGCTTTGGCCCTCGGTATCGGCAAGGGCCGCGGCAAGGTGATGGAACAACCGCCCAAAGACCCTGACGAACCCATACTCACCAAAAAGAGCTGGACCATGATCTCCATCTACGGGGCCATCATTGCGGTCTACACCATCGGCGCTTATTTCTTTGCGACTTACTCCATGGGCGTAAGTAAAGAAATCGCCAACAACATCGCCTTCTTCGGCCTGGCCTTCACCCAGATCTTCCACGTTTTCGACATGCGCGAAAGCGATGAAAAAGTCTTTCTCAACCAGGTCACCCGCAACAAATACGTCTGGATGGCCGTGGTTTTCTGTGCCGCGGCACTCATCGCCGCTTACTTCATCCCCGGCCTCAACACCCTGCTCAGTTTCCAACCCATGGGGCTGGAACCCTGGTTGCTGGTAGTGGCTGTGGTTGTGGCAAGTATTGGAAGCATACAGGTATTGAAGGGATTTAAGATTATAGATTGAAAATTGCATATCTGGATGGCAGTGGCATTTTGTGCTGCAGCATTGATAGCGCATACTTCATCCTCCCGCTACACCCCCTGCAATTGCTTTCCCTTAACCATTTTACCAATGTCATTACCAAACTGACCTGTGATACCTATAAGGGCAATGGCAATGTGATGGAACAACCGCCCAAAGACCCCGGCGAACCCATTTAACATTGATAAGCTGGAAGCAGTCTGAATAGTTTTAGTCTTCCGTGCATTTTGGGAATAATTAAATTTGTAGATTTGGACGAGATTGAATTTGAATGAGAAAAGTGAACATTATAAAGTATTTGAAAAGGAATAATATTGATTGGACTTTGTTGATAGTTCCGATTATAATAATTATTGTACTATTCTTATATCTGAAATCTATAAATAACAATCATTCTATCCTTCAAAACCAAATCTACAATCCCGATTCCCTTTATAATTACTTGCATACGTTAGATACCTCATACTGGAATGCAACTGGAAAGGATGTTGAACGGATATCGGATATTATTAAAACTGCATCTTTAAATAATGACAGTAATCTGTTACTTTTTTCTTATTTCAATAAAGGAAGAATATATCGCAAACAACAACAGTTTGATAGTGCTTTTTCAGCCTATGAAAATGCCCTGGAAATAGCGGAGGAAATCCAGGATGAAATTCTAATAGCCAATATCAAGTTAGCACAGGGAAACTACTATACTGAGCTTGACGACTATTATAGTGCCTTGCAGTGTTTTACGAAAGCTCGACAAACTTATGAAAAATTTGACAGTAGTCAATTATCAAAAGTCTATAATGGCCTCGGTATTGTCTATGTTGCTCTTGGCGATTTTAAGGAAGCCATTAGTTATTACAAGAAAGCATTGGCAATTTATAAAATGCAGAAAAATGAACGAAGTATTGCAGGTATTCACCTCAATCTGGCAGAATGTTATATTAAAATCAAGGACTTTGAGGAAGCATTGGTGCTTCTTAAGTATAGCGAGAATTTATTTAAAAAACTTAATGATTCAATACACCTTTCTAATTGCTATTCATATTTTGGTTTAATGTATAATGCGCAAAATCAACTTGATAGTGCGCTTAAATATCATCAATTATCCCTTGACATTGCACAAAAAAAAGGAAATTTACGACTTACAGGAGCTGCAATGCAAAATATAGGACTGCTGTATGAAAAGATGGGGGAAGGTGAAACCGCAAAAAAATATTATAAGCAAGCTCTTAACATGTTTTGCGAAACAAAACTTAAACGGGGACAGGCAAGTTCGCTAATTGCACTATCGGAACTATACCGTGATGAAGGAGATTGGGAAACGGCATATAATTACTATATAGAATACATAGAAAAACGGGACAGCATTATGAATGCTGAAATGCAAAACAAAATTATTGCATATCAATGGAAAATCAATGAACAAAAAAGGCGACTTAAAATGAATAGACTAGCACAGGAACTCACTTCAAAAAAGCGACAAACGAATATACTCATATTAGTAGTTACTTTTGTTTTAATCATTGCCTTTTTTATTAGCTTTTTAATGCATCGTTCTGTAAAACTTCATGAAATGAAAAATACTTTGTTATTCCAACAGATAGAAGCAAAACAAAAATCAGCCGAATTGGAGGAATTGAAATATAAAAATGAAATCGAGAGTAAGAACAAAGAACTGACTGCTTTATCGCTTCAGTTAGTTACCCAAAACGATGTTTTTGAGAATTTGCGTTTAAAATCGGATAAACTTTTTAAGGAGAAATCTATTGATGAAAATGCTTATCATGTTATTAAACTTCTCATCGAAGACACTTATGAAATTGAAAACAAATGGAATCAATTTAAAACACTTTTTGAAAAAGTTCATGTTGATTTCTTCTCTAAACTGAAGGCACGATGTCCATCTTTAACAGAGAATGAAATACGACTTTGTGCCTATATTAAAATTAATTTGCAGGCAAAAGAAATTGCCCGTTTGCTCAATATATCACCAGCAACAATCTTCACCAATAGACATCATATAAGAAAGAAAATAGGACTTGATAAAGGAAAGAGCCTAGAAGATTATTTACGTCAAATTTAATATCCTGAAAATCAATTCTGGTATCAAATGAAATTTTTCTTAACTATCAGGATGTATATAAATCATTCTTCGTATTATCTAAATTGTTTTAATTCATTCTTGTAATTATCTTCAAAAACTTATAATCAATATATTTTTTAAGACGAAATTCAAAATAACTACTTTGAATTCTGCAAATCAATCTATTGAGCGTTTTATATATTTCCTTTTCAAAATCCACCATCAATATTTTATCAATATCAATTATTTGCCTGTTGAAGGAGACTAAGCGAATTTTGCTTGCAATAAATTAGTATTAACCAAAATCTTTATCTTATGAAATCAAAGTCTTTATTTTTATTAATTCTTGTAACTGCAAGCTTCTGCTCCCAGCTTTCGGCACAGGTTGCTTTCGATGTAACAGGAATAAATGGTGAAAAGCAAGTTCTAATAGAACAGCCTGATGGTAGTTTTCAAATAACAGAAAATCAAACAATAGAGAGTCAGAGTACAAAATTTATCTCTCCGCAACAGTCATTAACTAAAAAATCACAAAAAGATAGGCACAATGAGCTCTTGCAAAACGGAAAAACCTCTTATAGTGTGAAGTTTCGTCTCCAGGGCTATAGCAACTCGGGTCATATTGGTGAAGTTATTATAGTTAATGAAGAGTTGTTTTATGATCGGAGTCCCTTTAGTGCTGGTGATGATTCGTATGGCTTAGAAGGAGATATGGTTTATATCAAATTCGATGCTGTTGTGGAAGGTAATTACCATGTAATGATCAACAATTACTCACATTATCCTGGCCATCTTACATCCAACGAAGATACTATTCCAAGATTTGTTTTCATGGAGATTGATATAAACCGGGATATTGATACCATAATTGATTTAAAGAAAACGGCCAGGCATAAAATCTATATGGTAGTAAATGACGAAACCGGCCAGCCAATTGACAACGCTGGGGAGGAAAACCTGTTTCAATACAGTACGATTGATATTCAGTTTCCTCAAGGGATGGCCATGAAGGTGCACAAACAACCTCTTTATCCAAAGTATTCTACACTTCTGGGATCCAGCTTTTATGGAGGAGTTGATAACTATTTTTTGGTTTCTGATTTGGAAGAAGGTACCCGTTTTTCATGCACACAGGCATATTTAAAATTAGGAAGGTTGTATATGGCAAGCTTCCCAGTGCAAAACGGATGCACAGGAGATGTAACGCTTACAAACATTCCGGATGACTTTCAAGCAATTGAATGGATATTCAATCCAAGAACAGAACCGGCTTCCTCTTCAAAATACCTTACGGTTCATTTCACCGCAACTTGCTATCGGCCCGATCTCTACTACTCTTATTCTAATTATGCCGGATTTGGATTTACATTTATAGACACCAGATATCCTATTGCTGACGGTGAATCCCTGACATGCTATTTAGCGAACGAGCAGTGGGAAAATGATAAAACGAGTGCAGAGATTACCTATTGGGAAGGATTACCTTCACATACAGGGTCAAATTCCAATTTCATAGAAACTCCAACTCTTTATATTGCCGATGATTCGATTGTGTTTGGAAACCACCCAATACATTTAAGATTTGATTATACGGTAAAAGCAAATGATCTTTCAAATCCGCTTCAACTTGAAATTGGCAAAGAAAGTCTGAATCTCTCAGCCAGAACAATTAATAATTATTTTGACCCTGAAACCATTAAACTCTATTCCGGTTGTTCTAACCAACTGAACTCAATGATGTCTCCCTACGAACGCTCCCGCACAAATTATGAATTGCAATATAATGATGAGGTATTAAGTTCGGGTATGGTTTATGAATTTCCGAGTCCTTATTATTATGATGAATCGGGGATATACACATTGAAAACAACAAATGCCGATTATGTTGTTAATGACATTGGGGGGGAGGTTAAGACGAAGCTCACTTTTGATGTATCAGAATATGATGCGGATCCGCCTGTATTAGCTTCCTTTCGTATTGAAAATGAAGAAGGTTTGGTTAGTTTGAAAAATTCTTATCGAGAAAATACCCAGGCTTCAGTGATCCTGAGTGCTCACGATTATAACCCGGAAATTATACCCCAGGCATTGCCGATTCAGACCGAAAATATTAAGGTTTATTACAAATCATCTGATAGTGATGAGTGGGCTGAGCTGTCTGTGGTTGAACGACCTGATCTTTGCGATACACTCTTCATGAACATTCCGTCAGCTACACCCAATTATATTCCATATTATTATTATTCAAGCGAATTAACTCCAGCCCTGGCAGACGCTGCATCCACTTACGTTGATATTAAGGTGGAGCTGACTGATGATTATGGGAATGTCGCAGCTTACTCCTGGCATCCGGCAATATATGTAAATGATGGTGAATCATATAGTATCCCTTTTGAAGAAGAGTGGAATAGTGGAGATTTTGAAACAAATAACTGGACATTCGACCCAAGTCAGGGAAATTGGGTAGTAACTGCTGATGATGGGAATCCTGCCCCAACTGCCAAATTTAAAAATGCGCCACCCCTCTGGAGTACATATAGTTACAGTCTCGTCAGTCCTCCTGTAGAGGATACTTCTCCAAGCGGAGACATTGGTTTAAGTTTCGACCTCTATCTGGCTTCCGGCTTTGCATCTAGCACTGAATATATGAAAATATTTGTTCTGAACGAAACTGAATGGATATTGTTAGACAGCATTCCCGAGACATTCGATATTAATTGGGAAAAATATCAATATGACATCACGGAATATGCAAAAGGGAAAACCACACAGATAAGATTCGAAGCCGGAGGCAGTAATTCCTTCAATATGGATTATTGGTATATTGATAATATAGTGGTTGATAAAGTATCAAACTATTCAGAACACTCTTTACCTAGGGCAAGTATTTATCCTAACCCGGTAACAGACATCCTTACTATTGAATGTCCTGAGAATGAATCGTGCAGAATTAACATTCTTAATGCATTGGGAAAATACGTGTATACTAATCATGTTACGACGAAACAAATACAAAGAATTGATTTGAGATCGCTTGATATTCCTGATGGAGTGTATTTCATTCAAATCATTAGTAATCAAAATTCAACCACAAGTAAAAAAATAATCTTTAAAGCTGATTAATAATGAATAACATTTGCATAAGCGTTCTAATTATACAATATTCTCTTGAGGGGTTAGTGGTGTAGTTAATAAGAAGGCTGAGGCGGAAAAAAGCTGAAGCCTGGGTTTTCAGATTAATGCTTGATTGGATTGAAGCACAGAAGTAATTACTTCTGTGCTTCATCGGTTTGTGAAATATATGCATTCAATACTTAAAATATACGTCAATGAAAATAAATACAACGTCTAAGGACATATCATCGCGAAATGCAGCATTTATGGCAGGCATTGCCTATTTTATCATGTTCATAGCTGCAATATTCTCCAATTTTATAGTACGTGGCAAAATGATTTTAGCCGATAATCCCACACAATCACTACAAAATATTACTAACAATGAGATGCCATTTCGCATCAGTATTGTGAGCGACTTTTTGTTTGTATTGCCTTTTGATGTCTTGTTGGCATTGACTCTCTATGTATTTCTGAAACCTGTAAACAAGAGCATTTCTTTACTTGCTGCATGGTTTAGGGTTGTTTATACGGGCATTTATGCTATTGCCCTCCTTTTCCTTATTATGATTCTGCCAGGTTTAAATGGGTTAGAAGAATCTGCTAATTCCAGTTTAGTATCTGTTTTCTGTTTAAAGGCGTTTAATCTCACCTGGCTTGTTGGTTTTATCTTTTTCGGTTTTCATTTACTGTTGTTGGGATATTTAGCTTTAAAATCCGGTTTTATACCCAAAGTAATTGGCTGGCTTTTGGTGCTGGCGGCTATAACCTATTTTTTTGACAACTATGCGAATATTCTTTTACCAAATTATCAGGATTTTCCCCCGACAATACAGGCCATTGTTGCCATACCGGAATTCATTGGGGAGTTGGTCCTTATTTTATGGATTTTTATTAAGGGAACAAGAATCAATCGACCCGAATAACTATCATTTTGCAACGAGAAAGAAACATAGACGCAAAAATTCCTGAGAACCCAATAATAGATTATGTTACAAAAGTTAAAACATTATTGTATTATTATTGTCTTTTTGTTTGTTCAGGGTTGTAATGAAGAAAACCGGAAGGAAATATCAGGAAATGAGAATGAAGAATACTTTCATAATTATCACCAAGAAATAATTGATTCATTGATCGCCAAGGGTAAGGTTTTACTTAGAGAGAAAAATGACTCAAGCTTTTTTTTACTTGATAGTGCGTATAAGCTGGCAAGAAAATCCAGTTTGCCTAAAACAGTTGCACAATCTTCCAAGCTTATTTCTGATTATTATTTTAAAAATGAAGAAATAAATAAGGCATTAGAATACAATGAAGAGGCTATTAGATGGTATAGAAAAACAAATGATTCCGTATCGGTTGCCCAAAACATGATTGACATTGCAAATGTTTATATTACTAGTGGGGCCTATGACAAGGCTCTTGTATATTCGACAAAGGCACTAGAAATATTCAGAAATAAAAATGAGAAAGAGTATGAAACAAGGGTTATTAATAATATCGGGATAATTTATGGCTTATGGGATGACACTACGCATGCAATCTGGTATTATAAAAAGGCAATAGATCTTGCTCAGCAATTAGGTATGGAACGTGAATTACAAGCTTCAAAGCTCAATATTTCTATAATATACTTAAATAATAAACAATACTACAAAGCCATAAAATTGCTAAAAGAAGTACAGATTAATGCCAAACAAATTGGTTTTATTGAGAACTATGTCTTTGCATTAGTTAATTTGGGAGCGCTTTACATCAAAACAAGAGACTATGTTGAGGCCAAAAATTACTTACTAAAGGCTTTACCCCTCCTTCCTGAAATATCAAATAAAAAGGTCCACGCTTTTTGTTTCAATAAGCTGGGTGAATTAGAAAACTTACTTCATAATTATGCTGAAGCTGAAGTGTTTCTATTGCAAAGTCTGGAAATATCAAAAAAGAATTATTTTAAACCTGATGAACTTAATACATATATCAGCCTTGCTGATTTGTACCGCAGTTTAAACGATTGCATTCATTCGGATAAATATCAGCGAAAAGCTTTTCAGTTAAAAGACGAATTATTAAACAGGGAGATCATTGAGAATACAAACAAAATAAAAACCCGCTTTGAATTTTATAATCTGCAGAACGAACTGAAGATCAGAGAGGCTGAAGTGGGTATGCTACATAAGAAACAGGAAGTCAACGAGCTCCGGCTTGCCTTACTGCTTATAGCTTTAGTTCTGGTAATGGCTTTTTTATTTCTACTCTATATTTATTTTCAACAAAAGGCAAAGCTTAATAAACTGCGGAATGCTGAAGTTGAAAAAATGCTTGAATGTAAAATTAATGAGGTAAGTATTTTTGGCGCCCATATCTTAAAGACAAAGAAATTGCTCGAAACAATCAAAGTAAAAATTAAAAAGCTAAGACTAAGTTATGATTCAGGAAAACCGGTAAAAAATGAAATTGGAGAGATTATTGCAATTTTAAGCCACTCCGAAGAAATGAGTAATAACCAGGTTGAATTATATAAAAGAATTGATGAACTCAGTGAGTTTTTTTATATAAACCTTGAGGATAGATTCCCTGGGTTAACTGAGAATGAAAAACAATTGTGTGCGATGATACGACTGGGCTTCTCCTCAAAACAGATTGCAATGTTAAATAATATACAACCTGCAAGTATAGATATTGCACGTTATCGCCTACGAAAAAAAATGAACCTTGATGCAAACGAAAACTTCTATGACTTTCTTAAGAAGTTAAGATTTAATATGATGTAAAGATTGTGTATAGATAGTTTTCTTTTATAAAGATTCCTCCTTTGTTATTTTTGAGCCAAAGTTTAATTAATAACAAAAATTTATATTATGAAAACAATTAGAAAAAAGTCCAGAGTGCTGGCATGTGTAATAGTATCATTCATTCTTATTCAGAATCCCGAGGGCTTGTTTGCACAATTTGCCGGATGGGAAAATATTGGTTGTACGAATTCTGTTAGTTGCATGGTGCGTCATAATAACGACTTATGGATAGGGACTCCTGCAAGCCTGATTAAAATGGATGTTTTGACTGGGAAATATACCCTATATAACAGGGCAAATTCTAAGTTGCCATATAACGGTGTTACAGACATTTTAATTGATCATGATCAAAATATCTGGGTCGCTTGTGAAACATTTAGTTTTCCCGGATATAGTGCTTTAGTGAAAATATCTGATGATCAGTGGAGTGTATATGATTTTACGAATAGCCCGCTTAATTCAAGCAGTATATGTGATCTTGAAATTGACCAAAATAACTTCCTTTGGGTAGCTATTGACCCGAATGAAGATGATAATGTACTTTACAAATTTGATGGAGACGAAGAGGACTGGCTGGCAATTGATATTGATTCAGCGGTAAACATTTCTACTCCTTTAATTAATAGCATATCCGTTGATAATAATAATACCAAATGGTTTGGTATGGGAATGGATGGTTTAATAAGCCTTAATGATTCAAATGATTGCTGGGAGGTATACAATACTGAGAACTCAGGCATTCCTCATAACATAGTCAATGAAGTTGAAGTTGATTTGGAAAATGTTTTGTGGTTTTCGGTGAATCAATCGTCGTTAATGCCTGGCGATGTGCAAGGATTAGTAAGCTATGATGGAAGTGATTGGGTAATATATAATGATACTGTCTCAGGAAATGCCACATCTTCGACGGTTATCACAAGCATATATGTTGATGATATGAATAATAAATGGATTGGATGCGACGAGAAATTTATGGCTCCTTCATCATATACTGCACTAAATTGTTATGATAATCAAAAGTGGACAATATATGATTCAATTAATTCAGGTCTTATCCAATGTCCTGTTATTTCAATATATCAGGAAAATGATAATACTTATTGGTTTGGTCAGACTGCAACTTATAGTTACGGTTATGAGCCTGGCCTGGTAAAATGGGAGGTGCAAAATAATACCTGGCAATCATATAATACCAATGTTTCGGGGTTCACCAGTAATATTAGGTGGGGAACAGTATTTAGCTACGCAAAGATCAATGTCACCCTGTAGATAAAAAACCCGATATCATTAATTCCCCTGAAAACAGATCTGAAAGCCTTGATCTTGGAGTTAAAGTTTTCTG
>JAIOZK010000036.1 GCA_021740625.1 Bacteroidales bacterium
ACTTTAAAGCTTTCACTGAAGTTCCTTCGCCTTCTCTCAGATACGGTTAATTTTTGTGATTTTCTTGTTGCCATTTTTAACTAATTTTAGTTTGTTTTTCTGTTAAAAAGTGGTCAACGTATTTCAGGCATTGACAGTTTTAACTGAACCTTATCGCCTTCACCGGTGTGATCCTGGTTATGATATACGAGGGTATGATCAGCATCGAAACACAAACGATCAGGGTTCCGGTATTCAGGAGCAGAATTGGCAACACTTCAAGATTAATGGGCACTACGCTCACATAATAGGATTCCTGGTTCAGCTTGATAAGTTCGAAATGATCCTGCAGCAAACACAAACCTATTCCGATCAGGTTGCCCCAGATCAAACCTATGCCTATGATATATGCTGCATTGTAAAGAAAAATCCACCTTATGCTGATATTCCTGGCCCCCATCGCTTTCAATATCCCGATCATATTGGTCCTTTCCAGGATCAGGATAAGCAGGGTGGAAATCATGGTGATGCCCGAAACCAATACCATCAGGATGATAATAATGATCACGTTTTTATCCTGCAAATCTAGCCAGTCGAAGATTTGGGGATAAATATCCTTAATGGAACGGGCATCCAGGTCATAGGGGATTTTATTAAAAATATATTTGGTCAGCGCTTCCAGATCATCCAGATCCTCGATAAGCACCTCAAAACCGCTCACCTGGTTTTCATCCCAGCGATTCAGGCTGATCACATGTTTAATATCGCCCAGGATGTACATTTTATCAAATTCTTCCAGCCCGGTTTCATAAATGCCCGATACATTGAATTTCCTTCCCCGGGGTCTCGACTGATCGCTCGAAACAAAGTACATCCTCAAAGGGTCCCCAATATCCAGTTTTAACAATTCCGATAGTGCGCTGGAAATGATCACATCATCTGATAATGCGCTGTCGCTGATATGAACAGGATTTCCTTTGATGATCTTATCCTGAAAAAACGACCAGTCATAATCACCTCCGATTCCTTTGAGGACCACGCCCTGTATTTGGTTTTCGGTTTTGATGATCCCAGCTTTGTTGGCAAAAACCTGTACATGCCTGATATTTTCATGCTCGGCCAGTCCGGGATAAAAATTCTGATCCCTGCTGATTGGTTTTGCTTCCAGTGAAATATTCTGGTCGTAATTACTGATCTGTATATGCCCCCCGAAACCGGTAACTTTTCCTTGGATTTCGTTCTGAAATCCGGTGACAATAGCAATGGAAACGATCATCACGGCCAGGCCAAGAGCAATGCTGATAATGGCGATCTTGACCGCTGGCCGGGATACATTTTCCCGGCTTTTCCCTGTAATATGCCTTGCTATGAAAAGTTCCGTATTCACCAAACCTGCTTTATTGCAAAGGTAGAAAAGTTTACCTTTGCTTATCTATGAATCTTCTGTTGACCAAAAGCTATACTTACGGTATCATGTTATTTCTGGCAATCTCATGTACCGCAACATCAGGAAAAAAAAATCCTGACACCCTTCGCACAGGTGCTGAAAGAACAAAATTATATCTCCACTTGCTGAAGGATCAAAAAGTGGGATTTGTTGGCAATCATACCAGCATGATCGGTCATACACATCTTGTTGACAGTCTTCTGAAGCTGGGTATCAACATTGTAAGGGTTTTCAGCCCCGAACATGGATTCAGGGGAAATGCGGATGCAGGTGCAGTCATTGCATCCGGAATTGACCAGAAATCGGGCTTGCCCGTAATATCCCTTTACGGGGATCATAAAAAACCAACAAAGGACGATCTGAAGGATATTGAGCTTTTTATTTTCGATATCCAGGATGTTGGGGTACGTTTCTATACATATATTTCAACCATGACCTATGTGATGGAAGCATGTGCGGAAAACAACATCCCCCTGATCATCCTCGACCGGCCCAATCCAAATGGCCATTATGTCGACGGACCTGTTCTGGATACTACCTTCAGATCATTTATCGGATTGCATGCAGTGCCTGTTGTGCATGGTATGACGGTTGGTGAGTATGCCAGGATGCTAAATGGAGAAGGTTGGCTGGAAAATGGCCTTCAATGCGACATAAAGCTTATACCCGTCGAGAATTACACCCATCATACTTTTTATGAATTGCCTGTCAATCCTTCTCCAAATCTAAAAAACATGAATGCTATTTACCTCTATCCTTCATTGTGTTTTTTTGAAGGAACAATTGTCAGTGTGGGAAGGGGGACGGAACACCCGTTTGAGGTTTTTGGACATCCTGATTTTGCAATTGGAAGTTATGTGTTCACTCCCGAATCCATGAAAGGAGCCGGAAACCCAAAATACGAAGGGCAGAATTGTTACGGAACTTCCTTGATCAGTTACACCAAAACATCCGGTATCCCTTATCAAATAAACCTTTCATGGCTCTTCAACTATTATGATTATTTTAAGGAAAAGGATGGATTTTTCAATTCCTATTTCGACAAACTCGCCGGCACGGATAAACTCAGGAAAAAAATTGAAAATGGAATTTCGGATGAAGAAATCAAGATCTCCTGGCAGGATGACCTGAATGCATTCAAAAAGATAAGAAAGAAGTATCTTCTTTATGATGAATAAAAAAGGCCTCAATCCCCCGACTGAAGCCCAATTATTAATTATTAATTATGTAGTTCTACCCGGATACACCTTCAGCGCTTCTTCCAAACACTTCATTGCACTTTTCAGATCATTCACATTCAGCACATAGCTGATACGCACTTCATCCTCTCCCCTGCCCTTTGTGCTGTAAAAACCTGATGCCGGAGCAAACATTACCGTCTGGTTCTTGTAGTTAAAATCTTCGAGCAACCACTGGCAGAATCTGTCGCTGTTGTCGATCGGCAGTTTTGCCACAACATAGAAAGCTCCCTTGGGTTTCGGACAAAATGCTCCTTCAATTTTGTTGATGGATTCATACACAACAGTCCTGCGGGCATCATATTCCTTCAGAACCTCATCGAAATAAGAATCGGGTACATCAATGGCGGCCTCTGCTGCAACCTGTCCAAAACTCGGCGGACTCAACCTTGCTTGTGCAAATTTCAGGGCGGTTTTCATCACCTCTTTGTTTTTGGAAATCATGAATCCAACCCGTATACCGCAGGCACTGTATCTTTTGGAAGTTGAATCGATCATGATCACATGATCTTCAACTCCCTTCAGATACATGGCAGAATAATGCTTGTGCCCGTCATAGCAAAATTCACGATAAACTTCGTCGGTGATCAGGTAAAGATCATATTTCTTTACAATGTCACGCAAGGTTTCCAGCTCTTCTTTGGAATACAGGTAACCCGTGGGATTGTTCGGGTTACAGATCATGATGGCTCTTGTTTTTTCCGTAATGGCCTTCTCAAATTCTTCCATGGGAGGCAGTGCAAAACCTGTGTCAATACTGGAGAAAATAGGTTTTACCACTACGCCCGCATTGATGGCAAACCCGTTGTAATTCGCATAAAAGGGCTCGGGTATGATAATTTCATCGCCCTGATCAAGGCAGGAATTCATCGCAAAAAGAATCGCTTCGGATGCTCCGGCACCTACAATAATATCATCGGGTGTTAGATCAATATTGTACTTTTTGTAATATTCAGTAAGTTTTTTTCTGAAAGAAAGTATACCGGCAGAATGACTGTAGGCCACTACTTTATCTTTAAAATTCCTGACAGCGTTCAGGGCTACTTCCGGAGTTTCTATATCCGGCTGCCCTATATTCAAATGATAGACCTTAACGCCTTTACTTTTGGCAGTTTCTGCAAATGGTACCAACTTGCGAATGGGTGACTCGGGCATCATAACCCCTTTTTTTGAAATCTTCGGCATGGTTTATAAATTTAATTCAGATCAATAAAAAAATCCCGATATCATTACTACCGGGATAATATTTAACACCATTTCATTTTAATCCTATTTGTTAACTGGAGAACCTCCCTGATCAATATTCTTCACAGGTGCTTCTTCCTTTGGTTTTCTGGAAACCTCGCCCTTGATCCTGAGAATAACAGGATTGTTCTTGGCATTGGAATAAATAGTAACACTTTTGTTGATCCTTCCAACTCTCTTTGTGTTGTAAGTAACTTTAACCTTATCTGTCTTCCCGGGAAGGATAGGCTGTTTGGGCCATGTGGGGACAGTACAACCGCACGAAGACCTTGGTCTGCTGAGTATCAATGGTTCTTTCCCTGTGTTTTCAAATTCGAAATAACAGGTACCATCACCTCCCACTTCGATCGTTCCATAATCATGTACTGTTTTTTCAAATGATATTTCCGGAGCATTCGGATTATCTTCCTTATTGGAACTGCTTTGTGCATATAGCACAGAAGTACCAGCAAAAACCACTACGAGTATCAGTATTATTTTTTTCATAGCTTTTGTGAATATTTTATTTCCGACAAAGTTAATCAAATATTGAATGAATCCATGTGATTTATGTTTTTTTAACTGTATAGGATATTTATTATTGCGAATCATGGATTATTTGTTATCGATTCCCTTGCTGGTCAGGTTGAAAATTTTCAATTTCACACCATACACCACTTATGATAATTAAAAGCATTTGAGTATTAATTTACCATATTTTAAATACCGGTACTGATTATCAGTTAGATTACAAGGCTTATAGACAAAAGCAAACAAGCATCCACTAATTATTTTGTATCTTTGCAAAGCCAATTTTTGAATAAATGGACTCAAAGCAGAAATTAAAAGACATACAAAAGATAAACGGTAAGCAGCTTTACTACAGCTTTGTTGCCGGTGCCCAGAAAATTTTCGAACATCAGAAAGCGATTAACAAGATCAACGTTTTCCCTGTTCCTGATGGTGATACGGGAACCAACCTGGCTTCTACCCTGAGATCAATCGTGGATACTTCCATTCCAACAAAAAACTTTAAAGAAACCGCTGTGGCTCTTGCAGATGCTGCCTTGATCGGTGCCAGGGGAAATTCCGGGATCATTTTTGCCCAGTTTCTTTATGGATTTAGCAATGAATTAGAAAATGAACAAAGCATCGATGTGAATTCATTTTCAAATTCGGTAAGCAAAGCTGTCGATTATGCTTACGATAGCATCCAGAATCCTGTTGAGGGAACCATGATCACAGTTATCAAAGACTGGGCAGAATCGATGCACAGCCTGAAAGATAAGATTACGGATTTCAACAAACTCCTGGCTGATTCATACCAGCGAGCCAAACAATCTTTGCTTGAAACCAAGGAAAAACTCGAAATACTGGCCCGGAACAAGGTTGTCGATGCCGGAGCCAAAGGATTCGTTGTTTTCCTGGAAGGAGTAATAGACTTCTTTAAAAACGGAAAACTTAAGGAACTCCTCCTCTCACACGCTTTGCAGCCGGCTTTTGAGGATAAGATAGAAAGCCTTACCCACGAGCGTTTTAACTTCAGATATTGCACCGAGGCTTTGTTGTCAGGTGATGAACTCGACCGCTGTAACATCCGCAATAAACTGGAGCAATATGGAGATTCGATAGTGGTTGCAGGATCACCAAAAAAAGTCAGGGTTCACGTGCATACGGACCAACCTGCAAAACTTTTCAAGGATCTTTACCAATGCGGCAATATCATTTCCCAGAAAGTAGATGATATGATCATGCAACAAAAAATCGTTCATGATCGGAATTCCAATATTGCACTGCTTACTGATTCAACCTGCGATCTTCCGCAGGAGATCATTGAAAAATATCAGATCCATGTCATCCCGCTTAGTGTGCATTTCGGAGAAACACATTTTCTTGATCAGGTAACACTGAAATCCTCCCAATTCTATAAAATGTTTGAAAAGAGCAAGGTACATCCCAGCAGCGCTCAACCTACCATTAAAGAATTTACCAACAAATACAATTACCTGAGCACACATTATGAGAACATCCTTGGAATACATCTGAGCAAAGCCCTGAGTGGAACAATGGAGAATAGCAAAAAATCTGCCCGAAGCATTCAGGAACAAACTGGCATGGATATAAATATCTTCGACTCCAGAAAAGTTACCGGCGCACTAGGCCTCATTGTTTTAAGAACAGCCAGAGCCATTGAAGCGGGGCTTTCAATTGATGAGATCAAAAGCAAGATCAACAACTGGATTGATAACTGCGAAGTATTTGTAAGTGTAAAAACACTGAAATACATGGTTCGGGGAGGCAGGGTCAGCAGGATGAAAGGCCTTATAGGCAATCTGATGAACATGAAACCGATTGTTAGCATGGATAAGGAAGGAAAGTCCAGATTACTCAGCAAATCATTTAGTGAAAAAGGCAGCATGAAGAAGATATATGGTTTGCTTGAAGAAAATTTTGCTGAGGGTAAAATCTGGGGTTATTCCATAACGCATGTCAAAAACGAAAAAACTGCCCAATGGTACGCTGAAAAACTCAAGAATATTAGCGGAAAGGAACCCGAGTTTATACATGATGCATCTCCTGTACTTGGTGCAAATACAGGTCCGGGAACGGTTGCTGTATCCTTTATGAAGGAATAATTTTCTTGCTTGGAATGAAAAACATACCTTTATCTCAACAAAACAAAACGGATATGAAAATATTACTCAAACAATCGGTATTGCTGTTTGCTTTTGTCATGCTTCAAAGTATGTTGTTTTCTCAATCCTCATGGCAAATCACCCTGAACAATGATACAGAACCATTTTATGGAGAATTCAATAAGGAAGACGGAATTGTTTTTAAATTCAAAAAGAGAACTGATTTTCTGCATTTTACAGAAACAAAAGCTTCTGAAAATATCGATAAGGAAAGGATGATCATCATCCGGCCCAAAGGAAAAGAAGAAATACTTTTCGAAATCCCCCTTAAAAAGGGTGAGATCAACAAGGCTCATTTCCATGTCAACCGGGTCTACCACATTCTGGATGAGGAATACAGAGTTGATGATCAGAAATTTGAAATTATAGAAGTGTGGGATGGCGGAGAAAAAGTGATCTTGACGTATACGTATATTTGATGCTTGATACTGGATTGAGGAGCTAACCACTGAGAGAATCCAGCATCCATTATCTAGCTTTAAATTTCAATCTTCATGAATGGCTTTGTTGCAAACATCCAACGCTTTTGCATACACGACGGTCCGGGGATCAGAACAACAGTCTTCTTCCAGGGATGTCCTCTGAATTGTTGGTGGTGTCATAATGTTGAATTTATACCAATTGATGGCCAAACAACCAGGGAGTATTCGGTTGATTCGCTTCTGGAGGAGATTCTTAAGGACAGGGTTTTCTTTGAAACTTCGGAAGGTGGAGTTACTTTTTCAGGAGGGGAACCATTGACACAGCCTCATTTCCTGAATAAAGTTTTAAAGGCCTGTAGAAAAAGGAATATACATACAGCAATTGATACCTCGGGCTATGCTCAAAGGAATATCATGCTGGAGATCGCTTCCCAGGCAAACCTGCTTCTGTTTGACCTGAAACTTTTCTCAGACAAGGATCATATTAAATACACAGGAGTGTCCAACAAAATAATTTTGGACAACCTTATCCAACTGGACGAACAAAATTACCCCATGCGGATCAGGATACCCCTGATCCCGGGCATTAGCGATCAGGTTGAAAACATTCAGGGCATAATCGAACTGATACAGTCATTGAAAAATACACACCCGGTTGACATCCTGCCCTATCACCAAATGGCAGAAGAAAAATACAAACGTCTCGAAATACCTTATAAAATCAAAGGGGCCAGGCAAAAAAAGCATGAGCTGCAAAAAGTCAGAAATATGTTTAAAAAACACAATATCACTGTAAATATTTAAAAGAATATGAATAAGAGGACCAAATATTTGAGAGAGAGAAGCCTCGAAGTTCCGACCAGCATATCGCATGAAAGGGCTGAACTGATCACTGATTTTTATAATAGTGGCCGGGCAGATGGAAAGTCAATACCTGAGCAAAGAGCCCTCGCCTTCCTGTACATCATGGAAAACAAAAGCATATTCATCGATGCAAATGAATTGATCGTAGGAGAAAGGGGCGAAAAGCCAAAAGCAACTCCCACCTATCCTGAAATTTGCCTGCACTCCAAAGAAGATTTAGAAACCCTTGACTCCCGCGAAAAACAAAATTTTGCAGTCAGCAAAGAAACTTACAATATTTTTAAAAAGGAAATCATTCCTTTCTGGCAGGGGAAAACCATGCGCGAAAGGATTTTTGAGGAAATGACGGAAGCATGGAAGAATGCCTACTATGCAGGTGTTTTTACCGAATTCCAGGAGCAAAGGGCTCCCGGACATACCGTACTTGGAAAAGATATGTTCAGCAAAGGCTTTCTTAATCTGCAGGAAGAAATTAAAGGGCATATTTCACAACTCAACTTTCAGGATGATCCTAATGCACTGGATAAACTTGAAGAACTACGCGCCATGCATATAACATCGGATGCCATCATCCGATTTGCCGAAAGGCATGCCGACGCATTGAAGGACCTGGCAAGTCTTGAGCAGGATATCAGGCGAAAAAAAGAACTTTTCGAAATGGAGAGGATCTGCCGAAAAGTCCCTGCAAACCCACCCAATACCTTCCATGAGGCTTTGCAGCATTATTGGTTTATTCATCAGGGTGTGATCACAGAATTGAATCCATGGGATTCATTCAATCCGGGAAGACTGGATCAAAATATTTATCCATTTTATCAAAAAGAAATCCGGGCTGGAAGTCTCACAAAAGAAAGAGCCAAAGAATTGCTACAGGCCTTCTGGATCAAGTTCAATAATCATCCCTCCCCGCCCAAGATTGGGGTAACTGCAAAAGAAAGCAGTACTTACACAGATTTCTCACTGATCAACCTTGGAGGACTAACTGAAGAGGGTAAGGATGCAGTGAATGAACTGACTTATCTTATCCTTGATGTGATCGAAGAAATGCGTCTGTTACAGCCCAGCTCTATGATACAGCTAAGTGATAAAAATCCGGACGATTTTATTCGAAGGGCTTTGAAGATCATCGGCACAGGTTTCGGCCAGCCTTCCGTATTCAATACGGATGCTATCATACAGGAATTGCTGCGGCAGGGAAAAAATTTAGTCGATGCACGCAACGGGGGCGCCAGTGGATGCGTTGAAACTGGCGCTTTTGGTAAGGAAAGTTACATCCTGACCGGCTACTTCAACCTGACCAAAGTTCTGGAGATCACCCTTAACAAAGGCTTTGATCCGATAAGCGGAAAGAAAACCGGTCTTGATACAGGTGATCCTGCCGAATTCAATTCCCTTGAATTGCTCATGGAAGCCTTTGAGAAACAGCTAAATTACTTTATTGATATAAAAATTCAGGGTAACAACATCATCGAAAGACTTTATGCCAAATACCTGCCGGTTCCTTTCCTTAGCCTGCTGATTGGTGATTGCATAAAAAACGGAAAAGACTACAATGCAGGAGGTGCACGCTACAACTCAAGTTATATTCAGGGTGTCGGAACAGGAAGTATCAGCGATAACCTTGCGGCGATCAAGAAACATGTTTTTGAAAAAATGACTTTTTCTTTTGAAACCCTGATGAAGGCCATGAAAAATAATTATAGGGATTATGAAGAATTGCGGGATATCCTGATCAACAAAACTCCAAAATACGGTAATGATGATGATTATGTGGATGAACTAACCCGGCAGGTCTTTGAAATGTTTTTCATGGCAGTTGACGGAAGGCCGAATACAAAAGGGGGCCACTTCAGGATCAACCTCCTGCCCACGACATCACATGTGTATTTTGGGAGTATGATCGGGGCCATGCCCGATGGCAGATTAGCCGGAGAACCACTGTCGGAAGGCATTTCTCCTGTTCAGGGTGCCGACAGGCTGGGACCGACTGCCGTGCTGAAATCCGCAGCAAAGATCGATCACATCAAAACCGGGGGCACGTTGCTGAACCAGAAATTCACCCCTGGTTTTTTTGAAGAAGAAAAAGGTATTGAAAGTATGATCCACCTGATTAGAGCCTACTTCAAGATGAATGGCCATCATGTACAATTCAATGTTGTGACGGCGGATCTGTTAAAGAAAGCCCAGGAACAACCTGAGCAACACCGCGATCTTATAGTCAGGGTTGCAGGATACAGCGATTATTTTGTGGATTTGAGCCCTGAATTGCAGAATGAGATCATCAGGCGAACGGAACATGATGGGGTTTAGGGCCCTAAGAATTGGTAACACAAAGACACCAGGACGCCAAGGAAATGATTCTGATAAAGAGTAATTTAGATTTATGTTAAATTCATGAGCAATCTTATAAAAAAACAAATCATTCTTCTTAGCGTAGCGGTTCTATTTCTTTGTGCCTTGACCGGCAACTATACACGATATGCTGGAATTATAGACTCTCATAAAATGCAATCACCTTAACAAGATCATCCACCGACTTGCATTTGATCCTATTTTCTTTGATAAATTCCTTCACTTTATCTTTATGGTCCTCGAAAACATGGTAAAAACATTTCTTGTTCATCAATACCGGAACAGCCGGTTGATCGCCCAGTTTCAGGTAATAAGTACTGTTGTGAATATAAGTATCATCTTCAGGATCATCATTGGTAGGATCCATCACATGATGCGTGATCTCCCTGCGCGAAAGGATTTTGTTTTCCCCCTCCATCACCAGTTCAAAATAACCTTCTGATATAACATCGTCTTTTTCAAACTCTTCTACCACAAATACTTTTTTGTCGAAATTGAGATATTTAATCTCTCCGGGTTCACCAAGGGCCAGGGTATCATCATCTTTATTGATGAATTGCATTTCCTGATATCGCACATTGTACCTGAATTTCCAGTCTTTAATCTCTGAATTATCTTTCAGGATCAATGTACCTTCTTTCCAGGCATCATTCAGATACATACTTCCTTCCTTACCCAAATCACTCCGGTATTTGAGGATGCCCGCGATGCCCATCTGCTGGTCTGGTTGTGAAAAGCCAATGGGCTGCTGAAAATCGCTTGAAAAACTGCTGTGTTGTTTGTTAGGAGCATTGTTCTTATCCCTTGGGACATTCTGACTGCTTGCCGAAAAAGCAATGAAAAAAATAAGCAGAAACCCCGGTATTTTTGTAAAAAAGTTCATGGCATTTAAAGTTTGGTTAATACTGTTAAAATTACGAAATTATCCGGATTTTTCCAAGTAAATTTGCATTATTAAGGAATTACGATATCAATACTTTTATGAAAAGATTATTTTTACTTCAAATACTGATATTTTTCTTTTTAACTGGTATATCTCAGAAAAAGTCGGAGCTGATAAAGGTTGCACTTTTGAGCAGTAAGTCTTATGGTGGTTCCCACCTTGAAATCCAGGCATCCTTTGATTTTCTTAAACACTACGCTAACAACCTTGACTCCGAGCTGATTTCTTTCGTTGATATTACTGAAGACCCATCCCTGCCGGAAAAATTTGATGTGATTTGGTTTCATGAAGTGGATACGAGTGATTTTTCAGAACAGGAAAAAGATCCTGTCGTTGTGCGTTCACTCCTGAAATATTTGAAAAATGGTGGAGGCATAATATTATCTATGACTGCAATGCGCTATATCAATGCGCTTGGCATAGAACCCATCAAACCTGCTCTTCGCTGGAAAGAAGCCAGGGATCAGGGCTATGGCAGAAAACTGGGATTGCATGCTTTTCGCAGACACCCTGTATTCAAAGAACTGCACGGAGGTGCATATGTCTACAAACCGGTTTTGGATATGAAAGTTCCACAAATGGGATATTTTGACGAAAGAATCCCCGCCAAGGGGAAAGTTGTTGCTGTAGACTGGGAATATATCTTTTTGAGAGAAGACGATAAACTGGTTCTTGAGTATAACATCGGTCAGGGAACACTAATTGCTATCGGCGCTTATGTGCATTTTGGTGCCCCCAATTTTAACAGAAAACACCTGGATAAATTCATATTGAATAGCATTGAATACCTGGCCAATGGTTCAGATATACCCGCATATTACTGGAATTACACAGAAACAGAGATATCAGAAAAAGATCCTGAAAGATTGGACATTAAATATCAGCCAGCCATGAACTGGCCGGAAGACAGCCTCTCTCTTATGCTGCAAAGGCTGTTCGCAACAGAGAATTATTTCGAGGTTTCCACCGACAGGTTACTTATCATGGGCAAAGAAAAAGGGGGCATACAGGAAATATGGGCTCATCCTTTTATGGCTTTGCGGGATTACGAGGTTGGAATCAGGTTTTCTTATGGAGATAGCATTTACTGGTTGAATGATCAAACACCTGGCATTGAGGTCAGGCCCAATTCTTTTTCGCGGGAATACAAATTCAAAAGAGCTTATCTTACAGAGATCATCACTGCGCAAATGCATGAACCCACTGCGGTGATCCATTATGAATACCGCGGTGTATATCCTGCAGAACTATATATCAAATTCAAGAGTAATTTCAGGTATATGTGGCCTTATGATCATCAGGCACTGGGCAATCTCTTTTATACAAGAGACAAGATAAACAATGTCTTCCTTTTACAGGATAAATCGGAGGATTTCAATGTCATGCTGGGCTCCAATAAAAGAATCTATGCAGCCAATATCGGTCAGTTTGAAGATTTTACAATCAACCCTGTTCCACCCGATCTCGACAAGCCGGTTGCAGAAGAAGATGTATTGCAAGGCATCCCGACAGAAGATTATCTTATTTCCGGGATCATGAAGCTCGACCTGGAAATGAATGAAGATCTTGACATTCTTTTCAGTGCAGGCGGAACCGGCGAGAAAGAAATTATTGAAGTTTATGAAAAAACTGCCGGGGGTGCTTACGAAATATACCGACAGTCAGCTTCATACTACCAGGATCTTCTGGAATATAGCCTCTGTATTCAAACCCCCAACAGGACCTTTAATGAGGGCTACAAATGGGCCTTGATCGCCAGCGATAAATTTTTTGTCCATACTCCGGGAATTGGAAAATCTCTTGTTGCAGGCTATGCGACAACGAACAAAGGCTGGGATGGCGGCCATGTTGTAAATGGACGACCTGGATATGCCTGGTATTTTGGCCGGGATGCCATCTGGAGTGCTTTTGCTTTGCTTGATTATGGTGATTTCGAGAAAACAAAGGCGATCCTGGAAAACTTCCAGGATTACCAGGATCTAAGCGGTAAGATATATCACGAGCTCAGCACTTCCGGCATTGTTCATTACGATGCTTCGGATGCCACACCGCTCTATATTATCCTTGCAGGACGCTATCTCAGTCATACGGGCGACCTGGATTTCATCAGGAAGAGCTGGCCACATATCCATAAGGCCATTGAATTTTGTTTTTCGACCGACACCGACGCTGATCACCTGATCGAAAACACCAATGTGGGACATGGGTGGGTAGAAGGTGGTCATTTGTTTGGCTCGCACACTTCATTGCACCTTGCATCTTTATGGGGCGAAGCGCTGCATCAAAGTGCTTACATGGCTTCATTGCTCAAAAAGGAAGAACTGGCCGATCACTACGCCTACGAATCTAAAGTAGTAAGCGAGCTGATCGATACATTGTTTTATAATGACTCCACCCGCTATTATTACCATGGTTTATACCAGGATGGAAGTTTTCTGGAAGAACAAACCATCATGCCGGCCATCCCCATGTACTTCGGACAAACACCGCCTGAAAAAGCTGCTCCCATATTGAAGGAGTTTGCATCTAACGCCTTCAACAGCGACTGGGGTATCCGTATCCTAAAAAAAGAAAGTGATAAATTCAATCCGCGAGGATACCATACGGGCAGCGTATGGCCTTTGTTCACCGGCTGGACAGCCCTTGCAGAATATCAATATGGAAATAAAGTGCAGGGTTACACACATATCATGAACAATTTGAAGATTTATCAGAACTGGGCAAAAGGTTTCCTGGAGGAGGTACTGAACGGCGCAGAATATTCGCCATCCGGAGTATGTGCACATCAGTGCTGGTCGGAAACCATGGTCCTGCAGCCTATTGTTGAGGGTTTGATCGGATTTGAACCTAATGCTCCTGAACAAAAGCTAAAACTGCATCCTGCTTTCCCGGCAAACTGGGATCATATCAGTATAAAAAACCTGCGTTTTGACAAGAATGCATTTGACTTTGAAATGAAACGCACCAAAGGAAAAACTACATACTGGGTACGTCCAAAATACCAGAATGAATTCAGCCTGGATTTTAATCCCTTATTTCCGGAAGGAACGCAAATTACAGAGATCAGACTCAACGGAAAAGTGCTGCCATCAGGAGAAGTGATGCCTCAATCATTTTCAGAATTAAAACTAAAACTTGATATCAAGGGCGATTACCGGATAGATGTGAAACACAAACATGGAATTGAAGTACTTCCCTCAGTCCCGAATCCAAAGCCGGGAGATGCATCAACAGGTCTGAGGATCCCGGATGCAAAACTATTGGGCAACCGGTACTATATGAAACTAGAGGCAAAGCCAGGTAGCAACAATGAGATTCTTGTGTACATCGCAGACAGGATGCCTGTTCGTTTTGGAAATTTACAACTGCTCGAAATCAAAGGGAATATCTTCCGGTTCAAGGTATTATTTGATGAAAATGGAGAAGAATATGTTGAAAAAGAAGTAAATATCCTCCTGGAGTAATACTATGCCGGCCGTAGATTGAATATGATTTTGTAGACTTTATAGAAATAAATATCATGACAAAACAAAAGATTCTGATCAGCATTGCTTTCTTGCTGGCATTGAACCTCCAGTCGCAATATCTCTCTAATCTTAAGGCTACAAGGAACAGCCCAATCTTCACCACCTATGCCGCTCCTATGGAAAGTTCCAACTATGTCCTGGACCAGGGATATCGTTTCATGTGGACCCATACTCAGGAACCACTGGGATTTACCACCCAGCATGCAGGCGTTCTCTTTCTTGCCTTTGAAAAAGACCAGGAATTCAAATGGCAATCCGGCAATTTTCACAAGCAAGCTATCATCACAACTTCATACAGCGATCTGATGCAATATTCCTTTTATCCTTTTGAAAACATACGCATCAACTGCTTTTTCAATGTATATAATTCACAAACGATTATCTGGGAAATCGAAGTCATCAATGAAGGGTCTTTTTCTGAAACGATTCAGATCCATCCTGTTTTTGACGGAGCGGATATAAGGATCAACAACATTGAGTTTTATGAGGATGCTTTTACGTTTGAATATCACAGGCCAAAAGATGACTGGATGGAAAACCACGATATACCACTGGTTGAAGATATTACCTCCTGTTTTCACACAACGCTGCCGGTGATATCCCGGAAGGCATTCCTGGAATTTGAAGACTTTGTTTCAGCAAGAGAAGCCAGTCGCGGCAGATCAGCAAATTTCGAAGAAGATGCCCGTGTATTAATATTTTCGCATGCATTGGAACTGACCCCGGGCGAACGTTGCTCCTTTCGACTGATCCGATCACAGGCAAGACAGCATGTTAAAAACACAGACTTGATCCAACAATGCAAGAATGCTTCAAAGGCGGATATCATCAAAAGGTTATCCAAAAATGAGGCAATCTATCAAAAAATCCCACAACTTCATTTCGAAGATGAGGATTACGAGGCTGTTTACTGGAATGCTTACAACCTGATCCGCCAATGCATGATGCCCCCGGAGGGTGAATGCAGTTATAACTATTATGTATTTTCCCGTGAACCTGCTTGGGGATGGGGCTATGGCGGACAGGTATTTCACGAAAGTCTTGTCATGCTGGCATATGCCTTTATGGATCCGGAAAGCGCCATGAATTCCCAGCGTGTTTATATGGAACGACAGGATACTAGCGGTTTTATCAATTACCGCACCGGGCCCTACCTGAATGAGAATATTCCTTATAACAATCAGGTTACCAGTTCTGCTCCCTGGTATAATTACCAGAATTATGAGATTTACAAAATTACTCACGACAGGGAATTCCTGAAGGAAGCTTATCAATCGGGAAAAATGTATTATGATTATTATATTGCAAACCGGGATGCAGATAATGACGGCCTGGTGGAATGGGGAGCTCACGCTGTGCTGGAATCCGTCAGAGATGCGCGTGTAGCTGTATGGGACAAAGTAGGATGGCCATCCAATTTCGAAGGACCCGATATCAATTCCATGCTGATCATGGAAGCCAGATCCCTGGCCCAAATGGCAAAAGAACTGGGATATGCTTCAGCTTCTCTAAAATATCAGGCGGATGCCGACAAAAGGATTGCTTTGTTAAACCAATACCTCTGGGATCAGGAGACGGCCTTTTTCTATAATGCTGATATGAAGGACAATGATTTCAGTTTTAAAGAAAAAAATGACCTAAAGATCAAAGAGATCATAGGATTCCTCCCGTTATGGGCGGGTGCCATTTCACAGTCAAGAGCCGACTCCCTGGTGAATTCATTGTTCAACAAGCAGAAATTCTGGCGAAATTATGGCATACCAACTTTATCTGCCGGTCATCCTTATTATAATCCCATAGGCTACTGGAATGGACCCGTCTGGGTGCAGTGGAATTATTTGATATTCCGCGGATTGCTTGACTATGGTTACAGGATGGAAGCAAAGATCCTGGCGGAAAAGGTTCTTGACAACATCGCCTATCATCTCAAAAAAGATCACACTTTCTGGGAGTTTTACAGTGCAGATGATCTGCAGGCCGGCTGGAATCATGCCTACATCTGGACCGGCATCACCGCCCGTTTCCTCATCGATCTTGAAAGAGAAGGATTGCTTGATTAAGTTTTTTTTATAATTCGGGAGAATTTTTAACCGCCATGTTCGTGAAGAAGTCGTAAGGGACGCAAAGAAATCGCATTCAGCACTTTTCCCTTATTGATCTTTGCAGTAACATTGCGTTCCTTTTGGTTAGTCAGTCTTTTGATACAGACCCTATCTGCCCCGTTCAGTTAAAAAAATAATAGTATCTATTCGTGTAATAAATAATTCAACATTTCATTCGAGCATTCATAGCAATCTATTTTACAATATCCCGCACCTCCCCTTTCATCTCAATATATATCTTATAACCACTTCTATTCATGCCCACCAGTTTTCCTTTGGCTTCAGGCTCAACCTTTAATTTTCGCAAAACGATATTGTGATAATCTTCGGGAATATATCCAAGAAAACGGCCTCTGTTTTTTACAGCGATCCGGTTTCTTCTTTCTTCGTATTCCATGTCAAGCAAATCATCGAGTTCACAATGTGCCTGTGCACCCATGTCAGGCTTTTCCAAATAGAAGTCATTTCGCACCAGGTTTTTGAACCTTTTCGCAACAAGTAGCAGGGCAACTGCCACGATGATGATTACAATTGCAGCTTCCATAATAATTATTTGATTTGCAAAGCTATAAAAGATTGCAGTCAATCTTTCAGCTTCGTTCCAAAAAGCATATCTTTGCGCACTTAAACTTCATTGATTTGGATAACAGGTCAAAATCAGCGGTTGTGATGGGTGGAATTGCAGTCAGTTTTTCCGCCGTTTTGTGGGGCTTCGATGGTGTGGTACTCACCCCCAGACTCTACAACCTGAACATCGGTTTTGTGGTATTTATGCTGCATGCACTTCCATTTCTACTTATGAATCTTGTATTATTTGGGCAGTACAAATACCTGAATCGTTTTTCAGGGAACGACTACCTTGTTTTTACACTGATCGCCCTGTTCGGAGGAGCGATCGGGACCATGGCTATTGTAAAAGCGCTATTCCTGGTAAACTTCCAGAAACTGACCATTGTTGTCCTTTTGCAGAAAATGCAACCCATCTTTGCCATTGCGCTAGCCGCTATTTTCCTCAAGGAAAAACTGGGAAAAAACTATATCCTCTGGGCGGGACTCGCGATCATCGCAGGATACTTCCTCACATTCGGCACAAAATTACCCAACCTGGATTCAGGTTCGGAAACTGTTTATGCTTCTTTGTTTGCCCTGCTGGCTGCATTCTCTTTTGGCAGTTCAACGGTACTGAGCAAGAAAATATTGAATCGTTACTCCTTTTACACTGCCACATTTTACAGGTATGGGTTTACCGGTCTGATCATGACCTTTTTTATCCTGATTACGGGTAAGATCAACGAGTTTGAAAATGTCACGACCGACAACTGGATCATATTTCTCATCATTGCCGTTACCACCGGAAGCGGAGCCATTTTCCTGTATTATTATGGACTAAAAAAAGTAAGGGCGATCATTGCTACCATTTGTGAGTTATTCTTCCCCTTATCAGCCATTATTTTCGATTATATTTTTAATGACCAACATCTAAGTTTTGTACAATGGATCAGTGCAGCATTAATGATCTTTGCCATTGTAAACCTCAACATTTCAAATCGAAAAAGAAAACTTAAAAACAGGCATGCATAGTTTTTTCTTCTTATTTTTATCCTAAAATCAATTTTTATGCAAAGGGTATTTTTACTTTTCAGCATTTTCGTGGTTGCCGGACTTTCAGCACAGGAAATCCCTTACAAAAATACACCCGACTGGGAATCCACTGCGGCAGGAAGGATTTCTACCGGCCTTGGATTGGCTGATATCAATGGCGATGGCTGGAAAGACATGATCGTGGCAGACGGAAACGACATTCAACGGCAGCATCTCACCCTGCATTACAATAATGGTGACGGAACTTATCCTCTTTCACCAGATTGGGAGTCGGATGATATCGATTATCATGGCCACCTGGCTGTTGGAGATCTGAATGATGACGGCTGGCCTGATGTTGCTGTTTCTGTTTACATCGGGCCTTCAGGATTCTCAGATCCGGGGAAACTCAAAATTTATTTCAACCAGCAGGGAGAACTTGAATCCACACCCTCATTTGAATCAATGCCTTTCTACACTTTCAGTTGTGCCATGGGCGATGCCGATGGGGATGGTGACCTGGATATCGGTGTGGCTTGCGGTGAACCATACAGCAGCATCCTGGACAAAGGAAGGATATATTACAATGACAATGGAACCTTTAGCGATGATCATGTCTGGGAATCCTATGTTAACATGGGATCCCTGGATGTTGAATTCGGTGATATCGACCTGAACGGATACCTTGACATTGTTTTTACCTGCGAAGACACGCACAATTATATTTATTTTGCTGATGAGTTGGGCCAGATAAGCGATACGGCCGGATGGGAATCTTCAGATCCGGAAAATTATATCAATTCTGTCGACATTGGTTATCACCTTGAAGGAGATCCATATACCTTCCTTGTCATGACTGGGAACGATCAGTTGGGTGGAGATGGCAGGTTGAAAATGTACAATTTCGATTCAGATCCTTTTGAAACGACCCCAAGCTGGGAATCCAATCCGTTTGGCTATGGTTCGGGAATTATATTGTACAGCGTTTTGTGGGAAGATGAACCGGACCTGATTTACGGGGGCTGGTGGAAACCAGTGAAAATTGCTTTGAATACTGAAAACGGTTATGAACTGAATGCCTCCTATACTTCCTCCGAAACTTCGGTGGTGGAAGCTATTCTAATCTCAGATCTGGGACAGGAATCATGGATCGATACGACTTATATTAACAACGATACCATACAAGGTAATCTTATTCTGCTACCGCATCCGGTTGTTGAAAAAGTAAGCTCTGTTTCGGTAGAAGATGTTGTACTTGCTGATGAGATGTGGAAACATATACCGGGAAAAGGCTGGGTAGTTGTGAGCGACGAAATTCCTCTCTATCCTCCGGTAGCGGTTAAATACAAGCATAGTCCGCACGGGGACATGGTGATTACCAACTGGGATAGCGGCAAAGGCAATTTTATTTATTACAACACCAACGAACCGGTAGGTATACCAGAAAACAACGTGCAGGATGAGCTTGAAGTTTATCCCAATCCGGCAGATGATTTTATTTATATCGACTTCGGTCGCATCCATCATTCCTGCAACATCAGCATTCTTGATCAACATGGCAGGCAAATTTTGCATACTGACATTAGCAATACAGCAAATGCAAGGATTGCATGCCCTCAATTCCCTGCAGGCATGTATATTTTGAAATGTGCTATCGACGGGAATATCAAAGCGAAGAAATTTTTCATCATTCATAAATAATCAAAACATGGAAAAAAACGAAGAACTGCTAAGGGTTTTTACAGGATCGGAGGTTCAGGCTGAATTTGTAAAAGTAATGCTGGAAGACAATGATATAGGTGCATTGGTTAGAAATACCTTGCGCGAGAGCCTGACTGCCGGATGGGTCTCTGGTTCTCAGGAAGATGCATGCCGCGTATTTGTTGCGAAAAGGCATCAGGAAAAAGCCGAAAAACTGGTAGAAGAATACCGCATTTCCGAAGGAATGAAGGAGGAATAGGATGATTGTTCTGAAAGTTGATCATGATATCCAATTGAAGCAGTTGGTAAGGGAAGATGCTGATGTCATCTTTATGGCCATTGACGAAAACCGCGATCATTTGCGTACCTGGCTGCCATTTGTCGATATGACCAGGAGTGTTGAGAATTCACGTTCTTACATACATTCCCTGAATGAAACAAACTGCCCGAAAAAAGATATGGTTTTCAGGATTGACTACCGGGATGAATTTGCAGGATTGATCGGATTGAAAGAAATCGATCAATTGAACAAGAAGACAGAACTTGGCTACTGGCTAACCCAAAAAATGCAGGGAAAGGGAATTATCATGCGTTCATCCCGGGCTTTGATCCGGTATAGTTTCGAAGAATTGGAGATGAACAGAATTCAGGTTAAGGTTGCCGCGGGCAACGAAAAAAGCAAACAATTGCCTTTTCGACTCAAATTTCATTTCGAAGGACTTGAGAGACATGGCGAACTTGTTAATGGGAAATTTTTAGATTTACAGGTTTTTAGTTTGTTAAAGAAAGAATGGATTCAATTCAAAAAATATGATCAGTCTGGCTGAAATCCAGGAATTTCTGGCACCCAAAAAGCTGGCAATTGCTGGTGTTTCGAGGAATCCGATAAAATTCGGGTATACAGTTTTAAAAGAGCTCAGAGAAAAAGATTTTGAGATTTATCCCAAATAATCAAAAAGTATGACCTTCCCCTTATATCTATATAAGCCTTTACCCTTGCACCTTATACCTTATACCCCCTTATACCTTACAATCAATAAACCATGCTAAAAAGTTACTACGACTTCTACATACAAAACGGCGAGCTGAAACCCTCCGATCATTACAAGCCCGAACAGCTATGCAAGGGGCAATCGGTTTATGAAGTTTTCCGGATTATCGATAAAGTGCCTCTTTTTCTTGAGGAACATCTCGACAGGCTTTTTCGTTCGGCAGCATTGCTGGAAAGGAAGCCTGATCTGAGCAAAGATGAGATCATGCGTAATGTCAGAAAGCTTTCTGAAGCCAACAAAGTGGATTACGGGAACATAGAGATCATCATTAATTTCTGTGAACCGGATGATACCAAAACCAATTATATCCTGCTTTTTATCGAACAACGCTACCCTTCCAAAGAGCAATATGATAAAGGAGTTGGCGCCATTACTTTTGATGCCGTGAGGTACAATCCCCACATCAAGCAAATCAACCTGGAGATGCGGGAAAGAACCAGCAGCACCATTGCCGAAAACAATTTATATGAAGTGATCCTGGTGAAAGAGCAAAAACTTATCACAGAAGGCAGCCGTTCCAATGTTTATTTCATCAGGGGAAATAAAATTTATACCCCACCTGTCGAACTGGTGCTTCCGGGAATAACCCGTGAAAAGGTCTTTGAGATTTGTGAAAATAAAAACCTTCAAATCGAAGAAAAGAATATCCTGCTCGACGAAATCGCTACATATGATGCGGCCTTTATTTCGGGCACCTCACCGAAGATCCTTCCCCTGCGATACATCGACAAAATATCCTACAATACGAAGAACGGACTTATGCGCGATCTGATCAAAAAGTATGATGAAATGATTGATGAGTATGTGAAAAGGAGGTATTTGGTTTTTAATTAACAATTAATAATTGCTGTGTTAACTTCAGAGAATAAGGGCAGAGATAGTTAATCACTGCTGTCCGGTTAATTTGCGAAATAACACGTGACCAGTATCTAGCATCCAGCCTCAATCCGACTCAATCCTCCCCATGGTACCGGAGATAATATGCAGTCGGAATGTCTTTTCCGCTTCCTGCTCCGCTTCAAACTTTCTCAGGTAATCCAGCTTTAGGGTCGTTTCCCCTGCTGCAATGGTCTCAAAGGTAAAGGTATAAGTCCCTGGTGAGCCAATCATTTTATCCTGTGCTTCAAATTTCGCTTCACCGATCTGTCTTAAGACATTATTATCATAATCACTTACGCTCCATGTATAGCCTGTGGAGGGATTCCCGACCAGTTTAATCTGGAATTGAGAATGCAGGGAAAATTCAACGGTTCTCCCATTGTCATTCATGGTGAAAGGTTCTGAACATGAGGCCAATAAAATGCCGACAAAAAACATCATGAAAGGAAAGCTCTTTTTCATATCAAAAAGTTTTATAATTCAAAAATACCCGAAAAACCTTAATTTAGCAAGCATACCAAATTGATAATTATGAATTGGCGTATGACAAGATTTTTCTTTTTGTTGGCACTGATCCTTACAATTCAGAACAGCATTGCACAAAAACTCAGCATCAGCGACGCATACCTTTTGCTCAATGCGAAAGCACATGATCCCTTGTATACAACCTACACCTCCCCCATGAACAGGGCGAGATTATACGGTGACAAAGGCTATAAGATGGATTACTTCACAGATGAGAATCCATTGAATTACGGCAGTGATGTTGGCGGAAGGTTTTACAACATCTGGATGATCAACAAGCTGGTGATCAATAAAATGTCGGAGTTTTTCAAAAGGCCGGTAATCAGGGTGTCCTTTTCCGATATGGTGATCCTGGAATACGAACCTTTTGAAGGCCTCAAGGTGCAGGAGTGTTTCAATGTTTACAGCTCCAGAACTGCCATCGTGAATATGTGCATCGAAAACACATCCGATGAAATCCATGAAATTGAGGTTTTTCCTGTTCTGGAGATAGACAATGATTCGATGCGTATCCTTGGGTTTGATCATAAAAACCATGCATACGAAACCTACCATTACGAAAGCCTGGAAAGGCTGATCAGCGATCTTTACAAGGGTTTTGGTTATCCCACCGATTTGCGGAATATTTTCACGGCTGATTTCGAATCATACTCTTATGGTGGCTTTCAGGGTAACCTTGAAGATTTTTATGATTACATCAAAACCGATTTTTATTCCGAAACCCGTTACAATGATTCTTTGAACTTTCAGGAGGAAGGCGAAGTCGATTTTGTTTCCCTGCAATACAAGTTCACTTTACAACCCGGTGAAAGTAAGAATATACGCTACATCCGGGGCATTCAGTCCATGGATGAAGATAAAATGGAATTGATGTCTGAAATTAAAAAAGCTAAGACAATCGATTTGCAGGAGGTCCTTGATGATAATATAAAACTTTTTAAATCAGTTCCCCGTCTTGACCTGGATAAAAAACGGAAGATCGTTTACCTGAGCGCCCTGAACCTGGCCAGGGGTTGCATGTTGCCTCCCACGGGCAAAACAGATCGCAACTTTTATGTTTTTTCACGCGAGCCGCTCTGGGGCTGGGGACATGGTCATCAGGTTCTGCACGAATCCCTCGCCATGCTGGCCTATGTATATCTCGATCCGGAATCAGCACAGAATTCACAACGGGTTTATATGGAACAACAGGATGAAGACGGACTCATTGCATACCGGCATGGCCCGAGAGGTATGCAGGATTATCCACATTATTCCAGAATATACGGGGACACTATGTCGACTACTTCGGCGCCTTTTTACAACTGGATCAACTGGGAAGTTTACCAGGTGAGCGGTGACAGGCAGTTTCTTGAAGATGCTTACCAATCAGGGAACCGCTATGTGAAATGGCTGGAGAAGAACCGGGATGCCGACCGTGACGGAACTTTTGAATGGGGTCCGTATGGGATCATCGAAAATGTGCGCGACTGGTACAATGCGGTTTTCCAGGTTTCTGCCGAAAGATATCTGGATGTTGACAAAGAAGATATCTCCGATGAGCTGGAATGCCTCGACCTGAGTTTGATGGTGGTTAACGAGCTTCGCTGCCTCAAAGATATGGCCATCGAGCTGGACAAAAAAAAGGAGGCCCGAAAATGGCATCAGAAAGCCGAGAACATCACCGAAAAGATCAATGCGATGATGTGGGATGATTCGACTCAGTTTTATTATTCAGTAAACAGAGATGATCACACATTTCAATTTTTAACCCGTGATCTACGCAGACAAGAGATCATAGGTTTCTTACCGCTATGGGCAGAGGTTGCTCCTCGCGAAAGGGCTGAAATACTTTTTAAAACTTTACAGGACACTTCAAAATTCTGGAGAATATACGGTGTGCCCACCCTTGCCGCCGATGATCCATGGTACAGTCCATATGTGGATTATTGTTGCAAATGGAACGGACCAGTTTGGCTTTTATGGAACTATATGGTATTTGAGGGATTGCTTGATTACAACCAGTACAGACTAGCCCGGCAACTGGCCGAAAAAATGTACCTGGCGGTTGAAACCCAATTGTCGAAAAACCATAATTTCTGGGAATCTTACAGCCCGGACAATGAAATACTGAACTGTCCTTCGAACTATATATGGGATGCCATCATTGCCAAAGTTTTTATTGACCTGGAAAAATTTGAAAACAAATAGGATCGGACATTTTGTTGCCACATGAAACGCAGGATAATAAGGATTTGAAATCTATTACTTTTTTTATTCTGCCCTTTCAGGGCGTGCTGGAAAATTATTCACGGGGCTTTGCCCTGCGCTTTGGTGTGCTTATAACAATAGTCATTCAGAGGGTACCAATATACCCATATCCCCATATATAAAAAGGTTCCTGCTGCCAGTGAAAGGATGATGGCTTTGATGATCAGCATGGCATGCATTCCCATCAATTCATGCAATTCATCTCCAACGATGATACCCACTGGTGTAGCACAGGCAAACAATGTAAACACAGCAAATACCTGTCGTTTGCTCATACTGCTTTGCACCATCTTCAACGACAGGGCAAAACCTGCAGAGGATTTATGGGCCAATACCGCGATCAGTAGAAGGATGGCCGACTGTATCTTACTCACACCAATGGCTGCTCCCATGAAAAAAGAAAGAATTCCAATGGTGATGATCATGACCAGAGGAATGACAGGTGAGTCTAATTCATCTTCCTTCGGTCTTTTTTTGTCATGCATATGACTTGTATAATGCTCCAGGAATAAAAGTGAAAGGAAAACCACAATGGCAATCAATGCGGCAACAGGATAATCAATACCGGGCAAAACATTCCGGAAAATATGAAATGCAGATGGCAGCATCAAAGTCAGGGCCAGGGCCAGAAAGACACCGGCTGAAAAAGCCTGTCCAAGTGGAAAGCTTCTGGTTTTTTTTGCTTTTTCTTGATTGAACAGTGGCATGTAAGCTCCCGCAAATGTAATCAGCAGGATCAGTATTACAGCAATTATATCAAACAATCTCATATGTAAATGATTTAATATTTTTGCTAAAATAAAAAAAAAGTGATCCAATGACATGATATTCATTGAATCACTTTCACTTTATTATCTCTGGGTCAACAAGCCTTGAAAGCTCTTTGACCAGTCATTTATCAGGCAATCTTAACGCTTAATCAGTTTTCCTGTATAGGATGATGCAGAGTTGTTGTTTATGACTCTATAAAAATACACCCCCTGTGTTTGACCGACGAGATTAAAGCTTGTCTTCAGGCCATCTGTTTGCTTGCTGTCAATGATCCTGCCGGTCAGATCGAGTATCTGCACCCTTCCATCAAATGTTTTATCAAATTCGAAATAGAGATTATTCTCAGCAGGATTGGGATATACTTTTACCAATGCATCATCGATATTCAATTCATTGGTGCCCTGGCTTACCTCTGATTTCATATAAGTAGCGTTCATTACATTGCCGGATTCATCCATGCTCAGTGTTGCAATTACAAATCCGGTACCTGCATCCGTTGACCACCAGCTATAGGAATCAATATTGTTTTCGAAGCGGTAAACAAAATTCCAACCCAGAAAAGACTTTACCCAGACGCTGTCTGTAATAGTGGAAGTCTGGTGTACTCTCAAAACATTGTAAGTACCCATGGGAATCGACATTTCTCCCCAGGCATCCGCCTCTCTGTTGATATTCATTGTTTGTTTGATCCTGATTGAATCAATGCCTGTCTGGTTATATTCCAGATGGAAGGTCATTTCTGAAGTCCCTGAATAGGTATTACCATATTCCAGTGGGAATTCCACCATTGATTGGGCAGGATCAACATCTGCACGGAATTCGCCCAGTGTATCAATCTCCACAGCAAGGCCAACAAGTGCCATCCTGTCATCATTTCTTTCCACGTACAAAAACCCGCTGTCGCTGATATCTATCGCAAGGTTTGCCATGGGAAACTCGTCGGCAAAAGGTGTTTGAGCAGGATCCATGAAAGCCATGGTATCGTTGCTTGTTCCTGCAAGTGCTGAGAAGTCCCATGACATATCGGCACCGGCTTCTCCCGGTTGAATAGACCCGTCAGGGTTCTCATCATTTGATTGAACGACTATATTTCCCTTACCAACAACATCGGCATTGGTAACCACAATCTGTGAATATGTAAAGTGTCCGAATAAAATTGCGAAAAGTAATGGTATAAGTTTTTTCATATCCTAAAAATTTAAAATTAAACTGGTTTAACCTCGATCAAAGATTTTGCCATTCGAAGCAATATTTGCAATATTTGTGTAATGCAACAATAGGAAGTGAATTCAATTGGGTGTAAATCACAGGAATTTTTTATTATCAATAAATGTGGATATTCGTCTACATAAGTCAATGATGAAAGCCAATGATTTTTATGAATGCATCATTCAAGCAGTTCGAAAATGCACAATGAGTTCAGGTTCAACATGCTTGCATTTGAAATATAATGTAAGTATACCATCATGAATAAGATAACCCAAAAAGATAAAAGGAACATTCAATTCACAAAAACCCCTATCTTTGAACAAACAAAATGCTTATGATCAGGTCCATTATTATACTGCTGGTGTTTATACCGATACTCCTGAAATCCCAGGAGAAAGATCAGAGTAATGCTGTTTGCCTGACACAACAGGAATTGCGCCTTTATAACCTGATCAGCAGTCTGCGCATTGAGAATGGACAGGAAATGATCCCGCTTTCATCCTCCCTGACAAAAGTTGCACAATTTCATCTGAACGATCTTACCGAAAATCATCCCGACACCTCGATTTGCAATCACCATTCCTGGTCTGACAAAGGAAACTGGGTAGCATGCTGCTACAATACTTATATTCCAAAACCTGAATGCATGCAAAACAAACCCCGGGAAATAACAGATTATGACCATCCGGGATATGAGATCATTTTCTGGGACAGCGAAAAGATCAATCCCGACAGTGTCATGCAAATCTGGTCGTCAGTGGAAGCATCCCTGCAAATGTTCTTGCAACAGGGTAAATGGAAGAAAAAGAGATGGGAGGCCATTGGGCTGAGTTTAAACGATCATTATGCTTCAGTCTGGTTTGCTGAAAAGCCTGATCATTTGCCACCTCCAAATCTTTGCGGTACAGAGCGGCAGTTGAGTAAGGAGGAGCTGACTAAAACAAGCAGGATCAGTCAACCTGAAGAACAATATATCCTGACAGAAAGTAATTCCTACCATATCATTTTTGGCAGTTATTCAAGCAGACCGGAAGCAATTGAGGTACTAAAAACATACAATAAAAACTTTCCGGAAGCCGGTATTATTAAGGGGGATAACAATTACAGGATCAGCCTGGATTCTTACCCTTCCCTTCAGGAGGCAAAGCAAGTACGGGACGGTATGGGTGAACGATACAAGAAGGCGTGGATACTGAAATTTTGAGTTTTGAGTTTTGAATTCTGAATTAGAGTCTGTCCATAAACTCGCCCTCCTTCGCAAACCCCTCTAACTCTCCGCCTGAGGCGGAGAGAACCATCCAACCCCTTGGTTGTGTGGAGGATTTCCCCTTCAGAGGACTAAGGGGGTGCGGAGGATGGTGGTAAAATTGACCCTTTATGGACAGACTCTAATTCAGGGGATAAGTTTCTATTATCCTGTAAGTAGCTGTTTTTGAAAACTCAAAATTCAAAATTCAGAATTCAAAGCTTAACGAACCCTAGCCAAGCAATTTCATTACTTTCTCCCCAATCCCTGCCGGTGATTCTACCACATAAGCTCCGGCTTCTTTGAGCAGGGCTTTCTTGGCCTGGGCGGTATCGTCTTTTCCGCTGATGATGGCTCCGGCATGTCCCATGGTCCTTCCTTTGGGAGCGGTTGCACCAGCAATAAAGGCAACAACAGGTTTTGTGGCATGGTCTTTCAGCCAGCGGGCTGCCTCATTCTCCATGGAACCACCGATCTCACCGATCATCACAATGGCATCGGTATCATCATCCTCCATGAATAATTTCAGAGCATCCAGGGTGGTAGTTCCAATGATCGGGTCTCCACCAATACCGATTGCAGTGGATTGGCCCATACCCAGTTTGGTAATCTGGTCAACCGCTTCGTAAGTCAGAGTTCCTGAACGACTTACGATCCCAATACGTCCCGGAGTATGAATGAATCCAGGCATGATTCCGACCTTGGACTCATCCGGTGTGATAATACCAGGACAATTTGGCCCGATCAGTCGGGATTTGCGGCAGGAAAGGTATTCCTGCACTTTGATCATATCTTTGGTTGGAATTCCTTCTGTGATACATACAATTACTTCAATACCTGCTTCGGCGGCTTCCATGATAGCATCGGCAGCAAAAAGCTGTGGCACGAATATGACCGATACATTGGCCCCTGTTTCCTTCACCGCTTCTTCTACCGTATTGAAAACGGGTTTGTCGAGATGTGCTTTACCGCCCTTGCCAGGGGTAACGCCCCCAACCACGTTGGTACCATACTCTATCATCTGTCCTGCATGGAAAGTTCCTTCCGAACCTGTAAAACCCTGTACGATAACTTTGGAATTCTTATTGACGAGTATACTCATTTTAATAGGAATTGATTTAGTTGCTTGCAAAAATAACAGGAATTCTTAAACGGACGAAAAAAAAGGTGAGATTCGATAGCTCTATTGCTCGATTGTTCAGGCCTCCGCCTACGGTCGAAGGTTCTCAGTTATTAACGGGAGTGGCCCAAGACCTGTCAGATTTCTAAAAACTGACAGGTCTGCCTTTTGTTGATCATAAGTCTTTGTTGCCCTTCGGCTGCGCTCAGTATAACTGTTAATTGATGGTTTTAAAACAGCTTCTCGGCTGCGCTCGAAGCTTACCCGGCCGCTATCTCAACACTTTGCCTGTCTTCTGCACCCAGATCGCCATCATCGCCTCTATCGCTCAAGTCGCCTTTCTCACCCAAATCGTCAAGCTCGCTGAAAAAGCTTGCCAAAAGCCTCCATTTCTTCGTACATTTGCCATGAAGCAGACAAAATGAAAAATCAAAAACACGAACAGGATACCATATGCGCCCTGGCTACTCCGCCCGGATCGGCTGCCATTGCTGTGATCCGTGTCTCGGGTCCCGATACATTTCTCATCCTTGAAAAAATTTTCAAACCCAAAAACAAGCAGGTTAATATTTCCAAATCCCCTGCCTATAAAATTTATTTCGGTACCATAGGAGATGAAAGGGAGCTGATCGATGAGGTATTGCTCAGTATTTTCAAAAACCCGAATTCATATACTGGCGAAGATGCTGTGGAAATTTCCTGTCATGGATCGGAATACATCCAGCAAAAAATCATTGAAAGCCTGATCGACCATGGCGCCCGCCTGGCCAACCCGGGAGAGTTCACCATGCGTGCCTTTGTGAATGGAAAGTTTGATCTTTCGCAGGCAGAAGCTGTTGCCGACCTGATTGCTTCGAATTCAAAAAGTAGTCATGATCTTGCACTGGAACAAATGCGGGGTGGTTTTTCAAGCAAAATCAAAGAACTCAGGCAGCAATTGCTCGACTTTGTTTCCCTGATAGAGCTTGAACTGGACTTCAGCGAGGAGGATGTGGAATTTGCAGACAGAAAACAGTTGTTTGACCTGCTTGACACCCTGAAGCAAGAATTGAAAAAGCTGGTGGATTCCTTTAAGCTGGGAAATGTTTTAAAGCGTGGTATTCCTGTAGCCATCATCGGAAAGCCCAATGTCGGGAAATCCACTTTGCTGAATGCCATCCTGAACGAAGAAAAGGCCATTGTTTCCGAGATCCCCGGCACCACCCGGGATGTGATCGAGGATACCATTATCATTGATGGATATTCTTTCCGCTTCATTGATACGGCCGGTTTGCGCCATTCAGGGGATACCATTGAAACGATGGGCATAGAACGCACCCGGGAAAAGATCGCTCAGGCCAGCATCATCCTTTACATCTGCGATATTAGCGAATGCACCATTGATGGGCTGGATGAAATCCTGGCGGAATTCAAGGAATACATCAACCACAAAAGCAAGCGCTTCATACTGATCGGCAACAAAATCGACAAGCTGGAAGAAATGCCGAAAAAATTCAAAGAACTGGTCGACCTGGAAACTATCTTCGTCTCAGCCAAACGCAAGGAAAATATCAGCCTCATCACCGATAGCCTGCTGAAATCCGTTAAAAAACAAAAAGTCTCCGACCGGACCATTGTCTCCAACACACGCCATTACGAAGCATTGAAAAAAGCGCTTGAGTCTGTTCAAAATGTAGACAAAGGGTTGAAAGACGGACTTCCCTCAGATCTGGTGACCATTGACATCCGGCAGGCGCTGCATTACCTGGGGAGTATCACAGGAGAGATATCGACGGATGAGATTTTGGGAAATATTTTTGGGAAGTTCTGCATCGGAAAGTAAACCATTTTCCTTTATTTGTTATTACCCTTCATTTACTGCACTTTATAGCATTTTATTTTCTTTTATTTGTTGCCCATTTATTCTTTTTTGTTTATTTTTGTTGTGCAGTTGTTGCCCAGTATTTCATATTTGTTGCCCGACAACAAGACTGGTGAAATGATGGCAGTAATTGACAGCTTATGACAGTAATAGACACTTAAAGGCAGTTGATGGCATGAGTAGCAACATTGAAGTTCAAAAGGTATGTGAATTTTGCGGAAAGGAATTTACCGCCAAAACTACCGTTACCCGCTTTTGCAGTCATGGCTGTGCTTCACGATCCTATAAGCAACGGAAGAAGGAAAACAAGATAGGCAAAGCCATTGAGGAAACCAACCAACAAAAACTACTATCTCTCACCGAACTCAACCTGGAAGCCATCAAACAAAAGGATTTTCTTTCCATCAAAGAAGCCCATACCCTGCTGGGATTAAGTGAACGAACATTTTACAGGCTATTGAAAGCCGGAACCATCCAGGCGGTCAGGTTGGGTAAACGTACCATTATTAAACGCTCTGAAATCGATAAACTTTTTGCATCATGAAGGTAACCCTGCGACAAAGAAACAAAAACGGGAAAGTCAGTTTGTATCTTGACTACTATCATAAAGGTAAGCGTAAGTACGAATATCTCAGGCTTTACCTGATCGATAAGCCCCGTTCTGCTGAGGAAAGAAGCTTCAATAAGAAGACCTCCCAATTGGCAGAAAGTATCCGTGCAAAGAGGCAACTGGAATTACAGAATGGTATCTATGGGTTCAATGATTCAGAAAAGATCAATTCAATCTTCCTGACTTACTTTGAATTGCTAGCAGAAAAGCGTAGGGATTCGGATGGCAATTACGGCAACTGGCTGAGTGCATTAAAACACCTGAAAAGCTGGGAGAAATCAAATGTCCGCTTCGCTGACATTGATAAGGATTGGCTGGAAGACCTGAAACACTATCTTGTGCATGATGCGAAAACAAAACAGGGCAGAAATCTTTCTAAAAACTCCTGTGTTTCCTATTTTAATAAGGTACGTGCTGCGTTAAAGGAAGCTGTAAAGGATGGCATCATTGTTCGCAATCCTGCCGAAAGTATTGAAGGGATAAAAGAAGCTGAGACCAAAAGAGAGTTTTTAACCCTGGAGGAATTGAAAAAGGCTGTTAAAGCACACTGCGAAATTGAAGTTGTGAAAAATGCTTTCATTTTCAGCGCCCTTACAGGATTGAGGTTCTCAGACATTGAGAAACTTACCTGGTCGGAAATCCAACATTCTGATGCAAATGGTTACTATATCCGATTCAAGCAAAAGAAAACCAAAGGTCAGGAAACCCTGCCCATAGCGGATGATGCATTGCAATTCATGGGTGAACGCAAGGAAGGTAATGAAAAAGTATTTAAGGATCTTACTTACAGCGATTACAACAATGCCAAAATCCGTGAATGGATGATTCGAGCCGGAGTTGAAAAGCACATCACGTTTCATTGTGCCCGACATACCTATGCTACCCTTCAACTGACATTAGGAACCGACATTTACACAGTATCGAAACTCTTAGGCCATAAGAGCCTGAAAACAACAGAAGTGTACGCAAAGATTATTGACCAGAAGAAAAAAGAAGCCGCCAACCGTATAAAACTTGACCTATGAGCAACAATTTAGAATTATACAATGAGATTTTATTCCTGAACCTTCGCCCATGGATTTTCGGTAAGCAGTCTGAAATTAAATTCAAGCAGCTGTTGCTCGAAGTAAAGAAAGAGTATTATACACATCAGCCAATCTATGAGGTCGATTTCATAAAACCTCTTTCCCATATTCGCAAGTACTATTCTGCAATCATTGAATATGAAGCGATCAGTTACTTAAATGGCATGCATGCTGAAATTTCCCAGGCATTAACCGACAATGAGAAAACATATCTCACACATTTTGCTTTGGATAAGTTGATCTCTCAAAAAATTAAAGAGACTGCTCAGGTCATAAAAGAAAGGAATTACACACAGGAGCAGTTCGACCTTAACCAACATGCAAAGCAATCAGATACAAGCATTTCCGATGAATCTTATATCCTCCACCTTCTGAAACATCAATTGGTAAGATTGTTCATGGAAATTCAGGATGCCTATCCCGGTTACCTGAAAGAAGATGCTTTAAATCCTGATGAAATCTACTTTAAATTCTTTAACGAATCTGCACCGGAAAGGGCTTATATTATTGAAGCTGAAAACTATCCGAATACCAATCAAGCTCCACAACCTCAACCTACCGACAATAAACCTTCCTTCAATGCCATTCGAGATGATATTTGGGAGCCCGGCAAAAACATTTATTCTTACAATCAACTTGTCAGGAACCCATCACGCTTTGCCCGGATTGAGGAAGAACTCTACGAAAAAGTCATCATTGATAACAATTACCATTTTACCGACAGGCATGGTATGAAGAAGTACCTGGCAGCGTTTTACCACCAACTTATCCGCAAGGGTTATTTCAATAAGCGGATTTTTCCCGGTAATATGGAAACCTCAAATCTTACTATCAGGAAATTTTTAGACTATCGCTATAAAACCAATGTTGACAAGCAATTCCGTAACTGGGATAATGACCAGGAAGGACTGTTATCGTTTATTGAGAAAGACTATTGGTTAGACCATATTCCTGCCTGTTAAAATTGCGGTAATTTGCTGTCAATTTACCGAATGAAATTACCACTCTTTTGGTAATGGTGCTGTTTTTCTGACACTTACCTTTTCCGAAATTACCAGTCTTCAGGCTACCAAAAACCCTGATATAAATTCGCTATGTCTTTGAAAATCAAAGATGACTTTAGCGCTGAAGTCCATTTCTCGAATTTTAATTCAATAGTAAAATGGACGAAATTATTAAACGTCTCGAACGACTGGAAAGGCTTATTGAAAGCCAGGGTATCAATACTAAGGAAGTATTAAACTTCAATGAAACATGCCAGTATCTGGAACTTTCGCAATCGCATCTGTACAAGCTCACAAGTACCGGAGCCATACCCCATTACAAACCCAATGGTAAAAAAATCTATTTCAACCGGCATGAGTTGGATGGCTGGTTACTCCGTAACCGGGCCACCTCAAAGGACGAAATAGAGCAGCAGGCTGCCGATTACCTGGTTAAAAACGGGAGGGTACAGCTATGACCGAGTTATTTGATTTGTTGCTGAAAATCTCCCAGGAGATAAAAACCATCAAAACTTATATTGAATTTTTCCGAAAGACAAGACTGGAAAAATTTAACGAAGCCTGGATTGATGGCCAGGATGTGATGCAGGTTATGCATATTAGCAAACGAACCTTGCAATCACTCCGTGACAGCGGTTCACTCCCCTACAGCCGGTTGAACGGCAAATTCTACTATAAGCTTTCTGATATAGAAAACATGCTTGAATCCAATTATTCAAACATTAAATCAGGGAGCCATGGAAATTAGCAGAAAAGACATTTTGGACAAAACCCATTATGGGCTGAATATTTACGCCCACATATTAAGGCAATTTTTTCCTGATGAGACAGTCCTTTCCCTTTCGGGGAGGGACTGTAAACCTGCCAGAAATCCTTTTAACCGGAACAGGTTTTCCCTGATGGTTTCCATTGTTAATAATTGTGCCATGCATACCGACACTGACAAAAGCATTCCTGAAGGGGATGTTTTTGATTTTGCAAAACTCCATTACAAAAAAGAAGGTCAGGAATTGCTGGAAACAATCAACAGAGATCTTCATTTGCATATCGGAGAGAACAGGAATTTTTACGGAAACAGATCTCCGGCAAAAGAAGAACCTGAAAAACGAAGTGTAAATAAGCCTAAGATCAGGATTCCTCATTGCAGCTATTTCAACCGGCCTGTGTCAAACATCATTCCTGCAAAGACTGTAAACCTGAAAGAAATATACTATCTGATCAAAGGTGATTCATTCTCAAATGCAACAAGTACACTTCGTAGTATTGAGAATGTCAGGGAAGCTCGCAAATATAAGGCTTCAAATTTTGACTATGTCTCCTTCTCAGGCACATTTTCAAAGCGAAACGATAAAGCTTTGCTTTCTCATTCCGGTTTGCTGACCATAGATTTTGACCACATCACAGACCTTGATTCTTTGAAGAAATTCTTGATTCAAGACCCATATTTTGAAACAGAAATGCTTTTTATCTCGCCATCGGGCAATGGTTTGAAATGGATCATCCCTATTGACATCACCAAGGCAAAACACCAGGATTTCTTTAAGGCTGTTTCAAATTATATCTACCAAACCTATAAACTGGAAGTTGACCAGTCGGGTAAGGATATTTCAAGAGCCTGCTTCATTCCGCATGATGCAGCCGTTTACATCAATCCCAAATATTTAGAGTAATGGAAAGAAAAACGTTTAATCCGCTGGACTGGTTAGAACAACCAACCCAACAAACAATAAATACAGAGCCTGAAAAAACATCCCATAATAATAATGGTATAAACAAAGATTCAATTACGCAGGTTGAAGGCATCATTCAGCAAATCGAAAACAAACAGATCGACATCGCCTCCGCATATAGCGACTGGCGCAATATCGGTTTTGCTTTTGCCGATGAGTTTGGTGAACCCGGTAGGGAACTGTTTCACCGGATCAGCCGCTTTTATCCTGATTATGCAGCCAGAGAATGCGACAGGCAGTATGATAATTGCCTTAAAGCAAAAGGTCAGGGCGTTTCCCTGAAAACATTCTTTTATCATGCAAAACAGGTGGGTATTCCAATAAACAACAAAAGTCTGAATACCAAAGAGGAATCTGTTGAGGTTCCACATTTCCCGGAATCCTTATATCCTCAACTTCCTGATTTCCTGAAACGGGTAGTTCAAATTTGCACTTCAAATGAAGAAAAGGACATCATGCTGTTGGGATCATTGGTAACACTCAGTTCCTGTTTGCCTAAAATCTATGGCATTTATGACGGCAAACGGGTATTTGCCAACCTCTACCTTTTTATTACTGCCCAGGCATCTGCCGGAAAAGGAAGGTTGGTTCATTGCAAGCAATTGGTAAAACCCATTCACAAAGCCCTGCGGG
>JAIOZK010000002.1 GCA_021740625.1 Bacteroidales bacterium
CCGAAATCCCAGAACCAGTCGGTGATGTTTGTAGTGGAAGAGCCCGAGAAGCTGAAGGGCAGCTCGGCACAGATGGTATCATTGCCGGGAATAACTGAAATAGATGCCAAGGGCAGTTCATTCACCAGGACCTGTTGTGTGATGGAATCCACGCAGCCTTCAGCATTTGTAAGTGTCAGTTTAACATTGTAAGTTCCGGCAGATGAATAACTATAGAGCGGATTTTGCACGCTGGCGGTTCCACCATCCCCGAAATCCCACTCCCAGGTACTGATGGTGGTTGTATTGTCATTTTGCCCGTTGAACTGCAAAGCCTCATTCACGCAGATATTAGTGGCAGGCAGGTAGGAGAAGGAAGGTTCTGGCAGTGAGTCCAGGGTGAGGATCATGAAGGAGGTGTCGTGCTGGCAGGGTGCATTGGAATAGGCGATCAGATATAAAGGAACGGGTCCTTCCTCACCGGGGCCGGGGGTATAAACCGGAAGTAGAGTGGTGGGATCATCAAAGCTTCCTGTTCCGCCTTGCCATAGCAGGGATTCATAGCTTATTGCAGAGGGCTGTGTCGAGGAATTCGAAAAATCGAAAGCTTGGGCTTCACAAATGCTTTCATTTGAACCTGCATCTGCATCAGCAGGTTGATAAACAATAAGTTCGTGACTTACTTCTTTGGTGCAAACAGATAAGCTTACATTGAATGTATCAAATATTGAATAAATATGCCAAACATTTTGACCTGTATCAACCACACCATCACCAAAATTCCATATCCACTCTGTAAATCCAACACCTACATCACTAATGCCATTGAAAAAAACTGTATCATTCAGGCAGCTCGGGTGCTGATTCATTGTAAAATCTATCTCCGGATCCAGAATTTCTACTGAATGTATTATGGTATCACTGCAACCGTCATCATTGCTAACGACTAATTCAACATAGTAAGTTCCGGCATCATCAAAGGAATGATTGACATTTTGTCCGGTGGCCGAAGAACCATCATCAAAATCCCAATTCCATTGAATAATGTCAACGCTTCCTGTTGCATCAAAATTCATTATCTCTCCGACACAGGATGTATCATTTGGATTAATTGTAAAATCTCCGGTAGGGTTGGGAAAAACACTGATCATGCTTGTAGAAGTGTCATGACATCCTGCATTATTGGTAACCATCAGGCTAACCAGGTACTGTCCGCTTAAGGGATAATTATGGTTAATGTTTTGCCCGGATCCATTTGTACCATCATCAAAATCCCAATACCATGAAACTATGTTTGTTGTGCTATTTCCTGTAAGTAACAGGCTTGTATTTGCACAAACCTCAGTTGAAGGGCTCACAAGGATACTTGATACAGGACTTTCATGAATTACAAAATTATGGATTGCTGAATCCGAACATCCATTCGAACTTGTTACGATGAGTTTAACATCGAAATTGCCTGCATTTGTAAATACATGAGATGGGTTTTGATTCGTTGAAGAGTTCCCATCCCCAAAATCCCAGAACCAGTTAACGATATTTGGAGCGCTTGTATCCTGAAAAAATAATGTGGTGTTGCTACAAACAGTATCTTCAGGCAAATATGAATATCCAGCTTCAGGACTATTCAATATGGTTAATGTCATTGAAGAAGTATCATTATCGCAAAATTCACTATAAGCAACTAATGTAAGTGTAACTGCACCGGTTTCTGTTGTTCCTGGGGTATATGCAGGTAAAAGCAGGGTTGGATCATTAAATACTCCTGTTCCGCCATACCAAGATAATGAATCATAATCTTGTGCAGACGGCAAAATGCTGGAGTTGCTGAAATCATATGTATTGCCCTCACAAACGGATTCATCAGAACCTGCATTGGCTTCAGGCAATGGTATTTCAGTTATATTAACAGTATCCGAACTGGCACAACCATGGATATCCATTACTTCAACGTAATATTGACCACCATTTGTAACCGTGAATATTGAATCAGAACTATTGTCATTCCAGTTATAATAAGTAAACTGGTTTCCTGGATCAAGTATAATTGAATCATTGTTGCAAAAACTTTGATTTCCGCCGAGGTCTGCTTCAATTGTTTGAAATGCGATGTAATTATAATTATCTATTTGATTTGGTATTTTGTGGCGTGTTCCTTCAGATACATCAATATTAGGTTGACTTGGTGTAGAAAGGTCTACATATCCGGGTGTTAAACTGTGAGGCAGGGGTTGGTTCGGTTGGGGGATAACATAGTATATGTTGGTATCTCTTTTCAGAAAATGAAAATTATCGTCAAATCCATTCGAAACAGCAGAAATAAGATAATATTCACCATCATGTGCTGATAAAGGACCGCCCTGCCCAGTACTACTATTAAATGTTCCAGGAGGAATTTGCACCTGCATTCTGACATTGTATGGATATGTAGCAGGATTTGAATATTCTCCTATATCAATTTGAGCTATATATGAAGCATTCGTCATACCTGTAGCTGCATGGCCGCCCTGTCCAAGATAAAGATATCTTCCATCGGGACTGAAATCAAGCGGTGCTAGTTTTTTATCAAAATTGCTGAGAAACCCAAGTCCATTGATGGTGGAGGCCTGACTTACAGGCATAGGTGTGGTGAAATAATTGGGGTCTGGTTCGAGGATTAGTTCTGAACCAATGATTGATTGGTAGGAGGATGGATTGTTGTTGAAATTATTTGCATCGAATATGATTGCATCTATTGTATTGCTTGATTCGTTCCTTGTTGTAATTCCAACCCTGTTTCCGTCTTTGCTAACTTCAAGGTATGATCCGGATATTGTAAGATACCACCAGGGCGCATAAACTTCTCCGGTATTTGCGTCGAAATCAATACCATTTTCTGTAATCAAGAATCTATCTAATGAAAGTGAATCATTATTTGCACTTCTTCTGCATGCATACAGGTAGTAATTATCGCTTCCTGTGATTTTGGTTGCTTCCTTTCCCATCATATATGTGTAAGCAGTACCATTTGCCTTCAATTCTTCATCTCTTTCATGAATAATTATATTTTGCGGAGTATATTCCACCCGCGTATATAGTATTTCTGCTGGGGTATAGGAGCCGGATCCCCCCGGAGCTCCATTGTCGGTTTTCCACTTTTTATAGATAATATACCATTGGTTGGGTGTGTTTGGAATATTTACTACGACTGTTTCAGAATCACCTTTATCACTATTTAGGCCTGGGCCGTTCGGTGTGGTATCATTTAAAATCGGAACCCCATTTGGAGAATATAAAAACAGATTGTTTGGTGTATTTGCTAAGCCGCTGTGAACGACAAGGAAAATTAAATTACCACACAGGTCTATTCCTGCGTTGGAAGCACCAGGAAATGAAGGTGCACTGTTTGGAACAATATGATTCGTTGGCGGATTGGTTCTCCAATCCACATATTGCCAGCCATCATCGCAATCAGCTACTTGTGTCCATATTGGCAGGCCAGTTGTATCCTGGCCAATTACTAATATTGGCAGGAAAATAAAAACCAGCAGTTTGATACTACATTTCACGGTCAAGATTCAGGTTTTGATTAACATTTTATGAATGACATATCCAGATTCTGAAAAGTTGCATTTAAAAAAAATCACATAAATAATGTTTTATTCAATAATATGATCTTTGCACGAATCATCATTAACAAGAAATGGATAAGGATATTCATTTTAAATAATCAAGTAGTGCGTAATTATTGCTTAATTAATCTTTTTTGATCCGATAATACATCAGAAGTTATTTTAATTAAATAAAATCCTCTGGGCAAATCAGAAATATCTAATTTAGAAAGTTTTTCACAAGTTTGATAACTTTGCATAAGCTGTCCCTTTATATTAAATATTTTAACAAAAGTATTTTTTTTGATATTTTGTGTGATTGTTATCAAATTTGTAGCAGGATTTGGGAAGATTGTGTATTCTTCAATGTTAGTTCCTGTTTCAACCTTCAGGCTATCACAACTTGTATAAAATCCCAATTCATTTTCTATCGTTAAACAAATCTTATAAGTTCCAGCATTTTCATATTGATGAATCGGATGCATTTCATTGGAGGTATTACCATCCCCAAAATCCCAGAAACAGCCAAGAACACTATTGCTTAAATTATGGAACAGGAATACTCCCTTTTCATATGAAACTGAAAAATTTGATAAGGGTAGCGGCGCAAGATATATGCTGTCACAAAACATTTCCGATCCACATTCATTAAATGCAGTGAGGCAAACGTTGTAATATCCAATTGAATCATAGGTATGGACTGGGTCTTTCTCGGTTGAGATATGTCCGTCTCCAAATTCCCAGTAAAAGCTAATTGCTGTATCTGTCATGTTAGTGAAGTATACATCGTATAAATTAATATTAGCACTGAATGCTGTATTGGGAGGTTCACAAATGATCACACTATCGCAAAAGATATCAATGCCACAAAGATTAGCTGCTATTAAACAAGCATAATATTTTCCATTTTTTTGATAATCATATTCAGGATTTAATTCACTAGAATAATTACCGTCACCAAAATCCCAATAGAATGTATCAGCATTTGCTGCAAGATTTCTGAAATATGCTATTGTTGAATCTGCTGTATAGTAAAAATCAGATTGGACATCAGGGCAAACTAAAACTGTATCAATAATTGTATCGGAATTACAATTATTAGAGACAATTAAGCTTGTGATATAGTACCCCTGTGATTTATATGAATGTACCGGATGCTTTTCAGTTGAAGTTTCCCCATCACCAAAATCCCATTCATAATCAATTGCATTAACTGAAAAGTTTTCAAAAGTAACCGTTAATTCATCTTTTGTATAATCGAAGCCGGCAATTGGTTGATTTTGAATGGCGTTATAGATACTGTCTATTTCTAAGGCGGAAAGTGCTTTGTGCCAATAGGTAAGCTCGTCAATTTTACCATCAAAATATTTGGTTACTACATTGCAGTCCTTTGCCCCGATTCGACCCGCCTGATCAGAATAGGCAATATCAGGATTTGTATTTCCACCATGATAAGTGCCTGTATCCTCAATTGCATTTATATAAATCTTCATGTCGTTTGGTGCCAGAAAAACAGCCGAGATGTGAAACCATTCCCCAGTATTTATATCCACTGTTGTTGCTTTGTTCCTCCTGCTTGCTGGACTGACAATACCGCCATTGCCGTAGCCTATTCCGATCCTTTCTGAACTGAGACAGCTTATCCATACTCCTGTGTAATAATCTTCCAGGAAGTCATTGGTGAATATTCCCCTGTTAATGTTTTCGGGGAATTCATCAATGTATACCCAGCTTGTTACAGATATTGGAAATTGTGGTTTAAGCATGTTATCATTGGGCAGTTCGATATAATCATCATTTCCATCCAGATCATAAGCACTGTTTATATTACCACAACGATCAACTGTTAAGGTACAACCACTGGGTAGTCCATGAAATCCGTTTCCGCTTGCGTCATTCGCGTTCCCTTCAATGGGATAATAAAGAAGTAAGTCATTTGAGGCAGGTGCTTCGTCATATGTAACAATCAGTTTAGGATGTGCGCTGCTGTCGGGATGATCACTTGATGCAAAATTCATCCTTCGATAGTGTTCTTCCAGTTGCAAAATGATCATGAATCCGTGATTATTGTCTGGGTAAGCGACCATATCCTGCACCATATCGGTAACGTCAATTTCATAATCCTGCAGCGAATGGGATGAGGCAGGAATGTATATCTGCCCTTCTTCTGTTGCAGCAGGTTGTGTTTCCCACAAAATATTCTCTTCGCTCCAGGCTTCTGTTACCCTGCGGAGCCAGCATTCATTACTACCGGTAAGTTGGGAGTGATTACCGGAAGGCATGGGCTGAGCGGTATACAAGCATAATCTTGCATCTTGAATCTGAACGGAATCGGGTATGAAAGTAAGATCAAATTCAATAAAGCTTCTGACTTCACCTGGGGTACCACCGAAAGTCCACGCATTGGCAATGAATTCTTGTGATAAACCAGGATCCCAAAGATTCAAGCTGTTAACCTTAGCATCTTTTCCTTCAGTGGCATGTGGTTGAAGCTCAACTGTTATCTGTCCGTAAGAAATAAATACAGAAACAAACAGGAATTCTACTACAAGCAGGGTGAGTTTTTTCATGATTTGAGTTTTGGTTCTTCAATGGGTAAATGTATTAAATAAATTTAGTTATAACAATAATTTGTAATTTTTTATAATCAAATGATCAAAATAACAATTATGATTAATGATTCCTGACTTTAGCTGATCCCCCGCCCCCTCCGCTTTGCATCATGTATGCTTGCATTCAATTCAAAGCCGATCAGGATGGTGATCATGTTGAAGTTCACCCAGAGCATCAGTATGATGATGGTACCAAGAGAACCGTATAATTTATTGTATTGGCTGAAATTATCGATGTAAATATTAAATCCCAAAATGAACAAGAAGGCAAGGAAGGTTGCAAAGGTCGAGCCCGGTGAGAAAAAATGGAATTCCTTACGTTTGGCCGGGGCCAGGTAGTAAACTGTTGAAATGGCCAGGAAAACCATGATGAAAGTGAATGCCCATTTCCCGAACAGGATCAGCGTCTGTGTCCATGTTTTTTGTATCAGGCCCTGTTCCACCAGGTAGTCCAGAACAAAATTTGTTGAAATCAGCAAAGTCATGGATATGATGATCAGCAGGGAGATGATGATGACCAGCAGTATAGAGATCAGCCTTACTTTCATGTTGGACCTTGTTTCTATGGTGTGGGCCGTTCTGTTGAAGGCTTTCATCAGTCCCATCATACCATTGGTAGCAAAAAACAGTGAGAGTACGAAACCCAGCGACAGCAAGCCCTTGTTGTTTCTGCTGATGATGCCCTGTATCGTGTCATGCACTGTGTTGAATGCATCTTCAGGCATGGCCCTGCTGAGGGTGTTCATGATGGTTCCCTGCAGGTTCTCCACCGGGAAGTAGGGGATGAGGGTGAAAAAGAAAAGTATGGCCGGAAAGATGGCCAGTAGGAATGAGTATGATACCGCATTGGCCCTCGAAATGAGCGAGCTTTGCTGAATGCCTTTGAAGAAAAACTCAATGACATCATACAATGGAATGCCCGACATACCTGGTATGACAATTTTTCGGGCCAGTTTGACCGCCTTCTGCTGAATGATTCTCCAGCCTTTCTTTAACTTTTGTGTGGTATCCCGGAACATTTAATAATGAATAGCTTTCAAACTCATGTCAAGACTTTTGATCTGATGCGTCAGGGCACCCATTGAAATGAAATCAACCCCGGTTTCTGCGTATGCCCTGGCATTATCGATACTGATTCCGCCGGAAGCTTCTGTTTCAAAGCGCTTATCAATGATCTCAACGGCTTTGCGCAGGTCTTCCAGCTCGAAATTATCGAGCATGATGCGGTCTATCTGACCAATGGCGAGTACTTCGTGTAATTCTTCAAAACTGCGAACCTCTATTTCAACTTTTAGGTTCTTCTTGTTTTTATTCAGGTATTTTTTGACGGAATTTACCGCAGCTTCGATTCCTCCTGCAAAATCAATGTGATTATCCTTGATCATGATCATGTCGTATAAACCCATGCGATGATTATAACCACCTCCAATTCTTACCGCTTCCTTCTCAAAATAACGCATGTTGGGTGTGGTTTTACGTGTATCAAGTATTTTGGTGTTCAGACCTTTAAGTTTTTGAGCAACCTGGTGTGTGAAGCTTGCAATACCAGACATACGCTGTAGATAATTCAATGCGAGCCGCTCCCCGGAAAGGATGCTGTGAACCTTTCCTTCAACAACAAAACCGATGTCTCCCGGATTTACTGCAGCACCGTCTTTCAGGAATTTTTTTATCCTGATATTTTTATCCAGTTGTTGAAATACCATAATGGCAATTTCAATTCCGGCAATTATACCTTTTTCCTTGATGAATAACCTGGCCTGTCCTTTTGCATCCCGGGGAATGGTCGAAAGAGATGTGTGATCACCATCTCCCAGATCCTCTTCCAAAGCCAGTTTAATCAGTTCTTCAGCCTGCATAATTTCTGCCCGGTTTATTGTTTTTCAAAATGAATGATATGGATAAGATATTGTGAACCCTCGCTTTTCAGGAGAAAATATGTCCGCATTTTCCCTTTGTCGTAGGAATACTCGCCGATTGCATATTTTGCCCCATTGTTTGAAGAACCTTTGTGTTTGATTCGAAAATCCCTGGCCGGATACTCTTTAAAAAAATCCCGGAAGATATAACGGGCCTGAACCCTGCTGTAGGTCCCTTCATTCCCGGGTATGCTTATTTCTACCATATCCCTGAAATAATCATGTAGCTGTTCGTGGTCGGATTGTTTCAAAGCTGTCGATATCTTATCAAGATCTTTGTCATAATCCTGCGCGATCAGCAAGCATGCAGGCAGGCTTAATATGATAGTCATCAGAATAATCCTGATTTTCATGTTATATGATTTTTCATGTGTATAATTACAAATGTAGTACTTTATTTTTTTAATAAGTTTGCTGGATTAAATGTAAAATTCTATGTCATTTTCTTTATTTTTATCAGGAATATGAAAAAGATATATCAATTTATTATTTTGGGTTTACTGATCACAGGAATGCTTCATTCCTGCGGACAGGACAAAAAAAATAAACAAAACGAGGGTGAAAACTTTCAGGAGCAAATGGAAGGATTTTCCGAATCCATGGAAGATATTGATGAAACCATGGAACTTGTAGATTTTCTGAACAATAAACTGAAACAGATTGAACAAAAAGTGGCTGAGGGCGAGCTTAGCCCGGAAGAAGGCCAATACCTGGCCAATGAATTGAATGAAAAATACAGGCGTGAAATTGCAAGAAGATCCAACCTAAACCCGGCAACAAATTTACCCACATGGGCCAAAGAACTTGGACTTCTTGAACCCAAGGGCATGGTTCTCGATCATGATTTCTCGAAAAAAACTTCTGTAAATAATGAAACAGAAGGTTTTAACTCCATCAAACTGGTTTTCAAGGGAGACTATAATACCGCCCTGAACCAGGCCAGGCTGATTGCCGAGAATGCTGGAATCCCAATGAGTAAGGAATACGCCAAAGCCTACGAAATGGCTGAAAAATACCCCTCTGCCAGGGAAAAAATAAAAGGTGTATCCTATATGAATTACGAACTTGGTGAAACCGGGCTGGATCATAAGATATCAATTAATGTAGATGAGAATGGCAAACTGACGATCATTGCCGTAAATGAACAACAAAGAAAAAAATACCTGGAAAGGGTCAGGGAAAAATCATGAACATTTTGATTACAGGTGCCAGTAAAGGCGTAGGGTTTGAATTGGCCCTGCAGCTAGCAGAACAGGGACATGACGTGCTTGCACTGGCCAGAAGCGTCGACAGGCTGAATGAATTGCAGAATAGATCAGAAAATGCAAATGGTAGCATCCTCGCGTTGAGTATCGACATTGTTAATGACGATCTTTCTGAAAAGCTAATCCCTGAAATTGATAGGTACTTTGAAAAACTTGATGTGCTTGTTAACAATGCAGGTGCATTGGTCAACAAGGATTTTAACAAGCTTACAGAAGAAGACATGGATTTGATGATGCATACCAATGTGAAAGCTCCCTTCTTTCTGATCAGGATACTTAAACCTTACCTGAAGTCAGGATCACATATCGTAAATATAGGGAGTATGGGGGGGGTCCAGGGAAGCGCCAAATTTCCAGGTCTTTCTGTATACAGTGCCAGCAAAGGTGCCCTGGCTGTTTTAACCGAATGTCTTGCTGAAGAATTCAAAGAGGAAGGTATCAAAGTGAATTGCCTGGCGCTGGGGGCAGCCCAGACTGAGATGCTGGAAAAAGCCTTTCCAGGTTACCAGGCACCACTTTCTGCAGCCAGCATGGCTGAATTTATTGCTGACTTTTCTGTTCATGGCAGCAAATATTTCAATGGAAAGATCGTTCCTGTTTCAGTTTCAACACCCTGATATATGCGATCAGAAGATATTATTAAACATCCGGGCAAGATCCTTTGTGTAAGCGAAAACAAAGTTGAAGTGCAGATCATGGCGCAATCTGCATGTGCCTCCTGTCATGCCAAAGGACATTGTTCTGTGGCTGATGTGGAAGAAAAGATCGTTGAAGTGGACAGAGAGCCCGGAAGAGAGTTCAAAACCGGAGATACGGTAGATTTAATTATGCGCAGGGGACTTGCACCCAAAGCGGTTTTCCTGGGTTATCTTCTGCCTTTTCTCATTGTGCTGATCACGCTTTTTTTGCTTGTTTATTCCACTGGAAAAGAAGGGCTCTCTGCACTAATATCACTGGGGCTGCTGGTACCTTACTATTTCATCATGTATTTTATGAGGGACAAATTGCAGAAGACCTTTGTGTTTCAGATACAGTGAGGTCTTGACTTTAAGAATACTCCTGAACATATTCACCGTATTTATTGTTTCATTTTACAGTCCTAATTATTATAGTCTCGAAATGAAGAATTTAATTTCAATGTAGTACCTTTGTCAAAATTTATTTTTAAGAAGCGGGATTAAAATGAAAAAAAATACTCTTTTTTTGCTGATTGCCATGTTTGGTTTTTCGGCATTGTTTGCACAAAACTCACCGGTTGTTCAAAAGGCAAAATATTTCAGGAAAACGGAACCTCTCATTGAGATGGAGGTTATTGCATCGGGTCCCAGGGATCGTTCATGGAAGGATAATATCATCAGGAATGAGATCAATATTAAACTGGAACGGGAAAAGAAAGAAAATTCCCTGCCCCTGGGGCCGGATCCTGTGCTGCAGGATTTCCAGGGGACTTTGATGCAAAGCCGTGCAGCGATTCAGAACTTTGACGGAATTGATAATGTAGATGGTGTGTATCCCCCGGATACCGATGGTGATGTAAGCCCTGATCATTATTTCCAGATGATCAACCTGTCCTTTGCCATATGGGATAAGGATGGTAATAAGCTTTATGGCCCGGTTGCCAATTCAACTTTATGGAATGGTTTCATTGGCCCCTGGACAGGCACCAACGACGGTGATCCCATCGTACTTTACGACGAGGAAGCCGACCGCTGGCTGGCAAGCCAGTTTGCCATCAATACTGGTAACGGAACTTACTGGGAACTGGTTGCCATTTCGGAAAGCAGCGATCCCCTCGGATCATGGTACCAATACGCGTTTCAGTATCCTGCATTTAATGATTATCCTAAATTCGGAATCTGGCATGATGCCTATTATGCCTCATTCAATATGTTTGGTAATGATTATGTCAGGGCTGCTGTTTCCACCTATGAGCGGGATAAGATGCTTGCTGGCGATTCTGCAGCGAGAATGATATTGTTTGACCTGCCACCCGGAAGCGATCCCTTCAGTCTCTTGCCCGCCGACTTCGACGGTGATGAGCCCGACCCGGCAGAACCCAATTATTTTATTTATTTCAATGATGATCAGTGGGGTTATCCGCAGGATCAACTTAGAATTTATGAGTTTGATGTAGACTGGACAAATCCTGCCAGCAGCACATTTATAGAGGCCTACACATTGCCGACAGCTCCATTCGATTCTGAACTTTGTTCCGCTCCCAGGGGCAGATGTATCGATCAACCCAATACCAATACAAAACTGGAGTCCCTTTCTGATCGAATGATGTATCGTTTGCAGTATCGTGATTTCGGCAGTTACCAGGTGATGGTGACCAATCATACCGTTGATGTAGGCGGTGGACAGGCCGGCATCAGGTGGTATGAGTTGCGCAACAATAATGATGGCAATGGCTGGATAATCCACCAGCAGGGAACTTATGCTCCTGATGAGCATAACCGCTGGATGGGCAGTATTGCCATGAATGCCAATGGGGAAATAGCCCTTGGATATACTGTTTCAAGTGACGAGATTTCTCCATCTGTCAGGTACACTGCTCAAACGCCAGATGCTGATTCGGGCATCATGAACATTGCAGAAGTGGAACTGGTTTCCGGTTCCGGTGCACAAACCTCCATCAGCCGCTGGGGAGATTATTCCATGATGTCTGTTGATCCATCGGATGATACTACCTTCTGGTTTACACAGGAATACCTGCAGGGGGGATGGGCAACACGCATTTCATCTTTCAATCTCGAACCTGCTCAACCTGCTACAGCCAATGCCGGAAACAATGATACTACCTGTCAGAACAACATTTTTATTACTTCTGGCAGCGGGCAGAATTATAATTCGGTTTACTGGGAATCAATGGGTGATGGCATTTTTGGTAATCCATACAGCTTAACGGCCAATTACTGGAGGGGCTATGAAGATCTTGAAAACGGACAGGTGAAACTTGTACTGAATGCCAATAGTTATATCCCCGGAGAAATTGCAAGGGATACCATGATCCTGTATTTTCAAATGATTCCTGAGGCTTTTGCAGGCAATGATACTACCATTTGTGATGATGAAGTGCTATTACTGGACGGACAGGCCGAAAATGATTCTGCTGTGTTGTGGACCACCTCCGGAGATGGTGTTTTTGAAAATGATACCGCTTTGAATGCCAGCTATACACCCGGATTCCAGGATGTTCAAAACGGTTCGGTTCAATTGTTTCTGACCGCCTTTGCCAGGATGCCCTGCGATGAAGATGACATTGACCAGATTACGGTAACAGTTGATAATTGCACTGGCATTCAGGAAGCTCCTGACATACCGCTTTCGGCAAAGATCGTTCCCAATCCCAATAAAGGCTTGTTTACCTATACCATACGTTCTGGTTATGGCGAGCAGCTTCACATAGAGATCCATAATAATATGGGTGAGATCATTTATAATAAATATCTGATATCTTCCGGTAAGGCTGTTATCGGAGAAGTGAATATTGAAGATCATCCCAAAGGACTTTATCTCTTTAAGATATACAGCGAACGGGAACAATTGGTTAAAAAAGTGCTGAACCAGTAATTGCAGTCCCCCTTTCGATAAATGCTTTCTAAATAAAGGTTCTGAGGATAATTTATATAGATTTTAAATAGCTTTAATAATTTTATGATAATCAGCTATATAAAGGATTTTATATTTACTGCCGCAATTTTTAAATATTTGTAAGGGTCACGAATACAAGGAATTATACATGCTTTATAATTCACAGTAGCACTTACTCCTTTTCGTATTTGTTTTTAATTTTGCTGTGAAAATCTTAACAGCCCTTTACTGTTTGATTTTCAATACAAACAGATTAGAATTTTAAAACAAAAGGAGAGCAAGGTGAACGACGTAATTATTTATGCAGTTATTTCACTCAGTGCGATAGGAATTGCTGCTGCCGTTATTTTATATTTCGTAGCTCAGAAATTTAAAGTTGTTGAGGATCCGGATATCGACGTCGTGGAAGACCGCTTGCCTGCTGCCAATTGCGGGGGCTGTGGTTTTGCCGGTTGCCGGAATTTTGCCGAGGCAGTTGTGGCCAAAGCCAAAAAGGATGGCAATCTGGAAGGATTTAATTGCCCGGTAGGGGGGAATGAGGTCATGGGCAAAATCGCCGAGGCACTCAACCTTGAAGTGGAAGAAAAGGAACCTCAGGTAGCAGTCATCCGTTGTAGTGGATCTTTTCAAAATGCCCCCAAAAAAGTAAAATACGATGGCCCCGCTACCTGTGCATTTGCACACAATCTTTCGAGTGGTGAAAGCGGATGCCCATATGGTTGCCTTGGACTGGGCGATTGTGTTGATTCCTGTGATTTTGATGCCATGTATATGGATGAGAAAACAGGACTGCCGGTGGTGATCGAAGAAAATTGCGTTGCATGCGGCGCCTGCGTTAAAGCTTGTCCCCGAGATATTATCGAATTGCGGAATGTTGGCAAAAAAAGCAGAAGGATTTTTGTAAGTTGCATCAACGAGGAAAAGGGCGGCGTTGCCAAAAAGAACTGTAGCGTGGCCTGTATCGGTTGCCAGAAATGCTTCAAGGTTTGTCCCTTCGATGCAATTACCATGAACAATAACCTGGCTTATATAGATTATGAGAAATGTAAGCTCTGCCGCAAATGCGTGGAGGTATGTCCCACCAATGCCATTCACGAATTAAATTTTCCACCCCGCAAAGATAAGTCAGACAAAAAACCACCCATGAAAGACAAAGCATCCAGGGAAGCGGAAAGGAAAAAACCATCAGAAAAAGCGGATCCTGGCAAGATTGCCAAGGCAAAGCTGGATGCTGATGATAAAGAAAATAAGGACAAGTTAAATTAGAATTCTCTCAATAAAACTAAGGAGGATCGGTAGATTGAAAACTTTTAAATTAGGTGGCGTTCATCCACCCGAGAACAAATTTTCAGCAGAAAGTGCGATCAGGGTGCTCGATTTGCCCAAACAGGTTTCCATTCCGCTTGCACAAAACCTGGGCGCTCCTGCCAAACCTGTTGTCAACAAAGGTGATGAGGTAAAAGCAGGACAGCTCATTGCAAAAGGTGAGGCATTTATTTCAGCCAATGTGCATGCATCCGTTTCGGGCAAGGTTTTTAAGATTGATGAGGTCATGGATCAGAGCGGTTACCGCAGACCTGCCGTAATCATCAACGTAGAAGGGGATGAATGGGAGGGGAGCATCGATAAAAAGGATATTCTCAAAAAAGATATTTCCCTTTCCAAAGAAGAGATCATCGGCAAGATCAAAGAGGCCGGTATCGTCGGATTGGGGGGTGCCACTTTTCCGTCCCATGTTAAATTGATGGTTCCGGAAGGAAAGAAGGCGGAAGTACTCATCATTAACGGAGTGGAATGTGAACCCTATCTTACCTCCGACCACAGGCTGATGCTTGAAAAAGCCGAAGAGATCATGATCGGTACCAGCATCCTGATGAAAGGGCTCGGAGTTGAAAAAGCATACATCGGTATTGAAAACAATAAACCGGATGCCATTGAGAAACTCGGGCAACTCTGCAAACAATATGAAGGCATTGAAGTTTATGGCCTGAAAGTGAAGTATCCCCAGGGAGGGGAGAAGCAACTCATCAAAGCATTGACAGGACGTGAAGTTCCTTCCGGCAAACTCCCCATCGAGGTGGGCTGTGTGGTAAACAACGTGGGAACTGCTTTTGCTGTTTATGAAGCCGTTCAGAAAAACAAACCTTTGTTCGAAAGAATTGTTACGGTGACAGGCAAAAACCTCAATGAAAAGGCCAATTTCCTGGTACGCGTGGGCACACCGGTCTCCGATTTGATCAAAGCAGTGGGTGATTTGCCCGAAGATACCGGCAAAGTAGTGAGTGGAGGTCCCATGATGGGCAAAGCCCTCAATAATGTTGATGTACCTGTGGTAAAAGGTACTTCCGGGATTTTGTTGTTCGATGAGAAACATGCCAGCAGGGTAGAAATGCGTACCTGCATCCGTTGTGCAAAGTGTATTCACGTTTGCCCGATGGGATTGGAGCCCATTCTGCTCGCGCAATATTCCGAAAAGCAAAGGTGGGAGGATGCCGAAAAAGGACGCATCATGGATTGCATTGAATGTGGATCCTGCCAGTATACTTGTCCTTCGGGCAGACCATTGCTCGATTATATCAGACTTGGCAAGCAAAAAGTTGGTCAATTAATTAGAAACAGAGGAAACAAATAAGATATGGGTTTATTAACAATTTCAGGTTCTCCGCATGTGCACGGGGATATGTCGGTTAAAAAGATCATGTATGGTGTGGTATATGCCATGATTCCGGCAATACTTGTATCTGTGTATTTTTTCGGACTGGATGCATTGAGGGTGATTTTAATTTCTGTTGCAGCATGCTTGTTCTTTGAATGGTTTATCCAGAAATACATCATCAAAGGACCCATTACCATTGATGATGGATCTGCTGTCGTGGCCGGTGTGCTGCTGGCCTTTAATGTTCCGGCCAACCTGCCGGTCTGGATCATCTTGATCGGGGCATTTGTTACCATTGGGATTGCAAAAATGTCTTTCGGTGGTCTGGGGAAAAACCCATTCAACCCCGCACTGGTGGGACGAATTTTTCTTTTGATATCTTTTCCCGTGCAAATGACCACATGGCCCATCCCAAAACCACTTTTCCAAAGGGGACTGACAGATGCCATTACAGGGCCCACCCCCCTGGGATTTGTAAAGGAAGGCTTGAAAACAGGGAAAACAGTACCCGAGCTCATGGAACAGGTTCCTTCTTACATGCAGGAGCTGGTGGGTGATACAGGAGGTTCCCTGGGAGAGATCTCTGCCATCGCACTGGTGCTGGGAGCTCTTTATATGCTTTACAGGAGAATTATCACCTGGGAGATCCCGGTATCTTATTTATTGAGCGTATTTGTATTTACCGGAATTCTCTGGTTGATCGATCCCACGATCTACATCAATCCCCTGTTTCACCTTATTGCGGGCGGTTTGATGCTGGGTGTTTTCTATATGGCAACCGACATGGTTTCTTCGCCCATGTCAAGTAAGGGGCAACTGGTCTTCGGTGTCGGTTGTGGCCTGATCACGGTGATAATCAGGATATGGGGTGCGTACCCGGAAGGTGTGGCATTCGCCATACTGATCATGAACGCATTCGCTCCATTGATCAACAGAGTTTTTAAACCGAAACGTTTCGGAGAAGTAGTAAAAAATTAATGATTCATCAATGATCAATATTCGTTAGGCAATATGGCAAAAGAATCAACATTTACAAATATGGTCATCACCCTTTTCGTGATCGCTCTGGTGGCATCACTGGCTTTGGGTGGTGTTTATCAACTTACCAAGGAGCCCATCAGGCTGGCCAAGAAAGCTAAGGCGGAAGCAGCCATTAAAGCGGTTATTCCCGATTTCGACAGTCTGAATACATTCAGAGTTTTGCCTGAAAACGGAAAAGACAGTCTTGTATTCAACCAGGGATTTAAAAATGGTGAACTTATCGGAACAGCCATCGGATCCTATTCCAACAATGGTTATGATCCTACACAGATACAGATCATGGTTGGTTTCCTGCCCGATGGAACTATTGAGAATACTGCGGTTGTGCAGCAAAAAGAAACACCCGGACTGGGTACCAAGATGGCGGAACCTGCATTCAAGGATCAGTTCATGGGAAAAAATCCAAAAGATTTTAAAATGGAAGTTAAGAACGATGGAGGCGATGTGGATGCGATCACCGCTGCAACAATTACTTCCAGGGCCTTTTGTGAAGCTGTGCAACGGGCCTATAATTCTTACATAGAAAAAGAAGGAGGGACTAAATAATGAATCAATGGAAAAACTTTACAAAAGGATTTATTAAGGAGAACCCGGTTTTTGTATTGTTGCTGGGTTTGTGTCCTACACTTGCCGTAACTTCCTCGGCCTTTAACGGCTTTGGGATGGGAATGGCAACAACTTTTGTGCTGGTTTGTAGCAATTTAGTTGTGACTATCATCAAGAATTTAATTCCCAATAAAGTCAGGATCCCTTCGTTTATCGTGATCATTGCATCCTTTGTCACCATCGTGGAAATGGTGATGGAAGGCTTCCTGCCGGACCTTTTCGAATCACTGGGTATCTTTATTCCCCTGATCGTGGTTAACTGTCTTGTGCTGGGACGTGCCGAAGGATTTGCATCCAAACAGAAATTCCTCTCATCAGTGATCGATGGTCTGGGAATGGGGCTCGGATTTACCTTTGCTTTAACCCTCCTGGGTGCTGTAAGAGAGATGTTGGGTGCAGGTTCCATCTTCGGGTATAAGTTTATTGAAGGCGACGGTATCCTGATCTTTATTCTCTCTCCCGGAGCATTTATCGTGCTGGGCTACCTGATCGCAATTTTAAATAGAATTAAAAAAACTGCTTAAATCATAGGTCATGGAATATTTTGTAATTATCATAGGAGCCATTTTCGTCAGCAATATTGTATTGCAACAGTTTCTGGGTATATGCCCCTTCCTGGGTGTTTCAGCAAAAGTGGATACCGCTGTGGGCATGAGCGGGGCTGTATTGTTTGTGATGACCATTGCTACCATTGTTACCTGGTTGATACAAAATTATGTGCTGCAACCTCTGGGTGTTACATTTTTGCAAACCATTAGTTTTATCCTGGTCATTGCTTCCCTGGTACAAATGGTGGAGATCATCCTGAAAAAAGTAAGTCCGCCCCTTTACCAGGCCCTGGGTATATTCCTTCCACTGATCACAACCAACTGCGCCATCATGGGCGTAGCATTGCTTACCGTTGCCAAAGAATTCAACCTGCTGGAAGGTGTTGTTTTTGCCATTGCCAATGCCATTGGTTTTGCTTTGGCTATGCTGCTGTTTGCAGGTCTTCGCGAACATCTCGACTTAATGGATGTGCCCAAGGGCATGCGTGGTGTTCCAATTGCACTGGTAACAGCCGGTATACTGGCCATGGCTTTTATGGGTTTTACCGGTCTTGTTTAAAAAGGATTTTTTTCAGTAAATTTGAATCCGGGACTTTTGTTTCGGATTTTTTTTATTTGTAATACTATGAATGAAATTATTGCTTTTTCAGGCACCGTCTTTATGGGATTCTTTGCCATTATGAACCCGATTGCCAACACACCGGTTTTTGTTTCTCTGACAAAGAATTTCGACAAGGATTCAAAAATTCGACTCACAGCTTTCAAAGCTGTTTTTTATGCTTTTATTATTGTGGCGGCATTTTGCATAGGTGGGCATTTTATTTTTAAACTTTTTGGAATTACGTTGCCCGCCTTCCAGATCACCGGAGGAATATTGCTTTTTACTGTCGGGATACAAATGCTGCACGGCAAAGCTTCACATGTGCAATATCCCAGTACTGATAAGCACAAGGAATCAGTGCAGAAACAGGTTGATGATGCCAGCGGAAGCGTTGCCATCTCGCCCCTTGCCATCCCGATCCTGGCAGGACCAGGAACCATAGCAACGGCTATGAATTTCGTGGGTGGGACACAGTCCTCCGGATTGGATGACTTTTCACAAACGATTGTTGTTATTATCATTTTTGCCCTGATGTGCCTGGTTTCATTTTTAATGTTCATCGGGGCGGAAAAGATTATCAGACTACTCGGGAACGGTATCATCAATGTTGTTTCAAGAATTATGGGTCTTATCCTTGCGGTAATCTCAGTGCAGATGGTTATTGCCGGTATCAATAATGTTTTAAAGATGTATTATAAGATTTGATGTATATGGCACTGGACAGGTTAATAGATTTCAAAGGAGTTCCGATATTGCAAAAAGATACTTTGGTACTCAACAATGTAAATTTTGCTATTGAAAAGGGACAGTTTGTTTACCTGATTGGAAAAACAGGAAGCGGCAAAAGCAGCCTGATGAAAACCATTTATGCCGAGCTTCCGGTTAGAGACGGGCAGGCAGAAGTTTGTGGATATGATCTTAACAGTTTGAAACAAAAAGATGTACCTATGCTGCGCCGCAAGCTTGGTATTGTCTTCCAGGATTTTCAGTTGCTGACAGATCGTAGTGTATTCGATAATTTACAGTTTGTTTTGAAAGCAACCGGCTGGAAAGATAAAAAGGAGATCAGCGATAGGATACAGGATGTGCTGGACAAGGTTGAACTGGGAGCTAAAGGCCATAAGATGGCCCCCCAACTCTCCGGAGGTGAACAGCAACGCGTTGCTATTGCACGCGCGCTGCTGAATGATCCAGAGATCATCCTGGCGGATGAGCCTACCGGTAACCTGGATCCGGAAACATCAAATGGTATCATGGAGCTATTGCTTGAAATCAGCGAATCTGGGAGGTCTGTCTTTATGGCCACCCATAATTACAACCTGATCCACCGTTTCCCCTCCAGGATCATTAAATGTGAAGACGGGATGATCATTACCTCAGGAAATGAAACCAATTAATTTTTCTGCATTGGTTTTATTGCAATACAATCCATTCAGTTTGTAATCCCTTTCTTTGATAAGTTCATCGTTGAATTCCTGCCGGGCAAGTGTTGAAATCTTTTCCCTGAGTTCAGCTTCATTGTTGGCAACATCGCAAACACCCCCAAGCGGTGTGCCGCTGAGCATTTTATCATTTACCACACAAAACCTTCCGTTATACAAAGTGTTCAGGAGCTTCAGTTTAAGCCCCGTGGCCTGGAAGGTTACAAGAACATTGATGTGGGCATTCCTGATTAGTTCGAACATTTTCTGGTCATCAGGATTGGCAATCATTTCAATATTTTCGTGTTGTTCCACAAGCCGGTTGATTTCTTCCGGTGGATTCATGCCTGCAATTACCAGTGGGAAATCCACATCACTGAAAACTTTGTTGATTAAATACTTGGCCGCATAGGCATTTTCCGGTACTTCTATATTGCCATGATACAGGGCGTACCTGCCTTTCCCTTTTTTTATGTCCGGTGTTGAATTCGCATGAAAGCTGGGTAAATGCTTAACAATATTTTTGGGGAATTTGGACTGCAGGTATTCGGTATCCTTTTGCGACACGGCCAGCATCAGGTCGGCATGCCTGAGTTTTTTCTGGTAAACTCTCAATTTGAGACTTTCCACGAAATAGTAAAATTTATTGTATGCCCTGTGTTCAACTTTAAATAGATTGAAATAATAACGATGCTCGATATTGGATTCCCGGTAGATCTTAAACCTGTTTTTCAGTCTGGGCTCATCAATGTAAAAACAACTGTGCAAACCTTCGAAAAGTATCGGGTGGTCATCCTGTATCAGTTTGTTGAATAAGGCCTCAGATCTCCGGCCTGAAACAATATAAGGTTTCAGGCTCAGAGCCGAAGCCAGGCCAGTTTTCCGGGGATAATAGTTGACTGTTTCACAAAACTTATGCAATTCATCTGCCCTGTCACGTCCGGGGTACTCAAAACAATGCAGATGTATTTTTATACCTGCCTCCCAAAGTGACTTGATCTTGAAGAACACATCAATGACACCCCCGTAATTCGGAGGATACGGGATATCGAAAGAAACAATATGCAGATGCTTTTCAGACATAATCCCTGAAGACCTCCTTTAATGCTTTCACTTCCTGCTGCCAGGTTAACTCCTTTGCTGCAAACTTAAGATTTTCTTTCCAATACTCCAATTTTTTGGTATCCCCGAGCATCTCCTTTATTTTGGCTGCAATGTTTTCGGGTGCATGATCCGGAATAAAATCACCAATTTCATAATAACTGATGATCTTTTCAATCTCGAATAATTTTGAAGAAATAATGGGAAGCCCGGCATGTATATAATCAAAAAGTTTGTTGGGAAGGCTGTAACGGTAATTGGGATTCGTATCCTTGTCGATGGTAACCCCCAGGTCAGCATTGCATGTGTACTGCCTTAGTTTGTAAAATGGCATTTTTGCCTTGATCATCACCTTGTTTTTGATCTCTTCATTTTCAGCTATGTATTTCAATTGATCAATTACATCGCCTCCGCCAATGATCAAAAGCAGGTAGGTGTCATCAAGATATTGCATGGCTTCTACAAGCTCTTCAGCTCCCCTGTGCATATTGATGCCCGATCCCTGCAGCAAAATGATCTTTTTGTTTTCCGGGAGGCCGAGATCCTTCCTGTTTCGGATTGGTGCAGAATTCCCTTGCTCCGGGATATTCCGCACAACACGGAAATCCGTTTTATACATAAACCTGAATATGCGGGCAATGGAAGTGTTCACAGTGTATGCACTTTTTAATTTGGGAAGGATGCATCTTTCGATCAGCTTCCAGGTATTCTGAACAAATTTCCGCTTAGTCACTTCCGGGGTTTGCGTAAACAGTTCATGACTGTCGTAAACAATTGGAATCCTTTTGAGCCTGTGGATCGAATAATTGGGTAACAAAGTGTCGAGATCATTGGACAGCAATAAGCTGGATCTTCTGAATAACAAAAAGAAAAACAGCCGGATATTGAACTCGGCGTAAAACAGTGGGCCTTTTTCCCAGATGAGTTTCATGCGATGTGTGCGGTAGGTTCTGATCCCGACAGGCATGCTGTTTTTCAACTGCCTGCCTACCAGCAATACATCAAATCCCTGGTTTTGTAAAAACCTGCACGCTTTGTCAACCCGCTGATCGGTGACAAGATCGTTGATGACTGATACAATAACCCGCTTCACACACGCAATTTTTGGATAAAATTAGGAAGTTCCTGATTAAGGAACAATAAGCGTCTTACTTTATTGCACAAAGCTTATCTTTGAAAGCAGAATTCGGCAGGATGGAGATATTCGAAAACTATTCGTTAAAATCACTGAATACCTTTGGCGTGGAGGCCAGGGCAAAATATTTTGTGCAACTCAGGAATGAGCAGGATGCAAAAGAATTGGCAAAGACAGACCTCCTTCGAAAACATCCTTACTTTATCCTGGGAGGTGGAAGCAATGTGTTGTTCAGGGATTATTTTGAAGGAGTGATCATACAGTTGGAAAATAAGGGGATTGAAGTTGCGAAAGAAAAAAATAAAGGGGTAAAGGTTCGCTGCGCTGCCGGTGAGGACTGGCACTCTTTTGTGGAGTTCTGTGTCAGGAATGATCTGGGAGGCCTGGAAAACCTGTCACTGATACCCGGTAAGGCGGGGGCGGCCCCCATCCAGAACATAGGCGCTTATGGTGTTGAGCAGCAAGATGCTTTTAAGGAACTTACGGCAATCGATCTCATGCGGGGAAAGCTAAGAAAGTTCAAATCCCGTGATTGTGAATTTGGTTACCGCAACAGCTACTTTAAGAAAAATCCCCGGAATCCATACCTGATCCTGAATGTCAGCTATCAGCTCAGCAAGGAACATAAATACAATCTATCCTACGGGGCCTTGCAGGAACATGTTGCTGGTAAAAAGCATCATGATCTCAGCCTGCAGCTCATTTCCGATTTGATCGTCGATATTCGGAAAAGTAAGTTGCCGGATCCGGATATGCTCGGCAATGCCGGTAGTTTTTTTAAGAACCCCGTGATCAGTGCGGAACAATTCAGGCGACTGAAATCAAAATACCCTGAAATGGCTGCTTACAAGTTGAATGAACGGCAATACAAAATTGCAGCCGGATGGTTGATCGATAAGCTGGGCTGGAAAGGCAAAAGAAAAGGGGATGCAGGCGTTCACGAAAAACAGGCGCTTGTGATCGTAAATTATGGAAGTGCCAGTGGCGAAGAGATTTTTAATTTTTCAGAAGGCATCAGAAAAGATGTTATGCAGCACTTCGACATCGGGCTTGAACGAGAAGTGATCCTTATCTGAGGATAATTATTTATTTTGAGTTTTTGATTTCATGCATTTTCCGTTTATATTTACGCCTCCTAATTTGATGCATGGATATCAAAAAAGTAAAAATATTCTTGTGGCGCAGCCTGGAGGCTTTTATTTGGATGGGAGCTCTTGTTTTCCTGGCATTTCAGGATCCGGGGGTTCATCATTATTCATTGTGTCCGCTGCATAATCTGGGACTGGACTTTTGCCCGGGTTGTGGTCTGGGAAGATCAATATCTGCATTTTTCCAGGGCGATCTGAAGACTTCTTTTGAGCTGCACCCGCTTGGTTTTTTTGCTGTGATCATATTGTCCGTGCGCATTTTCATGGTTTTTAAAAATGCATTTAATTATATGAAAGTAGTAACCAAAACTTAATTTTATGGCACATATATTAAAATTCATGCCTGAACTGCAGGGACAGGAAATGGCATTTGTTCAAAATCTTACCAAAGATTACTCAGATGAACAACTTCAAAATTTTGCAAACATTTACCGGGCTCGCAGAAAGGACCCCAATATCATCCTGCTGACGACCTTGCTTGGATTTATTGTGGTGGCCGGGGTACAAAGGTTTATGGTAGGACAGATCGGGATGGGCATCCTTTACCTGTTTACCGCTGGACTTTGCTTCATTGGTACCATTGTCGATCTGATCAATTACCAGGACATTGCCTTTTCATACAACCAGCGGGTTGCCAATGAAGTTGATGTTGCTGTGGCGGGGATGAAGTAAGAAGTGTTTTCTTTAAAACGAAATTAAATCTTTCACAAGAGGATTTGAAGTTTTTAGGATTGATGATGAGGTATGAACCGGAGGGTAGATATCCGGAGTCTTATTGCATAGCCCCAGCAAAAAAATAAAGCACAGGAATATTTTGAAAAAACCAATGAATTGTAATGCTCGTATCTCCTTTACTTGCTGAAGACATTGATAATTTTCCAGGTAATGTGTGGCGTTTATCTAAAGACCATAACATTCTTAAGGAACCCTATTTGGTAGGCTCAAAAAAGTTTAAATCAGATGATTACTCACCTTTGTTGGAGATTGTGAGGCAGGAGGGGGTTGAGGTGAAAGTTTAGCAATCGCTTGTTGGCTATTAATCGTTTTTCCTGCTAACACAAATCATCTCTTTTCAAAATTAATCTTTTTTAATTCCTGAATATCCAAAAGGTCTTTCGGGCGTCCTGATTTGGCTTTGCTTGTAATCAAATCTTCCAGAGAAAGTACATTCCATTTTAACAGGTGTTGTTTCTTTACTTCGATTTTTACGCTTTCCTGGTATGCCTGGTCAAAAGTTTTTCCGGGATTGAAGTTTGTGATCAATTCGATCTCAAAATCAGGACTTATTTTAAGGCTAATGTTTTGTTCCGATTGTTTTACTGTGTCAGGAAGGGAATCTAATTTGTACCCGATTTCCTGCAATGTTTTCAATAATCTGTGAAAGTTTTCTTTTGATGGTTCAATCCAAAAATCGATGTCAGCCGAATGTCTTTTGTATCCATAATAATTAACTGCAATTCCGCCTACCATCAACATGCGCAAATTGTTTTTGTTGGCAGCATGAATAAAGGCCTCGACATCTTTATTGAATTGGATATTACTCATCGTCTTTTCTCAATACAAAATTCCCTTTTTTATCATTCGGATGTTCCCGGTCTTTTTGCATGGACAAAGGTTTGGTTTCCTCTATCATTTTAAAGAAAGCGATTACACGCCCGGCAGGGGAGAGCTTTAAAAATTCTTCTTCCCTTCTTTTGTTGTTTTCTTCCTTGCTTCCGAAAAATATTTCCATTGCAATTGATTATGGGATAAAGATAGTAAAAGTATTTTTTTGCCTTGGAGGCTTTGTGGTAAAAACAAACTCTACTTTGTTTCCGGGTAAGAAGTTACATCCTTTTTAATATCGCTTTTCAGTTCCGCAGACTGCCCGGTATCCATCATGCCGATAATTTGATCCATGCTGCTGATATCATGCCTTTCGCAGTATTCCTGAATACCGTCGATGATCTTCACAGAGATGGCAGGATCGATGAAATTGGCTGTTCCCACCTGTATGACGGATGAGCCGGCCAGCATAAACTCAATGGCATCCGTGGCATTCATGATACCGCCCATGCCGATGACCGGAATTTTCACGGCATTGTAAACCTGCCATACCATCCGCAAAGCGATGGGTTTAATGGCAGGACCAGAAAGTCCGCCGGTAATGGTGGAAAGAATGGGTTTCCTGGTCTCGGCATCGATGGCCATGCCCAGGAAGGTGTTCACGAGAGAAACAGAATCAGCGCCGGCACCTTCAACGCCTTTCGCTATTTCAGTGATGTCAGTGACATTTGGTGAAAGCTTTACCATCAAATGTTTGTCCCAGGCTTTACGCACCTCTTTTGTTACAGCTATCGCCGAAGGGCAACTGACTCCGAAAGCCATGCCCCCTTCTTTTACATTGGGACAGGAGATGTTCAGCTCGATGGCGTTGATTCCCTCTACCCGATTCAGTTTTTCGGTAACTTCGATGTAATCGTCAATCGTTCCGCCGTTCACATTGGGAATGATCTCCGTGTCGAGTTCTTTAATTCTGGGGTAGATATCGTTGATAAAATAATCCACACCCTTGTTTTGCAAGCCCACTGCATTGAGCATGCCAGAAGGAGTTTCTGCCATTCTGGGGTAGGGGTTGCCTTCCCGGCTTAAACGGGTGAGTCCTTTCACAAAGATCCCGCCCAGGCGGTTCAGGTCCATGAAATCGTGAAACTCCTCTCCAAATCCGAAGGTTCCTGAAGCAGTGCTTACAGGATTCTTGAATTCGAGCTCTTTTATTTTGACTTTCAGATCTACCATGTCAAATAATTTGTGTCAAATACAGGTCCTTCCGTACAAACGCATTTATTGCCATCTGCTGTTTCCGTAACACAACACAGGCAGGCTCCGAAGCCACAGGCCATCATATTTTCCAGGGAGGCTTCACAGGCAACCTCTTTTTCTTTTGCAATATAAGAAACAGCTTTCATCATGGGATTCGGGCCGCATGTGTATATCTTGTCAAAATCGAATTTTTTATTTTTGAAAACGGAATGTTGTGTGACCAGTCCTTTTTCGCCCAGGCTTCCATCTTCAGTTGTTAACAGGACTTCGCCAAACATTGCAAAGGCATCCGTCAGGAAGACATCCTTTTTCGTTCTTCCCCCGATCAAAAAGGTGGTATCAATCTTTTGCCTCTGCAGTTCTCTTGCAAGCAGGATAAAAGGAGCAATACCGGATCCTCCGCCAATGATGAGTGCATTATTGACATTTTCAGTATTGAAGGAGTTTCCCAGTGGATAGATCACATTTACGGTTTCACCTTTTGGTAGTTGCCCTAACTGGCGGGTTCCTTTGCCGATGATTTTCACATAAAAGCTCAGGCTGTTTTCTTTTTTATGATAATCCAGTATCGACAAGGGTCTCCTCAGAAAGACATCAGGACTCCTGGGTATTTTTAATTCTGCAAACTGTCCTGCTGAAATCTCCGGAACTTCCTCATCCGATTGCAGCTTGATGATATAATTATCATCATTCAGCCATTGAAACTCCTTAACCTTAAAATCCTGTACTTTTTTCATCCGTTTTGCCTGCCTGTAATGTTATACAAAATAACGTATTTTTAAAAAAAGTCCGTCGCCAGGCAACGGACTTTTGATCATGTTATATCTTTTCCCTTTTCTTTGTCGGGAATATCTTCATCTTTGTTTTGCTCCTCTTCATCATTTTTCTGTTCCTCTTTTTCCTTCTCCTCTTCCTCGAAACTCAGCATGTCTTTTTCCTGCAAAAGGTTATACCACTTGATCACTTTCTTGATATCGGATACATAAACCCTTTCTTCGTCATAATCAGGGATGGCTTCCAGGAAGAAGTCTTTCAGGTCCTGGGCACTGGATTTGGGATCAATGGCTGTTTTTCCTTCCTGTTTTTCGAAAATCTTTTTAAAAACATCTTTCAGGGGAAGATCTTCTGTTTCGGTGTAAATGCTGATCTCCTCCAGCGAGCTGATCCTTTCGTGTACAAAAGCGGTAAACCTTTTTCCGTCGGTCAGGGATTCCACCACCACGCCATTTTTGGTCTGCCCCACCATTTTAAACAATCCCGGTCTTCCTGCAATGGCTAAAATCTCTTTCAAGTCCATACCTTTAAATTTTGGGCAAATTTATGAAAATTCAGGATATCAGTCGTCATCATCCCGGATGCAATTGTGGAAATGAATCCGGTTATATGATTTTATAGTTTTTATATTCCCCGATCCGCCAGCCTGTTTTTTCTTCAATGAAGTGCAGGATCTTCTTTTTAAAACCCAGGTTCTTTTTCGTGGGATCGAAAGCGAATTCCCAGTTTTTACTTGATATCCGATTCTCCATAACCTCTGGATGGGTACCCCGGAACCTGCGGAGGGAATCGATCTTAGAATAATCAAATGCCTCATCCTGCGAAATGTTCTTTTGTACCCATTCATCATCATGCCATAATTTGTGAAAGCTCTTCTGCTTGGCCTGCTGCTGTTCGGGAGGTTTGACCCAACCGTAATGATATATGATAGCATTGAGGGGTTTAACTTTCAGGTGGCGCATATTTTTTCTGAAACCCTGTGCATCCCGATAGGAATGTATGGCTGGGTCATTCCTGACGATCCGGATCTCTTTCCTGTACCAGCGCCTGGAATCACCAACAAAATCATAGGACCCATAAAAATGTAGATATTTGAAAAGCAAGCCTTCCACCTTGGGATCATCTTTCCATTTGACCATGGCTTCTCTGACTTCAGGATGATATTTCTCATGCAAAACCTCATCACCCTGTATGTAAAATGCCCAGTCGGAATCAGGGCTGATCTCTTTGAAAGCCTTATCGGTTTCAGCAGCCAGGACTTTCCCCCCTTTTCTGAGGCTTTTGTCCCAGACTGTATCGACGATCCTGATCTTCTTGGAAGGAATGGATTCTATCAGTTTCCGGGTTTTGTCTTCTGAATCCCCTACTGCTATGACGAACTCATCGCATACTGGAAGGATTGAAGTGATGGCTTCAACAATGGGATAATCGTATTTAACAGCATTCCGGATAAAACTAAAGCCGCTTACCTTCATGCTGCAAAATTAGAATTTTATTATTCCCGTGTAGTTTTCGGGAGTGAATGATTTTAGTTCCTTTTTGACTTCTTCACTCAACTCAAGTTTATCAATAAATGCAGCAATTGAATCCGGAGTGATCTTTTCATTTTTTCTGGTCAGTTTCTTCAGGGTTTCATACGGGTTTGGGTAGTTTTCGCGCCGCAATATGGTTTGAATAGCTTCAGCAACAACCGCCCAGTTGTTTTCCAGGTCCTTCCGTATCTTGTTTTCATTGATCAGCAATTTGTCCAGTCCTCTCAACAGGGATTTCAGTGCGATGAGGGTATGGGCAATTGGGACACCTGTGTTGCGAGTTACGGTTGAATCGGTGAGGTCTCTTTGCAGCCTGGACACAGGAAGTTTTGCTGAGAGGTGCTCAAAAACTGCATTGGCAACCCCCAGGTTTCCCTCTGCATTTTCAAAATCGATGGGGTTCACTTTGTGGGGCATGGTGGAAGAACCGACTTCACCTGCTTTGATCTTCTGCTTGAAATAATCCATGGAGATATAGGTCCAGATGTCGCGGCTCAGGTCGGTCAGAATGGTGTTGATACGTTTCATTCCATCGAAAAAAGCAGCCATGTCGTCATAGTGTTCTATTTGTGTAGTAACTTTTTGCCGCGTTAAGTTCAAATGATCTTTCACGAAATTATCTCCGAATGTTATCCAGTCAATATCGGGGTAAGCTGCCCTGTGGGCATTGAAATTACCGGTAGCGCCCCCGAATTTTGCAGTAATGGGCGTGGATATTAATTGTTTGATCTGTTTTTTCATGCGGTCGACAAAAACATAAAGCTCTTTGCCGAGGGTTGTAGGGGAGGCCGGTTGTCCGTGGGTGCGAGCCAACATGGCAAGGTTTTTCCACTCTTTGGCCATGGAAGTCAAACGTTGCATCACCTGCTCATAACCGGGCAGGATCACATCATGAAAGGCTAGCTTCATGGCATAGGGCAGGGAGGTATTGTTGATGTCCTGGGAAGTGAGGCCGAAATGGATGAACTCTTTGTAATCACCCAATCCCAGTTTGTCGAAGCGTTTTTTCAAATAGTATTCAACAGCTTTTACATCATGATTGGTTGTTTTCTCAATTTTCTTGACATCCTTGGCATCTTCGAATGTGAAATTCTTTGAAATCTTACGAAGGGCATCAAAATGTCCCTTGTCGAAATTTCCCAACTGTGGCAAGGGAATTTCACACAAAGCAATAAAATACTCTATTTCAACGAATATTCTGTAATTGATAAAGGCGGCCTCGGAAAAATAATATGCCAGGGTTTCACTTGCTTTTCTGTACCGGCCATCTATGGGTGAAACTGCATTCAGCGTTGTTAATTTCATGACTTGCCTTTTTGATTGATGATCAATCAAAAATAGTTAAGAATGCAAAAAAAGCAAGTAATTTGACAACTTTATTTTCTATTATTTTTCCGAGCCAACAATTGTTGAAGCATAGCGGTTCGGGTAGGCTGCAAAATATCCGAGCGCTCCATTGCTGATATTGCTGGATACATTGGCAGGCGGACCACTAAACAATGGACTGTTGTAACCGGTCTCATCCTGTATTTCCCAGACGAAATTTGCATATTTCTCCGTGATTGTTGACATGATGAGGGTTACCAGGTCGCCAGGGTGCAGGCGTTCATCTTCCCTTTCCTCCTGGAACCAGCCCACACCTATACCATTGGAGTAGCTACCGTTGAAAAATTTATCATCGGAAACATTCACCTCATCAATGGTATCGGTAACCAACTTTCCGTTCTTTGACCAGTTGAACATATAAAAGTCGGTTGTAGGAGGCTCCTGTGCGAAAAGTCTGATCTCCCATACCTCCCATTGATCGATGTAATGCAGCTTGATGGAATCGATCACGCCCACCGGCATCATCTTGTCGGTAGCTGTATAGGAACTGTGGCCGTTGATCTCTTCCGCCAGCTCTATGTTCAGGGTATAGGTTCTACCAATGATACCTGCCATTTTCTCCGTTTTGTAAACACCGGCTTTGGTCTCGGTGAGGTGAAAAACATTTTCTTCGTCACTCAGACTTACCTGGGCACCTTCCACCCTGGGGGCCGGCTGGTTGTAAAAATAGCTTGTTGTCCTGGTGAGTGTGACCGTATGTTCTGTGCTGTCGTCCGTTATCTTGCCTTCAACCACCAAACGGGTAAAGGTTTCATCCAGCTTTATGTCGATCCTCTCGGTGCAGGATGAAGCTGCAATCGATGCTATTATGAAATATATGATCCTTTTCATGATTTTCTTGGTTTAAAAATGAAAATTATAGGTTATGGATGGAACGATCCCGAACAGGTAAGTGCTCTCTGCAAAGGTTTTGCTGGGGGCATCCGGCTCTTGCTCAAAATTGATCACCCATGGGTTTTTCCTGCCATAGGCATTGTAAACTGAAAAATTCCATTCGCTGTGCCATTTCCGACCGGGTTTTTCTTTCCCTTTCAGGGTGACTGAAAGATCCAGGCGATGGTAATCAGGTAGTCTGTATTCATTGCGATTTGAATACACCGGAGCGATCAGGTTCCCGTACTCGAATCTCCCGGTAGGGAAAGTTACCGGTTGTCCTGTCATATATACCCAGTTGGCGCCCAGCAGCCATCGTTTGTTGATCTGGTAATTCAGAACAAGCGAAATGTCGTGCGGACGGTCATAAGGAGACTGGTATTCTTTTCCAAAGTTGATCTCCGGTATTTTCCGCATGGATTTTGACAAGGTATAGCCAACCCACCCGTTCAGTTTTTCAAACTGCATTTCTACCAGGAATTCAAGGCCATACGACCAGGCTTCACCAAATCTTAACTCTCCTTCAAATTCCTTGTTGAGCAGGAGTTCGGCATGATCTTTAAAATCGATGGCATGCTGGTTGAATTTATAATAAGCTTCCACGGAAGTTTCTATGGTATTTCCTCTGAAATTTCTGAAATACCCCAGGGCAAACTGATCCCCGATCTGGGGTTTTATATTGGGACTGCTCGGGAACCACACATCCAGCGGGGTGCCAGCAGTAGAGTTGCTTGCCAGGTGAATATACTGGTAGTTCCTGGAATAGCTTGCTTTTACGCTGGATTTTTCGTTCAACAGGTAAGTAATGCCCAGCCGAGGCTCCAATCCCGAATAGGTATTGAAAATCTCACCCGAGGGATACACGGTAGAATCGATCTTGACAAATTCATTGTTGTAATTGTAGATGGTTCCTTTGCCGATATTATTGAAGAGGGAGAACCGCAAGCCGTATTTCAATTTCCACCTTTTGCCGATGCTCTGTTCGTTGTTAAGGTAGATGCCTGATTCCAGTGCATAGTTTTTCGGAACCGAATAGGCTGTAAAAAATGATGCAGCACCCAGGCCTACGGCACTGCCGGGCTGGAAATTGTGAAAGGTTGATATCAGGCCAAACTTGATTTTGTTGTGGCTGTTGGGGTAATAATTGAAATCAGCTTTCAGGCTATAATCCCGCAGCGTGGCATCCCAGCGGAAAGAATTGGCCTCACCCTCGGGTATGCCCAGATAATAATCGAACACACTTCTGATCAGGGTGAAATTGGAGAACAGTTTCTTCGAGAACAGATGATTCCAGCGGATCGTTTCGGTTTCGTTCCCCCATCCTATACCGAAATCATCATTTTTAAAAATGTCTTTGCCATAATAAAAGGACGCGTAAATCCTGTTGTTCTCATTGATATTATAATTCACCTTGGCATTCAGGTCGTAGAAATAAATTTTATTTCCCTGCAGTTCTTCATCATTTGAGAAAGCCAGGAAAATATCTGCATACGTTCTTCTGCCCGAGATGAGGAAAGAGGCTTTGTCTTTTTCCAGTGGTCCTTCAAAAGTAAACCGACTGGAAATTGTACCAATTCCACCCGTGCCACTGAACCTTTTCATGTTGCCATCTTTCATCCTCACGTCAAGCAGAGATGATAACCTGCCACCATAAGCTGCAGGAATATCTCCTTTGTAAAGTTTTACATCCTTGATGGCATCGTTATTAAAAACACTGAAGAACCCCATCAAATGCGATGGATTATAAACCACTGCTTCGTCGAGCAGGATAAGATTCTGGTCGATGGAGCCCCCACGAACACTGAAGCCTGAACTTCCTTCTGCTGCCGTCTGAACTCCAGGCAAAAGTTGAATGGCTTTGATCACATCAACCTCGCCCATCAATGCCGGGATCTGCTTAATGGTTTTTACATCCATCCTTGTGACACTCATTTCGGCTTTGGTCACATTGGTGTTTTTGGCCTCACCCGTGATCACGACTTCTTCGAGTTCTTTACGCACGGGATGCAGTTCTATGTTCAGGGATATGTTCTGTTTAAGATTAATTTCTTTCTCAACAATTTGATATCCCACATAAGAAAACCGCAGGGTATATTTCCCGGGTTCAAGGCTGATGGAATAGAAACCATAAAGATTGGTCACTGTTCCTGACTGGATCTCGTCAACATAAATTGTGGCCCCGATCAGATCCTCACCACTTTCGGCATCTTTGATATGTCCGCTGATGGTTTTTTTGTTGCTGATTTCTTTATTGTCGGCCCTTGCACCAGTCTGCCAGAACATGCCGACAACAACCAACAGCATATATAGTAGTATTTTCTTTTTCATTTTTCTTTATATAAAAGAATGCGATTAATTTGTAACCCAAACAAATAAGAAACTGATTTGGCCGCTAAGCTGATTAAAGTTTTCCGCCTTGAAATACTGTTTGTATAAGATGTGCCCTTTCTCATCCTGGTATAGAACGGCGCCTCCGCCACCCAGCGATACTTCCGTGTCGTTTCCAATAGCGGAAAATCCGACAAAGGGCCCCCAAAAACCCGATGCCTGAATATCATTGTCGCCCGAAAACAGATATTGCATGCGGTCATTATCCTGAGCAAAAGTGCAAAGAATGGAAAGTTTAAGTACCAGACCGATAATAATTTTCTTTGGTTTCATAATTTAATTTTTTCAAATTTTATAAAAGAACTGCTTTTTAATAGAAAGATTATCTTAAGTTTTCGTTAATTCAACCACAAAGACAAATATAACACGCATGGGTTGCAATAGATTTTGATGTTGATGGAAGCCTGCCAGATTAGCAGGTATATTTTGCATGGAATAACTTTTGATTCATGACCAACAATGGATTCAATCAAAACCGATAAGAGAAGGCTCTTCTCAAGTCTCTACCTGGCAACTACCCTGGTGATCATATTATGGATTGTTAAGCTCATCGAAGTCGTTTTTCAGGTGGAATTCGTTGAATACGGATTGTATCCGCTGAAAACAAGCGGATTGATCGGCATCATAACGGCTCCATTTATTCATGGTGACTTCGAGCATCTTGCTGCCAATTCGGCTTCGATGTTCATGTTAACCTGGATGTTGTTTTATTTTTACCGGCAAATCGCACCCAAGGTATTTATCCTGGTTTGGATTCTGACCGGATTGTGGGTTTGGCTGATGGCCCGGCCTTCTTTTCACATTGGTGCCAGCGGTGTGGTTTACGGGCTGGCAGCCTTTCTGTTCGTGAGTGGACTCATCCGCCGGAATCCCAGACTGATGGTGCTTACCCTTGTTGTGGCATTTTTGTATGGCAGCATGGTATGGGGTGTATTTCCTGAATTCTTTCCTGAGAGAAACATCAGTTGGGAATCGCATCTGATGGGTTTTGTAGCCGGTATGGTGCTGGCCATCTTCTTTCGCAAAGAAGGCCCAAAACGCAAAATCTATTCATGGGAATGGGATGAGCTGGAGGAGGACGAGGATGAAGATGATGAGCATGCTTATTGGAATACACCAGATAAGACCTTTTGATTATCTGGTTTATTTGAACCACATAAGGCACATACGAACACATGAATTGTTGATCAGTGAAGGCTTCACTACGAGTGAAGCCTTCACTTCGTATCAGGGTATTCTGGTTGTGATAAGTTGGAGTTAGCATACTTCGAAGTTCGACGTTCAAAATTCGACATTCAAAAAAATGTCGAATATCGAATAATGATCCCGATAATTATCGGGCGAATTTCGAAGTGAGGTGACCGGCTCAAATCCTTAATCCCTTGTTAAAAACACCCGGTCATACAAAAACATTAAAAGTGTTGTTCCCAGGCCGATTCCACTTACAATGATCCAGAAATTGTAGGGTTGGTAAGTAGTCCAGAGATAATCGGTCAGTTGCAATTGCGTCATGTTCATTTTTTCGGCTGCCATCGCAAAATAATCGTTTTTGGAAAACTCCTCACTAATTTCCGGGAGTTTCAATCCGCGTTTGCTCGCTTCTTCTTTTAAAAGATAGAGTTTGCCGGATACTTTTTCGTAAACACCACCCGAAATCAGCCCTGCAAAAAAGTTGCCCCCTGCAAATGGGAGATAATATGCGCCCATGTACAAGGCAACTTTGTCTTTGGGGGCGATCTTGCCGATGTATTCCATGATGCGCGGAGAACTTGACATCTCGCCAACAGCAAAAACAAAAATTGTGATGAAGAGGTAAAATCCATTCTGCGTAACAAACCAGAGTCCGATGCCGATGGAGCTGATCAGGAAACCGCTGATGATGGTATTGATGGGTTTGTATTTTTGGATGAGGCTGGATATGAGCACCTGGAAAATTACAATGTAAAGCGCATCGATGTTCACGATCATTTCGGGATTGATATGCCGGTCTCCGGTCCCCATTACCCGGGCCAGCCAGGGCCAGAAGTCATGGATCTTTTCATACATGGCCGCCGAATGCACCCATTGCTCGATGAAAACCGGCAGGGTGAAAAACAACTGGTTGTACATGGTCCAGAAGCCGATGATGAGGATCAGGAAGATCAGGAATTTAATATCACTGATGGCGATCCAGAGGTTTTGTACGATTTTTAAAAGTGACTTTCCCAGGGGGGTGGTATCAGGTTTTCTTTCAGGTTCTTTGTAGAAAAAGATGACCAGGATAAAGTTAACTGCGATGGCCAGTGATGCAATGATAAAAGGAAATTTCCAGCTAATCTCCCGGAACTGGGAGGCAAACACAGGACCGATAAATGCTCCGATGTTCACGATGCTGTAAAAGATACCGAAACCCACTGAAGCAGTTTTATCGTTTGTGGTCTTGGCAATGGTAGCGGTTATAACGGGTTTGAACAAACCTGCTCCCAGGGCTACGTATAAAAACACCAGGAACATTGAGGTATAAGTTTGAACGAATCCCATGAGCAGGTAGCCTGTGGAAAGTATGGTATAACTGATCAGCAGTATTTTCTTATACCCGTAGCGGTCGGCGATGGCACCGGTGATCATGGGCAGGAAATAAAGAATACCGACCACTGTGCCCATCAGGATGCCTTTTTGTGTCTGGCTGAAACCCAGGGCTCCCGTGTCTTTTGAGCCGGTAAGATAGAGTGCCAGCAAAATGAACATACCATACCATGCCCAGCGCTCAAACAATTCCATGGTGTTGGCTACCCAGAAGGTGCGCGGGAATTTCTTAAACGTATTTCCTAAACCCATAATAACACCAATTTATTCAAGTGACAAATATGGGATTATTTTTTGGAAGAGGCTGTCGTTAACAGTTTTGAAATTCCTGAATTCGTCCAGGTTTTGTATGAGTCCCATCTCCCTGTGTTGGAAGATTTCTCTGGTCAGTTCATAAGAAAAATAAGGGTGCCTGAGTATCTCCTCGAATTCATGATAATTGACCCTGACTTTTTTGATCTTTGTCGTATCTACATGGATTTGATCAATGATCCCATCCAGCCTTATGCTGTCAAAACCATACACCTCCAGCAATTGATCTGTTGAAAAATATCCTCCGATCAGTTCGCAGTATTTGATGATGCGGGAGGCGAATACCGGTCCGATGCCATACAAATGCAACAGTTGTCCTGAATCGGCAGTATTCAGCTCAATCATGATTTGTTTTTTGGCGGGTTTCTTTTGATCCCGCATGGAAGTGTCTTTTTTAATACCAGGCGCTTTCTTCTTGTTGGATATAGCTTTTGTGTTTTCTTTTGTTTTATGGGTAAAATTCTTTTCGATTGCAATATATGGTTCCAGCCTGTCATACATTTCCTCCGAAATACTGTAGATCTTTTTCAGGTCTTCTTTGCGATAAAACTTACCGCCTGCTTTTTCATAATTTTTTATCACACGGATCTGTTTAATAGAAAGTCCCAGATTCTTCCATTTCTCAGCCGGAAGTCCGTTTGGATCAAACTGAAAATACACAATGCTATCCGTTTCTTCCTTGGCTGATAATAAAGAATCTTTCAGGGATTCCTGCAAAAGAAAACTATCAAGTCGCGCTATGAGGGCAGGATCATTTCCCGCCGGGTTTTCAATCAGATAAGGCAGTGAAAGATTGATCAGCAGAACAAACAGGATCAATATCATCAAAATAAAGATACCCCTTCTTTCGGATTTGTTGTAAATGAAGAATTTTTTCAGGTCATTCAGCATCAAGCAGGTCTTTTAATGCTTAATACCTTTTAGGGTTTGTTTGTCCCAACCAAAATATTAAAATTACCTAAAACAGGTCGAATCCCACCCGGAAACCTATGCTGTTCAGATTGCAGTTGAAAGCATTGGTTCTGGACATATCTGAAGAGCTGCTGTATCTTACTTCCATCAAAAAATATTTGTCATTTTTCATTGGGAATTTCATTCCGAAGCCCAGGATGAGTCCGGCACCCGGCCAGACGATCTTATTTCGGTGAAATAGAAATGTTAGAAGATTTGTTAGCGAAGATCTCCACACCATCCTGTTTATGTTTGATGTATGTTACTGGTGAAATGAAGACACCAGCATCAATGTAAAGTTTCATTTTCTCAGACGGGATTTTCTGTTTAATAATCAGTCAAAATAAAATTTTCTAATTGTTCTTTTTCAGCACCATTTGATACCGGTCAACCGCAGCAATTGAATTGAAGAATTCCACAAGTTCGGCATGTTTTTCAGCGGGATATTCAAATTTGTTTACTTTTAGTGAACGTGTGTAGATCAAGCTATCTCCCTTGTTCAAAACATTGCAATCCGCAGTATAGCTTCCGAATCCAGATTCTATGTTTACCGGATAGCCCGGCATGCTCTCAATATGAAAATCTTGCGGCAGGGCGATTTTTATTGTATCGGCATGCACATAGGGTGATTTGTTTTTTACAGGAAATATCCGCTTGTCATCTTTCGAATATTTATGGATATGTTCAATCACATTCGGACAGAAAAACAACCGGTTCATGGTTGTTGCTGCTATGTTTTCTACATCCAGGTCGAAAGCAAGGTCTATCACAGGGTCCATTGACGTGTATTGTCCAAATGCCAGATTATCTATACGAAATGATGGTAATTCGGTAAGTTGCCTGAACCAGTCGAAGGTTTGTTGTTGATCATAATCGCGGGAAACACGCATAGGCTTAACGAAACTGTTGCCTTTGAATATGATCTTTCCCGAAAACGCAGCATTACCTTCCTCATCCAGTGTGATGGACCCCCGGACCGATCGTGTATTGTTTTCTGCCTGTTCACCGGGTGTGCGTATGAGTTTACCTCCATTCTGCCGGCAAAAGAGTGCATGCCGATCAGAAGTAAAACTACCCAGATATCCGCATGGTAAGGACTGGGAAGTACATTCCAGCCATATCGTATCATTCTGTAATGGGACACAAAGAATGACATGGTTGAACTGGTTAACAGGAAAATCGGTAAGCATATCGGGCCTTGATCTGCCGGCATTGACAAGGACAGGGTAAGAATCTATCCCTGCTATTTTGAGCAGGGTCTTCATATAATTGGTCAGGGCTTTGCAATCCCCGTACTTTTTATCATGCACAAAATCAGCATCAAAGCACTGCCAGCCGCCAATACCAAGTTGTATACTCACATACCTGGTGTTTTCCTGTAAATAACGGTATAATTTACGGATCAACTTATTTGTATCTTCAATTCCTGCAACTAAGTTTTGTATCTCCTGCTGGTGTTCTTCTGAGAGAGCATCTCTATCGCTGTTAAGATCTTTATAGAATTTCCCGATGGACTCCCAGGACTCATTTTTACCACTGTATTGATCAATTTGAAAATGGCTGGGTTTAATATAAAGCATTGGGCTGATGTCATTTTTATGTGGCATCATGGGTTCCCAATCGAGGGCCCTTAGGTCTTCTGCAAGCCAGGTATAGATCGTCTTGTTATTGTAATACGAGATTTCCGGCTCAAGTTGGATATTTCGGCCCATATAGTCAATTTCAAAACCTTGGGGAACTTCCACCGCGATCTGACTTTCTTCAACAGCAACTCTTTCATCAACAAAAAATTTCCATGGGGGATAAGCGATCAGGCCGTTGTAATGATAGCTCAGGTCTATCTCAATCGTATAGGGGTAGTCATTGTGAAAAATTTTCAGAATTTTTACACGGTTATCAGTATATCCGGATGATCCGGCCGACAATGCATAATCCTTGATCTCATCACTCTTTGTATAGCGTACAAGTTCACCCAGGGAATTGTATATCCTGGCATTCAATTGTCGTATCTGGGTAAATTGATCATAAAAGATCCTGATCTCACCCAGATGTCTTCCATCTTCATTCAAAATGGTCAAAGCCTGCTGAATGTCATATGAAGCCTGTTTCTCATTTTTTATATCCAGATATCCGTGATCGTACCTGACAATCGCATCAGCCCCCTGCAATAAGTCCTGGTTGATATGCAATACGGATAGATCTTCCCTGTTTCGCTGGGCCAAGGAACCCGAAGGCTCCATGATACACAGGATCATAAGCGGAAGAAAAAATAAATGATAATTACGCATGGTTACAGTTTTCTATTCTGACGGGTCAGCTTTTTTCATTACAATTGGTTCTGCATGTTTTGCAACAATCTGATCAAACATTTTTTTCAAATATGGATATTCTTCTTCTGAGTAGATGGTTTTGTTGATCTTAAGGGTTGAGACCAGTTGTAGGTTCTGACCATTTTGTACCAGAAAATAAAGGTATTCGCCTCCTCCATTGGGCAGCAGCAATTTGATGTTTTCCGGTTTTTCCAGAGATTCGTATCCATCCGGAATGCTCATATTCAGCACATAGGTTTCTTCAAAGGGGTAATTGAAATCGACCGGTATTTTCCGTTTTTCACGTTTGAGTTTATTCTCCTCAAGTCCGTAAAAAAGCATGGGGTTCAGATAGATCATATCACCTGTTGTTTGAGCCAGGCTGCTGGATTGGAACTTGATATATTCAGTGGTAATATCTGGATTCTCATTAAGATAAAAAGTATCTGTTTTAAAATCAATTGCTTTGTTGGTGTAATGACTGCTCAGATAGGTTTCCTTGTCTTTTTGATATGCTTTATTTTTATCCGTGGCATAATATCCTCCATTGGAGCTTTGCGCGTCACAGACCAGATTCATATCGTCGTCGAACCTGGCTACAAGACTTGTTTTAAAATAGTTGGGGGTTGGATTTTGCAGGTCGATCCATTTGGTGGCTCCCTCAATCAAAACCAGGCCGCTGCCATTCAGGTCGTTTTTGGGCAACATGTTGTAAGGCAGATCCCCGTCAGTTGCATCCATCAGGTAGGCTGTATCATCAATAAGAGTATAATTGATCAAATGATTGAAATTTTCAACTACGGGATAGGCCTTTAATACTTTTCCGTGCGAACGTGTCGAAATAAGCACAGGATTGGATACGAGTCCGGCTTCACGCATCATCAGGGTGAGGATAAGATTGATCTCTGCACTGTTACCGCTTCTTTCCTCAAATGCAGTATTCAGATTATCGTAAGTCCCGTATCTGTATGAACCATCCCATTCCATGGCCTTTGATACAAAATCATAGATTTTTTTCATCTTTTCTTTGGGGTCGCTGATGCCTGCAATGATGTCGTCGGTTTGTTTCTTTACTGTGCGGTTTCTGTTCAATTGACGGCCGATCTTTTCGTGATCCATCAGTTCTTTGCACAGGTAGTCCCAGGAAGTAAAGTATTTTTCATACACATAGCCCGGAACTTCCTGCTCTGCAAGCTGGAATTTTATTTTGGCGATATAATCATCTAGGGTTGGTATAAAAGGAATATCCTTGAGAGGAGGAACATTTTCCATGATATAAACTGTTTCAGTACCATGGTATTCATGTTTGACAAAATTGTTTTCCATGCTTTTTTGACCACGACGCACATTGTAGTTCCTGTGAGCAATTTCCTCCGCCCTGTTCATAACATGTTTTTGTTTCTGAAATGTAAAGACATCCCGGAAGCTTTCTTCGCTTTTTTTGTCCATCTCTTCCATCCCCTGGTAAAAGGTGGCATACCTGAAATATTCAGGGATGCGTGTAGTGAACTTGCTGTACAGTACGGGTATGGATCGTTGAAAGGTCCAGTCTCTGAATGCGATGAAATCTGATGAAATGATGGAGTATTCGTATTCAATCACAGAACCGGCTTTTACCGAAGGCATGGAAAACTTGATCTGGTTCCAGTGCTCACTTGTATTCTCATCATAGATATCCCTGTTCTTGAGTTTATCTTTTGAAATTTTTCCTTTCTCATCGATGTTGTAAGTAAAACCGTTTACTGTGTTCACCTTTTCATATTGCTGGTAAGCATAATAAGGAATTTCAACATCAGCCCACTCATATCCTTCTTTGGAAAGGATCCTGATCCTTACCTGCCGGTTGTAAACAAGTTTGATTTCATTTTCAATGACCTTGAAGACCGCATCACCGATATCAAATAAGACCACAGCGGGAGCATCGGGATATTCTTCTTCAACACTAAGTTCAAAGTCGATTTTTTCAACATCTTTCCATTTGGTACTTACGGTTTGTGAAAATAGCCTCGCCTCAAGGCACACCAATGCCAGGGCAATTAAGAGAATTGATTTTTTCATAGCATAAGGGTTTTTGTAAAGATTAATCTGTTATGGTTTTTATAATTAGTTATTACGATTTAAATTCGGATTATTCCAATCCCATGCATAAAAACAAGTGCAATGGCGATGGGTGCAACAAAGCGCACGATAATCAAAAATACTTTGTATAATCTTACCTTTAAGATTCCGGAGTTGGAGATTTCGTCATAAACATTTTGCCTGCCCAGGAACCATCCCACAAAAATAACGATTAGCAAGCCACCCAGTGGCAGCAGGATGTTGGCAGATGTAAAATTAAAGATCTCGAACAGGTCAAGCCCTTGCAGGGGACCGAAAGAGAGGGTGCAGAAAATACCCAGAAAGCCAATAGAGCTTGCGGCAATGACCGTAGCGATTTTCCTGCCTACGCCGAGTTCTTCTGAGAAATATGCAACCACAACTTCAAGCACAGATATGGTAGAGGTGAGGGCTGCCACGATCAGGAGAAAACAAAATAACAACTGGAAGGCAAATCCTCCGGGCATTTCATTGAATATCAATGGCAGGATCTTGAACACCAGTCCTTCTCCGCTGGTATTGGGTTCCACTCCAAAGGCGAACATGGCCGGGAAAATTGCAACACCTGCCAGGATGGCAATGGCCGTGTCGGCAGCAGAAACTTCGAAAGCTGTTGTGGAGAGGTTTTCTTTTTTGTTGATGTAAGAACCATAGGTGATCAGGGTACCCATTCCAATGCTCAGGGAGAAAAAGGCCTGGCCCAGGGCTTCCAGAACGGTGCTGGTGTCAATCTTGCTAAAATCCGGATTGAACAGGAAATTGAGACCTTCACCGGCACCTTCCAGGGTGACCGAGCGAATTCCCAACACAATGATGATCAACAGCAAAATGGGCATCAGGATTTTAGCATACCGCTCGATGCCATGTCTTACTCCTGAATAAACGATCCAGGCGGTCAGGAACATGAAAATCACCTGGAAAATCACTGGCTTAAAACCAAGGGAAACAAAACTGTCGAACATATTACTCAGTTGTTCCGGTGTTTTGCCTGCGTAATTGTTGGATATGGCATTGATGAGATATTCCAGGGTCCATCCGGCAACCGTGCTGTAAAAGGCCAGGATCATAAATGCTGCTGCAATGCCCATCAATCCGATCAGGTACCAGGGTTGTTTGGGTTTCAATAACTTGAATGATCCGTATGCGTTTCGCTGAGCTCGACGTCCGATGGTGAATTCCGACAACATCACAGGTACGCCTATTAACACGATAAAACCCACGTAAATAAGCAAAAAAGCGCCGCCACCGTTCTCACCTGCTACATAAGGAAATCTCCAGATGTTACCCAATCCTATTGCCGAACCGGCTGCTGCAGCGATTACTCCGATTCTGGAACCAAAGCTGTCGCGCTTTGTGAAGTCAAATTTTGCCATATCCCATTTTGATTTGGATGGTCATTCCGGTACAATGATACAAAAAACTTTATATGCTTATTTTGCTTTATTTATACTTTTTATCGTCCCCGACCTTATTTTTTCCCAGTATAAATTCAGGTCTTTTTTCACCTCTGGGGCCATGATGAGCAGTCCAATAATATTTGGGAAAGCCATACAGAGTACCATCATGTCCGAAAAATCCATGACAGAGCGCAAACTTGAAGCAGATCCGATCACGATGCAGGCAAGAAACAACAGGCGATAAATTGTGTCGGTTACCGTTCTGGTGCCGAATAGTTTCTCACTCCATCCCCCGAACAAATAGTCAAATCCTTTTTGCCCATAATACGACCAGGAAATCAGGGTGCTAAAAGCAAAAAGGGTAACTGCGATAAGCAAGAGGTATGGAAACCACGAGAACACCGATCCAAAAGCTGCTGATGTCAGGCTTACGCCTTCAACACCGGAAGTGTCATCATAAAACCCGGTAAAAATGATCACCAGGGCTGTCATGGTACAAACCACGATGGTGTCGACAAAAGGTTCCAGCAAGGCAACAATGCCTTCGCTGACAGGTTCGCTGGTCCGTGCCGCGGAATGGGCAATGGAAGCAGATCCGACACCGGCTTCATTCGAAAATGCTCCTCGCTGGAAGCCCCAAACCAGCACCCCCACAAAACCTCCTTTCATGGCATCCGCCGAAAAAGCACCATTGAAGATCAGGCCGAAAGCTTCCCCTGTTTTATCATAATTCATGAAGATGATGACCAGGGCGGTGAGTACATACAGCAAGGCCATGAAAGGCACGATGCGGGAAGTAACCCTGGCAATGCTTTTGATGCCTCCGATGATCACGAGTCCTACAAAAAAAGCAAGTACCAGTCCGTACCAGGCACCATGTTTTGCCATTGCAGGAAAGAAGGAAGTGAATTGTTCGAATGCCTGGTTGGCTTGCAGCATATTGCCTCCGCCAAATGATCCGCCGATCACCAGCACGGCAAAAGTTGCGGCAAGAAAATATCCCAGCCAGGCGAGTTTTCTTTTCTTCAGGCCATTTTTAAGATAATACATGGCCCCTCCGGAAACCCTTCCTTTTTTATCGATCTTACGATACTTTACACCCAGCGTGCATTCTACGAATTTTGACGACATGCCGAGGAAACCTGCCAGCATCATCCACAGGGTGGCACCGGGGCCTCCAATGGAAACGGCCAGGGCAACACCGGCGATATTGCCCAGCCCCACCGTTGCGCTCAGTGCTGTGGTCAGGGCTTGGAAATGAGACACTTCACCGCCCGAGCCGGGCTTGTCATATTTTCCCCTGATCAGTTGTATGGCATGCCGGAAAGCCCGGATGTTGATGAACCTCATAAAAATGGTAAAGAAAAGTCCGCCAAAGATCAGCCATACGACAATGAGTTTCAAAGGTGCCTCTACTTTGTTGCCCTTTTCATCGATTATGGGATTTCCTTTCTCATCCCTGACAACGGGATCATAAATACCAACAGCAGAAAAAGGATCCCAGAACAGAACATCTCCCAGCACTTTTACAAAGGGTGTAAAAACATGATCGATGCGCTGGCTGAAAGTGGTATCCTTTGTTTGTAAATCAGACAGTTTTTGCAGATAATCAGGATCTTCAAATTTGGGATCTGTCTGAGCATGTGAATCTATTATAAAGGCAGAGAAAAAGCACAGCAATAAAAGCAAGCCTTTTATTTCCCCGGGCATCTTCATGAAAGATATTTCTTCTTTTTGGGTTCGATCTTTTCCATTTCTGTAAAATATTTCCGTGTCTCATTCATCACGACCGGTGCCAGTAGGAGCAGGGCAATCAGGTTTGGGATGGTCATGAAGGTGATTACCATGTCGACGAAATGCCATACCAGGTCGAGGCCCCAGATCGATCCGAGGAATACAAAAAGACCATAAATATATCCGTAAGGTTTGATGAATTTTTCACCAAAGAGATAATTCACAGCCCTTGTTCCGTAATAAGACCAACTGATGATGGTTGAAAAGGCAAAAAGCATCAATCCGATGGCCACAATATGATCGCCGATGCCTTTGATGCCTACTTTGTTTAAACCCATTTCCATGGCCCTGGCTGTCATGCTTACACCTTCTTTATCCAGTTGCCAGGCACCTGTGAGGATGATTACCAGTGCTGTCAGGGTACAGATGATGAGGGTGTCGACCAGGGGCTCCAGTGAGGCCACCAACCCTTCGCGCGCCGGGTATTCAGTTTTTGCAGCGGCATGGGCAATGGGTGCTGAACCCTGTCCGGCTTCATTGGAGAACAATCCTCTTCTTACGCCCATGACAAGGGTCATCAGGAAAACCGAACCAAAAAATCCGCCCGCTGCGGCTTTGCCTGTAAAAGCATCTGTAAAAATAATGGAAAATGCATAGGGTATCTGATCATATTTTATTGCAATGATGGTAAGGGCACTGATCACATAAAGCACTGCCATAAAAGGAACCAGGCGTGACGTAACTTCCGCGATCCGCTTGATACCGCCAACGATCACCAGCAAAGCCAGGCCGGCGATTACAAATCCGGAAATCCATTTTTCGATGTCGTATGTTCCATGCAGGGCGGCCGACATGCTATTCGACTGGGCCATGTTGCCTGTCCCGAGGGAGCAAAGCACGGTGGCCACGGCAAAGATCAGGGCCAGCACCCTTGCCATCTTCCCGATACGGTGCTTCAGCCCGAATTCCATGTAATACATCGGGCCTCCCGAAACGCTGCCATCAGAATTAAACCTGCGGTATTTGTGGGACAGGGTACATTCGGAATATTTCAGGATCATGCCCAGGAAACCGGTGACCCACATCCAGAAGACGGCTCCCGGTCCGCCCCATCCGATGGCCAGGGCAACACCAACAATGTTTCCGGTCCCGACCGTAGCTGAAAGGGCCGTGGTCAGTGCTTTGAAATGATTCACATCTCCTATGTCCTCTGACTTATCATATTTGCCAGCAACCACGCGTATGGAATGCCTTAATTTGGTGATGTTCAGGAATTTTAATTTGATGATAAAGTAGATCCCGGTTGGAATGAGCATGAGCAGGATCAGGAATCCGCCGATGTATTCATTATAATATTGAATCACGTTGTCAATACTCTTCAGGATGGGGTTTTGGATTTCCAGCAAACAGATCTGATCAATAAAAGATGTCATAAATTCCGGCTTGAGATAGTAAAATGTCAACAAAAATGGTAAAATTATCAGGAATTCCAAAGATATATTTTTTAAAAAATGTTTACATTTAGTCATTGCTGGAACCGGATATTCACAATATATATATGTTATTGACAATTTCTTTTGATTTTAATTATTACCCCTTGCTTGTTATCGGCGCATTGGCCTGGCTGATACCCATGGTGATGTCGTTGGTACGGGCAAACAGGATACCCACTGTTATCATTGAAATCCTGGCCGGATATTTTATCGGACGCTATTTCCTGGAGGGTTACGAAAAGGAATCCATGCAAATAGTCGAGTTTTTGGCGCTCACAGGATTTATGTTTCTGATGTTTTTAAGCGGCCTGGAAATCGATGTAGATCAGATCATCAATTCTTTTCCCAGGAAAAAGATCAACTATGCAGGTTTTCTGAGAAATCCTTTCCTTGTGGGATTATTTATTTTTGGTGTCAGCCTTTTATTATCAGGATTAGGGGCAATCCTATTGTCCGGGATTGTCGAAATAAGAAACGTGTGGTATTTTGCACTCATCATGATTACCACATCGGTGGGGATCATCCTGCCGGTGCTGAAAAACAGGGGGGAGATCAATACACGTTATGGGCAGATGCTAATACTTGCAGCCGCCATTGCTGATATTCTGAGCATTCTGCTTTTTACCATTACCGCTTTTGTGATCAAGGAGGGACTGCATGCTGATATTTTGTATTTGCTATCTCTGGCGGTCATTTTTGTGCTTTTTTATGGTGGTGGCAGATTTCTGAACAGGATACCGCTTTTTCGGCGGCTGATTTATCAATTATCCCATGCAGCTTCCCAGATACAGGTGAGGGGCGCTATGCTCATAGCCCTGATCTTTGTCGTCCTTTCGCAATATATCGGCAAAGAAGTGATGCTGCTGGGAGCTTTTCTGGGCGGATTGTTGCTTTCAATGTTCCTGCAAAAAGCCAGGTCTTTGTTGCTGATCAAACTTGACGGCATGGGTTATGGTTTTTTTATTCCGATTTTCTTCATCATGGTGGGGATTCAATTTGATCCCTCAGCCCTCCTTGAACTGGATGACTCATTGTATTTATTCCTCCTGCTCTTTCTTATAACATTATTTACTGTTAAAGTGATACCTTCCCTGATCTGGTCCAGGTTGTTTGGCTTCCGAAAAGCCATGGCCGGTGGATTCCTGATCTCTTCCAGGCTGAGCCTGATCATTGCTGCTTCTGCTATCGGACTGGAACTTGGGTTAATCACACCGGGAATCAATGCAAGTATTGTTTTAATGGCTGTGATCACCTGTTTGTTTTCTCCTTTGGTATTTAATCAGATTTATCCGAAAGTAAAATTTGCCGGCGAAAAAACCATTATTGTTGGTGGTAGCAGCACGGCTGTATTGCTGGCCCGGAGGCTGAAAATGCATAATCGTGAAGCAGTCATTGTGGAGAGTTGCAAAGACAGGTATGAAGATATCAAATCCAAAGGGATTGATGTTGTGTATGAGGACGGATGCAATGCAGACACATACAGCAGGCTTAAGCTGTCTCATCATAACTATGTAGTTGTCTTGACGGAAGATGATCAGCGGAATATTGAGATTTGCAAAGTTTTGAGGAATGATCTCAATCATGAAAAGGTCATTACCAAAGCCAACAAGGCAGGGATTGAGAGAATCCTGAAAAATCTGGAAGTGGAGTCTTTTGATTCGACGCGGGTAGTTGCAACCAGTATTGAAAACATGATCATTCGCCCAACAACATACCATACCCTGGTAGAATCATTTGAGAATTTTTATGTGGAGGAGATCAAGGTTACAGGTTCTGAAATAGAAGGAAAACAGATCAAGGACCTTCCTTTTCACAAAGATGGTACACTTATGCTGATCAGGAGGCAAAACAACATGTACATTCCACATGGTGATACATACCTCAAACAGGGAGATATTCTGAATGTATTCGGAACACCGACAGCATTGAAAGAAATCCGTTTACTGGTATCATGATTTATCTGCAGAAGTTTCTGAAACTTTCGAAAGTAGCTGTCTGGCTTTTTGAATCTGGTCGGGTGTGCCCAGAACAAAAAGTTTCGTGTTGGGCATGATGCGTATTTCCGGATCGGGATTGATGATATAATCACCTTCGGAGGTTTTCAGACCTACGATATTAACGCCTGTTTGTTTCCTGATATCGCTTTCGTTGATGGATTTGTTGATGAGATCGTTATGCAGGTGCTCGCATTGAAGCTCATCCAGGTTGGTTGGTGTTTCGCTGCTGATGCTCAATTTATCGAGGAATTCCAGCAGGTCGGGGCGTGTTACCAGTTTTGCCATTTGTGCACCCCCAACTTTTTCAGGCATCACTACATGGTCGACGCCGGCCATACGCAATTTTTTTTCTGAGTTGATATTGGCTGCCCTGCTTGTGATGAGCAAGTCGGGATTCATGGCCCTGGCTGTAATCACTACATAAAGATTGTCGGCATCGTTGGGCAGGGTGGTGATCAGTGCCCTGGCCTTTTTGATATCGGCTTTTTCCAGGATTTCATCCTGGGTGGCATCGCCTTCGATCAAACGGATGGGGCTGTCGAGATATCCCTCGATCAGTTTATGATCCGTATCGATCACTACAAAAGGGTCCCGGTGTGCTTTGAGTTCATTGGCTGCCTGTTGCCCGTTTCTGCCATACCCGCAGATAATAATGTGATTTTCCATTTTTTTCATAATTTTTTGTCGCTGACCCCGGATAAAATAAGTCAGTTTCCCTTCCACAAAATGAGTGGTAATTACCGAAATTGCATAAGCGTAGGTTCCAAAACTGGTTATGATCAGAAAGATGGTGAATATCCTGCCCGGCATACTCAAACGGTGAATTTCTCCAAAACCTACCGTAGAAACCGTGATGATGGTCATGTACAGCGCGTCGATGAAGCTATCATCTTCGATGGTCATATAACCACTAATTCCTACCAGGATAATAATGAACAGCAGGATCAATGCTGTTCTGATCTTCGCTGAAGTAGAGTCTTTCGCCAAATTATTCACATTTCTTACTACAAAGATAAGCAATGGATTGAAATTCTCAGGAAGGATGTTATATCTGCATTGAATGAATTATGAGCCAAGAAGATTGATTCCGATCTTACAATCCAGGCATTTTTTATTCCGACAGTAGTGATTGAACAATTGTAGTAGTGCCTGGCTTTCGAATGCAGTATCTACAGGAATGCCACTAGTTTTCCAAGTGCGGATGATCTTGTTGTTTTCCGCTCTTATATCTTCCAGAAATTGCAGGGCGCGATTGCAGAAGCTGCGATCTGATTTTTGTGTGCCATACACAAAAAGAAAAGGAATCATGGTGTTGATCATGATGAGGGTCCTGCTTCCTTCTCCAAGTGATTTTGTCTTTGGCCTGAATGTCGATTTGCTGTCGAATCGATAATGTATGTTCCAGTATTCAGAAGCTTTTACTTTTAACATTTGGTGAAGTTGATGTACATCATCAACTTCAAGCATTCTGGAAAACAGTGAGAAAGACTGATGGATCAAATCAGCAAACTGTGAAATGCGGATACCGGGAAAGTTGGATGGCCGGAGGCGAAGAAATTTCCAGTGATGCAAGGAGATGGGTTTGAAAGAAAACTTGCGTTGCAGATGAAGGTATTCTGCTTTTAACTCGTTTGGATATGAATCTTTATATTTATTTGACAGGAAGCCTGCCTGTCCGAAAAGCATGGCTTCAAGCTGAAAAAGCTCGCTTCTATGTTTTGCCAGATATTTAACAGGTAGTGATTTTGCAAGTAATTCGAAAGCTTCTGCATTCACTTTCAAACCAAAACTACCTGCAAGATGTTCATAGAAGCTCTGTTCCCAGTTGTATTTGTTCTGCACCAGTTTGTTCAATATGAAAATTGATTTTTGTTCCAGTCTTTCGATCAGGCTTCGCTCAAACATGTTTCTGATCACAAGCGGATTCACTTCTTTGATAATGTTTTTACAAGGGATATGTTCAGGGGACCCGATCATCATGAGGTATTTGTTAAGAAGGTTTTCGTCGATATGTTCGTAAAGTTCCAGGGTGGGGATGGATTCTTTGTTTCTCCTGTAAACTTTTTGATCCGCATGGTAAACAACATGCAAGATGATATTGTCATACGCCGGATCATCCTGATGATTGTGCTTATACCAGTCGGAGGCATTAATATGTATTTCCACATTGCCGGCCCAGCGTGTATTGCCAAACCTTATCTGGGCGTTGAAAAAGTCCGGCCCTGCATCATGGTTGTGTATGCCTGAACTTAAAATATGGACCTCCTCCCCACTTTTTAAAAAGATCGGGGGGATCAGCATTTTAAACTTCCATACGAAATGTAAAAAATCTTCTGTCATGGTTTTTAAGGATTCATACCTTTGACGCCTCATTTGTCACAGTATTAATTTAATTTAGAATAGTTTTAAGCTTTTTTTCTTAATGATTGATTGATAATAGATTAGATATGATCCAATGTAATTACTTGTTTTTGAGTGCTTCATTTACTATTTTTGCTCAAACTAGCGTGTGATGGAGGAGGAGAATACACTCATATCAGGGATAGAATACAAGCTCAGAACGCTTTTAAAAAAGCTTGAAAAGTTGAAGGAAGATAAACTTGAACTCGAAGAGCAAAAAATAAGATTAAAGGAAATTGCAGAGAATCAAAAAAACAGAATAGATATACTGGAAGAAAAACTAAAAACATTAAAACTGGCTAAATCGCTTGAGGAGGGGCCTGATAAAGAGCAGGCCAAAAAAAAGATTAATGAGCTCGTGCGGGAAATTGATAAATGTATTGGGCATTTAAATGCATAAATAATTAGCTTTGATATAATTCCATGATGGAAGAATTGACAATTTCAGTTAAAATAGCAGAAAGGCCTTACAGGTTGACGATTACCAAAGAGGAGGAAGAGTTTGTCAGGAAGGCAGCCAAACAAATTAATGATAGAATGAAAGATTTTTCGGATCATTATGCCTACAAGGATAAACAGGACTTGCTGGCAATGGTTTCCTTGCTGTTTGGTACCAAAGCCCTGAAATATGAGGCATTGGAAGAAAAAGAAAAATCAAGGTTTTCGGAGAGGCTGGCTGAAATAGACAAATTGTTATCAAAGGCATTATAATAGAAAACGTTCTTTGAATTAAAGCATTAAAATTACCCGCATTGATTCATATAGTTTATAAACTCAACATTAATCAATTTAGGGTTTAAAGCTCATAAATTGCTAGAACAGGCCTCAATCCCAGCATAAATGGGATTCTTCTCCGAAGACAGTGGACGTTCGAACAGTTTGGCAACCCTATACATGTCTTTTTGGGGTTTATCAAAACTCCTGAATTCAATGTGGGTTTTTTTATTTCCTCAGGCGAAAGCTCTAATATATAAAACTATGGACTGTATTATCATTGGAGTTATTGCAGCAATTGCAGGTGCACTCATTGGTGGTTTGGTTACTGCCACCTTGTTACGCAAGGCTGTCGAAAAGAAAAGCAAGATTGTTCTGGAAGAGGCTGAAGAAAAAGCCGAAGTGATCAAAAAGGAAAAAATCCTTCAGGCAAGAGAAAAATTCCTTCAGTTGAAATCGGAACACGAAAAAGTAATCAACGAAAGAAATACAGAAATACAAAAGGGGGAATCCAGGCTTAAACAAAAAGAATCGAATCTCTCCCAGAAAATTGAGGAATTACAAAGAAAGCAAAATGAAGTTGATAAGATCAGGGAAAATCTGAGTGGGCAACTTGACATTGTGGCCCGGAGACAGGAAGACCTTGAAAAACACCGTCAGAAGCAAATTGAACAACTGGAAGCCCTGTCGGGATTAAGCACAGAACAAGCCAAAGAACAATTGATCGAATCCCTTAAAGATGAAGCCAGGGCCGATGCCTCTATTATGATCAACGATATTATTGAAGAAGCCAAGATCACCGCTGACAAGGAAGCCAAGAAAATTGTGATTGAAACTATTCAGCGGACTGCGGCGGAGCATGCCATCGAAAACACAGTATCGGTTTTCAACATCGAGAATGATGAGATCAAAGGCCGTATCATTGGCCGTGAAGGCAGGAATATCAGAACCCTGGAAGCTCTCACTGGTATAGAGATCATCATCGACGACTCTCCCGATGCCATTATTCTTTCGGGCTTTGATCCTGTCAGGCGCGAAATTGCCAGGCTTTCACTGCATAAGCTTGTAACCGACGGACGAATTCATCCGGCCAGGATCGAAGAGGTGGTAGCCAAAACACAAAAGCAGATCGAACAGGAAATTGCCGAAACAGGCAAACGCACATGCATCGATCTGGGCATCCACAACATGCATCACGAACTTGTCCGCATGATCGGAAGAATGAAATACAGGTCTTCATACGGACAAAACCTTTTACAACATTCGAAAGAAGTGGCATATCTTTCTGCGACCATGGCAGCCGAACTGGGCCTGAATCCAAAAAAGGCAAAACGTGCCGGGTTGCTGCACGACATCGGCAAAGTTCCTGATAACGAATCCGATCTTCCGCACGCCATGCTGGGTATGAAGCTGGCCGAAAAATACAAGGAAAAACCGGATATCATCAATGCCATCGGAGCGCATCACAATGAGATCGACATGGAAAGTTTGCTGGCTCCCATCGTCCAGGTTTGTGATGCTATCTCAGGAGCACGCCCGGGTGCCCGCCGCGAAGTGGTCGAAGCTTATATCCAGCGCCTCAACAAACTGGAAGAACTGGCACTGAGTTATCCCGGAGTTGTAAAAACCTTTGCCGTTCAGGCAGGACGAGAATTGCGCGTGATCGTTGGGGCAGAAAAAGTGAGCGACCAGGAAGCCAACCAGATTTCTTACGATCTTTCCAAAAAGATACAGGAAGAAATGACCTATCCCGGACAGATAAAGATCACGGTGATACGGGAAACAAGGTCGGTGGCGTATGCGAAATAATAGTATTTGGAGTGTAATTTCTGCCTACTGTGTAATTTGGATATTGGATATTGGACGTTTGGATGTTTGGATTTTGAAATGACACTTTTAAGATAAAATGTCGAATGATGATCCCGATAATAATCGGGAGAATTTCGAAGTGACGTGTAGCCCCCCTAACTTCGAAGTTCATATTAACGACTGGACATTTTCTAATTATGAGGAAAATTACCAAGGTAGAAACGTACAAAAAATCAAATAGTAACCTGCAAAAAAGCCGGAAGAACCCAATCCCCCGGCAACTATTAATTATTAATTATTGATTGTTAATTCTCTTCTTCCTCCTGCGCCTTCATCTTCGCCTCAAACTCCTTAATCAATTCCTCGGGTGATTTACCCAGGTTTTGTAATGACATCTCTGCATCATCGGCAAACTCATCATCCGGGTATTTTTCCAAAAACTCCGTATAATATCTTTTGGCATTGTTGAGATCATTGAGATTATTTTCATAAACAAACGCTTTCAGAAATACACATTGTGGGATCTTCTCAAAATCAGGATAATTGTTTATGATTCTGTTATACAGGTCGATGGCCTGTCCGGATTCGAATATGTTCATTGAGATATCGGCCGCCCTGAATAAATAATCGGGGCTAAGAGAATCTTCCGGAAATTCATTCCCATATCGAATATACAAATCGATCAGCTTACCTGCTTTTACCTTGTCAATCCCTTTTGTTTGATCGCTGAATAAATTTTCCTCCATCTGGTTGATCTGGTCTTTCAACCCGGTCTTGGAAGGTCCGCAGGAAATTACAATCGCTGCAAGCAAAAAAAGTACACTTAGTTTGTGAATTGTTTTCATATCGTATTGTTTAACGGTTTTTCTTTTTCGGTCCAAATATCATTTTATAAGGAGGATCGATCTTCCCTTTTTCAATATCACGCAATTTTCCGCGCAAAAGTGTCTTTGCAAGATTGCTTACCCTTTCAACATAAAGAATGCCTTCCAGGTGATCGTACTCATGCTGGATGACCCTGGCAGCAATTTTATCAAATTCCTCATCATGGAACTTAAAATTTTCATCATAGTACTGTATTCTCACTTTGTTTTTCCTGTTTACATATTCCTCCAGGCGTGGTAAGCTGAGGCATGATTCTTTAAAATCCTCATCTTCACCTTTTTGTTCGATGATTTTGGGGTTGATGAAAACCTTTTTCTCCGCTTTCACTTCCGGGTCATCTTCGGCAAATGGCCCTGTGTCGATGATAAAAAGTCGGATCGATTTATTGATCTGGGGGGCTGCCAGTCCAACTCCAACCGTTTCATACATGGTTTCATACATGTCGTCGATCAATTGCCCCAGATCAGGATAATCCTGATCAATTTCTTCGGCTTTCTTTTTCAAAACCGGATGTCCGTATGCTACTATTGGATATACCATAACTAAATCATTTACTGCCTGGTTTCCATATACGACTGCAAAATGAGGGTTGCGCTGATCTTGTCGATCAATTCTTTCTTACTTCTGGCCTTTTTCTTCAGGCCACCATCAATCATTGCCTGCTTTGCCAATATTGAAGTATAACTTTCGTCATGCCTTTCAATCCTGAGATCGCTGTAAAGTTTTTTAAGCTTCTTAACAAAAGGATTGATAAAGACTGCTGCTTCAGAATCTTTATTTTGCCAGTCTTTTGGTTCGCCAACCACGATACACTCAACTTCTTCTTTCTTCAGATAATTATCCAGAAATTCAAAGACATCTTTGGCATGAACCGTCGTTAAGGCATTTGCAATGATCTGGTTCTCATCTGTAACAGCAATGCCTACACGTTTTCTGCCATAATCAATCGCCATGATTCTCGCCATCTGAATTTGAATAATGTTCCTAAAAACGAATTTTGCTTTACAAAATTATAAATTACTTTTGTTATCAGGGTGAAAATGAAAGCACGACAGTATGGAGAAAATAAAGCAGATCATAGAAGAAGCCTGGGAAGATCGGGCATTACTCGAAAAAGCTGAAACAGTAGATGCCATCAACCGGTGTGTCGAATTACTCGACAAGGGAAAAATAAGGGTGGCAGAACCTGTCTCAGGGGGAGAGGGCAGTTTTGAATGGCAATTGAACGAATGGGTAAAAAAAGCCGTTTTGTTGTATTTCCCTGTCAGGGAAATGGAAACCATAGAAGCAGAACCATTTGAATTTCACGATAAAATACCTTTAAAGAAAAACTTCAGTGAACAGGAAGTGCGGGTGGTACCTCACGCTATTGCTCGTTATGGTTCTTTTCTGGCCAGGGGGGTCGTGATGATGCCGTCATACGTGAACATCGGTGCCTATGTTGATTCGGGAACGATGGTGGATACCTGGGCGACGGTAGGGTCCTGCGCCCAGATAGGAAAGAATGTCCATTTGAGCGGTGGTGTTGGTATTGGCGGGGTACTGGAACCCCTGCAGGCAGCCCCTGTGATCATCGAAGATAATTGTTTCATTGGTTCAAGATGCATCGTGGTGGAGGGCGTTCGCATCCGGCAGGAAGCAGTCCTTGGTGCAAATGTAGTGATCACACAATCCACAAAAATAATTGATGTCAGCGGAACCAAGCCCAGGGAACTGAAAGGTGAAGTCCCCGAGCGGTCGGTGGTGATTCCCGGAACGTATCCGAAAAAATTCAATGCCGGCGAATACAATGTTTCTTGCGCACTGATCATCGGGAAGCGAAAAGCTTCTACCGACAGCAAAACCAGCCTGAATGAAGTTTTACGGGATTATGATGTGGTTGTTTAAAAAAATGTTAATGAAGTATCTGTATTACCGCTACATTGAATTTGACTGTATCTTTGTACACTTAATAATTTCCAGGGTTTGAAAAAATTCCTTGTCATACAAACAGCATCTATTGGTGATGTCATCCTGGCAACACCCGTTCTTGAAAAACTGAACAGGTTTTTCCCGGATGCAAGCATAGATATGTTGATTAAAAAGGGTAATGAGAACCTGCTGAACAATCACCCATTTCTGAATGATATCCTGGTCTGGGATAAATCTGAGGAAAAATATAAAAACCTGCTGCGGCTTTTGCGGTTTATTCAAAACAAAGAATACGCTTACGTGATTAATTTGCAGCGATTCGCTTCTTCTGGATTTTTAACTGTTTTTTCCCGGGCCCGCCATACTGTCGGCTTTAGTAAAAATCCCTTTTCTCTTTTTTTTGGAAAAAGAATCAGGCACCGGATTGGAAAAAATATCAAGGATGTTCATGAAAAAGATCGCAATCTCAAGTTGATAGAACATTTTACCGATGCTTCCGATGAAAATGTTAAACTGTATCCCACACAGGCTGATTTTGCCAGGGTCTCCCAGTACAAAACAAAAATGTATATTTGTATTGCACCGGCATCTCTCTGGTATACAAAACAATATCCCAAAGAGAAATGGGTTGAATTTTTGAGAAAGACAGACCAGGACTTGCAAATTATTTTTATCGGTGGTCCTGGCGACCGCGAGCTGTGTCAGAAGATCATTGATGCCAGTGATCATAAGCATTGTCTGAACCTGGCAGGTTCGTTGAACTTTTTGCAAACATCTGCACTCATGAAAGATGCCGCAATGAATTATGTCAATGATTCTGCACCCCAGCATCTGGCTTCGGCCATGAATGCACCGGTAACGGCTGTTTTTTGTTCTACCGTTCCTGAATTCGGTTTCGGTCCATTATCCGATGATTCCGTTGTAATACAGACAGATGTTGATTTGAAATGCAAGCCATGCGGATTGCACGGCTTTCAGAAATGCCCTGAGAAGCATTTTAAATGTGCATTGACAATCGACAATAATAAATTGCTCGACAGGTTAAAATAAATTGCATGGAAGAAGAAGTAAAAAAAACTGTTGAATATCTTCGAAATGGGAAAGTGATATTGTATCCCACGGATACCATCTGGGGGATTGGATGTGATGCCACCAATCCGCGAATCGTTCAGAAGGTATACAAGATCAAGCGGCGACAGGAATCAAAAAGTATGATCATATTGCTGGATGAAACCGCCAAGCTGAATCAGTATGTGAAAGATGTACCCGACATAGCCCTGGACCTGATCAACAGCATAGAAACACCGCTGACCGTAATTTTTTCAAATGCAAAGAACCTGGCCAGAAATGTACTTGCTGCTGATAAAACCGTTGCGATCAGAATCAGCAGGGATGAGTTTTGCAGAAAGATCATCCGGGAATTTGGTAAACCCATTGTTTCAACATCTGCCAACATTTCCGGTGATCCCAACCCAATATTGTTCAATCAGATCTCAGAAAAAATTAAAAATGAGGTTGATTACATTGTGAACCTGCACAGAACCCGGATCAATGAAACAAAGCCAAGTACCATCATCAAACTCAAACCAAACGGATCCTATGATGTGATCCGCCAGTAAAAGAAAGTTATGCATAATATCCACATACTGCAGTTCAATCCCCGCCTTGGTGATACCGAAGCCAACATTTCCAGCCTGGAAGGACTTTTTGACCGCATTGATAAAACTGATCTGATCGTCTTGCCGGAGTTGTCGAATTCAGGTTATAATTTTCAATCCCGGACACAGGCATTTTCAGCATCCGAAAAAATCAACGAAGGCACTTTCCAGGAATTCCTGAAAGATCAGGCAAAAAGACTGCATGCAAATATCGTTTCGGGTTTTTGCGAAAGAGAAGGCGATCATTTGTTCAATTCTTCTATCCTCGTGGATCAGGATGGAATCAGGGGACTTTACCGCAAAATTCACCTGTTCATGAACGAAAAGGATATCTTTTTACCGGGCAACCTGGAACCGGAAGTTTATGAACTGGATGGTTTCAGGACAGGGATGCTGATCTGTTTTGATTATTTGTTCCCGGAGCTCTGGAGGATGCTTGCCCTCAAAGGTGCCGATCTGGTGTGTCATCCCAGCAACCTGGTAACACCTTATGGAGCCAGGGTTGCTCCTGTTCAGGGAATCATCAATCGTATTTTTGTGGCCACCGCTAATCGCACAGGTACAGATCATGATATTACCTTCAACGGAGGATCATATATTTCAAATCCTGAAGGAAAAATCCTGGTCCAGGCCGGAACACATGCGGAAGAAATCATCCATGCGGCTGTTGACCTGAACCTGGCCCGGAACAAGATGATCACCGATAGAAATCATGTCCTGAATGATCGCAGGACAGACCTTTACAGCAATCCCTTTAATTAATTTTATTTAGATCGTTTTAAAATAAACAATAAGTATTAATTTTGTGTTTTTTTAACAGCAATTAGATATTTTTATATGATACAGAGGAAGAGACTAAAACTGAAGCGGGAAGACAGAAAGCTTAATATAAAAAACGTCGACAAAGAAACCCTCAAAAAGTGGTATCATCTCGCCACACTGGGTCGGAAACTCGATGATAAGGCTCCCAATTATTTGAAACAGGCACTCGGCTGGTCCTATCATGCTCCTTATGCAGGCCATGACGGTATTCAACTTGCGATCGGGCAGGTGTTTGAAAAGAACAAGGATTTTTTGTTCCCTTATTACAGGGATATGTTAACGGCTATTTCTGCAGGGCTTACTGCAGAAGAGATCATTCTGAATGGTCTCTCAAAGGCCGATGATGTGGCATCCGGAGGAAGGCATATGTCAAATCATTTTGCCAAACCTGAATGGAATATCCAGAATGTTTCATCAGCTACAGGAAATCATGCGCAGCATGCCGTTGGTGTTGCACGGGCCATCAAGTATTATAAAGATGATGCTGTTTCCATTTGTTCCCTGGGTGAGTCTGCTACTTCAGAAGGGTATGTGTATGAGGCCATCAATGGTGCCAGCAATGAGAAACTGCCTGTGATCTTTGTACTGCAGGACAATGGTTTCGGGATATCGGTGCCCAAGGAAGATCAGACGGCCAATCCCAGGGCAGCTGACAATTTCCTGGGTTTCAAAAACCTGGAGATCATTTATTGTAATGGCAAGGATTTTTTCAACTCCATGAATGCCATGACCAAAGCTAAAAAGATCGTAAAAGAAAAAGGTATTCCAGTCATTGTGCATGCCAATTGCGTCAGGATCGGATCTCATTCCAACTCCGATCGCCATGAACTTTACCGCAGCCAGTATGAGTTGGATGAGGTCAGGGGACAGGACCCACTTGCACGGTTCCGACAGCGCTTGCTTTATTCCAAGGTTTTTTCAGAAGAGGAATTGTCAGAAATTGATGATGCAGTAAAAAAGGAAGTCAGTGCAGCGCATAAAAAAGTGATCAAGGCAAATGATCCGTCTCCGGAGTCCATTTACGATTTTGTTATTCCGGAACCTTATATTCCTGAAAAGTATCCTGACGGAATACCAACGGGAGAGGGTGAAAAAAAGAGGTTTATTACTGCACTGAATGAAACCCTGAAGGCCGAGTTCAGGCATAATCCCGATACGTTTATCTGGGGACAGGATATTGCCAACAGGGACAAAGGCGGGATATTCAACGTTACCAAAGGCATGCAGCAGGAATTTGGCAAAAGCCGTGTATTCAATGCTCCCATTGCAGAGGATTACATTGTGGGAACAGCCAATGGGATGAGCCGTTATGATAAAAAGATCAGGATAGTGATAGAAGGTGCGGAGTTTGCCGATTATTTCTGGCCTGCCATGGAGCAGTTCGTCGAGGTGACCCATGACTACTGGCGGTCGAACGGGAAATTTGCACCCAATGTGACCATCCGCCTGGCTTCCGGTGGCTATATCGGAGGTGGCTTATATCATTCGCAAACCACAGAAGCTGTGTTTACGACTTTCCCGGGTATCCGGGTGGTTTATCCCTCTTTTGCCGATGATGCAGCCGGATTGTTGCGCACATCCATGCGCTCAGAAGGTCCAACCATGTTCCTCGAGCCCAAAGCATTGTATAATGATCCGGCAGCAGAAGCTTATTTCCCGGATGATTTTGAAGTCCCTTTCGGAAAAGCTCGCATCAGACGTGAAGGCAAGGATCTTAGCATGATCACTTACGGGAATGCTACGCATCAGTGCCTCGCGGCTGCAGAAAAGCTGAAAGATGATGGTTTTGATGTGGAGGTTGTCGACCTCAGGTCACTGATTCCACTTGATACCGAAAGCGTACTTAAATCAATACAGAAAACCAACCGGGCCATGCTTGTGCATGAAGACAAAGTTTTCGGTGGATTTGGCGGTGAGCTGGCAGCTACCATTGCAGAGCAAGCTTTTGAATATCTGGATGCTCCCCTTAAGCGACTCGGCTCAACTTTTACGCCTGTGGGTTTCAACAGAATACTGGAGAAGGCAATTCTGCCAAACACCGGAAAAGTTTATGAAAATGCAAAGGAGTTGCTGGAATATTAAACCGGCAGCAAGCGATTCATACGGGATGCATCGGTTTTAACTGTTGCATCCTTTTTTTTGATGTTAACAATAATTAACATATAAATGATCTCGAAATACAGGTGTTATGCGCATTTGTCATACCTTTGAAGCATAAAAAGATCCACAGTTTTATGAATTTGAAAATGAGAGAAAAAACCAGTAAAATCCTGGCTGTATTTGTATTCTTCATCCTGCTGGCACCACAGGGTATAATGGCGCAAAAGAATTACGATGCCAACGAAACCTTCAAGAAATTACTCGCCGCCATGCAGTACATTCGCATGTATTATGTCGACAGCATCGATGAGCCGGAACTGGTTGAAAATGCGATCATTGAAACACTGAAAGAACTTGATCCTCATTCGACCTATATCTCGCGGGAAGACCTTCAAAAAGCCAACGAGCCCATCGAAGGCAGCTTTGAAGGTATCGGGGTAACTTTTCAGATTTATAAAGATACCATACTCGTAATTGCTCCGGTACCGGGAGGCCCGTCTGACAAGCTAGGGATTATGGCCGGTGATAAGATTGTTAAAATAGAAGGCAAAGATGCCACCGGAGAAGATATTACCAATCAATATGTCATGGACCGCCTGCGCGGGAAAAAGGGGACCGAAGTGGATGTGACCATTTATCGGCCATCCCGGAAGAAATTACTTGATTATACGATCGTTCGCGACAAAATTCCGCTCAACAGTGTTGATGCCAGTTTTATGGCTGCACCCGGAATTGGATATATCAAACTGAACCGCTTTTCAAAATCTACCGGTGATGAGATCAGGGAATCCATCCTTGATCTGAAGGAAAAAGGCATGGAAAAACTGATCTTCGACCTGCGGGGCAATCCCGGCGGCCTCATGTATCCTGCCGTTGAAATATCAGATCATTTTCTTGAGGATAACCGGCTGATCGTATATACCCAGGGATTGAGAAGCTATCCCCGCGAATTTTTTGCTACGGAAGAAGGATTGTTCGAGCAAGGTGACATGGTGGTTATGATCAACGAAGGTTCTGCTTCGGCCAGTGAAATTGTTTCCGGTGCCGTGCAGGATTGGGATCGTGGCATCATCCTGGGCCGGAGGTCATTTGGGAAAGGCCTGGTGCAACAACCTTTCCGTTTGCCCGATTCCTCCTTTATGCGACTCACAACAGCCAAATATTACACACCCACAGGCAGGTGCATACAACGTCCGTATGATGAAGGAAAAGAAGAGTATTACATGGAACTGATCAAAAGGCTGGAGCATGGTGAACTGGTACATGCCGACAGCATCAGCTTCCCTGATTCACTCAAATACTATACACCGAACAACAGGACGGTTTATGGCGGGGGAGGCATCATGCCCGATATTTTTACACCCTGGGATTCGACAAGGGTGACCGACTATTTCAGTGATCTTGTGCGGAAAGGGGCTTTTAACGAATTTATTTTAAACTACCTGGACAAAAACCGGTCTTCTATTTTAAGAAAATATCCGGAATTTGCTGATTTTAAAGAAGATTTCAGGATCACAGATAAAATCCTGAAGAATTTTACTGATTTTGGTTCGGAAAGGGATGTCGAATACAACGAAGAGGAATTTGGAGATTCCGAGGAACTGATCCGGTATCGCTTAAAGGCTATGATGGCAAGGAATCTCTGGGATGTGAGTTCGTTTTTTGAGATCATTGTTGGCATTGATGAGGAATATCAGAAAGCCCTGCAGATTTTGCAGGATGAAGAAACCTACAATAAAATTATTGGAATGAAGGAGAAGCCGTAGGAAAAAGAAAGGCAAAAGGTAATAGGCATTAGGGATTGGTATACCATAGTGGCAGATGTAGCAGCAGTAGTTGCTTTGGAGTATTTGATCAGTTTGGGTTTTTTTCCAGTTCTTTTGCTTTTTGTATTGAGATCTCATTCCCTTGATAGTAAGCATTTGTAAAACAGTCTGTATAGCCAAGTTCAGCCAGCTTTTGCTTCAATTCAGAGGCAGCTTTTAAGTTGTTGCGGCTTCCGATCTCATATTTATACATTCCATTGTCGCGGCTCACAAAAACATCGGTATCCGGTACATTGACCAGAATTTGCTTGAACAATTGATGGCCGGGAATGGGCTGCCTGGTAGTCATAAGCTGTATTCTGTAGGTTAGCTGGTTTTTTTGCATGTTTTCATCTTTTATAATTTCATTCGGGAGGGATTGATCAGCTTCCAGTACTATGAATGTCGTCCTCCGGTTTTGCTGATGTTCCTCCTCGCTGCCGGCGCCCGGGATCAAAGGCTTGCTCTCTCCATAACCTCTTGCCTTTAGTCTTTTCGGGTTGATCCCTTTTTCTATCAATGCATTTACAACTGTTTGTGCCCGCTTCTCTGACAGCTTCTGATTATACCACTCCGCTCCCTGTGTGTCGGTATGCGAACTGATCTGTATGACCACATCAGGAGTTTCTCTCAGCATGGATGCCAGTTTGTTCAGTTCTGTAATGGATTCCGGTCGCAGGCTCGCCTTGTCAAAATCATAATAGATATTGTTGAGGGCAATCTCTTTTTTCTTTTCAATTTTTGTCAAAAGAAAATCTGTATCATATCCATTGGCTTTCGACAGCGTATCGGGAGCATCAGCATCCGGCAATTGGATTTCCCTGGATTCGGAAAAGTACTCTTCCTTGCTTACTCTGATGTTGTATGTGTTTTTTGGTTTCAGATTTTCAAAGATGTAATGACCGCCTTCATCTGTATAGCTTAAAGAATGAAAATCCTCCGCTCCGCTGATCTCAACCAGAATACCCCGCATGGGCAATTCGTTGGATCTGTCGAGTACACGGCCTTTTATAGCCAGGGGGTATTCCAGCTTGCTCAGTTGAAAGTCCATGATGGTATTGTTTGACAGATCGCCCTGGATTTTTTTGTTGATTTCAAGCTTTCTGCTTTCGGGATAGTAATTTTCTTTTTCTACGATTAATTCGTAAGATTCTTCAGGCATCAGGCCAAAATATTCATAATGCCCATTTTCGTCCGATTGTATTCGTATTTCTTCAACTCCTTGACGTATGATGATGTCAGCTTTGTTGATCTTTGTCTTGGTAATGGCATCCCAGATCGTACCACTGACCATGTGTTTCAGAGGAGATTCTTCAAAAGAATAGATATCATCACTGGATTCATTGTTGCGGTTGCTGCAGATCAATCCGTTTTCTTCTCCCTTGCGGATGATCATTGCGTAGTCGTTGGCCGAAGTATTGAAAGGATGTCCCAGGTTAAAGGCCTCCTGAAATTCAAAATTTTTCTGGACGGAATAATACAGGTCAAGCCCGCCCAGACCCTTGTGGCCATCGGAAGCAAATATCAATATGCTATCACCCATCAGGAATGGATATATCTCATCTGCGTTGCTGTTGATCTTTTTACCTGCATTGATGGGCAATCCCCATGATCCGTCCTTTTTTCTGTAAGCTTTCCAGATGTCATAGCCCCCAAATCCACCGCTCATGTCAGAGGCAAAATATAAGATTTGTCCATCATCCGAAAGTACAGGATAGCCAATCGAATAATTATCCGTATTGAAATTCAGCTTATGGTTACGTGTCCAACCTTTTTTCTCTTCCTCATATCTTGAAAAAAGCAATATGTATTGTTGAGAATTTTTATCTCCCTTCATTGAGAAAGCCTCACCGGTAGCGGGTTCATAGGTAAAACAAATATTGTTGTACCAGGCAGTAAAAGGGCCTTGCATTTTTTCCGGCAATTCCCACTGTCCTGATTTTTCATCAAAACCGGCTACGTATAATTCTGCATATGGTTGCCCGGTGCTGCCGTCTATCCTTTCGTTCTTTTTGGCGATCCTGGTGGATGCAAAAACAAGTTTTCCATTGTACCAACCCGGGGCAAAATCCCGGTAATTGCTGTTGAGAATTTCAACTCTTTGTATTTTGTAAGGATCCGGCTTACTCCTCAACTGCATGGCTTTTTCCAATGCTGAAATGCGCATTTGAAGTTGGTGATCAATTGTACTGATTTCCTTTCCTCTTTGATAGATATGCAGGGCTTTTTCGAGTTTTCCTGCCCTGGCCAGGGCATCACCATAGTGTTGAAAATACAATGGATTTTGCTGCTCATTTCCAACAGCATCTTCGAACCAGGGAAATGAGGCCTGGTATTGTTCCATTTTCAGGTAATCCATGGCAATCCTGTACGAAATGTATTGTATTGTAGTATCTTCTGTATCTACAGCCAATGCATCTTTATAATATTGAATGGCTGACATAAGATCATTTTTTTGCTCGGCTTTTGCAGCCTTTTCAAGTTCTCTGGATTGACCCGGCGAAATAGCAGGGATCAGGAAAAGGATGAAAATATATGCAATCGGCTTTAATTTCAAACGCATGTTTAATTGGTCTTTATCTTCTGTTGTTTTAATAAGACATCCTGCCTCAATGACTTTGAATACCTTCAGCAAAATTAGTTGATTTAAGGCCCTCAAGAATTTATTCAATCTTATTTTGCAAACAAGATCATGTTAATAGCCTATTGGATTTGAAATAAGTTTGAAAGCAAATTAGATCCTGGATTATTTTCCTGCTATTCGTATAAATATAATTATGCTGAAGCATGACTTAGGAATTAATCCTTAAATTTGCCATTGAAAATAAATTTTAATTGATCAACAAAACGTGAAATAATGGTCGACATTTCAACATCTTATATGGGTTTAAAATTAAAAAGCCCTGTGATAGCCGGGAGTTCCGGAATGACAAATTCTGTTGAGCATATCAAAGAGCTCGCAGAAAAAGGCGTGGGTGCCGTTGTCTTGAAATCACTTTTTGAAGAGCAGATATTGCACCAGGCCGACAGGACATACAAGGAGGACGAAGTGAACAATGCTTACACGGAAGCCCAGGATTATATTATGAATTACACACGCGACCTGGATGTGGATCGTTATCTAAAATTGATCAAAGATGCCAAAGCAGCAGTGGATATTCCGGTGATCGCCAGTATCAATTGTGTCACTTCCTCCGAGTGGATAGATTTTGCCAAAAAGATCGAAGATGTTGGCGCTGATGGACTGGAGCTGAATGTGTTCATCCTTCCATCTGACCCAAGAAGCGATGGAACTGAAAATGAAAAGATTTATTTCGACATCATTGAAAAAATTCAGAAAGTGGTCAAGATCCCCCTGGCCATCAAGATCAGTTATTATTTTTCGGGACTGGCCAAGATGGCATTGAAACTTTCCTGGACCGGGATTTCCGGAATGGTTCTGTTTAACCGTTTCTTTTCTCCCGATATCGATATCTATAATTTTGAGGTAAAGCCTACCCATGTTTTCAGCACACCCGATGAAATATTTACTTCATTGCGCTGGGTGGCCATGCTGTCCGACAGGCTGCATTGTGATATTGCCGCATCCACCGGTGTGCACGATGGGGATGGGGTCATCAAACAATTACTGGCCGGAGCAAAAGCTGTACAGATCAGCTCCACACTGTATAAGAAGGGTTTCCATGAAGTCGAAATGATGAACGAGAGACTGAAGGAATGGATGACTGAGCAAAAATTTGAAAAGCTTGACGATTTTGTTGGAAAAGTGAACATCAAGAAAGCCGATAATCCTGCCGCATTCGAAAGAGTGCAGTTTATGAAGTATTTCAGTGGGATAGAATAGGCTGGATACTGGATACTTGATACTTGATGCTGGTAGCGGAGCCCAATTCTTCGATCTTTAGTGGGTGTTTTAACTGGATATTAGGAAAAAGGAATAACTTACCCAATGTCCGGTGTGTCCAAACGTCCAATGTCCAATGTCTAATGTCGAAGTTAATGTCTTTTATCTCATGTTTTACAACAATACCTAATATTCAGATTTTCGCCTTTATCTTTCTTCAGAAAAGGATAATCTGTATAACCTTTTTCGTTTCCACCATAAAAAGTGTTTTCGTCCCATTCATTCAGGGGAGCGTTTTTTTGTACTCTTTCCGGCAGATCAGGATTGGCAAGGAAAAGCCTGCCGAAAGCTATCAGGTCGGTAATCCCCTCTGCAATAGCTTTTTCTGCTGATTCAGGATCGTAATTCCCACAGGAGATCAGGGTTCCATGATAAAAAGGCCGAAAATATTTTGCAACTTCCGCTACGTAATTGGGCAACTCGCTCACATTGGTGAGTGGCTCCACAAGATGCAGGTAGGCCAGTTCATATTGATTCAGTGCCTTGATGGCGTGTGTAAACAATTCTCTGGGATTGGTATCCCGCATATCACCGTGTAAACTGCTGGGCGAAAGTCTTATGCCCACATGATTTGCATCCCAGGCGGAACAAACACCTTCAACCACTTCCCTCATAAATCTGCAGCGGTTCTTATAATCCCCCCCGTATTCATCTTGTCTTTTGTTGGTTCCGTTTTGCAAGAACTGATCGATGAGGTAACCATTGGCACCGTGTATTTCAACACCGTTGAAACCAGCTTCTTTGGCGTTGCGAGTAGCCTGATGATAATCTTCAATAACCTGCCGGATCTCTTCTCTGCTCAAAGCATGAGGCACCACCGTATCAAGTTTTCCATCCGGTACGCGAATGTGTCCCTTCTCCTTGATAGCAGAAGGTGCAACTGGAAATTGCCCGTCGTGCAGATAGTAAGGGTGGGTGTGCCTGCCTACATGCCAGAGCTGAAGGAAAATCCTGCCGTTTTCTCGATGCACTGCCCGGGTGACTTTTTTCCAGCCTTTGATCTGTTCCTGGGTATGTATGCCCGGAGCATCATAATATCCGTATCCCTGCCGGGATATTTGTGAACCTTCCGAAATGATCAGTCCGGCGGATGCCCTCTGTCGATAATACTCAACCATCATCTTATTGGGCACATTGCCTATGGATGCCCGCTGGCGGGTAAGGGGCGCCATCACCATTCGGTTGGATAATGTTAGCTTTCCCAACTGGAATTGTTCCAGAAGTCTTGAATTTCTCATGCTAATAAATCGATTAACAGGCTTGAATATTGTGCAGGCTGAAACTGCACAGCATGCCAACGACCGTATTTTATTTGGTTGTTTCTCCTTTGTAAAGATCGGTAAAAACACTGTCGACAGGTTTCCACAGTTCTATCTTATTCCCATCGGGATCCATGATATGTACGAATTTGCCGTACTCATATTCAGCAATACTGTCAATGATCACTACTCCCTCTTCTTTTATTTGTTCTTGTTTATTATTGCATGATGCAAATAAAAATAAGAAAACTGTACATGTAAAAATAACTCTCATCGAAATCATTTTTAAAAATTGTAAATCAAAATTTAATCGGATTGGCTCAGTATTGTTTTTAGGATTTTTTCGATCTTGATGCTGATCATTTCCTTGATGTTGTCAATGGCAAAGGTCAGGTGAAAATCGGGTAGCTTTTTCCTTTCTTCCAGGCTCATTTTCTCATCCAGCCTGAAATCAAATATCTTTACATCTTTGATGTAATTTGTACGGTAATCGAAATCCAGCTCTGTTAAGGGATTGGTTTTGAAAAGGTAGAAATCTACCAGCGTGAAATAGGTAAGCAAAATGTTATAATTGATGTAAGAGGTCACACCGTAGTCATAAGCATTCAGGAAGGCATCCCTGGATTCAGGATTCAGTGACTGGCTGGTTAGCACCAGGACAAAATCCAGTTTTTCATTATCTGATAGTTCACTGATGAAATTTTTCAGCTTCTTTTTGGGTTTGCCCGAAAAATTAACCAGCCCTGTAGATGACTTTATATTTTCTGGCAATTGATATGATTTAATCTTGTATTGCAGACCGAACTTTAAAAAGATCGTATCGAATACTTTGCGGAACTCCTCCAGGATATAGTTGTTCAGATTAAATGTGTATGTTGTTGCAACGTTATCATAATCCGTGTCTCCCACATACAAATGTGTAAGGCAGGTATCAGTATCACTGATAAACCCGATGCGGATAGCATGATCCTGGGAGTAAGCCAGGCTGACAGCACAGAATAAACCACAAAAGATTATTGCTCTGAGAAATTGCATGCCGGTACCATAGAATTCATGGATAAATATAATAAAACATATATCATTCCCGCCAAGGATTTGACAAAAAGCCGATTCGGGTTGACAAAAGCATTCCACTCAGCGCAATGTCTTCCATAATCAATCTGACCACTGAGGGCGATCTGGAGTTATCATGAGTTCTTAATACTTTAGATTCAGTCTAAATAAACAAATTCTTTGTATATTTGCACAAATGGAAGTTTGGGGTATCAAACTTCTGGTGTAAAATATCAAACAAATAAACATTATCGTATGCCACATTATCATAAATTAGGCAAGGTGCCACCAAAAAGACATACCCAGTTTCGCAAGCCCGATGGTGGTTTGTATGCCGAACAACTGGTTTCAACCGAAGGTTTTTCCGATCTTTATTCTTTAACATATCATGTGCAACCACCCACAAAGGTCTTAAGCATTGAAGAAAGCTTTTCGATGGCGCCAGAAATTGCATTGGAAAAGAATCTTCAACATCGCAGTTTTCAGGGATTTGATATTCAACCCCAAGAAGATTATGTGAAGAGTCGCATTCCCTTGCTGGTAAACAATGATCTTTACATCGAGCTGGCTGCGCCCAAAAAGTCAATGGATGATTATTTTTTTAAAAATTCACAGGCTACAGAAGTAATCTTTATCCATGAAGGCGAGGGAACGCTGAAAACCATGTACGGAAACATTGATTTTGCATATGGCGATCATCTCGTGATTCCACGCGGGATCATTTACAAGCTGGATTTTAAAACGGAAAAGAACAGGTTGTTGATCGTGGAATCCTTCAGTTATGTGAGATTTCCCAAACGTTATGTAAACCAGGCCGGACAATTGCTGGAGCATGCTCCTTTTTATGAAAGGGATATCCGCAAACCAGAAAACCTGGAAACCCATGATGAGCAAGGAGACTTTAAAGTGATGATCAAACGTGATGATACAATCTGGCCTTATCACTACGAATCGCATCCTTTTGATTTGATCGGCTGGGATGGTTATCATTATCCTTTTGCATTTTCAATTCATGAGTTTGAGCCCATCACTGGCAGGATTCATCAGCCACCCCCGGTGCACCAAACCTTTGAAGGTCATAATTATGTGATGTGTGCATTCGTACCACGCCTGTATGATTATCATCCAAAAGCGATTCCGGCACCCTACAACCACAGCAACGTGGATTCGGATGAGGTGCTTTATTATGTAGACGGGGATTTCATGAGCCGGAAAAACGTTACACGTGGTATGATCTCCCTGCACCCAACAGGCATCCCGCATGGTCCACATCCCGGCACGGTAGAAAAAAGCATTGGCGCCAAAGAGACCAAAGAACTGGCCGTTATGATTGATACTTTCAAACCTCTGAGCCTGACGAAACAGGCATTGGCGATTGAGGATCCGGAGTATTATAAGAGCTGGGTGGAGTAAGTGAAATTTGAAACCTGCTTGTGAAGTTGATTATTTTTAATGGTTTCAGTGAACGAAGGCGGGAGGGGTTAAGGTTAATGAGATATGTTAATATAAATTGAGTATGGAAGAAATTCAATATTCACAAGTTGAAGAACCATCTGAGTTCTATAGACCAGAGAAAGATTTTACTTATAATCATATATCTTTATACCCCTATAACTTTATGTATCTGAAAAAAGTATTTGAGCTAATCACAAAAACGAATAATCTAAAAACCAGATAAAACATGAGCACAGATAAAGACTTCCTTCCCATCAACGGAACCGACTACGTAGAGTTCTATGTGGGAAATGCCAAACAGGCAGCATATTATTACCAGACTGCTTTTGGTTTTCAGCCCCTGGCATACAGTGGTCTGGAGACCGGTGATAAAGAAAAAACATCCTATGCCCTGCGGCAGGATAAGATCACTTTTGTGTTCACAACACCACTGAAGCAGGGTACGGATATCGGGCGTCATATAGACTTGCACGGCGACGGTGTGAAATATATTGCCCTGTGGGTAGATGATGCAAAGTTTTCATTTGAGGAAACCACCAAACGAGGCGCAAAACCTTATATGGAACCACAGGTGAAAAAAGATGAGCATGGTGAAGTTGTGGTTTCCGGCATCCATACATATGGCGAAACCATTCACCTTTTTATTGAAAGAAAGAATTATAAGGGTGTTTTCCTGCCCGGATTCAAGGAGTGGAACCCTGATTACAAAACCCAGGAAGTGGGGCTGAAGTATGTCGACCACATGGTTGGCAATGTTGGCTGGGGTGAAATGAACAAATGGGTTGATTTTTACGCCAAAGTAATGGGTTTCAAACAGATCATTTCTTTTGATGATAAGGATATTTCGACAGAATATACCGCTTTGATGAGCAAGGTGATGTCGAATGGAAATGGCTATATCAAGTTTCCCATCAATGAACCGGCCGAAGGGAAAAAGAAGTCCCAGATAGAAGAATATATCGACTTTTATAATGGTTCCGGCGTGCAACATGTGGCCATGGCTACCGATAATATCATATATACCATCAATGAACTCAGAAAAAGAGGTGTGGAATTCCTGCATGTTCCGGATGAATATTACGAAACCGTTACCGATCGTGTAGGTGAGATCGATGAAGATCTGGAGGTTTTGAAAGACCTGCGTATCCTCATCGACCGGGATAATGAAGGTTATTTGTTACAGCTTTTTACCAAGCCGATACAGGATCGCCCCACGGTTTTTTACGAGATCATCCAGCGCAAAGGAGCCAAATCCTTCGGCAAAGGAAACTTCAAAGCACTTTTTGAAGCAATTGAGTTGGAACAAGAGAATAGAGGAACGTTGTAAGTTGCAAGTTTCAAGTTACAGGTTGCAGGTTAACTTGTAACTTGCAACCTGCAACCTGCAACCTGTAACGATTTGAATAAAGAAAACATTGAATTATGAACATAAAAGCGAATGACCCATCCCTCAAATCCTGGTTGGAAGTCCCTGAAAATAGCGACTTCCCGATCCAGAATATTCCTTTTGGGATTTTTAAATATGAAGATGATGAACCCCGAACGGCAACGCGTATTGGCGATCATGTGATCGATCTTTCGGCATTGGCAGATTTTGGATATTTTGATAAACTCGGGATTGAAGATTTGAGCGTGTTTTACCAGCCGGTGCTGAATGATATTTTTGCCTTCGGCAAACCCATGATGTGTAAGGTCAGAAACAGGCTTTCAGATTTATTTGAAGCAGGCAATGAGGAATTGAAAAATGATCATGAAGCCCGGAACAATGCCATCTTCAAAATCGAAGAAGTTAAGATGATGATGCCGGTCCAGGTAGGAGATTATACAGATTTTTATTCCAGTGAAGAACATGCCACCAACGTGGGAACCATGTTTCGCGATCCTGACAATGCACTTTTGCCCAACTGGAAACACATCCCGGTTGGATATCATGGCAGATCTTCTTCTATTGTGGTTTCGGAGACAAATATCCATCGCCCGAAAGGGCAGACTTTGCCCCCGGATACTGACAAACCCGTTTTTGGTCCCACCAAATTGATGGATTTTGAATTGGAAATGGCTTTTGTTACATGCAGGGAAACACCACTGGGTGAAAATATTCCGGTTGATGAAGCAGAAGATGCCATCATCGGACTGGTCCTGTTCAACGATCTTTCGGCAAGGGATATTCAGAAATGGGAATATGTACCTCTCGGTCCCTTCCTCGCAAAGAATTTTGGATCTGTGATTTCCCCCTGGATCGTTACCCTGGATGCCTTTGAACCTTTCCGGGTGGAAGGACCAAAGCAGGATCCACCGGTTTTACCATATCTGAAGTTTGAAGGCAGGAAAAACTTTGATATTAACCTGGAAGTGTATCTTCAGGCAGAAAACCAGCCGGAACACCGCGTTTGCCTGAGCAATTTCAAATATATGTACTGGAACATGGCCCAGCAGCTGGCACACCAGTCTGTGAACGGATGCAACATCAGGGTGGGGGATATGTACGCTTCGGGAACCATTAGCGGACCGACACCGGAATCCTATGGTAGTATGCTGGAGCTTTCCTGGAAAGGTACAAAACCCATTGTCATGCCCGATGGTTCCCAGCGCAAATTCATCAACGACAACGATACCATCATCATGCGTGGCTTTGCAGAAAAGGATGGCGTGCGTGTTGGTTTCGGAGAATCAAAGACGAAGATTTTGCCGGCACTTTAAGAGTTGCAGGTTGCAGGTTGCAAGTTACAGGTTGCAAGTTACAGGTTGCAAGTTACAGGTTGCAAGGATGTAATCAAACCAGATTTAAATATGACGAAAAAGACACAAACAATCAATCCATTAGAGATTCCTGTTCCGCGGTTTCATAAATTGTTGTTGGGCTCCATCGCCCCACGACCCATTGCTTTTGCAAGCACGGTAGATCAGGATGGCAATCCCAATCTTTCACCATTCAGTTTTTTCAATGCTTTTGGTGTGAATCCTTCCACCATTATCTTCTCACCCTCCAGGAGAGGCCGTGATAATACTACCAAAAATACCTTTGAAAACCTGAAGGAAGTTGCCGAAGTAGTTATCAATGTGGTAACATACGGTATGGTGGAGCAGGCAAACCTGGCCAGTTCCGATTACCCGAGAGGAACAAATGAGTTTGTCAAAGCCGGATTCACTCCAATTGAATCAGAAAAGGTAAGACCTTTCAGGGTAAATGAGTCGCCCGTTCAATTTGAATGCAAGGTCAGGCAGATCATCGAAACAGGTGACCAGGGCGGGGCTGCAAACCTCATCATTTGCGAGGTTTTGTTGATGCATGTAGATGAAAATGTACTGGATGAAAACGGAATGATCGATCCTGATAAGATCGACCTGGTCGGCAGGATGGGTGGTCCCTGGTATTGCCGCACAACAGGCGATTCCAAATTCAAAATTGCCAAACCGGGTGAAAAACTGGGCATTGGCATAGATGCATTGCCTGAACAGGTCAGGCACAGTTCTATTTTAACAGGAAACGAATTGGCCAAACTGGGTGGTTTGCAAAGCCTGCCTGCAGAAAATGAGGTAGATTCCATCAGGAACTCAGAAGAAGTAAAGATGGTTTTCGATGAATCGGAGGACATTTTAACAGGAATTCATTCCTACGCAAAAAAACTCATCGAAAGAGGTGAGGTGTATGAGGCGATGAAGGTTCTGTTGACGTATTAGGTTTGAAATGGTTTTAACCATTCTCCAAAACCCCCGCCAGGATCAAACCATTTGTAATCACTTTTTCCAGTTCGGGATTGTTGCTTTTTATATCGTTCAGGTAAGTATATATCTCCTCGAAAGTAGGTGATTTTTGCTGGCCATTGTTCATCAATTCGATGATTTCCATCGGAAGCAGCCAATCTCCCGGATAATCACTTTTAATCTTTTCCCAGATTGAGGCCAATTGGTCCTGCTCGTCTTTTTTAACCTTTCTATTAACATCTTTGATCACCTTATTTTCCTGTCCTTCCATTTTCTTTTCCCTGATCTCCCTTACCTCCTTATACATGGAGTGAAGTTTCCTGGCGCTTTCGGTATGTTCGATCTTATGGGTTTTTTCCTTGGGTACCGGGAATTTAAGCTTAAAAGCATTGGCATCGGCAGGTCCGTTATAGGCAGCGTTTATTTCGTCTCCCACTGCCATATCATAATTTCCCCAGGAAGGCTCAAACAGTTTTTTTTCATTGTACTGTACACAACAATCGTCAAAGGTGACCAGGATAATTTTGCCTTCTTTTCGCAGAATTCTTACCGGAATACCTTCCACTACAATACCTGATTCAAATTTTAAGATGGAAGGTTTGTTCAGAATGATCTTCTGATCCTGTAAATCTCCGTCCGACAGAAACCGCAATGGTGTATTGATGCCTTTCAGTTTGCCAACGGGCGAGCCAAATCCATCTTTGTGATATTCTTTTCCATGACCCGTCAGTTCCTTGTTTTTATAAGATAATTGTGTAGGTCCACTTGTTTTCAAATAAACAGGCTGTTCTCCACCCGTAATGACATCGGTAAAAGTTCCTGAAACCTGCAATCCCGAGCTCCATTTGCAGGTGGCGGTATGACCCGATTCAATCGCTTTGTTGATGCCATCCAGGCCACCATTGCTCATGGCCATGTGACTGACAAATTCATCCAGCACCCTTTTCAGATGTCTGAAATCGGGAGTAACAAAAAGTTGGGGCTGTTGTGTTGTGATGTCAAATGAATAATCCTTGGCGTCCAGGGTATAGGGTATCTTTTTTACTCCGGCCTGCAATGAATTATAACTTTCCCCAATGGAGGAAAGCAAACCTGCACCGTATATCTTGGGTTTGTCCAGCTCACCGATTAGTCCGTACTCGACGGTCCACCAATGCAGGTTCCGGATGAGTGACATTTCGGAAGGCATGCCCATGTTTTGCTCGATTTCTTCCAGTTCACGGGTGGCATGTTCAATATCTTCTTTTGTTGTATAGGGATCTGCCTTTAAAATGGAAAGATGCCGGATGGCTTCATATTGCTGGTAATCTTTTGATGATGAAAATGCTTTTGCTCCAATTCTTCCGAAATATTTCAGGTATGCGGCATATTCGGGATCGGCAATGATCGGTGCATGACCGGCAGCTTCGTGTATAATATCCGGAGCAGGGGTGTACTCAATCTGGTCGATGGGACGAATATCTGCTGCAATCACAAGTACATTATATGCCTGGAATTCCATGAAGGCTGCCGGTGGAATAAAACCGTCCACCGCAACAGCCGCCCATCCAATCTCTTTTAAGATCCTGTTCATTCCGTACATGTGCGGAATACTTTCAATAGAAATGCCGGTCTGACGCAGGCCGTCAACATACGATTCATGTGCCACATGCCGCAAATAATCTACATTGCGTCGCATCACGTAACGCCATACCGCGTGATCCTGCGTTGTATATTCATTATAAGGCTGATCGATCACAAGATCCATCAGGTGCCTGGGGAGGCGGTCCAGAACTTCATTCATTTCCATACTTGAAAGATATTTAGATTCAGTCTAAATTACTTCAAATATATAATTTATTATATAATTTACAAATTCTAAGTAGACAATAATCAATAAATTAAGAATTAATTAACAATTTTGTAAGCTCATTAAAAAGCGTCTAACAGGCAGGTGAAAATTTTTCTGGCATTACCGGTGATGAATGAATCCTCAAATCTTCCCGATTTGATTGGCTGTTTGGAGGATCAGAAATTTGCGGATTCTAAATTATTCGTGTGCGTTAATCAACCGGAGGCCTGGTGGAATGATCAGGAGCGAAAACACATTTGCGAGGACAATCAAAAGTCATTGAGGTTGTTGAATAAGCATCATGCTATTCCCCTTGAAGTGCTCGACCGTTCTTCCATGGGAAAAGGATGGAGAGGAAAGCACCATGGAGTAGGGTGGGCCAGAAAAATTGCCATGGATGCCATCAACAAAGTTGCTGAACCGGAGGATTTGATTGTTAGTATTGATGCAGACACATTTTACCCGCCGGAATATCTGGAATCATTGAGAAAACTTTTTGTCGACAAACCTGCAAAAATTGCTGTTTCCAATCCATATTATCATAAGTTGTCAGGGGATGAAGATCAGGACAGGGCAATGTTAAGATACGAGTTCTACATGCGTAACTATGCAATCAATATGATGCTGATCGATAGTCCTTATTGTTTCACAGCACTGGGATCAGCCATGACTATTCCAGTATGGGCATACCGGAAAGTGGGAGGCATTACTCCGCATAAAAGCGGGGAGGATTTTTATTTTCTTCAAAAGCTAAGGAAATCTGGCGAGCTGATGCTGTATAATGGGGTGAAGGTATATCCATCGGGCAGAAAATCAGACCGGGTATTTTTTGGGACAGGTCCTGCCATTATCAAAGGTCTGCAAGGCGAATGGGATTCTTATCCCATATATCATCATAAGTTGTTTGAGGATGTCGGGATAACTTATGCAAGTTTTGAAAGATTGTTCACCAAAGATATTCCAACTCCCATGACCGGATTTCTGCAGGCAACTTTCAGAAAAAACGCTGTTTGGGATGATTTACGAATGAACGTATCCAGTGCAGATAAGTTCGTACGGGCCTGCATCACAAAAGTGGATGCCCTGAGGATTTTACAATATTTAAAAATGGAGCAAAGCCAGCTTAAAAGATCTGATGAAGATTGTCTGACCGAAAACCTGAAGTATTTCAGTAAAAGAACAGGTTTTGATATTATATTGCCTTCGGGAATTTCTTTTCAAAAGGCAGAAATCCAAATGCTGGATGAACTCAGGAATGATCTGATGTATCTGGAATCCTTGCTGCAGCAAAGACTTGCCTAATTAATATTTGCCAGTTTCTTCAGGATGTTCCTGGTCGACTTTACATTGTTGATGCAGTATTTTGCCTGTGTGGTTCTGAATCCAACATTAATGGTGTAAGCAGAATCAGGCAATACTTCATATAAAAACTCATCCGACCAGTCATCTCCAATGGCCATGATAAAATCCAGTGATTCGTCGGGCAATTTACTCCTGACAGCCCTGCCCTTGTTTACTCCTATACTTTTTATCTCAATCACTTTATTGCCTTCCAGTATTTCCACATTCAGGTTGGCTAGGAGTGTTGTCAATTCATCTTTCATTTCCCTGGCACGGATGAGTCCCATGCCCTGGTCTGCTTTTCGGTAATGCCAGACCAGGGAGTAATTCTTTTCTTCAATCGCCGAACCGGGTGTCCTGTCGACAAATCTCTCCAGTACAGTCCTGATTTCGTCTTTCCAGGCATTGCTCAGGGGTTCTATCATTTCCCATTTCCCTGTTTTATCTTTGATCCAGACACCGTGTTCCGCAATTTTACAAAGGGGTAATTTCCCAAACCAATCCTCCAGGGTGTCTTTATCCCGTCCGCTGATCACAACGGTGCATGTTTTTTCATCCTTTGAAAGATTTTCAAGGATATTCATGATCTCTTTATCGGGTTTGGATTTATAATACTCTCTGTTGAAGGGAATCATGGTTCCATCATAATCCAGTAATATCAATCGGTTTTTTGCCTTCTTATAGGCATTGGCCATCTCCTCAATGATATTATCATTCATTTTCTTCGACAACATCTTTTGTTGCAGCTCCTTGGTTTCTGTGAGTGTTTTCATGAATTCATTCGCCCAGCGGGTCACATCATATCTCCGGAGCCTTTTCCGCATGATCTCATTTCCTTTGATTTGCCGCTCTTTACTGATCCTCAGTGCCTCTTCGATCGATTCGGCCATGTTGTTAATGTCATTGGGATTTACGATAATAGCCTCTCCCAGCTCTTTCACGGAGCCTGCCATCTCACTCAGGATCAGAACTCCCTGACTGTCTGTTTTGGAAACCAGGAATTCTTTAGCGATCAAATTCATACCGTCTCTGAGGGGTGTAACAAGGGCAATATCGGAATGCACATACAATTCAACGATCTGATCAAAAGGCAATGATCTGTAGAAATAACGGATGGGCATCCAGTCGATGGTTCCGAAATTCCCATTGATGCGGCCGACCATTTCATCCACCGTGCTTTTTAGTTCACGGTATTGATCAACATTCGTCCTGGAAGGTACTGCCAGCAAGAACATGCTTACTTTTTCGTGATATCGTTTATTTCTTTCCAGGAAACGTTCAAATGCCTGCAAACGGGCGGGGATTCCTTTTGAATAATCAAGGCGATCCATCGAAAGGATCAGTTTCCTTTCTGATTGCTTTCCGGTGGCGTCCATTACCGTTTTTTTGATGCGAGATCTTCTCTTTTCCGAATTTTTCGATACCTGCATTGCCATGTCGTGAAACCTGTCGTAGTCTATGCCCATGGGGAAAGCATCGATTTTAACATCCCGGTGTTCCACCGATATCTGGTTCAGATGTGCATCATACCCCAACAATCTCCGCGTGGCGGAAAGAAAGTGTCGCTGATAATCGTAGGTATGAAATCCGATCAGGTCGGCACCCAGGATTCCTTCCAGTATTTGAATCCTCCAGGGAAGTAATCGGAATACCTCATAAGAAGGAAATGGTATGTGCAGGAAAAAGCCGATAGAAATTTGCGGAAACTTTTCCCGGATCAGTTGGGGCAGCAAAAAGAGATGATAATCATGAATCCAGACGATATCATCTTCCCGGATTTCTTTCAACAATGCTTTTGCAAAGATTTTGTTCACCTTTTCATAGGATTGCCACATATCCTCCCTGTATTCTGTATACTGGGGAAAATAGTGGAAAAGCGGCCAGAGAGTTTTGTTGCTGAACCCATAGTAATACTGGTTCAGGTCATGTTTCGTGAGATATACGGGTTTGCATTTTTCATAGAGCAATTTTTCTTCAACAACAGCTTTATCTTTAACACTGATCTGATTTTGGTTGATGCCAGGCCAGCCAAACCACAGGCTGTCGTGGGTTTTATAAAAGGTTTTCATGCCTGTGGCAAGCCCCCCCACACTGGGATTTACTTTGATTTCACCTCTTTTTTTTACAATACTTACCGGTAACCTGTTTGAAACAATAATTAATCTTCTCATCAATGATTTTCCTTTTTGACAAAATACAAATTTTATTTTTTATTATCTTGAGCAACCTTTAATCGCATTGATTTTACAATCTGGAAAAGTATTTGCACAAAATCAGGAAAATTATGAAAATTACCAGCTTGCAAAATTTCATCGATCAAATGCTCAAGACTGTTGAAAACAGAAGGCAACTCAGCAGCAAATATTTAGTGAACAAGGAGGTTGACTTCGATGCCCTTCAACAATTAATAGCTGTTTACCACGGCATCGAGCAAATTCCAAACCAGAACGGGTGGAAGCTATTAACATTGAGTGAAGGCGAAAGTTCCAGGGTAAACGTGGATTACGAAACAGAAGAACTGAAAAAGGATATCTGGTTTTTTGAAAAAGGCGAGAATCAGTTCATAAAGCACCTTTCCGAATTACATTCCGCATATTGGCAAGAGGTCAATGATGGCATTGAATTTTTGGATTCAATTAAATTCAGGAACTTCATTACCGACCGGGATGGAACCATCAATAATTATTGTGGAAGGTATTCCACATCTGTGCAATCGGCCTACAATGCCATTTTTGTTAGTCGGTTTACGACACTGATTAAAAACAAACCCATTATACTTACATCAGCTCCCTTGCAAAATTCCGGCATTATTGACATTAGTGTGAACCCTCAGGATTTATTTATTTATGCCGGCTCCAAAGGGAGAGAGTTTAGGGCAGCGGATGGTGCCATCATCTCTTATCCCATTGAAAAAGAAAAACAAGAAATGCTTGATACACTGAATGCCCGTTTATCTGAACTTACGAAACAAAAAGAATATAAGGACTTTAAAAGAATTGGGTCCGGATTACAATTTAAATTCGGACAAACTACTATGGCCAGGCAAGATATCCAGCAAAGTATTGAATCGGAACGATCTGAATCTTTTTTACAAGAAGTTGAATCGCTTGTTCAGAAGATCGACCCCGATGGGCGATATTTCAGAATTGAGGATACAGGCCTGGACATTGAAATCATCCTGACCATTGACAGAAATGGTTCTGCAAAAGATTTTGACAAGGGAGACGGTATCCTTTTTATCAATGAGCAACAGAATCTGGGAATTGAAAAGGGCCCCAACCTCATTTGCGGTGATACCGCATCGGATATTGCCATGGTAAAAGCTTCGGTGCAACAATCAAAGGAAACATATACCATCTTCGTTACAAAAGACGAGGAACTGAAACGGCAGGTCAGACAGGCATGCTCGAATACTTTTTTCGTTTCAGAACCCGATATCCTGTTAAGTATATTGAATAAAAAGACATTGAGTTAATATGAGTTTAAAAAAATTCAAAGGCGCTATTTTTGATCTTGACGGCGTTATCACGCAAACGGCAGCAATACATTTCAAGGCATGGAAGGAAACTTTCGACAATTTCCTGGAGAAACATATTTACGAAGATGATACTGCGGTATATGATCTGGGCGAATTCACCAAAGAGGATTATCTTACCTATGTAGATGGGAAGCCCCGTTATCAGGGAGTTATGTCATTTCTGGATTCCAGGGGGATCGAACTTGATTATGGTGATGCTTCAGACGATCCCGGAGAGGGAACGGTTTGTGCCCTGGGAAACAAGAAAAATGAAAGATTTCGTGAATTGGTTGAGCAGGATGGTGTATCCATTTACGATTCCTCTATGGAATTCATTCAAATGCTCAAAGATCATGATATCAAAGTTGGGGTGGCTTCATCGAGCAAGAATAGCCGCTTTATCCTGGAAAAAATTGGCCTTTTTGAAGATTTCGAAATCCTGATTGGCGGTATCAAAGCAGAGGAAAGAGAACTGAAAGGGAAGCCTGAACCCGATATTTTTGTTGAAGCTGCCCGGGAAATGGGTCTTAGACCCTCCGAATGCCTCATGGTGGAGGATGCCATTGTCGGTGTAAGGGCCGGTCGCAAAGGAAACTTTTCCTGCGTGATCGGGGTGGCGCGGGAAGATAATAAAGATGAACTCAGAAGGTATGGTGGTGATTTTACAGTGGAAGATCTCAGCGAACTGAACTGGGAAACACTGGTGAACTGGTTTGAAAAAGGAATGTATGATGATGCCTGGCATCTGGCCTATTTCGGCTTTGACCAGATGGAAGAAAAACTGCGCGAAACCCTGACAACGGTTGGCAACGGGTACTTTGCTTCGCGGGGTTGTTTTGTTGGTGAGAAAGCCACGAAAGATATACACTATCCCGGTACCTATATTGCAGGTTTATACAACAAAGTGCCTACGGTAATTCACGATAAAAAGATCTACAACAATGATCTGGTAAATTGTCCAAACTGGTTGCTTATCGATTTCAAGATCGGGGATGAGAAATACCTGGATGTTCTCAAAACCAGGATTTTATTCTACCAGCATAAAATGAATCTGAAGACCGGTAAGACATGGCGCAAGATCAAATTCCAGGATGCAAAGGGCAGGATCACCACATTGGAAGTAGAGCGCTTTGCCAGCATGGAAAATCCCCACCTGGCAGCTATCAGATATAACATAAAGGCAAATAACTATTTCGAACCCATTACCATCCGTTCCACCCTGGATGGTACCATCACCAATTACGGTGTTCCCAGGTACCGATCGCTCAGCGGAAATCACCTGAATGCTGAATATCAGGAAAAACGTAACGGAAACCTTTTTTTGCACGTAAAGACAAATCAATCGGATGTTGATATTTATATGCAGGCCCGTCATAAACTTTATAAAGACGGCAAAGAACAGGATATCCAGGGTGAGGTTAAACGCAATATACAGACCATCAACGAAAGCTTTACTTTCGATTGCAGGCAAAACAAATCTTATACACTGGAGAAGATCGTATCGATTTTTACTTCCAAAGACTGCGATAGTGAGAATCCTGAGAAAGATGGATTTGAATTGCTGAAACACAACTACACTTTTGATGAGCTATATAAAAAGAGTTCGGAGGCATGGGAGAAAATCTGGGAAAAGGCGGATTTTTTGATTGATGGTGACCGCCTCTCCCAGAAAGCGATCAGGTTGCACATTTATCATTTGTTGGTAACGGCTTCTCCACACAATAAAAATATCGATACAGGTATTCCGGCAAGAGGTTTGCACGGGGAAGCTTACCGCGGGCACATCTTCTGGGATGAACTGTTTATACTACCCTATTTTAACCTGCATTTTCCGGAAATTGCCAGGGCAGACCTGATGTACCGGTACAGAAGACTGGATGCTGCAAGGGAATATGCGCACGAGAACGGATACGAGGGTGCCATGTATCCCTGGCAGTCTGCCAACGACGGATCTGAAGAAACCCAGAAGATACATTACAATCCCGTATCAGGTAAATGGGATCCTGACCTGAGCCGGCTCCAGCGGCATGTTTCCATTGCAATTGCCAACAATGTACTGGAATATTGCAGGAATACAGGTGACAGGGATTTTATGCGTGACCATGGTGCTGAAATGATGTTTGAGATAGCCCGCTTTTGGGCGAGTATCGCCGAATTTGATGAGAAGGATAAGAAATATCATATCAAATATGTGATGGGTCCGGATGAGTTTCAGGAAAAATACCCCGCTGCTGAAAAAGGGGGAATCCATGACAATGCCTATACCAATATCCTGGTAAGCTGGCTGCTTAACAAAGTTTGTGGGTTTTATGAAAACTTCAACAGAGAGGATATCTCAAAGGTGGAAGAAAAGATTAAGCTACAGCAAGATGAGGTGTATCACTGGAAAGAAATCCGGGACAAGCTTTATGTCGAGATTAATGAAAATGACATCATCGCGCAATTCAAAGGATATTTCGATCTGAAAGAAATCAACTGGGATTATTTCAAGGAGAAATATGGCGATGTGAGGCGAATGGATCGTATCCTGAAAGCGGAGAATGACAGTCCCGACAAGTATAAAGTAGCCAAACAGGCCGATGTGTTGATGACCTTTTTCGTGTTGTCGCCCAAACAGGTTAAAGATACCCTGAACAGGATGGGATACAAAATAAAAGATGGACTTGAATTGCTGAAAAAGAATTATCAGTATTACCTGAAGCGAACCAGCCACGGCTCAACCCTGAGTTACGTTGTGCATTCAGCCCTGCTGAAATACCTGAAGCTGGATAGTATTGACCGCTGGGAATGGTTCATGAATGCATTGAAAAGTGACTTGTACGATACCCAGGGAGGTACCACCGAAGAAGGTATTCATGCGGGTGTAATGGCCGGAACAATCGATATTGTGTTGCAAAGTTTTGCAGGGATTGAAATATTCAGAAATTGCTTTGAACTCAATCCTGCTTTGCCCGATCACTGGGATGAGCTCAGTTTTAAAATTTATCATCTGAACCGGGTCTTTCATTTTCGCCTGAATCATCAACAATACATTATTCAATCATTGGGTGAGCATCCCGACAACTTTTGTTTCAGGTATAAAGACAAGGATTATAGTTTTGAAGGCAAAGACATGATAAAAATTTCCCTGTAAATATTTTGTTCGAAAAATTTCTCACTTCACTTAAATCATAATATTATTTTTGTGGCGTTAATCATCGATAATTAAAACATTCACTTAGTAGAATAACTGAATATGTATCACGACCTGGAAGAAAAATATGCGATCAAGCATCCCCCTCTAAAAGGGATAGACCTGCATGTGTATGATAATTTTTCAGATAAGCGGCTTTTATCCGAGATCAGGAAACTTGCTGAGAATGTACAGGGAAGGGAATGGGCACACATCAACTCCACTTTTGAAGGTGGTGGCGTTGCCGAAATGCTGAGAAGTGTTATTCCATTGGTCAGGGGACTGGGAATTCATTCCAGTTGGTATTGTATAGAAGGTGGAGAAGATTTCTTTGTACTCACCAAGAAATTCCACAACCTCATTCAAGGTGTGGTTCAGGAATATGATGCAAGGGATATTTTTCAAACTTACATTGAAACACTCAAAAATAATTTTGATGGCAAACCGGTAACCGCTGATATGACAATTGTACATGATCCCCAGCCAATCGCTTCCATTGTTCATGGTGAATACCTGGGAAAGACACTATGGCGTTGCCACATCGATACTTCTGAAGCCGATCAGATGATCTGGAATTTCCTCCTTCCATACATCAATCATTTTGATGGGGCAATTTTTACACAGAAAAGTTTCGTAAAGCCCGGTGTTAAAGTCCCGGCTTATGGTATCAGTCCCTGCATCGATCCCATCAGTGTAAAGAATAACCAGTACACGAAAGAAACAGCATTGCAGGTTCTGGAACCTTTGTTGCAAAAATACAATATCGATCCTGAAAGGCCCATGGTACTGGCAGTTTCAAGGTATGATGTCCATAAGAACCAGCCTACAATCATTCAGGCATTTAAGGAACTCAAAAGGCAAAAAGATATCAAAAAGCTCAATCCAATGCTGGTAATGGTCGGTAATTCAGCTTCGGATGATCCTGAAGGTCAGGCCATGTATGAGATGATTCAGAAAGAGATCGGCGAGGACCCCGATATATATGCTTTGCTCAACATTCCGAACAATGATGTCAACATTGGGGCGCTGATGAGGCTGGCCAATCATTTCGTGCATGTTTCTACAAAAGAAGGTTTCGGGCTGGTCGTTACTGAAGCCATGTGGCAGGGGTGTCCTGTAATCGGCAGCAAGGTGGGCGGAATTGTCCAGCAGGTAATTGATCACCAGACAGGATTCCTGGTGGAACCCCTTGCTGTGAATGAAGTCAGCAGGTATATGCGGTACTTCCTGCTGAACCCCGATGAACGGGATGTAATGAGCAAAAATGCTGTTGAACATATCCGGCAAAATTTCCTGTTGCCCAACCTGGTGCAAAAATACCTGGTCCTGATGAACCATTTGCTGGGCTTTGAAAAAAAAATACCCTATTTCAGGATACAGTAAAGAAGTGAAAGATTTTATATTTTTAACCGGAGACAAACTCCGGTTTTTTTATGATCACAATCTTAGGCCCTACAGCAACAGGAAAAACCAGTATCGCAGCCCGACTTGCCAGTCAGCTTGATGGTGAAGTGATCAGTGCAGATTCAAGGCAGGTATACAAGAACATGGACATCGGGACAGGTAAAGATCTGAATGAATATGTTGTGAATGGAAAGGCAATCCCATACCATCTTATCGATATTGTTGAACCCGGCTACGAATACAATGTGTATGAATTCCAGCGGGATTTCAGGAAAGCATATCATAACATACTTAAAAGAGGGAAAACTCCCATCCTTTGCGGAGGGACCGGCTTGTACATTGAGTCTGTTTTGCTGGGATATGACCTTGTGAAGGTTCCTGAAAACATAACTCTGAGAGATTCACTCCGGAATAACACGCATGAAGAACTTGTTGAGTTGCTGAAAAGCAAAGCAAAGTTGCACAATACAAGTGACATTCAGGACAGGAAGCGCCTCATCAGGGCCATTGAGATCAACCAGTATTACAAAGATCATCCAAATAAAGTTAAAAATTATTTTGAAGCGATACCTTCCCTTGTGTATGGAATACAATTCGATAGGAGTGTAATCAGAAAAAGGATTACAAAAAGACTTACACAAAGACTTGATAACGGAATGCTTGACGAGGTTCGGCAATTGCTTGAGCAGGGACTGAAACCTGAACAGCTTACTTTTTACGGCCTGGAATATAAATACCTGACATTGCATATAACGGGTGAGCTTTCATATGATCAAATGTTTGAAGGGCTTAATACAGCCATCCATCAGTTTGCCAAGCGGCAGATGACCTGGTTCAGAAGGATGGAAAAAAGAGGGATCAGAATTCACTGGATCACCGGAAGTTTACCACTGGATCATAAGATCAATCTGATCATGAAAACGAATAAGAATAATTTGTAACTTTATTCAATAAATCTTGCTTGATTGATGAAGCTGGTCAAGGCATCTATACTCCTGATACTATTCAATTGCTCAATGCAGACAGTTGCGCAGCCGCTTATACAAGAAGAGGTTCACAATCCCATGCTGGAATTCAGACATTTTACGATAAAAGATGGATTGAGCAAAAACAATATTTCCTCGCTTTACCAGGATGTTTACGGTTATCTTTGGATTGGAACATCAGATGGACTGAACCGTTACGACGGGAAAAGTTTCAGGAAATACTTCCACGATCCTGCCGACAGTACCGGCATCATTTCCAATACCATCATGTGTTTTGCCGAAGATAGCAGGAATAACCTCTGGATCGGCACAGATAAGGGACTGATGAAATACATCAGGGCAAAAGACCAGTTTGAAGCTTTCCTGGAAAATAGAATGGATTCCATTTTCCCCGGAACATATGTACGGGGTATCTTTTTCGACAACGACAGTATTATGTACTTTGGCCTCACAGAAGGTTATTTTGCCAGATATAATTTTAATACAGGAAGGGCCACCTGGCACAGGCATTTCGAGGATGATCAGCCCTATTATTTTTATTATACTATTTACGAGGATAGTCAAAATGACCTTTACGTTGGTGGCAGGGGAACAGGTTTATACCGTTACATAAAAGACAGTGATTCTATGATTCGTATCAAAACCAGGGAATATGATTCATCCAGCCGGAAAAGAGAGTATGATGCTTCCTGTTATCTGGAGGATTCTCATGGTAATTTCTGGGTGAGCGGATTGGACGGAATCTATCTTTATGACAGGAAGCAGGACGAATTTACTCCCTTTTATTCAACATCAACCTGGGATATTGAGGAGGATGAAGATGGGTTGTTGTGGTTTGCTACAGGTCATGGTATCAGGATGTATGATCCACGAAGCGCTCGTATGGTAAAGCATTGGTATAACCCCGACAATCCTGTTTCCATTTCAAACAACAATGTTAGAAAGGTACTGATCGACCACCAGGGGAACCTCTGGTTTGCCACCCTCGACGGCCTGAATCTCCTGATCCGTCCAGAATATCCCTTTGAGGTTTTTAGGCATGTCATCAACCTCGAAAGCACACTTTCTTCCAATAAGGTGACAAAGATACTTGAGGATAGCAGGGGCCGAATCTGGATTGGTACCCAGGGAGAAGGCTTGAATGTGTTTGATGAAGAAAAGGAGATTTTTAAAACCTACAAACATGATCCTGCCAATGGCTCTTCCATTGCATCCAACAATATATCCGCATTATTCGAGGATAGCAGGGGAGATATTTGGGTAGGCCTTTGGTCCGGGATAGGATTTGATAAATACGATCCGCAAACAGATGGGTTTTTGCATTATACATACAATGAGAATTCATTGTCGCAGGACTGGTACAATGACTTTGCCGAGGATGAATATGGTAATTTTTATCTTGGTTTCTGGGGAGGCCCCGGTTTAACCTTGTTTGACAGGGAAAAAGAACAGTTTGCAGAGGAGCTGCGAGATTATTTCGCGGCACCATACGAATCAAGGCTCATCAATGATATGCTTATCGACAGCAAAGGTAATTTATGGATTGCAAGCTCCTCGAATGGTGTGAGTATCTTTGAACCATTCACAAGAAATACCACTACCTTTTTGCCTGAGTATAGCAATGAAAATTCAATTCCTGTAGTAAACATCAATTGTTTGTTTGAAGATCAACAGGGGAATATCTGGATTGGCAGCAAGGGTTTGAGCAGGTACAATTGGAATACGGGAGATTTTACAAATTACTCAGTGCAGGACGGCTTGAGCAACGACAATGTGAACAGCATACTGGAAGATGATGATGGCAGATTGTGGATTGGGACGGAATATGGTTTGTCAAGGTTTGATCCCCAGAAGGAAGTGTTTAAAAGTTTTTATGAATATGATGGCATTGCAGGAAATTGGTTTGGAACCGGAGCCTGTCGCCTGCAAAACGGTAAAATGATATTTGGCGGGAATAAAGGCATTACTGTTTTTCATCCTGACAGCATTGTCGATAAAATGACTTTACCTCCATTGTATTTCAAACAGTTGAAAATTTTTGACAAAGACAGCCTTTACGATCTGTCGGAAATAGACCGGATTGACCTGGGATATGATCAGAATTTTATTTCCTTCGAGCTGGGAGCCATTGATTTCATCAATCCGCAAAGATTAGAAATTCAATATAAACTGCAGGGTTTTGACAAGGACTGGAATGACCTGGATCAGAACAGCCGGGAGGTCAGGTTCACCAATATTCCGCCGGGTGAATATGTTCTGATGCTCCGTGTATCAAAGGCAGACTTCCCTCATTATCGCAGCAAAAGCATGTTCATCAATCTGGAACCTCCCTTCTGGCAGAAGTGGTGGTTTTATATCATTGAGGTCATTGTGGTCCTTGCAGTGTTGTATGTGTTATTTAAGTTGAGGATCAGGCAGCTACTGGCTAAAAAGCATACGGCAGAGTTGAAGCAAAAACTTCTGCGTTCGCAGATGAATCCCCATTTCATATTCAATTCCCTGACAGCCATTCAAAACTTTATTTACGAAAAAAAACCGGCTGAAGCCGGTAAATACCTCTCGGATTTTGCACGCTTGATGCGGCAGATCCTGGATAATTCAAGGGAGGAATATATCAGCCTCGAAAATGAGATCAATTATCTTTCGCTTTACATGGAACTGCAAAAAGTCCGTTTTGAGAATAAGTTTACTTATGATATCAAAACAGATACTGAACTGGAAGCTGAATTTACAGCCATTCCACCCATGCTGGCCCAGCCTTTCATTGAAAATGCCCTGGAACACGGGATAAAAAATTCCGGAACGCGGGGTGAGATCAATATAAAATTTGAGAAACAAAATGGGGGATTGGTTTTTGAGGTTACCGACAATGGAATCGGTATTGACCGGTCAACAAAAGTAAGCACTGATGCAAAACATAAATCCCTGGCGATTGAAATAAGCAGGGAGCGCCTTGAAAACATCAACCGTGGGGAAAAAAATAAGATACGATTATCGATAGAGGATATTGCTAGCCTTGAACCAGGGAAAACCGGAACCCGGGTAAGATTTTCTATTCCCTTGCGGGACTTTTGAGAACCTCATACCATTACAGCAGTTTTTGATGTTGTTTGCTACGCGGTGAATAAGCGTGCGAAGTGCGGGGTGTAAGAAACGTGGAGAATCCCACAACCACGAAGTGCTTGAATTTATTACAGCAAAGGGATGCGTGAAATCAAAATTATTCCCTAATTTTGAAGCAGTTAATCTGCTAAATATGCTACGTACACTGATTGTTGATGATGAGGCAAAACCCAGGAAAGCAATAGCAAATCTTATCGACTATTATTGCAAAGATGTTTTGATCGTAGGTGAAGCCTATGATGTGTCTTCCGGCAAAATGGCCATCGAAAAGTTTGAGCCCGATCTTGTATTGCTGGATATTGAAATGCCAGACGGGACCGGATTTGATCTGCTAAAGGCTGTCGATGAAATTGATTTTAAGATCATTTTTATTACCGCTCATGAACAATATGCCCTGAAAGCCATAAAATTCAGTGCGCTTGATTATCTGCTGAAACCCGTCAATCCTGATGAGTTGAAGGAAGCTATTAAAAAGGCAGAGCGATCAAAAAAGGAAGAATTAAATATCAAACTGAATGCTTTTGATGAGAATTACCGGCGCCGGGAGAACCCCAACAAATTGGTGTTGAATACTTCCAGCAGTATTTATGTGGTGTCCACAGAGGATATTATCCGCTGCGAATCTGATCAGAATTATACCCGGATATTTTTTGTTAACCGTGATACAATCATTGTTTCCAGGACCCTGAAGGAGTTTGACGAAATCCTGACGGAACAGGGATTTTTTCGGGTGCATCAGTCACACCTGATCAACCTGGCATACATTGATCATTACGAAAAGGGACTGGGTGGTATCCTGGTGTTGAAAAACAAAGTAAGGATTCCGGTTTCCTCCCGGCGCAAGGAGCGATTCCTGAGATTATTCGATGCCTACAGGATGAAATGATATCCATTCACAAATAGACATCCTTCATTACTTCTTGCCGAATAATAAATTCAGTTATACAAATAATAACTCTCTTCAGACACTTTTAAAACTTGTATAGCGAAGAAGCCCTGTCCGGAATATCTTTGGTTTGTGATGTGGGTATAAGCCTCATACTAAGTTTAATTAAATACCAAAGATTATGAAAAAAAGCAAAAAAATTTTAGCACTTCTGTTAATCGCGCTGGTTTCAACTGCCATGGTTTTTAACGGATGTAAGAAAAAGGATGACCCGGCTCCAACGCCGACACCTACACCAACGACTGGCGTGCTTACTGTAATTGTAAAAGCAGCTTCTGGATGGGGTATTGATGTCAATAATACAGCGGTTGGTATTTATAAGGATACTTCCTGGGACAATCCGATCGAGGAAGGTACGGCTACCGGAAGTAGCACACAGGCCCAGGCTACCTTTGCAAACCTGAATCCGGATACCTATTATGTAGCCTGTATCAAAGTAATTCCCGACGGGACCATTTATTACGGCTGGGATAATACCGGTACTACCGTAACGGCTGGTGGAACGGCAACTTCAACCATTACCATTCCATCCAAGTAAAAAATACAGCACAAAGAAAGGTCTGCTGATGGCAGGCTTTTTTTTGTAATTTTTTGGTGCCTTATCCGAAATGTTACATTCGACTAAGGTGAAGGGTCGCAGCAATGCGGCCCTTCCATTTTTATAGATATGAATAATAAATTTTGAAGTTCTGGAACAACTCTTTTATCAATCTCCAGCTATCCTGGAAAAAAATTTCTCATCCAGCTCGGGTGCTATACTTTTATAAAAACTGATGACCAGCATTGCTTTTTCTTTCAACAGCGGGTATTGTTCCAGCCTTTCCCAGAATTCCTTGTCTCGGGCCCAGAGATGCTGTGCAAAGGAATTGAAATCTTCTTCGAAATGATAAACTGCGTATTTGTTCAGAAATCCCAGTGCATTGAGGCTATCGTTGTAATTCAAATCCGCATCCGGGGTCATCAGGGCATCAATGCCCCTGGATTTATACTGGAAATTGCCAGGTAAACAATCTTTCCATGATCGCCGATCAAACTTCTTCCGGTATCTTTTCAGGAGAATGCTTGAGAATTCATGATGGATCATGCGAATTATATCCATTTTACTGAATCCTCTGTCGGTATAATAGATAATGTGTTTGTAATAGGTGCCTCCGAAATTCTTTCCATAGAATCTCAGGCTGTCGAAAACAAAAACCCGTTTGATTTTCCTCAGGAGTTTGGGTGGATATTTTTGAAGTTCTTCCCGCAAAATTTCCAGGTTCTTATCATGCAGGCTATCCGGCAATTCAGTGCAGAAAGCATTCACAGGTGGATCAAGCCAGTACCCTGGGAAAGGATCTTTACTCTCATTATTGAAATAAACCCGGATGCGATGACAGCCATTTTTGATGACCTCCTGAGAGAAGGAAGGGGTATTCAGGATGAGAATCAGCAGTATAATGAAGAAATTTTTCATAAAAAAAGAGACTGTCCAAAAAGTACGATATTTCGTCAGGCTGAGCGCCTTACCTGCCGGCTAGGCAGGGAGTCGAAGCCTAAAGATCGTTGATTATCAGTGCATCTCGACTGCGATGTGACTCAAATTACTATTGGGCACTTTTTGGACAGCCTCTTTAAAGTTAAACAATATCATAGTTACTTATGGCACTTGCACGATAACATCTATTTTAATCCTGTCTCCTCTCGAGAAAGTATCAACAACTTTTATATAACCGAGTCTTCCATCCTGAAGTTTGAAAAGAACAACATCATCGACAGAAAGATTGTTGATATTAGAATTTCCACTGGTCCATGCTTCAAACTCAATGATGTCTCCATCACTGATGGCATCAAATTCTGAGGCTGTTGTGCTTGCCATAGCAAAACGTGTTTCATTTCTGACGGTCCAGTCTTCATGGGTAAGAATTGCAAATACTGTTTTTGCAGTGGCGTCGTCTGTTGCTGCAAAAGTTTCACCATTTGCTGCACCTTTAAAATAACACCAATCAACTTTACCCTGGTTATTTAATGCTTCATCATCAAGATATACCAGGTCTGCTACAGTTGAATAGAAACTTCCGATTTCTGTGTCATTCCATGAACCCATGGTGATATCCGTGAATTTATAAATAGCCGTTCCTGTTTTCTCAACGGTTATCTTGATGGTTTTCTCCTGTGTTTCCCCAGCCTTATCAGTGAGCTTAAATATTAGGTTGAATTCGGTTTCTGCATCGGGTGCGGTAAAAATCCAGTCCATCTGGAAAACATCGGAACTAAATGTCGAATCATAAATAACAGTAGGGTTGTTGTTTTGCACCTGTGTTACTTTAAAATTCTCAAGTTTCTTATTTGAGTTGGAATTTGGAAAGGCAGATACACCGATCTTAAATTGTTGATTTGCTTCCACGGTAGCATCCGCAGAGATGTATTCCTGTCCACCCGTAAAATTGAATGTCGGCGACAAGTCCTGGGGTTCATCATCATCGTCCTTGTTACAGGATGCCAGTGTGAAAATACTTCCAATTAATGCGATAAGCAATAGATAATTCAGTTTTTTCATTTTTTAAGGTTTTTAAAGTTTCGATTCGATCTCACAATTTCTATGCAAATTTAATCTTAATAATAATAAATATTACGATCAAAACATAATTTAATTGTTCAGCTTATTCATCAGCAGTATTTCCAAGCAGGGGAACAAATCTGAAATAGCCGTGATCTTCTTCTGTGATTTTCCCGTCTTCTGTCTTCATGATTTTTTTCATATTTTGCGTGCCCTGTCCGCCAACCGGTACAACCATAATTCCGCCGGGCCTGAGTTGTTCCAGCAATTGATGTGGTATTTCTTCAGCACCCGCTGTAACCAGGATCCTGTCGAAGGGTGCAAAGGCTGGTAAACCTTTGTATCCGTCGCCGTAAAAAACTTTTACATTATACCCGATGGAAGGCAGGAATTTCTGTACTTTTTGATACAACTTTTTTTGCCGCTCGATCGAATATACTGTTGCCCGCAATTCCATCAGTACACAGGCCTGGTAGCCCGACCCGGTCCCCACTTCCAGGACCTTGTTTCCTTTTTCAACCTCCAGCAGTTCAGTCTGGAAAGCGACTGTATATGGTTGTGAAATGGTTTGCCCGCTGCCGATAGGAAAGGGTTTGTCCTGGTAGGCAAATTCCAGGAAACCGGAATCCATGAACAGATGTCGTGGAATTTTCCGGATGGCTTCAAGAATCCTTTTGTCCTTAATTCCTTTGCTTTCTACTTCTCTGGCCAGCTTTGTCCTTAATCCACGGTGTTTGTATGTATCAGTCATCAGATGAAATTTCCTTTTCTAAAACCGTGCTAAATTATGAAATCATCCTTACAATATGCCGTAAAAACATACCTTTGCACAAAAATTTATCATATGCTGAAGATCGGAGTATTGGGTGCCGGGCACCTCGGGAAAATTCACATCAAGTGTATCAAAGCAATTGCTGATTATGAATTGTCAGGATTTTATGATTCCGATGAGGAAAATGCCCGGAAAGTGGAAGAAGAATTTGGGATCAAACGTTTTAAAAGCCTGGAAGACCTTATCGATACTGTTGATGTGGTGGACATAGTAACACCCACCATCAGTCATTTTGACTGTGCATCCAGGGCACTGAAAAAATTCAAAAATGTGTTTATTGAAAAGCCCATCGTCACGACCCCAGCCGAAGCCCGTGAATTGATCGAGATAGCCAATGAGGCCAATGTAAAAGTCCAGGTTGGACATGTTGAGCGCTTCAACCCTGCCTTTATGCATGCCCGTGAAAGCATCAGCAATCCCCTGTTTATTGAAACACATCGCCTTGCCATGTTCAACCCGCGAGGAACCGACGTACCTGTGATCCTGGACCTGATGATCCATGACATCGATATAGTGTTGAGTGTCGTAAATTCCAATATTAAAAAGATCAGCGCAAGCGGAGTATCTGTTGTTAGTGAAACCCCCGATATTTCAAATGCCAGGATTGAGTTTGACAACGGATGTGTGGCCAATCTTACCGCCAGCCGTATCTCCCTGAAGAATATGCGAAAATCCAGGTTTTTCCAAAGGGATGCATATATCTCAGTCGATTTCCTGGAAAAGTCAGTTGAGGTAGTCAGGATGCAGGATATTGACAGGGAACCCGAGGATCCCATGGCTATGGTGCTCGACCTGGGAGAAGGAAAAAGCAAAAAACTCATCTCCATTGATAAACCAGAGGTGAATCAGATCAATGCCATACAGACTGAGCTCAAAAGCTTCTACGAGTCTATTGTGAACAATACCACCCCTCCGGTTACCATCAATGACGGATACAATGCACTCGATGTTGCTTACAAGATCATCGACAAGATCAATGCCTCCAGGGGACTGGTTTAGGTGTTAAGTTTTTGTTAATAATTGTAAGTTCAGAAAGCAATAACTCAAAACAAGCTCCGTTGATAAGTATCGAGCAAAGCAGGCAAATGGAATATTTCTACAAACGAACCAAGAAGCGCTTATTTTTTGTTTCCGGTGTATTGTTTTACTTCCTTTTCTTCATTTCCTGCGATAAGTTTGAAGGCGATCAGCAGGTTCCTGCTTTCATTAAAATTGATTCCATTTCTGTAAGAACAGATTTTAATACCCAGGGTACCGCTTCCCATAATATCAAGGATGCCTGGATATACGTGGATGGGGACCTGATCGGACCTTTTGAACTTCCTTGTATAGCTCCGGTGCTGGCAGAAGGCAAACACAGGATTACCATACGGCCAGGCATAGAAGTGAATGGAATATCCACACTCCATTCCCCTTATCCCTTTTACGAACGTCTGGAATATGAAAATTTTACCCTGAGATCCGACAGCATACTCGATTTCAAGGATACCCTGAAAACTACCTATACAGAGGAAACCATCTTTGCATGGATGGAGGATTTCCAGGCAGGAATATCTATTGTGGATGCATCAAAGAGCGATACCACGATCGTCCAAATTTCCAATCCCGATATGGTATTCCATGATCCGGGTGTGTTGCACACCAACCGTTCGGGAATGATTGCCTTAACAAGTGAAAAGAATCTTTATGAAGGTTCGGGGCCGGAGGGAATTGCCATACCCACCGACAACTCGGTGGTAATGATGGAGATCAATTTTAAAACCGAAAATGTGATTACTACAGGTCTATGGGTCGACACCTATTCGAATATTTTTCAGGAAGCTGTGTTGAACCTGAATACCACAACGAAGTGGAAAAAGATCTATGTGAACCTGACGCCTGCCGTGCAAAGAAATACGGATGCATACAGTTTTAAAGCTTTTATTGGCTCTTTGCTATCGGATGGGAATGATGATGCCATTATTTTGATTGATAATATAAAACTCTTATACAGATAAAGATATGAACAAGAACCGGCAGGTATTCAAATATGTGATCGCTGATTATTTCACCGCCGCCCTGGCCTGGGGCTTGTTTTTTATTTATCGTAAGTACAACATCGATCCACAGATCATCTCCAACCTGAACGAGATCTTCGAAGATCCAAATTTCTGGTATGGCATCGGGCTGATACCTTTTTTCTGGTTGTTTCTTTATGTTGGGATTGGTACTTACAGGAAAATCTACCGCAAATCCAGGTTGAAGGAACTTGGTCAAACCCTGATGATCTCCTTTATCGGAGTCCTGATTATTTTCTTTGCCCTTATTCTTGACGATATTATTATTTCCTACAAGGCTTATTATCAGTCGTTTCTGGTGTTATTCGGCTTTCATTTCCTGCTTACATATTCCCTTCGCCTGATCCTGACTTCGATTACGGTATATAAGATTCACAGGAAGGTCATTGGGTTTCCTACGATCATTGTGGGTAGCAATGGAAATGCCATACAAATCTATAATGATATCGAAAGCCAGGAAGAATCTTCCGGGAACAAGTTCATAGGATTTGTAAGCGCATATGAATACAAAGAATACAAGCTGTCGCGTTATTTGCCTCATCTGGGGCATTCGTCCGACCTGGCACGCATCATCAATGAAAACAAAGTGGAAGAAGTGATCGTTGCCATTGAAAGAAGCGAGCACAAAACATTCGAAGAGATCATTGCCCAACTGGAAGAAACAAACGTAGTGATCAAGATCATACCGCAAATGCAGGATTACCTGATGGGTACGGTAAAGATGAGTTCCATCTTCCATGCTCCGCTGATAGAGATTTCCCCCGACCTGATGCCGGCCTGGCAGCAATTCATCAAAAGGGGTATCGACATAGTGGCTTCCATCATTGCAATCATCATCCTCTCGCCATTGTTTCTATTCACTGCCCTGGGTGTTAAGTTTTCTTCAAGAGGTCCCATCATATACAGCCAGGAAAGAGTTGGGATCCACGGGCGCCCTTTCAGGATGCATAAGTTCAGGTCGATGTACGATGATGCTGAAGATAACGGTCCCCAGCTTTCTTCTGAAAATGACAGCCGGATCACCCCATTTGGCAGATTTATCAGGAAAGTCCGCCTGGATGAAATACCCCAGTTTTATACGGTGCTCAAAGGCGATATGTCGCTGGTAGGGCCGCGCCCAGAGCGGCAGTATTATATTGATCAGATCGTGAAACGTACCCCCCATTACCGCTTATTGCACAAGGTGAAGCCTGGCATAACTTCCTGGGGGCAGGTAAAATTCGGGTATGCTTCGAATGTAGATGAGATGATCGAACGTCTGAAATACGATATTCTTTACATAGAAAATATGTCGCTGGCCATGGATTTCAAAATACTGATTTATACCATACTTATCGTCATACAGGGCAGAGGGAAATAATTTTCAGAGTTTCCCGCTTTCAATCAGTCTTACGATGAGCTCAATTTTTTTGTCTTCTCCCTGGGGGTCATATTTTATCTTCAGGTTATATCCGAACAATCTGGCAAATGCCTGGTAAAAGAAGGCTGAAAATTTACCACGCAGATCCTGAACGAGTTTATAGCTTGAATTCCCGGTTTCGCGGTCGATTAGCTTGATAAGGATCTTGCCCTGGCTAAATGTAAGTTTCCTGAGGTCATCACCAAATTCCTCTTCGATCTCATTTTCCACCTGTTTCATCAACTTTCTTCTTTTCCGGCCTTGTTCAATTTCAGCAAGTTGTTTGGAGTATTCCTCCAGCTTGATACCGGCAAGCTTTGCATATGGATACACTTTTTTAACATGCCTGATCAGCCGGTTCATTCTGCGGGCATCTCTTTTTGTCTTTACAAAGGTAAAACCGACAACATTTACTTCATCAAGCTGAATTACCGGAATGGTGTCGTGCTCGTAAATGGTTGCGAATAAAACAAGGCTGTCCTGCAATTGCTGTGCATGCAGCGATAGGCCAAAAGTCACCGATAAAAATATGAGCAATAACTTCTTCATCAGGAGGCCACAAAATTTCAATAATTATGCCAACAAAAAACAAAAAAAATATCAGGCTACTTTCAGGTTTGAAATATTCGATTTGTCGAATTTTTTCTTTGCGTAATCCAATGTAATTTTCAGATTTTTGGTTCCTTTTCCTGCCGGGAGTTCGAACATATCATCGGTAAGGATGGCTTCCATGATAGACCTGAGACCTCGTGCTCCAAGTTTAAACTCAATTGATTTTTCGACGATGAATTCCAGTACTTCAGCTTCGAAGCTCAACTTGATATTATCGATCTCAAAAAGTTTCCTGAATTGCTTGGTCAGGGCATTTTTGGGCTCTGTTAGTATCCTGATCAGGGTTTCTTTGCTTAGCTGGTGCAGGAAGGATACAACAGGCAAGCGACCAACGATTTCGGGTATCAGTCCGTATTCCTTCAGGTCGCTGGGTGAAATGTATTGCAGGATATTTTCCTTGTCGATGATATCTTTCCTGGAAGCATTGGCATAACCGATCACATTGGTTTGCATTCTGCGGGCAATGATTTTTTCTATTCCGTGGAAAGCTCCGCCGGCAACAAATAAAATATTCTGTGTGTTGATCTGGATCATTTTTTGTTCCGGGTGTTTCCGGCCGCCTTGTGGAGGTACGCTTACCACCGAGCCTTCCAGCAATTTGAGCAATGCCTGTTGCACACCTTCCCCGGATACATCGCGGGTAATGGAGGGATTGTCACTTTTCCTGGAGATCTTATCGATCTCATCAATAAATACAATGCCCTTTTCAGCGGCAGCAACATTGTAGTCTGCGGCCTGCAAAAGTCGAGAAAGTATGCTTTCAACATCTTCACCAACGTATCCGGCTTCTGTAAGTACTGTGGCATCTGCAATGCAGAAGGGAACCCGAAGCATTTTTGCAATGGTCCGGGCCATCAGCGTTTTTCCCGTACCTGTTTCTCCCACGATGACGATGTTCGACTTTTCGATCTCAATTTCATCATCATCTTTTGAAGGTGGTTGGGTAATGCGTTTATAGTGATTGTAAACGGCTACGGCGAGCACCCGCTTGGCCTCTTCCTGGCCGATCACGTACTGGTCAAGGTATTCTTTAATTTCAATGGGTTTGAGTAATTTCAGGTCGTCATACTCTCCGCTTTCTTGCGTTTTACTTTCTTCCTGCAGGATCAGGTGGGCCTGTTCAATGCAGTGATTGCAAATGTGAGCATCCATGCCTGATATCAATAGACTGGTATCGGCTTTGTCCCTTCCGCAAAACGAGCAGGTATTGCCATTGTTTTTCATTGCGAACTCCTTACTTCTTGGTTTTAATCAAAACTTCATCGATCATACCGTATTCTTTGGCTTCTGTTGCGGTCATCCAGTAATCCCGGTCGGCATCCTTATAGATTTTTTTGCTTGTCTGGCCGCTGTGCTTGGCAATGATCTCATAAAGTTCATCTTTCAGTTTTACGATTTCCCTGGCAGTAATCTCGATATCGGATGCCTGTCCTTCGGCTCCACCCATGGGTTGATGGATCAGGATGCGAGAGTGTGGCAGGGCTGTTCTTTTGCCCTTTTCACCGGCACACAGCAACACAGCACCCATGGAAGCTGCAACGCCTGTGCAGATCGTGGATACATCGGGTGTGATATACTGCATGGTATCGTATATTCCCAGCCCTGCATATACCGACCCTCCTGGTGTGTTCAGGTAGATCTGTATATCTTTTTTGGCATCTACCGATTCAAGGAAAAGCAACTGGGCCTGTATAATGTTGGCAACATAATCATTGATGGGTACCCCCAGGAAAATGATCCTGTCCATCATGAGTCTTGAAAAGACATCCATTTGGGCTACATTCAGTTGCCTTTCTTCAATAATGGTGGGAGAAATATAATTATTGCTGATAGAAGTGTATTGATCCAGCAATGTGCTGTTGATTCCGAGATGCTTGTTTGCGTATTTCTTGAATTCGTTCTTCATTTTTATTTATTTGTTTTTGAAACCTTTTCTATATAATCTTCATATGATATGCTTTTTTCATTGAGCTTTAAGTTTTCTTTCAGCACATCATTCAATTTCTGATCGTACAACTGATCGTTTATTTTCTGTATTTCTTCCTTGTTCTGCATCAGTGATTCTACGATCGAATCCATGCGTTTATTGTATTCCTCATCATCTGCCTGACCCGGCATCTGGGTTTGCAGGTATTTACGGATATAATCTTTGATCTCCTCTTCTTCAACTTTTACGTTAAAATCCTGAATAAGTTTGTTTTGTATCAATTGCCATTTGAGGGATTTCTCATAAGAATCGAATTGTTCTTCAATCTGCTCCGGGGTGATTTTTCCCTGGTTGTGATCGATCAGCCATCTTTTCAGGAATTCCCTGGGAAGTTCCAGCTTGGCTTTTTCCATCAGCTTGTCCATTGCCAGGCTCATGAAATAACGATCGCTTTCGCTCACATATGATTTCTCCATCTCCTGGGCCAGGCGCTTTTTAAACTCCTCCCTGGTTTTGATCTCATCAGCGGGAAATACCTTCTTGTATAATTCTTCATTGAGTTCGGCAGGCTTTACCCTGGTGATTTCTTCGATCGTAAACCTGAAATCACCATCTCCCTTTTGAACCTCTTCCTTTTTGATTCCAAGCATGGAGGAAACTTCAGTCTCATTTTCCATGGCTTTCAGAGGATTGAATGCCACGGATCCTCCTTTTTTCAAACCGATGAATTTTTTCCTGTCGCTTTTCTTTTTCACGTAGCTGACATAGATGGAAGTTTCGTTCGATATTCCATCTTCTAATGGATTCCCGTCCTGGTCGAGTTGTTCAATTTTGCCTTTGACCACATCATCTTCCTCCACTTCTTCAGGATGAATATGATCGCCAAATCTTTTTCTGATATCTTCAAGTTGTTTTTCTAATGACTTATCGTCGGCTTTGATCTTGAAATAATCTACCTTGGTCTTTTCCAGATTTTCAAGATTTACTGCCGGCGCCAGCCCGATATCAAAATAGAAATCAAAGTCTTTTTCGTGTTCGAAATCAATGGTAGGTGTTTTCTCAGTATTGGCCAGGGGATGGCCCAGCAATTCTATTTTGTTTTCTTTGATGTATTGATCGATCTTTTCCGATAGCAGCTTGTTCACCTCATCTGCAATCACTGATTTTCCATACATTTTCTTTACAATTCCCATGGGGACCTTGCCTGGTCTGAAACCTGGCATATTGGCTTTTTTCTGATAGTCTTTCAGAACCTTGCTAACGGCTTCCCGATAGTCTTCCTGTTTTACTTCTACCTTGAGGGTTGATGTCAAATCTCCAGTATCTTCTCTCGTAATGTTCATTGAAAATTTACTTTTTTAAATTGGGGTGCAAATATACGCATTATAATTCAGCCGATTGGCGTCCCGTTAACAAAAATAATGCCTGTTGGGTAGGCGTACATCAATATCTGTTCAGTACCATGGAGACAACCGAAATCAATTTTTTGGAGCTTACCGGTTTGAACAGGTAGTCGGAAAAAAGTTCCTGAATGCTTTCATCCTTGTTGCGAAGATGAACATATGCTGTCAGTGCCAGAATTTCAATATTACTATCTTTCTTTTTTATTTCCCTGGCTGCATCAATTCCATTCATTTCTGGCATTTGCAGGTCCATGATGATAAGATCAACGTGGTTGTTTTCGAAAATTTCCAGGCATTCGATACCATTTTGTGCATGATGTAATTTGCATCCGGTCTTCTGCAGCACTGCCGAAATAAAGCGGTAATTATCCTGGTTGTCTTCTGCGATTAACAGGGTTTTGTCGCTAAGATCAGGATAATTTACTTTTTCATGATAAAAGGAGAAATTACTGTTTCCTGTATCTGTTTCAGGCCTGGCATAATAAGGGATGGTAAACCTGAATTCGGTTCCGGATCCTGTTTTTGATTCTACTACCAGGTCACCACCCAGCAAGTGTGCAAGTTGTTTGGAAATTGTCAACCCCAGACCTGTGCCACCGTGTTTTCTTGTATGATGATCTTCAAGTTGCCTGAAGCGGTCGAAAATCTTACTCATGTGTTCGTTTGAAATTCCAATGCCTGTATCTTTTACATAAAACTCATACTCATCGTTTAGGACATTCATTCCCAGCTCTACTTTCCCCTGCTCTGTAAACTTAAAAGCATTCGAAAGCAAATTATTCAGGACTTGTTCCACCCGGTAGGGATCCGTGTAGGCTTTTACCATTGCATTTGACTCGGGCAGGTGCAACTGGAAATCGATATACTCCTTTTCGGTTTTCTTCTGCAACTCTTTATTCAAAACATATACCTCTTCCAGCAATTTATTCAGGTTTACAGATCTTTTCTGGATCTTCAACTGGTTGGTTTCAATAAGGGATATATCGAGAATATCATTCAGGATTTGTATGAGCTGCCTGCTATTTTCAGAAATAATGTTTATATAATAATCCCTTTCCGACTTAGTTGTATCTTCGCTTGTCAGCAGCTCGGCGAAACCAAGTATACCATTCATGGGTGTGCGGATCTCATGCGACATGTTTGCCAAAAAGGAAGTTTTCAGTCTGTCGGATTCCTCAGCTTTTTCTTTTGCCTGTATCAACTCAAGGCGGTTTTCTTCGAGCTTATATTTCTGTTCCTGCAAAAGTTTATTGGCTGCCGTCTTGTGGCGGTATTGCCTGATCAGCAAAATCGTAATGATGATGATAAGCAGCAAACCCGAAAAACTGATGATAGCAGCAATGGTGAAGAGTCTTGTCCTTCTTTTCTGCTGTTCCAGTGCCAATTCTTTCATATCATTCTCCTTGTTCAGGAGTTTGATTTCACTTTCTCTTTGCTCCAGTTCAAAATCATATTGCAGTGCAGAAAGTTTTTGCCGCATCTGCTCACTGAAAATGGAATCATTCAAATGCTGGTATTTTTTCAGGTAATGGAAAGCTTTTTCATAGTTGCCGATTTGATTGTACAAGTCGGAGATTTTCTTGTAATTTTCTTTCTGGGATTCCGGTATTTTCAGTTCCTGCAGGATTGCAATACTTCTGTTAAAATAATCAATGGCCTTTTGGTATTTACGTGTTGCAGTAAAAAGGATGCCATATTGGCTGTAGGTACTGCCAATACCTGCCTTGTTGTCGATCTTGGTATAGATCTCCAGTGCCCGGTCCAGATAGGATTTCGCACTGTCATATTTTTTCCGTTCTATGAGAAATTCACCTATGTTGCCCGATGTGATTGCTTCCCCGAGTGGATTATTGTTTTGATGCTGAATCCTCAGCGCTTTTTTATAGAGTCGCAATGCAGTATCGTAATTCTTTTTTACGTCGTATATGATCGCCATGTTGTTCAGGGATGAGGCCTTGCCGTCGGGATTGTTTTGTTTGAGTTCAAGATCATAACCCTTTTGATAATATTCAAGGGCTTTATCGTACTGCTTCCAGTCGTGATAAACAATCCCAATGTTGTTATACACATTTGCAAGCCCCGGAAGATTGTCCAGTTTTATTTCAATTTTCAGCGCCTTGAGGTAATAATCAAGTGCTTTCTCATAATTCCCGTAAACAGAATGAACATTGCCGAGGTTGTTGTATTCATTGGAAATGCTCATGCTGTCGTTTAAAAGAAGGAACAGGTTCAGAGCTCTTTTATATTCTCTGATGGCCAGATTATACTGGTTTAGGTTTTCCCTGCACATGCCCAGTAAATCAAAGTTGTTCGCAATACTGAGGCTATCTTTTCTGAGCGTATCAATCGCCAGGCATTTTTGGAGCCACTCGATTGCCTCCCTAAACTCTGCCAGTTCTAGTCTGGCATGTGCAATATAATTGCAAAGAGTTGATATATAGCTGCTGTCTGCCTGCTCCTTTGCCTGTCTTAAAGCCAATTGATAATAGTGGGTAGCACTGTCGTATTCTGTATTGTAGTAATGATATTCTCCTTTGCAGGTATAAGCCTCGGTCAAGAGCTTTTGCTCGTTGAGTTTTCGGGCAAGCCCGATTGCAAGCTGACTGTATTTATTTAGTACTGGCAAGGAATCATCAATCCCGGCATAACAGATTTTAAGGTAATGTTGCAGGAGATTTGAATCATTTTTGATCAGGGGAATGCTGTCGATTTTTCTCTCCAGCTTAGTGTTTAATGCCTGAGAAAAAGTACTGGAGGATATGACCAACATTAAAAGCGCTATTATTTGTAAGTATCCCTTCATCAAGATAGCCTATGAAAACGCAAATATTCTTAAAAGGTTACGAATTTGCGTCATGTTTCATTATAGTTAAAAAGTGTTCCCAGTGATTGATGAAACAGTGCGGATGAAGGGAGTCGAACCCCCACGCCCGAAGGCACTAGATCCTAAGTCTAGCGCGTCTACCAGTTCCGCCACATCCGCATTAAAATCAGATGCAAAAGTACAATATTTTTCAGTATGTTCGCTATTTCATGGCCATCGCCGGCATGATCCGGGGCAATATTATTGAAAGAAATATTATTGCTCTGAACACGTTCTATAAAAGTCTTCAGCGGAAGAAACGCAGGTGCAAACTTTGCTTTGGCCTGTTGTGCAATGAAAAGCGAGGCATTACACTGAATATTGCATGTTGTTTTGTTTCCGATAAGTTCAGCAATTTGAGAATTAACAGTGTTTTGTCGGGAAAGGCTAGTTGATTAAGAAGGCATTGATGCAGGCAGAATAAGGAAATAGAATTTTGACCAAAAGAAAACAAGTAGTGTTTAGGATATTATATTTTTTATTGATCATATTTTTTGTTGTTGTTTCTAAATTGAATACCGCCCAGGAAATGTGGGGCGTGACAGGCAGCAATTTTGCCGGTTCCAACAGTACACTGATCAATCCTTCTCTTATGAGTGCTTCAAAAGTTTATCTGGATATTAATCTGGTAACAGCCGATTTTTTTGCCCAGAATAATTTTGCTTACATCCCTGCCGATGATTTCAAACCTACCCGCTTCCTTAGGGAAGGATACAAGTTCCCAACCTACGGACCCGATGAACAGGCTTTTATGCGATACGACAACCGGGATTTGAAAAGAATATTCTCAAGCATACGGGTGAAAGGACCTTCAGCGATGCTTGTATACAACGACCATGCTTTTGCAATACACACTGCGGCAAGAAGTGTTGTTTCAGGCAACAGGATTCCCTATGAGATTGCAAATTTTGCTTATGAAGGATTGAATTTCAGGCCACAATGGAATATCAATTACAGGGATTATGATTTCAACTTCGGAGCCATGGCCTGGGGTGAGATCGGGGCTTCCTGGTCATACACATATTATAAGTATGCTTTCAGCCGCTGGAGTGCAGGGATCACGCTGAAGTATCTCATGGGCTACAGCGGTGCCTATTTGAATACCGAAAATATCGATTATATTGTCCTGAACGATTCCACCATCGATATCCGCAACATGAACGTAGAAGCGGGTTTCTCATTGCCTGTGGATTATAACAACAATGATTTTCCTGCCGGCAACACTTTCAAAGGCAGTGGCCTTGGGGCCGACCTTGGCATCACCTATACCCGGACACGTAAAGGGCATTCCAACCAGAAATACAGGAACCTGTGCGAACAGCCTTTCGAGGAATATATTTACAGGGTGGGCATTTCGATCCTCGATTTGGGTGCCATTACTTTCAAGGATAACGCACAAAAGCATGCATTCAAGGATGTGGGATACTACTGGGAAAGGATAGATACCCTGGATTATACAAACATACAGAACCTGGTCAACGAATTCAGCAATAATTTTTATGGTAATCCGGTGGCATCTCTGGTGGATAACAGCTTCTCGATGATGTTGCCCACGGCAGTCAGCCTGCAAGCGGATTATCATTATTACAAGGAATGGTATTTGGGTGGATATTTTGTGTATCCCATCATGTTTGAAAATTCACATTTGCGCCGTCCGGCGCAGCTTGCTTTGGTGCCCAGGTACGAAAGCAATGAACTGGAAATAGCAATGCCTGTTTCATTATACGATTTGCAAAAACCCAGGGTCGGCCTTTCCGCACGGATTTATTTCCTGACCATCGGGACCGATAAGCTGGGCAGTTTTTTTGGTATGAGTGATTTTACCGGTGCAGATTTCTATTTTTCCATTAAATTGAATTTCAGAAAAGGATATTGCCGTGACAAGCGGAGTGAGTATTGTACAAACGGTGAGTACCAGTAATCAATAGGATTTTACATCCAGGGCTTCGCGCAGGGCATTGCCGATTAGCATAAATGCCAGTACCATCAAAACGATTGCCAGACCGGGTAAAACGGCCAGGTAAGCCGAATCCAACACGAGATAGCCATAGTGTTCTTTGATCATGGTTCCCCAGGAAGGCATGGGGGGTTGCACCCCGAGTCCCAGGAAGCTGAGTCCGGCTTCGATGAGGATGGCAGCAGCAAAGTTGGCTGCAGAAATAACTATAACCGGTGCCATGACATTGGGGAGAATATGCCGTACGATGATTCGATAGTTGCTGAATCCGAGTGCGCGTCCGGCTTCCACAAATTCTTTTTCCCGGATACTGATGATCTGGCCGCGCACCACGCGGGCCACTTCCACCCACATGGTAAGGCCCACGGCAATGAATACCTGCCAGAAGCCTTTGCCAAGGGCAAAAGTAATGGCAATGACCAGCAGCAGGGTGGGGATGGACCAAACTACATTGATGAACCAGACGATGAGATCGTCGATGCGTCCGCGGAAAAACCCGGCGATAGATCCCAGTGTGATACCCACTATAAGGGAGATCAATACAGAAATAAAACCTACTGACAGACTCACCCGGGTTCCGATCAGCAAACGGCTCAGCAAGTCTCGCCCGAACCTGTCGGTGCCCAGCAGGAAGTTCTTTGTCCTGATATTATCCTGTTTTACTTTTTTTCGCAATTCACCAATGCCGGCTGTTTTCTCCTGCCCATTGAGCAGGGTATAATGTATGGTGTTGTTCTTTTCATAAGGCTTGTGATCCGGATTCAGGGAAAATAGAACATCCGCAATATTGTAGGTGTATGCGTTACGTTTATGATTGGATGTCTCGCCATATTCCTGCAGCACGATCCCGTCCTTCTGAAAAGTATAGCTGCTGAAGGGTTTCTGAATGTGCCGGCTTTTTTCACCTGAGGTCATTTTTTTTAAAAGACTGGTATTTTCTTCAGGAACATTCTTTCGAATGTAAAGCACGTCAACTTTCGATCCGGGTGGCAGAGTGATCAGTTCCAGGTTCTGGTTGTTGGCATAGGGTGTGGAATCAGGTGTAATGAGGTAACCGGCAATGGAAACCAGGAGGGAAGCTCCTACAAAAAGCAGGGCGCCCATGGCAACCTTGTTCTTCCTGAATTTATACCAGGCCAACCGGGAAAGGGAAGCCGAGGGCTGGTATTGTTTCTTCTTTCCTGAAAACAAATATTTTAGCAGATCCCTGATCATTTTGCTATGCAAAAGTAATAGAAATCGCAAATGCAAATTGGAAAAGGATTTGCTGATTAATTTTCTGTCAGAATAAAAAATTTTGTAATTTTGCACTCCTTTAAATGGTGCATGTAGCTCAGTTGGTCAGAGCACTGGATTGTGGTTCCAGGGGTCGTGGGTTCAAGTCCCATCTTGCACCCAAAAGCCGTTCCATCCGGGAACGGCTTTTTTACTTCCATATTTAAAATTCGATATTCGATATTGGTAATTCCATTGATGACCGAAATAAGTCTCAAATAACAAATATCGATTTCGAATTATCAGCAAACAAACATCAATATTCATATATGATCTTATCTGCCTTATATGGTTTAAAGGTTTACGCAAACGGATCAATGTTTAGGATTTTAGACCTGCCTGTTTTTTACTGGCTATTACAACCATAAGGACAATCCGCATCAACTCTTTCAGGCTTTTCTGGATGTTTATCGTTGTCGAGCTGACGTTGGAAGTTATGATAATTGGAACATTCCCTGATGAATGCTTTTATTGGTGAGCCGGCATATTTGAATTTAAAATAGGTATATTGCAGGCCGATGTATTTCTTCAGGCATAGTTGCAGGTCTTTATCGGAACGACCTACATACTTGGGTACGAATTTACTGTCCTTTAAAGTGCCCAGTGCAAAATTACCGACCTTCTTTGGTTTTACGTATTTTTCTATATTATCGTAAGTCAACCGTATGGTTTTCTTTGAAAGATTTAATGCTGGCATGAATTCAAAATTAACCCCCTTGGACAACAAATATATGAATTCCATGTATGTATGTCAATGAGTTTTGAAGAAATGTCGGTTAATTTATTTTTAGTTCATAGAGTAAGGATAAAAATAAGTTCATGTCTTAAAGGGTGATCTTTGTCGGCTCTGATCACAAAGCCGGTTTCCTGATAAAGAAACATTCTGAAACGAATAGGGGTTTCATTAATTTTATTGTAATTCTTGTAAGTCTCATTTGGTTTGCAAGAACAAGAAAAAAGGAAAATCCCATCCATGGGATTTTCCTTTGGCGGAGAAAGAGGGATTCGAACCCCCGGACCCCGCGAAGGGTCAACGGTTTTCAAGACCGCCGCATTCGACCGCTCTGCCATTTCTCCACTGCAAAAGTACAAAAATTTTGTTTTTTGTCAATTTCAAACTGTATTTTTCAGCCCAAACCAATAACTGACTACCCTTTACCGTTAACTGATTCAGACTTGACTAAGACATGGCGAACGCATAAATTTGAAGCCTGTAAACTGCAAATCGAATCAAAAATGAAAAAGCTAGCACTGATTTTTACACTTGTATGCATTGGATACTGGGCACCTGCAAAGTCGTTAAATGCCCTGTTTTCATATACCACCTTCGATTCTCCAGAAAACAAACCATACATAGAAACCTACCTGAGCGTAAAGGGCAGCAGCCTGAATTACCTCAAAATAGATGAGAACAAATTCCAGGGAGCCATTGAGGTGATCATCCTGTTCAAGCAAAATGAGGAAATCATCAGTTATGATAAATATGAAGTGAAGAGTCCTGTAGTGACCGATACTGGCCAGATCAACTACAACATCCTCGATCAGCAACGCTATGCTCTCAGGAACGGTAGTTACAATTTTGAGATTTGGCTTTCAGACCAGAACAGCAGCAAAAAGCCTTTTGTGCATACCGAAGTGGTCAACATCAGTTATCCTGAAGATGAAGTTTCCGTTTCAGGTATTGAGCTGCTGGCTTCCTACAAAAAGTCTGATGAGCAGAATATGTATACAAAGAATGGTTTTGAGCTGATGCCGCTTGTTAGCAACTATTACCCAAAAACCAGCAATGAACTGATCTTTTATACCGAGGTATATAATACTGATCAGGTTTTTGGTGAAAATGGCAAATTTCTCATCGACTATTACATCGAATCGTTTGAAACTGCCAAAAAGATTACGGATTACCAGGTCATCAGAAGACAGGATGCCGGAATGGTTGTCCCGCTGATTGGGAAATTCGATATTGAGTTCCTGCCATCGGGCAATTATAAACTGGTCGTTGAAGCAAGGAACAGGGAAAACGAGCTGGTGGCCATCAACAAAGTCTTTTTCCAGCGCAGCAATCCTGATGTACAATTTGATGTTTCTGATCTGGCCGCCATCAACATTCAAAATACTTTCGTGGAAAAGATCTCCAGCAAAGACACCCTGAGTGAATACATCAAATGTCTTGCACCCATCTCCTCTGAGATTGAGCGGCAGTTTGCCAACAAGCAACTCTTCGAATCCGACCTGGCCACCATGCAGCAGTTCTTCCTGAACTTCTGGTTGACACGTGATAACCTCGATCCTTATTCAGCCTGGCTGGATTATTACACCGAAGTGCGGAAAGTAGATAATGCATACGCCACCCAGGTGAAGGAAGGCTATGAAACCGACCGGGGCAGGGTTTACCTGAAATATGGTCCACCCAATATCGTGAGCGAAAGCTATAATGAACCCAGCGCTTACCCTTACGAGATTTGGCATTATTATGTGCTTGGCAACCAACGAAACAAAAAGTTCGTATTCATGTCGCAGGACATCGTTACCAATGATTTCGAATTAATACATTCGGATGCCATTGGTGAGTTATCAAACTACCGTTGGCAGGTCTTGCTGCACAGAAGGGATTTCGACCCCACAAATGTTGACATCACAGCACCACCGGATGCATGGGGGAACCAGGCTGAGAAGTACTATACGGAGCCGTTTTAATTCACTGAGACTGTTTTTCTCAGGAGCGAAATAAACTGAAAAAACAAATTCGAAGTCCTTGCCGGCGAGGCAGGGATTCCGAGCTTCTGCAAGCGCTGAAGCTACTCAGCGGAGGCGCTGTCGAGGAATCTCAAGGTATTCAGATAGGCTCACACATTCAGGCTATTGCCAGTCATTTCATCATAAAATATTGTCCAATCCCATTATTTATTCAGATAATGGGATTATTTTTGTTCCCTAAAGCTCATATTGATTCATGCGGATCGTATATTTTATTTTCAATATCGTTGCCTGGTTTATCTCAATCTTGCCTTTCGGGATACTGTACCTTCTGTCAGATTTTTTGTACTTTGTTATTTATTATCTTATCCAATACAGGAGGAAAACGGTTTATACCAATCTGAAACGGGCTTTTCCCGGAAAATCCAAAAAAGAGATTAAAAGCATTGTAAAGCAATATTACCGGAATTTATCGGATATTATCCTGGAAACACTCAAAATCCGCAATTTCAGCGAAAAGGAGTTGGACCGGCGCATCATATTCAATAATTATGAGATCCTTGAAAAATATTTCAAAGAAGGAAGAAGCGTATTTGTTGCTGCCGGTCATTGCGGAAACTGGGAATGGCTGGGCATTGCCCTCGCAAGGATCACCAACTTTCATCCTTACGCCATTTATAAGCAGTTGAATGATCCCTATTTTGAAAAATACATGAGCATGTTGCGGACCAAATCAGGATACAACAACCTGATCCGTTTCAAACAAACCTTCCGCACCCTGGCCCGATTGCGGGATAAGCAAAACATTGTGATCATTGTAGGGGATCAAACTCCAACAAAAGTGGAGATCAATTACTGGACGAAGTTTTTCGGAAGGGAAACGGGTTTTTTCCTCGGCCTGGAAAAGATGTCAAAAGCCCTGGATTATGTGGTGGTGTTTTTTGATATGCACCGGGTGAAAAGAGGCTATTATGAGATCGATATTTTGTTGCTGGAAGATGATCCCAAACGTACGGAAGAATACGAGATCACTGAAAAATACGTTCGATACCTGGAAGCGATCATTCGTAAGAATCCCGATAACTGGTTGTGGTCGCACCGCAGGTGGAAACACCAAAAACCCAAAACCGAATCATGATGCCCCGTGTTGCAGTCGTCATATTAAACTGGAATGGCAGGAAATTCCTGGAAAAATTCCTACCCCTGGTCATCGAAAGAAGCAAGGATGAAGCTGAGGTTATCATTGCTGATAATGCTTCTGTGGATGATTCGGTTGCATTCCTGGAAAAGAACTATCCCGAGATTAGGATCATACAGAACGAAACTAACGGTGGCTTTTCCAAAGGATACAATGATGCGCTGGCAAAGGTGGATGCCGATTATTATGTGCTGCTGAATTCGGATATTGAAGTTGGCGAGCAATGGATCGAACCCATCATCGACCTGATGGAACAAGATCATACAATAGCTGCCTGCCAGCCGAAAATACTTGCCTACCAGGAGCCTGCAAGATTTGAATATGCAGGTGCGGCCGGCGGTTATATTGACAAATACGGTTACCCTTTTTGCCGTGGTCGTCTGTTTCAAAACCTGGAAGAAGATAAGGGGCAGTATGATGATGTCAAAGAGATATTCTGGGCCACCGGGGCCTGCATGTTCGTGAGGGCAGAGTTATACCATAAGCTGGATGGGCTGGATGAGGATTTCTTCGCCCATATGGAGGAGATCGATTTTTGCTGGCGCTTGAAAAATAAAGGCTTTAAAATTATGTATTGCCCCGATTCTGTAATCTATCATGTAGGAGGCGGTACGCTGCCCAAAAACTCCAGCCGCAAGACCTATCTCAATTTCCGCAACAATACTTTCCTGATGTATAAGAACTTGCCTGATAGATTGTTGTTTAGGGTTTTTGTGGCCCGCTATTTCCTGGATGCCATTGCCGCACTGAAATTCCTGGCCGAAGGTGGATTCAGTGATTTTGTTGCTGTCCTGAAAGCCCATGTGCATTTTTGGAAAAATCATGCAAGATTTAAAAAGAAAAGGCATAAACATCATCATGATCCCGTATCCATGGTATATAAGGGAAATATCGTTTTTGATTATTTCCTGAAAGGAAAGAAGCGTTTCTCTGATTTGGATGAAGAGAATTTTAGTTAAGTTTCAAATATTGTGATCGGTAAAAATTGGTTTTACCTTATTTTCATGAGATTAGGAGGCTTTCCAAGAAGCGCGTTATTTCGTCAGGCTGAGTGCCTTACCCGTCTGGGGAGTCGAAGTCTGAGTCCTTTGTTTATCAATGCATCAAGACTGCACCCGATGTGACCCAGTAAACTGAAGGACATTTTTTGGGCAGCTTTTGAAATTCATATCAACACCCGCGAGTAATCCGCTAAAGTCTACCCCCCAGAAATGCTTCTACTGCCAAACGATAGGAATCCAGTCCGAAACCACTGATCACGCCTTTGGTTCCTCCCGAAATCATGGATTTATGCCGGTATTCTTCACGGGCGAAGATGTTGGAAATGTGCACTTCGATCACTTTCGTCTCAATGGCTTTTACAGCATCCCCGATGGAGACGCTGGTATGTGTATATCCGGCTGCATTCAAAATGATGCCATTATAAAGGAAACCCGCTTTTTGCAGGGCATCGATGATCTCCCCTTCTATATTGCTCTGGAAATAATCCAACTGTATATCGGGAAAATTACTCCGTAGCTTCTTCAGATAGGATTCGAAATTCTGTGTACCGTAAAGACCGGGCTCCCGCTTTCCGAGCAGGTTCAGATTGGGCCCGTTGATGATCATGATCTTCATGTATTGAAAATCCTTTATAACTTTACAAATATAATGATTTCAATACAGCATGTTATTGATGGACGAATTTAAAAAACCCCTGCGTGATTATTTATACCTGATTTCCCGCGATTATTCTTCAGCAGGAGCCAGGGATTTTGTGGGCAATCGTTACCATCTCAGCAGGGAAGAACGCAGCATACTGTACCGCGGTGTCTTTAAAACTGAAGAAAGCCAACGAAGGATGGAGCGATTGATTCCGGAGGAACAACTGAAGAATAAGATCCTGCATATAGATACATTCAATGTTTTGTACACCCTGGTTGCATATTATAATGGATTTCCATTGTTCATTGCTACGGATGGCGTCCTCCGCGACGCTGCGGAAATCCATACCAGAGAACCAAATATGAAAATATTCAATCTTTCCCTGGACCGTTTGTTCTCATGTCTTGAGAAGAGTAAGGTTTCAGGAATCAGCCTGTACATTGATCACGCTGTGCCTGTAAGTCATGATCTGGTAGAATATTTCAGGAGAATCAAAGCATCATTTCGCGTCCCAGTTGAATATGCAAAATTTCATGATCCGGATGAGATTATGGGAAAAATGAGAACAGGTGTTTTATGTACTTCTGATTCTGAATTGATCCAGGCTTCTTCCATCCCTGTATTCGACCTGCCCCGCCATATTTTGCAAGCCAATTTTAATCCTGATTTTTTGGATTTAACGTATTTAAATGCTTAATTTTGTAGATTGATTCCAATAGGGGTGCCTGAACGGATGAATCCGTTGCAACGGGCTGAGATCATACCCTTCGAACCTGATCCGGGTAATACCGGCGGAGGGAGGAGAGAAAATCTCAAGTTCTTACAACATTTCCTCTATTGGTCTTTTTTGCATGTTTCATTTAAACTAAAAAGACCATGAAGAAGTATTTAAAATCCTTAACAACATTAATCGCAATTCTCCCGCTTGCTGTCTATTCGCAGTATACACTCAAAGGGAAGGTGTTTGATGCACAAAGCGGAAAGCCGCTACCCGGAGCACATGTGATCATAAAAAACACATTTAAAACTGCGGTGAGCGATAGAGAAGGTACTTATCAGTTTACCAGGCTGGATGCAGGCAAGTACAGCATCAAAGTTACCTATATTTCATATCAGCAGGCTGAAAAAAGCATACAACTTGAATCGGACCGGACATTGGATTTCAGTTTAGAACCCAAAACGATCATGACCGAAGAGGTGATCATCCGGGCCAGCAGGGTAGGGGAGAAATCACCTGCTACTTATGAAAATGTTACGAAAGATGAGATTGAAGAAGTCAACTTCGGGCAGGATATGCCTTATCTGATCGAAACAACCCCTTCTACCGTAGTTTCATCCGATGCGGGGACGGGTGTGGGTTATACCAACTTGCGCATCCGGGGCACGGACATCACACGCATCAATGTTACCATCAATGGTATACCACTGAATGACCCGGAGAGCCAGGGGGTATTCTGGGTGAACATGCCTGATTTTGCTACTTCAGTTGATAATATTCAAATTCAACGTGGTGTGGGGAGTTCGGTGAACGGGGCTGCTGCTTTCGGGGCCAGCATCAACATACAAACCCTGGATCTGAAAAGCGATCCTTATGCCGAAGTGAGCAGCTTGACAGGTTCTTTCAATTCCTTTAAGAATAGTGTTTCTTTCGGTACAGGTCTGATCGGGGGGCACTGGAGTTTCGACGGACGCTTGTCGAAGATTACATCTGATGGATATATCGACCGGGCATTCTCCGACCTGAAATCATTTTATTTTTCAGGGGGGTATCATGGTGAAAAAACAATGGTAAAGGCAGTTGTCTTCTCAGGAAAGGAAAAGACCTACCAGAGCTGGTGGGGCGTTCCGAAAGTGCGGCTGGAAAATGATTCTGAAGGTATGAAACGTTATTATGATCATTGGCTTTATACCGAAGAACAATATGAGCATATGCTGAATTCCGACAATCGAACATACAACTATTATACTTACGAAAACGAAACCGATAATTACCAGCAAGACCATTATCAATTGCATGTTTCACATCAGTTCAGCAAAAAATGGCACCTGAATGCATCGGGGTTTTATGTTTACGGCCGGGGTTATTATGAGCAATACAGGAATGAGGATCCATTTAGCGACTATGAATTACCAAATTTGATCATTGGTGATACAGTTATTGAAAATACTGATCTGGCCCGGCAAAAATGGCTCGACAATGATTTTTATGGATCTAATTTTTCATTGCACTACAATGCAGGCAGAACTTCCGTGATCCTGGGTGGAGGTTATAATCATTATACCGGCAGGCATTTCGGAAATATTATTTGGGCCGAATATGCTGCAAACATGAAAAAAGATTATGAATGGTACCGGAATACAGGTTTCAAAAAGACCTGGAATTTATTTGGCAAGATCAACACCGCACTTACGGAAAAACTGAATGCATACCTCGATTTGCAATACCGGGGCGTTAAGTATGATATTGATGGGATCCATGATGATTTGCGTAACATCACGCAGGAACATGAATTTAATTTTTTCAATCCCAAGGCCGGTTTATATTATGATCTCAATGAAAGCAACAGTATATATCTTTCCTTCGGTATTGCAAACCGGGAACCCAATCGCAGCAATTACCGCGATGCCGATTCGAACGATGTTTTCAAAAGTGAGCGCCTGTATGATTTTGAATTGGGTTATGGTTTAAAAAAACAGGATTACGGACTGGAAGCAAATCTTTTTTACATGGATTACACGGATCAACTGGTCCTGACCGGAGAGATCAACGATGTGGGTGCGGCCATCATGACCAATGTGCCGGAAAGTTATCGTGCCGGTGTGGAAGTTGTCGGCGGATTGAAGATCTTCGAAAACCTTAACTGGAAATTTAATGCCACATATAGCATGAACAAAATTATGGATTTTACTGAGTATGTTGACAATTGGGATGATACAACTGGCCTCGCTCCGCAGGTTTCAAAAAAACTGGGGCAAACCGACCTGGCCTTCTCCCCTGATTTTATTGCGGGCAGCCAGTTAAGCTGGAAACCACTGGCAGGTTTAAAGATAAATTTTATTTCCAAATATGTTGGCAGGCAATACATCGATAATACATCGAGCCTGAGCCGCAGCCTGGATCCCTACTTCGTAAATGACCTGGTGATCAATTATACTTTTAAGACCGAATTCATTGAAGAGATCGGTTTGCACCTGATGGTCAATAATATCTTTGATGAAAAGTATGAAACCTATGCCTGGGTGTATCGCTATAAGTTAAAAAATAAGTTCTGGGAAATGGATGGATACTTTCCGCAAGCAGGTGCCAATGTGATGGGAGGTGTGACTCTGAAGTTTTAAAATATTTATTTAACGCAGAGCTGCAAAGCAATAATTCCTGTATTAATTGCGGCTTTGCGTGTACAAATGAACTATACCCGAGGCAATCCTGCGTGGTATTGAGGGGAAATATTCGTTTGATTCGCCCCAAGGGGCGGAGAACCTAAAGACCGTCAGGCAAGTTATACCCTAGAGATCCCTCGACAGCGCCTCCGCTGAGCAGCTTCAGCGCTCGTGGAAGCTTGGGATCCCTGCCTCGCCGTCAGGCAAGGAGTTCGACTTTGTTTTTTCAGTTCGTTCACACTCCTGAAAATAACAGTCTCACTGATTTATTGAATGATCAGTTTTTTGCTGTATTGATGATTTCCGGTCTGCAGTCGGAGGATATAGATTCCTTTGCCCAGTTCATTGCCTGATGCATCGGTACCATCATAGGTATATGATTTCTCTCCGGCTTGTTCCATACCTTCAGAAAGTGTCTTAACCTTTTTCCCGTTCAGGTCGTAAATTTCAAGAATCACATACATCTCTCCTGGGAGGATGTAGCGGATCTTTGTATAATCCCTGAATGGATTAGGAGCACCCCCCCCAAGTACAGCACTTCCAAATGGATTGGTAGCCTCTCCGATACCGGTAGAACTATCCAGAATACTCAGGCCTTTGATACAAAAGTTACCTGTATTCTGATATCCTGAAGGATCGTCATAATCGTAAAAATCCATCCATCCATCTCCATCCATATAATAACTTTGCCCGGGTTCGGCGCTTGATTCTACGGTCGTTCTGCCTGAGGCCCCCAGCAATACAGGAACATCCGAAGTGCGGTCGTAAGGTTGTCCGCCTTTTTCCAGATACAAGTAAATGTAAAAATCATCCCCTTCATCAAGATGGACATCCTGATCAAGATTTATCGTGGTAAAACCATGATATTCCAACCATCCGGAGTGCGTATATAATTCATCACTGAGTTGCCCGCCTTCAAATGTATCGTATATGGTAAAGGTAAAATCGGTAGAGTCTCCGGCATAAAAAAAGTTAACTGCTTTCAGGATCTGGTCGCTGCTGGCTGTAAAAGCATTGAATACTTCCTGGCAGTCTTCCTTGGTGTCGCGCCATCCGTGGTAATCATGATAATAAGTGACATCATATTCCAGGCGGTCTACTTCCTGGAATGAAACAGCACCCATCTCGGGCTCCCGGCATGCCCATTTGTCGTAATAGGAAATAAAGAAATAACCATCGTATCCCCAACTTGATCCCCAGCTATTCTTTACGATCCAGGCACCTGGTTCCGGGGCCTGGGTGTCTTTGGTATCGTCCCAGCCAACAATGGCAATCGCATGATTGGGCAGGTCGCTGGTTGAAGGCGGCTGGTAATGGGTATAAGACCAGTTGATATAACTTCCACTGTAACACATACAGGTACCGAGGACGCCATGGTCCATGATGGCCTGTTTGATGATATCTATGCCATTTAGTTGTTCGTCCATGGTATACCAATGAACCTTGCGTGGGAAGTAATAATGAAAACTTGTGTCTTCCATGGGGGGTGCTGTTTCATAGGATTGTCCGTCGATATCCCTGACAGCCCCTGTGTTTCTTGAAAGATAAGCAGTCGTAACCATGTAATCGCCCCCCATGTGCACTTCCAACCCATTGCCGGTTGGGGGGTCAATATCCGCATTATAATGTTCGTTGAAACCATTCCACCAGTCGAGGTGGTATTCGGCCAGGGCTGGTTCACCATTTTCTCCATTGTCGGCCCAGACGCCTGTCATCAGGAGGTTGCCCTCCATGGCAGCCATGGCACCATGAGTCCAGCAGGTGCCTCCTTGCTGGTTTTTTACGGATGTTACATAATTCTCACCGTCATAGTCGCGGAGATCGAATTGCTCCGGTAAATCTCTTTGTGCAAACAGGAGGTTTGAAATGATCAGTCCTCCAACTAAGAATGTAATAAATTTCATCTAAACTGGTTTTTGTGTGTATGCAACAAAATTAATCAAAATATACATCAGTTCTTAAATTGTCATTTTAATATTTATCAGTAGATGAGTGTATTTGGGGAAAATTATGGGATCCGACATTGAAAAAGACTGATTGATGAGGTATCATGGTGAAAAGCTCAAAATTGATTAGGCACTGAAGCTTTTATTTTTTAAATTTGTTCTAAATAAAAAAACAAAAAAAATGGCACAACAAGACCCTGAAATTAACTGGAAAAAGGTATTACCCATTGGAATCATTATTGTTGCAGTGATCCTATTGATTATCTTCTGGAGCAGCATGACCATTACCATCAAAGCGGGACGCGGCGGCGTTTTATTCAAAACCTTCGGAGGAGGTGTTGATACAACCAGAACCTATGGTGAAGGTTTTCACTTCATTGCCCCCTGGAACAATATGTTTGTTTATAAAGTTCGGCAACAGGAAGTCTCTGAAGAAATGAATGTATTGTCTTCAAACGGGCTGGAAATAAATGTTGATGTTACCACCTGGTATCAGCCCAAATGGACGGAACTGGGTATTTTACATCAGCGCATCGGAGAAAACTATCTTCATGAGTTGGTAATCCCGGCCTTGCGTTCTTCGACAAGGACCGTGATCGGACGCTACACCCCCGATCAGTTGTATGCAGCAAAAAGAGATATAATACAGGATGAGATCTACTCGGAAACAAAAGAGATCCTGGATAAGAAATATGTGCAATTGAATGAAATACTTATCCGTTCAATTGTTTTGCCACCGACGATCCGTACCGCCATTGAAAGCAAGCTCAAACAGGAACAGGAAGCACTCGAATACGAATTCAAACTGGAAAAAGCAAAGCAGGAAGCTGAGCGCCAGCGCATCGATGCCGAAGGTAAAGCTAAAGCCAACCGCATCCTGAGTGCCAGTTTGACCGATAAGATCCTGAAAGAAAAAGGCATTGAAGCTACCCTGAAACTTGCACAATCTTCCAATGCGAAGATTGTAATCGTTGGTGGAGGGAAGGATGGACTGCCCATAATACTGGGAGATACGAAATAGACCGTAGCAAATGCCCGACAGGATAAAAATACTGGAAACCCCGCGTGATGCCATGCAGGGCATTAAGCCTTTTATCCCTACCCAGACAAAGGCGGATTATATCAACAGCCTTTTGAAAGTTGGATATGATATCGTTGATTTTGGAAGTTTTGTTTCTCCCAAAGCAATTCCCCAGCTAAGGGATACCGCTGATGTGCTGAGATTGCTGGATCTTTCTCAAACGGATTCGGACTTGATGACCATTGTGGGAAACCTGAGGGGGGCAAAAAATGCAGCTAAATATGACGAAATCAAATACCTGGGTTATCCCCATTCGGTATCGGATAAATTCCTGATGCTGAACATCAATTCTTCCCTGAAAAAGTCAAGGAAAGTATGCACGGATATTCTAAATGTATGCACCAGGTCAGATAAAGAACTGGTGGTATATCTTTCCATGGCTTTTGGCAATTCTTACGATGAGGAATGGAGCGTGGAGATTCTGGAGGCGGAATGCGACAAGCTTCATGAAATGGGCATAAAACACATTGCTTTGAGTGATACCATCGGGAGTTCATACCCGGCAAGCATTGCTGCTGTTTTCATGGCACTGGTTCCGCGTTTTCCCGGGATTGATTTCTCCCTGCACCTGCATACCACCCTGCACCAGGTTTACGAGAAACTCGATGCCGCTTACCAGCACGGATGCAAAGGATTTGACGGGGTGCTCAACGGACTGGGAGGCTGTCCCATGGCCGATCATGAACTGGTGGGCAATGTACGTACTGGGATGATTCTCGAATACATGGAAAAGAAAGGGCTTGAGACAAAAATCGACAAAGAAGCTTTCGAGAATGCCATTACAAAATCCATTACTACCTTTGCCCTGATAGATCTGAAAAACAAAGATCACTTTTTATTATAATGATCAAGGATTTGAATTGATGGTATTGTTGTTGTCATATCTTTTACTGGCCATAGTTATTTCATTCCTGTGTTCGGTGCTGGAGGCCGTGATTTTAAGTGTTACACCTTCATATATTTCGATCAGGCTGCAGGCCGGTAAAAATTATGCCAGAGAACTGAAGCGATTCAAGGATAATATCGACAAACCTCTTGCAGGGATACTCACCCTAAATACCTTTGCTCATACCATTGGTGCTGCCGGAGTGGGAGCCCAGGCCCAGGTAATCTGGGGAAATGAATACCTTTCGCTCACTTCAGCAATATTGACTCTGATCATCTTGATCTTCTCGGAGATCATACCCAAAACCATCGGGGCCACCCACTGGAAAAGCCTGGTTCCATTTTCCGTTTATGCCATCAAAACTATATTGCTCATACTTTACCCTTTTGTGGTCCTGAGCCAGTATATTACCCGCTTTTTCAAAAAAGATGGAGAAAGAAGTGTGCTCAGCCGCTACGAAGTCTCGGCCATGGCTGAGATGGGCGCCAAACAGGGAGTTTTTAAATCGGGTGAATCCCGCATTATTCAGAATATTGCTAAGTTCGATAAGCTGGAAACCCGGGATATTATGACACCCCGTACGGTGATCTTTGCAGCTTCTGAAACAGAAAAGACCGGGAAGTTTTACAAAGAACACCCCAATATCCGTTTTTCAAGGATTCCCCTGTATAAAGAATCCATTGATGACCTTTCTTCTTACATTTTAAAAGATGAACTGCTGATTGAGATCATCAACAAAAACCAGCACAAACCCCTGTCAAACATCAAGCGCGAATTGCCGGTGGTATACGAGGGCATGCCAATTCCTGAGCTATTCAATGTGCTCATGGGCAAGAACGAGCATATCGCTGCTGTAGTAGATGAATACGGTGTTACTGCAGGAATTGTCACCATGGAAGATGTGATCGAAACCATCCTGGGCATGGAGATCCTCGATGAACTCGACAACATCGCTGATCTGCAGAAAGCCGCCCGCATGCGCTGGATGCAAAGAGCCAGAAGGATGGGAATTGAGCTGGAAGAAGAGTGATGTTGGATACTGGATATTGGAAGTTGGAAATTGGAAGTTAGAAGCTGGAAATTGGATGTTGGATGTTTTGAGGTTGGAAATTTGAAAATTGAAATTGGGAATCGAGGGGTTAAAATTGTAAATTGTCGAATATCGAACATCCAATGTCGAATTTCGAAGTTGGGGGTTGCATCCTGTTCGACATTCTCCCGATAGAAATTATCGGGATCATTATTCGACATTCGACATTTTTGAAGGGAGGTGCTTAAGATTTTACCGGTTTACCTTCTTATTTTCACAGCCCATCCCAAATGTGTATTTTTGCAGCCTATGTCAAACAACAAGATCAATATAAAAAATAAAAAGGCTTCTTATCAGTATTTCCTGATGGATAAATATGTTGCCGGCATCCAACTGACAGGTACGGAGATCAAATCCATACGGGATGGTAAGGTGAGCCTGGCCGAATCTTTTTGTGTTTTTATTGGTGACGAGCTTTTTGTGCGCGATATGCATATCGCCGAGTACTCTCTGGGTACCCATTATAACCACGAACCCAAACGCGACCGTAAATTATTGCTCACCCGCCGGGAGCTTAAGAAACTGCAGACCAAGGTACAGGAAAAGGGATTCACCATTATTCCCACACATATGTTCATCAACGATCGTGGTCTGGCCAAGATTGAAATAGCCGTTGCCAAAGGGAAACACCTATATGACAAGCGGGAAGACATAAAGAAAAAAGATATCAAGAGAGATATTGAGCGTGCAGGTTATTGATATATGCAATAATTTAAATTTATGCAGGTTATTTCTGAAAGAATGTTTATTTTCGAAAAAAATCTGCGATGAAATTCAAATACACACTTCTGATTCTCGTTTTACTGGCAGGCAATGTTTTTGCCCAGAAAGATAAAATTAAATGGTATGGTTTCGAAGAAGCCATAGCCCTGAGCAAGGAAAACCCCAAAAAAATATTTGTTGATGTTTACACCGACTGGTGTGGTTGGTGCAAGAAAATGGATAAATCCACCTTTGTGCATCCGGTGATCGTTGAACACATGAATGAAAACTACTACCCGGTAAAATTTGATGCTGAAAGCAGTGATACCATACGTTTTAAGGAATATACTTTTGTGAACCCCAAACCGGATGCCAGGAGAAGTTCCCACCAACTGGCCCAGGCATTGTTAAGGGGTAAAATGTCTTATCCTTCTTATACTTTTTTAACCGAGAAGGGAGAATTGATCATGGTTGTACCTGGATACCGCAAGGCCCCTGAGTTTGAAAAAATTCTGCAATATTTTACCAGCGACGCATACAAATCCAAAGAATGGAATGCTTTTGCTTCCGAATTCGAAGGATCAATCAAATCTGCCGAATAGTAAAGCCATTCTTCCTTGTTTATTCCTTTTATATACTCATGCGGCTTTGTTAAATATTGTTAAATGCGCTTGCATACATTTTTCTTTTTTTTGCTTTTTTTATTTTTTTGCAGAAAAAAATAACGCATGGACATAATTGTTGAGAATTTTACCAAGAAGTATGGTGCACAAAGAGCCGTCGACAACATTTCATTCAAAGTGAAGACGGGTGAAGTTCTTGGATTTCTCGGGCCCAACGGAGCCGGGAAAACCACAACGATGAAAGCAATTACAACTTTTCTCACACCCACCTCGGGGAAAATCTCCCTGGGTAACTTCTCGGTACTTGATGATCCTGAAGAAGTAAAAAAGCATATTGGGTATCTCCCCGAGAACAATCCCCTGTATCATGATATGGCCCTGATCGATTACCTGAAGTTTGTCGCTGAAATTCAGGGTATCGAAAAGTCACGTATCAAGGAACGTATTCTTGACATGATACATGTGTGCGGCCTGCAGGCCGAAAAGCACAAAAAGATCGGGGAGCTTTCGAAAGGTTACCAGCAAAGGGCCGGCCTTGCACAGGCCCTGATACACGATCCCGATGTGCTCATCCTCGATGAGCCCACATCCGGTCTTGATCCCAATCAGATCGTGGAGATCCGGGAACTGATCAAGAAGATCGGACGCGAGAAGACTGTGATCCTCAGCTCACACATCCTGGCCGAAGTGGAGGCAACCTGCGATCGAATCATGATCATCAACAACGGAAAAATCGTGGCCGACGGCTCCAGCGAACAACTGAGGAAGCGTGCACAGGGAAAAGAAATCGTAAAAGTAGCCATCGAAGAGGGCAAAGCCGACGATATCTTTGCCGCCCTGCAAAAGCTTGAAACGGTTGAAACAGTTGATTTTATTGATAAACAAAAGAATATTTTTGAAGTACAGAGCAAACCGGAACAAAATTCACGGAAGGCCATCTTTAAATTATGCGTTGATAAAAAATGGGCACTTACAGAGCTCACACCCATTGAAACCAAGCTCGAAGACATTTTCCGTGAACTGACCATGAATTAAGAAAACTGAAAAAACAACGTATTATGAAACAAATATGGATCGTGGCAAAACGTGAACTCAGGTCGTTTTTCGACTCACTAATGGCCTACATCATGTTGATTGCCTTTCTGGGTTTTAGCGGATTTTTTACCTGGCTTTACGGGCAGGGTGATATCTTCTTTATCAAACAGGCCAGTCTGCAGGCTTTCTTCGGCATCGCCTACTGGACTTTGTTTTTCTTTATTCCTGCCCTTACCATGCGGCTTTTTGCAGAAGAAAATCGTTCGGGTACGATTGAACTCCTGCTCACCAAACCCCTCAACGATTGGCAGGTGGTTTGGGGCAAGTTCCTGGCAACCCTGATGCTTATCCTGGTGGCGCTCTTGCTTACAATTCCTTATTACATTACGGTAGCAAGCCTGGGGCCCATCGACCATGGTGCAGTCTGGAGCGGATACTTTGGCTTGATCCTGATGAGTGCCGCATACATCAGCATTGGCATTTTTACCAGTGCCATTTCAACCAACCAGATCGTATCTTATTTGCTGGCCCTGTTTATCGGGATTTTCTTCCAAATATTGTTTGGCATGTTGTCGGGCGCATTTAGCGGTTTGCTCAGTCAGGTGCTGAATTATCTGAGCCTGAATACACACTTTGAAACCATATCCAGGGGAGTGATCGACTCCAAAGACCTGATATACTTCTTATCCGTGATATTTTTTGGATTGATCTTAACGGAAGCTGTTCTTGAAAAAAGAAAATTGGCTTAACAGAAAAAGAATTTAACATGAAGAATACGAAATCAATAACAAGCAGGATAATTTTGATATTTGCTGTGATTGTAGTGGTCAATGTGGTCTCAGACAGGTTCTTTTTTCGCATCGACCTGACTGCTGACCAACGATACACCCTGAGCAATGCAACGGAAAATATTCTTGAAAACCTGGATGAACCTGTTACAGTTACAGCTTATTTTACCGAGGATCTGCCGGCCAATCTTATCAAAACCAGGCGCGATTTCAAAGATCTGCTGGTGGAATACAATAATGCCTCGGGTGGTAAAGTGGTATATGAATTTATTGATCCGGCAGAAGATCAGCAGCTTGAACAAAAAGCCATGCAAAGCGGTGTGCAACCAATTCTTGTGAGTGCACGTGAAAAAGACCAGGTAAAACAACAAAAAGCCTATCTTGGGGCTGTACTTCAAAAAGGCGATCAGGCTGATGCCATCCCCGTGATACAGCCAGGAGCTGCCATGGAATATGCCTTGTCTTCTGCCATAAAAAAAATGTCGGTAAGTGTAAAACCCAGGGTGGGCTTTGTTACAGGCCATGGGGAACCTTCACTGGCTGCATACAGGCAAGCCTATGAACCCCTGAATGTATTGTATCAGGTCGAAGAGCTTGACCTCGACAGGGCCGGAAACATCAATGATTTTGAAACCCTCGTGATCAACGGGCCTACAGATACAATCCCGGAAGAACATTTTCGCATACTGGATGAATTTCTGGCCGGTGGTGGAAAGCTTTACATAGGATACAACAAAGTGGAAGGAAATATGAACCAGGCCCGGGGTAGCAGCATCAACAGCAATTTTGAAGACTGGCTCAGCGAAAAAGGGATCACGATCGACAATGCTTTCATCGTGGATGCCAATTGTATTACCGTGGGCGTAAGGCAACAGCAGGGCAATATGAATTTTACAACGCCCATGCAGTTTCCTTATATCCCCAAAACAAGCAATTTTGTCGAACATCCCATTACACGTGGACTGGAGGAGGTGATGCTGCCCTTCGTAAGTCCGGTCAATTTTACAGGAGATACGGCAGGCATTAAGTTCAAGCCGATACTGCTGTCCTCAGAAAATTCAGGTACACTCACTCCTCCGCTCATGTTCAGCGTTGACAAGCGATGGACAAAAAGTGATTTTCCCCTTGACAACCTGATCATGGGTGCCGTTGTTGAAGGAGATGTTGTTGGAGGCGGCAATTTCAGCAAAATGGTGGTCATGGGCGATGCTGATTTTGCCGTGAGCGGAGAAGGTCAGCAGGCACAACGCCTCGGTGAAGACAATGTAAACCTGATGGTGAATGCAATCGACTGGCTGAGTGACGACACGGGTTTGATAGAATTGCGGACCAAAGGGGTTACCTCCAGGCCGTTGGATCAAATCGACGATGCAGAAAAAGCTCTCTTAAAATGGATGAATTTTTTGTTGCCCATAATTCTGATCATCATATATGGCATCATCAGGATGCAGCGTAATCGTAATCTCAGAACCAAACGAATGGAGGAAGATTATGTTTAAGAAATTGAATTACAAAGTACTATTAATAATCCTGGTTGTTTTAATCGGAATTTATCTGATCAGCGAATACAGCGGTTCGGGCGAAAGAACATTCAAAAGCGAAGTGGTAGGTATTGATACCGCCAGGATCACCAGGATCACCATTGAAAATCCGGGCAATCCCAAAATGGTTTTCAGCAAAACTGGACCAGGGTGGCAGATGGAAGCGGCTGGGGAAAAATATCCGGTGCAATCCTCTGTAATACGCGGGCTGCTCTTACCACTGGCAGGAATGAAATCCGACGGAGTAGCTGCAATTGGCGAGGAAAAACATGGTGAATTGCAGGTAAATGATTCTGCCGCTGTACATGTTGTTGCTGAGGATGATGGTAAAAAGCTGGCTGATCTATATATTGGACGCCTGAGCTACCAGCAGCCCTCAGCAGCGGTGGCCCCAAAAGCACAGTCGATGCAGCAATACCAGCAACAGGGTAAAATGATCACCTACGTCAGGGAAGCCGGCGATGAAACCGTTTATGGTGTGGAGGGTTTTCTGCGCTCCACATTTGGCCGGAAGCCGGACGATTTCCGTGACAAAACATTGGTGAAATTGAATCAGGAGGATATTACCAAAGTTGAATTTGATTATACTGATAAAGAATCGTTTATACTGCAAAAGCAGGAAAACGACTGGTATGTAAACGGACAAAAGGCCGATTCGGCCAGCACTGTAAAATACCTAAGAAAACTACGCAGTCAGCGGGGCAGGGAGTTTGCCGATGATTACAATACAGCCGGTTCAATACCCATATCAACACTCAGTATCGAGGGCAATAACTTTATGCCGGTTGTAGTAAAAGCCTATCCGGCGGATACGATACGTGAGTATATCATAACCTCAACCCTGAATCCTGATGCCAAATTCGCAGGAGCAAAAGGGGTGTATACGAGGTTGTTTGAGGAGAAGGATTATTTTTTGAAGTAACAGAATTGAAATTTGAAATTCAAGCAATGCAATTCAGAATAATTTCCACAAATCCCGTAGGGATGACATTCGAAATCCCAAAACTTGTCCGCCCTCAGGCGGATATATATCAAATACGAAAATTCAATGACCAGAACACCCATTGCCAAGTGCGGTTTGAATTTCAATTTTGGGGTTTGGGATTTTGTCATTCATTTTTAAAATAACTTTAGTATTCGATGTCTCGGCACATCGAAAATCGGCAATCGACAATCGACAATCGACAATCAAATAACTTATTATATGTCTTACCACCTTGTAAATTCTTCATTTTGGAACGACTGGAACAGTGTCATCCTCCATCCTCCAGCCTCAAGTATCCATCCTCCAGCATCCAGCCTCAAGTATCCAGCATCTTTTCCTATCTTTGCCTTAAAAAAGCAAATGAGCCACTTAGTAGCCCCTTCAATGCTTTCTGCCGACTTTGCCAATCTTAAAAAGGATATTGACATGGTGAATGCCAGTGAAGCCGACTGGTTTCACCTCGATGTGATGGACGGCATGTTTGTGCCCAACATATCATATGGCTTTCCGGTAATTAAGCTGATTAAGAAATATGCAGAGAAACCACTTGATGTGCACCTGATGATCGTGGATCCTGACCGCTACATCGAAAGGTTTCGGGAAGCTGGTGCAGATTGGATTTCGGTACACTATGAAACTTGTCCGCATTTGCACAGAAGTATGCAACTGATCAGATCCACCGGGGCAAAAGCGGGGGTCGTGCTCAATCCCCACAGCCCTGTAAGCTTGCTGAAAGATATTGTGGAGGATGCGGATTATGTGTTGATCATGTCGGTAAACCCTGGCTATGGCGGGCAAAGATTCATTGAGAATACATACGGCAAGATCATCCAGCTCAAAAATCTTATCCTTGAAAAAGATACGGATACCCTGATCGAAGTAGATGGGGGTGTAACCCTTGAGAATTTCAAAAAATTGACTGAAGCCGGAGCCGATATTCTTGTTGCGGGCAATACGGTGTTTTCATCGGATGATCCTGCAAAGACAATCAAACAGCTTAAAATGCAATCCTGATCATGTTTCACATTTTTGTAGTTTCCGACGGAACAGGAAGAACAGCACAGCAGGCACTGAATGCTGCCCTCATGCAATTTCCTGAAGTAAACATCGAATTTTACCGCAGGCCCGAAGTCAGAAAGAAAGACCAGGTAAATGCTGTGGTAAAAGAGGCGAGGTCGCTTGGGGGGTTTATTGTACACACCCTGGTACAGGATGAAATAAGGCATGCTATGATTCGGGAGGGACGCAAGAACAATGTTGAAACCATCGATCTGATGGGGCCGCTCTTATCACGTTTAAGTCATCAGTTTGCCAATTCGCCTTCCGGAAAGCCCGGGATCTTTCATCATCTGAATAAGGAATACTTTGAACGCATAGATGCCATGCAGTTTGCTTTTCATCACGATGATGGTATGCGTGATCATGAGTTACATAAAGCTGAGATCGTATTAATCGGTGTTTCCCGCACCTTTAAAACACCCCTGAGTATATATCTGGCTTTTAAGGGCTGGTTCGTAGCCAATGTTCCTGTTGTTCTTGGGATGGCTCCTCCAGACATGCTTTTCGAAGTACCGGCAGAAAGGGTGTTTTGCCTGACCAGCAATCCCCATCATTTGTCAACCCTGAGGAAATTCAGAACGGAATTACTGGGTGGGGCTACCGGGTCGTATGCCGATTTTGAGTTTGTAAGAAAGGAAGTTTTGTATGCGCAAAATATTTATAATACGCATCCCCGATGGTCCAAGATCAAGGTGACAAGCAAACCCATCGAGGAAATTGCTTCGGAGATTCTGGCCATCAGAGGTACGGATGACAGGAGAAAAAGCACGGGAATTGAATCCTGAATTGTTTTGTGATTGTTCCTGGAATTTTTCCTATTTTAGTAATCTGTTTTGTTGATGGTCCTCCCCTGACCAATTTTAATCTTTTTTACAGATAAATCTATGTGGAGATCTTTTTGCATTATTTTGCTTATGCTTATGAGCGTAATTGGTCATGCAGGACAAACCCAGCCTGAGAAAATTGACTCACTGCTGCAACAACTGCACGAAGAAGACTCTGTAGCCAATATAAAACTTTACGATAAAATCACAGAATTGTATTATGAGATCTCCATTAAAGAGTATCAAAAATACAACCTTGAATTTCTGAAGCTCGCCCGGCGGGCAGAAGCCGATTCCCTGGTTGCCCGGGCCATGCTGAGATTTGGAATTTCCTTTCATCAGATCGGGGAGTACGAAAAAGCAATTGCATATTATGACACAGCTTTGCAGTATTATCTGAATTTAAAAGATACACTGGGAGAAATTCAAACATTGCATTCCTATGGAGGGGCTATTTACGGCCAGCATCGGTATTCAAGGGCGTATGAGTATTACCTGAACGGCCTGGATCTGGCGGAAGCAATCGACTCCGATCACTGGAAATGCTCCTTTTACGAGATGATTGCCAGGATATATTTTGTTACGCACGATGAGGAAAATGCCATGCTCTACATACGCAAGCTTCTTAAAACTGCAAATGAATCCGGAAACCAGATCCTGAAAGCAAGGGCCTATCAAAGTGTTGGTGTGTTTTATATGAAAACAGGCCGTTATGTTGAAGCCCTCGAAAACCTGAATCAGGCGCTTTACCTGTTTTCGCTCAACAATGATAAGGATGCCACCATCAATGTTTATGTTGATTTTGGCGATTATTACATTGCCATGAAAAACTACAGGCTTGCATTGAATAATTTTCAGAAGGCCCTGCAATTGTGTATCGAGATAAATGTTAACAGAATCAAGGGGACCATTTACACAAAAATTGGACACACTTACGAACTGCTTGATGAGAAATGGCTGGCGCTGGACTACAACAAAAAAGCGCTCAGGGCGCGCATGGCCTATGGGGATATGGGTTTGAGCAGCAGTTCCATGATCAACATCGGGAACTCCTATATGAATCTGGGTAATTATGATAGTGCCATTACTTATCTTGAAAGGGGATTGTCAGTTGCCAAATCCATCAAACATGCCCAATACTTGCGGGATGCATTCTTTAAGATTTATAAATTGGAAGAATCTGTTTCCAATCACAAAAAGGCAATTGAATATTATAAAAAGTATATTGAATACAGAGATGCCTTGCAAGCCCAGGAAAGAAACAAAGAGATTGCTGAACTAAGGGCAAAGTATGATATATACGACAAGGAAATGGAGCTGGAGATGCAGAGTTTGAAAATCGATAGGCAGCAAAACCGTTTCCTTGTCCTGGTTTTTGGTGCTGCCCTCATCGTATTGCTTACAGCATTTATCTATTATCTCTACAGAAACAAGAAGAAAGTTTCTGACCAATACCTGAAGCTCAATACGGAGCTGGAAAAGAAATTTGAGATTCGATCCCTCGAACTGAAAGAGAAAGAGAATCAGTTCCAGAATCTTGTAGAACAAATTCCGATGGGTGTTTATCGAACAACCCCCGATGGGAAAGTTGAATTTGCCAACAATGCACTCGTCAGAATGTTGGGATACAAATCCCTGAAAGAAATGCAGGTAATGGATCTGGAAAACGATATCAATTACGGCAGGATAAGAAATAATTTTAAAAGGGAAATTGCCAAAAAAGGAGAGATTAAAAATCTGGAATCATACTGGGTCCGGGCCGACGGGTCAAAAATCTATGTTTCGGAGCATGCCCGTCTGGTTAAAGATGAATCTGGTGAAATTCGCTATTACGAGGGTGTGGTAGAAGATATTACACAGCGCAAAATCGCGGAAGCCAATCTCAAGGAAGCCCTGGAGAAAGCCAAGGAATCAGATCGACTGAAGTCTGCCTTCCTGGCCACCATGCAGCATGAATTGCGAACCCCCCTCAATGGTATTCTCGGTTTTTCGGAAATCCTCAAGGATGACGAAGAAATTCCCGGGGATGCAAGGGAACATATTCAGATGATCAACGACAGCGGACAACATCTACTGAACATCATCAATGATATTCTTGATATTTCAACCATCACAGCCGGTAAGATTAAGCTGAAAGAAAGAGAGTATAACCTGAACACCATCGTGGATGAGGTAGTGGAAAAGGTCGATTCGAAACGCCTGCAGGATGCTGAAAAGAAAAATATTGAATTGAAAGTAAGCAAAGGCCTGAGCGACGACAAAGCTGTTATTCATACTGACCCGCTGCGTTTGCAGCAAATCCTTGAGAATTTGCTGGACAATGCCTTTAAGTTTACTTACAAAGGGAGTGTTGAAATCTCTTATACACTTGAAGATAACCACAGGATCCTTTTCAAAATCAAGGATACCGGTATCGGTATACCAAAAGATAAAATCGACATCATATTCGAACAATTCAGGCAAATTGAAGATACGGATACCCGGCAATATGGAGGCAGTGGTCTCGGGCTGGCAATTTGCAATAACCTTTTGAAATTAATGAAAGGGGAGATACGTGTTGAGAGCAAGCCCGGACAGGGTTCTGTTTTCTATGTTTCCATACCGCATAAAACCACAAAAATGCCCGAACCTCCTAGTATAAGTGAAAAAGATACTGAGTTATATTCCTGGTCTTCTCATTCCCTGCTAATTGCCGAGGATAGTTATTCCAATTATTTGTTGCTGAAAACATTCCTCAGGAAAACCAATATCAGGATTTATTATGCAAAGAACGGGGAGGAAGCCATCAGGCTGTTTAAAGAAAGGCCGGATATCGATCTTGTGCTTATGGATATTCAATTGCCTGGGATTAGCGGATATGAAGCCACGGAGGAATTATTAAAATTGAACAAAGATACCAGGATTATTGCTGTTACAGCCTATGCCACAGAAGAGGATAAAGAAAGATGCCTGAAGGTGGGTTGTGTGGATTATATTTCCAAACCACTTCGCAAGGAAACCCTTCTGAAAAAAATCAGGAAATATCTGAATAAAAAGACATAAGCATACTTTTGTTATAAATGCTCTTAATTCTTTAATTTTGCTGCTAATTAAAATTATTTGTTATGAGTCAGGAAATATTGTCATTGCATCCCCAAAGAATATGGTATTACTTTTCCGAGATCCTCAAAATTCCCAGACCCTCCAAAAAGGAAGATAAAATTGCCAGGTACTTGTTGGACTTTGCTGAAGAGCATAAGCTGAAAACCCTGCGCGATGATACCGGTAATATTTTGATCAGAAAACCTGCATGCAGGGGATACGAAGACAGGAAAATGGTTTGTCTTCAGAGTCATATCGACATGGTCGGAGAAAAAAATTCCAACATTAAATTTGATTTTGAAAAAGATCCCATTGAGGCTTATGTTGAGGACGGCTGGATCAAAGCACGTGGGACAACACTTGGGGCCGATGATGGTATCGGTGTGGCAGCATCACTTGCTATTCTTGAATCAGACAGCATCGAACATGGTCCTTTAGAGTGTCTCTTCACGGTAGACGAGGAAACCGGTATGACCGGAGCTTTCGGATTGCAGTCCGGATTCCTGAAAAGCGAAATATTGCTCAACCTCGACAGTGAGGATGAAGGCCAGTTATTTATTGGCTGTGCCGGTGGTAAAGATACTACCATCGAAATACCATATCTGAAAGAAAGTGTACCCGACGATATGTCTTCATTCCTGATCAAAGTCTCAGGACTCAAAGGAGGACATTCGGGGGATGACATTGAAAAAGGCCTTGGTAATGCTTGTAAAATACTGAACCGCCTACTCTGGAACGCAGCCGGAAATTTCGGGTTGAGGTTGTCGAAATTCGACGCCGGAAACCTGCGGAATGCCATTGCACGCGAAGGACATGCTATTGTTGCTACCCCGGTCAGCAATGGCAAGGATCTGGTAAGTTATGTGTCTTCTTTTAACCAGACCCTGAAGGATGAATATAAAGTTACAGAACCAGGGCTTAAGATTGAAATTTCCCCCACGGATTTACCATCTTACCTGATCGATAAGAAAACACAAAGCAATTTACTGAATGCATTGTATGCTTGTCCGCATGGCGTGATCGCCTGGTCAATGGAAATCCCAGATTTTGTCGAAACCTCAACCAACCTGGCTTCTGTGAAAACAGAGGAGAATTTATTCAAGATCACCACAAGCCAGCGCAGTTCTGTCGAATCTGCAAAAAAAGACATAGGTGACAGGGTAGCGGCCACCTTCAGCTTAACGGGTGGAAAGATCATTTCATCCGATGGATATCCGGGATGGACACCCAATCCCGGTTCCGAAATCGTGGCCGTTACGGAAGGAGCTTATAAAGATCTCTTCAAGAAAGATCCCGAGGTGCTGGCGGTACATGCCGGACTGGAATGCGGACTGATCGGTTCCAGGTATCCGGAGATGGATATGATATCCTATGGCCCTGAAATTAAAGGAGCCCACTCTCCTGATGAAAGACTGCAGATCGAATCTACACAACGATTCTGGGAACTGACGCTGGAAGTATTGAAGCGGATACCGAAAAAGTAAGTTGTGCAAAAGCAATGACCAACTTTCATCATGAACTGAAAATTTCGCATTGTTCAATCGAGACAAAGAAACGGAAAGACCTGACAGCGTCATAACACTGAGCAATCGAACAATCGAAATTCCCAGTTACAGCCCCACCTGAAATCCAATCCTCACAATTGGATTCGTATAGGGCGAATCGATGGTTTCATTTAGGTTATACAACACAGTGATGGTTGCGGCTGCATTGCGGCCGATCCAGGCACGGTAGCCTCCACCGATGAGTGCGGTTGGATAAGTGACACGTTTTAGGTCCCAGCTTCCGCTTTGCTGGTCTAATTCATAGCGTTCATAACTGAGCAGCATAAACTCAGCATGGGCAAAGAAATCCCTGAAGAGGTAATATCTTGCATAAGCGCTTCCACCATAAATATTGGTTTCGTAATCCGGACCATTGTCATAATTAATCTTATAATACTGATAGGTCAGACCAATTCCTGGTATGAAACGATCGGTAACCCGGTAAGCCACGGTGGGAGAAACCTCAATAAGGGTAATGGTGCCGAATTGCGCACCCAGCCCACCACCAATCAACCAGCGGTTGTCTTTGTCATAACCCTGTCCCCTGATATTACCGGTGTTTAAAAAGAAAAGGAAAATACCTGTACACACGAATAAAAAATGAAATCTTTTCTTCATCATATTTTGTTTTCGTAAAATGAACCACCAAAGATATTGGATTTTTGTTAACAATAAATCACTGTAGAGAGCGTAATACAAATGTATTGATTAATTTTGAGCCCTAATTCAAATTTGATGAGAGTTACCCGTTTTTTTGTATCATTCCTGTTTATTTCCACAATATTTGCTGTTCTTTTTTATGGATGTAAAAAAGATGAGATCACAACTGATGCTGCTGCAAAACTGAATTTTTCCTCCGACTCTATCGCTTTTGATACCGTCTTTAGCACGGTGGGTTCCATTACCAAACAACTCAAGGTATATAACCGCAACGACAAAGCGCTCAAATTTGATGTAGTAGTAAAAAATGGTAACAGCTCAAACTTCAGGATCAATGTAGACGGAATACCGGGCACCAGCATAAATGATGTTGAGATCGCCCCGGATGACAGTACTTTCATATTTATCAAGGTAACCGTGGATCCGAATGATGAAGACTCACCTTTCGTGGTTTCCGACCAGCTCCTTTTCAATATCAACGGCAATGAACAGGATGTAGACCTGGTGGCCTGGGGGCAGAATGCCTACTATATCATCGCTGATACTCATGTGGAGGGATTGCCGCCATATAAAATCGTGGCACATGAATTTTCCGACACTACCTGGGACAGTCGAAAGCCTTACCTGATTTATGGTTATGCCGTGGTTGATTCCAATGCCATCCTGCGGATAGAGGACAGTGCCCGCATTCATTTTCACAACAATGCAGGTTTGTGGGTTTATAAGGGTGGGTCTTTGAAAGTGAACGGAACACGCGAAAGGCCGGTCACTTTCCAGGGCAGCCGACTGGATTTTGCTTACCGGGATGTGCCCGGGCAGTGGGACCGCATCTGGATCAACGAGGGAGCCGTGAACAACGAGATCAATTATGCCATCATACGCAACGGTTTTATCGGGCTGCAGGCCGAAACCCTGCAGGAAACCATGGGCAATGAGCTGATCATTAAAAACACCATCATCGAGAACATGACAGGGATCGGGCTGTTTACCCGCCTGTATAATGTAACAGCCGAAAATCTGTTGATCGACAATTGCGGCAACTACGGCCTGGCCCTCACCATTGGGGGTAATTATGATTTCAGGCAAAGCACCTTTGCCAATTACTGGACCAATTCGGTACGGCAGACCCCCAATCTGTTTTTTAATAATTTTTATTTTGATCAGAACGAAACAGCCCATGCATTCGATTTTGATGCTTACTTCGGGAACTGCATCATTTACGGACGCAATGATGAAGAGTTTGATTTTGAAAAAGATGATGGAGCGGCATTTCATTATGCTTTCGATCATTGTTTGTTAAAAACCGAAAAAGAAATTAACGATCCCCAGCATTACATTGAATGTTTTAAAAATGAGGATCCCTTATTTGTCGATCCTTCCATATTTGATTTCGCCATCGATACCCTTTCTCCTGCCATCGACAGAGGCAAAATGGAAATTGCCCTGGAAATTCCCGAAGACATCCTGGGCAACAGTCGCCTGGAAAGCCCGGACCTGGGGGCGTATGAGTTTGTGCCGGGGCGATGAATCCCAATATCAATAGAAGGTTCACAATTGCTGCAAGCGATGTCCCCTCTTTTCAATTTACTGAGAAAATCTTGTTGTGGGCATTTTGTTATTCAGTTATTTGAGACATTGCCAGTTTCAGGACAAAACATTAAATTTGCCGCGTTTTTTGTGGTTTGCTTTTAAACAAGAAAGAAAGTAATCAATTGTAACGCATCCCAATATCATCAAATAATGTTTATTACACTTATTACAGATGCTTTTTAATTCTCTTGATTTCGCTATTTTCTTGCCAATTGTATTTATCGTCTATTGGTTTATAACAAACAGGAATTTGAAACTTCAGAATATTCTGATTGTTGTTGCAAGTTATTTGTTTTATGGTTGGTGGGACTGGAGATTCCTTGCACTAATATTTATAAGTACAGTTGTTGATTATACAGTTGGGCGCGGATTATCAAATCAAGAAGATCAATCGAAAAGAAAACTTTTACTGTGGACCAGTATATTAGTAAATATCGGTATCCTCGGATTCTTCAAATACTATAATTTTTTTCAGGAAAACTTTATTGCTGCATTTTCATTCTTCGGTATGGATATAAAACCAAACTCCTTAAACATAATTCTGCCTGTAGGAATAAGTTTCTATACCTTTCAAACAATGAGTTATACCATTGATGTGTACAGAGGGAAGCTTAAACCGACAAAAGACTTTATCTCGTTTTCGGCATTTGTGAGTTTTTTTCCGCAACTTGTTGCCGGCCCCATTGAAAGAGCTACCAATTTATTACCACAGTTTTATAAAAAGAGGGTGTTTACTTATGCCAGAGCTAGGGATGGGATGTTGCAAATATTATGGGGCCTATTTAAAAAATTGGTAATTGCCGACAATTGTGCTGAATATGCCAACATGATCTTTAATAATTCCGATCAATATTCTGGAGTTACATTGATATTAGGGGCTGTTTTCTTTGCCTTTCAGATTTATGGAGACTTTTCCGGTTATTCTGATATAGCCATTGGTACGGCACGACTTCTTGGTTTCGACTTGATGAAAAACTTTGCGGCTCCATATTTTTCAAGAGACATTGCCGAATTTTGGAGACGTTGGCATATCTCCCTCTCTTCCTGGTTCCGAGATTATCTCTATATTCCCATTGGAGGAAGCAGAGGGAGTTTCGCAAAAAAGGTGAGGAATACCTTTGTCATATTTATCGTTAGCGGGTTTTGGCACGGGGCCAACTGGACTTTTATTGTATGGGGAGCCTTAAACGCCATTTATTTCCTGCCTTATTTACTTGCGAAAAAGAACCGAAAAAACCTCGACACAGTAGCGCAAGATAGATGGCTCCCTTCAGCCAAAGAATTTTTGTCAATGATAATTACTTTTTCATTGACTGTTTTTGCCTGGATATTCTTCAGAGCTGAAAATATAGAACACGCAGTAAGTTATATTTCTGGTATATATTCATCCACCTTTTTTAGTATACCCGAAATATTTTCCTGGGAAAGCCTGAAGAAGTTATACATTCTTATGATTATTTTTATAGTGATTGAATGGCTCGGAAGAAATAAGAATTATGGTTTTCAGTTTGTTGAATCAAAACCCAAATATATTGTATATCCAGCAGTTTACCTTTTGGTTATGTCTATTGTATTATTCATGTCATTGGAAGTACAGGAATTTATTTATTTCCAATTCTAAATATCTGATATGAAGAGATTTATAATTGAAATACTTGTATTATTTGTTTTAATAGTTCTTACCGGAAGGATTCTCTATCAAACGAATAAGCCATTTGAAATAAGGAGGCTGGAAAGTATAAAAAAGAAACTGAAAATCGTAAATCTAGGTACATCCCATGGATGGAATATTGATTATGCAGAGACAAAGTTGTATGGAACTAATTTTAATATAGCAGCAAATACTTTATATTATGATTTACAGAATTATAAGTATTTGTATAAAAATGGCTATCTGGCAGATGATGCCATAATCATAATTCCTGTATCATATTTTGTTTTTGGTTTGACAGAAAATCGTACCGACCGTCTACCGGATGATTCATATGTAAATAAATTTTATAATTACCTACCTCCATGGTATTTGTATTCTTATTCGCCTGAAAAAGACATTGAGCTGGTTGTTTTTAAAGTACAGGAGAATTTTGATTTATTCGTTTCTTCTTTAAAAATGGATGAAGAAAAAGTTAAGGAGGAAAAAAATAAAAAACCTGATAAGCCAAAAATTGCAGATAAAAAAAAGAAGAAAAATGCAGAAAATTCAAAAGTTGTTGATCAGGATGAGAAACTATTAAAGGAAATTGAGAGGATGAAAAAGCGTGCTGCAAGGGCTGCAAAACATCATAAGGAATTAAGTGAATTTTCTTCTGAAGAGAAAAATGTAAAATACCTTGATCAGTTATTAAAAGAAATTAAGCAGAATAATCAGCAAGCTGTGCTTATTACAACACCATATTATCATGCTTATAATGAGCAATTTGGTGAAGAGTGGTTCGAAAAAAATTACTATCCCAAAATGCACAGATTATCGCTGGAATATAATATACCCTATCTGGATTATAGCGATGATGAACGATTTGCCTTTAACGTAAAGTTATTCGGAGATTCTGATCATATGAATGATAAAGGCAAAAAAGCCTTTAGTCGTGTTTTGTTTAACGATTTGGCAAAAGAGCTGAATAATCCTGAAATCAGAAAGTGAAGTTAGTTAAACTCAATTCAAAACTCAAAACCCAGAACTCCTTACTAAAAAAACTCTCCCTTGCAATCAATATTTATCTTACCTTTGTCCTGTTATCGGTTCAGGGAATGCCGTGAAAGTCGGCAACAGTTCCCGCTGCTGTGAGTCTCCAATCCATGAGGATTGAAACAGCTTTTGAACGTGAAACCACTGTCCGCCAGTTGGCGGGCGGGAAGGAATCAAAAGCCGGGATGAGTCAGAAAACCTGCCGTTAACACATAGGTTTTGCAGCCTGCGGTGAACAGGATGCCGATCACTCGATGGAATACCTCCTGAACGTCGTCTGCTGTAAAACCCGAATTTCTGAATGCATGACGATATTAACCAATAAATACATTAGAATATTATGAGAAAATTTTACACATTGATAACATGTGTGATGATAGGGGTTATTTCATTGCAGGCCCAGATCGTGAAAGATACCACCACATTTGAAGACCTTGAACTTCAACCCGCTTCCTACTGGAATGGATCCGATAGCTCCGGGAGCTTTAAATCAGGTGAATTAATATTTCCGAATCATTATAACCCGGACTGGGGGTCCTGGAGTCATTGGGCCTACTCAAATATGGCAGATGATACCACCGCCGGTTTTATGAATATGTACAGTGCTATTACGGCTGCTGGTGTTGACACTCCTGGTAGCAGTGGTAAAAATTATGGCCTATGCAATGTCCCGATCGATTTTATGAGCTCGGAAACGATACCTGTGGCAATGAAGACTGTCGACAGCAGCAGTTTATCAGTCGCTGGACTGCATATCACAAATAGCACTTATGCCGCGTTATCCATGGAATATGGAGATGATTTTGCAAAAAAATTCGGAGGAGAAAGTGGCAATGATCCTGATTGGTTCTTGCTCAGCATCTGGGGATATAGTAATGGTATATCAAGCGATACCATAGAATTTTACCTTGCGGATTATCGGTTCGGGGATAATGACCTTGATTATATTGTGAAATCCTGGGAGTGGATTGACTTAAGTGCCATTGGTAAAATTGACAGCTTGATGTTCAATCTGCAATCAAGTGATGTGGGTGACTATGGTATAAATACACCCTCTTATTTCTGCATTGATAATATCATCGTGGAAAAAGATGTTTCAAGAGTTTTTGATATCAAAACAGAACGGAATGCCGGAATTTATCCAAATCCCGCAACTGGTAAATTCAGGATCGGCCTGGAAAATCATAAGGCTGCATCCATTAAGATCATCGATCTGCAGGGTAAGATCGTATATGCTGATGAGTATTACGTTTCGGATGAAAGAATCCATGTGGATTTACCCGCAGGGATTTATGTGATCCATATTGAAAAAGAAAAAATCGTTGCGAATAAGAAGCTTGTAATAAAGTAATAGTTTTAACCGTAAAGTGCAAAGGGGCGCAATGATCGCTGAATTATTCCAGGAGATCTTTGCTTACTTTGCACATTCCTGACGCTTTTGCGGTTAAACCAACAAATAAAGATAGATTTTGAGTACCATAAAGAAAAAAATGAAGAACTTTTTTCCGTTAATCCTGGGCATCCTTCTTCTGATTGCCCATGAAAAGGCAGGTGCACAATACATTGCAGAGGTACTGGAATACAAACCAGCCCCCGGGCAGTTCATCAACGCTGCTCCCTGGGGAACGCCTCATTCGGCACAAAGCATCATCGGAGGCGTGGAGGGGACCTTAAGCCTGGGTGCTTTTGGAGGTTATGTTGTATTTCGTTTTGAGGATGTTGTGGAGAATGATCCCGAAAATCCTTATGGTGTTGATTTTACCATTTTCGGCAATGCCATGCAGGGGCTTTCCGAGCCGGGCATCGTATACGTAATGAATGACAAGAACCAGAACGGCCTGGCGGATGACACCTGGTACGAACTTGCGGGAAGCGATCATTACTTTTCCACCTCACTAAGTCAGTATGAGGTGAATTATATCAACCCGCATCAACATGTTGCAACCGATATTCCCTGGACGGATAACCAGGGCAATGATGGGTTTATTTTTGCCAACAACACGCATACACAGCCCTATTATCCCATGCATGATTCATTCTCATTTATTGATCCTGATCAGTATATTCTTGCGGGAAGCAAAATTGAGCTTCCAAAAGATACAACCCAGTTGGAGATCACAAAGTTTATGCAGCGGTCTTTTGGTTATGCCGATAACCAAATTATCGGAACTGCTCCTTATACAATTCCTGATAATCCCTACACGAATAAAAAAGAGAATTCAGGTGGTGACCCCTTCGACATAAATTGGGCTGTCGACAGTTTTGGAAATTATATAACACTGGACAAGATTCATTTCATCAAGGTACAAACTGCGGTCATGCAGAATGGGGGCTGGTTGGGTGAAGCTTCAACAGAGATCAGGGGAGCTGTGGATGTGGCACCCAACAGCAGTCTGCAGGGGCCACTGGACATGATCGTTATCAGAGACCTACCCCCGATCCTCGACACCAGCCACCACCAGCTTGAGGTCTTTGCTTTCCACAAAGGCCATATGCAACAGGATAAGGAAATCCTCTTCAAAACCAGCATGGAAGAAGCTACCATTGATGAGAACCATCTCCTCACCGTTGGAACATCCGGTGCGCTGGAGATCACGGCCATCCTGGCAGAAGACACAACGGTCAGAACGAGCGTATCCACCCTTGTTGAGCTTCCTTCGGCAATCGGCGAACATATATTTCAACAGTCATCTTTGATCTTTCCCAATCCCGCTCTCAATCACATAAATATAAAACTTAAAGAAAAGGTGAGAATTGACTTTTACCAGGCAAACGGAAACCTCATTTTTTCTATGCCGGAATATATACCCGGGAAAAGCATCCCGATAGGAGATCTTCCGGCGGGTCTCTACCTTATACATATTCAGGCCGAGCATCATAACAAAACAGCCAAACTCATCAAACAATAACATGAAACCCCGGCAGAATCAAATATCAGGATCAAAGGAAACCCGGCACGCTCTTGCCTCCTGCCAACTGCCACTGCTACTGCTCCTGCCACTCCTCCTTCTCCTTTCCCTCACCACCAAACCCCAGGGCATCCAGGATTCTATCTTCCAGCTCAAAAGCATTGAAATCACTGCCCGTAATTTTTTCGAAAAAGAAAAAGCCGGCATGAAAGAAACCCACATCGACAGCCTCATCCTAATGGAAAAGGTAAATGCTTCCCTTTCGGACCTGCTTGCAGAAAACACCACGGTTTTCATCAAAGATCACGGCAGGGGTGCATTGGCCACAGCATCTTTCCGGGGAACGGCTTCATCCCACACCCAGGTAAACTGGAATGGCATGAACATCAACAGTCCAATGACCGGCATGGTGGATTTTTCACTGATACCTGTATACCTAATCGATGACCTGGACCTGAAATACGGAGCGGCTTCCATTTCAGATCATGGTGGTGGACTGGGCGGTTCTATCAACCTGAATAATAAACCTCATTGGAAGAGAAGGAATTATGTTAAATACATTCAGGGCATTGGCTCTTACAGTACTTTCGAAGAATTCCTGGATATTGGAACCGGGAACAATAAATTTCGTTCTCGAACCAGACTATACCACAATGCTTCAAAAAATGACTACACCTTTCTCAACCGGGGCATCGGGGAAATCGATCCCCAAAGCGGGGAGATCGTCCATTCCCTTGATACCAACCACAATGCAGATTACAGGATCTATGGCATTTTACAGGAATTGTATTTTAAGGTTGACGGGCAAAATGTTTTATCGGCCCGCTGGTGGTGGCAGCAGGCAGATCGGACCATCCCGCGGGCAACAAGCTATGAAGGCACTGACAACCGGAACCTGAACCGACAACAGGATCTTGATAGCCGGATTTTACTGGAGTGGAAGAGATATTTGCAGAAAGGAAAATTCATGTTGCGTTCGGGATATGCCGGCAAGAAACTGGATTATACCTTGAAAAACCAGGTTCCCGGATTGGGCAGCATTCCCTTGGTTTATTCAGAAAGCCACTTGAAAAGCTTTCTGAACACCGCTTCCTATGAGCAAAAGATTAAGCCCACACTGAATTTTAAAGCAGAAATTGATCTGGATCTGCATCATGTGGATACGAAAGATACCTTAAGCAAAAGCGGGTATCAAAAAGACAGGGCAGAAGTATCCAGCTTGCTGGGCCTGCAGAAGAACTTTGGTGGACGATTGAACCTCAATCTCATGATCAGGCAAAACTGGACCGACTGGCAGGATCACCAGTTCATTCCTTTCCTGGGCTTTGACTATCTGTTGATGAAAGAGCAGGATTTGATCCTGAAAGGCAACATTGCCCGGAATTATCACCGGCCGGCACTGAACGACATGTACTGGCAACCCGGCGGCAATCCCGACTTGAAAGCGGAAAAAGGCCTCGGCTATGAATTTGGGCTGGAATACAGGGTAGAATTTGACAAACACAAAATCCGGAGCGAACTTACTTTCTTCCATTCCGAAATCGATGACTGGATCCTCTGGATCCCATCCTATAAGGGATACTGGGAACCGAAGAATATCAAAAGGGTTACTTCAAAAGGCCTGGAACTATCGGTTTTCCTTGAAGGCGCAATGGGTGAATTCAAATATAAGCTAAATGCAAATTATGCCTATACAAGCTCTGTCAACAAAGGCGATGCCCTTGTCTGGGGTGATGCATCATACGGAAAGCAATTGGTGTATGTCCCCCTGCATTCGGGCAACCTGATGCTGAGCCTGCGCTGGAAGAAATTCCATATCACATACCAGCACAATGCATACAGCGAAAGGTACACCACCTCGAGCAATGACATCAGCAGGCGCGATTGGCTGTATCCTTATTATATGAACAGTTTGATGGCCGGAAAAGAATTCAGGCTTGGCAAAGCTAATCTGTCTGCCGAATTCAAGATTTACAACCTGTTTGACGAAACATATCATTCAGTGCTCTACCGTCCCATGCCCGGAAGAAATTATATGTTCTTAATAATGGTGAAAATTTAGGAGCTTCATGCAAAGAAGGAAATTGTACATATGGCCATTCTTGCTTTTGATGCTGACTTCCTGCATGAAGGATGAGCTGCTGTGGGAAAAACGCGATCCCATCCTGCCCGGATCCCCCAAAGGTCTGTTTATCCTTAATGAAGGCAATTTCACCTATCAGAATGCCTCCCTCTCTTATTATGACATCGAAAACAAAAGGGTCTACAATGACATTTTTTTCAATACCAATGCACTACCCCTGGGCGATGTGGCCCAGTCCATGCAGATCCGCGACAGTCTGGGTTACATTGTCGTTAACAACAGCGGGAAGATCTACATCATCAACATCAACACCTTTGAATATGTTGGAAAGATTACCGGGCTGACCTCGCCCCGTTACCTGCATTTTATCAGCGATAGCAAGGCTTATGTGAGCGATCTATATGCACGCTCAATCACAATCATCAATCCGCAAAAAATGAATATCACTGCGAATATCGATCTGCGAAACCATGCTTCGGATCTCCCGCAGCACAATGCGGAACAAATGATCCCTTACGGAAAATTCATTTTTGCAAATTCCTGGAAATACGATAACAAGATCCTGCTCATCGATACCGAAGAAGATATGCTGGTGGATTCGATCGAAGTCGGGATACAACCCACCGCCATGGTCATGGATAGAAACGACAGGCTCTGGGTTTTATGTGATGGCGGAGCAGACGGGAATCCATACGGACACGAAAAAGCGTCACTATACAAGATTGATGCTGCAAGCAAAAACATTGAAAAGGGCTGGCAGTTTGGATTGGAAGACAATCCCCTGGAAATTGCTTTGAACGGAACAAAAGATACTTTGTATTTCATCAATCGGGATGTTTATCGCATGGCTGTGGATTCGGAAAGCGAACCCGGAATTTTCATCGAGAGTCCATATGAAGGCTCCATTGGAGAAGGCTTCTACGGTTTAGCGGTCGATCCCGTTACTTCAGAAATATATGTATCGGATGGAATAGACATGGTACAGGAAGGGATTGTTTACCGTTACCGGCCTGACGGGATGGTCCTGGATACCTTCAAGACAGGCATAATACCGGGGGCGTTTTGTTTTAAGTAAGAAAGTCATTGGTCAATTGTCATTAGTCATTGCTGAGGGAATGACAAATGACAAATGACTGATGACAAATGTCGATGCCTGAATTGGTGGAGCTGACAAATGACTGATGACCGATGACTTCTACCAGAAAACCGCATACAACACCACCAGTATAATACAGATCACAAAAGCCCCGATGTTAAAAACGGGTCCGGTTTTGAAAAGTTCTTTTTTCAGGATAATGCCTTTTTCATCGGCTTTGCCTTTGCCTTCGATGCGGCTCAGGATGATGATGATGGCAGCCACGATGAGAAAGGTATAGGCCATCTGGTTCATCCAGGGAATGTTTACAAAGAGAGACTCGAGTGCGGTGCCTTCGGCCCATGCGTTGCTGCCCACTTTGAAATACATGGCCACCGGGATGGATAATATGGCCCCCCAGATGGCGGCATTGTTGGTGGTCTTTTTATAGAACAGCCCGAGCATGAAAATGGCCAGTATCCCCGGGCTCACTATGCCGGTGTATTCCTGTATATACTGGAAAGCCTGTTTGATGTTCCCGAGCATGGGTGCGATCAGGCAGGCGATGATCAGTGCAGCAATGGCTGTGGCACGGCCGACAGCTACATTTTGTCTCTCGCTGGAGTTCTTGTTGATGAACGGCCTGTAAATATCCATGGTGAAAATGGTGGCGGTGGAGTTCAGCATGGAAGCCAGGGAGGAAACGATAGCCGCTGCCAGGGCCGCCAGCACCAGGCCTTTCATGCCCATCGGAATGAAACGGTCGATCAGCCAGGGATAGGCCCTGTCGTTGTCGATCACTCCGCTTTCCTTCAGAAAAGCCGGATCGACTGTTCCTGCTGCTACGCTACCATCAGGGCCCGCATTCAGTACATAGGCAATGATGCCCGGAATCACCACGAAAAGGGGAATGAGCAGCTTCAGGAATCCGGCGAAGATAATACCCCGCTGGGATTCCTTCAGGCTTTTGGCTGCAAAGGTCCTTTGAATGATGTACTGGTTAAACCCCCAGTAGTACAGGTTGGCCACCCACATTCCGCCAAGCAATACGGAAAGTCCCGGCAGGTCCCACCAGGCATCGTCTCCGTTAGGAGTAATCAATTCATTCTTTTCAAGTACCATTGAAAATTTTTCAGGAACTTTTTCATAAATGTATTCCAGTCCGGCAATGATGCCCCCATCCGGAACCAGCGAATCCAGGGCGATGAAAGCTGTGATCAGTCCTCCGATCACCAGGATGGTCACCTGCACCACATCCGTCCAGGCTACGGAGGATAATCCGCCCCAGAAAGAATAGATGGCCGTGAACAGAGCCAGTCCGATGATGGCAGTAATGATCAGGCTGCCGTCGCCGGTGCCCAGGATGGTATCCAGGGCTTTGGCGCCCAGGTAAAGTACCGAGGTCAGGTTGACGAAGATAAAGAGGGCGATCCAGAATACCGCCAGGATGGATTTCAGGTTGGAACTGTAACGTTTCTCCAGGAACTCGGGGATGGTATAAATCTTTTTCTCAAAGAAAATGGGCAGGAAGTATTTCCCGACGATGATGAGGGTAATGGCCGCCATCCACTCATAGGAGGCAATGCCCAGCCCGATGGCAAATCCCGATCCCGACATGCCGATCATCTGCTCGGCGGAAATGTTGGCGGCGATCAGGGAGGCCCCGATGGCCCACCAGGGAAGCGATTTTCCCGCGAGGAAATAATCCTGGGCAGTCCTTTCCTCGCCCTTCTTTTTTCGTGAAACCCACAATCCGATGGAAACGATCACAATGCCATAAACAATAAAAACGAGATAATCCCAAAATCCGAAAGTCTGGTTCATATGCGATAAATTTGATTGGCTTGCACAAACCTAATTATTTTTTTTGGAAGAGGAGATACGAAGAAATAGGAACCGCTAAGACGCAAGGACGCCAGGAAAGATTTAATATAATCATCCAGGATTCTGACTTGAAAGACTTTTTCTAGCATGGCATCTTCGCGCCCTGTCGGTTTATTATATAACGACATTATCGTACGCTAATAATTCGTAAATTTGTTCATCACAATTCTCCGGGCATGAAAAATAATATTTTTGCTTTAACGATTTTATTATCAGTCGTTTCTGTTTCCTGTGGCAATCTGGGTGACAAAACGGATCAGGTAGATAAACAATCAAATAAACCAAGTTTCGAGATGAAGATCGGCAAGGAAAAATTCGGTACGGTGGATGGTTATGAGGTAGACCTCTATACCCTCGAAAACATTTACGGAATGCGGGTGAGGATCACCAATTTTGGCGGGATCATCACAGAGATCATCGTTCCTGATAAAGCTGGTGATTTTGGGAATGTCGTGCTGGGATTCGACAGCCTGCAGCCATACCTGGGAGAACATCCCTATTTCGGTGCCATCATCGGGCGTTATGCCAACAGGATCGCGAAGGGAAAATTTACATTGCTTGACAAGGAATATGAGCTGGCGACCAACAATGGACCCAACCATTTGCACGGGGGACTTCAAGGTTTTGACAAGGTTGTTTGGGATGCCAAAACCATCGAGGAAAGTTACCGGGTAGGACTGGAACTGCGTTACGTGAGCCGGGACATGGAAGAAGGGTATCCTGGCAATCTTTACGCCATTGTCACCTACTGGCTCAATGCAGAAAATGAATTGAAGATCGAATATAAAGCCCTTACTGACAAGCCAACCCCCGTAAACCTTACCAATCATACTTATTTTAATTTAAATTACGGGAATGGGGATATTCTGGATCATGAGATCCTGATCAAAGCAGATGAATACACACCTGTTGATGAGAATCTCATTCCAACTGGAGAAATGAAGCGTGTTGCAGGCACCCCCTTTGATTTTCGCACAATGAAAGCCATCGGCAAAGATATAGACAAAGTCCCGGGAGGATATGATCATAATTTTGTACTCAACAACAATGATCAGATCGCCAAAGTTGCAGAAGTCTATGAACCCAAATCGGGAAGAAATATCGAAGTGGTTACAGACCAGCCGGGCATGCAATTTTATACTGGAAATTTCCTGGATGGCAGCCTTCTGGGCAGGGACAGCACAGTGTATGAAAAACACTATGGGTTCTGTCTGGAAACTCAGCATTTTCCCGATTCACCCAATCAGAAAGAATTTCCGAATACCATTTTGTTTCCGGGGCAAAAATTTGTTTCTACCACAATTTACAGGTTTTCAACACGTAAATAAAGATCATGATGCATAGAGGAATAAAGACATTTGTTGGGATATTTTTGACAGTCATCTGGCTTGTCTCCTGTACACCTGCCAAAAAATCAGGAGAAGCCAAGATCGCAGTTATTGCAGAAAGTGAAAATCAATGGACAGGTCTTGCCATTAGCGAAGAGGGCAGGTTGTTCGTGAATTTCCCAAAATGGTCTCCCGGGGCCAACATATCTGTGGCTGAGATCATCAAAGGAGAAACGAAAGCCTATCCATCAGAAAAGATCAACACACGCATAGCAGATTCCTCAAGCTTGCACAGGTTTTCCTGTGTGCAGAGTGTTTTTATAGGTCCCGAAAATCATTTGTGGATACTGGATCCGGCCAATCCGTATTTCAAGGGTGTTGAAAAAACAGGACCTCGCCTATATAAGGTGGACCTGGAAAATGACTCCATCACAAGAATTTTTACTTTTGATCCGGGCGTTTATAAAGAGAACTCTTATTTTAATGATGTCAGAATAGACGGGCAATCAAAACATGCCTATATTACCGATTCGAATGATGGCGCCATCATCGTGCTTGATCTTGCCAGCGGAAAGGCCAGGAGATTGCTGGACGATCATCCTGCAACATCTGCCGAAACGAACTTCCTGGTAATACAGGAGGATACGCTGAAGATTGAAGTAGATTCGGATGGTATCGCCCTGAGCAATGATAGTAAAGATCTCTATTTTGCAGCCCTTTCGGGGCATCGTTTGTACAAAGTCCCGACTGCCTTGCTAAAAGACACTTCAATAAAAAAGTCAGAGATCGTAAAGGCTGTTCAGAAAGTTGCCGATATTGTTGCCACCGACGGTATACTGTTCAATGACTATGGCACGCTTTTCCTGGGGGGGCTTGAAAACAACTCGGTTTATACCTATCATCCCGATGCCGGTTACTCAAGGATGTTTTCCCATCCAGAAATAAAATGGGCCGACAGTTTTGCCAAAGACAGCAAATCCAGTATTTACTTCACCACTTCACAGATCCATCTTCCGGAGAATGAAAGGGGGAAATATAAAATCTTTAAGATCGTATATAAATAGATTCCTTATCCAAAAAAGCGAAAGATGAAAAAATTTCTTCTGTTGACCTTGCTACCGGCCGTGATCAGCCTGAATGCCCAGGAACTCCCCGAAACGGTATTCTACAAACACCTGGAAGGCAACATCAATAAAAACCTTTACCTGTCGGTAAACCTGATTAAAGCCGGTGATTCACTTTATGGCAATTATTATCACTGGTACATTGAACATGAAGGCTCTGCCAGGCCTTACTTTACGGGGCCGCAAATTCCTTTGTCGGGCAAAATGACCAGTCCCAACGAATTTGAACTGAATGAGTTTGGGGAAAAGAAATCTTATTTCGAAGGCATTTTTGTGAACGGAAGCAGGATGGAAGGCACCTGGATCAACAAGGAGACGGGTAAGGAGCTTCCATTTGAACTTTATGAAAAATACCCAAAAGGCAGCATGGAATTCAAGGCTTACCGAGAAACTGACCGGAAAACACTGGTTGTTGACAGCCTTTCGCCCCATGCTGAATTGGAACTGCTTATCCTCCAGGCAATAAACTTTCCGTCAGGAAGTGTTAACGACTCTGTAAAAAAGACGATTTATGAGTTTTATGCGGATGATCAAAGCCCGGCTGATCGCGCGGATAAGGTTTTACAAAAAACCTCGCATGATTTTTTTAAGCGATACAAAGAAGCCAATAAAGACCTGCACCAGATTGGACATTCCTTTGACTGGGTCAAGATCATTACACCCGAAATTCTCTTCAATGAAGATTACATCCTTTCGCTTGGATTGATCAATTACGCATTTACGGGAGGTGCCCATGGATTGCAGGTGAACAAATATTTTGTTATCGACCTGACCAGCGGCAGCAGAATTGAGCTCGAAGATGTTTTGAAGGAAAATTATTCCGGCAAGCTGGATTCACTGCTCAATGCCAGGCTAAGGTTCAAATACAATATCCCCGAAGCGAAAAGCCTGACACGGGCAGGTTTCTTCATGGATACCATACCCCTAACCGACAACTTTTATCTGAACAAATCCGGTTTAAACTTTCATTATAACAGTTATGAAATTGCACCCTATTCCTGGGGGCATGTGGATCTGTTGATCCCTTACCGGGATTTGAAATCTGTTTTGAGGGAAAACGGTATACTTTCCCGGATTGTTCAAAAGTGAAACTGCCAAGCTTGGTTAATTTTGATTTTTAAGTACTTTTGCCTTGTTCTAAAAGACAGCTTTCATGCACATTCTTGAGGTGATTTTCCGTATTCTGACAATCATTGGAGCCCTGGGATTATTCCTTTATGGAATGAAACTTATGAGTGAGTCCCTGCAAAAGGTTGCCGGAACAAGGATGCGAAAAATCCTGACTGTTGTCACCGCTCGTCCGGCAAAAGGTATGCTTACAGGATTGGTAGTAACAGGGATCATACAATCATCGTCAGCCACAACCGTGATGATTGTGAGTTTTGTAAATGCCGGATTGATCTCACTTACTGAATCTATTGGTGTAATCATGGGGGCAAACATCGGCACTACCATTACACCCTGGCTGATCACATTGCTGGGATTTGGTAAAACATTTGATATTTATGTGATCCTGTTGCCACTTGTTGGGATCAGCCTCCCATTGTTCTTTTCAAGCGGCTGGAGGAGAAGATCCTGGGCGGAGGTCATTATTGGTTTTGTGATTTTGTTTTTGGGATTAAGCTTGTTGAAAAGCAATGTGCCTGCTTTTGAGCAAGGCACGAATATATTTGAGCATTTTTCTGCCGACACGGATGTTTCTTTTTTCGACATATTTCTTTTTGTTGGCATCGGGATATTGTTAACGGTGATTTTTCAATCTTCGAGTGCTACTATCGCACTTACGTTTGTCATAGCCACCGAAGGCTGGATTTCATTTCCTCTGGCTGCTGCCATGGTTCTTGGTGAAAATATTGGTACGACCTCCACGGCCATCATTGCTTCCCTGGTGGCAAACTCTTCGGCCAAAAGATCAGCTTTGGCACATCTTATTTTCAATGTTCTGGGAGTGATCGGGGCTTTGATCTTATTCAGGCCGTTTTTACTGGGTGTGGATTATGTTATTCAAAATATCGATGATGTATCACCTTTTACGAACCACCTCGCCATTCCACTCGGACTTTCTATTTTCCATACAACATTTAATGTGATCAATACCCTCATACTGATCAATTTTATTCCATTTATTGTGCTGATTACCATGAAGATTTTGCCTACAGGAGATGAAGATGCGGAAACCTATCGCTTAAAATACATCGACAGTTCTGTTTTATCCACTTCTGAATTATCCCTGTTCCAGGCCAAAAAAGAGGTCAGGCATCTTGCGTTAAGAGTAAAGCAAATGTTTGAGATCATTCCCAGAATGCTTCTTGAAAAGCGTTCCAAGAAATATGATAAACTTCTGAGAATTGTCGAGAATAATGAAGACCTGATCGATAAGATGGAGATCGAGATCGCCAAATATCTCACGAGACTTTCCGATGGAAAACTCAGTGATAGCAGTACACGTCAGGTTAGGGCAATGCTTAAAATCATTGATGATCTGGAAAGCACCGGAGATCAGTGTAATTCTATGGCAAAGATCATTGATCTAAAGAACAAGCAAAATGCTTATTTTACCCAGGATCTGAGGGATAATCTGAATAAATTGTTTGATAAACTTCATGAGGCATTTGATATCATGCTTAGCAATTTGGATAAAGATCCAAAAAATATCGACCTGAAAAAGGCTGAAGATACGGAACGAGAAATAAATTTATTGCGCAACAGGATCAGGGAAGAACATATCGTTAATATAAATATGGGCAAGTACCCATATCAGACCGGTACATATTACAGTGAATTATTCACACTCTCAGAAAAAATAGGCGATTACCTGATCAATATTACAGAAGCGCTTGAAGAGATTTGATCAGTTCAGCAAACCCAGTTCACTCAAATAAGTCCAGCCGGCTGCCCAGATGTATGACCCGAAAGCACCTTTGTAATTCACTTCATGAAACCAGGAATCCGGATATGGCGCCATATTTTCGTGGATAGCAGCTTGAGGAATCACATGAATTTTTGTCCCTTCAACTTCGATGCCCGGGTCCACTATCCGGTTTTCTGCAATTGCAAAATAATTTTCAAATTCAATTTGCTCTTCCGAGATATCGATTCCCGGTTCAGCAATTACCCGAAAAATACTGTTTGCATTGTTGTCGGCAATATCCCAGAAGATATTATTTTTGATTTCAAGTTGTCCACCTTTGAATTGTCCGTATGAATCTTCGCGGTTTGGACTGTATTCCACCTCTACCCCCTTGCCCTGTCTTATAAATATTGAATTGACAAATTTTCCACCTGCATTATCAAAAAAACTGATGAGATGGTCGCCGATCTCCGCTCCTCTTCCAATAAATGTAACATTGTATACAAGTGGAATGGAATATGGTTTCCCAGCTATGGGATTTACTCCGCCATCCGCCTCAACCAGATTGTCACCTGCTGCAGGATCAGCAATGGCCAGCCAGAATTGTCCTTTTCCACGATACCCCAAATCATAATCAAATGCATCATCGCCACAAAAGGCAACAAGAATATTACGGCAATTCACAGTGCCACCAAACATTTCAATGCCATCGTCTGCATTAGATACAATTTCGATATGGTCAATCGTAGTTCCACTGCCAACACCGGCAAGGGTCAGTCCATTAATTTCATTTCCTTCTCCAATGTTGGTTCCACCATGTCTTATTGATACATAGCGTAATATGCCGGAATTATCCTCATCATCCTCTCCACCGTACAAGGCTCTGGGCTCATCAATGGAGATTCCTTCCACATGTGCTTCGCCGCCTTCGATGTTCAGTTTGGCGTTTCCCAGGATGATTAGCCCTCCCCAGAGTCCTTTTGTAAGATATTGCACGGAACCCTGGAGATCATCGCCCTCTGCAGTAAAAATAATTGGATTATCAAAGGTTCCTTCAGCGATGATCTTTCCGCCCCTTGCTACGATGAGCGCACTGGAGGCATTGCCCTGTCCTGTTCGCGCACGGATTACCGTGCCAGGTTCTATGGTCAGTACCTGACCGTCGTTTACAAAAACTTTTCCCTGAATTAAATAGGATTGATCGTTTGTCCAGGTAGTTGTTCCCGTGCCGTTACCCCCATCAGTTATCAGCACTGCATCTTCATCGAGAAAATATTCACCTTCACGACAGGAAAACATTGAAAAAGAAAAAAGAACTGCCATGGCACATACGAATAATTTCAATTCCATTTTTTTCATGAGTAGATCTTAATCGATTTTATATTCAAAGTTTAAGTATATATAGGCTTCTTTTACGCCGTTTTGAGCAAGTGGGTACCAATCCTGATAATTCAGGGCAATTTTTACCTGATTGATAGGCTTGTATTGAACACCACCGATAATTGCTGTTCCGTCATAGACGAGGTTCCAGGGTCTGTCAACACCATCCGGCTTGTTAGAGGTAAGCCGGTCGTACCTGCCGAATATTTGAAATTTGTCTTGCAGGTAAAACGTGAAATAGGTGGATATTCCCGCCTGGTTGTGGTCATCAAGATAGGATTCATTGTATTTTATATTGTATTCGGCTCCGATACTGAATAAATCTTTGAATCTCCATCCCAGGAAACTTGCCAGGGTTGATTGCCTTATGTTTTTGGCCGTTTCATCATAATACAAACGTGCGGTAATATTTTCTTGAGGTTCGAATGTTATGCCGAACCCGGCTTTGTATGTGTTATCAGCTTGCAACTGAACATATCCTTCTCCGTTCATGATGGTAAAATCTGCACTGAAATAATCATTGAACTGGTATGCAACAGAACCACCAATATCGGCGCTTGATCCGAATCTATGTTCATCCATAAATGACTTATAAATATAACGATGTTCCCAGAATTTTTCCTGCAGCTTGAACTGTTTTAGGTCTATCAAACCAAAACTGGCGCTGAGTTTTCCTTTATTATAAAGCAGGGCAGCATTCTTGAAATAGGCATATCGTTTTATCAAAGAATAAGCAGATTTGTCATCCGGGCTACCAATATCGAGTTTTGCGATGACTGAAAACTCAGGACTTAACTGGTATTCATAACCCAGGTAAGCTCTTTTAATTTCAATAGCTGATTTGTCAACAGTTTTCGATAGTGAAGCATGAAAGTTACTAAATACTTTAATGATGGGTTTTCCATGAGGAATAAACACATTATCTGATACTTGCTGGGCGTTCATCTGAAAAGCTGTTGAGAAAAAACAGCAAACTATTGATAAAAAGACAGTTTTTTTCATCTGTTTTCTTATTATGAAAGCTTATTTTTATATCAATTAAATAGCTAACAAGTTTAAATTGATTTCATCATTTTAACAATCAGGAAACATAAAGTTAACATTAAATTAATATTGGAAGGAGAATAATCAGTTTGACAATCCATAATATTGCGAACTAATTTCACATAAAACCAAATGGAAAATATTTATCTTGTACTTGTAGGATTCCTGTTCCTGCTGGCCATCAGCGACCTTATGGTAGGTGTTAGTAATGACGCTGTAAATTTCCTGAACTCAGCCATCGGATCCAAAGTAGCCCCGCTTAAAATCATCATGCTCATTGCCGCGGTCGGCATCATTTTCGGTGCCACTTTTTCCAGTGGAATGATGGAGGTGGCAAGAAAAGGAATTTTTCACCCCCAGTATTTTTATTTTTCCGAGATCATCATAATATTTCTTGCGGTAATGGTAACGGATGTATTGCTGCTCGATCTTTTCAATACATTTGGAATGCCAACATCCACAACTGTTTCGATCGTTTTCGAGCTTTTGGGTGCTGCCGTTGCCGTTGCTATGCTAAAAGCCTTGAGTAGTCCGGAAACAATGGGAATGGGTGATTATATTAATTCCGGAAAAGCTCTGGCCATTATTGCCGGCATTTTGCTTTCGGTGGTAATTGCATTTACTGTTGGAGCAATTGTGCAGTATATTGCCCGCTTGCTATTTTCATTTAATTATAAAAGGAATCTGAGATATTTTGGTGCCATCTGGGGTGGCATTGCCATCACTGCCATTACCTATTTTATTTTGATAAAAGGAGCCAAAGGCGCTTCTTTTATGTCGGAAGATACAAAAATGCTGATCAGGGAAAATGCCATGCTTATCATAGTGGGTAGCTTTGTGTTCTGGACGATTATCCTGCAGCTTTTTACCTGGCTTACAAAAATGAACGTACTGAAATTTATCGTACTTGTGGGTACCTTTGCACTGGCGATGGCTTTTGCAGGGAACGACCTTGTTAATTTTATCGGGGTTCCACTTGCAGGTTATGAGTCATACAAATCATTTCTGGCCAATCCGGGTGCCGATCCCAATATGTTTCTCATGTCCAGTCTTACAGGAGCAGTAAAAACTCCAACTTTCTTCCTGTTAATTGCGGGTATTATCATGACCATAACATTGTGGTTTTCTAAAAAATCACGTTCGGTTACCAAAACAGAAATTAACCTGGCAAGGCAAAATGTAGGTTATGAAAGATTCGGTTCCTCGATGTTTGCAAGATCACTTGTCCGATTCTCAACCAATACCTCCAAAGTATTCCGCAATATAATACCGGCTTCCCTTATCAATAAAGTTGAAAAGCAATTTGATGCTTCCGAATACAAAAGGCAGCAAAAAGCAATGGGGGAACAGGCACCTTATTTTGACCTGATCAGGGCTTCGGTGAATCTCGTGGTTGCCAGCGTTTTGATCGCTTTCGCTACATCCCTGAAACTTCCGCTTTCAACCACTTATGTAACTTTTATGGTGGCCATGGGCACTTCATTGTCGGATAAAGCATGGGGTCGTGAAAGCGCAGTATACAGAATAACAGGTGTCCTGAGTGTAATTGGTGGCTGGTTTTTTACGGCATTCAGTGCTTTCACTGTCGCCTTCCTGCTGGCACTGCTTTTTAGCTGGGGTGGTTTTGTGGCTATACTCATCATGATGATTGTTGCACTTGTCGTTGTTATCAAAACACATGGTTTGCACAAAAGAAGAGCTTCTGAGCAACAGAAGAATGAAGTATTGGATAATATAAACCAGGAAAATATTCTTCAGAAATCTGCTGATACCATCATAGATACATTGAAGGGAGTTATTGATGTTTACGGCAAAACCATTGAATCATTGGGGGAAGAAGACTTAAAAAAACTCAAAAGTGTATTTAAAGAATCTGCTGAGATCAATAAAACTTCCAAACGGCTTAAGGATAATATTCACCGTATTGTTGATGAGCTTCAGGAGGATATGATAGAAACCGGGCATTATTATGTACAGGTTATGGATTACCTGCGGGAAATCGGACATGCGACCAATTTTATTGCTGAACCTGCACTGGAACATGTTAAGAATAATCACAAGGGTTTGATCCCCCAGCAAATTAATGAGCTCATTGATATCAAGAAAGGTATGAATGAGTACATCAAAGTTATCAGCGAGGTTATTGTTTCCAAAAATTTCAATAAGATTGACTCAATTGGGAACACACAACAGGATTTGCTTAAAATGATCGATAGCGTTCGTAAAAACCAGATAAAAAGAATCAAGAAAGCGGAAACCGGGACGAAAAACAGCATGTTGTTCCTGAATATTTTACAGGAATCAAAAAATCTCGTATTGTTTATGTTGAACATGCTGAAATCGTATCGCGACTTCGTTATTTACGACAACAAAATCAACGGGAATACATCAGCGAATTAAGGATCATATCAGGTGGACAGACCGGGGTCGACAGGGCTGCACTGGATTATGCCCTGGAAAAGAACTGGGATTGCGCAGGCTGGTGCCCGCTCGGCCGAAAAGCCGAAGACGGCCGCATTCGTGATAAATACCCGCTGCAGGAATCCGATTCTCCTGATTATAAAGTTCGAACCGAATTGAATGTTAAACACAGCGACGGTACACTGATTCTTTTCGAAGAAAGTCTTGACAAAGGAACCCAACAGGCTTATAATTATGCCGTTGAACATCATAAGCCACTGCTGATCGCAAACATAAATGATGAGAAATCATTCGTGCAAATCCTCAACTGGATCAATATGTATTGCATTCGTGACATCAATATCGCCGGACCAAGAGAAAGCAACCAGCCCGGGATCTATGAGAAAACAAAAAGGTTTTTGGATCAACTTTTCGTATTTTGATTCTGATTAATTTTGCTTTTGTTAAACTGGATTATGTATGAATGAAGCGGAAAAAATCAGGGAGGCCAATGCCATATTGCAAAAACTGAAAAAAGAAGTATTGCACATCATTGGTGAGACGGAGATACACGAATATTGCAGCAACAGACTTGTATTGCCCTGGCTGGAAGAAGATGCCGAATATGCCATCAAAAAACTTCATTTACCAACTGATAAAGAAAAATATTACCTCAGAAAACTTTACCGTATCTTTGGAGAGTACTCAGAAGAAATACCTTTTTTGAGGCGTAAACCCCGTTCTAACAATATCACCGATAAAGACTGAGCATCCTGTACTTATCGCGTAAATCTTTTTGGAAATAATAGGTATACTGCGGGTATCGGTTCAACAGGTCTTTCAAATCATTGTGCATGTATTCGTTGATCTCCAAATAAATCTTTCCGTTCTCCGTAAGGATTTTTGAGCTTACATCCAATATATTTCGGTAATACAACAGCGGATCTTCATCTTTTACAAACAATGCCTCCTCCGGTTCATAATCCAGCACATTCGGTTTCATTTCATTCCTTTCCTGCAGCCTGACATAGGGAGGATTGCTGATCAGGACATCGAACTTGTCGGGAAATCCCAATGGCTTTCTGTAATTCAGAATATCAGCTTGTGCGAAATCAACAGGAGTTTTGTTAATCGCAGCGTTTTCAATGGCCGTCTCGATTGCTTTGCTGCTGTTGTCTATTGCGAAAACATTTGCATGAATAATATTCGTTTTCAAAGCAATGGCAATGCAGCCACTGCCTGTCCCGATATCCAGTATTTTAAGCTGGGAATTGCAAGATTTTAGGTTTTCGCTTACAAATTTTACAAGTTCTTCTGTTTCAGGTCGGGGAATCAATACGTTCCTGTTCAGCATGATCCTGCAATTGAGGAATTCGGTTTCTCCGGTGATATATTGTATAGGCCAGTTTTGTTTCAGTTTCAGCACTGCCTTGTGGATCTCCAAAATTTCCGATTCGCTGATCCTTTGTTCGGAATTGATTATCAGATCGGCCTTCCGTGTTTTTAGTATGGATTCGAACAAAAGAAATAATATGTTTCTTGCTTCGGTTTGATCATAAGTATTTTGCAACTCCTCCTGATAATACCTGAAAACATCCCTGAATCTGTTCGAAGCAAAGTCCATAAAGCAGAATCAAAAATTTAATTGTAAATTTGAATTAATATTCTATGTAAAAATACAATATATATGAAAGGGGATGTTCTTATCATCAATGATAATCACAGGAAGGCGGCAAGACAGTGTTTACCTTTGATCCTGGAGGAAATAAAGAAATCAGATAATAAATACATGCTTAGTGTGGCTGGTGAATCGGGCGCCGGGAAATCGGAAATTGCGGCTTCTCTCGCTGAGGAATTGGAGAAAGAAGGACTCAAAACCTATATCTTCCAACAGGATGATTATTTTGTATTTCCACCAAAAACCAATGCGGAAAAAAGAAAAGAGGATATCAAATGGGTCGGAACACAGGAAGTGAAAATTGATTTACTGGATTCAGCACTTGACGAAATCCAACAGGGCAAGTATGAAATTGAGAAACCCCTGGTGAATTTTCAGGAAGATAAGATCGGTACAGAAACAGTTTCTCTTGGTGAATACAGTGTCTTTATTGCTGAGGGAACATATACAACACTGTTGAATCATCTCGACTGCCGCATTTTTATCGATCGAAACTATCATGATACGAAAGCTTCCAGGCTTGAAAGGAACAGGGAAGAGCAAGATGATTTCCTGGAAAAAATACTGATGATAGAACATGAGATTATTTCAAAGCATAAGGCCTTTGCCGATATTATCATTGGAAAAGATTATCAAGTAAAAAAAGTTAAATAGCATGAAGGGAGATATTAAAAGAATTGCCATGCTGAGTACCCATGGGTATTTTGATCCTGTTCCTGTACTGGGCAGGACGGATACGGGCGGACAGGTAGTTTATGTTCTGGAGCTGGCAAAAGCACTGTCAAAAACCGGGATCAAAGTAGACATTTATACAAGGTGGTTCGACAAAAACAAACCACAGCTTGATCCCGTTCCGGGCTTTCCGGATGTTAATGTAATCAGGATTTCGGCCGGTCCCTGGGAATTCATTCCCAAAGAAAAAATATACGATGTTTTGCCTGAGCTTTCCGATAACATGTTGCGTTATATCAGGGACAATGAACTGGATTATGACCTGTTTCACGGGCATTATATTGATGCTGGTATCGTAAGTTTGAATGTTGCAGAAGCATTGAAGAAACCTGCATTTTTTACGGCCCACTCAATTGGTGCCTGGAAAAAAGATCAAATGGGCGGGGATGAAGCCGAAATGGAAGAAAGGTTCAATTTTAAATACAGGATTGCGGAAGAGATTAGGGTGTTTAAAAATATCAATGCCCAGTCGGTTACATCCATTGTGCAATTGGAAAAGATCAACGAACTTTATAACTTTTTCGCAGATAATATCGCCATCATCCCACCGGGAGTGGATGTACACCACTTCAAGCCGGTTAGCAGCGATGAAGCGGATATATCACTGGATTTGCCCGAGAAGTATATATACTGTATCAGCAGGATCGACAGCAACAAAGGCCATGATTTCTTGCTCCGGGCCTTTGACATTGTCCGGAAGAAACTGAAAGATGTGGACCTGGTCATTGGTGGCGGATCTCCTAATCCGAAAGACCGTGAAAAAGAAGTGTTTGATAAGATGAACCAAATCATTGAAGAATGTGGTATGCAAAACAGGGGGCACATCCTTGGATATGTGCCCGATGAATTGATGGCCCCCTATTACCGGCGTGCGGAACTATTTGTATTGCCATCACTTTTCGAACCTTTTGGCATGACTACACAGGAAGCCATGGCCTGCGGCACACCAGTGGTTGCTTCCAAATACGGTGGCATCAGGACAGTTCTTGAGAACGGAATCGATGGTATGCTGGTCGATCCTTCCGATGCTGAAGAATTTGCCGGGATAATGATTAAGATCCTGACCGATAAAAAACTCAGAAGAAAATTGAGTGAGGAGGGATATAAAACTGTGCACAGGGAATTCAGTTGGGAAGCCATTGCAGATAAATTTCTGAAGTTTTACCGGGAATATATGTAAGCAAAATTTTTGAAGGTGAAGGGAAACAGGGTTTATCTGATAACAGGCGAAAGGGCAGCAGGGAAAACAACCCGCCTGAGAAATCTGGCATTTCTTTTCAGGGATCATGGTATTTCTGTCGGGGGCTTTTTTTCGGAAGGTTACTGGGAAAACAATATCAGGACTCATTACAGGTTCCGTCCTGTTTGGGGAGAGGAACTGCAAGTGCTTTGCAGCCGGGACAAACACCCTGAATGGATCCAAACGGGAACCTATTTTTTCAATCCGGAGGCAGTGCAATCAGGAAAGAGGATACTGGAATCGGAGGCCGGAGGTGTTGATCTGCTTGTGATCGATGAAGTCGGTATGCTGGAAACACGCAAACAAATCTGGTATGAAAGTCTGCAATATCTTTTGAATGAAACGGATCAGTGCATGTTGTGGAGTGTTAGGAAAGATTTTTCGGACCGGATTATTGAGTTTTTCGAAATAAAGAACCCTGTGCTGCTTGATGTAAAGGAGCTTAATACAAAAGAAATGTACAACCGGATTGTAAAAGATATTGCGCCGAACAAATGTTATACCTCATAGCTTCCATACTGATATCCACATCGATATTTGTTACTTTCAAACTCTTCGACCGTTTTGGGATCAACAACAACCAGGCGATCACAACCAATTATTTCGTGGGAGCCGTTATTGGATTTTCTGTGCATATAGGTGTCTACGATTTTGGTGGACTTGTTTTTGAACCCTGGTTCTTCCTGGCTGTTATCGAGGGCGTTCTGTTTATTGCGGTATTCCACCTTTTTGCACAATCATCTCAAAAAGCGGGTGTGGCCGTTACGGCGGTTGCCAGTAAAATGTCGGTCATCATACCTGTAGTTTTTGGGATCGTACTCTACCACGAAAGCACCTCCGTTGTTAAGATCACAGGTATACTGGCAGCCCTGCTGGCATTTTACCTGACATTCAAGAGAAATAAAATGTCGGTCACATACAAGAGATTTGCTCTCTTGCCTTTGTTGCTTTTCCTGGGTAATGGTGCGGTAGATACGGTCCTGAAATTTGCCGAGCATCATTATATCGGTGAGGAAACCGGACTTTTTCTTTCCACGGTTTTCCTGGTTGCTTTGATCAGCGGAGTTCTTGTGAGCATATTCAATTTATCCCGTGAAAAAGCCAGGCTTGAATTGAAAAACCTTGTCGGAGGCAGCATACTGGGAATATTTAATTACTCTACCACTTACTTCATTCTGTTGGCGATGGCTTATATGGAAAGCAGCGTGCTTTATCCGATCTTCAATGCCGGGATTATTTCCCTGTCGGCTGTCATTGGATTCCTGGTCTTTTCCGAAAGAATCCGCCTAGTAAATCTCATCGGTATCTTGCTTTCTATTGCGGCGATCTTTGCTATTTCTTATGCTTAAACTACCTTTACAAATTATTTAAAAACATCTACAGAGTTTTGAAAACTGAGATCAAAGATACTTATAAAACGATTGAGGATAGGGGGGAAGGATTATACAAGGAAAAAGGAAGTAAATTCATCTCCCTGGCGATTCCGGTGCTAAACGAAGATGATGTGAAGGCTGCAATGGATCAGTTAAAAAAGGATTATCATGATGCACGTCATCATTGCTATGCCTTTTGCATCGGGAAAGATTATTCATTTTTCCGTTTTGGGGATGATGGAGAACCATCAGGCACGGCAGGAAGACCCATTTATAACCAGATCTTGTCGAAGGAGGTTACCAACGTCCTGCTCGTTGTGATCCGTTATTTCGGTGGTACGAAACTGGGTGCAAGCGGACTTGCGAATGCTTATAAAACCGCCGCCAGGGAAGCCCTGGAAAATGTTAACATCCTGCAAAAACAAATCCAGAACTTTTATGAGATCGTTTATGATTATCCCGAAACTTCCGAAGTTATGAAGTTGGCCAAGGATGAAAACATAAATGTTATAAGTCAGGATTTCGAAATCAAATGCAAAATGACCATTTCTGTGCAAAAAAGATATGCAGAAAAAATTGCAGGTAGGTTCAGAGCGAATAATAAATTAGAAATTAATTATTTAAAGACTGAATGAATCGATACCAATAAATCAGGTAATTAAATACTTTAATTTATTTTATATATACAACAAAAAAAGTACAAAATCAATACCTGAAAAATTTTTTTTTTCACTTTTTTAATCCCATATTTGTTTACAGATTCGATGCTCCAATCAGTACCAAAGATGACATAGGTCGAACTATAAATTACTGGCAATCAGCCCTATATTGGTACTTGAATTTATAAGTAATTTAAAAACAATTAGTTGCGGATGAAAAAGAATCATATTGCAGTCTGGGAGAATTGTCTAAAAATAATAAAGGATAATGTACACTATCAAAGCTTTAAAACATGGTTCGAACCAATTAATCCAGTCAAGCTTGAGAACAATGTGCTGACGATACAGGTGCCGAGTCAGTTTTTTTATGAATGGCTGGAAGAACACTACATCAATTTGCTCAAAAAGACGATCAAGAAAGAACTTGGAATGGAAGGGCGGCTCGAGTACAGCATTATCATGGACAATACCTTCGACGACAAAAGCCCGTATACCATCAATGTTCCCACTGCCAACAAAAAAGCCATTAAGAATCCATCCGTAACCATGCCGATTGACCTGAACAAAGGGCAATCCAAAGACATTCCCAATCCATTCATCATTCCCGGACTGAAAAAGTTAAAAGTACAATCACAGCTTGTCGACAGTTATTCATTTGAAAATTTTATAGAAGGTGATTGCAACCGCCTGGCGCGATCAGCGGGATATGCCGTTTCGGAAAATCCCGGTAAAACAGCGTTCAATCCTCTCCTTATATACAGTGATGTTGGGCTTGGCAAAACCCACCTGGCCCATGCCATCGGTATCCAGGCCAAAAACAATTTCCCGGATATTACAGTCTTATATGTTTCAACAGAACAGTTTATCGCTCAGTATATAGAATCGGTCAGGAACAATAACCAGAACGATTTTGTACATTTTTACCAGATGATCGATTTGCTGATCGTGGATGATATTCAGTTCCTGAGTGGTAAAGAAAAAACCCAGGATGTCTTTTTCCACATATTCAATCACCTGCATCAAAAGGGCAAACAAATCGTGATAACTTCGGATAAGCCCCCGGTTGAAATGAAAGGCATGGAGCCACGCTTGCTGTCCAGGTTTAAATGGGGGTTGGCTGCCGACCTGCAGGTGCCCGATCTGGAAACCAGGATTGCGATACTACAGAAACGCCTTTACAGCGATGGCATAGAGATGCCGAAGGATGTGGTAGAATACCTGGCGTACAGCATAACCACCAATATCCGGGAATTGGAAGGAGCTCTGATCTCCATATTGGCTCAGTCATCTCTGAACAAGAAACCCATCACCATCGAGCTTGCCAAGCAAATGATTGATAAATTCGTAAAAAATACCACGCGGGAGATTTCAATCGATTATATTCAGAAAGTGGTATGCGATTATTTCGACCTGCCCCTGGATGTGATCAACTCAAAAACCAGGAAACGAGAGATTGTGCAGGCGCGGCAACTTTCAATGTATTTTGCAAAGAAACATACCAAAGCCTCACTGGCCACCATCGGGCTTCATTGCGGAAACAAGGATCACGCAACCGTATTGCATGCCTGCCGCACGGTGAATAACCTGATCGATACCGATAAACAGTTCAGGTCATATGTTGAAGAGCTTGATAAAAAAATCAAGCTTTGACAAAACTCTTTTTTTGTAAAGTTGATTATTTTATATATCTTTATATGGCTACGAGCATACGCTTCAAGCCTAATTCGTTGAACTTTAAATAATAAATGATATGAGGATTTTATTTGTTTGCCTGGGTAATATTTGCCGTTCTCCAATGGCGGAAGGTATCCTGAAGAAAAAACTTGCAGAAAGAAATGTTGATGCAGTTGTGGAATCTGCCGGTTTTGAATCTTTTCATATCAATGAACCACCTGACAAACGTGCTGTCAAGATTGCGAAAAAAAATGGAATTGATATTACGGAGTCAAGGAGCCGATTGTTCACTTCAGATGATTTTGACAAATTCGATCGTATTTTTATCATGGAGTCATCCAACAACCGGGATATTAAATATTTTACAAGAAATGAGGATGACCTGAAAAAAGTCAAATATCTCATGAGCGTGGTTCATGGAAAGAACGAAGCAGTCCCTGACCCTTATTTCGGTGATGAAAAGGGATTTGAAAAAACCTTTCAGACACTGGACAAGGCTTGCACCACAATTGCCGATAAATTGAAGAACAAGGAAGAGATTTGATTTGAATACTTTAATAGACTTTGATATTCCTTCCAGGCTTGATATCGTTGAAGCTGCCGAAAGGATCCGGCCTTACATTCATCATACTCCGGTTTTACAATGCGAGCAGTTCAATGATTTGTTTCAAGCAAATATTTTGTTCAAATGTGAAAACTTTCAAAAAGCAGGTGCATTTAAATCAAGAGGTGCAGTCAATGCTGTTTTCTCTCTTACCCAGGATGAAATTGACAGAGGGGTTTGCACACACTCATCGGGAAATCATGCCCAGGCAATGGCAAGAGCCGCCGCTCTCAGAAAATGCAAGGCATATATTGTAATGCCGGAAACCAGCCCCAAAGTTAAAGTGAATGCAGTAAAACACTATGGCGGCATGATAACATTTTGCAAACCCACACTGGAAGCACGGGAAAGAACGCTGCAAGAAATCCGCCAAAAAACGGGCGCTATTGAAATACACCCATACAACAATTTAAAGATCATTACAGCACAGGCTAGTGCTGCAAGGGAGTTGTTTTTAGAATATAACGACCTGGACATGATCCTGACACCCGTAGGGGGCGGTGGTTTGCTTTCGGGAACAGCCCTGGCAGCAAAATACTTCTCATCGCATACAAAAGTGATTGCATGCGAACCTGCAGGTGCGGATGATGCATACCGGTCTTTTCATGATCAGAAGTTTTACCCCTCCCTGAATCCAAAAACCATTGCCGATGGCCTGTTAACTTCGCTTGGTTCCTATACCTTTCCCCTGATCCTGGAATATGTTGATACAATTGTTAAAGTGCAGGAGGATAGTATAATACATGCAATGAAGCTGATCTGGGAAAGAATGAAGATCATTGTCGAACCTTCCGCTGCGGTTACGCTTGCTGCCATCCTGGAAAAACAAATTGATACAAAAGGAATGAAAATAGCCCTGATCCTTTCGGGAGGAAACGTTGATCTGAACAAACTGCCATGGTCGTGAAACTAAATGCTAAACTGATATTGATCCCCGCTTCCTTGGGCAGCAAGTCCACCAACCATATACTGCCCATGCATAATCGTGAAATGATCAAAGATATAAGTATCTTTATCGTGGAGAATATCAGGTCGGCACGCAGGTTTTTACGCGCCAGTGGTTTTCAGAAAGATTTTAATGAAGTAACTTTCCACGTCCTTGACAAGCATACCAAACTTACGGAACTGCAGAGTTTCCTGGCAAAAAGAGAAGAGCAAACCATTGGCCTGCTTTCAGAGGCTGGCTTGCCATGTATTGCAGATCCCGGAGCCCAGATCGTAAGGATGGCGCACGAAAAAAATATGGAAGTGGTTCCCCTCGTCGGTCCCTCTTCCATCATGCTTTCCCTGATGGCTTCAGGATTTAACGGGCAAAATTTCGTATTTCACGGATATTTGCCCATACAGAAAAAGGAAAGAGAAATGAAAATCCTGGAGATTGAAAGATCCGTTTATCAGCATGATCAAACACAGATATTTATCGAAACTCCATACCGGAACATGCAGATGCTGGAATCCCTGCAGGAGAAATGCAGAAAGGATACTCACTTATGCCTTGCCTGGAATCTCACTCTACCGGGACAGCAAATCATATCACAGGATATTGCAGCCTGGCAAAAAATGAAAATTGATATACATAAAAAACCTGCCGTTTTTCTATTGTATAAATAAATTCAATTAGTTTTGCCCTGGCAGGAGGGAAAATTTAAAAACAAAAAAGAATTCTTTTGATACACCCGGTACTCAGAACATATGATTTGCATAAGAATTATGGCAGGCTGACCGCTGTGGATCATTTGAATTTAAGCGTACCTGCAGGTTCCATTTTTGGTATCCTGGGACCCAACGGAAGTGGCAAAACCACAACACTCGGAATGCTGGTTGATATTATAAAACCAAGCAGTGGCTATTTTGAATGGTTCGGACAAAAGCCGGATGGAGCAATCAGGAAAAGTATTGGAGCCATTGTCGAAACGCCTAACTTCTATCCTTACCTAACAGCCCGCCAAAATATGAAGATCATTTGTGATATAAAAGGACAAGCATATGCTGAGATTGATAAAAGCCTCACGCTGACTGAGCTTGGAGCACGACAAAATAGCCGTTACAAAACCTTTTCGCTGGGGATGAAGCAAAGGCTGGCAATAGCAGCAGCCATGATCGGCAAACCCAGAGTCCTGATTCTGGATGAACCTACAAACGGTCTTGATCCAAAGGGAATTGCAGAAATACGGAATATTATCAGGAATATTGCGAGCGAGGGTATCACCATTTTGCTTGCCAGTCATTTGCTGGATGAGGTGCAGAAAGTTTGCACCCATGTCGCCATTCTGGATCATGGTAAAATCCTGAGCAAGGGACCGGTGGAAGATGTTTTGAGCGACAGCCCCCTTGTGGAACTGGCTGCCCCTGATATGCCCCAACTGAAATCTCTGCTGGAAAAAGAAAACTGGGTGAAAAAGTTTCAGGAAGATCAGGGCAGGTTTGTCGCCACACTTAAGGAAGGTTTCAAAGTTGAAGATGTCAACCGTGAACTGGTTGCGAAAGGAATTTTTCTGAATCATATTATGGTTCGCAAAAAATCACTTGAAAATTATTTTCTCGAAACCTTGGAGGCCAATGCTTAGACTGCTGAAAATAGAATGGAAGAAGTTATATCCATACAGGACATTCTGGGTATATATGATTGTATTTCTGCTGATCACATTGCTTGTGCTGGCCGGTATTGAGGGTTTTCTGAATACCGTTACTTCCAGTGCCCAGAAGGAATCCGATGTTACCATACCAGCCTTTTCTGTTTATACTTTTCCGCATATATGGCATAACCTTGTTTTCCTGTCATCTTTCCTGAAGATTATTCCGGCTTTGTTGCTCATCATCCTTGTAACAAACGAATATAATTTTCTCACCATCCGGCAGAATATTATCAGCGGTATCAACCGCCATGAGTTTATTGCTGGTAAAATATTGATTGCCCTTTTTCTCAGTCTTGCAATATGTGTGTTTATTTTAATTGCAGGGCTTGTTCTTGGCTTTCTCAGCACTGCAGATATCACCATCGGTAAAGTGACAGGCAAGATGATCTTTTTGTTTGCTTTTGCCTGGGAACTTTTCGTGTACTTCCTGTTTGCAGTATTGATTGCCATATTGATCAAACGATCAGGCTTTGCAATCGGGTTCCTTCTCCTGTATTCATTTGCCATTGAACCTTACCTTGAATATAAACTCCCGGGCAACTGGGACAGAATCCTACCACTCAACTCAGTCAGCAATTTGATTGATGTCCCCAATACCTCGCTGATGGAGCTGTTCGGGATCAATTTCAGATCATACATCCCCATGGAAGATTTCCTGGTAAGCCTGTTGTATGCTGTCATGTTCGTTGCTGCAACACTATATTTTTTCAGGAAAAGCGATCTTTAGTTTGATTTAATAGTTAATCAAGGTTATTATTATAATATATTGATAAAATTGATATTGTACAAATTTCATATCTTTGAAAGCTTATGAGGATGCTTCTTTGATGAGAAAGACATTTGGAAATAAACGCAAAGAATCCTTTACGGAGTTTAATATCCATTGGTATAAGCGTGTCTTTGATATTGCGTTCAGCATGATAGCATTGATCATTTTTTTCCCCATCATGCTGTTGGTGGCAATCCTGATAAAGCTGGATTCGAAAGGTCCGGTTTTCTATATTTCAAAACGTATAGGAACTGGATTCGAGGCTTTTGATTTTTATAAGTTCAGAAGTATGTATACCGGTTCGGAAGAAAAACGGGCTGACCTTTCCGCATTTAACCAGTACCTGAAGCATAAACATAACAAAGGAGTTAACGAGGAAAAGGAAAAATGCCCTGAATGTGAAAAGCTGGGTTATCCTTGTTCTCCATTGCTTTACATTGACGGCAACCAGATATGCGAAAACTTTTACCTGTATAAAAAGCGCTTGCACAATAAAAAAGCTACTTTTTTCAAAGTAAGAAATGATCCCAGGGTTACCAGGATCGGGAGAGTGATCAGAAGGCTCCACCTGGATGAACTCCCGCAATTATTCAATGTTCTGAAAGGTGATATGTCCATTGTTGGGAACCGCCCACTCCCCCTTTATGAAGCTGAGCAACTGACCAGTGATCAGTGGGCACTGCGATTTTTGGCCCCGGCTGGAATTACTGGTTTGTGGCAGATTTCCGAATCAAGTGACATGCTGGAAGAAGAGCGCAAGAATCTGGATAATAAATATGCCATCACAGCTTCTTTCGGGAAAGATATCATCATTATACTCAAAACCATTCCGGTTTTAATCAGAAGCAGAGACGATCTGTAATTTTATTGATAATTTTGTTAAAAATCTGGCAACCATTTCGATATTTTCTTGTTATTAATATGCAGGGCTTTTGATATGAAAAAATTACTTTTAATTGCATATGTACTTTTGTTCTCAGTTATTGTCGTTGCGGATAATCTGATTTTGATCCGCACCAATTCCTATCTGCAAACCAAAAAGGTATTCAATCACAGTGATTTAAGGGTTCACTATTACCAGGATGATTTTGTAATCGCCACAGCAACTGATTTTACTGAAATTGACAGTTCTTACGCCATTCTTACCCGTGAAGCCTGGAAGAAAGATCATGCCTATCATATTGTCTGGCCTGTTATGGATGATCAGCAATATTACGAAAAGATCAGTTCTGTGTCGAATATCCTTTATGAGGATGAACACATGATGATCCTTGAAACTCCCTTTAAAAATGCAAAAGAAATTGTACCCAGCAGGTCACATGCTATCATTGCATTTCACGATGAAGCGGCTCGTTTGCCACAGAAAGAAGCAGAAATGAAAGTATCCTATGAAGCCAACCCCATCATTGAAGATTTAATTCTTCAGGTGGATGCTTCTTTAATTCAGGAAAGGGTGCAACATCTGCAGGACTATGGCACGCGAGATTGTTTTGAGCCGGAATCCGTTGAAGCACAAAACTGGATCAGGGAACAATTTGAAGAAATGGGACTGGATGTTGAACTGCAATCATTTACTATTTGGGGAGAAGATGTGAGCGACAATGTAATTGCCACAAAAACCGGTGTTAATTACCCGGATGAATATGTGATCGTTGGTGCCCATTATGATTCTTACTCATGGTCAGGGAATGCTCCCGGAGCCGATGATAATGCTTCTGGAACCAGCGGAGTAATTGAAACCGCCAGGATACTTACCCAGTACGATTTTGACAGGAGTATCATTTTCGCGGCCTGGTCAGGAGAAGAATACGGCTTATATGGCAGTGAAGCCTATGCATCCGAAGCTGCTGTAAACGAAATGAACATACTGGGGTATTTCAACATGGACATGATCGCTTACTTGCATGAAGGAGATGAAATTCATACGGATATGATAGCGCCCTCCTCTGCACAACCATTGGTTGATTTTTATACCACAACTGTTGAAACCTATTTGCCGGATTTTTCAGTAGAACCCGGCATGTTGTCAGGTGCAAACTCCGACCACGCCTCCTTTAACAATAATGGTTATATGGGGATTTTCCCCTTTGAGGACAGTCAGAACTACAGCCCATATATTCATACCAGCGACGATATTGTTGGTTTGAGTTTCAACAGCAGCGAAATGGCCAGAACTTTCACCCAGGCCATGGTGGCATCGGTTTCTGCCAAGGCCGGTATTTTGGGTTATTCGGGGCAGGAAGATAGGTCAGCAAACACATCCTTCAGGGTTTTTCCCAATCCTTCCGAAGGTAAATTCAGTGTTTTTACAAATGAACCCGAAAATTCTATTATTGAAGTGATTGACATTACCGGAAAGACCATACGTACCATAGAAGATACAAGGAAAATTCGTTTTGACATAAGTGCTTACCCTGAAGGTGTATATTTTGTAAGATTGATCAAACCTCAGGAAACTACAACTCAAAAAATCATAATTCGCTAGGTTTTTGATTACTTATTCAACTTGAAGAACCCGTTGCCCTGTTGTAGCGGGTTTTTTATCGCCTGCCTGCCAAGTCAAAGGGACCCTTTAGCCATGATTTCAGTTGTCCGTCAATCTCATCTTCAAAATCAAATGATCACCGAATGAACATTCATTGTATTGCCATTGAATGACCATCAATTCCCATGCTCTTCTATCAATGGTATTATTCCTTTCCTTCCATCAACTCAAATCCAAATTCTTTCCCTTTTTGTATAGCAGGAATTCCTTCCAGCATCCATCTGGGAGCTGGTTTGTCTTTGAGGTAGTGATCGAAAAATTGCTGCATCCTCTTTGTCAGGTCTTCCATATCGGCCCTCCGCTTCAGGTTGTGGGGTGCTCCGTTGTATGTAAGCATCCAGGCGGGCTTGTCCAGTCTGCGCAATGCGACGAAGAGTTCAATGCCCTGGTACCAGGGCACTGCACCATCTTTGTCGTTGTGCATGATCAGCAAAGGTGTATTGATATCCGGGGCCATAAACAAGGGTGAATTCTGTATATAATGCCATGGTTTTTCCCAGAGTGTTCCTCCGATCCTGCTCTGACTATCTTCATACTGGAACATCCGGCTCATACCTGATCCCCAGCGGATGCCGCCATAAGCACTGGTCATATTACTCACCGGGGCTCCTGCCTCAGCGGCTGCAAAGAGATCCGTTTGTGTGACGAGGTATGCCACCTGATATCCGCCCCAGCTCTGGCCCTGAATGCCAAGTTTGTCTTCGTTTACCCAGGGTTCTTCCAGGAGTTTCATCGTTCCGCTCATGATGGCGTCGTAAGCGCTCTGCCCTGGATACCCAGTGGTGTATTTGATATCCGGAATAAAGATCAGATAATCATTGCTTACATAATAGGAAAAGTTGATGACCGAACGACTGGGTTTTGGCTCGTAATGCCTGTGCAGCCGGTCGGAGTATGTTTCATAAAAATAAACGATCATGGGGTATTTTTTCCCCGGGTCAAAATCTTCCGGTTTGTAGAGGATGCCCTCCAGTGGTCTGCCATCCAGGGATGTCCATTCAATCAATTCTGCCGTTCCCCATTTGTAATGCTTTTGTTGCGGATTGGCATGGGTGATCTGTTTTGTGTTTCTAAAGTTGAGATCGCTGATCCAGAGATCCGGGAATTTTTCAAAGCTTTCTTTGGCGTAAACAAAAGTATTGGCATCTTTCGCTTTCTTGAGTCCGGTAAAACGATAGTCCTGAAGGATTTGCTTTTCAAGTTCTTTGTTTTCAGGATAGAAGTAATAATACCCGGAGGCTTTTGTTTTTTCATTAAAAGCTGAGAGCAGTAAGCTGTCATCCATTTTGATGAAGCGGGCTTCGGGATCCGTTTTCACATAACGGAAACGCATTTCATTTGCTCTCCCATTTGTGAGCTTTTGTGCTTGCTCCTTACCATCGGGATCGAATTTCCAGATATCGTAACGGTCATAAATCAATACATATTCATCATTCTCTGTCCAGCCCGCTATTCCATAAGAGTTGGGTTCATAGGCCAGGTCGAATTCTTCATCATAGAAATTAGTTTCCATCCCGCAACTCAGGCAGTGAAAGTTGTCTTTGGTAATATCATATACATTCCACGAGCTGTCAGTTGCCGCGTACCATAAAATATAGTTTTCGCCCGGAGAAAATATGGAGCGCGACTGAACCTTTTTAAGCACTTTTTTCTTTTCTCCTGATGCTTGATCAATGACATAAACATCATGGTAATTGGCTGCATTCCATGAGATTTGTTTCAGGTAAGGAACCTTTGTTTTTCCCATGGCATATTCACCCTTTGATTTGAGGTGCACATTCACATTTCGAACCAGTGTGTCTTCAAGCATAATCACTCTGTCATTTTTCAGGTGGTACACTGAAAGGTAATTCCGTTCTCTCTCCCTTTTCAGCCTTTTCAGTTGATGCGATTGCAGCAAAGGATCTTTCCAATTCCAGATATCGATGCTGACTTTTTCCTCCTTGGTGAGTGTGTCTTCAGGCTCAGGTTCGGGACTGGGGGCAATACCGAAGTACATGCGCCTGTTGTCTTCAGAAAATGAGATGTTTCCATGTTCACTCACCGACCAGTTAGGCGGAAGAAAGGAATGATCGCTGGGGATCAGTTTTTCCACTTCATCATCTTCCCAATGGTATAGATCATAAATTTTAACATCTCCTGTATCAGCCGAAAAGATAAACCCGAGCATATCACCGCTATCATTTAGTCTTGCCTTTTTGGCTTTACCGATTCCGGAAAAAACATTCCTGGTTTTCATGGATGTCGTTTCAAAAAGGATGACGGCCGTAGAATCTATTGAATCATTTAGCGACCTGATAAAGACCAGGCTTTCACCGTTCTTCGAAAAGCTATATTCTTCCGTACTCTCAAAGGTGAATGATTCACCCCCGGCCGGATGAAGGATATGCAGGTCGTATTGCTTTTGATTGGCTTTCTTTTTCGCTTTAACCTTTGTTGAATCATTTGATTCGGTGGAATCTGCTTTTGCTTCCCGGTGTTTCTGCAGAAAAGCAAGCCAGTCATTTTTCTCCCGGGGCATTTTAAAGGATTTTACATCGGGAAAGCTTAGCAGGCTGTCATTTGCCAGGAACCATATCCCGAGGCTGTCCTTGGGCATTTTTTCTTTCTTGACCTTTTTCAGCTTCATTTGCCGTATGGTATCGAACTGAGGCTTGATCTTGAAGACCAGGATGTTTGAACCCGGTGAGAATTTAGCATCAAAGCCTCTTGCAATGCTATCTGTGTTTCCTGTATGGGTATTGTAAAGCATCAATTGGCCATCTCCCTTCTGGGGATTCAGTTCATAGGATATCCAATGTGCATCCTTTGATATCCTGACATTTTCAATGTTTTTCCAGGAGTCGTAAACACTGTGGTTGAGTGGTTTTTTCTTTGATGGCTGAGCATTTGTGAAAAGAAAAATAACACAACTGAGGGATAAAAACAAATAACGCATATTAGATGTATTAAGCAAAAAAATATAAATTAATTACTGAATTGAATTTCAAAGGTACCTATTCTTCTTTGAAATATTTGAGCTGGTGTGACTTTATCAATTTAATATTATTCTGTAATATCGGATTTTTTGATTTCAAATTCATTGATATCAAACAGGTATCTAACCATCTCCTTTTTCCTTTGCAAGGATTTACTATTGTGAGCATAGGTATCCCAAGAAGGTTCGTAATCATTGGACTGATTGCCCCAAACTTCCCATCCTTTTTTTGCCCCACGTGCAAACATTTCAAGAAATGGCGCAGGACTGCATCTTTCAATTATATCATATTGTTCGTCTGGTTTTCTTGAATGTTCTTGTTTTCGGCTTTTAATAATGTTCACTTGACTGCGTGCCGGTCCAAGAGTCCTGAGTTTACCTCTGATTCCGAACAATATAATCTCAGTTGTATTCCTGAAATAAAAACCTACACCTCTTCCATCAGGACCACCATCTTTGCGTACCTTGTGCCAGATTATATTGGTTTTATATTCAAATCCCCAGCATTCCATAACCTCAAGGCCTTCCTTTAACAAAGCATTGGGAACCCATAAATAAAGATGACTTTGTTCCTTCATTGCTTCTTCCACAGGTATTTCCTTTATTTCATCAAGGCTCAGCGTTGGGTACCTTTGCAAACGTTTATGCTCCGGAGCAACCTTTCCGGTTCTGTTTGTGAACTGCCATGGTGGATCGGCTAAAACCGTTCCGTAAAAATTCTTCCTTACTTTTTTGCGAAAATTATCTTTTGCAGTTTCTTTCATTTAGCAATCCTCGTTGTATAAGTTTTTTGTTATTCCGATAACCAGAATCGGACAACCTGCTCCACCGCCACCTTCAATTCTGGGTAAAAGCTTCGACATATGGGTTGTTGATGCTCCATATGATTTCCCTCTACCAAGATCTTCGAAAATTTGTTGTAATTCATCACATCTTGTAATGATCACGCCCACACTTATTGCCCTCAAATCAAAAAGCAAACGAAAATTATTTAAATCTCTGTCGTAAAATGGATCTTTATTATTCCACTCAATTTCCAGTGCAATCCTGTTTTTAAAGCAATCGACTTTATGTGTTGGAGAATTCATAAGATATTCATCAACTTGTACTGAAGTATCAAATTCTTTCTCCACCCATCCTCGTGATTCAAGGAATCCATCAATGAAGTTAGCAACTTTAGATTTTTGTCCACCTCCAACTTCTATCCAGCTTTTACAAAGTGAAAAATTATTTAGTACATCAATGATATCCTTGAATTCATTGGGAAAATCATTATATAAAATTGCCAGCGAGTGTTTCCACTCATGTATTTCATAGTTTCTCCGAATGTTTTCCTTCAGTATTTCTATACCCATTATCCAATGCGGACTTTTATGTCAAAGTTGATATAAATGATCTTAAAAACAAAGATATTTTATTTCATTTTTTAAAGAACATATTAACAAAGAAAGAATGCTTTTATCTTTAATTCCTTTTTAAGGATGATTGTCACATAAATTTTAATTATTTTTTAAAATTTCGCATACATTAAATGCAAATTAATTTTTTGTTATTTAATCATTTATATAGAACGGGTTTAAATTATTGAGTAAATTTGCAAATTCAAATACCGGATTTTCAAAATCAATATAAATACTTATAAATGAGCTATATTAAGTTCGATAAATCAAAGCTGATCAACCTGGAATATTCGCTTTCGAAAGAGCTGGTGAGAACCAGTCGTTCTGGCGCATACGCTTCTACAACACTGGTAGGATGCAATACGCGTAAATATCACGGTTTGCTGGTTGCGCCTCAGCCAGGAATAGATCATGATTTGCACGTGTTGTTGTCGAATCTGGATGTAACTGTGATGCAGCGGGAGGCCGAATTTAACCTCGGGCTTCACAAATTTCCCGGAAATGTTTATAATCCCAGGGGGCATAAATACGTCAGGGACTTTGAGGCAGATCCTATCCCCAGAATAACCTACCGTTTGGGTGGAGTTGTGTTGAGCATGGAGCGCCTTTTCCATACCCATGATGAAAGGATCATGATCAAATATACACTGCTTGAGGCACATTCTCCCACAAAATTGCGTTTTAAGCCGTTTCTGGCATTCCGCAACATTCATGCATTGACCCGTGAAAACGTTTATTTTAATAATAAGTATCATCAGGTTAAGAATGGTATTCAGGTAGAAATGTATGAGGGTTATACACCTCTGTTTATGCAGTTTTCAAAAGGAACGGAATATACGCATGTTCCCGACTGGTACTATAATATTGAGTATTTCCGCGAGCAGGAAAGAGGTTACGATTACCAGGAAGACCTTTACGTACCGGGTTTTTTTGAAACATCCATTAAAAAAGGTGAAAGCATAGTTTTTTCTGCTGGTCTCAGGCAGGCGCATGCACCATCCCTGAAAAGAATATTTGATGCTGAAATAGCCAAACGGGTACCCAGAAGCAATTTTGAAAATTGTCTGATCAATTCTGCTCAGCAATTGCTTATCAAGCAGGGAAGCGAAAGCAGTGTAATTGCTGGTCTTCCCTGGCATGGAATGCATGGAAGGGATACATTTGTTGCCCTGCCAGGGCTAACCCTGGTAAAGCGCGATTATAAAATGTTCCGCGCTGTTGTGAAAAGCATGAGCGAAATGATGAACGGACCACTATTCCCCAGCCATCGAGAAGGCAGGGAGTTAAAATATCATTCCATCGATGCCTCCCTCTGGTTTATCTGGGCTTTACAACAATATTATATCATTTCGGGTAATAGAGCAAAGATCTGGAAAGATTACGGCAAGCTGATCAAAAAGATCCTGAACGGATATAGGAAAGGAACTGACTTTGGCTTTGGCATGGACAAGGATTCTTTGATCAGTTCTTATTCGGATTTATACGGCCTGACATGGATGAACGCACGGGTCAATGATAAACCCGTTACTCCCAGAAATGGCAAAGCAGTCGAAATCAATGCACTTTGGTACAATGCCGTTTGTTTTGCACTGGAACTGGCTGAGAAGGAGAAAGACCAGGCATTTGCAAAGCAGTGGAAAACGACACCGGAAAAGATAAGGAATTCATTCATCGGGCTGTTCTGGGATCAGGATAAGGCTTTTCTGGCCGATTTTGCAGATGGGGCCAGGAAGTCATGGGATGTACGCCCCAATCAGATCATCGCTGTTTCGCTCCGGTATTCTCCCCTGAGCGATCTGATGAAAAGAAATGTCCTCTATGTAGTCGAAAAAGAATTGCTGACACCTCGGGGACTCCGTTCATTATCACCTAAGAATAAAGCATATAAAGGTAACTGTGAAGGCAATGAAAACGAACGGTCTGCAAGGCTCCACCAGGGAACGGCCTGGCCATGGCTGCTTGGACACTATGCCGAAGCAAAGTTTAACCTGGATGGTAATAAGGCCCTTCAGGAAATTCAAAAAATTTATTCCGGCTTTGAAGCAGAAATGCCGGAAGACGGAATCGGCAGCATATCGGAATATTATGCCGGTGATCCGCCATACAAGGCCGGTGGTGCTATTTCACAGGCATGGAATGTTGCTGAATTGCTGAGAATGCAATGGTTGATCAATCAAAATAAAAATAAGAAGGAGGAATAGCAGATGAAGGTTTTGATGTTTGGTTGGGAATTTCCACCCCATATTACTGGGGGACTTGGAACTGCCTGTTTTGGATTGACAAAGGGATTGGCAAAACACAATGTGGATGTACAGTTTGTTGTGCCCAAAGCTTATGGTGATGAAAACCAGGAAGCTGTTCGCCTGCTTAGTGCCAGTGATGTTGAGATCGATGTGGAGGACCAGGAATACAAAGATTACTGGAATAGGATCTCCTACATGGAAATTGGATCGAATATTATTCCTTATGTGGGGCCGGAAGAATTTAAAAAGCTGGTCGAAGAAAGTGAATTGAAAAAGGAACTGGCAGGCAGCAGTGTATTTACACGGAAATATAATTTCAGTGGTAAATACGGAAAGGACTTGCTGGAGGAAGTTTCCAGGTATGCCCTTATCGGTTCGGCCATCGCGGGAAAAAGCCATTTTGATGTTATTCACGCCCACGACTGGTTGACTTATCCTGCCGGGATCGCTGCAAAATACATCAGCGGAAAACCCCTCGTCGTTCATATGCATGCCACAGAATACGATCGCAGTGGTGAGAATATTAACCAGAGTGTTTTTGAGATCGAGAAAAAGGGAATGATGGAAGCTGACCGGGTTATTACCGTCAGCAATCTGACCCGGAAAACCGTTATCGAGAAATACGGCATCGATCCGAACAAGATCATAACAATTTACAATGCAGTTGAACCATCAGATAAAAGCCATCTTGCAGAGATCAGCAAAGCTGTGCCCGAAAAGATCGTGACTTTTCTTGGCAGGATTACCTTCCAGAAAGGCCCTGATTATTTTGTAGAGGCCGCTCACAAGGTGATCAAAAAGGATCCCAATGTACGATTTGTCATGGCAGGAACCGGTGATATGATGAACAGGATGGTGAAACGCGTTGCGGAATTGCGCATAGGAACAAAATTCCACTTTACAGGTTTTTTGAAAGGTCCCGATGTTGACAGGATGCTGGCGCAAAGCGATGTATTCGTTATGCCATCGGTTTCTGAACCCTTCGGGATTGTGCCCCTGGAGGCCATGCGATCGAATGTTCCGGTAGTCATCTCAAGGCAGTCGGGCGTTGCTGAAATTCTGAAACATGCCCTGAAAGTTGATTTCTGGGATGTGGACGCCATGGCCGACTGTATTTACGGACTCATCAATTATGATGGTTTGTCGAAAATGTTTCGCCGTTACGGCAAAGATGAAGTGGATAGCCTGAAATGGGAAAATGCAGCCTATCATACGAAAAATGTATATTCTAGTTTATTAAATTAAAATCCTGAGGAATCAATGAGATCTATTTGCTTTTATTTTCAAGTACATCAGCCTTATCGTTTGAGAACCTATCGCTTTTTCGACATTGGCGAAAGGCATGATTATTTTGATGAGATCAACAATGCGCTTATATTAAAAAGGGTTGCCGAAAAATGTTACCTTCCAGCAAATGAAACCATTTACAACCTGATCAAAAAGTTCGGTGGCAGGTTCAAGGCCAGCTACTCCATTTCAGGAACAGCAATGGATCAGTTTGAAAAATTTGCTCCTGAGGTGCTGGATAGTTTTAAAAAACTGGCTTCTACCGGTCATGTGGAGTTTCTGGCAGAAACATACTCCCACAGCCTCTCCTCCCTGAAAAGCAAAGATGAGTTTTTTAAACAGGTCGATCTGCAGAAAAAACAAATAAAGAAATTTTTTGGCCAGGAGCCCAAAACATTCCGCAACACGGAGTTGATCTATTCCGACGGGATTGGTGAAATGGTGGCTGAAATGGGTTTTGATACCATGCTGACGGAAGGAGCAAAACATGTGCTCGGCTGGAAAAGCCCGAATTTTTTGTATTGCAATGCGATCAATCCGAAACTAAAAATGTTGTTAAAAAATTTCAGCCTGAGTGACGATATTGCCTTCCGCTTTTCTCAGAGAAGCTGGCAGGACTGGCCCCTCACTGCGGAAAAATTCGCAGGATGGCTGAATCAGATCGACAGCAAACAGGAGATCATAAACCTGTTCATGGATTATGAAACATTCGGAGAACATCAATGGCCTGAAACGGGAATATTTGATTTCCTGAAAGCCATGCCCGAAAAGGTATTTGAGATGACAGATTTTGGTTTTACAACACCCTCCGAAGCATCGGAAAAACTGCAGGTGGTTTCAGCCATTCATGTGCCCTACCCAATATCCTGGGCTGATGAAGAACGAGACCTGACCGCCTGGCTGGGCAATGAACTTCAGGATGAAGCCTTTGATAAATTGTACCAGATCGAAGAAAAAGTTAAATATTGCTCCGATCCACAGATTCAAAAAGACTGGCATTACCTGCAAACCAGCGATCACTTTTATTATATGTGCACCAAATGGTTCTCGGATGGTGATGTGCATAAATATTTTAATCCCTATGGCACGCCCTACGAAGCTTTTATCAATTATATGAATGTTTTGAGTGATTTTATCATCCGGGTAGATAAATGTTATGATCCTGTAAAAGCACGGGTAGGAGCATTGAAAGAGCAGGGAACACAGATTGCATCCAGGGTGAAATCTTCGGCGAAGAAACACACCGACCAATCCCTGAAAAGGATGCGTTCAAAACTGGAAGAACTTAAAGAGGGAGAAGCCGGATTTGAAGAGATTGCAAAACTCTCCAATACGCGTTTGAAGGAAGCCCTCAGGAAAATCAATACCAGAGATCTTGTGATCGCCCTGAAAAACTCAAGCAAGGAGCTCAGGGAAAAGGTATACGGCAATCTTGGTAAGCGGGCCCAGAAAAACTTTGATGAGTTTGAGCGTAAATTCAGGGATGTCAAAAAAACGGATGTTAAAAAACAGCGAGAAAAGATCATGCGTCAAATTCGAAAGATCTTTTAGTTTTCCCAATTTATTTTTTATTGTAATTACAGTTTCACCTGCAGGGTGAATTATGCTATATGTTAATGACTAAAAATAATAACGATGATAGATTATCAACCGACAAATAATACTTATCCAGACTGGAAGAAAGTGCTGGTAAAGCCCATTATTCCCGAGAAATTGAAGGGATTGTTCATCCTTTCTAAAAATTTGTGGTGGTCCTGGAACCCTGATGTAAAAGAGGTTTTCCGGTCGATTAATCCGGAACTGTGGAAAGAATCGGAGCAAAATCCAGTGTCCATGCTTGAAAAATTAAATCTTGACCAGTTAAAGGACCTTGAAAATGATGCCGGTCTGATGGAACGCATCGAGAGAATATACCAGGCCTTTGAAGATTACATGGGCAAGGTTTATGAAAAACCCAGCGAACAGATTGCTTATTTCAGCATGGAATTTGGTTTGCACGAGAGTTTGAGAACATACAGCGGAGGACTGGGTATCCTGGCAGGTGATTATTTAAAAGAAGCCAGCGACCAGAACAGGAATATGGTGGGAGTTGGCTTGTTGTATCGTTATGGTTATTTTCAACAATCCCTTTCTGCATATGGCGAGCAAATCGCTTCTTATATTCCGCAACGTTTCAACCATCTACCATTGAATCCTGTACGGGATGAAAACGGCACCTGGATCAAAGTTGATGTGGAACTCCCTGGCAGAACAATCTATGCCAAGGTCTGGCGGGTAGATGTTGGCCGTACTCCCCTTTTCCTGATGGATACGGATATTCCCGATAATTCGGAAGAAGACAGGGCCATTACCCATAAACTGTATGGAGGAGATTCTGAGCATCGGCTCAAGCAGGAAATTTTGCTGGGCATCGGTGGAATCAAAATGCTGGATGAATTGAAACTGAAACCTGTGTTATTTCACAGCAATGAGGGGCATTCTGCATTTATTGGGGTTGAAAGATTGAGAAAACTGATCAATGAAGAAAATTATTCTTTTGAAGATGCTGTTGAGTTTGTAAGATCTTCCACCTTGTTCACCACGCATACTCCTGTCCCCGCAGGTCATGACTATTTCTCGCACGACCTGGTAAAAACATATCTGGGTGATTATATTCAAAACCTGAAGATCAGCTTTGAGGAATTCATCGAACTGGGAAGACTGGCCGGTTCTCATTTCGAAAACAGTTTTTCCATGTCGGTGCTGGCACTTAAATTATCCCAGGAAATCAACGGCGTGAGCAAGATCCATGGTAGGGTATCCAGGCAAATGTTTTCGACACTGTACCCGGAATACTTTGATGAAGAGCTGAACATCGGTTATGTGACCAATGGAGTGCACTTCGAAAGCTGGGCAGCCAGTGAAAGCGCAGCTTTGTATAAGAAGATGCTGGGAAGCATGGATCAGTTGCGTAACCCGAAAATGAAGCAATGGAGTGCGATGCAGAACCTTGATAACAAAGATATATGGGAGCTTCGCAGGCGTTTGAAATCAAGGCTCTTTACCTTTTTAAGGGAATCCATAGAAAGGGATATGATGCACAGGCAGGAAAATCCCAAAATTATTTTTAAAACATTGGAGAATTTGCATGAGGGGGCACTGACAATAGGTTTTGCCCGCAGGTTTGCCACATATAAAAGAGCCGGTTTGTTGTTTTCAAATCTCGAACGACTGGCACAGATCATCAATGACGAGGACCAGCCGGTAATCTTTATCTTTTCCGGGAAAGCGCATCCGAATGATGAAGCAGGCCAGGCCCTGATCAGAAGGATCATTGAAATATCCAAAAAACCTGAATTCATCGGCAGAATCATTTTTATTGAAAATTATAATATCGCAGTTGCAAGAAAACTGGTTCAGGGTGTTGATCTTTGGCTAAACACACCTACAAGGCCCATGGAAGCTTCCGGGACGAGTGGTCAAAAGGCTGCTCTGAATGGTGTGCTGAACCTAAGTGTGCTTGATGGATGGTGGGCCGAAGGTTATAAACCAGGCGCCGGCTGGATGATCAAAGAGGAAAAAACCTACGAAGATCAGCATTTCCAGGATGAACTGGATGCCGAAAGCATTTACAACATCCTCGAAAATGAAATCATCCCCACTTATTTTGAAAGGGATGATAACAGCATTCCCAATCCTTGGGTGGATACGATCAAGAACAACATGGAATGGATCAGTCCACAATTTACCATGACACGGATGATGAATGATTATTTTGAGCAGTATTATCATCCCCTGATGGAGCGACATCGTTTCCTGTTACAGAACAATCGTATTGCCAGCTTTACTTCCTGGAAAAGAAAAATAAAAAGAAACTGGAGCCGGATTGCCCTTGAGGAAGCCAGGATCCCCGATCCCACAAAGGAACCACTGAACCTGGGTGAGAATTTCAGAGCGGACCTTCAAATCAAAGCTCCCGGACTGAGTGAGAAGGACCTTGGCGTAGAAGTCATTTTCGGACAAAAGGAAAATGATCAAATCGAAAAGATCGTTATCAGGCATGAATTGTCCTTTGTTGAAAAAAAGGAAGGCAATTATTTATTCCGTTGTGAATTTCCCCTGATCAATACCGGGGTTTGGGACTATGCTTTCAGAATTTATCCCCAAAATGAATTGATGCATCACAGGCTCGACCTGCCATTGATAAAATATTTTTAACAGCTCATTTTTGCTGTAATTTATCAGGGAGTCAGCATAATTACTTATTTTTGACTTTATTGAATCATTATATTGAAAATGGTCAGATCATTTGTCATCGGGCTTATTATCCTTGCAGCAATTCACTTTCAGCCGGTTTGTGCCGACCAGTTGAACATCCCTGAAATGCCTGATGAACATGATAGCCTGAGCCTTTTAACCATTGAATTTCTGAACCAGCTTGATACCAACAGGATTTTCAAAGAGCGGCCACTTGAGATCATTGATCTTGTTGACCGGATTGTTGAAAAAATAAACCGAAAAGAAGATTTTGATACCATCATACCTGCAATCAATGAATTTGGCGTGCGTATGCGCAACAAGGGTATCTACATTCCCGCCCTTGAAATTCAGAACAAAGCTGCTGAATTGTCGCAAAGTGCGGGAGAACCTGGCAACCTTGCCATATCTTACAACAACATAGGTGTGATTTACCGAAGAATGGATGATTATCACAATGCAACCCTGTATCACCTGAAAGCATTGAGAATTTCGGACAGTCTTGACAACAAGCATGGGAAAGCTGTTGCGCTCAACAGTATTGGAAATATCGAATTTTCGATGGGCAATTATAATTCAGCACGACGTAATTTCCTGCATGCACTTCAGTTGGAAGAAGAAGTAAAAGTAAAAAGAGGTGTTGCGATCAATCTGAATAACATAGGCAATGTTTACATGAAACAGCATGATTATGCCACAGCCCTGGGTTATTATATGCGATCTCTGGAGGTTAATGAAAGCATCAACGAGAAAAGAGGAATTGCCATTTGTTATGACGATATAGGAAATGTCTATTTAACCCTTGGAAACAACATCAAGAGCCTTGAATATTTTTTGAAGGCGCTGGAGATCAATCAGAAAATTGGTGATAAGCGTTTTACTGCCAATAGTTTTATGAATGTAGGCAAGGCTTTCAAGGAACTCAAAGAATATAATCAAGCTTTGATATACAGCAATAAGGGATTGAAACTAGCACTTGAGATCAATGCAAGATCAAAGATCAGGGACTCATATGCGCTCATCTCAACGATTTTTACGCATATTGATCAGTATGATTCTGCTCTTTATGCCTACCGCATGTCGGTAAATTATAAGGACAGTATACTCAATGAGACCAACCGCAGAAACATTGCGTGGCTGAAAACCGAATTTGAAACCGAGCGAAAGGAAAATGAAATCAACAACCTGCAAAACCAGGCACGCATCAACAGGGCCATTTCCATGCTGGCCAGTATTGGTGCCTCGGTTTTTCTGGTCATAGCTGCAGTGATCCTTTGGCTTTATTCTATCAACAGAAAGAAAACCCGGCTGCTCGGTGAAAAAAATGAAGAGATCAATAAGAAACAAGAGGAACTGAAAGAATATGCGGATAAATTATTGCTTGCCAAGGAACAGGCGGAAAAAGCCAATCAGACCAAAAGTAAATTTCTTGCCAATATCAGTCATGAGATCCGAACTCCCCTGAATTCGGTGATCGGTTTTACAGACATCCTGGAAAGTCAGATCAATCATGAATTGCACCGGGATTATCTTGAATCCATAAAATCCAGCGGGAAAAGCCTTCTCTCACTGATCAATGATATTTTAGACCTGTCCAAAATTGAAGCCGATAAACTGGAAATTGATTTTGGTCCGGTAAAACTCGATAGCCTGCTCAAAGAACTCAGGAATATTTTCATTCTGAAGGCAGAAGAAAAAGGACTGGAGTTCAGGATTACAATTGATCCGGAATTGCCTGAGCAACTTATCCTGAGTGAAGCCAGGCTCAGACAGATCCTTTTTAACCTGGTCGGGAATTCACTTAAATTTACAGAAAAAGGATTTATTGATTTGAGGGCTCAGAAAATAAAATGTAAGAATGAAAAATTCATCGGATTAAGACTTTCGGTTGTTGATACCGGCATTGGAATAGCTCCTGGTGACCAGGAACGTATTTTTGAACCGTTCAGTTACGACCATAGCTCTGAAGAAATCAAGGCTGAAAGCACAGGTTTGGGACTCAGCATCTCCAAAAGGCTGGTTGAAATGATGGGGGGTGAGATAAAGCTTGAAAGTGAGCCCGGGAAAGGAAGTACGTTTTCGGTAATTTTTCCTTCTGTAAGAATAATTCAGCCTCGACAGGATCATGAAAGCATGCCGGGTAAGGATTTTAGAAATATTCAATTCAGGAATGCCAGGGTTCTGGTGGTGGATGATATAAAAACAAACCGCCGCCTGCTGGCAGATATGCTATCCGGCAGAAATATCACCATCGTTGAAGCTCAGAATGGTTATGATGCGGTAAAGAAAATCATATCTGATCCACCAGATTTGATCTTAATGGACATTCGCATGCCAGTGTTGAATGGAATTGATGCTTTTCGGAAAGTCAGGCAGTATAAAGAAATACGGCATATTCCAATTATTGCTATCACGGCCTATGCTTTGAAAGAAGAAAAGAAAGCATTTCTTGAAATGGGATTTGATGGCTATCTGCCCAAACCCATTAAAATCGAGGATTTGATCAAAGAGCTCAAAAAGCATCTTCCACATGAGGAAAGGCCGGATCGACAGGAAAAGAGCTTGTCAAAAGAACCGTTGTCCGACAGAATCGACCAGGAAGATCTTGGCAAACTGGAACCGAAAGATTTTGAAGACTTTATTACCAAATGGCATGATGTAAGAAAAAAACAATCTATCAGTGAAATCATTGAATTCGGAGAAGAAATTATGTTGGAAGGGCAAAAGCAAAAAAATCATGTATTGATCCGTTATGGTGAGCTTCTGTTGAGAAAAGCCCGTTCATTTAATGTGGAGAAAATGAATGAAACATTAATGGATTTTGTAAAACTCTTCCCGGAAGATGTTTCTCTTCAATAGATCAATGCATAATATAGGGGGTTCATATGTTTGAGATGAAAAATGAGCAGCAAAGTATACTGATCGTCGATGATATGCCAAAAAATATTCAGATCCTCGGGAATATACTTTACAGGGAAGGTTTTAAATTATCTTATGCACAGAGTGGGGAAGAAGCACTTGAACTTATTCAGATGAATCCCTATGATTTGATTTTGCTTGATATCATGATGCCGCAGATGAATGGTTACGATGTTTGTGAGCGGATCAGGGGAAAAGAATCCACGCGCGAGATTCCCATCATTTTCTTAACGGCCAAAACGGATAAGGAAAGCATCGTGAAGGGGCTTTGCCTGGGAGCCCAGGATTATATTACGAAGCCTTTCAGCTCAGAGGAATTGATCCAACGTGTAAAGACCCACCTCCTGATTCGTTCTCAGAAAGAGCAATTAAAAAATGTGAACAAAACCCTGGAGAAAAAAGTAGAAGAGAGAACCAATCAGCTCAGGATTGCAAATGAGCAGCTCAAAAGCCTGGAAAAGGCCAAAAGTGAGTTTCTCAGCATCATCAGCCATGAATTGAGAACACCATTGAATGGGATCATGGGACTTACGGACCTTTTGAAGAATTCAATACAATCAAAGGAAAACCGGGAATACATCAATTATCTTAAAGAAGCTTCGGAAAGACTGGCGCGCTTTAGCGAGACCGCCATTTTAATCACAACCCTTAAATCGGAACAGTATAAGTTTAATTTTACTTCCCAGAAAATAAAATACCTTATAGAGAATATTTTCGAAAGTTATGAGGAACGTTTCAGAGAAAAGAATATAACCCTAGAAATTGGAGCGTATGAGGATGATCTCCAGATCAACATTGATTTTGACCTGATCAAAACCTGTCTTGAGAATTTGCTTAACAATGCTTTGAAATTCTCACCGAAAGGCAGCAGGGTTCGTATTGACATTGATCAGAAGAAAGAATTTACAAACATTGGGATCAGTGATGAAGGACCTGGCTTCAACAGACAGGCCATGAACAATATGTTTGAATATTTTTCCAATGCCGAAACTTCTCATTTTGAAGGAATCGGTCTTTCGCTGGCTGCCACAAAACTGATCATGGACGCTCATCAGGGTAAAATCCATATTGAGAACAATGAAAGTGCAGGTGCAAGGGTATGTCTGAGGTTCCCAAATTAAAATTTTTCAGACATTGGAACGTTTCTAAACTTTCAGAAGCCATCGTTATTGTTTATCTTTGGACAAAATAAAAATAACAGCTATGAAATTGTTGGAAAACAAAACCGCATTAATAACTGGTGCTGCCAGGGGGATCGGTCGTGCCATCGCGCTGAAATTTGCTAAAATGGGTGCCGACGTCGCATTTACAGACCTCAATATTGATGATAATGTAAAAAGCCTTGAAGCTGAAATTAAAGAGATGGGGAAAAAGGCCAAGGGTTATGCCTCTGATGCCAGTTCTTTTGAGCAGGCAGAAAAGCTTATTTCCACTGTGATCAGTGACTTTGAAAAAATTGATATTCTTGTCAACAATGCCGGTATCACACGCGACAATCTTTTGATGCGGATGACGGAGCAGGACTGGGATTTGGTGATCAAGGTGAACCTCAAGTCCATTTTTAACATGACCAAAGCCATTCAACGTACTATGTTGAAACAAAGATTCGGCTCCATTATCAACATGAGTTCTGTTGTCGGCATCAGTGGTAATGGGGGGCAGTCAAATTATTCAGCCTCCAAAGCCGGCCTGATCGGTTTTACCAAATCCATTGCAAAGGAGATCGGATCGAGAAATATCCGTGTGAATGCCATTGCACCCGGATTCATTGAAACGGAAATGACACAGAGGATTCCAGAAGAAGCCCGTAAAGCCTGGCTGGAAGATATTCCTCTGAAAAGGGCCGGGACAACTGATGATGTAGCCAACATAGCCGTATTTCTAGGCAGCGATCTGAGTTCTTATGTAACAGGACAGGTGATCAACGTATGCGGTGGAATGGAAACTTAAGAACCTATAAACCTTGTTTTTAAATTGAATATCATAACTGATTTCCCACACTGGTTTATTATTTTTTGTCTCCTGCTGGGGGCATTGTTTGCATTTTTGCTTTATTACAAAGATAAGAGGTCGGAAATACCGCTATGGCTGAAAAGTATGCTGGCTCCGATCAGGTTTCTGGTAATCAGCCTGATTGCCTTTTTACTACTTTCACCGCTGATCAAATCCAGAACCCGCGTAGAAGAGAAACCAAAAGTGATCTTTTTTCAGGATAATTCAAGGTCGATCATTGCCAGCAGTGATTCCTCTTATTACCAGAATCAATACCCTGATTTGCTTTCTTCTTTTCTGCAGAAACTGGAAAACAATGCTAGTGTCAAAAAGTATCTCTTCGATGAAAATGTTGAAGAGATGAGCGGGCTTTCTTTTGACGGACTCAGAACTGATTTTTCAAAAATTCCCGATCTCATCGAGAACAATTACACCAACCGGAATGTTGCGGCAGTGATCCTTGCCAGCGACGGGATTTACAATACAGGTGCCGATCCCCTGTACGCTATGCGCAGTATCAATTACCCGGTTTATACCCTGGGGCTTGGAGATACCGGTCTCAAACCCGATGTGGTTGTCCGCGATATTGACCATAATAAAATTGCTTTCTCAGGCAATGAATTTCCGGTGGAAGTTAACATTCAGGCTGATAGGTGCGAAGGCAGGAAATTATCTGTCAGCATTGAGTACCAGGGCCGGAATCTGCGTCAAAAACAATTATTCATCGGCAAGCAGGAATTTAATCAAAACCTGCGATTCATGCTGGAGGCAGGCAGTCCGGGCATGCGTAAATATACGGTCGTGCTCGATGATCTGGAGAATGAAACGAATTTCAAGAATAACCGGAAGAATTTTTTTATAGAGGTAATTGATAATAAAAGTAAAATATTGATCCTTTACAATGGTCCCCATCCTGATATTGCAGCCATAAATTCTGCTCTGATCGATAAAGATAATTACGAAATTGAAATGCAATCCCTGTCAGAATTCAAGGGAGATCTTGGAAACTACGCCCTTGCCATATTGCACCAGATTCCTTCGAATACCCGTTATGCAGCTAATTTGCATGAACAATTGAAGCAGAATAAAACATCGTTACTCTTTATTTTGGGGCCGCAAAGCAACCTGAATTTTTTCAATAACCTCAACAGTGGATTAAAGATCAGCAGCAACAGCAATGCTTTTGAAGATGCTTTTCCTGCCATTAACCCGGAATTTGTTTCCTTTTCGATTGATGAGGCAAGCCGGAATCAAATCAGGGAGTTTCCACCTCTGCAGGTTTTTTTCGGCAATTACATACAGAGCAATGCCATCCAAAAGCTTTTAAACCAGAGGATCGGAAGTGTTGTTACAGATAAAGCACTTATTGCCTTTAATACAGCCGTGAAAAACAAAACAGGTTTCATTTGCGGAACGGGTATCTGGAGATGGAGGATAGAGGATAATAAACTTACGGGCAATCAGCATGCTTTTAATGCCTTGATCGGGAAGATTGTGCAATATCTGGTCATAAAGGAGGATAAGCGTAAATTCAGGGTAGATACAAAGAAGCAGATCACTGAAAATGAAAATGTGATTTTCGAGGCTGAATTATACAACGATAACTTTGAGCTGGTCAATGATCCAGAAGTAAGGATTATGCTGCAGGATCTGAAGAATAATAAATATCCCTATACATTCAGCAAAAGGGGAAATGCTTATTATCTGAATGCCGGAAAACTGCAAACCGGTGAATACAATTACAGGGCAGAAACACAACTGGGTATTAAGAACTATGTGGAAGAAGGTGTTTTCATTGTTTCCGGTTTAAACATTGAACAAAGCAGGTTGAGGGCCGATCATAATCTTCTTTTTCGTTTAGCGGATGAACATGGTGGCAGATTGCTCTACACCGGTGAACTGGAAGACTTTGCGGATGAACTAAGCGCCCGGGATAATTTTAAAACCGTACTTTCCTATTCCAAATCTTATGCGGAATTAATCAACCTGTCCTGGTTGCTCGGACTGATCATTTTGTTGTTGAGCATTGAATGGTTCCTGCGAAAATGGAGTGGAACATATTAGTTAGAGTCTGTCCATAAACTCGCCCTCCTTCGCAAACCCCTCTAACTCTCCGCCTGAGGCGGAGAGAACCATCCAACCCCTTGGTTGTGTGGGGGATTTCCCCTTCCGGGGACTAAGGGGGTGCGGAGGGTGGTGGTAAAATTGAAACTTTATGGCCAGACTCTAGTCAGCCATGTATGCACGAATTGGGTATATTTGTGAAGAGGTATATTGGTTTATTAGTATATTGGTTTTTTTGTTAATTGGTTGATTGGTGTAATTGATGAGACAGCTTGACTTTTGGTTCAAGATATTCTGGGGAAATTTAAGTTTAATTCATGCATTCGTGGCTATTTAAAATAATTTGATTTGTTTTTCTTCATCTCCAAAATACTATCCTATTTCCTCAATCCTTTCACATGGATATTAATCCTGTTTTTGGTTGCACTGATCCGTTTCAACAAGAGAATTGCCAGGAAGCTTTTCATATGGTCATTTGTATTGATGCTTGTTTTCTCTAACTCATTTATCATTAGCAATTTTATGAATTGGTGGGAAGTGCCCTTCACCAGACTGGAATCTTTGAAAAAGAATTATGAAATAGGAATCGTACTGGGTGGTAATATGCTCACATATGATGCAGAAAATGACCGGAAAACTTATCGCAATAATATCGACCGCCTGTTGCAATCGGTGGAATTGTATAAAGAAGGTAAGATAGAAAAGATCATGATTTCGGGAGGAGCGGGCAATATCATTTACCGGGATATGCTGGAATCTGTTTTTCTCAGGGATTTTTTGCTACAGATCGGCATCGACAGCAATGATGTGATTATTGACTCTCTTTCAGATAATACACATCAGAATGCTTTGTATTCAGCAAGGATATTGAATGAAAAATATCCTGATCAGCGATATTTATTGATTACTTCTGCTTTGCATATGCGAAGGGCAATAGGATGTTTTGAAAAAGCCGGCCTGCAGGTTGATCCGTACAGTACGAACAAATATGCCGTGTCGCGAGGCAATAACTTCGAATTCCTTTTCGTCCCCGATCCGATCAACTTTGTACTCTGGGATCTTTTTGTCCATGAAGTGCTGGGTTATGTGGTGTATGATGTGATGGGTTATCTTTAGTTATTGGCTGATACTTCATATGTTGGAAGTTAACTGATTGGTCATTCAATCGTCATTCGATGCTCGTTCAGTTGACAATTAGTAGTCAATTACTTGCCAATCAGTTGTTATTCCTTGGTATTCTATGTTAGGAAATAAGCCTAAATGTATTTCTTTTATTTGAAACTTTGCAACTTCTCTAATAATTAACATTCGTCCATTCGCGGCTATTATATTTCTTATTTTTGCCCCATGCAACCCAATACACTTTTCACGATCATCATTGTCATTATTGTCGCAGACTACCTTTGGGAGCGAATACTTGATTATCTCAACAGTACCCGATGGAGTGATAAATTGCCTGATGAACTGAAGGGAATATACGATGAAGAAAAATACCGCAAATCCCAGCAATATGACAAAGAGAAACAGCGCTTTTCATTTATAACCGATACTTTCTCCTTTATATTGATCCTATTGATGCTTTTCCTGGGCGGATTTGCTTTTATCGATCAGATTGTCAGAGATATTACAGAGAATCCTATATGGATGGCGATACTGTTTTTTGGCATCATTGGGCTGGCAGCGGATATCCTGGCATTGCCATTCAGCATTTACGGAACTTTTGTAATTGAACAGAAATACGGCTTCAACAAGACCACACCCAAAACCTTTGTATTTGATAAACTCAAAGGTTGGCTCCTGGGCGGGATCCTGGGAGGTGGTATCCTGGCCCTGATCGTATGGATTTACACTTCCACTGGTGAATGGTTCTGGCTGATCACCTGGATCGCACTGGGTGGTTTTATGGTTTTTATGAGCATGTTCTATTCCAATTTGATCGTTCCCCTGTTTAATAAACAAACACCCCTGGAAGAGGGTGATCTGCGGAATGCCATTGAGGATTTTGCATCGAAAGTCGGTTTTAAGCTGAAGAACATATACGTGATGGATGGTTCGAAAAGATCAACCAAGGCAAATGCTTATTTTACCGGATTGGGTCCAAAAAAGCGCATCGTCCTTTTTGACACCCTGATCGATAAGCACAGCAATGATGAACTTGTGGCGGTGCTGGCCCATGAGATCGGACATTATAAACTGAAGCATACCACCCTGGGCGTTCTTCTTTCGCTGGTACAAACCGGGATCATGTTGTACATATTATCCCTCTTTATCGGCAATCCGGTCTTGTCGCAGGCATTGGGTGCAGAGGAAGGTAGTTTCCATATGGGATTGCTGGCTTTCGGATTGCTTTACAGTCCGATCAGCCTGTTGCTGGGGTGGTTGATGAACATGGTTTCCAGGAAAAACGAATATGCTGCCGATCATTTTGCTGGCAATAAATACAAAGCAGAAGCACTCATCATTGCCCTGAAGAAGTTATCTGTTGACAACCTCAGCAATCTTCGGCCCCATCCGCTTTATGTAGCATTTTACTATTCACATCCGCCACTGTTAAAAAGAATTGGAGCATTAAAAAGAATTGAGCAGGACACCTGATCAAGTATCCAGCATCAAGTATCCAGTACCCAGTATCTCTCAAAGATACACTTTCAGATTCCTGCAACGCCCGGTCGTCTTTAGCTTCCTGATTGCTTTTTCCTTGATTTGTCTTACTCTTTCTCTGGAAAGCCCGTATTTCTCACCGATTTCTTCAAGTGTCATGGGGTGATTTCCGTTCAGCCCGTAATTGCAGCGGATTACCTCGGCTTCGCGCGGAGCGAGTGTCGTGAGGGCTCTTTCGATTTCTAACCTGAGGGATTCGAGAAGAAGTTCGTCTTCTGGTTTTGGACCTTCTTCGGGTTGCATAACATCGTACATGGTGCTGTCCTCTTCCTGGTTGATGGGAGCATCCATGCTCAGGTGACGTCCGTTGTTCTTGAGAGCGATCTTGACTTCATCATCTGTAATGCCCAGTTCCCTGGCAATCTCCGCCACACTGGGTTCCCTTTCCAGTTTCTGTTCAAGTTTTGTATAAGTCTTATTGATCTTGTTAAGCGATCCGATCTTGTTCAGGGGAAGTCTCACAATTCTGGATTGCTCGGCCAGGGCCTGCAAAATCGATTGACGGATCCACCAAACAGCATAGGAAATGAACTTGAATCCCCGGGTTTCGTCAAAACGCTGGGCTGCTTTGATCAAACCCAGATTGCCCTCGTTGATCAGGTCGGGAAGGCTCAGTCCCTGGTTCTGGTATTGTTTGGAAACGGATACAACAAAACGCAGGTTGGATTTTGTTAGTTTTTCCAGTGCTTCCTGGTCTCCCAATTTGATGCGCTGGGCGAGGCTTACTTCTTCATCAGCACTGATCAGCTCAACCTTTCCGATCTCTTGCAGGTACTTGTCTATGGATGCTGTTTCCCTGTTGGTGACTTGTTTCGTAATTTTTAGTTGCCTCATGTGACTTCAGATGTCTTGTTTAGCTTACACGGATTCGATGGGAATTGTACGGATAATCACGTGAATGGTTTCAAGTGTTTTTGGAAAATGTTTTCAAATATTTTGGAAGCGAAATTTTTATAATTTTACAAAAAAGCCCTGCCAATTTTGGCAGGGCTTTCAGTTGTATTAAAATGAACATTTAATTCTTTTGTTCGGGTTTTTCCAGCAATACTTTTCTGGATAGTTTCAGTTTTCCGGTTTTCTGATCGATCCCGATCAGTTTAACCTCGACATTGTCGCCGACTTTCAGGTAATCTTCGGCATTTTTTACATGTTTCCAGGCAATTTCTGAAATATGTAGCAGGCCGTCTTTACCTGGCAGGATCTCGATGAAAGCTCCGAACGGAACGATGCTTTTTACCTTACCATTGTATATTTCACCAACTTCCGGAACAGCCACGATGCCTTTGATCATTGCTTTGGCCCTATCGATGCTTTCTTTATTTTTTGAGAAAATATCAATCACACCCACATCACCTTCTTCTTCGATAATGATGGTGGTATCGGTTTCTTTTTGAAGTTCCTGAATGGTCTTTCCACCGGGGCCGATGATGGCACCGATGAATTCTTTGTCCACGAACATCTTTTCGATCCTGGGAACCTGCGGTTTGTAATCTTCCCTGGGCTCGGTGATGGTTTTTGCCATTTCGCCGAGGATGTGCAGTCTTCCTTTTCTGGCTTGCTCCAGTGCTTCTTTCAGCACCTCGAAAGAAAGGCCGTCTACCTTGATATCCATCTGACAGGCAGTGATGCCGTCTTCGGTTCCTGTAACTTTGAAGTCCATATCACCCAGGTGATCTTCGTCACCGAGTATGTCGGATAGGATGGCATACTTTCCACTATCAGCATCTGATATCATTCCCATGGCGATGCCGGAAACGGGTTTTGTGATTTTAACGCCAGCATCCATCAGGGAGAGGGTCCCGCCACAAACAGTGGCCATGGACGAAGATCCGTTTGATTCAAGTATATCCGATACCACGCGAATGGTATAGGGATTTTCGGTCTCATCCGGGATGACATTTTTTAATGCGCGTAAGGCAAGGTTACCATGTCCTACTTCACGACGGCTGGTTCCCCGCATCATTTTCGCCTCACCTGTTGAAAAAGGTGGGAAATTATAATGCAACATGAACGTGCTGGTTCCTTCGATCACGGCGCCGTCGATGGTTTGTTCATCCAGCTTGGTGCCAAGTGTTGTGGTGACCAGCGACTGTGTTTCACCGCGGGTGAAAATGGCCGAACCATGTGCCGAAGGCAGGTAATCGATCTCGCACCAGATTTCCCGGATCTCATCCAGTTTTCTTCCGTCGAGCCTGACCTTTTCATCCAGGATCATGCTACGCACGGCTTTTTTGTGGATTTCACCAAAATATTTATGTATGAGCTCTTCTTTTTCTTCAAGCTCCTCTTCGCTGAATTTTTCCTTGTATTCTTCCCTGATGTTCTTGAAAGTTTCGGAACGCTCGTGTTTGTTTTGGATGAAGGATTTTGCTACCTGGTATACCTTATCATAGGTTGCTTGGGTAATATCCTTTTTCAATTCCTCATCATCCTCCATTGCTTCGAACTCTCTTTTTTCTTTTACATTGGCCCTCTCGGCAAGTTCCAGTTGTGCCTGGCACTGAACTTTGATGGCTTCGTGTGCTTTTTCAATAGCTTGCAGCATCACATCTTCCGATACTTCTTTCATTTCACCTTCCACCATCATGATGTTGTCCATGCTGGCAGCCACGATGAGGTCAAGGTCGGCCTCTTCCTGTTCTTCAATGCCCGGATTGATCTTAAATTCACCATTGATCCTTGCCACTCTCACTTCCGAAATAGGTCCGTTAAACGGAATATCTGATAAAGTAAGTGCTGTGCTGGCTGCCAGGGCTGCCAGGGCATCGGGTGCCGTATCTTTTTCTCCTGAGATGAGTGTGATCAAAACCTGTGTTTCGTTCATGTAATCATCCGGGAAAAGCGGACGTAGGGCTCGATCGACGAGCCTTGCAATGAGGATCTCATATTCTGATGGCCGGGCTTCTCTTTTGAAGAAACCACCCGGGAATTTCCCGGTTGCGGCGTATTTTTCTTTATAGTCTACGGACAAAGGAAAAAAGTCCTGTCCTTCCTTGGGTTCTTTGGCTGAAACGACTGTTGCGATGAGCATGGTATCGCCCATTTTAACGACAACGGATCCGTCAGCTTGTTTGGCCAGGCGGCCGGTTTCAAGGGTTATAGTCCTTCCGTCTTCTAACTGGAAGGTTTTCGTAATTGCACTAATTGACATGTTTTAAAGTATTAAGTTAAATAGATGTAAGCGTGTAAAGTTAACACAAAAAAAGGCAATTGAATGAATTGCCTTTTGAAGAGTTTGATTTTTACTTCCTAATCTTCAGTTTGCTAATAATTTCTCTGTATCTTTCGATATCTTTTTCTTTCAGGTAGTCCAGCAATCTTCTTCTTTTACCAACCAAACGAACCAGGGCACGGCGCGTGCTCAAATCTTTTTTGTTTTGTTTTAGATGCTCTGTAAGATGTTTGATACGAAATGTAAATAAAGCTACCTGTCCTTCGGTGGAACCGGAATCAAATTCTGATTTTCCGTATTTCTTAAACAATTCTTTCTTAACTTCCTGGGTCAAATACATATTCTTTTTCTTCTTCGTTTATTTTGGCCTGCAAAATTACACTAATCTTTTAAATTATACAACTTATGGAGGTGGTAATTTTTTGTGGGGTGTTATTACTAAACCTGACAGATTTCACACACCTGTCAGGTTTGATAGCAATACTACAGTGAAAAAGGTTTGAAATAGCACAGAGAGACTTCTTCTCAATATTTACAATTATGCTCACATGCTTCATCAAATGATACAAAATAGAAAAAATTGTAATTAAATGCTTCTGTCCTTTTAGGAAAGGAGTTCCAAACTGCCTGGAGATCCCTCCTCATCATTCTCACTATCGTTCGAATGAATCGTCGGGATGACAGACGCTTTTTATTAGGGGGGAGGGTTTGAGGGCGCGCGACGCGCGCCCTCAAACCCCATTTTTTTAACAAATCACGGTGTCATCCCGAGCGCCAGCGAGGGATCTCCTGGCGGTATGGCAGCCCTTTAGTAAAGATTATATATCTTTGAGCTATGCCACGCAACCACGATTACTTTGTATACATTATGACCAACAAATACAAAAGTGTATTGTATGTTGGTGTTACCAATTCATTGGGAAGAAGGATCCATGAACATGAAAATGGAATAATAAAAGGTTTTACGCAGAAGTATAATTGTCATTATCTGGTTTATTACGAACAATTTGATCATATTGCTCTGGCAATTCATAGAGAGAAACAGATCAAGGGGTACAGGAAGGAAAAGAAATGGGCTCTCATTGCCAGCATGAATCCTGATTTTTCTTTTTTGAATGAAAAAGTTAGGAGATGGTGAGGTTGAATATAAGCAAGGGGCTGCCAAACATCAATGAGATCCCTCCTCATCATTCTCACTATCGTTCGAATGAATCGTCGGGATGATAGTCGCTTTTAGTAAGGAGAGGGTCTTGAGGGCGCGCGACGCGCGCCCTCAAGACCCCTCATTTTCTCAACAAAACGCGTTGTCATCCCGAGCGCCAGTGAGGGATCTCCTTGCGATATGAAACCCTATTGCAAAGCAATGGCCCCATTTAATGTCATCCCGAAGTGAGGAATCCCCTGGCGATTTGGCAAGCCTTTAATAAGGTTCCAGCCCCCCTCAAAAACTCCACTTCAACCGCATATAAGCCAGCGTTCCATAATCCCCGAATTCGCTTCCTTTGTCTCCGGTAAATACTTGTGCTGTAAGCAGGAAGGATAGGTTGGGTTTCAATGAAATATCGACTGATGGACCGATAAATCCGGATCTGTCATTGGGATTATAAATGCCCGAAACATCCGCATTGATCAAAGGCGTGATGGGGTAGGCGACCTGTGCGAAAAGGGAATATCTTGCCAGTGTCAACGTTTTCGGGGAAATGTCGAGGTTCATGGCAAACATGTTACCGCGGCCTGCTTTGCCCGTGGTGCCTTCGCTGTTGTATAAACCGCTGAGTTGGAAATACAAGCCGCTTCTGAAAGTATAATTTGCTCCGATGGAGGCCACCAATTGTCCCGTAGTATCAGAATAATTGTCGGCATCATGAAAATAGGTGGCTTCACCATTAAAGCCGGCTTTTTCGATCTGCCCCGACCAGCCCAGGCCCAGCACATAATCATCCGTCATTTTGCCGCCCAGAAACTGGAAGTCATAATTCCATTTGTTGAATTTGTACATAGCGGCTGCCGTAATATTTTCATTATGATCAATTTTAAAAGCAGTTTGCAGAGAGGATGTCATTCCGGTATAGTATTGCAGATGCACTGCATCACAGCCCGGTCGTTCCACATAGTCAAAATTAAAGTAGTTAAATGTGTTGAAGATATCATTGGGATTCCATACCAGATTAATCCCCCAATTGATGCGCTGCCGGCCAACAGTTGCTTCGAAGTTACCTGTGGTCCATCGACCGTAAAGCCTGTCGATATTTGAATATAAAGTATATGAATTTCCACTCGACCAGGCTTCTGTTAAATCAAAATAACCCTCATCTTTCGAAACAAATTTACTGTAATCTTCCTGACCGGGAATCACTTTAGCCCAGTTGTTTACCGTTGTCACGATTTGACCATAATCCAGCAGGTTGCGGGCACCCAGGTGAAAAGTGAGGGACCTGGTCGGATACCAGCGAAAATCCAGACGATTGTATATGGTACTCATAGTTTGCCAGGCACTATCAACCTTACCTTGTACCCAGGCCATCTCCAGTGTTTCAAGGTGTCCGCTGACATCAAACTTTTTCTGTGCATGTCCTGACAATAAAGTGGTAAAGAGCAATAGGAAAATAAATAAAAACTTGTAAATCCGCATTTCTATCAATTATTTATTCCATTCTTATCGCTTGAAATTTTCCCGTCTTCAATGGTTACGATTCTCCTTGCCCTGTCCATCACCCGTTGATCGTGCGTGGAAAAGATGAATGTGATTTTCGACTCCTTGTTCATCTCTGCCATCATGTCGAGCAGGTCAGCGGTTGACTTGCTGTCGAGGTTGGCCGTGGGTTCGTCTGCCAAAATGAATTTGGGCTTTGATGCCAGTGCCCGGGCCACGGAAACCCTTTGCTGTTGTCCACCCGAAAGATCTCCAGGGCGGTAATTGCCTTTATCGCCAATGCCGGTGCTTTTCAAAAGCTCCATCGCTCTTTTGTTGCGATCTTTCTTTGGGACTTTCTGCAGTTCCATGATAAAAGCCACATTCTCTTTTGCCGTTAAAACCGGTATAAGGTTGTAGGCCTGGAAAACAAAGCCGATGTTCTGCAGCCTGAAATCGATCAGGTTCTTTGATTTCAGTTCGTGTATTTTTGTTCCGTTGATGATCACTTCCCCTTTCGTAGGTTGATCGAGTCCACCCAGCATGTTCAGGAAGGTCGTCTTACCCGAACCTGAGGGACCAACGATAGCTGTAAACTCACCTTCTTCAATTTTCAGATCGATCCCATTCACGGCATGAACCGGAACACTGGTTTCATCATAAACCTTATGCAAATTCTTGACTTCAATGATTGCCATTTTTATATTTTTTAATTTAACTCAAAATTCAAAATTCAAAACTCTTATGCTTCCTCCCGCACCGCCTCAGCCGGTTTCAGCTTCAAAGCTTTCCTTGCCGGATAAATGGAAGCGATGACCGCTGTGAGGATGACCATGGCACTCACAATAAAGTAATAGGAATTATCTACACTGGGATAGGCAGTACTTGCATATCCAACAGCCTGTAATCCCTCTGCTACAACCGACAGGTCGATACCGCTTTCTCCGAAATATTCCACGAGCCCAAAACCTCCCAGAATTCCAATGATCCCTCCGGTGATGGAAAGGAAAATGGTTTCCAGCATGATCATGCTGAAGATCCTTCTTTTGTTCATCCCCACGGCCATCAGCATGCCGATTTCCTTAACTCTTTCCATTACCGCCATCAACATGGCATTGACAATTCCGAATGCCAGTCCGAAAAGGATCAGCAGCAGAAAGAGATATAGCATCTGTTGTGTCATGGAATTGAAAAGCTCAAATTCCGGCCTGATCTGCATCCAGGTCTGTACTTTCAGGCCCTGGAGTTCTTTTGAGAGTTTCTGCGCCACCTCTTCCGTTTGTTTGTTCTCATCCAGGCGGATCATGATTTCGGTAGCACTCTCCGGATTGAAATTAATCAGTTCAGCCAAATCCTTTTTTAGTACGAAAAGGTTGGTTTTATCAAAGTTGGAATTGTGGGTTTCAAATATTCCCACGATCCTGAATGCACCATAGGTGATTACATTTTCTAAATTCTGTATGGTGATGACGACCTTATTGCCAATGCCGGCACTGAGCTTATGCGCCAGGTCTTTGCCCACAAGGATGGGCTTACTTCTGCTCAGGGAATCACCAAAATAGCTTCCCTCAATCAGGTGCTCATGAATGGTGGTAACCTTTTTTTCTTTCCCAGGGTCAATCCCGATGATCATTACGCCGGTGCCTGTTGCCGCCGTGCTGGCCATGGCCTGCGCCTTGATGTGCGAACTTATGGCACTTACTTCTTTGTTTTGTTTAATGCTTGAAATCACGGAAGAAACATCCCCGATATCGTATTTGACCTCATTGTTGGTCAGGTAATCTGGATTGTGCACCTGGATGTTGGAAAGTTGTGTTTGTATGGATGATGTGATCATTTGCTCCATCATACCATTCATCAGGGCGACCGAGAAGATGCCCCCCACCAATCCAAATATCACAGCCAGCATGATCACCAGGCTTCTTAGCTTGTTTCTCCAGACATTTCTCCATGCGATTGAAAATATCATGATCTTGGTTTTTTAATTCCTCATTCCTTTAATTACATTGAACCTGATAATGAATATCAATGGGAACAAAAATGCCAGCAGGGTCATGACCAAAACCACGATCCCCTGGTTGTAAAAGTATTGCGGATCCATTGAGAAGGGGAGGATGGGTTCCACATTGAATTGTTCTATTGCTTTTGCTGCTTTTCCGCCCAACCGTATCGGGTTGAAATGAAAATACAGGTTGATGGGAAATCCCCCAACTACACCGCTGATCACTCCCATCAGTCCGATGATGATGGTTTCGAAGAAAAGCATCAGGATGAGTTTTCCTTTTCTCATGCCCACGGCAATCATCACGGCAAATTCTTTCTTTCTTTCCATCGACATCATCATTACGGTTCCCAGGATGCCAAAGAAAATGATCACATAGAGAATCCCCAGCATAAAAATACCGCCGGCATTATCTGCCTGAATTTCCTGCAAGAGGTCGGGCATCATTTCTTTCCAGTCCATCACTTCATACTTTTTACCCAGTTTCTTTTTTAGGTCCTGCACTTTCACCTGGAGCTTATCCGGGTCATGGATCATGATGGCCAGGGAAGTTAGCATATTCGGGGCACCGTAATAATACTGTGCTTCTTTCAGTCCCATGTAAATGGTTTGTTTGTTCATTTCCGGGTTGGGGAAATCCAGTATTCCACGCACCGGGTATTCACCCGCTGCCGTAATCCCATGATATCCCTGACCGAAAAGAACGAGGGAATCACCTACATCCACTTTTAGATATTCGGCCAGTTTACTCGCTACGAGCAGTCCATCATCGCCGGGTTTGAGGTAATCTCCGTAGATTACGAATTTGTCCAAGTTTGTAAACCTGGCTTCTTTTTCAGGATCGGTTCCAATGATGGCCGACCCTTTGGTGTAGTTTCCCGAAGAAGCCAGGGCAAAGGATTCCAGCCTTGGCGTTACAGAGGTAATGCCCGGCTCTGATTTAATCTCGTCTTCCACATATTGGGTAAATTCAAAGGTTTCGTTGATGGATTTGTCTTCCCAGTAGCCCGCCTTGTGCACCTGTATGTAACCGGTATAAAAGCTGACCGCGTTTTTTACCATGTTGTCGTAGCTTCCCAGTTGCATGGAACGCATCACCAGGGCCAGGAGTACAGCAAAGAAAACACTTGCCGTTGTGATTAACGTTCTCCTTTTGTTCCTCCACAGATTGCGCCAGGCTATTTTAATAATTGTCCACATAGGCTTAATTTTTTATCATCTGACTCTTTTCATGTTCTGGATGGAGAAGAAATCCTCGCCGATATCCACATTAAATTCCATATCCACAAAATCCATTACGGTCTTATGGCCTTCCTTGTCGACGGGTATCATTTCCATGTGACTGGGAAGTTTGCGGTCGCCCATTTGCTCGACATCGCTCATGAACTCTTTGTTCACAAGTTTTCCGCTTTCATCATAATACAATGCTTTCAGCTCGTAAAGCTCTACTTTGCTGATCCACATTTCTATTTTTCCCCATACCACTGCCGCATTAGGTTTTGGGGTAAATTCGATGATCCAGCATTCAAAGCCTTCTATGGTGTCCTGTCCGGTGATTTTATGGGTATAGTCCTCAACCATGGAAGATACTTTTACCAGGTCATTATTGGTAAAGTCTGATCCCATCCAGCTTTGCATCATCATCGAAGGGGGGATCTTGATCATGCGGTTGATGTTGGGCATGTAGTTCCACATGTCCTGGTCGCGTTTCAGGAATACCTGTCCTTCTTCTCTTGCAGGAGCGGTAATGTAGATCATGTAGTACTCCGTTCCCAGCGACCAGACTTTCATCTCAATTTCCCGGGTCCAGGAAGGCCGTATGATCTTCATGCTCATCTTTCCTTTGCTTGACTCACCGTTGAGCTTGTCGGTGGCTTTCTTAACAATGTCCTTTGCATCGGGCTGCTGTCCCAGGATGGAATTTCCCGTTAACAGCAGCAATGCCAGTATCCAAGTGATAATTGCTTTACTTTTCATGTTTGTTAAGGTTTAGAAAATTATTGATGATGATCTTTTTTGTTTCCTTGAGGTTAAAACTTGCAGAATCCATTATATAATTAATACCAATGCCATCCAGCAAAGAACCGAATATCAGGGCCTGCATCCTGGGATTTTTATTTCCTTTTTTCCTGAAATACGCTTCCATCATATTGAGTGTGGTTTCCAGGATTGACCTGTACTGATCCTTGATCAGGACAAGTACAGCAGGTTGTAATATGACGGAAAAATACAGGCGCCAGTAATCCCTTTTTGCTTTCAGGGTTTTGAACATCAAATCGATAAAATGTATAAATTCCTCGTCTGTAATAACGCCGTCTTTGTCAAGATCGAGTTCATCGGTAAATTCTCGCAGTCCTGATGACAAGATCTCAATCAGCAGTTTTTCTTTGCTTTTAAAATAATTGTAAAGCAATCCTTTGGAAATCCCAGCCTTTTGTGCAATGATGCTGATTGAAGTTGCGTGATAACCATTGTTTGCAAACAGTTCCAGTGCTGTATCCATGATCAGGTTCTTCCTGCTTTCACGAATGCTGTCGTATTGTTCTTTTGTTCTCGGACTCATTGCCTGCAATATTTTAATTAATTGACCGGTTAGTCATAAAATCTGTTTATAAAAACCGTTCAAAACTATTGATTGAACGGTCGGTCAAAAGTATAATAATCAAAATGAATTGTCAAGTCATTTTGCGAAATTTTTTTTCAAATGTATAAATGTATATGATTCAGAGTTTGTTGGGTTTGAACATTTTCTCCATTGCTTCTTTCATTTTCTCAGGATTCTGGGTCCCGATCAGCAGTTTTTTGCCTGATTTCAACTCCAGTTGCAGGCCATTCCTGCTGCTTAGGTTGATGGCTTTACCTTTTCCTCTTTGTAATGCGAAACGCATGCCCCAGCCTCCAAACTCCCTGACAGGATTATATTGTCTGATATGCCAGTTTTTAACTTCTTCAGGCCTGATCTTTTTGTAAGTTGTGAGCGGATACATTTTATACCAGATTCCGTCACGCCTGATTTGGCTGATCATTTTTATCCTGAATATGATCACAATGGGCGCCAGTACGATGATACCGATCAATACCAGCCCCAGGTCGGAAATGGGATTGTTCCCGAATGGGATCTCGAAAACAATTTGCTGGATAATACCCCACAACCAGATGCACAGTACGATCAGCAAAATGACCAGGATCCACCATTGCCGGAATTTCTGGGTTTCTTTGAAATAGATCTTTGACATATAAATCAGGTTTTCATTATTTTAAATCGTTATTTTAAATCGTTCCAAGATATTGAATATAACTGCCAAGCCCGTCAAATATCATTTGCAGCCCAATGGTGGCAACGATCAAACCGGTGATTCTGATCAGGGCATTCATGAAGTTATGTCTGATAAGCACACTTCCAATCCTTGGGGCCGCAAGCATGAGCAGGTAATTGATTAACAGCGCCAGAAAAATACTGAGGATGGTATTCACCCTGCCATAATTGGCCGTGAAGGTAACGGCAGCCGTTATGGTGGCCGGACCCGCTATCATAGGCAGGGCGATGGGTACGGCAGTCAGATCATCAATGCGCATTTTTCCGTCTATCTGCAGGAAGTTCCCTTTTTGCAGCCCCAGCAATCCGTTTATCATTAGCACAATACCACAGGTGATTTTGAAAGCATACAATTGTATGTGGAACACATAGTGAAAAATCAACTCGCCCAGGAATAAAAAGAAAATCAAAATGACCAGGGCTGTTAAGGATGATTTCAGGGAGATATAATTCAGTTCCTTTCGGTTGAAGTTCTGTTTCAGGGTGCTGACCAGCAGGATCTTCTGAATGGGATTGACCAGAGCAAAAAATGCCACAAAACTGCTGAGGAGTAGACTTGCGTTCATGCCTGAATGATTGTCATCAATTGAATCTCTTATTACTCAAAACACCAACGATCGTGAATTATTTTGCAGAGGCCTAAACATTTTAAACAACAGCTTTGTTATCTGAAGTGATTCCAAATAATAAAATATGAAAAATGTAATTATCATCGGTGCAGGTTTTTCGGGATTGGCAACAGCAGCCTCTCTGGCCAAAAAGGGTTTTAAAGTTAAAGTCCTTGAAAAACACAAAATGGCCGGAGGCCGGGCCCGTAAATTCGAAACGGAAGGATTTACTTTCGATATGGGTCCAAGCTGGTATTGGATGCCGGATGTGTTTGATAATTATTTTGCCTCTTTTGGTAAGAAGACATCTGATTATTATGATCTGATGCGTCTCGACCCCTCTTACAAAGTTTTCTGGTCGAGAGAAGAAATTACAGATATTCCTGCCAGTGAAAAAGATTTGTTCTCATTATTTGAATCACTGGAAAGCGGAGCAGGTGAAAAGTTAAGGGCTTTTCTGAAAGATGCAAAGTTTAAATATGATATAGGTATGAACGACCTGGTGCACAAACCAAGTTATTCAGCCCTGGAATTTGCTGAGTTCAGCATCCTGGCCAATGCGATGAAATTGCAGATATTCAGGTCTTTCGAAAAGCATATAAAAAAATATTTCAAAGACCCCAAAATTCTGCAACTACTGGAATTCCCGATTCTTTTTCTGGGTGGGACTGCTAAAAATACCCCGGCGCTCTATAGTCTGATGAATTATGCTGATATGAGACTGGGTACCTGGTATCCCATGGGCGGCATGCATAAAGTTGTGGCGGGTATGCAAAAACTGGCTGAAGAACTGGGAGCAGAGTTTGTTTTTGATCAGAATGTTGAGCGAATTGTTGTTGAAAACAGGAAAGTGAGCCGGGTGGAAACCCAGGACGGAATCTATGATGCCGATTACATTGTAAGTAGCGCCGACTACAATCACACCGAGCAGGCCCTTTTGGGAAAGGATTATCAGAATTATTCAGAGAAGTACTGGGACAGTAAAGTGATGTCGCCTTCATCCCTGATTTTTTATCTGGGAATCAACAAAAAAGTGAAAGGAATTTCGCATCATACATTATTCTTTGATGAAGATTTTTCCGCACATGCAGATGATATTTACAAAGACCCCAGGTGGCCTGAGAAACCATCTTTTTATATTTCCTGTCCTTCGAAAACCGACACAACAGTTGCACCGGAAGGATACGAAAATATGTTCATGTTGATGCCGGTTGCTTCGGGACTGGAAGATAATGAGGAAACCCGGGAAAAATATTTCGAGATGTTTCTGGATCGCTTTGAAAAGTTAAGCGGCGAATCAATCAGAAATAACATTGTATTTAAAAGATCTTATGCGCACCGTGATTTTGTAAAGGATTACAATGCTTTTAAAGGCAATGCTTACGGCCTTGCCAACACACTCATGCAAACGGCTTTTATGAAGCCTGGCCTGAAAAACAAGAAAGTGAGCAATCTATTTTATACCGGTCAACTCACTGTTCCGGGACCTGGTGTTCCGCCAGCGCTGATTTCCGGTCAAATCGTAGCCGGTGAAATCGCCAAATTGGCTGGAGTTGAGAAAGAAGTCAAAGAAATGGTGAGTATTTAAATCCACTGTTCATTAACCAATGCATGAATTTTATGAAAAAGACTTTCGACAACATATCCCTCAGGACGAGCAAAATAACTACCAGAGCTTACAGTACATCCTTTTCTATGGGTATAAGGTTCTTTAACAAAAAATACCACGATCCTGTTTATGCAATATATGGCTTCGTACGTTTTGCAGATGAAATTGTAGATACTTTCCATGATTATGATAAAAAACGCCTGCTTGATGATTTTAAAATGGATACCTATGCCGCCATTCGGGATGGCATCAGCCTGAATCCCATTTTGAATAGCTTCCAGCAGGTGGTGAATGCTTACAATATAGATCATGAGTTAATTGACCAGTTTCTTTATAGCATGGAGATGGATTTGCATCACCATGAATACGATCGTGGAAAATTTGAAGAATATATTCTTGGATCGGCTGAAGTTGTTGGTTTGATGTGTTTGAAAGTTTTTGTGGAAGGCGATAAAAAAAAGTATGAGATGCTGAAACCTGCTGCAATGAAACTGGGAGCGGCTTTCCAGAAAATAAACTTTTTACGTGATCTGAAAGCCGATCACCAGAAACTGGGTCGTTCTTATTTTCCGAATGTAGACCTGAGTAATTTTACGCAAGAAGATAAAGAGCGAATCGAAAGGGAAATCGAAGCCGATTTCAGGGACGGATTGAAGGGGATCAGGAAATTGCCGAAGGGCGCAAGGCTGGGGGTTTATATTGCCTATGTCTATTTCTTCCAGTTGTTTAAAAAGATCAGGGAAACACATCCCAAAAGACTAATGAAGGAAAGGATCAGGGTGCCGAATTCCGCTAAGTATTCTCTATTGCTGTCATCATACTTCAGGCACAGGATGAATCTGCTGTGATTCATCCACCTGGTCCTTGTTTAAAAAACCAAATAACAATTCTCAAATAACAAATAATGACCAAATTACAAATACAAATGACCAAATCTTCCGGCAGCGAACAATTTGTAAGATCGTTGATCAATTTAAAAATGATCTTAGTTATTCTTTTGTTTAGTTTTTCACATGCTTCTTATTCCCAGGATATACATTCCATCCGCTCTTCCTATTTTTTATTAAATGAAAAGGAATGTGAATGGATGGATTTTGTGGAAAGTACGGAAGGAAATAATACCGCTGTTGCGATGGCATACAGGGGCTCGGCATTGGCTGCTTCGGCACAATGTGCCAAAGGCCCTTTCAATAAGCTAAGGCAGTTCAACAAAGGGAGGAAAAATCTGGAAAAAGCCGTAACTTTGGAACCCGATAATGTGGAGATCAGGTTTCTGCGTTATCAGGTGAAGCTCGAATCGCCCGGAATCCTGAATTATAAAGATATTGGAGAGGATGAATCCATGGTGATGCAGGCAGCAATGGACCTGGAAAGTAAAATGGATACGTTCCTACTGAACAAAATTCGGAATTATTTGTTGAAAAAGGGAGATTTAAGCTATGCGGAGAAAATGAAGATCAAAGGCTTGAATCAAGATAGCAATAGAGATGGCTGAAGAAAAAGTAATACTGGTTGACAGGCTGGACAATGCAGTTGGTTTGATGGACAAAATGGAAGCGCATGAGAAAGCGGTTTTGCACCGGGCATTTTCGGTTTTCATTTTCAACAGCAGAGGCGAACTGATGTTACAACAAAGAGCCTTTGGCAAATACCATTCACCCGGCCTGTGGACGAATACATGCTGCAGCCATCCCCGCGAAGGCGAAACATACATGGAAGCTGCACACAGACGACTGCAGGAAGAAATGGGTTTCGATTGTGACTTTAAAAAAGCTTTTGATTTTATTTACAAAGCAGGTGTTGGCAAAGGCCTGACTGAACATGAATTCGATCATGTGCTGGTGGGTGAAAGCGATAAGTTACCGGAAATCAATCCGGAGGAAGTGGAAACCTGGAAGTACATGAATCCGGAAAAAATCCTAAAAGATATCCGGGAGAATCCTGATCAATATACGGTTTGGTTCAAGATAGCCTTTGAAGAATTGCAGAAGTTCAAAAAGATTGATAATGCCTGAGGCTTGCATATGTGGCTTTGAGTCTTAAAACATTTTTACCACCAGGGCAGAAAGACACAAGGCAAATAAGATTTGATTTTTGATTTTTCCGGATAGCTTGTTTGGTTTACAATTTAAAATTTACTGATTATGAGTTGGTATTTCATAGTATTGATCGTTTTGGCCGCTTTCTTATTTATGGAATTCATGGCCTGGTTCACCCATAAATATGTCATGCATGGTTTTTTGTGGAACCTGCACAAAGATCATCACATTCGCGATGGAAGATTGTTCGAGTGGAATGACCTGTTTGCCGTCTTCTTTGCGGCTGTGAGCATTATTATGTTGTATTTCGGTGTTATGGCCGCTTATAACTTTAAGTTCTGGATTGGTGTGGGCATATTCCTTTATGGAGTGGCTTATTTCCTGTTTCATGATGTTTACGTGCATCAGCGGGTGAAAATGTTCAGGAATTTTTCGAACCGGTATCTGCGTGCTACAGTGAAAGCCCACAAAGAGCATCACACGCCTCATACACACGAAAATTACGGCTTCCTTATCGCACCCATAAAATATTACAAAGAAGAATTTTTCGCTAAAACTCAAAACTCAAAACTCAAAACCCAAAACCCTTAAGTGTCAACCTACCTTACCATAAACCTGCTTTCTATTAGCATCCCTTTTCTCGCGGGATTTGATCGTCGCCTGAAGTTTTACAGGCAGTGGAAGTATCTTTTTCCGGCCATGTTGCTGACGATGATGCTTTTTATCCCCTGGGATGTGATTTTTACTGAAAGGGAAATCTGGGGGTTTACCCCTAAATACCTCAGTGGGATCGACATCATCAACCTGCCCATCGAAGAGTGGCTATTTTTTATTGCCATTCCATATGCCTGTGTTTTTACCTATGAATCACTCAAGTATCTGGTTAAAAAAGATTACCTGCAGCGATATGTCAGCCATATCAACTATTCATTGATCATAGTGTTGGGCGTTCTTGCTGTGATCTATCATGATCATGCATACACCTTTGTTACCTTCAGTTTGACTGTAATTTTTTTGCTTATGCAGCAGTTTGTGATCAGGGGAAAATACCTGGGCAGGTTTTATTTTTCTTTCCTTTTCGTGCTGGTCCCCTTTTTCATAGTCAATGGGATTCTTACCGGTTCATTCATTGAAGACCAGGTCGTATGGTACAACGATGCTGAAAATATGGGCATCAGGATGTTTACCATTCCCGTGGAAGACAGTGTTTATGCATTGCTGATGCTGATGATGAATGTAAGCATTTATGAGTTTCTGAAAAGCAAGTATTAACAAGGGATCACCAATTTGCTACCGCACAATAACATTCAGTCTGGGCATTGCCGAAATCGAATAAGGCAGCTCAATCGAACTGTCGATGTACAGGTATTCCAGGTTTCGCAAGTTCGAAATGGAATATGGCAATTCCAGCATGGGGCCGCTGTCTATGATATTCAATTCGGACAAGCTTGTGAGCCTGCCGATAGACCCGGGCAATTGTCCGCTCAGATTGTTCTTGCCAATGATCAGTATATTCAGGGATTGTAGCTTGCCGATGCTTTCAGGTATGTTGCTCAACTGGTTGTGGTCCAGGTTCAGGTACTCCAGCTCAGATAGGTCACCAATTTCATCCGGCAGGCTTTTAAGCTGATTATAGTTCAATTCCAATGTTTCCAGGCTTTCCAATTCACCGATCTCACCCGGGAGTGATGACAAATCATTGAATTCAAGTGATAACTTTTGTAAATTACCAAGTTCACCAATTTCTTCCGGTAGTGTCTTCAGTTGATTTCTTCCGAGTGAAAGGACCTCCAGCTTTTTCAGGTTTTTTATTCCGGATGGAATCTCTGTGATGCTGTTGTTAAATAAAACAAGTTTTTGCAGATTGGTCATTCGGGTGATTTCTTCCGGGAATTCACCCAGGCCCTGATTGCTCAAAACGAGTTTTTCAACGGAGAGCGGGTCCTGCCTGGCTCTTTCCAGGCTTGTAACTGCACCGCATGATGTCAGGAATAACAATATCAGTAGCAAGTAAAAATTATTTTTCGACATAACAATTTTTTTTAATATAAAGATAGGAAATGTTGCAACATTTCGGTCGTAAGCATGGAAAATAATAATGTTGATGAATCTTGTTAATGAGTTGTCTCAACTTCACTTTTATGCAGATCGTAAGCAGGATCGTAATCATTGATTATGATGCCCTTTTCTCCGATTTTGTATCCCTTGGAGTTTCTTCCTGTTTTAACGATCCTCTTGCCTTCACAGGCACTAATGCCTGTCCACTTGCAATTTTTGCAATGTAGTGTTCCGTTGATTTGTACTCCCCAGCATTCATCCATCGAAAGAAATGATGTATCAATCTGACGCATACCAAGAATTTTTATTAATTCAATCTTTGATTTGTGAATCATTCAAAAGTATGAATTCACTACCGAATAAAATTATTATTTTCTGTGATAAATGCTACATTTTTTTCAATGAATTTATGAAGCATTCGAATGAAATTGTTGAGAATGCTTTTAAATCATTGATTATCTATATATTCATGACCAAATTCCTGCATCATGTTTTCAAATGCCCTGATCTTTTCGGGACCGTATTTTTGCATTTTTTTTAAAATTTTTTCCGAGGACTTTATCCTGTGCAATTTCTCGGGATTCTTGGAGTAGAATTTATCTGCATAACATATGATCTTTTCTTCAGTACTGATGGGCAACATATCCCTTTTTGGAAGGGGCAGCTTGTTCTTTAGAATGTCATCAATGCTTAATCCCACTCCTATATGCCTTTCACAGATGGTTGCAATTTCATGCAGCCCTTCTTTTTCAAGAATTTCTCTTCCAAGATATGTATGCGCTATGTATGGATATTTGCCGTAACAACCAATCTCGGGTGCATCAGTTTTAAATATTCCGATGTCGTGCAGCATCCCGGCTGTTTTGATATAATCAAAATCCGGCTTGAGGTGTTTGTTATGTTCGGCAATTCTGAGGGCCAGCCTTGTTACATTTAATGAATGAGCATGCAGGATCTTATAAGCATAACTCTTAACTGGATAGTATTTTTCAATGATACGCTCGGCTGTTTCAGTCATTCCCGGCTTTTTTTGTGGATGCAAGTGCTTTAAAATCGCTTCCTGTTGGGCTCTGGAATACCCTGAGATCAAAGTGCGGGATCACGGCCAGGATGTGATCAAAAATATCAGATTGTACATCTTCATATTTGGCCCATTGCTGTATCCGGCTGAAAACATAAACCTGCACGGGGATCCCGTTTTCAGTGGGTTGCAGTTGTCTGACCAGGAAAGTCATATTTTCGTCTACCTCTGGTTTGTTTCGCAGGTATTCTTTCAGATATGCCCTGAAAATGCCCAGGTTGGTCTGTCTCCGGCCATTGACCAGAACGGAATTGTCTATATTGAATTTTTTATTATAGGCTTCGATCTCATCATTTCTTTTCTCAACATACTTGGAAACAAACTGAACCTTTTTAAATTTCTCCAGCATTTCAGGGGTGCAGAATCTTACACTTGTCATATCGATGTTGATGGAGCGCATAATCCGCCTGCCACCTGATTCTTCCATGCCTCTCCAGTTCTGGAAATAATCATTGACCAGGGCATAAGTAGGAATGGTTGTGATGGTTTTGTCCCAGTTCTGCACTTTGACGGTAGTCAGGGTGATGTCGATCACATTGCCGTCGGCACCGTATTTGGGCATGGAAATCCAGTCGCCGATGCGAACCATGTTGTTGGCTGTAAGTTGTATACCGCCAACAAAACCAAGTATTGGATCTTTAAATACCAGCATAAGCACGGCAGATAAGGTGCCGAGTCCGAGCAGGAGTGCTGCCGGGCTTTCATTTCGCAGGATTGAGATCACAAATATGATTCCCAGGATGATAAATATGATCTGGAGTACCTGGATAAATCCCTTAATAGGCCGGGTCCTGGAGATCTCATAGGTTTGATAAATATCATTTACCCCGTTTAACAGGGAAAGCATGATACCGATAAATACAACGGTAATGTAAATATTTACCATACCCTGTATGATACTGACTGTGGTTTCAAGATCCGGAATCACCAGAGGCGTCATCTTATAGATCAGCAGGGCCGGGGCCAGGTAAGCAATCCTTTTGAATACTTTTCGCTCGGCCAGTATATCGTCCCAGTTAGTTTTCGATCTTTTTACCAGAATGTGCACAAAACGTGTTATCAGAAGTTTTGCAGCAAAGTAGGAAAGCCAGGCAAGTATGAATACGAGCAGTATTTCAATGATTTCGAGCAGGGCAGATGCCGTGCCTTCCGAGAATCCGAGCCTGATAAACCAGTCCGAAATTTGTATGCCCAGTCTTTTGAACATGTTCATTCAGAATTATGATGATTGCGCAAAATTACAGAATTATTCCTGTGCTTTGATAAGCTTGTCTATTTCCTTTGTGTATTTTTCATGAAGGAACAGGCATTGTCCGAGGCAGACATTCGTGTCGTAAATCCTGATCACGTCTACCAGTCCTGTTTTGCGGTAAAGTATGCCCAGGGCGGCATCCCATTTATTTTCCTTGATATTTCTTTTGATATCCAGTGTGATCTGTTCGAACTGGTCAAAAGTAAGTTCGACAGGAATTTCAAAGTAACCCATCTCTGGAGTCTCCCGGTCAAGGTAAATGCCGTTATCCAGTTCATCCAGCAGGAAGTATTTCTTTATTTTGATCAGTCCTTCATAGGGTTTTATTGTTTTCCCTTTTGCGAGTTCGATGCCAGCCTGGTGATATGCTTTCAGCACTTCAGGGATCAGCTTATAGTTTGTAAGTCCTTTTATCCTGATGCATGAGCTTCGGCTGTTAAACAGATCCACTTCACCGGGCGAACCATCAAAGAACACCGGGCATAGTTTTTTGGCTTTGGATGTTGCCCGGATGATCTCTTCTTCCGTGTAGTTCTTTTTGGTGATTAAAAATGCAGATTTAGGATCTGTATTGTCAGGTACAGTTGTACCATGATATCCTGGGTAGGGGTGAAGCGACTCCAGCACCATTTCATCATACCCCAGAGAAACGAGGGTTTCTTTCTTCTCAATGGTGCCAATGATCTCCAGTATGGTTTTTTCGGTATTCATATCCTTTAATAATCTGATATTTTATATATGATAAATCCTGAATGTTTTAGCGAATATAATCATTTTTTAAAATTGCTGCGGAAAAAAGTTTCTCCTGGCCTGCTTGGAAGGCTCGTAAATAAATTGCTTGCTTCTATTGTTCCGGTGCAAACATGGGGTCCCAAGGAGGCAGTTTGACCGCTTCTGTTTCCAATATCTGCAAGGTTTCATCATCAATGTACTTTTTATGGATGATGATGCGGAACATGTATTCATCGAACCAGTTATCTGTCATGGTCAGATAACCTTTGTTGCCTGCTTCCTCTCCCCAGGAGTTTTCAAGCAGCCATTTGTCGATTGCTCCCTCGCCGTTGATGTTAACACCTATAAGTGCCATGCCATGCGTGGAGGCGCTCTCAAAGGTCTTGATGCGTCCTGCCTTGTCAATGCCGAACTGTACCCCCATCAGGTCATGATAATCGTAATTGTTGGGATCCAGCAGACCGGCATCTTTCTCTAGCTGTTTACCAACATCGCAGGAAAAATACATGCCCTGGTTATTCATGATGGATTTTTTTGCAAATTCTTTGATCCGGTCGTTTTCGAGATTGATGTATTTCCAGTTATATCCTTCCAGCATGTTGCGGTCGTATTCAATTTCATAAAGTTTTTCGTATTCTCTGGAGGGATCATTCATAAACATTACAAATTCAGATAGATCCCATCCGATGGCTTGCTTATAGAATTCTTTCGGGGTAAAAGTGAGTTCCTCGCTGATATTGCCATCCTTGTCCTTGTATTGCCAGGTAAACTCCTGTGGCGGATGGCCCAGGGAAAGTGCAAGGATTCTGTAAATTTCGGCCAGCATGTCCACTTTCTCTTCCCTGATCTCTTCCAGTTTTTTCCCGTCTGCAGCCATATTCCTGATCTTCAAGGCATCTTCTCTCAGTTTCCTGGCGATGAGTCTGTGCATCATGGATGTTTTTTCCGACTGGTATGTTTCGGGCATGGCTGATTTTGGAACCAGGCCATACTTGGTAACAATATCCGAAAATGTGGTCCACTGTCCGCCATCACTCAGCGTGTGTTTGAAAAACCATTCAACACTTCTGTCATTTTCGGTTTTGTTTCTTGTTGCTATAATCCCTTCCAGGAAAAGATTGGATTTTTCCAGTTGATCGAAAAAGAAATTATAGGTTTGCGAGAATTCAAATTCCTTCAGATTGTATTTCTCCAGCACCAGCGGTTTCATGATATTTAGGCCGGTAAACAGCCAGCACCTCCCGGAGGATTTCTGATCGCTGATACCTGCTGTTTTCACTTTGTGTGAAAAGTAATGGTTTACCTTGCCTTCATTGGCACGGTTCAGGGCGAGTTTTTTGATATCATTGTGTGTGACGGCATTGATCAGCGCCCTGTCGTCTTCATCATCCCATACGGATTGTTTAAGCTTGTCCATTACTTCCGAAGTAATACTGCCTGCTTCCTGTGCAATAATGTTTGTGCTTAAAATGCCAATTGTTAAAAGGAGTAGTAATTTTTTCATGCTTGCTTGTTTTTTTAATTATCCGCCTGATTTCTTTGCTTTATAACCTGATTTGATCAGGAGTTCCAGGATTTTATCCCTGAAATCTCCCTGAATGATGATATCACCTTCTTTGACCGATCCGCCGACACCACATTTGGATTTCAGCATTTTTCCAAGTGCTTTCAGATCATCGTTCTTTCCGGCGAAACCGCTGATGAGCGTAACCTGTTTGCCTCCGCGGTTTTTACGATCCAGCATAACGCGAAGATCTTGCTGCTGCGGGGGCAGGGTTTCTGATTCTGCTTCCTCATCCTCGAAATTATATTCAAAATCCGGATCGGTGCTGTAAACAATACCTTTCTTTTTTTTCTTTTTTGACATATGTTCTGAGTCAGGGAATAAGGATTTTCAAAGATAAGGGATTAATCTTAAAGTGCAGCTTTTTGCCCAGTTTTACAGGTTCACCATCGAGGTTGATGTTGCGGTTCTTTTTTTGTTCTAAGAGTACCTCTTTTGCCCGGATGATTTCTACATGCCTGGATTTGTCGATCTGGTTCCAGTACAGCAAATGCGCCACAACCGGCAATTCGATCAAGGGAACCTTCTTCACAATGCAAACATCGATCAGGCCGTCGTCAAGCTTTGCCCCCGGTGCAATCGTTGTGTGATAACCGAACTGATTGGAATTGGCAAAACTTATCAGCAGGGCCTTTCTTTTGTATGTTTTGCCATCAATGGTAAACGAGTATTTCTTTTCCTTATAAAAAGTATATTCCTGACTAACGATCCTGAAGTATGACAAAAATCCACGTTTGTCGCTTCTGGCAAATTTTCCTGCAACTTTAGCATCAAAGCCTATCCCGGCAATACTGACGTACATGGTATTGTTCACATTCACCGTATCAATCATTTTCTCCTTACCCTTGTTGATCAATTGAATGGCCGAAACGGGATTGTTCGGAATTTTCAGATGATGGGCCAGGCCGTTCCCCGAACCCAGCGGTATGACACCCAGTGTCGTTTTTGTCCCCGTAAGTGCCCGGGATACTTCATTGATGGTGCCATCGCCTCCGGCCGCCACAACGATATCAAAGTTATCCCTTACGGCAGCTTCGGCCAGGGTTGTGGCATCTCCAGGTTTCTTCGTGTATTGAATATCAGGTTTGTACTGATCCTGATCCAGGTGATGCTGTATGTATTGCCCCAGCATATCCTTCCTCCTGACCCCCGACACAGGATTAATGATAAAACAGATATTTCTTTTGGTTTTTTCCATTTTATTCTGCTGTCAGTTGATTGTTGATCAGCCTGTTGTTGTATTGCTGTATCATGGCTTTCAAAAATTCTTCCATGCTGTTGCAAGTTGCTTTTTCTTCGTTGATCCGGTTGTTTTTCAGGAGTATGTCTTTTTTATAATTGTAAAGTGCCTGCGGATGCTTTCCATCATATATCAATAAATGATCTTTTTCGATCAGTTGATACTGGTTTCCTGTATACTGGATTGCAAAACACCTGCTGGTGGAATCCATCAGGTTATTGCCAAAGGCAACGAATCTCCGGTTGAATTGTAGTTTGGCCAGTACAGTAGGCATGATATCACACTGCTGGGCTACTTTGTCAGACAGACCTGCGGTGTTTTGTCCCGGTGTGAAAAAAATGATCGGGATCATGTAATTGCCGGCTCTGTTACTGTATTCGGGAAGGTAGGATTCTGATGTATGATCAGCCGTAATAACAAACAAAGTGTTTTTATACCATGGCATTTGAGAAGCCGTTTCGAAAAATTGATTCAGGGAATAATCGGCATACATGATACTTTCCTGTATTTCAAGCGGACCCTTCCTGAATGTGCCTTCATACTTTTTGGGTATGGTATAAGGATGGTGCGATGTTAGTGAGAAAAAACTGGCAAAAAACGGCTCTTCCATTGCATTCAGTTCCTGGGCGAAAAACTGGAAGAATGCTTCATCAAAAATACCCCATTTGCCGTCGAAATGCTTGTCATCATTGAATTCCCGGCGACCATAATATTTTTCAAATCCTGCCAGTCTGGCAAAAGCATCAAAATTCATGGTTCCGTTATTTCCACCGTGAAAAAAAGCCGTCTGATAAGCTTTTGTTTTCAGCAGGCTGGCCAGGCTGTTGATTTTGTTTCCTGCATAAGGGGATGTGAGATAATCTGTTTGCATGAGGCTCGGTAATCCGGCAAGAATGGCAGGTATGGCCTCGATCGATCGTTTGCCGTTGGCAAATCCTTTAAATGAAATGCTCTGTTTGATAAGAGAATCCAGGAATGGGGTGTATCCTTTGTAGTCAGGTAGTTCGGAATTGAATGCTGAGATATGCTCGGTACTGAAGCTTTCCATGATGATGATAACCACGTTTTTCCTCCGGAATTCCTGGGGCTCGAAATCATAATGATGCAGGGGAGAAAAAATCTCCTCAAGCTTCTCTTCTTCATAATAATCTTTTTCTTCAAGTGCTTTTTTATCAATGGTTTTGATCAATGTAAAAGGTGTGTTCAGCAGCAGGGGAATATTCCCCGGGCTTACATGTTTTGCAGCCGTTGAAAGCCCGATTGGTTTGAGCTGGAATCCCCCCCGGATGGCGAACACCGAAAGAAATGTAATGAAAATGAATACCAGAGAATTGGTGGCATAATACCGAAATGAGCTTTGTTTTCTATTTGCAGGAATTCGTTTAATTCTTTGTGATAGAAAAACCAGCAAACTGGAAAATACAATCCAGCTTAAAAATTCCGGGAGAAACTTTCCGATAAATTGAGGCAACAATTGGAGGAATTGATCTTCTTCCTGAGAAATATACTGAAATACATCCGCTGTCATTCTTTTCAACGTGAACCTGTAATACACTGTATCGATGAAGTTTGCTGCAAGTCCGACAATATTCGGAATGAAGTAAAATAGGATTGTAACAGTTTTATGATAATAAGATGAATTTCGAAAATGAAAAGGGATCAACATCAGGAACAAATACGGTATGTTGATCATGAAAACAGCAGACAGGTCGAACCGCATACCCCAGAATGCAAGTTTAAAAACTTCTGCCAGTCCCAGTTTAGAAAAATACTGGGTATTGAACAGGTAAAATGTCCATCTGCTGAGCCAGAATAAAACCAGTACAAGAAGCAATCTTAAAATTACTACTTTAAATATACTGCTGCATTGAACAATCCTGCTTTGCATGGCTGCAAAAATATAAAATTACGAATTGTAAAATCGAGAAATAAAGCCAGTTTCTTTTTTGCTGAATTTTAATTACCTTTACTTTTTAGATTAGACAAGAGAACTAATTCTGGTTGGAATCCAGTGTTTCCTTTCAATGTGATGTTTGCATGAATCATAGCAATAACAACCGGCAAAGAATAATTTTAGGTGAAGAAATCAGCAGGTTGAAAACCTATTTGAAAGATATTTCCAGCAAACATAAAGACGAAGAACCTGCATTCGATCTCAATCGGCTGGAGTCGGCGATCAATGAAATCATCAACAATGAAGAACAATACAAGAGTTTGTTCGAGAACAGTACAATCGGTATGTACCGGACGACTCCTGATGGGAGAATATTGATGGTCAATCCGCATGCCCTTAAATTGCTGGGATATGAAAACTTCGAGGCCCTCAGCAAAAGAAATCTGGAAAAAGAGGGATTTGAACCGGACTATCCAAGGGGAAAATTTGTGAAAAAACTTTTAAAACATGGTAAAATTACGGGACTGGAGTCGGCCTGGAAAACCAAGAATGGAGAAACCGTGTATGTTAGAGAAAGTGCAACTGTGGTAAATGATTCGGATGGCAATGTAAAATATTTCCAGGGTACCTTCGAAGACATAACCAAAAGGAAGCTGGCCGAAAAAGAATTGAGAAGGGCGAAAAGAAAGGCAGAAGAGTCGGATAAACTCAAATCTGTTTTCCTGGCCAATATGTCCCATGAGATCAGGACGCCGATGAATTCGATTATCGGTTTTTCTGAGATCCTGGAGGATGGAGATTCTTTCTCTGCAGAGGAAAAACAAAAATTCCTGAAGATCATAAGGGATAATGGAAAACAATTGCTCGGCCTGATCAATGATATTATCGATATATCAAAAATCGAGGCAGGCCAACTGAAATTTTCAATTGATAAATTTGAAGTAAATGGGGTGCTAAAGGAGTTATTGCTAACGTTCAGGAACTATCTTTATAAATTAAAGCATGAACGGGTAAAACTAAACCTGCACATTGACAAAGCGGAAGGACTCTGGCTGGAAACGGATTCCATCAGGTTCAAGCAGGTTCTCAACAATTTATTGAGCAATGCCATTAAATTTACTGATGAAGGTAGCATTGAATTCGGTTATGTCTGTTTCCCTGGGAAACTGAGATTTTTTGTAAAAGACACAGGCATTGGAATACCTGCAGATAAAATGGAAGTGATTTTCGACCGCTTCGGACAATTGGAATCAGAGAGCAATATGACCCAGGGCGGAACTGGGCTTGGGCTGTCCATCACCAAAAACCTGGTTGAAATGATGCAGGGTAAGATCTGGGTGGAATCCACACCCTCAAAGGGTTCTGTGTTTTATTTCGAACTGCCCCGGCCCAGGGAGTGATACGGTCAGATGGTTTTATAACTGAAAACATACTTGAAAGGATACGTATCGCAGAAATCAACCATTTTCAGTTTCACTTTGTTTTCAATGATCTGATGCTCTATTTCACCCTGGTATTCATCAATGGAAACTTTTACCTCGCACTCTTTTGTGCCGGGATCAATAAAAACATCACTTGCGGTCTGAAACACCCTTTTCAGGCAGGTTTCAACCTGTTTTTTTTCGAAGTCTATCATTTTTATTTTTTTGCTGTAAAGTAAATTCGGGATTGTGAAAAGCATGTTAAATCAGGATTAATTATACTTTATATTTCATATTCAAACATAATTCAGTATGATTTCGTAAATTCGAAATGAAATAATATTAACATCAGTGCCTTATAAAAACCTTTTGATCAAATACTGGGGTTATTCATCTTTCCGTCCATTGCAGGAAGAGATTATTCAGTCGGTGATGGATGGACGGGATACCCTCGCGCTTATGCCTACCGGGGGAGGGAAGTCGATTTGTTTCCACATCCCCGGACTGGCCAAAGAAGGTGTTTGCCTGGTGGTAACTCCCCTGATTGCACTGATGAAAGACCAGGTTGAGAATCTCAAAAAGAAAGGCATCAAGGCTGCTGCCATTTACTCCGGCATGCATCCCCAAGAAATTGGGCTTGTCATTGACAATTGTATTTACGGTGATACAAAATTTCTATATGTTTCTCCGGAACGATTGTCGCTGAATGATTTCAGGGAAGCCCTCAGGGAAATGAAGATCAACTTGATCGCTGTGGATGAGGCGCATTGCATTTCGCAATGGGGCTATGATTTCAGGCCGCCTTATCTGAAAATCGCTGATATACGCCCGTTTTTCCCCAAGGTGCCCATTCTTGCATTGACTGCCACAGCTACGCCGGAGGTAGTTGATGATATTCAGGATAAATTACATTTTTCCAGAAGGAACATCCTGAGCAAAAGTTTTGAAAGGAAAAACCTTTCTTATTCGGTTTTAAAGACTGAAGACAAGAATAGCAGGTTGCTGAGGATCCTGAGAAACATCAAGGGCAGCGGGATCATTTATGTAAGGAATCGAAGGAAAACAAAGGAAACCGGGGAATTCCTGCGGCATAACCAGATCAGTGCAGATCATTATCATGCCGGCTTGTCGAACGAGGAGCGAAACAGCAAACAAGTATCCTGGCTGAAAGGTACCAGCCGGGTGATGGTTTCTACAAATGCATTTGGTATGGGAATCGATAAATCAAATGTACGTTTTGTGATTCACCTGGATATTCCCGACAGCATTGAAGCATATTTCCAGGAAGCCGGCCGGGCCGGAAGGGATGAAAATATGGCTTATGCCGTGATGCTGTATTCGGATTCGGATGTGCTGAATCTGAAAAAGAACCTCCAAAATGCCTATCCTTCCATCGATACCATCAAAGCCATTTATCACGGGCTGGGAAATTATTTTCAACTTGCAGTAGGAAGTGGGAGGGAGCTTGTTTTTGAATTCGATATCAATCATTTCTGCAGTCAGTATGATTTTAAACCCGTGATCGTTTACAATGCACTGAAATTCCTGGAAAAGGAATCCTACCTGAGCTTCCAGGAATCTTCCGATTCGGTTTCTCGTATTTATTTTCCTTCGGGCAAGGAAGAACTGTACCGTTTTCAGATCGAAAAACCCAAATACGACCGTTTTATCAAAACCCTCTTGCGTTCCTATTCGGGTTTGTTCAATGATTTTGTGAAGATCAATGAAAAAGAACTGGGCAGGAGAATGAATATACCTGAAGAAAACGTGGTGAAAGCACTCAGGTTATTGAACAGGATGGGAATATTGGCCTACATAGAGGGAAGCAACAAGCCGACCATCACTTATCTGCAGGAGCGGATTGACAAGAAGAACCTGCATATTTCCAGGGAAACCTACCAGGACCGCAAAGAATCGGCCATGCGCCGGGTGCAGGCCGTAATCGATTTTGTGGTTAATGACAGGCATTGCCGCAGTCAACAACTCCTGGCTTATTTCGGTGAAAAAAATACCAAACGTTGCGGTATCTGTGATGTTTGTAAAGAACGCAACAAAATTGATGTGAATGATTTTGAGTTTAATGTCATTCTGGAACAGATCAAACCCCTGCTGCAAAAAAAACCACACAGCCTGTTGCAATTGATCGAAAAACTGCCGAAGATCAATGAAGAGAAAATGATTATGGTCATCCGCTGGCTCCGGGACAATGACAAGATTGAAGAAGATGAAAACATGCTGAGCTGGAAAAAGCAGTTCAGGATAAATTTTTAGTTTTGTCCAAAATTCTTCCATGAAGCTTGAAAGATCCTTTTACCTGAATCCTGATGTAGTAGCTGTTGCCCGTTCATTGCTGGGCAAATACCTTTACACCAATTTTGAAGGGAAGTTTTGTGGAGGAATGATCACCGAAACAGAAGCATACCGAGGAGTGACAGACCGGGCCAGTCATGCTTATGGCAACCGCCGCACCCCCCGCACAGAAGTGATGTACCAGGAAGGAGGATTGGCATATGTTTATTTGTGTTATGGGATCCATTCCCTTTTCAATGTGGTTACGAATGGAAAAGATAGTCCGCATGCAGTCCTGGTAAGAGGGATGGTTCCTGAGTTCGGGCTGGATCACATGACTGAAAGATTAAACAAAAAAAGCATTACGGCAAAAAATACAAATGGTCCCGGCAAGCTTACCAAAGCTCTGGGCATTCACTTCAGCCATACTGGTTTGAACCTGCGGGGAGACAGGATTTGGATTGAAGACCGCGGGATATTGATCGAAGATGATAAAATCACAACAGGGTCCAGAATAGGCGTGGATTATGCAAAAGAAGATGCCAGCTTACCGTACAGGTTTGTTTTGCAAAGTTTTTAATCGGGCCAGCGAGAGTATCATTCAAAGGGAGGCTCTCAACGAACAAAATAATAGCCAAAAAAAAAGCCCCCAAAAGGAGGCTTTTTATTTTTTCAGGCTTCAAAGCTTATTTAACTGTGCTTGACAGTTCGTTTCCTGGTTTGAATTTTACTACTTTTTTAGCAGGAATCTTGATTTCTTTTCCTGACTGAGGATTTCTGCCTTTCCTGGCAGCCCTTTTGGCTACTGAGAATGAGCCAAATCCAACCAGTGCTACGCGATCACCTTTTTTGAGTGCTTTTCCTGTTGCACCGATAAATGCGTCCAATGCCCTTTTGGCATCTGCTTTTGTCAGTTTTGCTTCTGAAGCCATTGCTTCAATTAATTCTGCTTTGTTCATTGTTTCTTCTTTTTTGATTAATAATTACTTGAAACATCGCAAATATAAGCGTTCTGAGAGAAAAGTCAAGAGAAATGTCCCAAAACCCCCGAAAATGTTAATAAAACAGCAATATTGTTAATAAATGTGGCTGTTTTATGCGTTAATAAAGGCTTTTGGAACAAATGACTTTTTCAGGATAATTTCCAATTCCCGGAAAGTTGAAAGCCTTTCAGGAACTCTTTTACCGGGAGAGGCTTTTTGCCCGCAAGCTGAAGATGTGTAATCTCCAGGCATCCCGGATTGCATCCAACTTTTATGAAAGACTTATTATTGGTGGCAATGTGGGCTGGTGCAAGACGACAGTCTTCAACAGGTTTACCATAAAGTATTTTTAAATGGTATTTCTTTCCTTCCGGAGAAACCAGGCTGGAAAAGGCCGCAGGGTAGGGGCTGAGTCCCCGGATGAAATTATATATGCTATTAACATCCTGTGCCCAGTCGATCTTCAGGTCTTCCCGCTGAAGTTTGGGTGCCGGTTTGAGATGATCCGGTTTTGAGACTAGTTGATCCTGTCTTTTTGTTTTTGCTGTATTCTGTTCGATAAGTTTTACGGTTTCGATGACGAGGGCTGCTCCCTGCTCCATCATGCGGTCGTGCAGGTCACCGGCTGTATCATGATCTCTGATTTGCACTTGTTCCTGCAAGATGATGTTCCCCGTATCGATCTTTTCATCTATGAAAAAAGTCGTGAGCCCGGTGTTTTTTTCACCATTGATGATCGCCCAGTTGATGGGGGCAGCTCCACGGTATCGCGGAAGCAAAGATGCGTGTAAATTGAAAGTTCCATATTCCGGAAACCTCCAGACTGCTTCGGGCAGCATTCTAAAAGCTACTACCACAATGAGATTGATACCGAGCTTTTCGAGCTCACTTATAAAAACAGGATCTTTCAGGTTTTTTGGCTGAAGAATATTCAGTCTGTTTTTTAAAGCGTATTCTTTTACAGGAGAAGCTTTTATTTTTCTTCCCCTGCCGGCAGGCTTGTCAGGTGAGGTGACCACAACAGGTACTAAGTAATCATGATGCAGCAAAGCCTCCAGGGAAGGCACGGCAAATTCAGGTGTACCCATATATGCAATCCTTAAATCCCTTTTCATGATCCTAAAATAAAAAAAATACCCGGACCTTCCGGACCAGGTATCTTGTGTTGAATATCTTTATGCTTAGCTTGCCATTGCTTCAGCCCTTTCGATGTATCTTTCAATATCCCGGGCTTCGTTGCTGCGGTTGAAATCTTTTTTAATCCTTTTGTATATGCGAAGGGCTTTGTCGTAATTTCCATTTTCCTCATAAGCCCAGCCTGCTTTCATCAGGAATATTGGAGTAACAAATTCATTGATATGCGTATTGGCTGCCTTTAAATAATAATTAACCGCTTTTTCGGGTTCACCCAGTTCGATATAAGCATCGCCCATGGCTCCGAGGGCCATGGGGCCAATAACCTGGTCTTCACTTTCAAAGTCCTGCAGATAATCTATGGCTGTTTCGAAATCACCCTGCTTGAGGTAAATGATCCCCGCGTAGTAATTTGCAAGATTGCCTGCCTTGGTACTTCCGTATTGATCGGCAATATCAATGAATCCGGGATAATTGCCATCGCCCAGCAACGCTTTATTTAAGGAGTCTTTCTGAAAGTAGAGTTCAGCCATGAACATTTCTGATTTGGCTTCTTTGTTCATGGGTGCCAGGTAAAACTTTTTGTAACCAAAATAGCCCAATACGATTACTACAATAATCCCGACTACAATCGTGATGATTTTCTGGTTTTGCTCAATGAATTGTTCGGTGCTGCTCAGGGCGCCTTCTACAGCAACCAGTCTGTCGCCTGCTCTTTCGGACTTTTTCGCCATATCAATTTAAAATTTGTCGTGCAAAAGTAATTTTTTTTATCCATATAATAAATTGTGCTTCCATTTTTTTTACTTTTGAGCTGAAAATCTGAAAATTAACCAAAACTTATTACCGATGAAAAAAGCCATATGGATTGTGTTCTTCGTGCTGCTGATCATTGCATTCCTGTATTTCTTTTTTACCAAAACGCTTGGGAGTGAAAACCTGATCATATTTTCAATCCTTTATGGAATTCAATTGATCCTTGGCTTGCTATTTCTGACTTTACTTGACAAATCCAGGAACCAGATATATCTTTTGAGTTATTTTATCGTCAGTGCTGTCGTTTTTCTTATACTCGTTTTCCGAATGATATAAAATGAGCATGGATGACAAGAAATGGAACAGGGAAATAAAGCAGGACCTTTATACTTTTCTTTCAGATTACATCACAGAAAATAAAAAATCAAAATTCGAAGAGGTTCTCAGGAACAGGACACGTCATGTTACTGTCGTGCTCGAGGACCTTTACCAGTCGCACAATGCAAGTGCTGTCCTTCGGTCTTGTGATTGCTTTGGTGTGCAGGATGTTCACATCATCGAGAACCGGAATGAATTCCAACCCAGCAAAGATGTTGCTCTGGGTTCTTCCAAGTGGCTGAATCTTTATAAATACAAGCAAAAAGAACATAATACAAAGGCATGTTTTGATGCCCTCAGGGCGAATGCTTATAAAATTTATGCAACCAGTCCTCATAAAGATGACATATTGCTGGATAATGTTCCCCTGGATGAAAAAATAGCTTTTGTATTCGGAACTGAACTGGAAGGTTTGTCGGGAACTGCCATGAAAGAAGCCGATCATTACGTTAAGATCCCCATGTATGGTTTTACGGAAAGTTTTAATATTTCGGTATCAGCCGCAATACTGCTGCACTCTGTTACTAACAGGCTCAGGAAATCACGCTTATCCTGGAAACTCCGCGACGATGAATTGCTGGATATCAAACTGGATTGGGCCAGGAAAGTGATTAGGAAATGTGAAGTTTTTGAAAAACAGTTTCTTAAACAACGCGGCTGATCGAATGCACTGCAACCAGGAATCACTGGTAAATTTTATTAATTTTGTATGAAATAGTCATGAATTAAATATTAAAAATATGGGAAAAGGTGACAAAAAAACCAAAAGGGGTAAAATCATCATGGGTTCTTATGGGGTAAGAAGACCCAGGAAGAAAAGAAAATATTTCAAAGCTGAATCCGAGGAGGAAGTTAACAAGAAAAAAAGCTCGAAGGTGAAGAAAGCTGAAAAACCAGCCGAGAAAGCCCCTGCGGAGAAGAAAGAGAAACAGGTGGAAAAGGAACCTCAGGCCAAAACTTCTCCAAAGCTTGAATCTAAAGAGGAAAAGCCCAAAGAAAGTAAGAAAACTGCCGCTGCAGCAAAGGATGAGAAAAAGGACGAGAAAAAAACAAGCGCTGGCGAGGATAAAAAAGCCGGGGAAGACAAAGCAACGGCAAAGAAAGCGGAGAAGAAAGCAGTGGAGAAAGAAGTAAAAATCGAGGACAAAAAGGAAGATAAGAAAGAGGAAAAGAAAGCAGAAAAGAAGTTAGAAAAGAAGGAAGAAAAGAAAGAAGAAAAGAAAGAAGCGAAGAAGGAAAGTCCGGCAACATCTAAACAAGATGACAAATCAAAAACTACCAAAGAAAAAACCGAAGAAAAAGAGAAAAAGAAAGAATAGCTTAACCCGAACGAAAAAAGTGACAGTTGGCTGAGCTAGGATGATCGCTCAGCCTCTTTCATAAAATCCAGTCCCCTATCTTCAAAACTCTTGTAGCTGTCGTAGCTTGCTGCTGCCGGAGAAAGCAGGCAGGCAAATCCTTTCCTCGTATTTGATTTAGCGCAACGAACGGCATCAATCATATTGCTGGCATCGAAAAACAATCTTCCGTCGATTTTATTTCCCAGAATAGAACGAATTCGTTTGCCCGCCGGCCCCATAAATATAAAGCTGGAAATACTGGTTCCTGCAAGAAATTCCGACAGTCCCTCATAATCCAGTCCCCGGTCGAAGCCACCCAGTAAGATGCTATCAACATTTGGTATTGCCTTCAGCGCAGCCATTGTTGCTTCCGGGATGGTGGCTATGGAATCATTGTAAAAATGAATTCCTTCAAATTCACCGGCATATTCAAGTCGGTGCGGAAGGCCTTTGAAAGTATGCAGGGCACTTGAGATCATTTCTTTTTCAAGGCCGCATAAACTGCATGCAGCAACTGCCGCCATAAGATTATAAAGGTTATGTTGTCCCGGCAGATTTTTACCGGTTGCATTGGTCGGAAATGCTGTTGCTGTGTGTTTTGACGCCAAAACAATTTTTCCTTTCCTTGCATAACATCCTTTTTCAACTTTCATTTTTGCAGAGATCTCCAGCTTGGTGGAAAAGAAATGGATTTCTTTCAGGAATTGTTGTATTCTGTGGTCGTCCCTGTTCAGAATGGAAAAGTCATGCCTGTCCTGGTAATGGAAGATATTGAGTTTGGCCCGGAAATAATCTTCAGGACTATCGTAAAAGTCCAGGTGTTCATCGTAAAGATTGAGCAGTATTGCAATATGGGGGGCGTGTTTTACATCCAGCAACTGATGCGATGATAGCTCGAAAACGAATGTTGATTTATTGCCGGCTTTTTCGATAAAATCAAAAGGGGGAACACCGATATTGCCGACCAGGAATACATCCCGGCCATTTTCCTTGAGAATATGGGCAATCAGGGAAGCGGTTGTGCTTTTGCCTTTTGTTCCGGTAACTCCGATACATTGTTTGTGATAGAAATTCAGGAAAAGATCTGTTTGCGAAGACAAATGCTTAATCCTTTGCATGTGCCGTCTGCTAAGCTTTACTCCGGGTGATTTTAACACCATGTCATAAGTGTGTATTTGCTCAAGATATCCTGGTCCTGTATGGAATTTTAAATTTTCGCCGGCTGAAAGATGGATGTTTTCATTTTTGATGGATTCATTCCTGTCTGCAATCCCTATTTTTTTAAGCGGAAAATGTTTCCGCAAAAGCCTGTAGCTGGATTTTCCTTCCCGGCCAAAACCAAGCAGCAATATGCTGTTGTATGGTGCAAAGTATTTTATGAATTCTTCCACTGGATTTCTTGCATGATCATTTTTTCAAAAGCAGGCCTGAGAAAATTGTCAGGATCATATGCATCCATGAGATGATTAAAGACCTTTTCCACTGTTTTCTTCCCGCTTTTTCTATTGCTTTTGTATGTTTTCAGCAAAACTGGCAGATCATCCTTCCTTTCCAGGATGATCCGGTCCAATGCTGCATTCACTTCCTCAATGGTGCCAACGCATTCGAAGGGCTTCTCTTTCGAATCTCCGGTCAATTGCCATAAAGTGTCCAGCAGTTCCTCATCACCGAACAAATCCTTACCAAATATCTTTTTCATTTTTTCTGCGGGGATGAATGTGGACAATATGATAAAGGTAAACAGGCATTTGGGACAGGAACAACACCATATGCCTTTTTTACTGCCGGTATTGCAGCTTCTGAAATCCAGATGAAAAGGCTTGAAGCTGGAAAACAGCTTTGCAATCTGAAGTTCATTCAAGGGTCTCAGCAGACTGAAATAATCAAGATCGGGACTGATAAAACGCCTGGTGTAATTCCTGAAATCGGATTCAAACTCAATTGATTTGGAATATTGATGATTGACACCGGTTTCGGGTATAGTGGGTTCATTGGCGCTGGATTCATTCGAAAGGGCGATAAACTTATTATTGCTCAACAAAGCACCCATGGAGGAAACAATAGCAACGATAGCAGAAAATGGTGTGTGGCCGTTCAGATATCCTTTTTGATTAAGCTGGAGCAGTTCCGGGGCTATGACCCTTTTTGCCACGATCCACTCTTCTTCGGGATATCCGGCTATACCCAGTATTTTATTATGCACCTGAGCAGGATTGATGATAAAGGGTCTGATCTCGAAATCATGTTTGCGGAGTAATTCCATGCTCACAACAGAATCTTTTCCTCCTCCAACCGGCAGAATTACTTCTTTGTCAGAGAGCCCGGCAAAACTTTTAAATGTTTTATCCGATTCAACTTTGAAATTTAAAAAGCCATTGAATTCGGGAACGATGCCATTGGTATGAAAAAATTCTCCCAGGCCTTTGTAGAAAAGTTTTTTCCACCAATTTTGCTGCCACTGGTCAAGATGCCCGGCCCTGATAACGATCTGAGGTGGACAGGCAGCTTTCCAGTAACTAATCATTTCAGTCAAGCCAAGGTTGAAAGCAAGAAGTTCAATGCTCTCATCGTCAATATTATTCAAGGAATAAAAATCCCTTATTGGGAAACTCACACGAGGATGAAAGTTGATGTTGGGTTCCAGTTTGAAGTAAAAATCAATTCGTAATTCTGCAGGCCCCTTTGTGATTTCAAAGTGCTCGTAAGTCAGGGATGGGTGTGCTTTCCCGAGACGATTGTATTTTTCCTGCCCGTGCCTGCTCAACATGAATAATGGTATTATTTTTGATTCATTCAAGAAACAAATTTACGAATTCAGCATGACTTGCTAATTTTTTTTGACTATGAGCGACATCAACGATATGATAACGATCAAAACCAACAACATTGCCCCCGAAAAGGGCAAATTACTAATTTCGGAACCCTTTCTGCTGGATTATTATTTTAAACGATCGGTTGTTTTACTGGCTGAACACAATGAAGAAGGTTCCTTCGGTATCATCATGAACAAACCGCTTGATACATCTTTTAACGAAGTTGTCAAGGATTTCCCTGAGTTTGATACGAACATCTTTCTTGGAGGACCCGTGAAAAACGACAGCCTGTTTTTTATTCATACCATGGGTGATAATATCGACAACAGTGCTGAGATCATGGATGGTTTGTACTGGGGCGGGGATATAGAGCAGGTGAAAGAAATGATTACATTGAAACTGATTAAACCCAGCGATATAAGATTCTACATAGGCTATTCTGGCTGGGGTGCCAATCAGCTTGCCGGGGAATTGAAAAGAAATTCATGGGTAGTTTCCGGAATGCCGGCCAGGGAACTGTTAAATATCGATCCGGTTGCATTGTGGAAGAAGTCCCTGAACAAACTGGGGGATACCTATGCATATTGGCCAAACTTTCCGGCTGATCCGGCTTCCAATTAATGATATTAACCCGTTATTGAACGCCAGAACTGAATAAAAAATCCCGGGTTGATCACCAGAGTAAAAACAATTCCATACACTGCTCCCCAGAAGTGTGCAGAATGCCCCACATTGTCTTCTCCCCGCTTAGCCATGTAATAAGAATACACAAGATAGAGAATTCCGAATACGAAGGATGGAATGGGGATGGGCAGCAATAAAAACATGATGGTTCCTGTGGGATTGATGATGATACTGGAAAAAACCACTGCCGATACAGCTCCCGAAGCACCCACTGCATTGTAATAAATATTTTCTTTTTGTTTACCGTAATCAAAGATTACAGAAAACAATATACCTCCCACATACAACAGGAAATAATACAGCAGACCCCGCGTGCTGAAAAGCATTTTAAAAACAGATTCAACGAAATCCCCGAAAGAAAATAATACAAACATATTGATCAGCAAATGTCCCCATCCTGCGTGTATCAGACCATAGGTCAGGAAGCGCCAGGGTTCCCGACTGTGCTTTATCAAGTATGCGTTGAACTTAAGTTTATCGAATAAAGCCGGGTTGTTGAACGCCAACAATGAAACAACTACTGTAATGCTGATGATGAAATAGGTCATGATCAGGGCTGGTTATTTTCAATTGCTGTATAATCGAGTTCGGAACCCAGCACGCTATGTGGGATCAGGTAAACCGCGATCAGTGCGAGTGATGCAATGATCGGCCAGCTGCGGTTTTCTTTATTTTTTCTCAGGACAAAAAAGGCAATTATCCAAAGAATGAAGGATACGAGTGTTTTATTATCGGTCAGGTCGTGTCCGAAAGGCCAACCTGTCCAGTAAGCATCAAAAGCATATTTCTGGACGATGGGCCCCAGGATCATGCCACCCAAAAGAAGCAGTAATGTTGTAATGATGGTATAGAGATATGTGTACTTGCCCTTCAGGAGCGCCTCAATGCCCGTTCTGATGGAAAAAACCATTGCCAGGAAAATAAAGAAAATATGCGGATACAATACCTGATCAGGCACGGAGCCTTTGAACCTTATGATCACAGGTTCTTCGGTAATTCTTTTCACTGTGCCGTTTTTTTCAATATCCACCTTATACATTACTTTCCCGGCTGCAGGTTGCCTGGGGATGCTTGCGCGTAATTTGCCATCAACCCGCTCCATTGGTATTGTTGTCCATTTGTCATGGCTTTTGTATCTTCGGAAATGAAAAGTGCCCTTGATATCAGGGTCTTTTGTTTCCACTTCCACCATTGCATCCTCATCGCTGTCCTGTGACCTGGGAAAATGGTAATCCAACGCTACTCCTTCTATTGTTGCCGAACTGTTTACCGGGTAAGTCGGCCCGGTCATTCTCTGGTAAATGGCAAACACAGCCATCAAAAGAAAGGATAATATCCAAAGCAGTACTGATCTGATTTTCCTGTTCATTTTTAGTTATTCGTTAAACATCTCCATTATGAATCATCTCCTTATCATGGCAGAAATCGTATTCCATCTGCAATGTGACATGTGTGATGCCAAATCTCCGGTTCAGCATCTCCTTTACTTTCAGAAGTACCTTTTCGCTCTCACTGAGTCGTAGATCTTTTTTCAAATCAATGTGTGCCTCAAAGTGAATTTCCTTATCGCTTAAATTCCAGGCATGTACATGATGTATGCCACTGATCTCCTGTATTTTTTCAATTCTTCTTTGAATTTCTTTCAGATTAATATTTTTGGGAGTTCCCTGCATGAGGATGTTGTATGTTTCCATCAAAACACTGATGGTTTCCTTGATAATATAAATACTAATGAGTACTGTAATGAGAGGGTCTACCCAGTAAACATCAAAGAAATAGATCAGGATACCACCCACAATAACCGCTACGGAGGAAAGTGTATCTCCGATGAGATGCAGGTAAGCAGCTTTGATGTTGATGTTTGATTTTGAGTGTCCCCTAAGCAGGAAGACTGCCACGAAGTTTGCGATCAGTCCGATTACAGCAACCACGAACATGGGTATGCTCTTTACGGGTTCGGGTTCCAAAAACCTCTGATAAGCCTCGTAAAGCAGGAATACACAAATACCGATCAGTACGACCGAATTGAAAAATGCCGCCAGTATTTGTATTCTTTTGTATCCAAATGTCTTTCGTTCTGTGGATTGCCTCTTGCTGACCCTGACGGCAATATAGGTAATCAATACAGCAACACCATCGCTGAAATTATGCAATGCATCCGAGATCAGCGCAAGACTGTTGGAGAGGAGACCACCTATGATCTCTGCTACGGAAATAACCATGTTCAGGAGTACTGTGATAAACAGGTTCCTGCTTTCCTTCTTTTCGTTATTTCCAGCTTTCAGGTGTATATGCATTTGCTTACTCTATATCAGAATCTTCAAGTTGTAAAGCATCGTAAATGGCCTGGTGAATATTGGTACGTATATTTTCTTCCATTATTGTTGCATTGGAAGCATCCGGATGGATCCGGTTGGACAAAAATATATAAATAAGTTCATTCCTGGGATCGGCCCACACATATGTTCCGGTAAATCCGGAGTGACCGAAGGATGCGGATGAGGCACTTTTGCAATTTGGTCCGTCTTCTTCGTAAATGAGTAATGGTTTGTCAAATCCAATTCCTCTTCTGTTCAGGTAGGCAGGGAACTGGCAGGTCGTAAATTCTTCGATGATCTCCGGTTCAATGTAAATCTGTCCACCATAATGCCCGCCATGCAATAACATTTGCATCATGATGGCGAGGTCATTGGCATTTGAGAACAGACCGGCATGACCGGCAACTCCGCCCAGCATGGCAGCTCCCGGATCATGGACATCCCCGTGCAGCAATTGATTCCTGAAGTAGCGGTCTTCTTCCGTGGGTACGATATTTTCACGGTCAAATTTTCGCAGGGGCTTGAAACCCATCGTACTTAAACCGAGGGGGAGGTAAAATTGATCTTGTACATAATCATCAAAAGACCGGTTGGTAACATTTTCGACCATGCTTGAAAGTAAATAAAAACCCAGGTCGCTGTATTTATAATCATGATTCTCTCTTGGAAGAGAATACTTTATACTGTCGAATAAAATGTATTTATAATCGTCTCTGATGTAAAAATTCTCTGCTACGCGGATGGGGTATTCTTCTGAAATTTCGGTACTGTATATCTTGGGATCAGGCTGACCTTTTTCATCAAGTGTAAATAAGAAATAGGGTATCCATGTTTGCAGGCCCGACTGGTGGGCCATCAGTTCTCGTATGACCAGGTTTCCCTTGTCAGTTCCCTGCAGGTAGGAAAGGTATCTCTTCAGGGGTGCATCAATGTCAATTTTTCCTTCCTGGTAAAGCTTCATGACTGAGAGGGTGGTGGCTGCAATTTTTGTGATTGATGCCAGGTCGTACAGATCGTCAGGGCCGACAGATTTCTTTTCATCATAGGTATGATAACCGAATGACTTGTTGTAAAAAACCTTTCCATTCTTTACAGCCATGATCTGGCAGCCCGGATATGCTTTTTTGTTAATTCCGGCTATTGCGATGGAATCGATCTTTCTCAGGCTGCTGTCGGCAATCTTGAATTCCTGCGGGCGGGTATATTCGAGTCGTATTTGTTTTGTTGAAATCCCGGTATTGAGCAGAAAATCAGAAGACGCACTCACAGGCAGCCTGCCCCTGGCCGCAATACCTCCCATCAAGACCTGGGCAGAAATATCCTGGCATGTTGCATTGTCCTGGTACGAAATCAGGATGGCATCAATGTTTTTTGTGCTGTCGAAATAGGAAAGTGCGTAAGGACTCGCAAAAAGATCCAGCACGCTTGTTTTTCGGGAGGCAATTTCCTGGATGAGGTTTATGCTTCTTTGTGTAATTCCGAAATGATCCGATGCAAGAATATTTGTATTGTTGAGGCTGATGATTACAAGGTTGTAATTTCCCAGCTTTTTAAACAAATCCTTTTTATCTCTTTCGGTAAAATACTTGCTTAGTTGATAGTGATCAAAGTTCCCGTAATAATCAAGCCTCTCCTGGAAAGTGTTTTTCTCCTTATCACCAATGCTGATGGATACAGCCTTTAGGGTATCAGGCCTGACAACTGGCAGGAGGTCCCTGTTGTTTTTAACAAGGGTGATGGCGTTTGCATACAATTGCATGTTGAGCCATTGGTCGTAATTTCCGTTCAGACCCTGTGCCAGGTTTTTTCCCTGTGTTGTGTCAGGATGGTATAAAACATCATATTTAAAGGACAATACTTTCTTGCAGCTTTGATAAACATTTTTCACAGGGATGTTTCCCTTCAGGATCGCTTCTTTAATGGACATGATGGCCTTTTCTGCATTTTGTGGCAATAACAGGATGTCGTTGCCTGCCTGCAATGCCTTTACTTCAATTTCACCCGGGGGGAAATACTTTGTAACACCCTTCATGTCGAGCGCGTCAGTGACAACCAAACCATTGAATTCGAGACTGTCTTTCAATAGCTTTGTCACCGTGTTATAAGATAATGTGGTGGCTGTATTTTCAGTGCTTTCAAACAGGGGGAAATATAAATGAGCGATCATTACTGCGTCAACTCCATTGTTTATTAATTTGCGGAATGGAACAAGTTCAACTTTGTTTATCCTTTCCCAGTCATGGTTAACCAGGGGAAGCGTCAGATGGGAGTCTGTTTCCGTATCGCCATGTCCGGGAAAATGCTTGGCGGTGGCTATGATGCCATGTTCCTGCAAGCCTTCCATATATGCTGTTCCTTTTCTTGCCACATTTTCCGGGTCTTCTCCGAATGAGCGCATATTGATCACCGGGTTATTTGGATTCACATTCACATCCACCACGGGGGCAAAGTTCATATGGACACCCATCATTTTACATTGTCTGGCAATGCGACTTGCCATTTGATAAATCAGTGAGTCATTTTGTATGGCTCCCAATGTCATCTGCAGCGGGAATTTGACCACACTGTCGAGCCGCATGCCCAACCCCCATTCTGCATCAATGGATACCAGCAGCGGAATCCTGGCTTTTTTTTGCCAGCGATTTGTCTGCATAAATTGCTCATGAGGCGTGGATCTGAAAAAGGTAATACCACCAATGTTGTACTTTTCAATCAGACGGTCAATCTCTTTCAGGTATTTTTTGCCGGGTTGGTTTGCTCTCACTGTGATTAGTTGAGCGATTTGCTCCTCCAGATTAAGGGTGTTAAACACCGAATCCACCCATAAATCCCTGCCGGCCCTGTAGAGTGAATCCCTGTGAAAGTTCTGTGCAGGCAAAGGATGGGGGAAGGCAAGCAGTAATATCAGGACAATTAAAAATAATCTTTTGCCAATATCGTTTCTCAACATTATCTTCCTCCGATAAAAATATGATGTGGCAGGTGGCAAAACTCAAAGCAAATATCTGATTTTTTACATTGATAAGATCAAGTTTTCCATTTTTATTAACATTTGTTTTTTGAGGGAATGAAATAATATACATTTGAAAAAAAATGAATATGCCCGACTTCAACTATCTTGAAAAACTAACATCACAGGTTAGGCGCGACATTATCAGAATGGTGCACGGAGCAAAATCCGGTCATCCGGGTGGCTCGCTGGGTTGTGCGGAATTTTTTGTTGCACTGTATTTTGAAATACTCAAACACGATCCTCATAACTTTTCAATGGATGGAATTGGAGAAGACATTTTTATTTTATCCAACGGGCATATAACTCCTGTTTTTTACAGTGTGTTGGCACGTTCCGGTTATTTTGATCTGAAGGAATTGAGTACTTTCCGCAAATTGAATTCCAGGCTGCAGGGGCATCCGGCCACCTATGAGAAACTACCGGGTGTGCGAATGGCATCGGGTTCCCTTGGACAGGGATTATCCGCCGGGATTGGTGCTGCCCAAACGAAAAAGCTGAACAATGATCCGAATTATGTTTATGTGTTAACCGGGGATGGTGAACTGGAAGAAGGTCAGATCTGGGAAGCCGCCATGTATGCTGTTTCACACAAAGTGGATAATCTGATCGTGACGGTCGATTTCAACGGACAGCAAATAGATGGTCCGGTTGAAGATGTAATGCCTCTGGGTGATCTCAAGGCAAAGTGGGAAGCCTTTGGCTGGACGGTGCTTGAAATGAACGGGCATCGTTTTGACGAAATTTTCAAAACCATCAATCTTGCCCGGGAAAACTATGGAAAGGGAAAACCCGTCATTATTTTAATGAGAACGGAAATGGGGAAAGGTATTGATTTTATGGAAGGTACGCATGAATGGCATGGGGTGCCGCCGAATGATGAAGAAGCAGAATTGGCACTTTCACAACTTGAAGAAACGCTGGGAGATTATTGATAATACATATATGAAAGAACTTTGATTGGTCTTTTGAAAAAATATAGCCTGTTTGCTGTATTTCTTTTTGCCGGACTTGTTTGTCAGGCCCAGCAGCAAGAGGAAAAAGACCGTTCTGCCCCCCTCACCCGCATCCTTTTTGTCTTTGATGGCTCCCAGAGTATGTATGCCCGCTGGCAAAGTGATATCAAGATTAATATTGCCAGGCGATTGTTGTCCAAAATCCTCGACAGCCTCCACCGCGTCGAAAACCTCGAAATGGCTTTGCGTGTCTACGGGCACCAGCATCAATATCCACCCCAGGTTTGTGATGATACCAAACTTGAAGTGCCCTTTGCGGAAAATAATTATGCGCAGATAAAGCATAGGTTAAGAAATGTAGAACCCAAGGGGACAACGCCCATGGCCTATGCCATCGAACAATCTGCCGGAGATTTTCCGCCCTGTGAGAATTGCCGGAATGTGGTCGTGCTGATTACCGACGGCATAGAAGAATGCGGTGGAGACCCATGTGCGGCCTCCAGGAAATTACAGGAGCAGGGGTTGATCCTGAAACCCTTTATCATCGGCATTGGCAGGAATATCCGGGATGAGCTGGATTGCGCGGGTACTTACTTTGATGCTTCCAGCGAAGAGCAATTTCAAAAAGCTCTGAAAGTGGTCATCTCACAGGCCCTGAATGCAACCACCGCCCAGGTTAATCTGCTGGACGAAAACAACAAACCCACGGAAACCAATGTCAATATGACTTTTTACGATACGGTTTCGAAGCGCCCCAAATATAATTTTATACACACCATGAATTATAAAGGCCTGCCCGATACCCTGACAATTGATCCAATTCCAACCTACAGGCTGGTTGTGCATACCATCCCCAGCGTTACGGTTCACAGCATCAAGCTGGATAACGGCAAACACAATACCATTGCGGCCAAAGTACCACAGGGTTTTCTGGAATTAAAGATCGATGGCTTGTCCGGTACCATCAAGGATCAGCAATGCATCATTAGAAAAGAAGGAAAGATGCAAACCATTCATGTACAAAACTTCGAAACCACTGAAAAATACCTTTCCGGTGTATATGACCTGGAAGTATTATGCCTGCCGAGAATATATATCAACAGTGTTGAAATACTGCCGAATCATACCACTACAGTGCAGATACCCATGCCGGGGATTTGTGTGATCAAGAAAACAACATTTGGCTATGGAAGCCTTTACCAGAAAACCGGCGGGGATTTAAAATGGATTTATAATCTGAGGGACGAGATTCCTCATCAGGAATCTTTAATTTTGCAACCTGGAGAATACATTGTTGTTTTCAGGTCGAAATACTCAGACAGATCGATGTACACCATCGAACGTTCTTTTGAAATAAAACCGGGTAAAACGACAAACGTAAAATTATAGCAACTGATGTTAAATCAAACAGGAGTAAAAAGCGATTCACAGGTTTTGATGAAAAAATATGAAGTTACCGGACTGAAAGATACCCGATCCGGGTTTGGCGATGCTTTGCTGGAGTTGGGCAGGGAAAATGAAAACATTGTGGCTCTGAATGCCGACCTGACGGGTTCGGTTAAAATGAGTCATTTTGCGAAAGAATTTCCCAAAAGGTTTTTTCAGGCCGGCATTGCCGAGGCGAACATGATGTGCGTGGCGGCAGGCATGACCATTGGAGGCAAAATATCATTCGTGGGCACTTTTGCCAATTTCGCAACCGGGCGGGTCTTTGATCAGATCCGGCAGTCCATTGCCTATTCCAATAAGAATGTGAAGATTTGCGCTTCGCATTCCGGACTTACCCTGGGAGAAGACGGAGCCTCGCACCAGATCCTCGAGGACATCGGCCTGATGAAGATGTTGCCCAACATGGTGGTGATCAATACCTGTGATTACCATCAAACCTATGCTGCGACAAAAGCAATTGCCGATTATCACGGACCGGTATATTTGCGTTTCGGCCGGCCTAAAGTACCTAACTTTAGCCTGAAGGATGATCCATTTGTGATTGGTAAAGCAGTGACCCTGAACGAAGGAAGCGATGTAAGTATCTTTGCAACCGGCCATCTGGTATGGAAAGCCATAGAAGCAGGCCTGGTGCTGGCTGAAAAAGGCATTCGCCCTGAGATCATCAACATACATACCATCAAACCACTCGACAGGGAGGCTGTTCTGAACTCTGTTGCCAAAACCGGATGCGTTGTTACAGCAGAAGAACACCAGATCAATGGTGGCCTTGGCGACAGCATAGCGCAATTACTGGGGCACGAAATGCCCAGACCCCTCGAAATGGTGGCCGTGAAAGATAAATTTGGTGAAAGTGGAAAACCGGATGAACTGCTGAAAAAATTCAATCTGGATTCTCCGGATATCGTAAAAGCTGCCTTGAACGTTATGGAGAGAAAGTAAAAATTGGATACTGGAAACTAGATGCTAGATACTGGATTTTAGATACTGGATGTTAGACATAGATACTTGATGTTGGTTGCTTGATGCCGGAGCCGCAATTATCCGGCTTTCAGCATCCAGTATCCGGCACCTTAATAGCTCATTTATTATGCGCATCTTTTTCATCGGATACATGTTCAGTGGAAAAACCACTCTGGGGAAAAAAGTTGCTGCAAAACTCAGCCTTCCTTTTGTTGATCTGGATCAGTATTTCGAAAGCAAATACAAAACTTCGATCTTGAGTTTTTTTGAAAAATTTGATGAAACATTGTTTCGCAAACTCGAATCCGAAACATTAAAGGAAGTGATCGATACTCATGATGATGTCCTCGTTTCAACCGGAGGTGGTACTGCCTGCTTTTATGATAATATGGCTTTGATGAAGAAAAGCGGTCTCAGTGTATATGTGGAAATGAGTTTGAATTCTATTCTCAGAAGAATGTACGATTCAAAAAAGAAAAGACCCCTGCTGGTAAATGTACCCGAAAATGAAATGGAGTCTTTCGTTGAACAGCATCTTGAGGAGAGAAAAGCCTACTATCTTCAGGCCGATATGAAAGTAAAGGGAGAGAATGCCAATGTGCAGGAATTAGTCTACTTGATCCTGAATACGATTTAACTGTACAACATTTTCGACATGTCCCGTATGCGGGAACATATCAACAGGCTGTATCCTGCTCACTTTGTAACTTTCCTTCAGCATTTCCAGGTCCCTGGCCTGGGTGGCCGGATTGCAACTGATGTATACGATACGAGCGGGCAGCATTTCCAGGATTGATTTGATCACCTTTGGATGCATGCCCGCGCGGGGCGGGTCGGTGATGATCACATCCGGTTTCCCTTTGTATTTGATGAAGTCCGGGGTGAGGGTCCTGACAAGATCCCCGGCATAAAACTCCGTGTTTTCAATCTTGTTGATCTTGGCGTTTTCCTGTGCATCCATGATGGCAGCAGCAATGTATTCCAACCCGATCACCTGACCTGCATTATGCGCCACGAAATTGGCAATGCTCCCGGTACCGGTGTAAAGATCGTAAACCAGTTCATTTCCGTTTAGTCCGGCATACTCGAGCGTGATATTATACAGTTTGTTGGCCTGCAGGCTGTTCGTTTGGAAAAAGGAAAGCGGTCCGATCTTGAATTTCAGGGCATGATCCAGGTCATGGGGTTTCAGCTCTTCCATGATATAAGATTTCCCTGAAAACAGAATGGGTTCCAGGTCGGAAATGTCATCATTTTTTTTGGGATTGATCACAAAAAACAAAGAAGTAATTTCGGGAAAGGTATCCCGGATATGATCCATCATCCCCTGTATATCTGCTTCGTCGTTTTTTCCAAATACCACGATTACCATCCATTCATCCGTGCTTGTATTGCGAATGATCAGGTTTCTGAGAAGTCCGCTTTGCTCGCGCACATTATAAAATGACATTTCATGTGCTATGGCGAAATCTTTAACCTCCTGCCGGATTTTGTTCATCAGTTGATCCTGCAAATAACAGGTATCGATGTCGAGGATCTTGTCGAACATTCCCGGAAGGTGGAAGCCAAGCCCGGAAGATTTTTGGGGATCATCCGTGATGTCATCCGGATTTTCAAACCACTTTTTATCAGAAAACGTAAATTCAAGTTTATTCCTGTAATAATAAATATTATCGGAAGGAATTATATCGTTCATCCCTGAAGTATCAATCTTACCGATCCTTTCAAGATTGTCTTTTACCTGTTTTTGTTTGAAATAAAGTTGATATTCATAGTCCATGTTTTGCCATTTACAGCCGCCACATCTCCCGAAATGACTGCACATGGGTTCTGTCCTTTTATCAGAATAATTATGTATCCGGGTAGCCTGACCGTAAAGGAAAGACTTTTTCTTCCGGGTAATTCTGACATCCACAATATCCCCCGGAACGACATAAGGTACAAAGATCACCCTGTCTTCATGTTTTCCCACCGCCAGGCCTTCTGCCCCCGCATCAATGATCTCGAGATTTTCCACCGGTCCGAATTTCTTCTTCCTTCTGCTCATATTGAATATTTTGTGCAAAGGTAAGTATATATAATTGCTTGTATTGATGTTAAAAATTCTTATATTTACAGATAGAAATGCCTCTGTTTGGGGTTAACCAGGTAATTGTCTGATGGATTTGTACACAATAAGCTTGAATAAGTAAAACATAATTAATTATCTCAGAATCGAACAGTTAGAATCCATTTGATGAAAAAAAAGTATCATAGCTCTTTTATCAAGAATAAAATCAATGCTTTGACCGGCAAGGAAAAGCTTCCTGAGAGCAAAGCCTTTGATGAGTTTGCTGAAGAAATCACCGAATATCAGCAAACACTGGAAGAACGTGTTAAAGAATTGAATTGTCTTAATGAGGCATCCAGGCTAATGGAAGAAATGGAAATTACGACCGATCAATTCATGCAGTCGTTATCAAGCATCATTCAGCAAGCCTGGCAATTTCCGGAGATCACCTGTGTGAAGATCAAAATAGATGGGAATGAATATCAGACTGCAAATTACAGTGAAACACCCTGGAAGCTTACATTTCCTGTTACAATGGAAGGGAAAGAATTGGGGTTGATACAGGTTTGTTATTTAGAAGAAAAACCCGCATCTGATGAAGGCCCTTTTTTGAAGGAAGAACGCAATTTGCTTGAAACCATTGCCGGAAATTTAAGCCGCTACTTGCAGAATAAGAAGTCGGAAGAATTGTTAAAGAAAAGCCAGCAGCGGCTGCTGGACGCCCAACGGATTGCTGGAATGGGTGACTTCACCTGGGATCTGAAGACAGGCCATGTGCAATGGTCGGAAGCTATGTACGAATTGTTGGGCTACGACAGGAATGAAGAAATTAATTTCGAGAAAGTTAATGCTGATATTCATCATCCCGATGATCTGGAGAGTGTTACCGAATGGCTGAACCAATGCATTGAATCCGGGGAAGAATATCATGAGCCAAAAGAATACAGGGTGGTCAGGAAGGATGGTGAGGCGCTGCAAATACAAACGCATGTCAGGGTAAAATATGAAAATGACCGGGCAGTGGAGTTGTTTGGTGCTTTGCAGGATATTACAAAGAGAAAACTTGCTGAAAAGGCGTTGTGGGAAAGCCGGGAGAATTTTCGCGTAACCCTTCATTCCATCGGGGATGCCGTTATTGCCACCGATACAAATAGCTGTATTACAACCATGAACACAGTGGCGGAAAAACTCACCGGATGGAAATTTGAAGAGGCCAAAGGAAGGAACATACAGGAAATTTTTACAATATTTCATGCCAAAACCGGATCTGTTGTAGACAACCCTGTTGGAAAAGTATTGAAAACGGGACATATTGTAAGATTGGCTGATCATGTTAGACTCCTTGCAAAAAACGGCAAGGAATACCAGATTGCGGATTCGGGTGCTCCCATTGTTGACAAAAATAAAAATGTTATTGGTGTGGTGCTGGTGTTCAGGGATGTAAGTGAGCAATACCGGATAACAGAGGCGCTGAAAGTTGGTGAAGAAAAATATAGATCCGTATTCGAGAATACCGGAACTGCAAGCTGTATTATTGAAAAAGACGGCACCATATCTTTGGTCAACAGCAGGTTCGTGCAATTGTCCGGTTACTCTGCCGGGGAAATTGAAAACCATAAAACCTGGATGGAATTTGTGGTGCCCGAAGATTTGCAACGCATGCGTCAACAGCATGATCTAAGACGTGAAAATCGGGAAGAAGCACTTAAAGAGTATGAGTTCAGGTTTGTTGATAAACAGCATTCCATCAGGCATATCCACCTCTTTATTGATGTAATACCCGGAACGGAAAAGAGTGTGGCTTCACTTCTCGAAATCACTGAACGGAAAGAAACGGAGATGGCTATCCGAAACAGTGAAGCCAGGTTCAAATCTGTCTTCGAATCCGCCAATGTGGGTAAGTCAATCACCATGCCTACGGGTGAAATCAATGTCAACAAGGCATTCTGCAATATGCTTGGATATAAAGCTGATGAACTAAAGAATAAAAAATGGCAGGATATTACACCTCCAGATGAAATTGAATCTATTGAATCCATGATTGAACCATTGCATAAAGGGGTCAAAGATTCAGCGCGGTTTGAAAAAAGATACATTCATAAAAATGGTGAGTTCATCTGGGCAGATGTGAGCGTTGCCATGTTTCGGGATGCCGATCGGAAACCGCTTTATTTCCTGACTACTGCTGTTGATATCACTGAGCGCAAACGTGCTGAAATGTCTTTACAGAGGGAAAAGGAATGGTCGGAGAATATCGTTAACAATGCTCCGAACATTATTGTCGGGCTGGGCGAAAAATCAGAGATCAAAGTCTTCAATCACTATGCCGAAAGACTGACCGGTTATAAAGCAGAAGAGGTTATTGGCAAGAAATGGATAGGAATTTTTATCCAGGAAGAAATGCGGGAAACAATCTACCGGGTTTGGGCTGAGATCGTAGAAAACAGACTCATCGATCATCATTTTGAGAATGAGATCATCACCAAATCCGGTGAAAAACGCCTGATTGAATGGAACAACACCATTCTGACCGAAGACGATGAATTCCGCATGATCCTCTCTCTTGGTGAGGATATCACCGATCGTAAAAATGCTGAAGAAAAGTTGGCACAATCACATGAGCTGATGAGCTACATTATTGAAAATACCAATAGCGCCGTTGCCGTTCACGACCGGGATCTTCGATATATCTACGTCAGTCAGCGCTATCTGGATGAATACGAAATCAGCGGGAAAGACGTCATCGGCAAACATCATTACGAAGTATTCCCCGACCTGCCCGAAAAATGGCGCGAAATACACCGCCGTGCCCTCCGGGGTGAAGTCCTTGGTGCCGACCGCGATCCTTATCATCGTGCTGACGGCTCGGTTGTATGGACAAGGTGGGAATGCCGGCCCTGGTATGAATATGAGGATAAGATAGGAGGCATCATCGTTTATACGGAAGTCATCACAAAGCAGATTGAGACGGAGATAAAACTAAGGGAATACAACAAAAAACTGGAACAGGCCGAAGAAAATGCACGCCTTGGAAGCTGGGAAGTGGATCTAAAAACAGGAAAAACCTGGTGGACCAAACAGATGTTTAAATTACTTGGCTTTGAGCCATCCGACAACGCACCTGGTTTTGATGAATACCTTGAACACATTCATCCTGCCGACCAGGAAAAAGTTAGTGTGGTTCTGGATAATTTAAAAAAAGGTGTAATTACAACGTCGATGGAATACAGGGTAAACCCGGATTTTACCGGGCAGCGATATCTGCTTTCAAGAGCGGAAGGTGTGAAGGATCAAACAGCTAAACTTATTAAAGTTACAGGTACTCTGCTTGATATAACCGAGCAGAAGCTTATTGAAAACGAAATCAACAGGCTCAAGGAAAACCTGGAAGGGCAGGTAAAAGAAAAAACAATTGAATTACAGGAGCGCATCGACGAACTGGAACGTTACCGGGATGCAACTGTTGAAAGAGAGTTCCGTATGAAAGAACTCAGGGAAGAGATAAAAAGACTTAAGAAGGAGGAAGATGATTAATAATGCGCAGTACTGCCTGATTTTAAGTTTGGTTCTAATTGCCGCTTTTGTTTGTGCCATATCAGGTGCAAAAGCAAATTGTTTTCCAGGTGACACCCTGAGCATTGCTTCCGAACCCGATTATCCTCCTTATTGTATAATTGATGAAAAGGGACATGCCGACGGTTTTTCCGTTGAACTCTTTAAAGCTTCAGCAGATGCTGTAGGCTTTGAAGTTGATGTGAAAATTGGTATCTGGAAAAAAATAATGAACGACCTTGCCGAAGGCAGGATTGATGCCCTTCCATTGGTTGGACGCACGCCCGAACGTGAAAAGCTGTTTGATTTTACCATGCCCTATCTCTCCCTGCATGGTGCAGTGTTCGTGAGAAAAGGAACAGCCGGGATCAATTCCCTGGAAGATTTGTACGGCAAAGAAATACTTGTGATGAAGGACGACAATGCAGAGGAATTCGTAAGGCGGGAACAGCTCACCGATAAAATCACCACAACAAATACTTTCGAGGAGGCATTCAGAACGTTGTCTTCCGGAGAATATGACGCTGTCGTTACACAGCGCGTGATGGGTCTGAACCTCCTTGAAGAACTGGATATTACGAATATTGAAGCTCTTAATTTTCAGGTGCCCGGATTTCGACAGGATTTTTGTTTTGCGGTTCAGAAAGGCGATACACTCTTGCTTGAGCGCCTGAATGAAGGCCTGTCTGTTGTTATCGCAAATGATATTTATAAAGAGTTGAGAAGTAAGTGGTTTGGACCGGATGCCGGAAAACAGAAGTCTTTAAAGGAAGTCATTTCAATCGTGCTCCTTATATTGATTCCAATCCTAATCATTTTAATTTTGAGTTGGATCATTTCTCTTCGGCAGCAAGTGAAAAATCGCACCAAAAGCCTGAATAAAGAAGTTGAAGAGCGTAAAAAAGTGATTGATGCACTGAAGATTAGCGAAGAAACCTACCGCAATCTTTTCCAAAATGCACAGGTAGGTTTGTTCCGTACAAGAATATCCGACGGCCAGATCCTTGAGAGCAATGAACAGCTTGCTAAAATGTTTGGCTATCCGGGAAGAAAGGAGATCATTGCTGATTACAAAACTTCTGAAAACTATGTGGATCCGGGAACCCGTGAGGAAATGCTCCAACAAATAAAAACCAAAGGTTTCGTGCAAAATTTTGAAGCCCGCTTTTACAGGAAAGACCGTTCGATATTCTGGGCCAGCTATTCGGCCAGGATCAATCATGAACAAGGGTGGATTGAAGGAGTGGTTGAGGATATTACCGACCGCAAAGAAGCTGAAATCGAACTGCGTGGTTTGAAAGTGAACCTTGAAAAAGAAGTTGTAGCACGTACGATTGAGTTGAACGAAAAGGTGCAGAAACTTGACAAAAGCCAGAAAGCCATGTTATACATGGTAGAAGATTTGAACAGGATTACAGCAGAGCTTAAAGAGGAGCGGCGCAAACTGCAAGCATCCAACCAAGAGCTTGAAGCTTTTACTTATTCTGTTTCGCACGACCTGCGTGCTCCACTCAGGGCGATCAATGGTTTCTCCAAATTCCTGCTCGATGACTATGCCGAACGCCTGGATGATGAGGGCAAAAGGTTTATTGATACCATTCGAAGAAATGCCTCAAAAATGGATCAGTTGATCAGTGATCTGTTAAATCTGTCGAGGGTTTCAAGAAGCGAAATGAGATTGTCGGATGTGGATATGAAATCCGCAGCATTCGAGGTGTTTGATGATATTGCCGGCGTACAGGAGAAAAAAGAATTTGAATTTGTTGTTGGTGATTTACCCCATGCAAAATGCGATCCCACGCTGATCCGGCAGGTATGGGGAAACCTGATTGACAATGCGCTGAAATACAGCGCCCACGCTAAAATTAAAAAGATTGAAATTTTGGCCAGGCAAAAAAAAGAAGAAATCACCTGGTGCGTGAAAGACCGGGGTGCCGGTTTCGATTCCAGATATATTGACAAATTGTTTGGTATTTTTCAGCGTTTGCATAAAGAGGAAGAATATCCCGGAACCGGTGTCGGCCTTGCCATTGTGCAACGTATTATTCACAGACATGGTGGGAGCGTGCATGCCAGTGGAGAGATTGGCAAAGGGGCAGAATTTTGTTTTACCTTGCCGCGATCTCATAATGACTGAGTAAAAAAATGTTTTGCTGAATCAATACCTTTTATTATCTTAAGAAATTAAAAAGAGCAGCTCATGGAAAAAACAGATCAGGTAGAAATCCTCATCGTGGAAGACAATCCCGATGACGCCGAAATGGCCCTCAGGGCTTTAAAGAAAAACAAACTTGCCAACAATATACTGGTTGTTGATGATGGTGAAAAAGCCCTGGATTTTATATTTGCCAGGGGCGATTATAAAGAAAGGTCATCCAAAAACAGACCCAAAATAATTCTGCTTGATCTGAAACTGCCCAAGGTCAGCGGTCTTGAAGTTTTAAAAGAACTTAAGGCAAATAAAAAAACCCGCATCATTCCAGTGATCGTGCTTACTTCCTCAAAAGAGGAAAGCGATATTGTAGAAAGTTACGAACTGGGCGTTAACAGCTATATCGTAAAACCAGTAGACTTTGATAAATTTGTTGATTCAGTTAATGACCTGGGCTTGTATTGGTTATTGCTTAACCAGCAACCCAGCGTGTGAGTTTTTAGCTAAGGTATTGTAAATCAAGTGTTTTATTTTATTTTTTATGATGGAGCTGAGGATATTAATCGCCGAAGATTTGCCTGAAGATGCCGAAATGGCGCAAAGAGAACTTAAAAAGGAGGGCATTGATTTTATCGCAAGGGTGGTCGACGATGAACAGGATTTTAAAAAGGAGATCATTAATTTTAAGCCCCACCTTGTCATATCCGATTATGCAATGCCTGCATTTGATGGAATGGAGGCGCTTAAGATCACAAAAAATGTGAATGAAAACATACCGGTCATTATCTTTACAGGCTCAATGAATGAAGAAACCGCGGTGGCCTGTATGAAAGCAGGGGCGAGTGATTATGTAATCAAAGAACAGGTCAGGCGCCTTCCCTTTGCCGTTCGTGAAGCCATTAAACATAGCAAAACAATAAATGAAAGAGAGAAGTTTGAGAAACAGCTCATTGAAAGCGAGCAAAAATTCCGCGATATTTTTTACAATCATCAGGCCGTTAAGCTGATCATTGACCCCAGAACCTTGGAAATTGTTGAAGCCAACCAGGCCGCTGCTGATTTTTACGGCTGGAGCACAAAACAGCTCGAAAAAATGAAACTATCGGAAATCAATATTCTTGATGAACAGGATATTAAAAAAGAATCAGAGCGGGCGCTCAAAAGGGGAAAAGAGTATTTTAGATTCAGCCACCGCCTGGCTGACGGATCTGTTAAAAGCGTTGATGTTTTTTCGAGCAGGGTGATGATTGGCGGAAAAGAATTTCTTCATTCCATTATACACGATATATCCGATCTTGACAGGGCTGAGAACCTCAGAAGATTTTTGTATGAAGTATCGCAGTTATCCGCAAGCAATCTTAAGCTCGGGGATTATTTGAAAGCGATTCACGAAAAACTTCAATCTATTGTGAAGGCCGATAATTTTTATGTTGCACTTTACAATCAAAAAACCGATACCTACACATTTCCATACTATGCTGATCAATATGAGGATTTTACTTCGGACAGGCCGGTTTCTTTAAAAGATACCCTGACCGATTATGTTAGAAAGACCGAACAGCCACAGCTAATTACGGAAGAAAAGGAAAGGGAACTCAACAAGAAGCAAGTGATTAAACTGGTTGGAAAACCATCTCCTGTCTGGATCGGGGCGCCCCTGGTGGATGCTTCCAAAGAGGAAGTGACCGGGGTAATTGCTTTGCAGGATTACATGAACAAAAAAGCTTACACATTGCATGATCTGGATACCCTGCAGATCATCGCAGGAAATATCGGGACATTTATTGAAAGAATTAAAAACCTTGAGCAATTGCGTTTCTCCGAATCAAGGTTTAAGTCGTTCCTGAACTCCACATCCGATTTGGCCCAGCTCGAAGACGAAGATTACCGTATGCTTTTTATGAACAATGCCCAGCTCAATTTGATTGGATTAAAAAGTGCAGAGGAAGCAATCGGTAAAACCGTGTTTGAACTACTACCCCCGGATATTGCAGCAAATTGCCACGAATCCGATAAACAGGCGCGTGAATCGGGAAAAATAGTTAAAGCCGAAGAGATATGGGGTGAAAATACATACGAAACACTTAAATTCCCGGTAGACCTGGGAGATGGAAAAACCGGAGTGGGCGCATTCATCAGGGATGTTACGGAAAAGAAGAAAATGATGCAGGATCTGGTCGCCTCTAAAGAAAAGGCTGAAAAAAATGAGCTGGAACTGAAAAATCAAAAAGAAGTTATTGAACTCAATACTGAGCGCCTTGAAAGCCTGTTAAGGATTTCGCAATTTCAAACTGATTCGATTCAGGAATTGTTGGATTATGCCCTTGAAGAAGCCATCAAGTTGACAAGCAGCAAGATCGGCTATATTTATTTTTACAATGAAGCTACCAAACAATTCATACTCAACACCTGGTCGAAAGAGGTGATGAAAGAATGCAATGTCATGAATCCGCAAACGGTTTATGATCTGGATAAAACAGGTTGTTGGGGTGAAGCTGTAAGGCAAAGAAAACCCATTGTTATCAATGATTATCAGGCTGAGAATCCTTTAAAAAAAGGAACTCCCAACGGTCATGTTAAACTTATTAAGTTTCTGACAGTACCGGTTATCATTGACAATAAAATTGTTGCGGTTGCGGGAGTGGCAAATAAACAAACAAATTACAACAATTCGGATATTCGTCAGTTAACGCTCCTGATGGACAATGTATGGAAAATCACTGAGCGAATTAATCTTATCAAAGAACTGAATACCGCACTTGAAAAGGCCGAAGAGAATGACCGCCTGAAATCTGCCTTCCTGGCCAATATGAGTCACGAGATTCGCACACCCATGAATGGCATACTGGGCTTTCTGGATTTGATTCAGGACCCTGAGCTATCGCGCGAAGAGATGGAAAGCTATATTGATGTGGTGAAAAAAAGCGGTGATCGTTTGCTGAATACCATCAATGATATCATCGAAGTTTCCAAAATTGAATCAGGGGAAATATCTGTAAACGCAGAGAATGTTGATATTCACGAGAGGCTGAAGTTTTATCATGACTTTTTTCAACCGGAAGCAGAACGCAATAACTTGCAATTCATACTAAACAATCAATTGCAAGAAAAAAAATTTCTGGTTAAAACCGATCAAAGCAAGCTGGATTCTATTCTAACCAATTTTATAAAAAATGCTCTGAAGTTCACAAAAAAAGGACATGTTGCAATCGGATGTAAAATCGAAGCCGGAGATTTGATGTTTTATGTGGAAGACAGCGGGCCGGGCATCCCTGAAGAAAAGAAGAAAAGCATTTTTGATCGCTTTGTGCAGGCAGATATAAGCCACACCAGACCTTACGAAGGCTCTGGTCTTGGGCTTAGCATTTCCAAAGCTTACGCCGAAATGCTTGGTGGTGAGATTATCATTGAATCCGAGACAGGTAAAGGCAGTACTTTTATATTCAGCTTACCTTTTAAAACTGCATTGGATGTGAAAAAGAAACAGGAAGAAAAATCAGAATCTCCCCAAAATCCAAAATCCAGTGATAAAGCAGTGTTGATAGTGGAAGACGATGTTTCGAGTTATGAGCTGATCAGGATCATACTTCAAAAGAATAAGTATAGGGTTTATCATGCATATCATGGCCGGGAAGCAATTGACATGCTGAAAGAAAAAACCGATATCAGCCTGGTGCTGATGGATATGAAAATGCCTGTCATGGATGGTTATGAGGCTACCAGGAAAATCAGGGAGTTTGATAAAGATTTGCCGGTTATCGCTTTAACGGCATATGCCCTCGAAGGGGATAAGGAAAAAGCATTGCAGGCAGGTTGCAATGATTATTTATCAAAGCCCATCAAACAATCAATGCTGACCAGAACGATCGATAGATATCTGTAAATTGTATTATTGGTTTTTTTTACTGTAAGAATTTATTTTCAGGTTGATCTCAAATATGTGATCAGGCTTTACTGGAAATTCAGCTTGTTTGGTTGTCAGTTGCTTTTTTGTATAAATGGCACAGAGGGTATTCTCTACATGATACAGGTATTTGTGTTCTTTTTTCGGCAAAGCATCCATGATCCCGGCCATCACATCCTGCCTGATCCTTTCGGGATTCTTTGCATAATCATGCCAGACCACAATGCTGTTATCATGTACAAAATGCTCAAAAACTTTCTGTGTATCGTTTTTTACATATTCATAATGATGATCGCCATCGATAAAGATCAGATCGAATTTTTTATCCAGTGCAGCATAGTCAAACGATCTTGAATCTCCTTTTAGATGTTTTACGTTTTCAATCTCTTTTGAAAAGAAGGCATGCAAGCCAATGTATTTTTCCGGAAAACCGAGTTCCCGCATTTTTTCATCCGGCAGGTTCAGGGTATAACATTCTTCAGCATGGCGGGCCACGTTGGCCACACTTTCACCGCGCCAGGTGCCGATCTCGAAGTATTTGCACGCATCGATCTTTTCTGCAAGTTTCATCAGCAAAGCAATGTCGGTAGGCAAAGACCCCCCGTCAAGAAAGGCAAACACTGGTATATGGGCTGAAAACCCGGGGAAAAGATGTTCCATGGTTACCACAGGCAGGCTTTCGATATTAAATTTTTTTACAACATATTTTCTCCAAACTTCTTCATCGTCGATCACATGATTGATCAAAGCAGGTTTGCGGATTAGCAGTCCAATGCCTTTGAATAGTTTTTTAAGCTTACTCATATAATTCTGTTGATTCGCAAAGATATAGAATTCAATCTGGATTATTTAAAAGGACGTACTGTTAATATTCCTTGATCTTGTAAAGCTTAAAGTTTCTGTTCTCGAAAACCAAGGTATTTCCGTTTGGATTTAGAGAAATGTATTTATCTACATTTTTTTCCTTAAACAGGTTGATTCTCAAAATATAGCTGATATTGTTATTTCGATATTGCTTTCGTATTTCTTCTGGTGAATCTTGTAAATTTGTGGTAATACTATATCTATTTGTGAATAAAGCAAGTACCCTCGGTTTGATGAAAGCTATCGTTTCATTTTCATTTGTTTCCTCTTTAATAAAATTGAAGACCTCCTGGGCATTATTTGTATGAGGACCTTTCAACGGAATATCTTTGTTCCGTACAGTCTTTATAAATCCGGGTATATACATAATTAGGACAAGCAGCAAAGCGATCAAGGTCAATGTGTCTCTCTTTAACTTTACATTTGCATGAATCCGAGAGATACCTTCTGTCATATAATATATCATCAATGGAAATACCGGCAATAAGAAGCGAAAGCCTGATCCGCGATAAGGATATACAAGGATGATGAGCATATAGGAAATGAAAAGCAGATCGGTGAAATTGGCTTGCTTAATCAGTTTAGAAAAGAACCCGATGCAAAGTAAAGCAATGGCAAAAGACGAAAGAAGCACCGACATGAATTCCCAGTTTCCATAAACAGGTGAGAACTGATTTCTGATGATCAGTGAATAGTAAGTCAGGTTTGAGCGTATATCCGAACTGCTAAAATTATCAGAAAAAAAACTGAAATAGGATGCATTGTTGCCAAGCTGGTTTGGAAAAACGATAAAATTTAGAAGGAAATAAAACAAGATGCTGCAAATCAATAGGTATAGATTAAATCTTAAGTTATGCAGGTTTATCCTTTTAAATAGAAAATACCTCCTCACAAAATCGATTGCGATCTTTATTGCTATAGCAAACAGGAAGAATACACCAATTGTTCTTATCGATATAAATAATGAGATCAGTAATCCCAGATAGAATACTCTGTAAATTCGGTTATCAGACCTCCATCTGTGCAGAATTAGTATGAGTATAAACAGAAATGAAAAGCAGATATCCGACATGATTTCTGCTTTAAAACTCAACATCCAGGGATTATAAACCATGACCAGCACAAGAAGAATTGATGTCCAGTTTTTTAAGAATTTCGAAAGGAAGACAAAGGAAGACAATGCAAACAATATTAAGAAGATGCTTTGATAGATCATCAGTGCTTTGAAATCTAAGCCATAAATCATAATGACGGGTGCAAGTAATAAGGGGAATCCGGGTGGATAGGCCGGCGGGCCAATAACAGCTACATTTTCATTAAAAACATATTTTGATTGAGTATATGGGATCCCATTTGCAATGTTTTCAGCTTGTTTCAGGTACTGTGCAAAATCGCCACCCCAGTCATGATCTGAACGAATATTAACAAACAATAGAGGAATGGTAAAAAGAACAAGCCAGAAAATGGCTTTGTTAAATATTTTATCAATGGTCTGATGCACTTGTTAATTCATGTTTTAAGCGCAAATTTAGTTCATTTCATCTTTAATAAAAACTTTCTTTGCGATGAGGAGATCAGAAATTATTCTCTGGACAGGAACTTTTTAAACATCCCCTGTTTATAAAAAAATTAAATTTTCTTCAAAGTGCTTAATAGAGCCCATATTTTTGCGTTAGGAGGATGATTATGGCTGAAAATTATACAGAAGAAAGCATACGGTCACTAGACTGGAAAGAGCATATCAGGCTGAGGCCCGGGATGTACATCGGTAAACTGGGCGATGGTGCGTCTCCGGATGATGGAATTTATGTGTTGATCAAAGAGATCATCGATAACTCAATCGATGAATATGTGATGGGAAATGGGAACCGCATTGAAGTGAAGGTCAATGAAAAACAGGTTAGCATCCGTGACTTCGGGCGGGGTATGCCCCTGGGAAAAGTAATCGATTGTGTTTCCAAGATCAATACCGGGGCCAAGTATGATTCTAAAGTCTTTAAAAAAGCAGTTGGATTGAATGGTGTGGGTTCCAAGGCCGTAAACGCACTCTCTTCCTATTTTAAAGTACAGTCGGTGCGGGAAAGAAAGACCAAGGTCGTTGAATATGAAAAAGGCAATCTGATCAAAGATGCTGGTATAATTGAATCCGACGCCGACCGCGGAACGGAAGTTACCTTCATACCGGATGAGGATATCTTCGGCAATTTTCACTTTATTTCTGAATATGTTGAAAAGCTGCTCTGGAATTATGTCTTTTTGAACAATGGGCTGATCGTGGAGTTTAACGGTGAGAAAATGGTGGCCAAAAACGGCCTGAAAGACCTGCTCGAAAAGAATATCAATGGGAACGGAGTACTTTATCCCATCATTCATATCCGGGAAGAAGACCTGGAATTTGCCTTTACCCACAGCTCCAAGCAGTATGGTGAGGAGTATTATTCTTTTGTGAACGGGCAGTATACACCCCTGGGCGGGACACATCAGCAAGCTTTCCGGGAGGCCATCGTCAGAACCATCCGCGATTTTTACGGGAAAGATTTCGATACCAGCGATATTCACCAGAGTGTGCTGGCAGCCGTAAGCATCAAGATCGTGGAACCGGTCTTTGAATCGCAGACCAAGACCAAACTGGGATCGCAGCATATGGAGCCGGGCGGGCAGACCATCCGGAACTTTGTACACGATATCGTAAAGCGCAATCTGGATAATTTTCTGCACCAGAACCATGAAACAGCAGAAGCACTGCTCAAACGCATACAACAATCAGAAAAGGAAAGAAAGGAACTGGCTGGCATAAAAAAACTGGCCAAAGAAAGCGTGAAGAAAGCCAGTCTGCACAACAAGAAATTACGCGATTGCCGGGTACATCTCAACAGCAAAGATGACAAAAGACTGGAAACCACACTTTTCATCACCGAGGGGGATTCGGCTTCCGGGTCAATCACCAAATCGAGGAATGTAAATACACAGGCTGTTTTTAGCCTTAAGGGCAAACCTTTGAATTGTTATGGCCTAAGCAAGAAAGTCGTTTATGAGAATGATGAGTTCAACCTGCTGCAGGCAGCCCTGAATATTGAAGATGGACTCGATAACCTTCGCTATAACAATATCGTGATCGCCACCGATGCCGATGTGGATGGCATGCACATCCGTTTGTTGCTGCTGACTTTCTTCCTTCAGTTTTATCCCGACCTGGTAAAAGCCGGCCATCTTTACATACTGCAAACCCCGCTTTTCAGGGTGAGGAACAAAAAGGAAACCCATTATTGCTACAGCGAGGAAGAACGGTTAAAAGCCCTGAAAAAGATTGGAAAAAACCCTGAAATCACCCGCTTTAAAGGACTGGGAGAGATTTCACCCGATGAATTTAAATATTTTATAGGACCCAATATCCGCCTCGATCCCGTTATCCTTAAATCGGATGTCAGTATTCACCAGACACTTGCCTTCTATATGGGCAAAAATACGCCCGACAGGCAAAACTTCATAATCGAAAATCTTCGCTTTGAGGAAGATGTCGTGGAAGAGATGGAAGCGGCTTAATGCTGTAATTACATTGAAAGACAAAGCCTGTGGTCTTAGCAGATTATCACAATTAGTTTGAAATTTGCTAAGAATCTTTTAGATTTGTATGGATGAGTGGGTAGTGTGCAGCATTTTGATTCATGCCGGATAGAATTATATAAATATTTGCATAAATGAAAAAACATCTTCTTTACATTCTTGTACCCACATTATTATTTGCTTTAAATGGATTTCCACAGGGTTCATGCTGTGATTACGCTCCAAGCGGTCAAAATCCCGGTCCCGGAGAGGATAGTGAAACATTTGGTGTTGGTCTTGGTGATATTGATGGCGACGGAGATCTCGATGCGGTTGTAGTGGATGCTTACGATGACATGGAAGTATATCTCAATAATGGAAGCGGTAACTTTTCACTCAGCCAGAGCTATGGATCTTCTGATTCCTGGTTTGATCCGACATTGGTTGATGTTGATATGGATGGTGACCTTGATATTGTTGTATCCGCTTTCTATTCCGGTTCGGGATCTGAGGTTTGGGAAAACGATGGAAGTGGTAGTTTTAGTCTTTCTCAATCTTCTATTGGATATTCCATCTCAATGCGAAATATCACAATTGTTGACCTGAATGATGACGGTGCTCCTGATATTTTTACACCGGCGTATAGCAGTGGCAACGGTGAAGTTTGGCTAAATGATGGAAATGGTACTTTTATAAATTCCAATCAACCAATAGATGCCTCTTCGGCTACTCAAGCAGCCCTGGCTGATTTTGATGGCGATGGAGATCTTGATGCTTTTATTGCCAGAACCAATGGTGCAGCGAATAAGGTTTTTATTAATGTCGGATCAGCCTTTTTCAGCGATACACAACAAGCATTGGGAAGTGCATTTTCAAATGGGGCCCAGGCTGCTGACGTGGATGACGACGGGGATATGGATGTGGTTGTGGCAAATTGGCAAAGTCCTTCAAAGGTTTGGCTTAATGATGGAAACGCTGTGTTTACCGAGGGTCCTGATATAGATAATGATAATTATGCCAAAGGGATTGAAATCAGTGATATTGATTACGATTGTGATCCTGATGTGATCCTGGGCTCATATGGCTCAAATGGACTTCAGGTATGGACCAATGATGGTGCTGGAAATTTTGATCTTTGTTTTGAGAATTCAAATAGTATTTATTCGCATGGCATTGCTGTTGGCGATATGAACAACAACCTTATGCCTGATATTTGGCTTGGGAATTTTAGTTCTTCTGCCGGAGATTATATCTTTCTAAAATCAACGCCTGTTTTTGTAAATGACACAATATTATTATGTGAAGGCGACAGCACCTATATTGGTTGTGATTGGCAAACAAGCACGGGCGATTATCTTCAGGCCATCAATTGTGATACACTTTGCTGGTATCATGTAGCTATGGTTTTGATAGATTCAACTGTTACCCTGGAAAACACTGTACTTACTGCACCAGGTGGTTATGATGCCTATCAATGGTTTGATTGCAATACCATGACAGCCATTGTTGGAGCTGATAGTAATGTTTTTGATCCTGATACCACCGGAACCTATGCTGTTGAAATCACACAAGAATCTTGCGTAGATACATCCGAATGCTTTTTTGTCCAAACACCGCTTGCTGATTTTTCTGCAGATCCTACCTATGGCTTGCCTCCTTTAATGGTTGATTTTACCGATCTTTCGTTGGATAGCGTGAATACCTGGGAATGGGATTTTGGTGATGGTGGTACCTCAACCGAACAACATCCCGATTATGAGTATACAGAGCCCGGATTGTATTCTGTTAAGCTAAAAATTACCGGACCAGGAGGAATTGATAGCATAACTAAACAGGACTATATTGATGTGTTTTTTGACCCGCCAACTGCAGACTTTATCGGTGAGCCTACAAGTGGTTTGTCCCCCCTTGAGGTCCAATTTACGGATCTGTCAGTTGACAGCGTTAACAATTGGTATTGGCATTTTGGTGATGGCGAAGTTGGGTATATACAGAATCCTCTGCATACTTATGATACGGCAGGAACTTATACAGTAAGTCTTTCGGTTGATGGCCCGGGTGGAAGTGATATGATGGAGAAAGTTGACTATATTTCGGTTGAGCCGGATATTATTCAGGCTGATTTTAGTGGTTCACCAACCATTGGTCAATCTCCTTTAACGGTTGATTTTATTGACCTCTCAATAGGAGAAATAGATTCATGGAAATGGGCCTTTGGTGATGGCGACTCTGCCAGCATTCAAAATCCTTCTCACGAATATCTGAATCCGGGAAGTTTTACGGTTTCATTAACAGTTGATGGTATTGCCGGAACAAGTACAGAAACCAAGGTGGATTATATTCTTATTCCTGTTGCGAAGGAAGAGAGCGCTGCTCGGTCTGTTATGGTTTATCCGAATCCGGTCTCGGATTTTCTTTATATCGATTTTAACAAGACTTCTCCATTTAAAATATACATGAGAAATAACGAGGGCAAAACAGTTTTGCAAAAAACCGCCAATTCTCTTCATGAAAAAATAGATGTTAGTGCCTTGAAACCGGGAGTTTATTCTCTTATTGTCGAATCTGAGGATGGAAGTCAGTTTAATGTTAAAGTTGTTAAAGATTAAGGCTTTAAAATATTTTATACCCTTGGCTGAGGGGATTTGAATTAGCATGATGATTTCCCGTTTTAACCCGATTGTATTCTTCTGGTTTTTCCCCAACGCGAATATTTTCTTTGAGTCCTTTTCTGTCGCAAGATATCTGGAGTCGTGCCAAGCTTTGTTTGTCGGATCATTAACCCGCTTATTTTGAGTAATGCAATTTATTGTTGTCAGCAGGTGAATTGTACCGGGAAAAAGTACTGTTTACATAACTCTATGATAGTTCTCTGAAGGCTTTAGGCAATTTCTCAATAATATCACCAGCGATCATTGATTCAAAACCCATCTTTCTGGAGGCAAAATCACCGGCTCTGCCATGCAAATAAACACCCAGTAAACAAGCTTCAATTTGTGTGTATCCCTGAGCAAGAAGGCCGAGAATAGTACCGGTCAATACATCTCCGCTGCCCCCCGTGGCCATACCCGGATTTCCGCTTGAGTTAAAATAACATTTGCCATCCGGTGTGCTGGTAATTGTGTGGGCGCCCTTTAAAACTACATAGCATGAGTTTTTTATGGAGAACTCTTTTTGTAATGCATTCCTGTGAAAATCATCATCAGCTTTGGTAGTGAGTCTTTCAAATTCCCTGGGATGTGGAGTAAAAATGCTCCCCTTCGGAATGAATGGGATCCATGTTTTGTTTTCGGCTAAGATGTTGATGGCATCTGCATCGAATAGCATGGGAATACCTGCATTCTGGATCAGAAGTTTCAGGGCATTGGCAGTTTGCTCGCTGGTTCCGATTCCCGGTCCGACCCCAATAATATTGTAAGGGGAAAGATCGGGTACTTCGCTGAAAATCTCTTCTGAGCGATCGATGGAAGTCATCACTTCTGATGCTGCTGTTTGCATGATCTGGTAGCCTTTTTTTGGCAGGTGACAGCTTACCAGTCCGGCTCCACTTCTCATGGCTGCTTTTGCTGCCATCACTGCTGCACCCATCTTTCCGTAAGATCCCGAAACCAGCATGGCATGTCCGTAGGTTCCTTTGTGGGAGAATTTTTTCCGGGGATGCAAGATGCCTTTCACGTCTTTTTTCAATACATAAAAATCCTTTGCTTCCACGTTCTGGATAAAATCTTTATGCAAACCAATGGGCAGGATGATCCATTCACCCACGCATTCATCGTTCTCTGCAAAGAAAAATGCTTTCTTGGGAAATTGAAAAGAAAGAGTATAATCGGCTTTAAGGATCGCACTGTTTGTTCCTTTGGTGCTCTTGTCAGCAAACAAACCCGAAGGCATGTCGATGGCGATGATCATAGCATTGCTCTCGTTCATGGCGTTGATCACATCACCGATAAATCCTTTCACAGGCCGGGTAAGGCCTGAACCGAAAATGCCATCGATGATTACTTCTTTCTCAGAAAACTTTGGCAATGCGTCTCCATCTTTTATTTCCGTAAGCTTTGCTTTTTTCTGATCTCTCAGTCTTTTCAGGTTATGGCTGAAATCATCAGATTCTTTGTTGGTAAAACGGAGGATGATCACTTCTACCTGAAATCCATCTCCCGCCAGCAATCTTGACAATACTAACCCGTCTCCGCCGTTATTGCCCGGTCCGACGACAATTTTAAATACCTGTTTTTTCTTGGATCTTTTGATGATCCATTTATAACATTGGGTGCCTGCCCTTTCCATCAGATCTGTGGATTGGATGGGTTCGTTTTTAATGGTGTATTGATCGGCTTCGCGCACCTGGTCTATGGATAAAATTTTCATATTCGCTAGTTTTTAACAAAGTTAAGGAAAAGGAGCCACAAATGCAGGTGGCGAAGCATCTACGGAACCTGGTAAACATGGCTTTCTTCTGCATGTTCGGGCAAATACCAGTCGGGATTCACAGATCCCCCGCTTTCGGCCCAACCCACAAACTCGGGATATGCAAAAATGATATCGTTTTTCTCCAAAGGATATTCAAAGCTGTAGCTGATGTCGATTGCCCAGGGCAGGTTGTTCACCGACTTGTAATATCTGCCTGTGGCAGGGTCAGAATCATCATTTTGTGTGCCGAAATAGGACATGTTCACCAGATCAGTTGGTGGAAAGTCCGGCAGGTGAACTTCTTTTCCCCTTTCTCCATCTACAATGATAAATGGATTTACATCATCATAACACAAGGCAGTGGTGGTCCAGGGGTAAGCATACCAGGGGATCGAACAACCGTAAAAAGGCCTGTTTTCCCAGGGAAACTCAATTTTCAGATGTATGGTGACAGGTGGCTCATAAGGCGCCGATTGTACTGTATTCACAAAACTGGAACCTCCGGGATTGGGCAGTATGTTTTCAACATTATCGGTGACAATGGTCACGGCATCGTCCTGCCCGTCCTCAACATTGTTGTCCCGCAGGCTGACATAGCCCTCTGTGAGGAGTGATGAAAAATCATCCGACCAACTTCCGTCATCATATCTCCATTGTATGTTGGCCACATGCTCATGCGGAATGCCCATCATTTCCATCCCAAAACCATTTTCGAAGGTGGCACCGATGGCCCGTATTTTATAGGAGGGATGCACCTCAACGATATACTGTCCGTGGAACAAGGTGTTACAAACCACCACCATATAATAAAAATCAATCACCACATCGTTAAAATCGTAATCACCGTAACCGGGCCACAAGTCTTCGAATGCATAGGATGCCCAGGGAATAACTACATTGGTTCCCCTGTTTTTCATGTTCTCCCCGCCCGGGTAAAAGATATTGTAAGCACGGGAGGAATCATTGGGATAATCATCTTCCGGATCAATAACATGATCTCCATCGGTATCTACCTCCATCGATAGAGAAGTTGCATCGAATTTCTTTTTCGTGAGGGTGTGCTCTACCGATCCATTGACAACCGGAACGGTTGCGGTTTCGCACAATGTGCCATCAGCATATCGTATCAAAACATGATCCATGTAAGTAGGAATGTGAATATATGATTCCATGGATCTTTCTACACTGTCAGTTGGCATGGCCTTCAGAAAAGTATTGCTTTCATCGGTCGACATTACATAAGTGGTACGCCAGGGAACACCTTCGGGGATGATCACCTTAACACTTACATTGTGACTTGTATTGTAATTGAAACCTGCAGGGACATTAAGGTCGCGCATGGTTTGGGGCCCGGTGGGCTCTTCATCATCTGAGGTTTTACATTGACTGAATAATAAAATAATTGCTGAAATGCTCAATAAAAAGAAATTTTTTCCGGACATCATGTTAATATTAATTGGTTTGTATTGCAAATATATAGATTTATAATAATTTGTTTTACTTTGCCAGAGAAGAAATGTTAGCGTTGAGGTTAATTATTTTATGATCTTTTCAGCGTATCTCTGATCATCTGCCTGAATTCAATAAAATCTTTCTTAACAGGCATAAAATCCCCGGGTTGCAGATCGGATTGCCTGTAAAAGTAGAGCATGACCACGCAGGATGTTAGTGTGTAAGATATGCTTGTTGCCAGTCCTGCACCAATAATCCCATAAACAGGGATCATAATATAAAACAAAATTAGCGAAATGATCATCCCTGCAAAGGAAGAGATTGTATTGACATGGTATTGACCGGTCCCGGAAAAATAATGGCCTACGATCAAGGCCAGGTTAAAAAACAAAACACCGGGCGCCAGGGAACGGATCACCTGTCCGACTGCCCCGAAACCTTCTCCAAAAATAAAAACCCAGAAATCCGAAGGCAGGATGATCAGGATGGTCAGCAAAACAATACTGATCAGTATGGAAGCTTTTGAAAGGGACACTGTAAGTTTTTGGCTGTATTTTCTGTCATCGGTGTTGGCAATACGGGCATACTGCACCAGGCTGATGCTTCGGCTGATCAGCCAGATAGATTCTACGATGGAGGTTCCATTGGAATATATGCCTACTTCTGCTTCCGAATAAATACTTTGCAGGAAATAATAACTCACCCTGAAACTGAACAACTGGAAAATATGTGCCAACTGGTTCAGGATGCCATATCTTACCAGTTGTTTTGTAACTTCTGTATAATTGGTTATTCGGGTAAATCTGAAACTTTCCGCAATTCGGAACAAATAGAAAAGGCTAACAAAGAAGGATATGCCAAAAGAAATATAAAGAGCGATAATATAATAATCGATGCTTTTTTGATCCAGGATAAAGTAAAACAATAGGAGTGAGAGCCCGGTGATCAAAGGTTGAATGAATGCCACCAGGTTGGAGGTTTTGATCTTTTCTTTTCCTACCAGGATGGTGGAGTTTACATAAGTGAAAGTGTTGATCAATGCCAGCAGGCATACATGGATCATGAATTGCTGATCGACCAGTTCGGAATATTGCAAGACTACGAAGGCTACAGCACTGGTAAGTACCGCCCATACATAAGCCGGGATCATGATGAGGTAATAGGAAAAGCGCGGGACCAGGTAAATGATGGCGCCACCACCCATGAGATTGGCAAAAACGATGATATAAGCTGTGGTGGCCAGGATCAGTCCCTGCTGCCCTTTCCCTTCAGGTCCCAGGACATTGGAAATAATGATGGCGATCAGCAACTGGAAAACCGCCGACATGAAACGGGTACCGAATGTATTTAGAATGCGGCCAAGCACCTTATGGGTTTTGGTTCAGAATTTCCGAATATACCTTGTATAACGAACGTCCGATCACTTCATTGCTGAAATGATCAACTGCATATTTTCTGATTTTGTTTTTGTCGTATTCATCCAGGTGGTCGAGCATGTTTTCGATGGCTTCCAGGAATTCGTCTTCATCTTTTGGCGTGGTGAGTTTTCCAAGATCATCATTCATATGTTCATGAATCCCGCCCACGCGGGTCGAAATTACGGGAACACCACAGGCATAGCTTTCCAGGATGACCACCGGAAGATTTTCATGATTGCTAAACATGATCATGAAATCGGCCTCTGCCATGATGTTTGCCAGCTCCTGATTTTCTTTCAATCCGTAAAAATGAACAAACTTACCAGTGAGATCCAGTTGGTCGGAATAGTTTTTCAGTATTTCAAAATCCACTCCATCACCCACCATCACACATTCGAAATCCTGTCTTTTCTCGCTCAAACGTTTCAGTACCCTCAAAATCCCCGAAATGTTTTTCTGAACATCCGCAAAACAAGAAAGATGGAGTATCTGTTTTTTATCGTTTTTTCTTTTTCTTGTTTTGGGAGAAAACATTTCCACATCCACCACATTGGGGATGACTACATAATTGTCGTTTTTTAGGTTATTATTGATCATGGCATCCCGGAGATTGGCGGTTACAGGTAAAATGGCAGAAGCCCTTTTTACCACCCATTGAGTGGCCAGTTTACGGAAAAAACCATGATAAGTATCTGTTGAAGGAAGGTATCGGGTCCAGTGCTCGGTGATCAGGTAGGGTGTGCCATGCCTGATTTTGTTCAGCCAGGCAATGATGCCCAGGCGTGTGAGCACATGTACATGCAACAGGTCAGCCCTTCTGACTTTCTTTCTGATGATCCTGAATCCTTTCTGGTGGCTTTTGAAAAAGCGTATGCTGTTGACCAGGTTTGCGAGTGGTCTGAAAGCAATGCCGGATTTCTGGAAATAGATCTTCACGGTGAACATACCATTTTCATCGCTTTCGATGATATCATATTTTTTATCTTTCAGCTTGTCATCACTGTGTACATAAAGTACGGAAACATCGCAATGGGGCAAAACCGAGAGTCCATGTCGCTCAATAAACAGTCCGGGCATGGGATCGTAGCGATTGGGATACCATCTTGGCAGATATAAAACGTGAAACCTGGTAGTCTTTTTTTTCATCTTCATCGCGCAGTAACGAAATGCAAAGGTAGATATTAGGCGTGAATACAGGAATTAATTGGGATTATAATTTGGTTGGTAACGCAATTGATAAAAAGCCAGAATAGAACTAATAATCATTTGAGGAGTTCTTAATAATTTTTGTTGCATAATTGTTGCCTGGGGTTTTTATTGCAAGTATGTACACTCCGGGTGGAATATGAGACAGGAATAGTCTATTGTTACCACCTTCACAGGAATGTTGGCTAATTATTTTGCCATCCAAACAGCCTTTCCGGAATGGGATCCAAGAATGTCAGGATCCAGATCACCATCAAAATCAACCATGTTGATATTCCATATCCTGTCGAAAAAAATTCCAATATTTTCTTTCTCAAAGTTTTCATTTCCATCATTTAGAAGTTTGTAAATCATTTTATCATGCCTGGCAGAAACACAAATGTCAAGGTTACCATCATTGTCAAAATCCAGAACACTTAAATTTTTCGCTCCACCTATACTGTCTATGATTTCCCCATAAGTAAAGTTCTGACTTCCGGTGTTTTTAAACCAACTAACCTTATCTCCCACATATGAGCTCAGCAGAATGTCCTGATCATTGTCCTGGTCCAGATCATACGTAGTCACAAATGATGCCTGACTGAGTGTGTCAGAAATAGGCTGTAGATTGAAATTTTGGGATCCATCATTTTCGCAAATAACTATCAACTCATCAGATTCAGAAACTGCTACTATGTCTATATCTCCATCATTGTTATAATCACTGCAACAAAAATGTTGTATGCAATACAAATCTTCAATAATGGGATGAGATTCGAAATTTTCAGTTCCATCATTCTTGTACCACTCCAGTTGCTTTGTCCCATTTGATGCTAAAATCAGGTCCTTATTACCATCCAGGTTCAGATCTTTCACTGCAAAATAAAAATTCATCTCACTATAATCAATAACAGTCTGTCTGTTAAAAGATTGATATCCATTATTCTTATGCCAGATTATTCTTTTTGTATAAAAATCATTGCTTAAGATATCAACATTTCCGTCTCCATCCAGATCGACAATTATTAAATTTTCCGGTCCGTTTTCATTGTTTGATAACACATGTAGTGTGTATTCTCTGTTTCCTGTGTTTTGCAGCCAATAAATACTATTGCTGCTGAAAATGCTAAATGAAATATCCGGGTTTCCATCCGAATCAATATCACCAACGTCGAGTGATTTAATATCAGGCTTATTGCTTAATAATACGATCATTCCATAATGGTCTCCAATTCTCTCCAGGAGATACAGGTTTCCATTATCCGAAAAGACAACATCAAGATCACCATCCTGGTCCATATCAACAATTCTATGCATATTGATGTATCCGAAGGATTTGGAAATATAAACCGGGTCGTTGAATTGAACTTGCCCCTGTAGCTTAAATGATGTCAAGAGTGCACTTAAGAAAAGGAAAACCAAAGGTAAAATGCAGTACCTGCTTTTTTGTATTGTTTTCATTGGACTGTTGAATATAAATACATAAAGATAAAGTAAATTGTGTTCTGTGTAATTTTTTCAAGTGATTTATCTAAGATAAAAACCTGATTTGGAGAGTTCGGCCCGAAGGGCCTGCATAACATAACACAGGGCATCGCCCTGTGATGAATGATCAAACGCTTGATACCAGCGCCCTGAAAGGGCAATATAGTTATTGCTTTAAGTGAGCGTTTTGCTGGGTGGAACAATAAGATTCCGGTCCGAGCTTTTCTGGCAAAGCCCTCGCAGAAAATCTAATGCAGCCAAATAACTAAAACCCGCCAAATTTCTCCACAATCCGGATGGCATTCTCCAGCCGTTGCTCACCCCGGCCCGAAACAATATGATAGTTCGAACCAAATGTCTGCAATTCTTTTTCAAACCAGCCAAAGAAAAACTGCCTTTTATCAGGATGCTCCCTTTGTGGGTCGGATTGCCAGGGAAGATCGATATTCGTGAGTAAAATGAGGTCATAGCGGTTACTTTCAATATTTTTCAGGATCCATTCAGGACATTGATCGTATTTGTATTCTGCCCAGATCTTGCATACAATTAGCTCGGTATCGCAAAATAAAATCTCCCCTACCTTTTGTTCTTTTTCCTTCTCTTTTTTAAGCTGACCCCTGGCAATATTTTCAATATCCGTAAGCTTGTATGGATGATCCAGCTTATCAATATACTCACGGGCATATTCAGGTACCCAGTCGCACTGATAGTGTTTGGCCAGCTTTTCGGCCAGTTCTGATTTGCCGGTGGATTCCGGTCCGGTGATGGCGATCTTTATGATGCTGATTCTTTTTTCATGTCTTTTAACCAGGCCAAATATCCGACAAAGGCCAATACAGTCAATACGGCAAAAAGTATCGTTGTCGGGTATAAACCTTTATAAATATATATGCCTACCGAAGTGGCATCCACCACAATCCAGATGAGCCAGTTCTCGATGTACTTTTTCGCCAGCATCCATGTGGCCACAAAACTCAGGGAGGTGGTGAATGAATCCCACCAGGGAACGTCAGAATCGGTGAAATTGATCAGAATCCAGGCAATGAAGAAAAAAAGCACAATGCTGATGGACAGGAGGATCAGTTTAAGCTTCTCAGGAGACTTACGCACTGGCGCCTCCGACTTCTGCTTATCTTTTTGCTTTCCACCATGCAACCAGTAGTACCATCCGTAAAAGGAAACCACCAGGTAATACACCTGCAGCGACATATCAGCATACAACTTCGATTGTATATACACATAAATATACATGCTGACCATGATGATGCTCACCAGCCAGTACCAAACGTTTTGCCTGATCTGCAGGCTGATGGCCAGCAATCCGAGAGCGGCTGCGATCAGCTCAATGTAATTCTCCGAAACCCATTGAATAACAAGCATTCCGGGCTATTTCATGACCACATTCAGATCGGCATTGACTACCTTCATGATGAATACGGAATGGGGGAGTTCGAATGCATTTTTGATCTCCTGCTTTAAAATATCAATAACATCATCGTAGGTCCCGAAGACCTGCGTGCTCATGCCATTGGTCTTTACTTTCAGCTCTTTGTGCGTGTTAAGCCTGTCAATGAATGATTTGATCGGGGGAATATATTCATCATTCAATGGATAATAACTTATTTCTACCGAGATATTCATAGCTTTTGTTTTAGGCATGCAAAATTAAGACTTATGAGTGATAAATGATACATCAACTTGTATTAATTGGGCAATATACCGACATTTGCAGAAAAACAAATAAAATGAAAAAAGGTGCATATACATTACTTGTCACTCCTTTCAAGGAAGATTATTCCCTGGATGAAGAAGCTTTGAGAAACATCGTCAGGATGCAGGTCGAGTCGGATATCGCAGGCATAGCCCCTTTGGGGGTTACCGGTGAAAACCCCCTGCTTTCAGATGCAGAAGTAAAACGCGTGGTTCAAATCATTGTTGAAGAGGCCAAAGGAAAAAAGTATATTATGCCTGATCTCTGCCTGATGGGAACACCGGAATCTATTATGCGGGCTCAGATGTATGCCGATCTGGGCGCGGATTATGTGGTAGCTTTCTCCCCATATTTTGTTTTGCCCAGGCCGGAAGGATTGATGAAATATTATATCGATGTCGCAGATGCCTCACCCATCCCACTTATTCTGCATAGTTCAAAAGGTCGCACAGGGGTTGAGCTGACGCCGGCTATGACTGCTGAACTGGCCAAACACCCTAACATTGTTGCTACCAAAGACGGGAAGAAGGAACTTGATCATCTGGCCAAACTGATCTACCTTACAAAAGATGAAGATTTCCTGGTATTCACCGGTAAGGATACCACTGCATTTCCGACTGTAGCATTTGGTGGAGCAGGAACTTTTACTGTTGCCGGAAACGTAATTCCTGATATCATGGGAAAAATGATCAATCATGCCCTGGAAGGAAATCTAGAAGAAGCCAACAAAATGCACCTGCAGTATTACCGGCTCTTTGAAGCATGCCGTTTCGAAACCAATCCTATGGCGGCCAAGAGAGCACTTGAGTTGATGGGAAAGATCAACGGCATGCTCCGTCCGCCCATGACAGAACTGAGTGAAGCAAAGACGCAGGAACTGAAGACCATCCTCGGCGAAAACGGATTGTTATGAAAGAAATGAGCGTGCTGGCACCGGCCACAAGTGCAAATGTGGGGCCCGGCTATGATATTTTTGCCATGACCTTGCAGGAACCCTGTGATGAAATCAGGGTTTCATTGAATGATAGTGGAAAAGTCAGCATTGAAGCTGAAGGCGATGCCCAGAACATCCCCCTGGACCCGAATGATAATGTTGCAGGCTTGGCTGTGCTGGAACTATTGAAACGAAAGAAGATCAAAAAGGGTGTTCATATCCGGATCATTAAAAACATGATTTCGGGTGGCGGGCTTGGTACAACAGGAGCTTCAGCAGGCGGTTGCATTTTTGCACTCGATAAACTGTTAAAACTGAACCTCTCCGATAACGAAAAGGTTGACCTGGCCAGGATGGGTGAAATTGCCTCAGGTGGCTCTCCCCATGCGGACAATGTGGCTGCCGCCCTGCTGGGAGGTTTTATACTGGTGAAATCTTATTATCCCATTGATGTGCTTCGACTGGAAATGCCCGAGTTTCCCCTTGTATTGGCTGTGATCAAAAAGAGTCAGCGTACGACACGCGGTTTTATTACCTATGAGATTGGTCAGGAAAAACTGAAAGAACAGATGGCGCTGTGTTCCAGGGTTATTCATGCCGTGCATACGAAAGATATTAAGGAATTTGGAAAGGCAATCAGCGTGGATCATATCGCGGAACCGGTGCGCTCAGCGGCCATTCCCGAATACCAGGATGTAAAAAGGGCTGTGCTGAGAGCAGGAGCCTATGGTTTCCAAATCAGCGGCGGGGGATCATCCGTAATTTCTGTTTGTGATCCTGAATTGATCGATGATGTGGCTGCTATCATGGAAAAAGGTTTTGCCGGGAATGAGAATTTTGTGAAGGTGATCAAAACCCGGACCAGTAATCTGGGGGTGAGGATCAGTGAATAAACCTGAAGATTTTCTTTTTGAGATTGCTTAAATCAGTGAGACTGTTATTTAACCCCATATTCCTGCGAGAATGGGTGCTTACAGGAAACGGATCGATAAACAGGAAAAGAAATAAGAGAGTGATTTGTTTTATAATATCGAAAATATAAAATGATGAAAATTGATTTTAGTGGCAAGAACGTACTCGTGACAGGATCATCCAGGGGTATCGGGAAAGCGACTGCTGAAATGTTCGCTGCTTCAGGCGCCCGGGTAATTGTGCATTACAACAATAATAAGACATTGGCCGAAACGGTTTTAAAAGGACTCGAAGGCAGTGGCCATGGTATAGCAAATGCTGATATTGCCAACCCGGAAGCCGTTCAGGGAATGGTCAAAGATATCATGGCAAAATACAAAAGAATTGATGTGCTGGTGAATAATGCCGGAATCTATGAAGAGGTCGACCTGATGACCATGAATTTCAAAGAATGGCAGCAAAGCTGGAAAAGGACCATTGAAACCAATCTGACAGGAGTTAGTAATCTGAGTTTCCTTGTGATCAGGGAAATGGTGAAACAAGGAGGCGGCAGGATTGTGAATGTTTCATCCCGCGGGGCTTTCCGCGGTGAACCGACAGCGTTTGCTTATGGGGCCAGCAAAGCAGGACTCAATGCAATGGGTCAGTCCATGGCAAAAGCGCTGGCCCCGCAAAATGTGTTTGTTTATACGGTGGCACCGGGATGGGTAGAAACTGATATGGCCGCCGATGGATTGAACAGCCCCGGTGGAGATGACATCAGGGCGCAAAGTCCCATGAAAAGAGTGGCCAGGCCGGAAGAAATTGCCAGGAGCATTATTTATCTTGCTTCTGAGGGAACCGAATTTATGACGGGCTGCATCCTTGATGTGAACGGAGCGTCTTACCTCAGAAGCTGACAGCTAAAGGAGTATCGTTTTAGTGATTTTGATTTTTATCAGGAATCAGGTATACCGCTATGATCAGATCATCAATCCGGAAACTTTTACGACGTGGATTCCAGAAATAAAACTTAACCAGATCTTGTGAAGAAGAGATTTCTGATAATTTGAGTTTTAACTGTTTGTCTCTCCAAACATGCGTCCGGTCATCGGGAAGGGCTTTCATGCGAAAGCTTTTGTAAAACTTTTTAACACCCTCTGCTGTGGTAACAGAAGCAACAAAATAAGTGTGCATGGCAGCATTGGTGTCAACTTCCATCATGTCTAAGTTGACCTTTATAAAATACTCCGACTTAAACAAATGAAAATCTTTTGCTGGTAAACTGAGTGTGCACCCAAATTCGGTTTCTCGGTCAAACGCACAAACCGTATCAGGAGATCCCTGCATGTTGCGGATTTCTGTCTTTTTAACATGCCACCCCTCTTTACTTTGGTCGAAAGAATTTCGAAATTTATCAAGCAGAACCAGTTCATCTTCTTTGTAAATGCTTTCAGGCATCCCACCCAGGCTGTTTACATAACTTTTATCAGACTTCAGAAAAACATACCAATATTTGTTTTCGTTCATGCCTGCATGATGAATGATGCTGTTCTGGTATTGCCAGGTCTGAAATATATTCAGGAATACAACGCAAATGAATACAAGGGCAGCCATGTATTTTGATGCTTTGTTTTGAAATAATCCCAACAAATATGCCAGCAGAACGGCAAAAAAAGCATAATAATCTATATAGGGACGCATGCCGAAACTATCGCCGTAATACCAGTTCCACCAGGAAGAAATGAAGTAGGTGATCATCAGGAAGAACAAAATGCCCGCCATTGCTTTCTTCCTGGAAATTCTAAACAGGGGAATCAATCCGAATAAAGAAACAAGAATAAGTGGTGTATAAACAAATAAACCTTTCCGGTAACTGAAGAGTACATTGATGATTTGAGGACGGTCGAAATAGAAACCCTCATGCTTATATGTCCATTGAAAAATTTCTCCTGTCTGTATGAGGTTGATGATAAACTGTATGCTGATGATCAGGATGAAAGGAAGGACCAGGATGAAAAGCTGCCATCTGGAATATATAAGTTGAATGATCTTTTTGAGCAGCAGTTTGCGATCCGGGATCAGGAAAAAGACCAGGAAAACAGCCAGCACATTGAAAGGCCTGATTAGCACGCTGAGGCCAAAAGTGACTGAAAGCAAGAATAAATCCCAGGTTTTGAGACCCATGAAAGACTTGTGCAGAAAATACAGGAAAAGTGCGATCATTGAAAAGGAGTATGCATGGGAGGTGCCCGGATGAAGGAAGGTATAGAAAAATAAATTTGTTCCGAGCAATATCAGGGCAATGCTGATGAAGGAAGTCATTTTTTTCATTCCAAGTCTGCGAAGCAAACGGAAAGTATAAAGCAAACCAAGCCAGGAATAGAAAACAGCCGCAACTACAACTCCGTAATGAAAAATTGTCGAATAGCCATCGGTTCCCAGATCGAAAACAAATGCCAGTAGCCATGAAATCAGGAAAAAGGGCAGGATCAGAAGCGCAGTACCTGCCGTGTATTTATTGATTAGAATATCTCCCTCTTTTAGATAATAATGCTTGTTGGTGAGCCTGCTGCCTCCGCTTTGCTCAATCTCAGCGATCTTTGTAAAGTCCAGACTGTGATGGATAAATACAGCCGGCAGATAGGCGTAATACCCCCGGCCATCACCACCAATGATCTCTGTCCTGAATCCATGCGGGGTCCAGTTGCACAAGGCTGCCGTCATCATCATGAACAGCAGAAGCAGATATCTGATCTTTGGTGACAATGAATTATTGCTTTAATGTTTCATTCGATGTCTCAAAGTTCATGATTTTTCTTAAAAGAAATAAATACTGCTACAAAAAATCAGCATACGCAAAATGTGAAAAACCCAATTTGGAATAAGCAATAATTATATATATATTTGTATATATAAGTACTATTATCTTGAAGGTCAGAATCAAAAATATTAAATAACCAATAAAACAATCAATCCTATGAAACATTTTATCAGATTACTTACTGCATTCCTGATATTCATGCTCACTGGTTTTCTTGCCATTTCCCAGGATGATGGTGAATGGGTTGTCCCTGAAAAGTACAAAACCATGGAAAACCCAACAGAAAATTCCAAGATGAACCTACGGATCGGAAAAGTGCTTTACGCAAAGCATTGCAAATCATGCCATGGTTCGAATGGGTTGGGAGATGGGCCAAAGGCTGCCTCTTTGGATACTTTCAGCGGTGATTTTTCTTCAGAGGTATTCCAGTCGCAGACAGATGGAGAATTATATTACAAAACAACTTTCGGTAAGGATGAAATGCCGGCATTTGATAAAACAATTCCCAGTGACGAAGATCGCTGGCTGATTGTGCATTATATGCGTACTTTTTCTGAATAATGGTTTTGTCATTAAATTGAGGTTCTGCTTACAAATTTCAAAAATATTGGAATTTTCCTTTTAAAAGTGTAAGTTTTTATTATTTTTTTGCTGTCTGATTGATAATTTTGTAGTCTCATTCTTATTCATGAAATTTTAAAATTATTGCGATGAAAAAAGATCCGGCTACAAGAATTCAGATGTTAGAACAATTCGGTGAATTTGGAGGCGTGAACCCCTCGGTAACCGATTCAGCCACCTATACTTTTATGCAGGCCAAGACCATGCTTGAGACTTTCACTGGTGAGGCCGAAGGTTGCTTTTTGTATTCCAGGCACTGGAACCCGAGCAATAAATTTCTGGCAGATGCCATTGCTGCCATGGAAGACACGGAAGCCGCCTGGGTAACAGCATCCGGCATGAGCGCCATTTCCAATGCAATCATGGGAATTTGTAAAGCAGACGACCACATCGTTTCAAGCGTTACCACCTATGGAGGTACCTTTGCATTGCTCAACAATTACCTTCCAAAATTCAACATTGAAACCACTTTCGTTAACATTACGGATCTCGATGCGGTGGAAAAGGCCATACGTCCCAATACAAAGATCCTTTATACAGAAAGTGTGACCAATCCATTGCTGCAAATTTCTGATATTCCCAGGCTTGCGGAAATTGCAAAAAAACATGGGATAAAGCTCATGGTTGATAATACTTTTACTCCCATGATCATTGAACCGGCGAAACTGGGTGCCGATGTAGTGGTTTACAGCCTGACTAAATTTGTGAATGGTAAAAACGATTGTGTAGCAGGCGCCATTGCTGCAGATGCTGAGTTCATCAGCAGTTTGATCGATGTGAACGATGGAACTTCCATGCTGCTGGGACCCGTCCTGGATCCCATGCGATCATCGCAAATCCTGAAAAATATGCATACCCTCCACATCAGAATGAAACAGCACAGCGAGAATGCATCTTATCTTGCTGCCAAACTGGACGAGCTCGGATTAAAGGTTGTTTACCCGGGTTTTGATACACATCCCGGTCATGAGCTGATGAGCAGCATGATGAATGAAAAATACGGATATGGAGGCATGTTGACCATCGATATGGAAACAAGTGAACGTGCAGCCAAATTGATGGAATGTATGGAAGAAAAAGGGGCAGGTTACCTGGCCGTGAGTCTGGGTTATTTCAAAACCCTTTTCAGCAATTCCGGAAAAAGTACTTCTTCCGAAGTGCCGGAAGAAACACAAAAGGAAATGGGTATGTCAGAAGGACTGATCCGTTTTTCTGTCGGACTTGATAATGAAATTGAAAATACATTTGAAATGATCAAAGCCTGTTTGGAAGAATTGAAATTTCTTTAAAATATAGTTTTGGTTAGTATTGGGTTGATTTTGTAGCAGAAGGATTGCATAACCAGAATTCTGCTTTGTTCATGAGGGTAGCCGGAGCGGCTGCCCTTTTTTAATGGGGGTTGGTGTTGGTATGCTGGTTTAATGGGTTATTGTTATATTGGTGTAAGGATATATGGGTACAAAGCCAGTTTGCTCTTATTTAGAATTAATTTAGACAGTAGGGATGATTCTATTCGTTGGCTTTGCTGTATTTTTGAACATCAACATATTTAACTATTAAACTTAGAATATATGAAACCAAAATACAGATTACTGGAACATCCTTTTTATCAGGCATGGAATGAAGGAAATATTAGTATTGAACAACTTTCGAAATACGGGGCTTCCTATGCTGAATTCATTGAGAGGATACCGGGATACTGGCAAAAAATTGCACAGGCTTTTGCAGAACAGCAAACTGTAGCAGATGAAATTATTGCTGAAGAAACTGATCATATCCCGCTCTGGAATAAGTGGACTGACAAACTGGAAAAGCAGGATGATTTTCCCAGGATGACAAAAATATTTGAAGCATTTGAAAGTATGACGGCTTCCGAACTGCTGGGCGCCATACATGCATTTGAGATACAGCAACCCGAGGTAGCCGAAACCAAAAAGTGCGGTTTACTGGATCATTACGGTTTTGAAAATTCCGACCTGACATATTTCGATGAACACATGCAGGAAGAAAAGCACATTGCTTATGGAAGGCACCTGGCCGAGAAATTCGCCCGAAAAAGTGAATTCAATGCAGGATTTGAAAAAGGCAGTAAATTGATCTATGATGGCCTAAACCTGTTTATGAATTAGTTTTAAGCTCCTGTTCATATTCTTCCGGTGACAAGCATGTGCAAACCAGGTTCCTGTCGCCAAAGGCATCATCGATGCGGGTGACCGGGCTAAAGTATTTGTCGACCCAGATCATCTCTACGGGGAATGCCGCCTTTTGCCTGCTGTAAGGTAAATTCCATTCATCGGCTGTAAGCATTTCAGCAGTATGGGGTGCTTTTTTGATCAGGTTAGTTTCTTTGTCGGCTTTGCCTTCTTCAATTTCTCTGATCTCTTCCCGTATGTGTTCCATGGCTTCGACAAAGCGCTTCAGTTCAACCAGGGGTTCACTCTCGGTGGGTTCCACCATGAGGGTTCCGTGAACCGGAAAGGCCACTGTCGGGGCATGAAAGCCGTAATCCATCAAACGTTTGGCGATGTCAACGGGGGTTAGGTCTGCGGTTTTATGGAATTCATTGCAGTCGATGATGAATTCATGGGCCACTCTGCTGTTCTTTCCTGTGTATAGTATTTTGTATTTTTTCTCCAGGGCCGATTTCAGGTAATTGGCATTGAGAATGGCATAACGGGTTGCTTCTGTCAGCCCCTTTGTTCCCAGGAGTTTGATGTATCCGTAAGATATGGTTAGTATCAGGGAGCTTCCGAAAGGAGCGGAAGCAATTGCGTGTATTCCCTTTTTACCGCCTGTATTGACATAAGCATGTTTGGGCAGAAAAGGAGCCAGGTGTTTGGCGACGCCGATGGGGCCAACGCCCGGACCACCACCGCCATGCGGAATGGCAAAGGTCTTATGCAAATTCAGGTGGCACACGTCTGCATGGATCATGGCCGGGTTGGTGAGGCCAACCTGGGCGTTCATGTTGGCACCATCCATGTAAACAAGGCCGCCATTATCATGCACAAGCCTGATAATGTCCAGGATGTTTTGCTCAAAAACACCATGCGTTGAAGGATAGGTGATCATGGTGGCTGCAAGTTTGTCCTTGTGCTGCTCGGCTTTGGCTTTCATGTCATCCAGGTCGATATTCCCCTGTTCATCGCATTTTACAACGACCACTTTCATCCCGGCCATTACTGAGCTGGCTGGATTGGTTCCGTGAGCAGATGAGGGAATGAGGCAAACATTGCGATCCCCCTGACCGATGCTTTTCTGGTATTCCCGGATCATCATCAGCCCGGTGTACTCACCGCTGGCTCCGGAATTGGGCTGAAAAGAAATGGCCGAAAAGCCAGTAATTTCACAAAGTTCTTTTTCCAGGTTCTCGATCAACTGGTGATAACCGGCAGCCTGGTTTGCAGGTACGAAAGGATGAATATTTGTGAATTCAGGCCATGAAAGGGCAAACATCTCGGCCGCTGCATTCAGCTTCATGGTGCAGGAACCGAGGGGAATCATGGTACGGTTTAAAGCCAAATCCCTGTTTTCAAGCTTCTTCAGGTAGCGCATCATTTCCGTTTCCGAATGATAGGCATTGAAACATTCCTGTTGCAGGAAATCAGTATTACGCATAAGCTGCTCCGGCAGTGTATTTATGTCTGAGCAATTATCATGTGAGCATTCAAATTCTTCAAACTTTTTGTTGACCGACATGGCCAGGATTTTAACAATATTGTTCAGGTCTTCGATTGAAGTCGTCTCATCCAGGCTGATACCGATGCTTTTGTTGTCGATATAACGGAAGTTGACCAAATTGTATAGTGCATTTTTCCTGACTTCATCAATACTGCTTCCTTCTGGAGGTAAAATTTCTATGGTATCGAAGAAATACTCATTCAGTTGCTGATAGCCATACTTTTTAACTTCTCTTGCCAGAACGCCGGCCATCAGGTTGATATTTTTTGCTATTTCTTTAATGCCTTCAGGTCCGTGATACTGGGCATACATGCCTGCCATGTTGGCGAGCAATGCCTGAGCAGTGCAAATATTGGAAGTGGCGCGTTCACGTTTGATGTGCTGCTCACGTGTTTGCAATGCCATGCGGAGGGCCGGTTTGCCGTTGGCATCTTTGGATACGCCAATGATCCTGCCCGGAATGTTTCGCTTGAATTCTTCGGTTGTGGCAAAATATCCTGCATGCGGACCGCCGTAACCCATGGGAATTCCAAAACGCTGGCTAGAGCCTACAGCCACATCAGCCCCCCATTCACCGGGAGGTGTCAAAAGTGCAAGACTCATGATGTCGGCTGCAACTACCACTTTGATGTCGTTTTGATGTGCTTTTTGGATAAAATCTTTGAAATCCCTTATGTTTCCTTTTTGATCCGGGTATTGCACGATGGCCCCGAATGTCATTTCGTCAAATTCGACCTTTTCATGGTCACCGATAAGCAGTTCTATGCCGAGCGATTCTGACCGTGTCTTCAGGATATCAATGGTATGTGGAAACAAATGATCCGCAACAAAAAATTTGTTGACGCCCTTTTTCTTCATGGCCCGGGGCATGGCATTGTAAAGCATGATCATGGCTTCGGCTGCTGCCGTGCCTTCATCAAGCAGGGAGGAATTGGCCAGGGGCAAGCCCGTGAGTTCCACGATCATGGTCTGGAAATTGAGTAATGCTTCCAGCCTCCCCTGCGATATCTCAGCCTGATAAGGCGTATAAGAAGTATACCAGCCTGGATTTTCAAGAACATTGCGTTGTATTACACCTGGTATGACCGTATTGTAATACCCGAGGCCGATATAGGATTTATAGATTTTATTCTGTGCTGCCAGACCCTTGATGTGTTCCATGTATTCCTGTTCGCTCAAACCTTCACCCAGCTTCATCTCTTCTTTCAGCCTTATCGCTTCGGGCAGGGTCTCATCCATCAACTGATCCAGTGATTCCACGCCAATCATTTCCAGCATTTCTTTCAAGTCACTTTCTCTCGGGCCGTTATGGCGCTTGATAAAATTATTCCTGATCATAATTCAAATATTTACAAATCCTTCAAAATCATTTCAAAACAAAGCAATACCAAACAGGATCATAACACTTACGGTCTGTGTTTTGTTCTGTTTTCTTTGCTTTGCAAAGGTAAGAATCTTTGCTTTTGATATTCAGAATGCGTTAAAGTTTTGTGAATAAATTAACAGTAAAAACTTCCCGAAAGATTCTTCTGAGCTGGCAGTAGTTTTTCTGCCTGTTATTGAACGATGAATCTTGTGGCTGAACCTTCAGCAATGAGAAAATAACAGCCGGGTTTTAAACCATTGATATCAATCGTGTTTGTTTGATCCGCTAAAGTGATGCTTTTGATCATTCTTCCTTCCAGACTAAAAATATGGAAAGTTTTGTTTGTTATTTTCTTATTCACCTTCAGGTGAAGAATATCCCGGGCAGGGTTGGGGTAAATGGAGAATTGGGAAATGCGGTTTTCCTCCATATTGGTATATTGAAAAAATCCCCAGAAAAATCTTTCATGACCTGTGGTATCCCAGCCATTTTCATAATCCCATTGAAATCCGTTCTGTTCAACCTTATTGTAATGCTCATCATATAAATACTGTTGTTTTGAAAAGTTAACCCAGTCCGTCTCGTTATGATTCTGGTTAATGATTGATGCAATATAACCAACATCAAAGTACTCCGTTAAACGACGATAAAGTAACCTCCAATTTGAATTTTCCCATCGTTGTGATATTGAGATTATCTCCTGATCGTATCCATCATATTCATATGTGTTTTTTCTGTCATTGATCCACGCTGCCGAATCATCACTCCATTCGGTTTTAAGAAGAGTTGCCAGGAGTCCGGATGCGGAATAAAAATAGAAATCTTTCTTTAATTTTTCCCATTCTCATCGTATTCATAATAGACCTCCAGTGAATTAATCCATTGCTCCTGCTCAGGATCATAGAGTCTCGATAATTCGTATATATTGTAGCCTGCCTGATTGTATTCGTAAGTATACAAAAAACCCTGGCTGATATCACCTTGTGAATCCCTTGTAATCCATTCATAATGAGTTATATCTCCTGCTTCATTGTATTGATTATGAGTTATTATTCTCCATTCCGAGATGCTTTTATAATATTCCTCGATAATGATTTCTTTTAATACCGTATCAAAATGGTAATCAAAGCTTCGCCTTTCAACTTCTTCCCAGGTATTGCTGTCAGCATTGTATTGAATGGTTTCAGCATTCAAATACCTTCCATGGTTATTCCTGTTGCTGTAATAACGCTTTTCCAGTTCATCCAGATCATGATAGCTTGAATCGATGATCCAGGCGCCAGCCACCGTTGTCCGGTAAATTGTGAATTCTTGAATTTCTTTCCCCGGGAAGTGAATACCCGCCTGAAATTGAGAATAACTAGCTGTGATCAGGAGGGTCGCGAAAATTAATGTAAATAAAGACTTCATCTTGATTTGGTTTTGTATTTACTTCCAATGGTTTCATTTCTAACCTGGTAAGAATGTTAGAATAAAAGTAAAAATATTTAGGAAATCAAAAAAAATTTTAATGAAGAATTATTTTTTTGATTCTTCAAGCCATTGATTCATCCTATCAATAACCAACTGCTTCTGCTCATCTGGGAGGTTAGCAATTCGCGTAGCGTGGGTGCCGCCTTCTTTCACAACCTTCATCATGTTTTTCTTGTTTTTGAATTCAACACCTGAAGCGGTCCAGGGATCGTATTCCCCATAAATGAATATCATCCTGGGGTCATTCTCCTCGAAGTATTGCTGAACCTTTTGCATTGCCTTCTCTTCATATTCATAATGCAGGCTGTCGGGCAGGAAAACACGGTATAAGTAATTTTCGGCAGTGGATATGCTGAGGTATTCCTCAAAATCTTTTGTATCATAACCATAATAACCGATTTCACGGGCTGCCTGCACGAAGAAGGGAAGATAATCACCTCCACTGTTGAAGTAATCCGGGGAGGCTACCGCCATGAAATGTTTAAAAACTGCTTCATTGTCAGCATCCTTTTCTGGTATGTTTTCAACATCTGCCATCCATTGCCAGAAGGCAAATGAATACTCCAGCACGCAAAAATCATAAACCTCTTCCACCGGGATCCTGAAATCCAGTTCATTTTCACGGATGAAGTTTTTGAACATGGGCATCAGGCTGTCTTTTTGTTGCAGCAGCCTGAGCTGGAATTCTTTGATGGCTTTTCTTTCTTTGCGCTTACCATTTTGTGCAATGAAAGGTTCATGCCGGCCGTCTTCCACGCCGAAGTTCAGGGGACAAACATAGGGTACCGAAAAACCCACATCATCGGGATAGAGGCTTTTGTGGAACATTACGGTTTGCCCGCCTTTGCTAATGCCGGTACTGATCCACTGTTCATCGTAAAGATCGTTAAAGGCTTTAATTATCGTGTGATGATCGGCAGCGGCATTTGCCACGGTGAGATGGTCCCAGTTCCCTTTTTCAGGAACTGATGTCCCGAAATAGCGGTGTTCCACCAGCAACTGGTTTCCGTCCACAATGCCTGTTATTTCTGTCTGGTACATGGGGATTTCTCCATAGGCAGCCCCATAACCTTCAGTCACGATTACCATGGGTTTATCAAAATCTTGATGATTGAGGTAAATGCGCTGGAGAAAAAATCCATCTGTACTGTCTTTATGGTTTACAGATTGCAGGAAACTGATCCTGTATTTGCCTTTCCAATTTCCTGCAACCTTCATTTTTTCAACATCAACTACTCCAGGCAAGGCTTTGATCCTTGTAATGAATGCCGAATCCTCAGCTGTGATTTCTACGGGTTCCTGTGCTGTAAGTTTTTGCTCGTTGATGAATAATGCAACAAACAGAAGGGTGAAAAATAGTGAAAGTGCCTTTTTCATTGTATATCTTTTTTATCCGTTTGCGAAAATAAATCTTTTGCCATGATTTTACTTTAACTTTTAAGCAAACGGATCAAATGAATTCATATCTGGTATGAAAGTATTTATTAAAATACCCGAATTTTAAGTAATTTCGGGCTTTAATTTTGAAGCCTGTCAAATGTTGAAGAAAACGCTCTTTTTTGCGATCCTGGCCATATCACTGCTTTATCATGCATGTGATGATAAAGCCGTTTGTACGGAAATGGCTACAGCTTATCTTCAAACGGGTTTTTACAAAGCCTTTGAAGGGGAGGAACAGGATTCAGCGCTTGACAATGTCACGGTTTACGGTTTGGGTATACCGGAACCTGTAATACAGAACGACAGCAATGTAAAACAATTGAAACTCCCGTTGAATTTCAGCAGCGATCATTCGGTGTTTGTGATCACCAACGATACGGTTAGTGACACCCTCTACCTGACATATGATACTACGCTGACTTTCGTTTCTTATGAATGCGGCTTTGCTCCGAGCTATGATATACAGGATGTGGGCAGTTCCAACAATGGCTTCGATTCGGTCATAATTGTGAAATCACTGGTAGAAACTGATGATGAGGAAAATATTAAAATATACCTTTAGTTTGCTTCTTCTGCTTCCCCTGACTGTTTCTGCACAGGACAGCACAAAGCTTTTTAGTTCTGTTACCTTTACAGCCGATCTGGGAGCTGCCTCCATACAGTTTTTTGATGAGCAGAGGACTTCCTATGCTTTTGCTGTTGATATGCAAATTCGTAAAAATTATTTTGTTGGAATGATAGGAGGATGGCAGCAGGTGAAAAAAGCGGGTGATTTCTTTAATTATCGTTCCAGTGGCATTTTTTTAAAATCTGATTTCAAATACGATTTCCTTAAAAAGAAGGATTCGGATAAAACCAGCATCGCGTACATAAGCGGGCGATTGTCTTATTCCCGCTTCAATCAAAGCATTGAGGATGTGGTGCTCAGAAATACCTATTGGGGCAAGGAAACATTTGATCTGCAAAAACAGAAATTGAATGCTTTATGGCTGGAAATTGGTGGAGGTATACGCGCAGATATGTTCCACAACTTTATGCTGGGCTGGAATCTTCATATAAGGGTGATGGCTTTAAAACCGGATTACTACCTGATACCGCCCAAATATATACCCGGTTTTGGCAGTGGCGAAGAAACTGTTGTTTTTGGATTTGAATATACTTTGTCTTACCGCATCCCTTTGGCACAATAGCAGATTCTTATTATCTTTAATGCGTTATGCGGTTAGCGTGTAAATAATTGTAAATCAAATCACACTTAGCGGAGCCGAAGTGTGATGGCCGAGTCTTTGACTCCGATAAGTCTGACTGTTAGTCTGTTGCATAATCAAACCGCAGAATATGTTACCTTAGTACAAATGATGATCAAAACGCATACAAATATGGATGAAATCACTGAGTTTTTAAAATCAGGCGACTGGTATATCAGCCTGATCCTGCTTGCAGCATCGGTATTTGCTGCATTTCTTTTGAGGATCATTGCCATGTTTGTGATCCGGAAGATTTCCAAAATATCCCACTACGAGAATTTATATACCTACTCATTGATGTTCAGGGCATCGGGAACACTTTTTCTGATGCTGGTTCTGTTTTTTATTGTTTCTCCCTTTCTGAACTTTCCTGCCGGGCTCATGGGAATCTTCAGACAGGCCTGGACCATCCTGTTGATCGTTGATATTGCATGGCTCATGATCAGGATGGTAAGGACCATTAAGCTGCTGTTGCTACAGCGATATGATATTAAGGCCACTGATAATCTACGGGCGCGCAAGGTATACACACAGTTCCGGATACTTGAACAAATTCTGGTGGTGATCATCATTCTCATTGCCCTTGCGGTGGCCCTGATGACCTTTGACAAAGTGCGGGAGATTGGTGTGAGTATCCTGGCTTCGGCCGGACTGGCAGGTATTGTGCTTGGGTTTGCCGCGCAGAAAAGCCTGGCCAATGTGATTGCCGGGATACAAATCGCCATATCACAACCCCTGCGCCTGGATGATGTGGTTGTGGTGGAAGGGGAATGGGGCAGGGTAGAGGAGATCACCCTGACCTATGTGGTCATCAACATCTGGGACGAGCGGCGTCTGGTCCTGCCCATTACCTATTTTGTTGAAAATCATTTTCAGAACTGGACCCGTTCCTCCTCCAGAATATTGGGCACTGTTTATTTACATGTAGACTATAAATTTCCGGTGGAAGAATTGCGTAAGGAATTGAAAAGGATTGTACAAAACACAGAATTATGGGACGGACGTGTAAACAATATACAGGTAACGGGAAGCAATGAAAAAACCATGGAAGTGCGGGCGCTGGTCAGTGCTTCCGATTCATCCAAAGCCTGGGATCTCCGGGTGCTGGTTAGAGAAAAACTCATCGAATTTATCAGGAAGCAATATCCGGATTTCTTGCCACAAAGCAGGCTCATCCTGAACGAAAAGCAGAAAAACAAAAAAGCATCCCCCGAAAAACCGGAGGATGCCCCAAATTATTAATTATTAATTATTAATTAAATAATCCCTTCATCCAGCATGGCATTTGCCACCTTCAGGAATCCTGCAACATTGGCTCCTTTCACATAGTTGATATAGCCATCTTCGTCTGTTCCGTGTTTTACGCAGGTATCGTGTATGTCGATCATGATCTGATGCAATCTTCTGTCGACTTCTTCCCTGGGCCAGTTAAGTTTCATGGAGTTTTGCGACATTTCGAGGCCAGATGTTGCAACGCCACCGGCATTTACAGCTTTGCCGGGCCCGAACAGGATCTTGTTTTCCTGGAAGATCTCAACGGCTTCTGGTGTACAGGGCATATTTGCTCCTTCAGCCACGAAGCTAACTCCGTTTTTCACCAGTGAAGCTGCATCTTCTTTGTTCAGCTCATTTTGTGTTGCGCAGGGCAATGCTACATCGCATTTCACTTCCCACGGACGTTTCCCCTGATAAAACTTGGCTTCCGGGAATTCGTAAGAATAGGGTTTTACGATGTCTTCGTTGGAAGCTCTTAGCTCAAGCATAAAGTCGATCTTATCTCCCGAGATACCATCCGGGTCGTAAATATAACCGTCAGGACCAGAGATGGTAACAACTTTAGCGCCTAGTTCAGTGGCTTTCTGAGCTGCACCCCAGGCAACATTGCCAAAGCCTGAAATGGCTACCAGTTTTCCTTCCAGTGATTCACCCTTGGTTTTGAGCATTTCCTTGGCGAAGTAAACCGTTCCAAATCCTGTAGCTTCAGGACGGATGAGGCTTCCGCCCCAGTTGATGCCTTTTCCCGTAAGCACGCCAGTATGCTCACGCGCAAGTTTTTTGTATGTACCGTAGAGATATCCAATCTCTTTACCGCCTACACCGATATCCCCGGCTGGTACATCTGTGTCGGGACCAATGGCATGCCAAAGCTCCAGCATGAACGACTGGCAGAAACGCATGATCTCAGTATCGGATTTTCCTTTCGGATCGAAATCGGATCCGCCTTTGCCACCTCCCATAGGAAGGGTTGTCAGGCTGTTTTTGAAGATTTGCTCAAATCCGAGAAACTTCAGGATACTCAGGTTAACACTTGGGTGGAAACGCAAACCGCCTTTGTAAGGTCCGATTGCGTTGTTGAACTGTACACGGTAACCAATATTTACGTGTACTTTACCATTGTCATCAATCCACGGTATTTTAAAAGTGAAAACCCGGTCGGGTTCGATAATTCTTTCCACAATACCGGCGGCTTCGAAATGCGGATTTTCGTTCACCACGTCTTCAATTGATTCCAGAACCTCATGAACAGCCTGCAAATATTCAGTTTCCCCAGGATGTTTCTTCTCAAGGCCGATCATAATTTTTTCAATATCCATCACTACTAGATTTAAAAGGTTTATAAATGAAAATATTTTTGTTAATAATTAACACTGTTAAAGAATTAACAGCACAAAATTACATCTATTTAGGTGATTAGCAAACAAAAAACGGAATATTTTATGAACTAAATTTCGAATATCGAACACCCAATGTCGAATTTCGAAGTTGGGGGTTACCTCCTGTTCGACATTCGTTATTTAGTATTGGATATTCGACATTCAAATATCCAATATCCAATATCCAACATTCAATAATCAATGAGTACTCACGCCCGAAATTGGATATTGCATTTGTGCATTTTAGGTGTTGACAATTTGCCTGTACAATTAAAAAAAATCAAAACCGGATTGCCGCCGACTGCCACATGCCGGCTACTCCCCGCTGCTGCCAACCACCTCACCTTCCTCATATTCCAATTTCTCAACGACATTCCCCTCCGGATCATACAGGATCTCACGGCCATGTTTCTCATTATTTTTATAAGTTGTAACAGCTTTCAGGCTGCCATCGGGGTAAAATGCTTTTTGTACGCCATCACCCATATCGTAATTGCCAACACCCACGATAATTCCCATATTATCCTTGTAAAGCCAGCGGCCGTGATATTTACCCTTTACAAAGCTACCTTCGATCATCGGTCTGCCGTTTTTATACCACTTTTTATATGCTCCATGCAAGGTGTCATTTACATAATGTTGAAGCTCTTCTCTGTTTCCATTTTCATAATAAGCTGTGGAAGGACCGTTCAACATATCATTCCGGTAGCTTTCCTCGAGCTGCTTTTCCCCATTCTCATACCACCTGGCGGATTTTCCTTCAAGCGAACCATGCTCATAAGTAGACAACATGAACACTTGCCCGTTTTCATACCACCATTTGGCTTCACCATGGATCACATCATCCTGGTATGGGATTTCTGATTTCTTGTTACCGTTTTCATAATGATCGGTTTCAGTCCTTTTGCAGGAAGCTGTTGCAACAATAAGGATGATCAGAAAAAAGTAATTAGTTGAAGAATTCAAACGCATTTCTTTCTCTTTTCGTTTTGTAAGGCTTCTGGTTCAAAAAATGATAATTGGGTTGTTTTACCATGCGATAGTTCCGGTAATTGTAAATGTTCCAGTAGGCATTTTCATGTCCGCCTTTCCGGGTATTCCTGAAAACATATTTCCCGCGGATCATTTGCGGGGAAAAATAGGGCAGGCAATCTTTGAAATCCGTTCCGAAATTCATCAGGGCCGATAAAAAATACATGCCAATGTCGAAACCCTGAAAAGCAAAGTAGTCGGGTTCGGTATGGAATCTTTGCCTGAACTTTTTGATGAAGCAGGAAGTTATTTCCTGATCATAATCCACAAAACCCGGGGCAAGTACGTGCAGGTCCAGGTTGAGGTAGAGTTCCGGTTCGAATTCGGCAAAATCATCCCAGTTGGGCAGCCCGAAAAGATGGATGTCAAAAGTATCCCGTAAAACATTCAGATTGACCAGGATGTCCAGCATCTGGCTTTTGTCCTCTGTAAGGGCGATGATCACATTATCCCTGACCACGGAAGCATTGTTGATGATGCCTTGTGCACTGTCTGTTTTATAGATTACTTCCGTGATGCGGTTTGGAATGATGGTGGAATCGCTGATCAGGGTGTCGAACACATCCCTGGGATAAAGCATGTTTTCCACTTTCAGGGAGGCAAGCAATTCGAATTCTTCATCTTCCTCTTTTGCATCATCCAGTTGTTCAAAAACATCCTGTGAGCGTTCCACCAGGATATTCTGCAGGGCATGGTTGGGAACGGTATAAGCCCAGGGGATATATTCACTGAATGCTGCAAAGAACTCATTCACCTCATCCTGGTAGCGGTATTCATTGTCCCTTACCAGGATGATCTTGGCATCGGGGTATTTTTGCAAAACAAAATCCACCACCTGTTCGATCTGCTTTTCCATAGAGGGCTGGACTTTAAAAGCGAAGGGATTGTTTTCAACCAGCTCTGGCGTGTTGGTAAACGGATTGACGATGTTGATCTGGTACAATTTGGCAAAACGCGCAACGATCCCGAAATTTTGTCTGAAAAGGGGACCGATGATCAGGTCCATGTCCCGGAGTTCAGGCTTTTTCAGTATCTGGTAGGTTGCGTCTGCATCTGTGCCAACGTCATAAACGTAAAGCTCTGTTTTCAAACCCTGCTGTATGAGGGTATCCATGGCTATCTTCAGTCCTTCATAAAACTGGATGAAACGGAATGGGGCGGGCAATACATCTTTGTTTTCTTCCATGAGCTGATCCCACTGGAGACTGTCAGCCTCCTCCAGGTAAAAAGGGAGCATGAGGGCAATTTTGTAAGTATGATCGAGATTTTCCTGCCTGTTTGCATAGCACAGCAGACTGTCCTGCTCAGGCAACTCTTCGATCCGGATGATCTCCAGTTGTTTGCTTGTATCTTTCTTGGCGATGGGCATTTTTTCATATTGAACAGGGATCCTGACGATCTGTCCACGATAAGCTTTTCTTTTGATCTCGGGGTTGATCTCCTGCAAATCCGAAACCTGCACGCCATACTTTTTGGCGATCTTATGCAGTTTTTCTTTTCGTTCTTCTACTTTGTGAATGATGTACTTTTTGTTTTCTTTGGATACAGGGATGTTGATAATCTGCCCGATCCTGAGATCTTCTTTGAGGCCTTTGTTGAATAACATCAAACTGTCGAGGCTTACCTTATAAGTTCTCGCGATCCTGTATAAAGTTTCCCCCTTTTTTACTTCATGTTTTACAAAGCCATCTTCTACGGTCTTTTGTTCTGTAGTGCTTTCTTCCTGTAGAATTTCTTCTTCATGTTTTCCGGGTATCCTGATGATCTGCCCGATGGCAATATCGGGTGTAAGTCCGGGATTGATCTCCCTGATATCCCCGAGGCTTACTTCGTAAAGTTTGGAGATACGATAAAGTGTCTGGCCTTTCTGAACCACATGTTTGGTATATTCCGTATCTTCAGGGATGTTTAATGGAAGTATCTTTTCTTTCGGAACAGTGGTATCTTGGCTGACTGCCTCTTTACGTCCGGGCCTGACTAGCTCACTCCTCCCGGTTTTGGGCACAGGTTCTTGCGAAATTTCTTTGCTGACATTTACGGGTACTTTAACGTACTCCCCATCTTTCAGGGGTTCTCGTAGATCGGGATTGGCACTTTTGATCAGCCTGGGATCGATCACATAGATATATCCTACATCTTTGAATGTTTCCCCGGCTCTTGAAATGTGATAGAAAAAGTCGAATTTACCATCGCTCAATGGTTCAAATCCTTCCGGTTCAAATGATCTGAAAGGGATCTTCAGTTCCTGTCCGATGCTCAGTTCTTTACTTGCATCAGGATTGTTTTCCCTGATATCGTTCAGGCTGGTGCTGTATGCCCGGGCAATGGAGTAAAGGGTCTGGCCTTTATCTACTTTGTGGATATAGTAATCCTGTCCGTTGATTTTTTCAATGCGATCCGATCTCTCGATTTCAATACCTTGCGGAAACAGTTGTGCCGCCGACAATAGCAGAAGAAGTACTGTGCAGTAATATTTCACCCTAACAGAATTTATGATTCGGAGTAAATTTATGAAATATATTGCAAAACGTGCCGAAAGTTTATTAATTGCTTATTCCCATTCAATGGTTGATGGGGGCTTGGAGCTGATGTCGTAAACCACCCTGTTTACGCCTTTTACCTTGTTGATGATGTCGCTGGATATTTTGGCCAGGAATTCATAGGGTAGATGTGACCAGTCGGCCGTCATTCCATCGGTGGATCCCACAGCCCGGAGGGCCACGACATTTTCGTAGGTCCTTTCATCGCCCATTACTCCCACCGATTGTATGGGAAGCAATATTGCTCCGGCCTGCCAGACTTTATCGTAAAGATCATTCTTTTTTAATCCTTCAATGTACAGTTGGTCTACTTCCTGCAATATTCTTACCTTTTCGGCTGTGATGTCTCCCAGAATCCTGATGCCCAGACCCGGGCCGGGGAAAGGATGTCTTGACAAAATATCTTTCGGCATCTTGAGTGCACTACCGATCACCCTTACTTCATCCTTGAACAAGGTGCGCAGCGGTTCCACAACTTTCATTTTCATCTTGGCCGGCAATCCGCCAACATTGTGATGGGATTTGATGGTTACAGAGGGGCCGTTCACAGATACCGATTCGATCACATCCGGGTAAATGGTGCCCTGCGCAAGCCACTTTACATCTTTAATTTTATGGGCCTCTTCATCAAATACATCGATAAATGTGCTGCCGATGATCTTTCTTTTTTTCTCGGGATCGGTGGCTTCTTTCAGGTTTCCCAGGAATCGTTCTTTGGCATCCACACCTTTCACATTCAGGCCCAGGCCTTCATATTGCTGTAAAACTGTTTCGAATTCATTTTTACGCAGTAGACCGTTATCCACAAAGATACAATGCAGGTTCTTCCCGATTGCCCTGTGCAAAAGCATCGCTGCCACGGAAGAATCCACACCACCGGATAATCCCAGGACAACTTTATCGTTACCGAGTTGTTTTACCAGTCCGTTCACACTGTCTTCAATAAAAGAAATGGGGGTCCAACTCTGGGAGCATTTGCAAACATTGACAAGGTAGTTTTCGAGGATGAGTTTTCCTTCTACTGAATGATAAACTTCGGGGTGAAACTGCAATCCGAAAATATTGTGGTCTTTCATCCAGAAGCCCGCAACCTGCACATCTTCTGTTGAAGCAATGGGTTCATAGGTTTTTGGAAGATGGGTGATGGTATCACCGTGTGACATCCACACCTGGCTGCCAGAAGAAACACCTTTCATCAGCGGGTTTTCGTAATTTACATAGCCTATGTTGGCCCGGCCGTATTCCCGTATGGTGGAGTGGATCATTTCGGCGCCGTCTTCCAGGGCCAGAAGTTGAGCCCCGTAACAAACACCCAGGACCGGATAGTTCTTTTTCAGTTCCTTCAGATTTGGTCGTGGAGCGCCTTTGTCATAAACCGAAAAGGGACTGCCTGATAAAATAACACCCTTGATGTTTTCCTTTTTTTCAGGGATTTTGTTGAAGGGATGAATTTCGCAGTAAACATTTAACTCACGTACCCTGCGTGCGATCAACTGGGTGTATTGCGAACCGAAGTCGAGAATGATAATTGTTTCTTCCATCTTACAAAATTATTATAATTTGCTCAAAATCCGGTGGTGATGTGCGTAACTTGTGAAAACATACAATTTCTTTTTTTGCCATGGAGACCAGATTATTTATTCGTAATTTCGTAATAAGATAAAATGAAAGAATTATGGCTAAAAGAAAGAAGAAGAAGGGCAATGTATTTGCCTGGATCATTATCATACTGGCATTGGTAGTAATTGGATATTTCCTTTACCCCAGGGTATATCCCGGGATCAAAAACTTTTTTACAAAACCACCTGCAGAAGCACCATCTGATGTACATGTACTTGAAAACCATCCTTTAACAGGTTTTACGTGGGTGAGTGATCTGGACGGGGCCATGATGGAACTCAAAAGCAATGGCAGCTTTACAGTTGATTTTCCGGGAGTGGATGACAGACGTAAGATTTTCGGGCATTTTAAAATGGACGGAGAACGCATCATTTTCGTGAACCATCCTTCCACTGCCATTTGTGTAGGCGAAGAAGGTGTTTATAAATACGAGCTAAAAGATGGAAATCTCAACTTCGAGATCATCAGCGATGGCTGCAAACACCGAAGGGAGCATATGGAGATGGGGTGGTTTAAGTTGTGAGTGGTGAGTAGTGAGTAGTGGTTGCTGTCTTGGTCGATGGTTGTTAGTCATTAGTCATTAGTCATTAGTCATTTCCCTGTCTTCTGTTGATCCAGGAACTAAAGCAACCACCTTTCCGCCCGTTCCGGTTTTTCCGGGTCAAAAACAACCACGCTTAACTCCGGTCCGTCTGTAGCGGCATTGAAGGCCCAGGTTTTTCCGATCTTTTCTTTCCATTCACCTGTGATCCTGGTAGATTCATGGATATGACCGTGCATGCTCACAAGCGGGGATTTTTCCTCGATGAAATCCTTCACCGCGATGCTGCCCACATGCAGATCCAGGGGAACATGATCGATCATCTGACCGTCGAGGGCTGCCCGGTCAAGATTTGTTTCGTAAGGAGGTGTATGAAAAAGGAAAAGGCCTTTTGAAAGATCTTCTCTCCCGGCAAGTGTCTCAAGATCTTTTTTGATGCTGGTCCACTCCAGGTTCTTTTCAGCGTCTACACTCCTGAATCCCTCCGTGGGGTGTATGCAACCAGGATCTACGTAGCGGGAAACATCATATTTTTCCCAATCTTTGAGGCGAAAAGGGGTAGGGGGGACGATGGCATAACCATAAAAATCATAACCCCATTTTTTTATTTTCCTGTTATGCAGATAATACCACAGGTCTTCTTTTTCTTCGACTTCCCGGAAACTCGCTTCATTCACCCTGGGATCATCATTGCCCAGTATGAGAAAAACCCCGGGATAATCTTCTTTCATCTGTTCCCGCAAGGCTGAAAAGTTTTTCAACAGGTAATCGTGGGTAAAATCATCTACGGCAACACTGGCCGAAAAACCATGTGGTAACAGGTCTCCACCCATGAAAAGACCATCGGGCTGTGTTTCGCGTACCAGGCTGAATAACTTGTAGTAGCGGTCGGTTTTGCCATGCAGATCGGAAACGAAGAAAAATTTCATGCCTTAATTGTCCCTTGATTTTAATAACCTGGCTGAATTGTGCACACAATTGATCATGCTGGCAAAGCTGTCCTGGTTTTGGATATCTTCATCAGTGATGATGTGCAGATCGATCAGGCTTTCCTGGATCTCATGGCCTGTTTTGGAAGCATTCAACTCTGAAAGGGCCATGCCCCAGCCGTTCATATAGCTGGTCAGTTCAGCTTTTTTCCTTTCATCCCCATCAAAATGAACGATCAGATCGATATCGCTCGACGGGCCGGCTTCAGCATTCTTCGTGCTACCACATATATACATTGCCTTTATGCCGTATTTATTAAAATTTGTGCGTTCTGCGATCTTCCGGCACATCTCCATCCTCCATTTCCAGTGCTCATCAGATTCAGGGCTGAGAACTGAAAGTAGCTCATCCTTTTCATTTTCCTGTTTTCCGGGGCTTTCAATATAGTGAATGGTTTTCTCGAGGTTTTTATAAAAGAAATAATCCCCAAGGCGATCGGCAATGGTATTCAGTAATTTTTGCTCTTCGGGAAGGAATTGTGAGCCACGCAGCATGCGAATCATTTGGGTATAAACCACCTGGATCTGCCCGACAATATTTTCATCCACAATGATATCAGTCGACTGCATCCACTCGGTCTCCCTGAAGTCAGGAGATTTGAATTCTCTGTCCTGATAAATGATCCTGGCCTCGCAAACTGTTGAAAACTGCCAGCCGTATGGTATGATACCAATGATCTGTTGCAGGATATCACTTGTTCCAAGGTCGCTTTCGCGCAAAACGGCTTCTACCTTGTACAGGCAATTGAGTTCTTTTTCTCTTTCGATGAGTTTTTCAAGTCGGATATTTCGTATTCCTTCCATATTATTCCTGTTTGTTTATTTGTTGAACAGTGTTAGCTTGCGTTCGGACCGGTTGCCTCTTTCATCCCATACCTCAAGTTTAAACGTGTTTTTACCTTTTTTTAGCATGTTGTCAGGGCTGTATAAAAGCAAGTCATTTTTCGGATCATACTCCATCAGTATCCATTTTCCGTTGAGCGTTGGCTTGTAGCCGGATATTCCTGACAGTTCATCCGTTATTTTGATCCTGATTGCTTGCATATTTTTAATGTTTTTGTTCTCATAGATATTGAGTGCTTCGATCTTAGGGGGAACCGTATCCAGGACCACTGCATAATTCCCGAAATCCCTTATTCCTGTATGCATCCATCCTTCTTTGAATGTTCCGCCTGCAGCTTCAAATTCCAGATCATCACTGAGCTTCACCACCAGCAGTTTGTCTTCTGAACCTTCCGGGATGCTGTCGACCCTGATGGAAATATCAATCCATTTGTGTATAGCAATGCTTTCATCATGTATGCTGTGGATTTTAGAATACAGTTTATCTATGGGTTTCAATGTATTCATTATATCATATTTGAAAAAGAAGGAATTGTAAAAACTCCTGGGATCAGCCTTCAGCTTGAAATCACCAGAAACAAATTCATTCTGGATCACATGATTAAACAGCATGCCTTCTTCCAGTTCATATGATATCCTGGAGGAGTCCGGGGGCAGGGATTTCAATTCAAAGTGCAGCTTTGAGACATTCCCATACAGGTCTTTGATCACATATTCGATCTGGTGCATGCTGCTGTCGCTAAAGCTAACAATTCCATCATTTTCCACCCTCCGGTATATGGATAATTCGTTGTTCGGCTCAACGAAAGTTTTCTGGAAGTGGCTTTTTGTGGATGTATATTCTGCATAATCGATTAAACTGTTGATGTAACGGGTTTCGTAAAAGGAGAACTTTTCCATTTCCGTGGAATACACAAGCGTGCTGTCAACAAAGAGTTCAACCGAATAAACGCCATTTCTGTTGGGCATATCATTCAGTTGATCGTCCACATCAATGCCGAAATATATGTTGCCGGAAACAGCATGAAGTTTTTCCTTTTCCAGCCTGTGTTTTTCGCCCCAGCCTGCTACCGCAAGTTTGAGGGCTTCATTTTTACCATCCACCTGGCTCATGTGATCATAAGGATAGATCTTGAGGGCACTGATCCTTGGGCGTACATAATCCCTGACTGCAAAGTTGAAAAACAGTGGGTTAACAGGGGTCTCTGTTTCCGATTCCCGGATCTCAAAATGCAGGTGCGGTCCGAGGGAACTGCCGGTATTTCCTGAAACAGCAATGGTGTCACCCTGTTTAACCTGGAAAACTTTTGCTTTTGGAAAGAGGTTCACGGCAAAGGATTCTTCTTTGTACTGGTTTTTGGTTACATATTGCTGGATGTCATCGCTGAATTTTTGCAAATGAGCATACACAGAAGAATAACCATTGGGATGCTTGATATAGAGCGCTTTCCCAAAACCTCCGGGAGATACCTTGATCCTGGAAACATAGCCATCTGCGATGGCGATGATGGGGATGCCTTCCGATCCGTTGGTTTTGATGTCAATCCCTGAATGAAAATGATTTCCCCGCAGTTCTCCGAAGGTACCGCTTAAATACATGGGAATGTTCACAGGCGCGACAAAATCAGTTTGAGGATATTTTGTTTCCTGGGCAAAAATCTGAGATGTTATTAGAATTGTAAATAATAAGATCCTATTTTTCATACCACTTCACCGTATCGATCAATTCGTCCATATCATGTATTACAGCATCGGCCATTTCAAAAGACCCGAAGATACCTGTAGGGTTATAAAAAATGGTATGCATACCAGCTTCAGCCGCTCCCACAATATCCTTATCATAATCATTCCCGATCATGATGGTCTGTCCTGGTTTCATATTGATTCTGTCAAGAATACTCCTGAAAAACAAGACATCCGGTTTTTCATATCCGAGATCTTTTGAAGAAAAGAAATGCCTGAAATAGGCTTTGGCACCGATCTTTTGCAGCGCTTTTTTCATGTCCTCCGTATTGCTTTGATCCGCATTGGTGGCAATCACGCAGGTATACTGTGCCGATAAGTATTTCAGCATTTCTTCCAAATTCTCAACCCATTCCAGTTTCTTCCAGGAATACATGGGACCGGGCAAACCGAAGTCCTTCATAACTGTACCTCCCCAGTCAAAAACCAATGCTTTGATCATGTTTCCATTGTTTCCTGCAAAGTTATCAAATTTGAAGAAGATTTATGCAGTTGCTAATTGTTCGGGTTTCAAGTTTCTAAATTAAAGTAAACGGATCGATTCAAAAAGATAATTTCTGGGACGGAATCAAGGTTTTGATAAAAAACTAAATCCCTTTCTGCAATTTCTGACTCTGTTCGATTTGTATTATTGTATTGATTTACGGTTTTCGTCAACCCGAACTTATAACCTGCAACCTGCAACTGCAACATGCAACCTGCAACATGCAACCTGCAACCTGCAACATGTAACATGTAACACCGATTTCATATCTTTGCACTTTCCAATTCACAGTCCTATGAAAGAAGTCGATCTTTTCGTACCCTGTTTCATCGACCAGGTTTATCCTGAAACGGCCTTTAACATGATCAAGGTACTGGAGAAATGTGATGTGAAGGTGTATTATAATCCCAAACAAACATGCTGCGGACAGATGGCTTTCAACAGCGGCTTCTGGGATGAGGCCAAATCCATCGGGGCCAAGTTTATTAAAGATTTCAACAATGGCAGGATGGTGGTCGGACCTTCCGCATCCTGCGTGGGATATGTGCGGAATTATTTCGAAACCCTCTTTCATAATTCTTCCCTGCACAATGAATACCGTCAACTGGTGAAGAATATTTATGAGTTTTCCGATTTCATGGTGAATGTGCTCAAAGTAACAGACCTTGGTGCACGTTTCGCGGCCAAAGTCACTTATCATGATTCATGCGCTGCTTTGCGCGAATATGGCATCAAAGAAGAACCCCGTAAACTTTTGCAGAATGTGAAAGGCCTCGAACTCATCGAAATGAATGAGACAGATGTTTGCTGCGGATTTGGCGGCACTTTTTCTGTAAAGCACGAACCCATCGCTACGGCCATGGCCGAACAAAAAGTGGAAAACGCCCTGGCTACCGGCGCCGAATACATCGTCTCCACCGATTCCTCCTGCCTCATGCACCAGGAAGGCTATATCAAAAAGCACAAACTAAAGCTGAAGACGATCAATTTGATCGACGTGCTGGCGAGTGGGTGGTAACCCTTCGACTTCACAGACGGGCACGACGCTCAGCCTGTCGAAATAGCATGTTTTTTAGACAGTCCCTTTGATTATTTAACACCATTCGCTTATACACCCGGATGACACCCGGATGAATCCGGGTGCTGATCTCATGTGGAAGGTTTTAGACCCTTTACTCCAGCAACCTCCGCAATTCCCCCACATCATTCGGCTTGCCGATGATCTTCCGGTTTTCGTCCAGCAGGATCATCGTTGGGGTGGCATAAATGCCGTAAAGCTCTGCTACTGAATTGTTCCAGCCATGGTAATCACAAATGTTCGTCCAGTCGTAATTGCCTTCTTGTATAAATTGCAAATATTTGCTTTTGGAAGTATCCACGGAAACAGCGATGACCCCGAGATCGACTGCGGTGTTTTTATAAAAGTCCCTGACCTCTGGAATTACTTTGGTGCAGTGTGGACACCAGGTGGCCCAGAAAACCAGCAATGTTTTGTTATGATCCGATTCAGATAGTTTTACTTCCTTTCCTTTGATGTCAATCACGGTGAAATCCGGAGCCATTTTGCCTGTAGACAGTTTCTTCAGTGTTGCTATTCTTTCTTCCAGTTTGGAAGAATTCTCGGTGTATTCGCAGTCCTCTTCCAGGATGGCATGTTCGGCAATGTATTCGATTACATTGTTGAAACCATATTGCTCAAAACCGCTGATGAGATAATCCAGGGCAAACTCATATACCAGGGGATAAGGCCGGGTTACCTTCAGGATGGTATCGACCGCCTGCTTAAAAGAATTTTCCAACTGATCTTTTGTGAAATTCTTGTTTTGGTAAAGAGAAAGATAGCCGATGATCTTGCTGCTGATCACATTGCTTCGCAAAAGCGATGTATCAGAAAAATCAACTTTGTCAAAAAAATGCTTTCTTAAAAATACATTTTCTTCAAATGGATTCCAGATGGGATTTGTTTTGGGTTCCCGTTCCACCATGGCAATTTTTGTGGAAAAGCTTTCCGGATGGGTTTCCTGCAATGAATCCACATAGTGATGAAGCTGGTCCTGTATATTGCCGAATTCATCCAGGGCATTTACATAAAAACTATTTTCATCCGGGTAATATTTGATGACGGGATTCAGCAGGTCGAGCTTATACAGGCCTTTGTTCCGGGTGTCGAGGTAATCATAATAAATCTCGTTTTCCAGGGATTCTACAGCATTCACATTTTGCATGGGGTTTTCAGCTTGTGTGATCAACTGCACATCCTCATCATTAAATATTAAGTCGAAATAATCTCTTGTATCCAGGATGATTCGGTACATGCCTGTGGCTTTGTTTTCAGGAAAATAGAATTGAAACAAACCGTTTTCATTGGTACGTGTAGAGTCGATGATACTGTTTTGATCTCCATAAAAATCCGCAAGCATGAGCTTACGGCCATTGTAATTTTCTATGACACCATTGATTTTGTACTGGCTGAATGCTTGAAAAGATAACAGGCTGATGAACAGAATAAAGGCAAAACGCATATTTTTTTATTTTCAAAATTAAGGATTACTGGGGAATATGAACCTACAGTCCCGGTATTTATTATCAATTGCATTTGATTCGTCTGATATTTTTATCTTTGCGGGCTGAACCAGCAAGGAGCGGGATGTATTATTTGAAGAAAGTATTAACAGGTGTAGCCGGAACCACCGGCTTGTTGTTTTTGTTCATGACCAGTATGCAATTGTTTGCCCAGCAACCTACTGACCAGGATTGCCTTGGTGCTATACCGGTTTGTGATTCTACGTATTATCAGCCTAATTCTTATGTTGGAACAGGAAACTATCCGAATGAAATTCCAACCGGAGGGGGCTGCCCCGGGAATTGTTTAAGCCAGGGTGAAAAAAATTGCGTATGGTATATCATAACGGTACAAACCGATGGAATATAGGTTTCGTGATCACTCCAAACAATTATGCAGATGACTATGATTGGGCTGTTTACGATTTGACAAATGCCAGATGTGAGGATATCTACAATCAGGTTGCACAGTTGCAGGTGAGTTGTAATTATTCTGGAGATGATGGTCCTACTGGACCAAATGGCCAGGGAAGTTCGAATTGCCATGGTGCCGGACCAGGAGCATTTAATGCGCTCATTCCGGTTAGTGAAGGCGAAACCTATGTGATCAATATTAGTAATTTCTCCAGCACACAATATGGCTATACCCTTGATTTCACCCCATCCACGGCGCAGGTATACGATAATGTGCGCCCGGAAATAAATCATGTTTATGGTGAGGATGTCATCTGTGGCTCTGAACAGGTCGATATAATTTTTACGGAAAAAGTACAATGTGAAACCATTTCAGCCGATGATTTTCAGATCTTCGGACCAAATGGTGAACACGAAGTTACGGATGTATACGGTTCTACATGCGCACTGGGTGGTGAGATGGAAAACCGTTACAGCCTTACAGTGGATCCCCCCTTTACCAATAGTGGTGATTATGATTTGAAAATCAAGCTTTTCAGTGGTATCAAAGATGCCTGTGAGAACGTGGCACTGGCCATGACCTATCCTTTTACCCTCGACCTGAATGCACCCGAGGTGGATGACTCCGGCATGGAAATATCTCCCGCCACCTGCGGACAATCCAATGGTTCCATTACGGGATTGCAAGTTAGTGGGAACGGACCTTTTGCCTATGAGTGGCAGGATAGTGATGGTACGGTGGTGGGAACTGAACTTGATCTGACCGGGGTGCTTGCCGGGGAATATATCCTCTACATTGCCGACCCCAATGGTTGCGAAGGCATTGGCGGACCGTACACCGTGCAGAATGAAGGCGCGCCCGAGGTGGATGAAAACAACCTGTCAATCAGCGCCAACGAATGCAACCAAACAAATGGAAGCATTACCGGACTTGTTATTACTGGCAGTGAACCCTTTACTTTTACCTGGCTTGATGAAGATGATAATGTTGTGGGGAGTGATCTGGATATTACCGGCCTGCCAGGTGGAGTTTATACCCTTGAAATCGTGGATGCAAATGATTGCGAAAGTTTTGCCGGACCCTATACCGTTGACAGTTTTCCCGCACCCGATGTATTCGACGACAATATTGATATTGCCGAAGCCCATTGTGATCAGGCAGACGGCTCCATTACCGGAATGGATGTGCTGGGGACCGAGCCCCTGGAGTATACATGGTATGATGATCAGGGCAATGTGGTATCCAGCGAGATCGACTTGCTGGATGTCGTTGCCGGTTCCTATACATTTGAAGCATCCGATGAGATCGGTTGTATGACTGAGACGGGCCCGTATGTCATTGAGAATATTGGTGGTCCCGAGCTTGACCAGGATAATGTACTTATTGAAAATGCCAGTTGCCTGGAAGAAAATGCAAGCATCAGTGGTATCCTGGTATCCGCAGCTTCCCCATACGAGGTAGAATGGCTGGACGAAAATTCGAATGTGGTGGGCACCGATGATGACCTTTCTGGCATTGGCCCCGGATCCTACACCATGGTAGTGACTGATGAGGCAGGATGTGAATCTCTTGCAGGTCCGTTTACCGTGGAGAATGTTGGCGGGGTGGTAATTGAAGATTTTATATTCAACGATGCTACATGCCAGTTGGACAATGGCTATGTTGAGATCAATACAACAGGCGGATATGGGAACAAAAGTTTTTCCGCTGACAGTGTCAACTGGCAGAGCAACAGTGTTTTCGAAACATTGTCACCCGGGATTTATCATTTTTATGTGAGGGATGACTATGGTTGTGTAACAGCTTACGAAGGAAATCCTGTTGAACTGACCAATGTGGGAGATTCCGTACATGCCGAAATACTGGGTACACCGGAGATTTGTTCAGGAGAAGACTTGCAGTTGGAAGCTGATAACAATGGTACATTTGATTTCAACTGGTGGGGACCATCCGGTTTTCAAAGTAATGATAGAACAGTTGTTTTAAATGATGTGCAACCGGCCAATTCCGGTTTGTATGCGGTGGAAGTAACCAACCCCGAGGATGATTGTTCCGATACCGCCTACCTGGATGTTTATGTGATAGAAAGTTTTGCCATACAGGCAGATGTTACGGCAAGTAAAACGGAGGTATATCCCGGTGAAAGCATTACATTCACAGCTCACCCGGTCGGAAACGGAACAAATCCTGTTTTCGAATGGAGGATCAATGATGTTGTTTTTCAAAGTGGTTCGGATTCCGTATTTATCACCTCAGAGATCATCAGCAACTCGACGGTCACCTGCTGGATGTATGTGGATGAATCCTGTGCCTATCCCAATCCCGTTGAATCCAATGAAGTGGAGATAAAAGTTGTGGATGTCATATTTTATCTCCCCAATTCCTTTAAACCAGGAAGCCAGCGTGGAAATGATGTTTTCACCGTGATCACGAACCTGGAGGTCATCCCGGATTACAAAATGCTGATCTACAGCAAATGGGGCCAGGTGATCTTTGAATCAGATGATATGGACCAGGGCTGGGATGGAATGATTGACGGTAAACCTGCTCCGGCTGGTGTTTACGTTTGGACTGTCAATTATACTGTTTATTCCGACAATAGCGGTCAGGGCGAGGAAAAGATCAGGAAAGGAACCGTAACGCTTGTAAGGTAAGGAAATGTTAGTTATGAGTTATGAGTTTTGAATTCAGCAAAACTCATAACTCAAAACTCTCCCGAAAGCTTTCGGGAGCAAAACTCAAAATATTTTCATTGATTCTGCAGGCATCTTAGCGACATTGCCATGTTTTTATTATAATGATTGCGGTATATCTTGTCGTTATCACTAAAAATAAATCTTACATAAGCATTGCTGGTATTGGAAGTGGATTGATTGCTGGTGAAAAATGCACCCTGGGTCATCAGATTCAAAAACTGGGAACCTGAAGATTTGTATCCTCCCATCAAGGCTGAGAAACCTGATGAACCACCTTCTCTGAGCTTTGCAGCTTCATCTGTGCCACGATAACCGGAGGAAGTGGCATCTTCATAACTCATGCCCAGTTCCATTTCCAGCATCATCCATTCAACATCCGTAGGGACATGCCATCCATCGGGGCAAATGCCCTGTGCTCCTTCTTCTGTGGTGTATTGCATTAGTTCATTCCAATTGTATAAACCGCCATATTCATCGCAATTGACTTCATTGTTTTCATAACAGTATTTTTCAATATTTCCGTCATCAGAAGTGTTTTGTGATCCATTGATCCTGCTACCAATATTCAGGTTTTCGGCCATCCAGCATTGGTCACCGATTTCTATGGCATGGTATTCCTGCCCGTCGCGCGGATCCACGAATGTTTCCGGGCATCCTGCCGGGGCTTCCACAACATTGACCAGGGTGCTGGCTGTGCTGCTGATATTGTCTCCGTCTTTTACTTCTAAAGTGGCATTGAATTCGCCGGCAGTTGTATAAGTATGACTGGAGATTTTAGATGTTGAATAATCTGAATCCCAGCTTCCGTTCCCGTCATAATCCCAGCGGACCAGGAGGTCCTCAGTTGGTGTCTGTTCATCTGAACTTCCCGAAGCATCAAATTCAAAAAGGGTTTCGGTATTGCCAGAAGCAGGTGTTACCAGGATGGAAGCTGTGGGGGCACCTGCCGAAACAGTTACGCTTTGGCTGGTCTCATCCGTGTTTTTATCAGTATCCTGAACCACCAGTTTTGCCTCGAAAGTGCCGGTTGAAGCATACTGATGTGTTGCAGTCTTATTGTCGGAATATTCGGTGTCCCAGATGCCATCACCGTTGAAATCCCAGCGTACCATAAGTTCCTGGTCAGCCGTTTCCGGATCATGACTGGCGGAGGCGTCAAATGTAAAGCTTGTTTGCAATCCTCCTGATGATGGATTGACCGAAAAAGCAGCAGTAGGATTGTTGTTTGCAGGTTCTTCAGTATTGTCATCTTTGCTGCACTGGTTGAATAATGATATCATCAACAGGGCGATCAATATCAGTCCGCTTGTTTTTTTTGTCATGTTTTTATTGCTTTCAATTGAATGTTTGCGAAAATATAAAAAATCAGGCTGCAAGCTTAATAAAAATTTGCATGCAGTAATGTTTTTCTGATAGAAGAACCCCATAACCTCAGATGTGCTGGCAATTGATGATTCAAGGAAATTAACATTGTGTAATATTTCTCACTTTTCAGTGAATCTCGTATGAAATATTTGTAAAGTTTCATGAAGCTTCTTACTTTTATGATTTGAATATGTGTTCAAGTGCAGGAGTGTAAACGAATCAGTGAAAAATGAAATCTAAATTTCTTAGCCCATTTTTATCAGGCTTTTTTTTATTAGCCTTCATAGCGAATAATGTTAAAGCACAGGAGCCTACTGAACAGGATTGTCTTGGTGCCATTACTGTATGCCAGGATATTTATGTCGAACCCAATGTTTTCAGTGGTACTGGCAATTACCAGAATGAAATACCGGTCTGCCAGCCATGTGATCAGTGTTGTCCTGATAATTGTATAGATGGTGAGCAAAACAGTGTCTGGTATCGTTTTACGGTGCAGGAATCAGGAGATCTCGTACTTTCCATAGATCCCAATGCACCCTCTGATGATTACGACTGGGTGTTGTATGATATGACCTTTCACAGGTGTGAAGATTTGCCCGAAAAGGCCTCACAAATGCAGATTAGTTGTAATGCTGCAGGTGGTGCAGGTTACCAGGGAGAAACCGGAATAGATTCAAATATGGGCGGTGTTGTTAATTGCAACAATTGCGGAGAAACCAATAAATGGAATGCAAATTTGCCAGTGTTGGCGGGTAGAACCTACGTGCTGAGTATTAATAACTGGGCAGGAGCAGGGGCGCAAAGTGGCTTTACACTTGATTTTAGCGCTTCTACTGCCGTGATTTATGATGATGTGAGACCTGAGTTTATGAATGTGATTGCCAGTCCGATCATTTGCGGAGATACCAGCTTCAGATTTAACTTTACCGAGGTCGTTAAATGTGTTACTGTTACTGAAAATTCACTGAAACTGAGTGGCCCTGAGGAGGAACATGATATTGTTCATGTTACTGGTCCTGCCTGTGAAGTGGGAGCTGAGATGGAAAGGACTTACAAAGTAACTGTCGATCCTCCCTTTACAGTGAATGGAGATTATACCCTTGAAATTGTTCCTTTTTCATCAATCTCAGATGCCTGTGATAATGTAGCATTGCCTCAGGAAATAACCTTCACAGTCGATTTGGGTGCTCCCGAAATTGACTCCACCAACAGCAGTGTTGCAAATGCAACCTGTGGAGAGGACAATGGTTTTATCACCGGCCTGGAAATCAGTGGCAACGGACCTCCTTATTTTTACTATTGGGTAAATGAAACACAGGATACTGTTGGTTATGACCTGGACCTGACAAATGTTGCTTCCGGGCAATATACTTTATACGTTGAAGATGAGGTCGGTTGTGCCGGATCCAGCGGACCTTATTCTATCATGAATGAGGGCGCTCCGCTTGTTGATGATGTCGCACTGCAAACTGTCAATGATACATGCGAGGCAAATATGGGAAGCATCACTGGTTTGGAAATATCGGGCACCGAACCGATAACTTATGAATGGGTGGATGAAAGCGGCCAACCGGTAGGTGATACAACCTATTTAACAGGCCTTTCCGGCGGTGAATATACCTTAATCATTACGGATGCTAACGATTGCCAGGCAACTTATGGTCCCGTTGAAATTTTATCGCTGCCTGCCCCGCAACTGGATGTTTCGAATGTTGTTGTTAAAAATGCCAGTTGCGAACTACAAAACGGATCTATTAGCGGGATTGAGGTTTTCAGTCAGTATGAGCTGAGCTTCGACTGGCGGGATGAAAACAACAATCCCCTGGGAATTGATTCTGCCGAAATTCATGCCCTTCTGCCTGGAGTATATTCGCTGAGTATCATGGATGAACATGGATGCACTGTGAATGCCGGCCCTTATGAGATCATAAATGAGGGTGGTTTGCAAATCGAAAACGTTTCAAGCGATGATGCTACCTGCGAAAACGATAATGCAAGCATTCAGATATCAGTGAGCACTTTTGAGGATGCAGGCATAGTAGAATATTCTATCAACGATAGCCTGAGCTGGCAGAGTGATAGTATTTTCGAGAACCTGGCACCGGGAACTTATCACATCATCGTCAGGGATCAGTTTGCTTGTTATGATGAATATGGAGAGAACCCGGTCATCATTGAGAACAAAGGAGAGGTTTTTCAGATCACTGCAGAAGGTGACACGCCTCTTTGCAGTGGAGATGACCTGCAGCTTTTTGTGCCCGAGAATATCAGCGGTCTTGGCTACCAGTGGTCGGGCCCTGATGGCTTTTCAAGTCCGGAAAAAGATCCTTTGATCCAGAATGTTGAAATGGCCAATGCAGGAATTTATACTGTTATTGCAACCGATACAAGCTATGGATGCGCCGACACTACCAGTGTTGAGATCCAGGTGGAAGAAAGCTTCCTCATGTCTGTTGATCTGACGGTTTCAAAAAATTCCATTTATCCTGGTGAAGAGATCACTTTTACAGCAAGCTCCGCACATGCTAATGCCGAAGTTTATTATGTCTGGTACATCGATGGTGTGGAAGTGCAGAGTGGCGCCGACAGCACGCTGACCACCACGGACATCCTTGCCAATGCAGTCGTTTATTGTGAAATGCATACCGACGCCAATTGTGCGGACCCCAATCCGGCTCTGTCCAATGAAGTAGAGGTCAGTATTTATGACATACGTTTTTACCTCCCCAATTCATTCAATCCTTCCAGCACGCAGGGAAACGATGTTTTCAGGATCATCACACAGGCGGAGGCCATCCCCGGGCTGGAATTTTACATCTTCGACCGCTGGGGACAAAAAATATTTGAGTCAAACGACAAGGATGTTGGCTGGGATGGTACGATCAGGGGCAAGCCGGCCCCCGAAGGCGTTTATATCTGGTTGCTCAAGTATGAAGTTTTTACCGATGAAAGCCCGGATGGAAAAGAGGAGAGTAAGAAAGGTACGGTGATGTTGGTGCGGTAGAAATTGGTTTGGTGTTTGGTGTTGGTTAATGCCTAAATAAGCTTGACTCGCTGGCGCGTGTTTGCAACGCGTGCCAATCATAATTATAGTAGAAACGGTCACGCGTCACAGACCCGCGCCAGCAAGGGGGATTATCACTTTACAATTCCGGAAATCTTTAATAAAAAATCCAATTCATGATCTTCAATAGATTCTTTATTTGATTTATCATAGATTGACAGCAAATAAACAATCTGTTTTTGAATTGTAAGATAGGTTATTAACCTGCCCCCACCACTTTTACCTTTGCCTTTTGAAGTGATTGAAACCCTAATTTTATAGCAATTTCTGCCAAGAGAAATTCCTTGTTTTGGCGACAATTCAAGTTGGTTAACGATTTGAAGAATATCATTCTTAAGTGATGGATATTTTTTATGAAGCTTCTTAAACTCTTTTCTGAAATTATCGGTAACAAGTACATTATACTTCATCTAAAAACTCTTTAGCTGTTGGTAGATAGATTTTTCCATCTAAATGCTCGTTAACCTGGTTTATAGCCTCATTTAGGCCATCTGTATACTCCTTTTGCCTGGGGCTGAGCTTCTTAACCTTTTTAAAACCAAGGTTTTTGAATAGCTCCATAAAAAAATCAAATTTACCATCGGGTATATCAATTACGACTCTTTGCATGTTTACTCTTTTTTATTCTAAACGAAATTACAAAATTTCCTTGTAGTTTTGAACCTCAAAATTCATGCTGAATTATGTTTGAACAAAGAATTGCAGAACAAACGGGTATTTCCCCAAAACAGGTTTTCAATACGCTCGAACTTCTGGCAACAGGCGCAACGGTTCCTTTTATTTCAAGGTACCGCAAAGAAGCCACAGGAAGTCTGGATGAAGTTCAGGTAGCGGAAATCCGGGATTTGAACCATAAGTTTGAGGAACTGGAAAAACGTCGTAAATTCATTCTTGAATCCATAGAAGAGCAGGGAAAGCTAACGGATGATTTGAAATCTCAGATAGAAAAGGCGGGGGAGCTTTCTGAACTCGAGGATCTGTATCTTCCCTATAAACCCAAAAAGAAAACCCGTGCTACCATCGCCAGGTCGAAAGGGCTGGAACCTCTGGCAAAAATGCTTATGGCTCAGCGGCCATTTGACATTGAAGCAAAAGCCGCCGAATTCCTGAGCAAGGAAAAGGGAGTCGAAACCCTTGATGATGCACTGGCAGGTGCCCGCGACATCATTGCCGAGTGGGTGAATGAGAACCCCAGGGTACGTGCAAGCGTCAGAAAGCTGTTTTTGCAAAACGGCATGATCAAATCCGGTGTTGTCAAGGCAAAAGAAGAGGAGGGTGTCAAATATAAAACCTATTTCGAATGGGAAGAGAAAGCGCTCAAATCTCCTTCGCACAGGGTGCTGGCCATGTTCCGGGGCGAAAAGGAAGGCTTCCTGCGTATAAAAATAGAACCAGGAATCGAGGAGGCCCTGGGCCGCATTGATTTGGTGATCCTAAAGGCTGAGAACGAAACCACAGAACATCTCCAGATGGCCATTGACGACAGCTATAAACGTTTGATCGCTCCTTCCATGGAGAATGAGATTCGCAGCATGATCAAGGAAAAAGCCGATGAGGCTGCCATCAAAGTTTTTGCTGAAAACCTGAGACAGTTATTGCTGGCGGCGCCCCTGGGGCCGAAGAACATCCTGGCCATCGACCCGGGCTTCAGAACCGGCTGTAAAGTTGTGGTGCTCGATCGCCAGGGCAATCTGAAGCATAACGAGACCATATATTCGCATCCCCCGCAAAGAGAGACCAAACAGGCCATCAACAAGATCAGCAGCCTGGTGGATGCCTATAAGATAGAAGCCATTGCCATCGGGAATGGAACGGCAGGCAGGGAAACCGAAAATATGATCCGCAGGATCAAGTTCAAACAGGATGTGATGGCGGTCATGGTAAATGAGAGCGGGGCTTCGGTATATTCTGCATCGGCCATTGCCCGGGAAGAGTTCCCCGAATATGATGTCACGGTAAGAGGGGCTGTGTCAATCGGGAGAAGGCTGATGGATCCCCTGGCCGAACTGGTCAAGATCGATCCCAAATCCATCGGGGTGGGGCAGTACCAACATGATGTAAACCAGGCAGCCTTGCAGCAAAGTTTGACCGATACCGTGGAGAGTTGTGTGAATATGGTTGGCGTGGAACTGAATACTGCCAGCAAAGAACTGCTGAAATATGTTTCCGGACTGGGACCTGTCCTGGCACAAAACATCATTGATTACCGCAAAGAAAAAGGGGCATTCAAATCCCGCAAGGAATTGAAAAAAGTAAAACGGTTCGGGGAAAAAGCCTTTGAGCAATCAGCCGGTTTTCTGCGTATCCGGAATGCAAAAAATCCATTGGACAATACAGCGGTGCATCCCGAAAGTTATCATATCGTGGAAAAAATGGCCAAAGCCATGCAAACCGACATTACGGGATTGATCAGGTATGATGAGGTTAGGGAAAAAATCAAACCGGAAAAATTTGTTACGGAAGAAGCCGGATTGCCCACTTTGAAAGACATCCTCAGGGAACTTGAGAAACCTGGCCGGGATCCCCGGGAAGATTTTGATGTCTTTGAATTTGATCAGGATGTAAACTCCATAGATGACCTGAAGCCGGGCATGAAGTTGCCGGGAATCGTTACCAATATTACAGCTTTCGGAGCTTTTGTGGATGTCGGTGTGCACCAGGACGGATTGATCCACCTGAGCCAGATGGCCAATGCATTTGTCAGCGATCCCAATGAATATGTCAGGATCAATGAAAAAGTTGTGGTGAAAGTGCTGGATGTGGATATCGAAAGGAAACGCATACAGCTTTCTTTGAAAGATGTGGATTGAATCCAATAGAAAATTTTTTTCTTGTATCTTCGTTTAAAATCCTGTATAAGATCTACCGGAATATGCGATTACACAAAATATTTGGGATTGCCCTGTTGCTGCTTTTTCTAATTGCGCATGCTCATGCCCAGATTTTTAAGGGGGCTGCCATTGGTGGATTTAACCTGACACAGGTGGATGGCGATGAGGTATACGGGTTCAACAGGATTGGACTGAATGCAGGTGCCGGGGTTGTACTTCCCCTGGGTGAACATTGGGAAATAAGCCTGGAGACTTCCTTCAGCCAGAAAGGAGCCTACCAGAAACAGCAATACATCGATTCTTCCCGGGCCCTTACCGGTGAATATAATCTGCGTTTGAATTATGTGGAGGTGCCTCTGCTGTTGCACTATAAAGACAAAGGCGGACTGACTTTCGGGGCGGGCCTCTCCTGGGGTCGCCTGGTAAGCAGCAAGGAGATAGAACACGGTGATGAAGAGATCGCCTATTCCGACAGCATTCCTTTTAATGACAACGATTTTTCCGTGATTGCCGATATCCGCTTCAGGATCTGGAAAAACCTGCACGGGAATTTCAGGTATTCCTATTCACTTCAGTCCATCCGGGAACGTACTTTTTACAGTCTTGACAAAAGCAATTCCTGGACAAGAAAGCAATACAACAACGTACTCACTTTCAGAATTATTTATATCATAGACCTTTTAAAATTCTAACAATGAAATACAGCGCACAGCACTGGATCGATAAGCTTGAAATGCAGAAACACCCTGAGGGAGGATATTTCAAAGAAGTTTACCGCTCCGAAGAAACCATCGACCGTTTGTCCTTGAACGAACGCTATGGTGGTGATCGGAACTACGCTACAGCCATTTATTTCCTGATCGCAGGGGAAGATTTTTCAGGCTTTCATAAATTGAATTCCGATGAGATCTGGCATTTTTATGAAGGTAAATCCCTGATCATTCATATGATCTCTCAGGATGGCAAACTTACACAAAAGAAGCTGGGACATGACTGGGAGAGCGGAGAGCAGCCCATGGTTGTCATTCCACGACATAGCTGGTTTGCTGGAGAGATGATCGATAAAAAAGCATATACCCTTTTTGGTTGCACGGTGGCCCCGGGTTTTGATTTTAAGGATTTTATCCTGGCCGACAAGGCTAAGTTAAGTCAGCAGTTCCCGCAACACGAGAAGTTGATCGGGAGGCTTGTGCATGATCATGTAAAATAGATCGACTGGTAAATCAGTATGGAGTATGCAATAAACCGCACAAAGCGAAACAAGGAAAACAATATGTAATTCCGGAAAGGATAGTCCACCGCTCCGATGATCATGGCTATTGCACTGAATGGAACAGGGGTGAGGGAGGCCACAATAATGATAAAACCCCCGAATCGCCTTACATAGCCCGCATATTTTTCCAGGTAACGTTTGTGGAGTCTTTGATAAAATCTGGTATCATTGAAATAATTTCCGATGAAATAGCCAAGAATGCCAGCTCCATATGAGATGCCTGAAAGTATGATTAGCGTGACAATATAAAAGCTGATATCCTCCTTCTGTGCACTCACGAGCATGAATATCTCCGGTGGTATAATACCAAAAGCAACTTCCGAAAGGCTGAAAACAAGGTAAAACCAGAATGGTTTATCGTAAATGGGTGCGATGTACTTTTCGTAGTGGACATCTCCCAGGCGGTTAAAAAGGATCACAAATACCACGATGATCACCAGCAGCCATAAAATGCCACTGCCCAGGTTACGCAGGAAAAACCGGCTTCTTTCGCTCATGTGATATTCTGGTTGGAGTGATTATTTATTTTCAGGGAACAAAACTAAGTTAATAATCCTTGCTAAAACAATAACATGCCTTATTTTGTTTCAGACTTCATTCTTTTTTCTTCCATAGCATTGATAAAATAGAGGGCGATGGGCAGCGAAAGAGGGTTGCTTTTGTCCATGCGCTCAGGATGCCATTGAACAGCCATCATAAAAGGTCTGTTCAGCGCTTCCTCCCATTCGATGGCTTCCGGAAGTGAGTCTGTTGCACGGGCAACAATCTTCAGGCCTTCGCCCAGATGGCTGATGGCCTGGTGGTGGTTGCTGGCCACAAAGCCCATCCTGGCATTGCTCGTTTGAAATAGCTTGGAGTTGCTGTCGATTACCACTTTATGATAACAACTGTAGGGATCTTTTGCGATGCGATGTTTTACGGTGGTGTCATAATCTGTTGGAATATCGACAATCAAACTTCCATCGAAATACACATTCAGGATTTGTTCTCCGCGGCAAATGCCCAGTATTGGTATCTTCATGGCCAGGGCTTTGGTGATCAGGCTCATCTCCAGGGTATCCCTTCGGCGGTCGAAAGAACCACAAAGTGCCGTATCCTCGATCTGCCCGTACCAGGCCGGGTAAATATCCGGTCCGCCGGTGAGCAATAAGCCATCAGATGATTCCAGTAATTCCAGTGCCGAATCAATGTGTATGGTGTACATATTCTGGATTTGAATGGTAGAATCCACGATATGCAACCAGTTGGCATAATTCTCATAATGACTGCCCGGACCGGCTTTGGATACAGCTATTTTAAGGGGTTTGTGCTCGGGTTCGTGCACGCATCCCGTTAAAAAGATCAAAAGAAGCACGAGGGAAAAAACAGTGCTTGTAATATGTTTGTTCATGTTATTGGTTTTGGTTTGGGTAAAATTATAAAACTTTCTTGCCACCAAGACACCAAAGCACAAAGATTCACTAAGAAAACAGGTACAATGTGGCAAGTCTTTCATTATGCCAATCCAGGCTTCTTTTACCCCCTCTCCCGTCTTTCCCTGGAGGGGGAGAAGCCCTGGGATGCATGAAGTTAACTTGTGTTGATCAATGAACGGATTTTTAAGAATTGCCAGTTGATAACAGGCAGCCCTTGAAGTCCCTCTCCCGGGGCTGTCTAAAAAGTGCCCAATAGTTAATTGGGTCACATCGAGCGCAGACGAGATGCACTGATTATCAACAATCTTTAAGCTTCGAATCCCTGCCTGGCCGACAGGCAAGGCGCTCAGCCTGACGGAATATCGCACATCTTGGACATCCTCCGCAGGTATAAATAGTGTAGCTGGGTTTTAGGTCCGTATTTGATACGTATTTGATACGTTTAATTACGTATTAACTACGCATGAAGTACGCAGGATCAGCCGTCCAAAGATTAACAAGTCTTTAAGTCACAGAATATCACCAGAACCCGGGCAAAGCAGAAAAGCAAATCAGTACGAATATCAAAAACCCAGATAAAAATCCCCTGTCAGGTTTTGATACTCTTCCGTCCAGGAACCATCCTTGTTTTTGATGGTCAGTTCCGCTTCTGCTTTTTTTTGTCTTTGTTTTGTGAATTCCAGGATACACCGTTTGGGTGTTTTGCCTTCCCGGGGAATGACCTTCAGTTCGAACGTACAGTATAAATCTTCTATCAGGGCTTTGCTGATGAAGTTTGTGCTTTGATCCGCCGGGAGGATCAGCGTGAATCTGCTGTTATTATGCATCATGTGTGATGTATGAAAAAGCAGTTCCTCAAATGTCAGGTGGCCTGTATGCTTCGAAATGTTTTTATGCTTCATGGCCGGTTTCAGGGAGTTTTCGAAAAACGGGGGATTGCTGACGATCAGGTCGTATTTTTCATTTCGCTCTTCCGAAAATTCCCGAAAAGAGGCATGATGGATTTTGATGCGATCTTGCCAGGGAGAGTTTTCAACATTCTGCCTCGTCTGCATCGCGCTGTCGTGGTCGATTTCGACAGCATCGATGTTTGTTTTATCTGATCGCTGGGCCAGCATCAGCGCGATCAGTCCGCAGCCGGTCCCGATGTCCAGGATCGTTTTTACTCCTTGCACATTGGCCCATGCCCCGAGCAAAACGCCGTCGGTGCCCACTTTCATGGTACAGTGTTCGTCGGATACGGAAAAGTGTTTGAATTGGAACATGGGGATTGCTTAAGCTGGTTAATTGGTTTATTGTGTTTATTGTGTTTATTGTGTTTGTTCATTAATGTCTGTTATTCCGGATTCCTTGTTCTGGATTTCGGATTTGATTGATCTTGCCTTTTCATATTTGAAGTTAAAAGTTTCTCTAAAGTCGGTACTCAAACCTGTCAGGTTCTCAAAACCTGACAGGTTTGAGAAGGGCGAATGCCTTTAGCCACTGCTACTACCGCCTGCCACTGTTTCTTGCCAAACCCGGGACTTGATCTCCTTTCTGTATAATATGTAAATAATTTAAACAAATTAGCCTGCATCCGAGTGACTGCTACTGCCACTGCCACTGCCAACTCCCGTCTGCCGACTGCTAACTGCCGCCTGCCAAACTGCCAATCTACTCATAAATCTCCAACAAACCCTCCGGTGTCTCAACAACAATCTCCCTTTTCTCACGGTCCACTTTTTTGATGATATCGTCGGCCACGGGAATCAGCAGCTCTTTTCCTTTTTTGTCGAACACCTTGAACAGGGCCTGGTTGGGCATGTCGAGCACCTCTTTCATGATCCCCAGGTATCCCTGCTTTACATCTGTGACTGCAAAGCCTTTGATCTCGTGATAGTAAAACTTATTGCCTTTCAGTTCTGGCAGGCTTTCTCCGGGCAGGTACATCTTGCAGCCGGTCAGCAATTCCTCTATGCCCTCGGTGGTATCTTCCTCAAATTCGATCATGGCCGAGCTGCCGGATAATTCCATGTTTTTGATAAAGAAGGGGATGTAGGTATGGTTGATATCGATAAAGACCACATCCAGCTTTTTATACTTCTCCGGTTCATCGGTATCCAGGGTAGCCCTGAACTTTTCCCCCGAAGCAACGGCCTTGTTGATCCGGCCCAGGTAAAAGAAGTCTTCTTTTTTCATGCTTCTAAAATTTATACTTAACCGCAAAGGTCGCAAAGAAAATACTATGACCGCAAAGATAAATTATGATAAGCTTCTTTGCGACCTTGCGGTTAAAGACAAAAAAGGCCGGAACACACGCCCCGGCCTTTTTCGCTTTTTGTTACAAGAAAAACTACTCCTCTTTCTTGGCTTCTTCTTTCTTTTCTTCTTTCTCAGCCTTTTCCTCTTCTTTCTTTGCTTCGGCCTTTACTTCATCGGTTTTTTGCTCCTGCGCCTTGTCGGTAGCTTCCTCTTTGGCTTTTTCTTCGCTTTTTCCGGCTTCTTCCTTCTTCTCCTCAGCTTTCGGCTCTTCTTTCTTTTCTTCCTTCTTCTCAACTGCTGCTGCACCTGCTACTGCCTCCTCTTTCTTCGGCTCCTCTTTCTTCGGCTCCTCTTTCTCCTCTGCTTCTTTCTCCTCTCCAGCCGCTGCACCTGCTGCTGCCTCCTCTTTCTTCGGTTCTTCTTTCTTCTCTTCAGTCTTTTCCTCTGCTGCTGCCTCCTTTTCTTTGGCCGCTTCTTCTTCCTGTGCTGCTTTCACCTGGGCCTCCATCTCTTCGGCGCGCATCTTGGCCAGTTCGGCAGCCCTTTCTTCGTTGATCTTCCTTTCGGCCTCGAGTTTCTTCTTGCGTTCATCCCTGGCCTTTTGCTCTTCAGAGCTGGCCTGGCTGCGTATCTTTTCTTCCTTCTCGCTCATCCATGCCTGGAATTTGGCTTCTGCTTCCTGTTCGCTCAAAGCGCCTTTCTTCACACCTTTTAAAAGATGGTTTTTGTAAAGCACGCCCTTGAAGCCCAGGATAGACCTGACGGTTTCCGAAGGCTGTGCGCCTTTCTGGAGCCAGTCGAGTGCCCTGTCAAAATCCAGGATGATCTCTGCGGGATTGGGGATGGGATTGTAGGTTCCTATCCTTTCGATGTACCTGCCGTCGCGGGGAGAACGTTTGTCGGCGATGACGATGTGGTAAAAAGCACTTCCCTTTTTACCCCTTCTTTGTAATCTGATTCTTGTTGCCATTGTACTAAATTTTTGTCCGTCTACTAATTTTCTTCTTCGGCAGTCGCGCTGCCCTTTTCCAAAATTGGGGTGCAAATATCGGATTATTTTTTTGAATATGAAAGAAAAATGATGGCTAATGTTGTGATTTTATTTGGGTTGGTTGAGGTAATAAAGGTATAGGATGATATAGGTATAGGGTTATAGGAGTTGATGGCGAGGGTTTCGCTGGGATGGGAAAGTAAAATTACGGATATACTTTTCAGCGAAGCTCTCGCCAGGTTTTTGGTATATAAGAAAAAATAGGCCGGACATTAATTGCAGGTTTTTGTTTCACGGTCGCCGGGAATGATAATTTCACGCGAAGCCGCAAAGCCGCAATTTTTAATGTTTTTTCTTTGCGCCCTGGCGTCTTTGCGTGAAAATTAATTCTTTGTCTGATGGCGGGGATTTCGCTGGGACGGGAAGGTGAAATTGCGGATACATTGTTCGGCGAAACTCACCTTAGACTTTCAAACATTAATTTGTTTCATAATGCTTACATAATCCATGAAGAAAAACAAGAATAAATCTTGACTTTTTGACAATATGTATTAACTTTATACAGCTTAAATATTGCCTGCCCCGGATTTTCTGTTGGATACCTGTTTAAGCCCACTGATATTAACCAAAACCAAAAAATTATGAAAAAATGTCTTCTTATCGCCGGCATTTTCCTGCTTGGCATTTCGCTATGCGTAAAATCGCAAAGCATTACCATCGACAGTACATTTACTTCCGATGGTGAGATTTTCCCCTTTTCACAGGTGGATTCCATTTATGGCTTGAGTTTATCAGGCCATGTAACCTTAAACAGTGACACCAGCCTGGTGCGGGTGATCCTGGTGGATGAGAACTATGATGAGTATATGGTTTATGAGGCATATCCTTTGATTGTGACGAGTATGGAATTTGATATCACTAATGTCAGTGATGAGACAAAGTATATGAATGATACGGATCCATATTCAATTATGGTTTACTTGGAGGATGCTGAGTTGGTTTTATCAGCAATCATATACCAATCAGGCTATACTGAAAACACCGATAGCTTACAATCAGATTATAAAGCTACAATTGAAACAACCAAGGTAGAAAATATTAATTCTTACATCAATAGTAACAATTTTACATGGGGCGCTGATACAAATAGCATTAGCACTTTAAGTTATTCTGAAAAACGGAATAGATTTGGCGAAAAATATAATTTAAGAGGTTATGATTACTATATCGCTGGTATCTATACTTTTTTAGGACCAGATGAATGGAATTTTACTCCTTCAGAATATATTGATCACTTTGATTGGAGAGAACGCCATAGTGCTCATGTTAACACAACACCCTATTTTGAGTATAAATACCCCAACCAAAATAATCCCAATCCATACTGGGATGGTGATCCGGATTGGCATGAAGTTCATCCCGGAGAATGGGTTCATGAAATTGGAAACGGTTGGTTAACAAAAGTAAAGAAACAGGTTAGATTATGTGATAATACTTGTTATCTTTTTGGTCCGGTAGGAGCATTTGAGGCAATTATTAATTTATATTACAATCAGCATTTTGATGCAAATTTATCTGAACAATATATTATGTCGTGTGATGGCCTCGCCTCTAGTGATTGTGATGGTGGCAGTACAGGGAATACGCTAGAATATTTACGTGATGAAGGTATAATGGATCAGGATTACTGCCCTAATCAACAAAATACTAATAATAACGCTTTAGATTGTAGCGAATTAGATCTTTATCCTCCAATAAATTATAAATTTCAATCAACAGGTCATTTTGATTCTCACCTTAGCTTATTTGATGAAATTAAACATAGATTGATTACTTATGGGCCAACACAGGCAACTGTTGTTGGTATTCCCACAACTACAATGCCTCATTCAATGTGTTTAGTTGGATACAAAATTGTTGATAAGGGAGATATGGTATATAGAGGCCCAAATCTTGAACCCTTGGTAATTGATCAGGATAGTCCTTGGATGGGAGCACTTTATTGGATTTTTAAAGACTCCAACGGAATGGAAAGCTATAATCCTGATAATGTAAATGGTTATGTTTCAATGTTTCTTAACGAAATTAATCCAGATACTCCAAATTATGTTTTACCATGGATTCAAGATGTTGAACCTTTTTACAGCGCGATTAATCAATTAGAAGGTGATCCGCTAATAAGAGAAGCAAGAGATGAAGACAATGATGGTTACTGGAACTGGAATATTGGTGAAAGACCGGAAAATTGTCCTAATGATTATGATCTGGATAGTGATGACTCAAATCCCCGTATTGGCCCCTTCGATAACAACTATTACAGCACTCCTGTTGCACCTCAAATAACTGTAAATGTCGGATCCTACGAAATAAAACATGGAGGCTTTTACTCTTTTAGTGGGGATACAACCTTGATAAACTTTATAATAAAAAATGCTGGAAACGCCCAGCTTAATCTGAAAGAGGAAATAACCGGTGAAGGACCAATTTATATAGTCGGTATAAATTCCGATTCCTTTAATGTTTATCATGAACCGGCAAATCACATTGCAATGGATGGTGGACAGGATACCTTTGCAATACAATACATAGGTGAAGACTGGCTAACAAATATTGCAGAAATAAGAATTGCACTGGATGAATTTGATATGGAAGATTTCGTATTCGGACTGGTACATACCGAAGGCAACTGCCCAGAATTGGATACCATTGAAGTCATTACGGGAAATGAAGAATGGTCAGGCTACCAGTTCAAGGATCATGGTGTAAGGGTGAATGACGGCGGGGTGTTGACCATTACCGGGAATATCGGTTTTGTGGAAGATGCTTATTTGAACATTTCCCGGGGAGGAAAAGTATATATTGATAGTGGCACCCTGACAAAAGCCTGTAATTATGGGTTGTGGAAAGGGATCAATGTTTCGGGCAATGCCAGGGAAAGCCAGGGCTATGAGGATGAACACGGATTGCTCAAAATTCAAAATGGCGGCATAATTGAGTATGCTGAAATTGCCGTTGAAACCGTAAACAATGATGATACACCCGATCCTGATTATTACGGAGGCATCATTTATGCAAACAAGGCAATTTTAAGAAACAACCTTGTAGATGTGAAACTTAATCCATATAGAAACACCCATCCTTCTACCGGAGCACCTTACAGAAACCTTTCCTACTTTACAAATTGCTATTTCCTGACCACTTCCGAACTTTACGATTTATTGCCGGGATTCATGGGCCAGTATTTACCCGAAAATCACCTGATGCTTTTAGGTGTGGATGGCATCCCCGTTAAAGGATGTTTCATTGAGAACAGCGACATGAACGAAACCGATCCCGATAATCGCGGAAACGGTATATATGCTTTTAATGCCGGTTTTGAGGTGACTTACAGCAAACCCTGGTTGCAGGGAGGCGACAGGCTGCGCAGCGAATTCAGGACGCTGAATTATGGTATTAAGGCCATGTCAGGCCTGATCTCTCCACCCATTCGTGTGGATTCCTGCTATTTCAGGGATAATTCCCGGGGGATCTACCTCTCTGCCATCGATTATCCCGAGCTTATTTACAATGAATTTTTACTGAAAGGAGACAATACACTTTATGATGAAACGGATACCCTTGCCGGGATATATCTCAATGATGAATCGGTGGGATATGTGGTTGAGGAGAATATTTTCTATAATCATGAAGATTATAGTCCTGTTTCAGGAAGGTTGCATACAGTTGGAATTGTTGCAAATAGTACGGGACAATACCCCAATGAAATTTATAACAATGATTTTGAAAGAATGGATTTTGGGATATTGGCAATGAAGGATAACAGGGGTTATGAAACAGGCTTACAGATTAAATGCAACGATTTTATTTATTGTGAATCGGATATTGCTGTCACTCCTGAAGACTGTGATGGAATCGCCGCATACCAGGGCTCCGACGCCAATTCCCCCGAAACCTCTGCCAACAATATGTTTACATGGATGGGCCCCCAGGGAACACCAACGGATTTTAACAATGAAGGGGAACTCTTAACATACTATTTTCCACAAAATGGAGATGAATATCACGTTGAACCAAAATATTATTATAATATTACTCCAACAACAAGCTTATATATCTATAATTGGAACCCTGATGACGGCTGCCCTTCCCATCTCGATGGATCCGGTTCGGGTGGTGAGTTAAGATCTGAAATGACTTATTTCGAACAAAAAGCTGATTCTACTTCAACTTTATTGCAACAACTTGAAGACGGCGGAAACACGGATGAATTAAATACGGATGTTCAAACAAGCTGGCCCGAAGAAGCTTATGAAATATACTCCCAGCTTATGGCGGATTCACCCTATCTTTCGGATACGGTAATGGTTAGCGGAACCCAAAAGGAGAATGTTTTGTCAGGTGTAATGGTAACGGATATTCTTTCAGCAAATCCACAAGCAGCCAAATCCGACACGGTGATGGATGCAGTAAACAACAGGATAAATCAACTAACGGATGAGCAATTGGCAGAAATCAACCAGGGCTTGTATATGGTCGGTGCAAAGGAAGCTCTTCAATCCAAAACGGCAAAATTTAAGGCAGGAAGAGCCCGGGCATTATATAAGCTGTTGCGGCTGTTTAGAGCGGATACCATCAGCCCTGCTCCGGCAGATAGCATCATACAAATACTTGAGGATGAAAATCAACTTTGGG